>JADJQX010000008.1:0-1425000 GCA_016712525.1 Myxococcales bacterium
AGCGTCTCGACGTAGGCGAGCGCGTCGGCGAAGCTGCTCCTCGGTGCGCGTCGTCACCTGCCGGACGCCGTGGCTGGCATCCAGAAGGTCAGCTTCACCTTCTTCGCCCACGGCCAGGGCGGCGCACCGCCACCTCGTAGAGGCTCATCTGCACGAGGTGTCGACCTCGTCGCGGGTGAAGAGCTGGTGGTTGGTCTTGTAGTCGATGACCTCGACGGTCTCGTCGTCGATCCAGTCGACGCGGTCGATGAAGCCCAGGACCTCCAAAGGGCCCGACCGGCAGCCGGAACTCCTTCTCGATGGCGAAGGACGTCGCGGTGGTCGACGACGCCCTGCTCGGCGATGAAGCGCCGGAGGATGGCGAGCCCTTCGGCGAAGACGTCCATGCCGGTGAGCTGCTCGGCGCCCCACGCCTCGCGGTAGAGCTCGATGGCACGCTCCTCGGAGAGCGGGCCCGTGCGCTCGTCGTCGACGACCTCCTTGATGAGGCGCTCGAGGACGGCGTGGATGGTCTTGCCGAAGCGGAGCGGCAGCCCTGGCTCGGCCTGCTGCTTATCGATGTAGTGCAGGCGGTACGAGAGCGGGCAGGTCTCGAACCTCGAGAGCCTGCTGTAACTGAGATGCTGGTTCTTGAATGGGGCGACGGTGGTCATGAGCGCTCCTCGAGGGGGCGCTCTCGGCGCTCAGGGTTGTTGGTCTTCGCGGTCTTCTCGAACGAGACGACGTGCGATCCGGGGAACACGCTCATGACGCGGGCGAGCGTCGCGGCGTGCTCGGGGGTGATCTCCTTGCGCTCGCGGCCCGTGTACGCGGGCACCAGCCACGTCCGCCAGGGTCTCCGAGTGCAGCAGCACCTCGACGCCGAAGCGCCTTGAAGCTCTCGATGTCCTCGGTGGTGAGCCACCGCAAGCTGATCGACGTCGACTGCGGGCTGCGCGTCGGCGTCGGGCTTCGGGCCGAGCGCCATCGGCGCAGGCGGCGTCGAGGCCTTCGCCGCGGGCTGCGCGACCTCGGGCAGCGGGTTGCCGAACAGGTCGCGCGCGACGGGCTTCGGTGCCGGCGCATGCTCGACGACGGGCGCAGCTGCGACGACGGGCAGCGTGCGCTTGTTCGGCCCGTTGTGCTTCTGCCACTCGGTGCAGACGAACTCGTCGGGCAAGGCGCACGTGCCGCCTTGCTGGAAGTGGATGCAGCGCTTGCCGTCCTCGCCCCGCGTGTACTTCTCGCAGGTGATGTTGGGCGGGCGCTCTGCGGCCGGTGTCGGCGGCGGCAGCTCCGGTCTGACGAGGTCCTTGATGGCCATGCGCTTCCTCGTCGGCGCCAAGGAGGGGCCGACAGGTGGGAAACGCGGTGCCGCTCAGCGAAACGGGACAGCCTTTTTGCGAGCACCGACGAATTCGCGCGCGCTGGGCTCGTGCAGGACGATGACGCGGCGGCGATCGTCGTCGGCGCCGAAGCGGGCGCGGCCGGAGCGAGAGACGAGGACGTCGCGGAAGTGCCGCCAGCCGAACGTGAGCAGGCTGCGCAGCTCGGCGGAAGACACCTCGAGCCGCTTGACCCGGTAGAGCGCGGGCCCGAGCGACGCGAGGTGCAGCGCAACGCGGTCGCCGTCCTGCCGCACGAAGTGCTGCCCTTCCTTCAGCGTGCCGTCGTCGAGGCTCAGGAGGACGTCGAGCACGAGCTGGGCGAGCTTGTTGCGGCGGTCCTCGGTGGTGCGCCGCTCGCGGTTCATCGAGCGCACAAGCCGCGACGAGGTGGTGGTCGAGATGAGCTGCGCCTGGACGAGGCGGGCGGCGAGGCGCTGGAACTCGAGGACCAGGGCCTCGCGCTCCTCGGGGCTCTGCAGCGGGCGCCACGCCTTCGCGTCATCGGGTATCGGCTGCTCGGTGCTCATGCCCGGGGAAAGCGGTCGCGCCCGACGAAAGCGGGACAGCTTTCGTGCAGAACGCCCCGGGACCGATGGACACGCCGAAGCTGTCCCAACGCGCGTCGCGAGGGGCATGTTTCTCCTGTGATGGCAGGCGGTTAGCCGCCCGCGGGACGGCGGACGGCGTCCGACGACAAGGTGCAACCTCGCCGCGCGAGATCTTCTGCGAAGGGCCGACCGCTCGAAGGCGCCCTCGAAGAAAAATCGAAGGCCGCAAAGGTAGACCTACCCCTCGGAGCGCTGTCCAGGAGAGAGAAGAGATACGTAAGTATTGAAGAAGAGAAGGGAAAGGACTGGACAGAACGGCGGGACGGGACCGTCCCCGTGCTGTCCATCAGTCCCGGCCTGAAGGGCTCGACCGCCGCAGACGCTAGCGACGCGCTGTGATGATCCGCCGGGAGGTGCGGAGGGGGGCCTCCGAGGTCGACCGAGCGCCACGCCGCCCGAGCGCCACGCCGCCCGAGCGCAGCGCCCGGGGGGATGGGGGGAGCCCATCCCGGAGTCGAGGCCCATTCCCACCCTCGATCCCCCCATCCCCTCGCCACCGATGGTCTCCCCGTGCTCGCGACCGAACCCGCGCGAGCCCGGGCAGAACAGCCCATGAAGACGACCCACCCTCACCAACGACTGCCGCTGCAAGGCCTGCGGCGCCCTGCTGGCCAAGCTCGATCGCGACGGCCTCACCATCCGGCGCGGCGACATGCAGGTCGTCGTCAGCGGCGACAGCACGGTCGCCGTCACCTGCTACCGCGATCGCTGCCGGACGCTGAACGTCCTGGCGTCGCGCAAGCCGACGCCGCCGACGCCCGCGAACGCGCGCTCTCGAGCGTGAGCGCCGCGTAGCCCGCGGCCTCGCCCTCACCACCAGTTCAACGGAGCGCATGACGCCCTAACCACGGCCCCAAGGAGCGCCTGACGCCCGCCGGAAAGGCGGCGCGTCATGCGCGCGAGCTGGGAGGCCCTGCACGCAGGCCTCGATCGTTCCGTTCGTACTCTTCAGGCAGAGCAGTCGTTCCAACAAGCCAAGGCCCAACACCCGGTGCTCGCCGGGTTCGACGACGCGGAGAAGGTCGTCGACCACCTCGTGAACGCGCGCGGCGACGGCGAAGCAAAGGATCGCCTCCTCGCCACGCTCGTCGCGATGGTGCAGCAGCGCGAGCACCACGACGTTGCGAGCGGGCTGCTGTGGCTCGGGCTGTGGCCCGGCCTCACCGGCGTCTACGGGCGTCGCGTTCGCCACTTCAACGGTGAGCCCGACGAGCTCGTCGCGGAGATCGCGCGCGCGTTCACCGAGCTGGTGGAACGCCTCGACCTCACGACGGTTCATCGCGTCGCGGCCACGCTGGTGCGCAGCACCGAGCGCGACGTGATGTACCGACGCAAGCGCACGTGGCTGCCGGCGAGCGATGGGCTGCGCGTCGATCACGAGGAGATGTCCACCTCGAACGACGCGGACGAGGACGACGGCATCGCGAGCTGGTTCGACAAGGCCTCGCTCAAGCGCTGGGCCGAGACCCAACACGGCTCCGCGCTCGGCCTCACGCCGGGACTCTCGTTCGACGAGGACGTCGCCGTGCTGCGCGCGTGGCTCGAGCCCGTGGTCGGCGAAGACGCGGAGCTGCTCATCGCCGTGCTGGTCCTGGACGAGTCGCGACGTGAGGTCGGTGAGCGCTTGGGGCTCGCCACCGACAGCGGGCGCAAGCGCGTCCAGCGCGCCGTAGCCCGCCTGAAGAAGCACCTCGCGAGATCGCTGTCCCGTTTCGCGCAAGCGGACCGCTTTTCCCACCCACAGGCCCCCTGAACCGCACGGAGGACGCACCGAGATGACCCGCGAACCGATCCCCATCCTCAACCTGCCCGGCGACGAGGACTTCATCCGCCTGCCGGGCCTCTTCCGACGCTGGGAACTGAACGACGTCGTCGAGCTCGGCGCGGACTTCCACCTCGAAGACGCCGGCGAGGCCGCCGACGGCACGCAGCTCATCGCCGTGTACCGGCGCGAGCGACGCAGCACCCGCAACACGACCACCGACAGCAGCAGCACCACCAACAACCCCAACAAGAAGGAGCAGTGACCAATGGCGAACAGCATGTGGCAGCAGACCGAAGAGATGGCGAAGAAGCACGACCAGGGCGGCTCGCTCTGGCTCAAGCTCGCGGGCGATGGCGACAAGGCCGTCGTCGTCTTCCTGGGTGAGCCGCACCCGCGCGAGGTGGCCTTCGTCGACGGCAAGTACGTCGAGGTCGACGAGAAGATGAAGGCCGCTGGCACGAAGGCCTCGCTGCGCGTCGCGCTGAACGTCGCCCTCTACGACTCGAAGGAGGTGAAGGTCCTCGAGCAGGGCGTGATGTTCTTCAAGGACCTCGTCCGCGTCCGCGAGAAGTACGGCCTCGAGAAGTGGGCCTTCGAGATCCAGCGCCACGGCGCCGCGAAGGACCCGAAGACCACGTACTCGATCCTCCCGGAGCACCAGCTCTCGGTCGAGCAGCAGAAGGCCTTCCAGGCGCTCCCGCAGCACGACCTCGCGAAGCTCTACTCCGGCGAGGGGGACAGCGGCGGCGCGAAGGGTGGCCAGTCGCTCGACAGCTACGACAAGAAGAGCGACGCGAAGGGCGACGGCACCGTGGCCCCCAACGTCGCGCAGGGGCTCGTCACTGCGCTCAAGGCGCTGCCGCGCGAGGCGACGGACAAGTTCCTCGCGAAGTTCGGCGTCCAGCGCATCAAGGACCTGCCGACGTCGCAGGTGGAGAAGGCGCGCGCGTTCGTCGAGCAGCTCCAGACGGAGAGCGCCGCGCCCGCCGCCGCCGAGACCGAGGTCGATCCCTTCGCCTGAGCGAGCCGCGAGGAGCCACCGATGAATGACTACCTCTCCGAGGTCTTCGGGGACGGCGGGCTCTTCGCCTCGCGGTTCCCCGGCTACGAGATGCGCGAGGGCCAGGTGGCGCTCGCCCGCATGGTCGACGAGGCCATGCGCGGCGGGCGTCACGCCCTCGGCGAAGGGCCGTGCGGAACCGGCAAGTCGGTCGCGTACGCGGTGCCGGCCGTTCACCACGCGCACCACGAGAAGAAGCGTGTCGTCATCGCGACCGCGAACATCGCGCTGCAGGAGCAGCTCGTCAGGAAGGACCTGCCGATGCTCGCGAGCGTGCTGCCGTGGCCGTTCACGTTCGCGCTCCTCAAGGGGCGCAACAACTACGTCTGTCTCGACCGCATGGCCGAGAGCGAAGCGCGCGGCGAGCTGCGTGGGCTCTACTTCGACGACCAGCAACGACAGGTCGACGAGGTGCTCGCGTGGGCCGAGGCGACGAAGACGGGTGACGTCTCCGAGCTGGCGTTCATCCCGCACGCTCAGGTCTGGTCGAAGTTCTCGGTCGGTTCCGAGGAGTGCAAGGGCGACGGCTGCCCGTTCCGGGACGACTGCTACGCCGAGCGCGCGAAGGCCACGGCGCAGGGCGCGGACATCGTCGTCACGAACTACCACATGCTCTTCGCGCACCTCGCCGTGCGCCAGGCGACCGGGCAAGACCTCGTGCTGCCCGCGTTCGACCTGCTCGTGCTCGACGAGGCGCACGAGGCAGCGGAGATCGCCCGCGAGTTCTTCGGCTTCACGCTGTCGGAGCACACCTTCGGGCGGCTCGCGTCGGCTGCGGCCGACCTCGGGAACAAACAGCTCGCCGGCGAGCTTCGCCAAGAGGCGCAGCGCCTGTTCGCGGCGCTCGCCGACTTCGCCCGCTCACCCCGGCACAAGAAGCGGCTCAAGGCGCCGGCCTTCGCCAACGACGCTGCCCTCCAGCGCGCCCTTGGCAAGCTCGTGGCGCTCGCTAAAGCCCGCGCCGAGGACGAGCTCGCGGACAAGAAGGAGCGCGCCACCGCGCGCAACCTGGCCAAGAACGCGACGACAGCCGCCGCGCGCCTCTCCGAGGGGCTCGCGCAATCGAACCCCGCCTGCGTGTACTGGCTCGACGTCGACAACAAGGGGCGCACCAAGCTCCGGTCGAAGCCCATCGACGTGAGCGATCTGTTGCGCGCGGAGCTGTTCGCTCGCTGCCCGTCGGTGTCGCTCGTGAGCGCGACGCTCACCACCTCGGGCACCTTCGACTTCGTCCGCCGCGAGCTCGGCGTGCCCGAGGGCGCGCTCGAGGTCGTCGCCGAGACGCCGTTCGACTTCGCGTCCCAGGCGCTCCTCGTCGTGCCCGAGCGGCTGCCCGATCCGCGCGACGCCGACTTCATCGACGAGGCCTCGCGCATCTTCCAGCACGTGGTCGACGCCTGCGACGGCCGCACGCTGGGCCTCTTCACGTCGTACCGGAACCTGAACGCCGTCTACGAGCGGCTCGATGGGCGGGAGCACCGCGTTCTGCGCCAGGGCGACCTTCCGCGCGCGGAGCTGACGCGCCTCTTCAAGGAGGACGTCGGCTCCATCCTCCTCGGGACCGAGAGCTTCTGGACCGGCATCGACGTCGCGGGCGAGGCGCTGACCGGGCTCGTTATCGACAAGCTGCCGTTCCCGCCGCCCGACGACCCGGTCATCGACGCCATCTGCGAGCGCGATCCGCGCGCGTTCGACAACTATCTGGTGCCGCTCGCCATCATCGCGCTGCGCCAGGGTGTGGGTCGCCTCATCCGCTGCAAGACGGACGTGGGCGTCGCCGTCATCCTCGACAAGCGCATCGCCGAGAAGGGCTACGGGAAGAAGTTCCTCAAGAGCCTGCCGCCGATGCTCACCACCCGGCGCGTCGAGAACATCACCCGCTTCCTCGAGGAGGCTGCCTATGCGCGCGCGAGTTGATGCGGCGCTGACGCTCGACGCCCGCGAGGTGCCGCCGAAGGTCGTCGAGCGCCTGTGCCGAATGCTGTCGTTCCCGAATCCCGCGTTCCTCGACCGCCTTCGCCTCGGGCTGAACCCCGGCGCCGAGCTCGAGACAGTGTGCTTCGTCGAGCAGCGCGCAGGCGAGCTGCGCCTCCCGCGCGGCGCCATCCACGTGCTCCGGCGCGCGGCCGCGCAGGACGGGCTCATCGTCGCCTGCGAGGACGCTCGCGTGCTGCCCGAAGCGACGCTCGACGTGCCCGCGCTCGGCCTCCGCGACTACCAGTCGGCGGCGGTCGAGAAGCTCGCGAAGGTCACGCAGGGCACGGTCGTCATCCCGTGCGGCGGCGGCAAGACGCGCGTGGGCATGGGGGCGATCGCCAAGCTGCGCACGCCGACGCTCATCCTCGTCCACACGCTGGACCTCGCCGAGCAGTGGCTCGGGGAGCTGAAGGACAAGCTCGGCCTCGAGGCCGGGCTGATCGGAGACGGAGAGGAGCACCCGGCGCCCGTGACCGTCGCGGTCATCCAGGCGTTGGTGCGCTGGGAGCCATCGAAGCTCGACGCCTTCCTCGGCGGCTTCGGCCTGCTCATCCTCGACGAGGCCCATCACGTTGCCGCGAGCACGTTCCACACGGTCGTCGATCGCTGCCCCGCGCGCTACCGCCTCGGGCTCACCGCGACGCCTGAGCGCGAAGATGGGCTGACCGCGCTGCTCGACCTGTTCATGGGCGCGCCGCTCGTCACCGTCACGCACGACGAGCTGGTCGCGGCGGGCGTCCTCACGGTGCCCGACATTCACAGCGTGGAGACGGACTTCACGTACCTCTACACCGGCGCCGAGGACTACGCGCCGATGCTCGCCGCCGTCGCGAGCGATCCCGCGCGCAACGCGCTCATCGTCGAGCACGTCGCTCGCGAAGCCCATGCCGGCCATGTCTGCCTCGTGCTCTCCGGCCGAATCGACCACTGCCACACGCTCGCCGAGGCCATCGAGGCCGAGGGCGTCTCGGCGGCGGTGCTCACCGGGGAGGTCAAGCGCGCGGTCCGCAAGGAGCTGCTCGATCGCGCCCGCGCCGGGGAGCTGGCGGTCATCGTCGCCACCAGCCTCGCCGACGAAGGCCTCGACCTGCCGCGCCTCTCCCGCGTGTTCCTCGCGTACCCCGGCCGCGCGCGCGGTCGCACCGTGCAGCGCCTCGGGCGCTTGATGCGCCCGCACGCTGAGAAGACCGACGCCGCCCTGTTCGACTTCGTCGACCGTAAGGTGCCGCTCCTGCGTCGCCACCACCTCGAGCGCCGGAAGCTCTACGCCGAGGTGCTGGGCGTGCCTGCGTCGAAGCTCGGCACGCGCAAGGGAGCCGCATGAGCGCGCTCGGCCCCGACGAGAGCACCATCCGAGCCACTTGGCGCTGGCTCGCCCACGGCGCACACGGCGTCTCGGAGGTGCGCGTCATCCGGCCCGCTGGCGGCATCATCGGCATCGGCTTCTTCGACGACGAGGAGGCCTTCGTTCGCGAGTGCGTGCGCACCAACGCCATCGGGAACGTCTACGTCGGCATCCAGCCGCGCCCACGCCGCCTCTTCGACGCCGCGCCGAACGTCGTACGCCCGCTCAAGACCGGCGCGGGCCGCAAGGACATCGAGGTCATCACCGCGACGGTCATCGATCTCGACCCGGTACGCCCCAAGGACACCGCCAGCACCGACGCCGAGCTGGCGCTGGCGATGGCCGCCGCGAACAACGCGATCGCATGGTGCGAGTCCGAGGGGCTCGTGCGCCCGCGCCTGATGATGAGTGGCAACGGCGCGCAGCTCTGGTTCGCGTTGCCGCCCACCGCGCTCGAAGGTGAGCGCCGCGAGCGGCTCCAGGCGGGGCTCAAGGCCTTCGAGACGAAGGTCCGCGAGCGCGCGCAGACCGACGCGGTCCACGTCGACTCCATCCACGACGTCGCCCGCATCATCAAGGTCATCGGCACGGTCAGCCACAAGGGCGACGGCCAAGGCGACCGCCCGCACCGCGTGAGCGCCGCGCTCTCCGGCTTCGACCGCGTCGAGGACGAGAGGCTCCTCGCGCGTCTCGACGTCGAACCCGAGCCCACGCTGCCCGTGGCGGCCCCGCGCGTGTCGCTGCCGGTCGTTGGCAACGTGCCCGCGCCGGGCACCATCAAGGCGAAGCGCACGCCCGAGGGCGAGTACGACTGGGAGCACCCGGTCGAGATGTGCGGTCCGGTGCAGCGCCTCTGGGACCACGGCGCGGAAGACCGCAGCGTCGCCATCTTCGACATGGTGCGCTTCTTCGCGCACAAGGGCCTCGGTCTCGACGAGCTCACCGAGCTGATCCTCGAGTGGGATCGCCGTGGCGAGAGGATGGGCAAGCTGCGCGGCCGCGACGGCGTGCGGTACATCGCGAAGGCCCACGAGAAGGTGCTCGCCACCGCGCGCGCCGACGGCTCCATCGCGCCGCCGTGCCACTCGCTCCAGAAGATCGGCTTCTGCAAGGTGAACGTCGAGCCCTCCGCTCGCTGCGACCTCTACGACGTCGTCTTCGACATCGAGAAGGCGATCGAAGCCGTGCCGGCCGACACGCCCGCGCGCGAGCTGGAGTACCGGCTCAAGCCCATCCTCGACGCCATCGCGCACCGCGACCCGTCGGTGCAGTCGAAGTACCTCGGCGCCGTCGAGAAGCGCTTCGGGCTCAAGGCCAAGGACCTCCGCAAGGCGGTCGCCAAAGCAGCCACCACGCCCGCGCGCGAGGACGGCGAGGGCACCGATCCCGAGAACAGCGACGAGGACATGGAGGGCGCGATCTTCGAGGACGCGTCCTGCTACTACTGCATGACCGCGCGCGGCGAGTCGAAGGTCATCTCGTCGTTCACCATCGAGCCGACGACGCGCGTGGAGACCGAGGAAGGAGAGCTCATCCTCGGCTACGCGAACACCGACCGGGGTGGGCGCGTCCCGAACCTGCGCTTCCCACTGTCGTCGTTCCACAGCAAGCGCGACCTCATTCGCCAGCTCCCGTCCGCCGACCTCCAGTGGACCGGCAGCGACAACAACGTCCAGGGACTCCTCCGTGTGCTCGCACGGCGGGACGTCCCTCGGCGCCCGGGTTCCAACATGCTCGGCGACTACAAGAAGGGCGAGCACCACGTCTGGCTCGGTCCCGCCGGCGCCATCGGGAAGGAAGGCTTCATGGAACCGGCACCCGTCCTGTACGTCCCGAGCGGTGGTTCGCTCGACAAGCGCATCTCGTACGTCGACTGCGACGAGGACACGTTCCTCGAGGTGGCCTCGACCGTCTTCAAGCATCTGCCGTTCGTGAACAAGCCCGAGGTCATCCTGCCCATCCTCGGCTGGTTCTTCGCGACGCCGGTGAAGCCGCGGTTCATGGAAAAGGTCGGAACGTTCCCGACGCTCTTCGTCTGGGGCACGCAGGGCTCGGGCAAGTCGAGCGTGTGCATCGACATCATGTGGCCGCTGTTCGGCGTTCGCGACGCGGAGCCCTACAGCGCGACCGAGACCGAGTTCGCGCTCCTGAAGCTGCTGTCGTCGTCGCGCTCGGTGCCGGTCTTCATTGACGAGTACAAGCCCTACGACATGCAGCGGCAGCGGCTCAACACGCTGCACCGCTACCTGCGCCGCCTCTACCGGGGCGAGGTCGAGGAGCGCGGTCGCCCCGATCTCAAGGTCGTGAGCTACCAGCTCCAGGCGCCGGTCTGCGTCGCGGGCGAGACGCGGCCTACGGAGTCTGCGCTGCTCGAGCGCATCATCACGTCGAACCCCGACAAGACGACGCTCGCCGAGAAGCCCGGAGCACGCCAGGCGTACCGCGAGCTGCGCTCGGTGGACCTTCTGCTGTTCGCGCCCCGGTACATCCAGTTCTGCCTCGGGCGGGACTTCGCCGCCGACCTCGAGGTGGCGCGCGCTGTGGCCAAGGCGCTGCTCGATGGGCGCAAGGTGCCGGTGCGCGTCGTCGAGAACCTCACCGCCATGCTGCTCGGCATCCACCTCTTCGAGGAGTTCGCCAAGCACTGCGGCTGCGAGCTGGCCGACGACCTCGGCGTGGAGGCGGCCGTCAACGCGGTGCTCGACGACGTGCTCGAGACCGATCACGGCGTGAAGAACGCCCTCGATCACTTCCTCGAGATGCTGGGCGTGATGGCCGTGCAGGGGGACCTCAAGCACAAGGTCCACTACGTCTTCGACGAGGGGCGCCTCGCGCTCCACCTCGAGAGCGCGTACGACGC
This sequence comes from Myxococcales bacterium, assembly GCA_016712525.1. Classification (NCBI taxonomy): domain Bacteria; kingdom Pseudomonadati; phylum Myxococcota; class Myxococcia; order Myxococcales; species Myxococcales bacterium. Next base: position 10,983 of record JADJQX010000008.1, read on the forward strand.
GTTCCGCGCCCACTGCAAGCGCATCGACTACGACGGCGAGATGGTCGACCTGAAGCAGCTCCGGCGCCTGGTCGCCGAGAGCAAGAAGCAGGGCGGCTTCGTCATCGCCGAGAGCGAGCGCGTCACCTTCGACAGCGGGCGTCGGCGGGCAGTGGTGATCGACTTCGAGAAGACCAAGGTCGTCACCGCCGACGACTTCCCGACGCCCGAGCCAGGAAGCGGCGGCGGGTTCCGCGAGAACTTCAAGGGGCGCTACGGCCACGACGACTCGTAGCCGCCGGGGTCTTGGCGTCCTCGACCTCGCCAGGAGCGCCGAGGCGGCGGCAGTCGCGGAGCAGGGTGGCGGCATTCTGCAGCCCCTCCTCCTGCTTCTTCGTCGGCTTGGTCTTGGTGCCGTCCTTCTTCGTGGTGGTCGTCGTGGCCACGAACGTGAGCTCGGCGAGCGAGGCGTCGAGCGTGATGTTCTCGGGCGGCACGCCGAGCCGGATGAGGCCCGTCCCGCGCTGCACGCGGATGAGCGCCTTCCGCTCCTCCTCGCCGAGCCCGTAGAGGTCGTACTTGCCGAGGTCGGCGCGCAGATCGTTCAGCGCCGGGTCCTTGTCGCTGCCGTCGCGCAGGCGCGACTTGTCGAGCCAGCCGTCGTCCTTGCCGTTCTTCCGCGCCGCCGCGAGGAGCAAGAAGCGCAAGAACTTCAGGTCGCTCTTGCGAAAGCCGCCGAAGTCCTGGCCGTTGATCTCGACGACGTGGCGCTCGCCCGGGCGCGTCGCGAGGCGCAGGTGGACGTAGTCGAGGTCGAGCATCGGCTCATCGAGGACGCGCGTGCGGTAGTCGGGCGTCAGCTCCTCGATGGCGCGCGGCAGCCCGATGCGCCCCGCGGCGTCGAGGTCGAGCTCGAAGGGGACGATCTTGTCGGCGGCGGTGAGCGACGTCGGCGGCCGCGTCGCGACCAGCACGACGAGGCCGTCGACGCCGAGATCGGCGCGCAGGCCGCGGCAGGTCTGCTCGAACCCGAGCTTGGGCGCGCGCAGCCACACGACGCCGATGTTCATCCCGCGCCGGTGCGTCATTCCCACGCCGAGGAACGGCTTGGGCACGGGCTTCGGCAGCGGCTGCAGGCGGTGGGTCGCGGCGATCTTGGCGAAGACGTCTTTCGCGCGGCAGCGCAGGGCCTCGACCTCGGAGCGCGGCACCATCGTCCACCCCGGCCAGCACGGCGGCTCCTCCGGGCACGCGACCGCCACGAGCCCCTCGGCGGCGCCGAGGTCGTAGTTCACGTTCGGGAAGCAGCCGTGCATGCAGCCGGGCGGCTCGTAGTCGTCGGCCTTGCCGTACTCGAGGACGCGCTCGCGCACGACGAGCGGCTCCGGCTGCCAGCCGGTGCGGAGCACCTCGTCGTAGCTCACGCGCGAGTCGTCACTGCGCCGCAGCTTCGAGAGCAGCAGCTTCCACGGGAGAACGTCGTCCGCTGGCATCGATGCCCCACTCCTTCAGGTAGCGACGGATGACGCGATCGCGCTCCGTGTCGTTGAGGTTCGAGTTGTTCGGGTTGAACAGGCTGACGGTGCGGTACTTCGAGCGGCCCTTGCCCTCGAAGACGAACTGCAGCCGCACGCCGTGGATCGCGTCGCTCGCGAGGTCGACGCCGTGCTCCCCCAGGAGCCCGCGCACACCGAGCACGGTGAAGCCCGGCTTCATCTCGACGGTCACGCGCTTCACGTCGCGGCTCGCGGGCTTGGCCACGACGCGCACGATGGACACGTCCTCGATCTTGTCGAAGCCGCGCACGGGGAAGTCGAAGTCATCGTCACGCAGCGGATCGAACGAGAACTTCGGGCTCTTGTTCGTGTCCTCGAAGTAGCTCGGGTCGCCGACGAAGACCTGCGCGAAGAGGTCGCGCAGCTTCTCGCGCTCGGCCACGCGCGGCGCCTTCACCAGCAGCGTGGAGGTCTCGAACTGGAACACGGCCGCGAGCCGCACGACGGGGCGCTGCCAGTCCGGCTCGACGACGCCCCTGTCGTTGAAGCGATCGAACGGGGCGACCTCGTCCTCATGGAAGATGAACAGCGCGAACTTCTCGTCGTTGGCGAAGTCCTCGACCTGGCAGCGCGCGCCGAACGCGGTCTCGCGGAAGTGGCTCGCCATCGCCGCCTTCATCGCCGTCTTGGCCTCAGCGGTCGGCTTGAGCGTCACCGGGTAGCGCCCGTGGAACTCGGTCAGGTGCTCCATCATGTCGAGGGCGTGGGCCTGGTGCGCCTCCAGGAAGCGCGCCTCGTCAGCGACGAAGAGACGCACCGCGAGGTCCTGCGCCGACCAGGCGCGGCTGTCCTCGACGAGCTGCGCGTGCCCGTTGGTCCAGACCTGCTGCGCCAGCCGCTCGAGGTACGGGCGCGCGTGTGGCCCGCACAGGTCGTTCACCGGCAGGAGCTTCGTCTCGATAGCGACGCGCTCGGCCTCGGGGAGCGCCTTCCACCCGCGATAGACCTGCTCGCCCACCGGCCCCTCGCCGTCCAGCGCGAGCTCCACGGCGGCCCACTCGAGGAGCACGTCGAGGGCGTCGGGGGTGAGGTGTCGGAAGAAGGACTTCGGGTTCCATTCGCGGTTTGCCATGCGTTCTCCAGTCTGTTTACCGTTGCCAAAACAGGGGACATCGAGAGCGAACGAAACCGCTCCCCACACTTCAGAAGAGGCGTCCTTGGGCGCCGTCGACCACGAGCTTCAGCGCCTCCAGGCGGATCTGCATCGCCTGGTTCGACACGTTGGTGAAGCCGCCCTTCGCGATGACTTCGGCGGCGAAGTCGCGCAGCTCGGCGATGCGCTCGCCGGCCTTCTTGCGGGCGACGAAGTTGTCGATGGCGAGCGGCTCGCCGGTCACCAGCTTCACCGCCGCGCGCACGTCGCTCGCCGGCATGAGCAGCAGCGCCGCGAACTTGTCCGCCTGGATCTCAGCGGAATCGCGCTGCCCGTCGCGGCAGACGATGGCGGCCGTCGCCTTGGCGCCGGGCTCGCGCGAGAACAGCGGGAACGTGACCTTGTCCATCTCGCGGAGCGGGCGGTGAAGCTGCCAGTGGCCGACCTCGTGGCCGAGGGTGAAGCAGTAGCGGCCTTCGTTTCCCTCGAGCGACGAGTCGATGACGACCAGCGCGTCGTCGAGCCACGTCGCACCAAGCACATCGGGCTTGCCGAGCTTCTTGCGCAGGTCCCCCATCTCGAGCGTGAGCCCGAGGACGCTCTCGGCGATCGCGTCGACGGGGATCGGCGGTCGCGGCGGCTCGCCCTTCGCCTTGGCGTACTGGCGCAGCAGCTCCTGAACGGCGCTCTCGATCTGCGCGTCGGAGCGGAAGGGGACCTTGAAGGTCATCAGCGCTTCCCCTTCTTCGGCTCGTTGGGCAGGAGCTTCATGAGGTCTTCCGCCGACAGCTTCCGCTCGCCGACGGTGCGCAGGAACTCCGGCATCCCCGAGTCGGCCTTGATGACGTTGAGCGACTCCTCGGACACGCGCCCGGCGAGCGTCATCAGCTCGTCGAAGCTGTCGGAGAGCTGGACGGCCATCTTGCGGATGACGTCCTCCGCGGGCGGCGCCTTCTCCTCCGAGGTCTCGATGCGCGACAGGTACGTGGGCGAGATGCCGACCTTCGTGGCAAACTCGCGGAGCCCAAGCTTCTGCTCGGTCCTCAGGCGACGAATGCGTTCTCCAAACCGTTCCTTCACGTTTCCTCGCTGAGCGCCCCCCGGAAGCGGGGCGCGATGTTCTGTTGCCTAAATACTAAACAGAGCCTCCTCGGTCAATGGGGAGGTGCAGGTCGGTGACGATCTCCTGTCCCGTTTCGGCGCGCGGGACCGCGTTTCCCACCTGTGGAAGCGACGATCCCGAAGACGCGGTCCGGCGCGGCCGCGGCCAACACCGTGAGCGCCGAGGTGCGCCGCGCCGAGGTCGAGCGTCGTCTCGACGAGGCGGCTGACGTCCTCGCCGAGACGCTCCTCGACATGTGGCGCAAGGAGCAGCGCAGCCGACGCGCTGCCGCGCACGGAGGTACGTCGTGACCTCTCTGCTCTCTCCGGCTCTCGCCTTGTCTTCTACCGGGGAAGAAGCCGTCATGCCGACGACGCGCGAGCACGGTGCGCGCGCGAACAACGGAGGCACGATGAACAACAAGGCGACCGCCAGAGCCCGCACCGCGATGCGCGAGCTCGACGACGTCCCGACTCAGCTCGCGGCGCTCGAAGCGATGACCGTCGGCCAGCTCGCCGAGAGGTGGCGCGAGCTCTACGGCGAGCCGACGCGGACGAGGAACAAGGACTACCTGAAGAAGCGCCTCGCCTGGCGCATCCAGGAACTCGCCGAGGGCGGGCTCTCGCAGGGCGCGCTCGCGCGCATCCACCAGCTCGGTGACCAGATGCCCGAGCGCTGGCGCATGCGTCAGAGCCAGGGCCACGCCGCGGGCGACGCGCCTGTGCCGTTGGCGGCGCTGCAGGTGGTGCAGGCGTTCGAGCCGCGCGATCCGCGCGTGCCACCCGTAGGCACCGTCCTGCGCCGGGTCTTCGAGGGGAAGGCCCACGAGGTGACGGTCTGCGCGGAGGGCTTCGAGTACGAAGGGCGGCGGTACAAATCGCTCTCGGCGATCGCCACCGAGATCGCCGGCACGCGCTGGAATGGGTTCCTCTTCTTCGGGCTCAAGAAGCGCGGCGAGTCGGGACGCGAGGAGTCCGCGGCATGAGCGAGTTCTTCCGCACGCAGATGGGCCACCGCTTCTACGAGTCGACGATGCCGTCGCTCGTGCGGGAGCTGGCGCGGCTCAACGCGAACCTCGAGCGGCTGCTCGCCGTCGTCGAGCGCGACGCCGCGAAGCCCGACGACGGCGAGCCTACGCCGGCTCCGTCGAAGGAGCCGCGATGAGCAAGCAGCGCCAGCGAGCGAGCGCGCCGGCGCCGGAGGCGAAGCGCTGCGCCATCTACACGCGCAAGTCGACGACGATGGGGCTCGAGCAGGAGTTCAACTCCCTCGACGCCCAGCGCGAGTCGTGCCTCGCGTACATCGAGCGGCAGCAGGGCTGGACGCTCGTCGACGAGCGCTACGACGACGGCGGCTTCACGGGCGCGAACATCGACCGCCCTGCGTTCACGCGCCTCATGGCGGACGTCGAGGCCGGCAAGGTCGACGTCATCGTCGTCTACAAGGTCGACCGCCTCTCGCGCTCGCTGCTCGACTTCGTGAAGGTCATGGAGCGCCTCAGTACCGCGGGCGCGTCCTTCGTCTCCATCACGCAGAACTTCTCGACGGCCGACGCGATGGGGCGGCTGACGATGAACATGTTGATGAGTTTCGCGGAATTTGAGCGCGAAATGATCAGCGAGCGCACGCGCGACAAGATCGCCGGTGCGCGCCGCAAGGGAAAGTGGACGGGCGGACCCGTGCCCTTCGGCTACTCGGCGAAGGACAAGAAGCTCATCGTGAACGACGCCGAGGCCCACATCGTGCGGGAGGCCTTCGCGCTGTTCCTCGCGCACCGCCAGATGGCCGTCGTCGCCCGCGAGCTGAACAAGCGCGGGCTCCTGCCGCGCTCTTCGAAGCGCGGCCGCAAGGGAGGCCCGCTCTGGAGCAAGGACGGCATCGCGCGCGTGCTGCGGAGCCCGCTCTACGCCGGACGCATGATGTATGGCGACGACCTGTTCGACGGCGAGCACCCTCCGCTCATCGACGACGTGACTTACCGCCAGGCGCAGCGGCTCCTCGGGGCGGCAGGCCGGGAGCTGCGCGTCACCGGCACGAACCCCGAGTACGTGCTCCGCGGGCTCCTCCGCTGCGGGGGCTGCGGCGAGGCGATGTGCCCGGCTTCGACCACGAAGCAGAGCGGGAAGACGTACAGATTTTACAGGTGCTCGACCCGCGACAAGTACGGCACGGACCGGTGCTCCGGGAGGCCGCTCCCCGCAGGCGCCCTCGAGGACTTCGTCGTGGATCGCATCATGGAAGCGACCGCCGACGGCACACTGGCCGAGCGCATTCAGACCAAGCTCTCGGCGCGCGTCGCGAAGGAGCGCGCGACGTTCGTCGAGGTGCGTAGAGCGCTGGCGGCGCAGATCGCCGAGGCCTCCGCCACCACCGCGAAGCTCACCGACGAGGTGGTGCGGCTCGAGGGCCGCGCACGCGAGCTCGTCGACGCGAAGCTCCGCGCCGAGGCTGCCCGGCTCGACGACGCCGAGCGCCGGCTGCGGGCGCTCGAGGACGATGCCCTCGACCTCGAGCTCGTCGAGAGCCAGCGTGAGTGGTTCGTCGGCGCGCTCCGCAACTTCGGGAGGGTCTGGGGCGGGATGACGCCCGAGAACCAGGGGCGCCTGCTGCGCGCGCTCGTCGCCAAGGTCAGCGTCGACGAGAAGACCGGGATGTGCCGCGTCGAGCTGGTGAACTTCGACGCCGTCGCGAGCGCGAAGGAGGCCGCGTGAGAGACACCGAGAGCAGCGAGGCGGGCACGAGGAAAAACACGGACGCCGAGGAGGACGCCTTCCGCATCATCGAGAAGCCGCTCTTCCGCCGCAAAAGCCGGAGCGTCACCCTCGCCGAGACGCCGGCGCCCGCGAAGCCCGAGCCCGTGCGCCGGCCCGCGAAGGTCGCCCAGCAGCTCGCCCTCGCGCACCACCTGCAGGCCGCCATCGACCGGGGCGCCATCGCCGACCGGGCCGACGTGGCGCGGAAGCTTGGGCTGACGCGAGCGCGGGTGACCCAGCTCCTCGACCTGTTGCTCCTGGCGCCCGATCTCCAAGCCGCCGTCCTGGCCCTCGAAGCCGTGGACGGCGCCGAGCCGATGGCCGAGCGCACCCTCCGGGCGGTGGCCCACGCCGGGACGTGGACCGAGCAGCGGGAGGCGTGGGCGACGGCCACCAGGTAACATCAGGCCCGGCGCTTTCGTCAGGGGCTCGTGTCAGATTCCGGGAGATCGGCTGATAGCTGTAGCGACATGACCAACCTCGCCCTCCAAGATCCCCTGAGAGACTTCGCCGCCGCGCTGCGGCTTCACGACGTCATTCCGCCCGCCGAGTTCGAGGCGGGTCTCGTTCACCTCGAAACAGAGGTCGAGCGCGTGGCCCTCGACGCGTACTCGGCCCAGCGCCGCGGCCTGGCGCTGTCGGAGGCAGCCAATGACTTCGTGAACTACCCGCAGCTCGCACGCCTGCACGCGGCTGTCGACGACATCCTCACCATGAGCCTGCCGCCCCAACTCGTCGCGTGGGTGCAGTCGCTGCTCTCGATGCCGGAGCCGCCAACATTCGACGGGATGCGCACGGCGATGGTGGCCGCCGCCGCGGACTCGCAGCACCCGCACCGGCAGGCTCTCGCGCGCTTCGCGTTGTTCGAGGGCGTCCGCCTGAACCTGGTCGTGATGGCGAGGTGGTTCCCGCACGAGACGCTCGGCGTCGGTCTCGAGATGGGCGACCTCGATCGGATCGCGGAGGCCCGCGTCGCTGAGTGGTTGGCCGAAGGCCCCGCGGCGCCCGCTGACGTGCGCCCGTTCCACCTCATCGTGTCCGCGGCCGTGCAGGCGCTCAGCGCTCATGCCGAGGAACTCCGAGCTGGTCTCGGCCATCTGCAGCGCGACTTCCTCGAGGCCGCCCAGCGCCGAGCCGCAGTCGAGGAAGTGCTGAGCGAGATGGACGTGCGCGACGCGCTCCTCATCAGGAACGAGATGGCGCCCGGTCTCGACGAGCAGCGCCTGACGGTCGAGCACCTGCAGGAGCGCCACGGTCTCGTCCTCGGGGACGTCTCGAGAAACGCGCTGGACCAGCGCATCAAGCGAGCGCGCGTGAAGTCGAGGGATGCTCTGCGTCGTCGGCGGGTGGCGCTCCTGGACCTGCTCCGCGAGTCCGCCGCGGTGGGAGGTGCACGATGAACCGCTGGGTTCCTGCGCAGCCCCTGCGCTGGGTCGGGGTCGCTGCACTCCTCCGCGGGCAGCCGCTGGGCTCGATCGTCCGCTTGCCTCCGGCGCGCGTAGAGCATCCGCGCGACGCCGGGATGGTGTTGGCCCTCGCTGTGCCGGTTGGCCAGCGAGCCGACTACCGGCTGGACGTCGGTGGCGGGCAGGACCTCGTCGTCTCCGAGTTCGCCCACGGCTTCGAAGCGCGCATCGAGGTCCGTCCTGCGCTGGCCGACTTCGAGAGGGCGCTGAGGGACGCGCCGGGAAGCTCGGTGGTCGGCATGATCGCGGCTGGTGCGCTCGTCGGCCTGGCCCTGGGGCGAAGCAAGGAAAGCGCACTTGCGGGCGCTACGATCGGCGGGCTCGCCGCCCTCGCGGGGGTCGGCGTGGCCAACGCGCAGACGGCGCCAGAGATCACCGAGGCGGCGACCCGGATGCTCGCAGCGATCAAGCCGCTTACCCCGGGGACCACGCCAAGCATGCAGGCGAAGCCGGCGAGGGCCGTTTCGGGGCGCCGCCGAGGTCCGTAGCACCTGAGCGGAAGACTCCTGAAACCTTCGCCAACGGCGTTGTCCTGGCGAAAGCCTTGCCGTATCCTGGCACGGCCAGATGCCTGCGCGAGGACAACCCATGCCCGAAGACATCCTCACGATCCGTGAGGTCGCGGACTACCTGAAGGTCACCGAGCGAACGCTGTACCGCTTGGTGCAGGACGGGAAGCTCCCAGCGTTCAAGGTCGGCAATTCCTGGCGGTTTCGGCGCGAGGATCTGGAGCGGTGGATCTCCGAGCAGTCGCGCGGAACAGACACGAACCGCGAGGACGACTGACTTGACTGCGCCATCTGCTGAACGGAGCCGAACCATGCTGGGACTGACACTACGCGAGGAATTCCAGGGCCGCCGCCTGAAGGGCACGGCCATCGAGCTCGCCAACGAGAACAACACCGGCGCGACGCAGATTGGCGCCGCAGAGTTCCTCGGCATCACGTACCCCACGGCCGACGTGGTCTCCGCGATGGAGGCGATCGGCCCTGGGCACGGGCAACCCGTCGTCCTCATCGGCGAGCGCGGCCAAGGTAAGTCGCACTTGCTCGCAGCTCTCTACCACGGCTTCAACAGCCCCGAGGTCACGACGGAGTGGCTCAAGGCCTGGGGCATCCGACTCGGCCATCCGAAGCTCGGCGAGATCAAGCTGCGCTCGAAGACGCTCGTCGTCAGCGAGAGCTTGCACCGCCAGAACTACAAGTTCCTCTGGGACCTACTGTTCGAGCGACACCCCCACGGCGCGTACATCAAGGGCAAATGGGAGGCGCAGGGAGACAAGCGCACCGATATCCCCGGCGACAAGCTCCTCGTCGAGCTGTTCAAGCACACGCCGACGGCGCTCGTCCTCGACGAGTTCCAGACCTGGTACGACGGCCTCACGAACACGAAGCAGTACCCGTGGAAGACGTGGGCGTTCAACTTCATCCAGCTCCTCTCCGAGATCGCCAAGGAGCACCCCGACCTTCTCGTGCTCGTCGTCTCGGTCCGCAACGGCGAGACCGAGGCGTACCAGCAGGTCCACCGCGTGAATCCGCGCCAGATCGACTTCAAGGGGCCGAACGCGCGTCGCGACCGGCTTCGTCTCCTCCTGCACCGTCTCTTCGACAACCGAATGAACGTGCAGCCGGCGCAGATCGAGTCAGCCATCGAGAAGCACGTCTCGGAGCACCTGCGCCTCGCTGACGTCGCGCCCGCCGAGCACCAGCGAGTTCGCTCCGACTTCGTCGAGGCTTGGCCGTTCGCGCCGCACCTGATGACGCTGCTCGAAGACCAGGTGCTCGTCGCGACGCAGGCACAGGAGACCCGTGACCTGATCCGCATCCTCGCCGACGTGTTCAAATCGCGGAACATCAGCTCGCCGATCATCACGGCGGCCGACTTCCGCCTCGACGACGACAAGAGCGGCATCGCTGCACTGCTCGACTCCGTGTCGAACCAGCACCACGCGAACCTGCGCGAGAAGGCGCAACGCAACTTGAGCGCCGTGCTCGACGCGGTGAAGGACCCGGCGCAGACCGTCCCGCACCTTGCCGACATCGTTGGCGCGCTGTGGCTACGCTCGTTGGCGATCAAGAACGCCGGCGCCGAGCCCGCCGAGCTGCACGTCGACATCACGCGGGCCAAGGCGGTCGACGACAATTTCTTCTCGGCCGAGCTGTCGACCATCGTCGAGAACAGCTTCAACATCCACCAGGAGGGTTCGCGCCTCGTCTTCCGCGAGGAGGAGAATCCGCAGGCGAAGCTCATCGCCAACGCGCGCAACGACAAGCTGTTCGGGGACACGCCCGACAAGCTCAACGACCGGCTCCAGCTCGCACGCGAGGTGCGCTACGTGCTCGGAGGCACCGAGAGCGTTGCCAAGGCCTTCCGCGTCGTGGTGCTCGGCGCCAACTGGACCGCCGATCCCTGGGCGGGCATCGACGAGGCAGACGTTCCGGCGCAGTGGGACGACCGCATCCCGCTGCTCGTCGTTCCCGAGCCGCCGGACAAGGTCGAAGCGCGCCTCGGCACGTGGCTCAAGGAGCGCTTGCAGACGCGCCGCAATGCCGTGCGCTTCCTGCTGGCGCGCGACGGCAGCGAGAACCTCTTCTACGACCGTGACCTTCTCGTGCTCGCGCGTGCGGTGCTGCTCGCGGACAAGTGGAAGGCGCAGAACCCCGAGTTCAAGAAGCTGCACCAGAAGTACGAGCGCGAGCTGCGCGACATCCTCAAGCGCCGCTTCGACCGCTTCGCCATCCTCGCGACCTGGAACTTCCAGAGCCCGGCGCAATGCACCTTCCACGTCGAGAGCCACAAGGAGGAAGGCGCGAAGATCCCCGAGAAAGTCGACGAGCTTGTCGCGAAGAACCTCTTCGTCTCGGAGGACTTCGACGCGCTCGTCCTCGCAGCAGCCCAGCAGAACGAGTCGGTCGGCAAGCTACTGCGCGAACTTCAAGAGCCGCGCCCCGGTGGAGAGGACTGCATCCCGTGGCTCGGCGAGACCCTGATGAAGGAGAAGCTCGTCAGGATCTGCGCACGGGGGGAGGTCGCCATCAACCTGCGCGGCATGGAGTATCTGCAGGTGCGCGCGGGCGAGAACGAGGAGACCGCGTGGAAGCGCATGCGCGGCAAGCTCGGGACGGGCAAGCACCTCGACGAGACCTACGCGCTCCTTCCGCAGGCCGTGCCGCACGCGGAGGGGGTGGTGCCGCCGCAGCCGCCTGTGGTCCCGCCGATCAACGGCGGTACCGGTCAGCTCCCGCTGAACCCTCAGCCCCCCATCACGGGCGGCGAAGCTGGCGGTGACGGCGCGCAGCCCCCGATCACGCCGCCGCCCGGAGGCAGCATCTTCGGCAACGGCCCGACGTCCACGCTGAAGCAACTGAGCACCGCAGGCGCGACCTCTGCGCTCAACCTTCTCGGCAAGGTCGAGAGCTGGGGCATCACCACGGGCACGCAGGTCCAGGACGTCCAGCTCAAGGTCGCGAACCTCACAGGCGCGCAGCTCAACGAGCTGCTCAAGAAGCTCCCCGACGGCATCACCTACGAGCTGACGCTGAACAAGGAGGAGAAGTGATGCCCTTGCCGCTGACGTTGCTGCGGCAGCTCCAGGCCGCCTCTCCCGACACCGCTTGGGCGAGCCTGTTCGCCCACGCGTGGACCACTTGCTCGGCGCCGCTCGTGCAGGAAAAGGCGTCGTCGGAGGTGACCAAGCGCGACGCCGAGCTCGGGGCGGCCGATCTCTTCCTCGCGACGGCGGGTTGGGACCTCTGGCGGTCCTATGAGACGGTGGTCCCCCGCACCGCCGACGCACTGGCGGCATGGTGGGCCGAACGTGGCGCCGGGCGCGCGGTCCTCATCCTCGACGCGCTGTCGCTGCGGGAGGTGCCCTGGCTGCTCAAGGGCGCCAAGGAGCGCGGCTACGCGGTCCACCAAGCCCGAGCGACGGGTGCCGAGCTTCCGGCCGACACGACGCCGTTCGCCGAGGCGCTCGGCTTCGCAAGCCGGAGCTCGCTCCAAAACAACCTCGGCGCCGGCAAGGGCCGCCTGACCGGGGCCACGACCGACTCGACGAACCTGCCGTGGGAAGACTGCGCGGCGCAGATCAACTCCACCCACGACTGGCTGCTCTGGCACGACTGGCTCGATGAGCGCGTCCACGAGCTGCGCTCGCCGGGACACGGTCTCGCGGCGCTGGCGAAGGAAGCCGCCGAGCAGCTCTCGAGCGACGCTTTCTGGACACTGGTCCACACGCTCACGACGGGGCGGCGCCTCGTCATCACCGCCGACCACGGCTACGCGGCGAGCGGACACTTCCCCGACACCGCCGATCCCGCGCAGTCCTCGTACCTGAAGGACCGCTTCGCCAGTGGCCGCTGGGCGAAGGTCGCCGACCTCGAGCAGCCCGCCCCTGGCGCGTGGGTGCCGCCGCTCGATCTGCCGCTGAAGACCGCCCACGCCGACGCGACGTTCGCGCTCGGTCGTCGCAAGTGGAAGAGCCAGGGCGGCTATCCAACTCTCACACACGGTGGCCTCTCGCTCCTCGAAGTGGCGGTGCCGTTCATCGAGCTTTCGCGCACGGGTGGAGCATAGACATGGCCAGAGCATCAAGCAGTGGACCGACGAAGGCCCAGCGCGTGGCGAAAGCGGTTGCCGACGCCGTCGGGGCGGGCAAGGCGGTGCAGCTCGAGACGGTCGACTTCAACGACCCGAACCGCCCGAAGACCTGCCTCGAGGTCGACTTCCCCATCCTCCCCGTGAACCAGGTCGCGACGATCGAGGGCAACGCGGGCAAACCCATCTACCAGATGTCGAAGTGGTGGGCGCGCCGCCGCTCGAGCGTCTTCCGCTCGCTCCTGCTCTCCGCATCGATGAAAGCGCCCGAGGACACGTCGCAAGCGGCAAAGGCCGTGTGGGACGTCTACTACGCCAACCATCAGAAGAAGCGCTCGTTCGCCAACCTCAAGGTCGCCGACATCTTCATGGGCGGCGGCACCACTGTCGTCGAGGGCAGCCGCCTCGGCATGCAGATGTTCGGCAACGACCTGAACCCCGTCGCCTGGTTCGTCGTGAAGACCGAGCTGGCCGACGTGAAGAAGGCCGAGGTCGAGGCGCTGCTCGCCGACATCGAGGCCGAAGTGAAGCCGCAGATCATGCCGTTCTACGCGTGCAACGGTCCGCACGGCGAGCGCGGGACGTGGACGCGCATCGCGGACGGCAAGGTCATGGGCGACGACTTCGATCCGTTGGCGCTCAAGCCCGAGGCGCGGAAGGCCTTCAAGTACGAGGGGCCCGAGATCATCTACGTGTTCTGGTCGAAGCACGGGCCGTGTCAGGTGACCGGCTGCGGCCATCGCACGCCCGTGATGTCCTCACCGGTGCTCGCAGTGAAGGAGCTGTCGATCAAGGTTTGGCCGCACAAGTGCCCGAAGTGCAAGACGTCGTTCGACATCGAGGAGTCGGAGGCCCGCATGGCTCCCGACGTGACGCTCGTCGTCGCAGACGGCGAGACGCCCTTCGCACCGATCAACGCTAAGACGGGCGCGGTCATCTGCCCGTCATGCGGCGAGAAGGAGCTGGTCAACGTAGGAGCGCGCAAGGGCAACAAGAAGAAGGTCTCGCTCTCGCTGCTCGTCCATCCCCAGTGGCTCACGGGCGAAGGCTCGAAGGATGCGCACGGCCAGCCCTACGGCGGAAGTGCAACGGACGATGCGGCGTGCTCAGGCCGCTGGTACGATTCGCGCGCCGAGAAGCTGCGCCTAGTGGAAGTGCGCGGGAAGCTGCCGGATGAGGTGACCTGCCCCGATACCGGGGTCACCTTCAGCACGTCCATTAGCAACATTCCGAAGAAGGCGGCCTACGCTTGCGGTTCCTGCGGCACCATTCAGGACATCCTCACGACAGTGAAGGCGTCGGGCAAGACCGGGCCCGTCGCGCCGTACGCGATCCAGGCGTACAGCCCGAAACGAGATCGCGATGGAGTCGCTTACGGCGGCAGGTACTTCCTCCCATTTGACGATGCTACCGGGCTCAATGCGGCGCATCGCGAATGGGAAGCGCGCAAGGAAGACGACCTGGCCGCGTACTGGCCGAGAGAGGCGCTCCCGTACGGCTTGGAAGCTGATTTCTGGTCTGTTCGTCACCACGGCTACACGCACTGGTGGACGATGTTTAATTCGCGCCAACTGCTCGTCCACGCTCTGCTCCTCAAGGCCATTCACCATGCCGGAGGTGCCAGGCATCGTTGGGAAGTGCGCGAGGCATTGCTGGCGGCGTTTCAGCAGTATCTCCGCAACCAGTGCATGTTCACTATCTGGAATCCCCAGCGCGACACGCTTGAACCGCACTTCAGCAAGAACAACTTCCGCCCCAAGGCGACGACTGTCGAGAACTGCGTTTTCCCCGTACTTGGGCGGGGCAACTGGCAAACGTGTGGCTCGTCGATTGTGGAGACGCTCGAGTGGTCGAATGCCCCATGGGAGATCGTGAGCAACGAGTACCTGTCGGAATCGAATCCGTCTCTCCGGGAGCTCGTATCTGGGAAGAGTGAGAAGGTCTATCCCGGCGACGGAGTTCTCGATGCCGTCGACATCCGCTGCGGGTCCGCGACGGAACTGGAGGGAGTCGGTGCAGCCACAATCGACCTTGTGATCACCGATCCTCCCTTCGGCGATCTCATCCAGTACTCCGAGCTGTCCGACTTCTTCTATGCGTGGCTCCGCCTCGTCCTTCGCGAACGCTACCCGGCACTGTTCTCCGCCGAGAGCACGCCCAAGACGTTGGAGGCCGTCTCCAACAAGGCCCGTCATCCCGACGACGCAGATGCATATTACAAGAGGCTCCTCACCGCGAGCTGGGCCGAGGCTCACCGCATATTGAAACCCGGTGGTCTGCTCGCGTTCACGTTCCACCACAGTGAAGACGCTCCGTGGGTTGCGGTGCTCGAGAGCCTATTCGACGCAGGGTTTTACCTGGAGGCCACCTATCCGACCCGCAGCGACGAGACGAAGGGCGACGGTGAGTTCGGGTCGCAGAAGATCGAGTACGACATTGTCCACGTCTGCCGAAAGCGAACCGAAGAACCGACGCCGGTGAGCTGGGCGAAGATGCGCCGGCAGGTACTTCAGGATGTTCGAAGCCTGAAACACATGCTCGAGCACCACCAGAAGGCCGGTCTCCCCGAGGCCGACCTGCAGGTCATCCGTCGTGGCAAGGCCCTCGAGTACTACTCGCGGCACTACGGCAAGGTGCTCGTCGACGACGGGCGCTCGATGACGGTGCTCGAGGCGCTCGTCGGCATCAATCAGCTCCTCGACGAAGAGACGGGCGGCATCAAGGACCCGCCGCCGGTCAACGCCGAGCCGTTCACGCGGCAGTTCCTTCGGCTGTTCGCCGGCGTAAAGGAGATCCCGCGCGATCAGATCCAGAAGTTCCTGCGCGGCACCGGCATCGCCCCGTCTGACTTCGAGGCGCGGGGCTGGTGCTCGGAGGACAAGAAGATCTACCAGCTCACGTCGCCGCTCGAAATCGCGCGCGCGTGGCAAGGCAGGCACCGTCGCGGCATGACGAGCGACTACGATCAGGCCGCGTTCCTCATCGGCGCGTGCTTCGAGAACAGCGGCATCAACGCGACCGACACGCTCGCGAACGACAACTTCAAGCCCCATCCGGCACTCGGCGCACTGCTCGAGTGGTTCTCGACGCGTGGCGCGACCTCGGAGATCCGCAACGCCTCGTCGCGCGCGCAGACCATCTTGCGCTCGTGGCGCGCCAAGCACGAGTCGCCCAAGCAGCAGCAGATGGCGCTCTTCTTCGAAGACCAGGGGGCGGCATGAGGGTCGAACGTTCACAGCGGTGGATGCGTCGCGGCTTCTCGCTTCTGTGGGAGCCCCGCATCTTGACTGAGGTCATCGCGCCGACCGCCGTGGTGTCGATCCGCGACTTCTTCGCGTTGCGGAAGGCGTGGCCCGATGACCTCCCGGGCTCCGAAGGCGACGCGCTCGTCGTCGCCGGCCTCGACGGCTGCCTCGACTCGCTCTCTGAGCAGGACGCGGTGTCGTGGCTGGAGACCGACCTGAAGGCGGCGGTGCTCAGCTTCCAGGAACACTACGAGGGAGGTGCCGCGCTCATCCTCTGGCTCGCGTCAGGCCGCACGCGTATCGGGATGGACCTCGCCGACGAAGAGTACTTCTGGAAGGTCGGCACTGGTCGTGACGGTGCGCGCCTCGCACTTGGCCGTTGCCTGTGGGGCGGCGCGGAAGCTGACGTCGCTCGCATCCTCGTGTCAGAGGAGAAGGACCCCGACTTCGACGGCGACGCCTACGTCGGCCTGCACCACCCGAGGATCTCGTAATGAGCGGACCCGTTGCGTTCACCCCCGGACAGCGCGTCAGCCACGCCGAGCACGGCGAGGGCGTCGTCGTCGACTCCGAGCGCAACGGCTACGTGCGAGCGTTCTTCGCGGGCGGCGAGCGCCTCGTCGCCATCACCGCGCTCCAGCCGTTCCTCTCGCGCACCGATCGCGTCATCAGCTCGGTCGCGGGTGGCGACGATCGGCGGCGCGAGGCGTGGCTCGAGTACGAGGCGCATGCGTTGCCCCTCATGGAGAGCGCGGCCGCGCTCACGGCCGCACCGATCGACCTGCTCCCGCATCAGGTTGTGCTGACCCACCGCATCGCGACGGCCTCGCCTCGCCGGTATCTGGTCGCTGACGAGGTCGGCCTCGGCAAAACGATCGAGGCGGCGCTTCTGCTCCGCGAGCTGGCGAGCCGAGGAGAGCTGAACCGCGCGCTGATGGTCGTTCCAGCGGGCCTCGTGAACAACTGGCACCGCGAGATGAACGAGGTCTTCCGCCTCGACTTCGAGGTATTCGGCAGCGAGGGCGACGTCACCGACCGCAAGTCCAACGCCTTTGCCAAGCACGACCGGCTCATCGCCAGCATCGACACGCTCAAGCGCCCGGCACGAATCAAGCGCCTGCTCGACGCGCCGCAGTGGGACCTCGTCGTATTCGACGAGGCGCACCACCTCACGGCCTTCCGCAACGGCAAGAAGGTCACGAAGACCGAGAACTACAAGCTCGCCGAGGCGCTGAAGGGCCACGCACGCGATCTCGTGCTCCTCTCGGCCACGCCGCACCAGGGCGATCACTTCCGTTTCTGGATGCTCGTGCAGCTCCTCAACCCGACGCTGTTCAAGAGCCCCGAGGACATGATCGACAACCGGCACCGCCTGAACTCGGTGGTGTTCCGGCGCACGAAGGCCGACGCATGTCGCCCCGACGGTTCGCCGCTCTTCGCGCGACGCTGGGTCCACACCGAGTCGTTCACGATGGAAGAGGAGGAGCGCACGTTCTACGCGGCGCTCAAGGAGTACCTCGAGGACGGCTTCGCGCTCGCCCAGCGACAGGGCAACCAGGGCCGCGCGCTCGGCTTCGTGATGACGATCTTCCAGAAGATCGCCGCGTCGAGCTTCGCCGCCGTTCGCCGCACACTTCGCCGCCGCATTCTCATGCTCACGCTCCACGAGGCCATCCTCAAGGACCAGGAGCTGGACATCGACGCGCGCGAGCGGCTCCTGACCGAAGCTCGTGAGCTGATCCACGACGAGTTCGAGGTCGCGCGCGACTCGGTGGGGCGCGGCCAAGTCGAAGCCATCCTCGCCGACCTTCGCGTGAAGCTCCTCAAGAAGCTCAACGAGGAGGAGCTGGAGCTGGCCTCCGACTCGACGGCGGGCGAGTACGCCGCAACGGGCGGCGAGGACATGGCCGTGATGGCGGTGAGCCTTGCGTTGCCCGAGGAGCGCCTGCGCATCCGCGAGCTGCTCCGCGTGTTCCCCGAGCGCCGCGAGACGAAGGTCGAGAAGCTGTTGCGGGGCCTCGGCGCCCTTTGGGAGCAGGACCCGACCGAGAAGGTCGTCATCTTCGCGACGTACCTCGGCACCGTCGACTTGCTCGGTCGGGAGATCGAGAAGGCGTACCCGGGCCAGGGCGTCGTCGTCCTGCGCGGTGGTGACCATGGGGCGAAGCTCGCCGCTGAGCGAAAATTCAAGAGGGCCGACGGTCCGCGCGTGATGGTCTGCACGGCGGCGGGACGCGAGGGCATCAACCTCCAGTTCGCGCGCATCCTCTTCAACTTCGACCTGCCGTGGAACCCGATGGACATGGAGCAGCGCATCGGGCGCATCCA
The DNA here is from genome assembly GCA_016712525.1 of Myxococcales bacterium. NCBI lineage: Bacteria > Pseudomonadati > Myxococcota > Myxococcia > Myxococcales > Myxococcales bacterium. Next base: position 29,101 of record JADJQX010000008.1, read on the forward strand.
TCGCTACGGCCAGAAGCACACCGCGCAGGTCTACAACCTCGTCCTCTCCGACACGATCGAGGGCAAGATCTTTCTGCTGCTCGACGAGAAGTTGAAGGAGATCGCGAAGACCCTGGGCAAGGTGGACGAGCACGGCAACGTCGCCGAGGACCTCCGCAGTCAGGTGCTCGGCCAGCTCTCCGAGCGCCTCACGTACGACAAGCTCTATCGCGAGGCGCTCGGTGACCCGGAGCTGCGCCGCACGAAGGAGGAGCTCGAAGCCGCGCTCTCCAACGCCTCCGAGGCGCGGAAGGTGGTCTTCGAGCTGTTCCAGGACCTCGATGGCTTCTCCCTCGACGACTACAAGCCCTTCGCCAACGTGAGGCCGGGGCTCGAGCGCGTGCTGGAGTTCCTTCGCGCATCGCTCGCCGCCGATGGCCGCCGCGTCGATTCGCAGGACGATGGCATCTACGTCGTGAAGGACGCCGAGCAGAAGGTGGTGTGCCGCTTCACGCTCGACCGCGATGCTGCCCGCGCAAGGACGGACCTCGACCTCCTCGGTCTTGACCATCCGCTCGTGCAGGAGGCCATCAAGCGGTGGCAGTCCGTGTCGCCCGAGGGCATCGGCTTGGCCGTGTCGGGCTCCGAGGGCCCGGGCGTTCTGACCTGGTGGCTCGTTGAGACGCGCGGCCCGTCAGGCGAGCACCGCGCCACCGTGCTGCCTCTCGGCGTGAGCGATGATGGCAAGCGCAACTCCCGCCTCGAACGGCTCGGCGCGGGCCTCTTCACGCGCACGGGCCACGTCAACGGCACGACGGCGTCAGCGCGGAAGGCACTTCTCCACGAGAAGGTCGAGCCGATGCTCGAGCGCGAGCTGCAGCACCGGGAGATCGTTCCCGAGGGCGGCAGCTACGCCGCGAAGCTGATCGGCTGGGTTGAGGTGAGTGGGGCCGGCGGATGACATCGAGGGGCTCATGTTCCACCTGACCGCACGCGTTGCCTGGCACGACTCCCGGTGGAACGGCTCGGTCTGCCGCCAGCCGTCCTGCAACGCATTCTGCGCCGCGCTCGACCGTATCCGCGAGGAGCGCGACGACGCGCGCGAGGATGCGATCGCAGGCAAGCGTTGGAACACACTGGATCCCGACGAGCTGCCCGCCTGCAAGGCCGAATCCGGCGCGTTCATGAACGACGAGGAGTGGTCCAGGCGCTTCGTCCACCCGTACGCCGGCATCAAGAAGGCCGAGGACACGCACGGGCACCTGAAGCCGACGCTCGTGAAGATCCCGTCCTACGCCACGTTCGTCGTGCCGTTCGCATGGATGCTCAAGAGCGAGCAGGAAGCGATCGACGAGCGGCTGCCGACGCCGCTCCCGCTCGACGAGGAGGCCCCGTTCAACAGCCCTTGGGTCTTTGGGCGGGAGCGCCAGGAGGCGATCCTCAAGCTGTTCGCGAGTCGCCTCACGCCGGAGCGCTCGCTGGTCTTCTTCTACTGCAAGGAAGGCCAGCCCCTCGGCGACACCATCACGCGCCTCGTGATGGGCGTCGGGCGTATCGCGAACGTCGCGCAGCCGAAGGCCTACGACGTCTCGAAGAAGAAGCCCACGCACCTCATGTGGGACCTGCTCATCCGCCACACGATCCGCCCCGATGGCGAAGATGGCTTCCTGCTCCCGTACCACGACTACCTGGAGCCGACCGGCGACGCCGCCGAGGACACGCGACGTCAGCGGCTCCTTCACGAGATCGCCGTGCCCGCCGACCCGGCACACGTTCGCGTCTTCTCTTACGCCGCCGAGCTCGCGCCGGCCGACATCGCGCTTTCAACGTTGGTCCGCTGCCTCGAGTCGGTTCGGAAGATCCGCGAGCACGGCATCGCGAAGGGGCCGTGGGAGCGTCGCGAGGAGTGGCTCAACCAGCAGATCGCCCAAGCGTGGCAGGACCGCGGGCCGTTCCCCGGGCTCGGCCCCGTGCTCGAAGCGCTGGGGATGCGACTTGGGACGGCGCTCGCACTGGAGCTGCGCTCGTCGGGAATGATGAAGGCCGACGCTGACCCGTGGCCGACGGTGGACGCGATCCTTCGCGGGAAGCAGAAGCCCCCGCAGCCCGCCTACGCCGAGGACCTGAAGGCGATTCGAGAGACGTGGACGGACCTCCCCGATGAGCGCCGCGCGCTGCTCAAGCTGCTCTCGCGCTTCGCGTTCACCTCGCAGCAGGCGCTGCGGTGGTTCGACCCGAAGGAGCGCGCGAAGGGCACCGCCGCGAAGGTGACCGACGAGGAGATCCTCGCGAACCCGTACCGCATGAGCGAGGTGGACCTCGGCGACTGGAATGACTCGTCGGTGTCCGTCGGCACCATCGATCGCGGGTTGCTTCCCGATGCGACCATCGCCGCCAAGCACCCGGTCCCGACGCCGTCGAAGGTGGGCTCACCGAACGACGCACGCCGCCTGCGCGCTGCGCTGGTCGCGGTGCTGCGTGAAGCTTCGGAGAACGGTGACGCGCTCCTCAGCGTGCCCGAGGCGCTTCAGCGTGTGGGTTCGCTCGACCTCGCGCACCCGTGTGTCATCGGGTCGGACTGGCCGAGCACGAACCGCTCGACGCTCGCGGGCGTAGTCGAACTCATCGACATCCCCGTTGCGGAGGGCGCGCCGACGGCCGCGCTCCAGCTCACCGAGCTGAAAGGTCGAGAGGACCGGCTTCGCTCCGTGCTGGGGAAACGCGCCGCGAAGGCTGCGGCGCCCATCAAGGCCGACTGGCAGAAGCTGCTCGTCACGGCCATCTCCGAGGCGGGCGGCAAGTTCGACAAGACGAATGACATCCACCGGCAGGCCATCGAGGAACAAGCCGTCGCTCTCGAGCGGCTTCTCTCGCGGCGGCTCAGCGTCCTCGTCGGGCGCGCGGGCACGGGCAAGACGTCGGTCATGGGCGCGCTCATGCTCGCCGATGCGCTCACGAAGGACGGCATCTTGCTGCTTGCTCCGACGGGCAAGGCGCGCGTTCGTCTTGGCAAGGCGACGAACGCGGAGGCGATGACCGTCGCGCAGTTCCTTCACCGCCTCGGCAGGTACGACGGCTCTCGCCAGCGGCCGAAGTTCGAGGGCAAGGACAAGTACCGGAAGGAGAAGACCGTCGTCATCGATGAATGCTCGATGCTCACGATGGACGACCTGGTCGCCGTCCTCGAAGCGCTCGACCTTGCGCACGTTCAGCGCGTGATCCTCGTCGGCGATCCGAATCAGCTTCCGCCCATCGGCGTCGGGCGACCCTTCGCAGACCTCGTCTCGTACCTTGAGACGACCGATGCGAAGGGGGACGACGGATCGCTACTCGGCAACGCGCTCGCCCGGCTCTCCGTCGAGGTCCGCGCGGCGGCAGCGGCCTCCTCGACGACGTCAGACGCCCTCCGGCTCGCATCGTGGTTCACGCGCGAGCAGCAACCCGTCGACGCCGACCGCGTGCTGAGCGACCTCGAGCTTGGCGAGAAGTTCAACGACCTCGAGATCGCGCTTTGGAAGACGCCCGACGACCTGCGCGCGCAGCTCCTGTTGGCGTTCCAGCGGCACCTCGGGCTGAGCGGCCCCAGCGACGTCGCCGGTTTCGACAAGGCGCTTGGGCTGGACGACAAGGGCTGGGTCCCGTTCGACGCGCCCGAGGGCTCCGAGCGCTGGCAGATTCTGTCGCCGGTCCGCATGCATCCGCACGGCGTCCATGACCTCAATCGCTGGGTGCAGCGGCAGTTCCGCGCCAAGGAGCTGGAGGCGGCTGGGACGGCCTGGGGCGTGAGCCTCGGCGACGAGACCATCGTCGCAAAGGACAAGGTCATCCAGACCACGAACCAGCGACGCAAGGCGTACAACTGGGTCGAGCGCGCTGTGGAGGAGCACTACATCGCGAACGGCGAGGTCGCCTTGATGTCGAAGGTGAAGAACATGCTCAAGGGCGTGTTCGCCGGGCGACCGAACCTGACCTTCGACTACTGGCCCAACCAGTTTTCCGACGGCTACGCGCCCCTCGAGCTGGCATACGCGCTCACCGTCCACAAGTCGCAGGGCAGCGAGTTCAAGAAGGTCTTCGTCATTCTGCCGAAGAACTGCCGCCTGCTGTCTCGCGAGCTCGTCTACACCGCGCTCACGCGCTCCCGTGAGCAGCTCGTGCTCCTCATCGAGGGCGACGACGCGACAGTGCTCTTCGACCTCACGCGCCCAGAGCGCTCGGAGACCGCGCGCCGCAACACGAACGTCTTCCAGAGCGTCATCCGCGCCGCCGACGACTCCGTGCCCTTTGCTGAGCACCTGATCCACCGGACCGAGAAGGGGCATCTCGTGCGCAGCAAGTCGGAGCTGGTGATCGCGAACATGCTGTTCCAGCTTGGCATCCCCTACGAGTACGAGCGCGTGCTCGACGGGACGACCGCAGCGGGCCGCCTGCGCCCCGACTTCTCGTTCGTGACAGCGGATGGCGACCTGCTCGTCTGGGAGCACCTCGGCATGCTCAGCCGCCCCGACTACAAGCGGGGCTGGGAGTGGAAGCGCGCCTGGTACCAGAAGAACGGCTTCGCCGAGGGCAAGACGCTCTTCACGTCGACCGAGGAGGACGGCAAGGGCCTCGACTCGGTCGAGCTGAAGAAGACGGCGCTCGCGATCAAGGGGCTCATCGAATGACGGCGACGAGAGGAGAGGAAGCATGACGACCTTCTCCGCCGCGGACTCGGCGCTCGGGTACCTGTACCAGGTGCGCGTCGCGCTGCTCTGGTCTCTGCGCCGCGCGCGCGCCGGAGCCGAATTCATCGTGTCCCTCGAAACGCTCGACGACGTCACATTCGATGCTTTTCAGGCAAGTGGCCCCAAGGCTGATGAGCTTCTGCAGACGAAGCACCATCGCAAGAGTGAGGCTTCGCTGTCCGACGCGAGCGGCGATCTCTGGAAGTCGTTGCGCGTGTGGTTCGAGGGGCACGCCAACAACACGATCCCGTCCGGCACCGCGCTCTACCTGCTCACCACGGGGGCCGCGCCGAGGGACGGTGCAGCGTGGTTCCTGCGCAGCGATGGTGCCCGCGACGTTGAGAAGGCTCTCCAGAAGCTGGAGACGGTCACACAGACGTCGGATAGCCAATCCAACGCCCCTGCGTACCAGGCGTTCAGCGCGGTGTCGGGCGCGGCGCGGCGGGCGATCCTCGACAACGTCGTCGTGCTCGACCGGGCGCCCGGCATCCTCGCGATCGATGACGAGCTGAGGGAACAGGTCCATTTTTCCGCAGCGACGAAGCACCTCGATGCGTTTCTTCAGCGTCTCGAGGGCTGGTGGCTGAGACGGGTCATCAAGCAGCTTTCCGCCGTGCCGCAGCCCGCGGGCATCCTCAGCGATGAGATCGAAGCCGAGATGACCGAGCTGCGCGAGCAGTTCAAGCAGGACAACCTACCGATCGATGACGACCTCCTGCAGTTCACGCTCGACGACGAAACGCATGCTGCCCATGAGGGATATCAGTTCGTTCACCAGCTCAAGCTGATCGAGGCTACGAAGAAGCGGGTGGCGGCTGCGATCCGTGACTTCTACCGCGCGTTCGAGCAGCGCTCTCGATGGCTCCGAGAGGATCTCCTGCTCGTCGGCGACCTCTCTCGGTACGAGCGGAAGCTGGTGGAGGAGTGGGAGCTCGTCTTCGAAGGCGCGAAGAACGAGATCGAAGCGACTGCCGCCGAGGCCGCGAAGCGCAAGGCGGCGAGGTCGATCCTCGCGTGGGCTGAGAAGGCGACGATCCCGATCCGCCCGGGTGTGACGGAGCCCTTCGTGGTTCGTGGGTCGTTCCACATGCTCGCGGACGAGAAGCCGCCGCGCATCGGCTGGCACCCGGACTTTCATGATCGGCTCGCCGAGATCCTCAACCCGAGCGGAAGCGTTCCTCCAACGGACGCATCGGGAGGCGAAGCTGAATGACGTCCTGGGCCGAGCGCTCGATCGAGGAGCGGAACCTGCTCAACCCGGGCTTCTGCGCGATGCTCGTGTGGCAGGCCGCACAGGGCTACTCCTCGGAGCGACCCCTCCCGCTGTCCATCGAGCTCTCGTTCCTCGTGCTGCCGTTTGCGCTGCACAAGGAGACGAGGGAGAGCTTGCCGACCAACATCAGGACATCGCTGCCGACGTGGCTCGCGGAGCACCCGATCGTGCGGACGCGCCTGGGAGAGCGGGCGTCGACGCTGCGCGCGTTCACGAAGGAGTCGCTCATCTTCGGTGGCTCGCTTGGACTACTCGCGATCGCGCAAGACGGAGTGCGCGCGAACGCGAACATGAAGAAGCGCGTGAACGCCGCCCTCAAGGCGACGAGCGATGAAGTCCGCGATTGCGCCAAGCGCGCCGAGTTCGTCGGGAGATGGCTCGAGAAGGCAGGCGGGCCGGAAACCGTGATGGCGCTGCTGGGGGTTCGTCCATGAGCGTGCAGATCCTCGACATCGTCGTCTACAGCCACGATGGCGAGAAGCGCATGCTTTCGTTGAAGCCCGGCAAGGTCAACATCATCACGGGCGCGTCGCAGACCGGAAAGTCGGCGCTGAGCGACATCATCGACTACTGCTTCGGAAGCGGTGAGTGTCATGTCGCGCACGGACCTCTTCGCCTGCGCGTGGCCTGGTACGGGCTGCGCCTCCAGCTCGCGTCGGGAGAGGCCTTCGTCGCACGGCGTTGCCCGCCGCCGAGGGCACAGTCCAGCACCGACTACTTCATCGCCACAGGGCGTACGGTGAAGGTGCCAGAAGCGAGCGAACTGCGGGCGACGACGAATCTCGAGGGCGCGACGACGACGCTCACCTCGTGGGTCGGCATTCGCGACAATCTCCATGAGCCACCTACGGGCCAGAGGCGCGCCGCGCTTTCAGCGACCGTTCGGCACGCGGTTGCGCTCTGCCTCCAGCAGCAAGACGAGATCATCAGCAAGAAGCATCTGTTCCACGGAACGTCCGACAACTGGGCGGCGCAGGCGTTGAAGGACGCGCTCCCGTACTTTCTCGGAGCAGTCGACGACGACCACGTGAGGAAGCAAGGTGAGCTGCGTCGCCTGCGCGAGCAGCTTCGTGCCGTCGAACGTAGACTTGCGGAGATTGCCGCGCTGCGCGGCGACGGTGCGACCAAAGCCGACGCGCTCCTCGCACAGGCTCGTGACGCCGGACTGACGCAGGAGGTGACGCCGACGTGGGATGGCGCGGTCTCCGCGCTTCGAGCCGTGCTCAAGACGCCGCTCGCGAGCGTCGATGTGACGCTCCCTGACGGTATGGAGTTCTCGCGGCTCTCGACCGAGCGCGCGGAGCTGCTCCAGGCTCAACGGCGCATCCGCGCCGACATCGACTCGGCGCGTGCTTTCTCCAAGGACGAGAAGGGCTTCTCCCACGAGACTAAGGAGCAGAAGGCGCGGCTGGCGACGATCGGCATCTTCGAGGGAGGCGAGCCCGGGCACACGTGCCCGCTCTGCGCACAAGACCTCCCAACCGAGAATGCCCCGCCCGAGGTGGCCGCGCTGCAGGGAGCCCTGACGGACGTGGCGAGCCGGATGGAGTCGGTCGCCCGGGTCGAGCCGCACATTGAGAACGCCATCAGCGCGCTCGAGGTGCGCCTTCAGGAGGTGCAGCAGTCGCTGATGAGGAACCGGACGCAGATGGAGGCGGTCCGCTCGGCCAACACCGCGGTATCGGAGGCTCACGCAGACTCAGCCAAGAAGGCCCACGTCCTCGGGAGAGTCAGCCTGTATCTGGAGAGCATGCCCGACGTGCCCGACACGAAGGACCTCGAGGGGCAGGCGGAATCGATCCGCGCCAAGTGCAAGCAGCTCGAAGAGGAGCTGAGTGATGAGCGCGTTCAAGAGCAGCTCGCGTCGATCGCGTCGCTCCTCTCCGAGAAGCTGACGAAGTGGGCGCGCGAGCTCGGGCTGGAACACTCCGAGTACCCGATGCGCCTCGACCTCAAGAAGCTCACGCTGGTTGCCGACACCGTCGATGGCGCGATCCCGATGAGCCGCATCGGCAGCGGCGAGAACGGCGTCGGCTTCCACCTCATCGCGCACCTGGCTCTGCACCAGTGGTTCGTGCAGCGCTCGCGCCCGGTGCCGCACTTCATCTTCTTCGACCAGCCCTCGCAGGTGTACTTCCCGGCCGACAAGGACGTCGATGGCTCGATGGGGCTTGTGCCGGACGACGACCGGCACCGAGTGCAGCAGATGTTCCGACTGATCTTCGATGCGGTCCAGGCGGTCGCGCCCGGTCTGCAGGTGATCCTAATTGAGCACGCCGACCTGAACGAGGACTGGTACCGCGACGCCATCGTCGAACGCTGGCGCGGTGGCAAGAAGCTCGTGCCCGAGGATTGGAAGCGGGACGGCGAAGGGGCCGCCGAGTGAACGCCAGGGACCACGGCCCGGCGTTCAACAGTCCCGCGCCCGACGCGCACAACGCGCCCCAGTGCGCGCCGCAGCCCCCCGACCGCGCCCACGCCCCGGACCGCTGAGCTCGGCGCGCCACGCGCCAACGTGGGCGCCCGTTCCGCGCTCGCGCGGGACAGCGCCCCGATGATCAACAGTCCCACCCGCGCGGGACAGTTGATCGCCGGGTCACGGTCCCGGAAACCGAGGGTCGGCTGTTAACCGCGTCTCGGCTTCTCTCTCCCCACGGGACCGAGATGAGAGCGCGAACGCCGTCCCGAGCGCCCTCGACGCGCAGCTCTTCACGCGCGTCGTGCTCTCAGCGCGATCGCCGTCCCGGCGCACGCGACGGTCGCCGACGCGCAAACCCTCGGGGAATCAGGGGAGAAAAGACAACGGCCCCGGAGATCGCTCTCAGGGGCCGCTGTTAAAAGGTGCGGGGTCGCGTTTCCGCGACCCCGCATGAATGGCTCCGACTGCAGGACTCGAACCTGCGACCCGGCGGTTAACAGCCGCCTGCTCTACCAACTGAGCTAAGTCGGAAAACGGCGACTTACCTACAGCCCCCCGGGGGGCCGGTCAAGCACGAAGCGTCACGGGGTGCGGCGCGAGGTCTTCTTTTTCTTCCGCGCCCCGGTTTTCGTGGGGCCCGAGGGGGCGTGGGGCTCGCGGCCGAGCTCCTCCAGCTTGGCGACGAGCCAGGCGTGGGCGGGCCCGAAGGCTGGGCCTCGGCGGTACACGGCGGACATGGCGAGGGTCATGGAGTGTTTGCGGAACACCTGGGGCACGACCCGCACGAGGCGCCCCTTCCGCAGATCCTCTTCGATGAGCGGCTCGGGCAGGTTCCCCCACCCGAGGCCCGCGAGCATGAGAGCCCGCTTCGTGTGGAGATCACCCACGCGCCAGGTGCGCGGCGAGTGCACGCCCTGATCGGGCACCCCATCCTCCGAGCGCTCGGAGAGCACGATCTGCACGTGGTCCCGGAGCTCCTCGACGCTCGGCCCCTCCCCTCCCGGCCTCGGCCGCGCGAGCGGGTGCGACGGGGCCGCGCACGGCACGAGGCGGATCGTGAAGAGCGCCCGCCGCTCGAGCTTCGGCGTGAGACCGAGCGGCGACACGAGGCCGAGCGTGGCCTCGCCCGAGAGCACGCGCGACGTCACGGCCGAGAGCGCCTCCGTCGCCACACGGAGCTCGACCTCCGGGAACTCGGCCGCGAACGCCGCGCACGCGCGCACGAGGTGACCGAGCGGAAAGAGCGCGTCCACACACAACGACACGACCGCCTCCGTCCCCCGCGAGAACGACGCGGCCCGCTCCGCGAGCGCGCCCACCTCGGACAGCACCTTGTGCGCCGAGACCGCGAGCACGCGCGCCGCGTCGGTGGGCGTGGGGCGCTTCGTCCCCCGATCGAAGAGCTTTACCCCGAGGCCCTCCTCGAGCGTCGCGATGGTCTGGCTCACGGCAGACTGCACACGGCCGAGCTTGCGCGCCGCGGACGAGAAGCTCCCGTGCTCGATCACGGCGAGGAAGGTTCGAAGCTCGGCGATCGTCGGCTCGTGCATGTTCGATCCATCTCATGGACCGATGGTTCCCATCAACCGAATGCCGGTTGTGCGCATGGGTCCGACGAGGCATCCTCTCCGTCCGAAGGAGCCGTCCATGCCCAAGATCGCCGTCATCTACTACTCCGCCACCGGCACGAACCACACCATCGCTCAGGCCGTCGCCGAGGGCGCCACGGCCGCGGGCGCCGAGACCCGCGTGCGCCTCGTCGCCGAGACGGCCCCGGCCGCCGCGATCGACTCGAACCCGAAGTGGCGCGCCTTCGTCGACAAGACGGCGCAAGACCCGAGGGCCACGCTCGACGACCTCGACTGGGCCGACGGCGTCGTCTTCGGGTTCCCCACGCGCTTCGGCGGCATGGCCGCCCAGATGAAGGCCTTCCTCGACACGGCCGGCGGCCTCTGGTTCCAGGGCAAGCTCGCCGACAAGGTCTACGCGGCCTTCACGTCCGCGCAGAACGCCCACGGCGGCCAAGAGGCGGCGCTCCTCTCGTTCTACACGACCATCCACCACTTCGGCGGCATCATCGCGGCGCCCGGGTACACCGACAAGCTCGTGTTCGCCTCGGGCGGCAACCCCTACGGCGTCTCCGTGACCGCGAACGACACGGGCGCGACCGAGGCCGACATCGCCCACGCGAAGTACATGGGCCAGCGTGTCGCCACGATCGCGAAGAAGCTCCGCGGCTAATTCACCGGTCCTTTCCTTCGGTTCGAGAGCCACGCGGCACGTTGCCCGCGTGGCTCTTTTCGTGAGCGCAAAACTGCATGTACCCTCGCGCCCATGGCGACCAAGAAGCCCGCATCCAAGAAGCCCGCACCCAAGACGCCGAGCCCCGCGAAGCCGAAGAGCAAGGCGAAGGCCGCCGCGAAGGCCGCGCCCCGCAGCACCGCGCGCGCCGTGAACCTCGCGCCGCTCTCCCCGGCCGACGAGGAGAAGCTCCTCACCTACCCCTCGACGTACGACAAGCTCCCCGATCAGAGCGTGCCGCGCATCGTGAGCATGGCGCGCGAGGTGCTCTCGGCCGCGCGCCAGGCCATCGACACGCTCGAAGAGTCCACGCGCGTCGAGCGCAAGGACCTCGACAAGCTCGAGACCGACCTCGACTGGCTCCAGCGCGCCGAAGCCCAGTGGTCGAAGAGCCGCGACGCGCGCGTCGATCCGAAGGACGTGGCCGAGGGTGAGTCCCTCAAGGCCGACGCCCTCGCCGCGCTCGACTACTGGCTCGAGGGCGACGAGGACGTCGAGACCCGCGTCTCCAAGATCCGCGAAGGCACCGGCATCGCCGACCTCGCCGACGATCTCGAGAAGCTCGCCGCGCTCTTGGAGGAGCACACGTCCTCCCTCAAGAAGGCCGATCTCGTGACGAACGCCCCCGCGCGCATGCGCACCCTCGCCCAGCGCATGCTCGACTCGCTCACCGGAAAGAAGGCCGACGTCCGCGCGAAGACCCTGCTCTCCCTCCGGAACCGCGCCTTCTGGGCCCTCGGCGCGCGCCTCGACACCATCTGCTCCGCGGGCCGCTACGCCTTCCGCAAGGAGCCTCGCAAGGCCAAGCTCTTCGCCTCCGTCGCGACACGCAAGCGGGTCGCCAAGGGCGGGCGCGCCGCCAAAGAGCCCGTGAAGCTCGTCCCGACCGAGAAGACTTAGCACCCACGCTGACAAATCCGTAAGACGGACCGGGGGAGCGCCTTTCGCCGCCGCAAGGTGTGGGCAAAAGGCACTACCCTCGGGGCGTCGAATGCGCTCCTTCGCCCTTCCTTTTGGCCTCGCGCTCGCCCTCGTCACGCTCGCTCCTCGAGCCTTCGCGCAAGACGATCCCTCGGCTCCTTCGGCGCCCGCGGCCGACGCGGGCCCACCTCCTGCCGAGGGCGACGCCCAAGCCACAGCGCCCGCTGCGCCGCCCACGACCCCTGCCGCGGCGAAGGCCCCTGACGCCGCCCCCGAGCCCGTCGCGAAGGGCGCCCCTGCCGCAGAGCCTGCCCCGACGCCGTCCGAGCCGAAGAAGCCCTCGCGCGGCGTGAGGGATGCCGAGCGCAAGAAGAAGGGGCACGCGACGAACGCGCACGAGGACAAGGGCGCGTTCCACATCGGCTCCGGCCACCACGACGCCGAAGAAGAGGCCACGCACCCCGCGGTGCTCCCGGTGCTCGGCGGCTCGAGCGACATCGGCTTCATGTTCGGCCTCGCCGGCGCCGTGAGCCACGTCGCGCCCGGGTACCACCCGCACAAGTGGTTCGGCTCCGGGCTCTTCTCGCTCAGCGTGAGGGACGGCGAGATCGTGCAGCAGGCCGCGCGCCTCCGGCTCGACTTCCCGCACTTCATGGGCACCGAGTGGCGCGTCATGCCGGGAGTCACCTACGACCGCACGATCAACCGGCCGTACTTCGGCATCGGCAACATGGCGCCGCTCACCATCGATCCGGTGACGGGCGAGCTCCCAGGCGGGAACCTCTACAAGTACCCCACGAGGGATCTCCGCGTGCGCGTCTACGCCGAGCGCGAGCTCGACGGCCCATGGGAGATCATCACCGGCCTCCAGGTCCGCTACACGAACCCCGAGCCCTACCCGGGCAGCCAGCTCGAACGCGACGCCATCGGAGACCCCGCGCGCGGCATCGCGCCGCTCATCGGCGTGCACGAGCACACGGCCGTCATCCCGCAGCTCGGCATCATCTACGACACCCGCGACGACGAGGTCATGCCCAAAGAGGGCTCGCTCCACATGGCCGCCATGCGAATGTCGATGGCGTTCCCCACGTCGTCGCGCGTGCGGAGCTTCGCGTTCGACACGACGCTGCGAAAGTACTTCCACCTCGGCGGGCCGTTCATCTTCGCGGTGCGCCTCATCGGCGACTTCACCTTCGGGAACCCGGCGTATTACGACTACATCACCGGCGGGAGCTTCGGCACGTTCGACTTCTTGGGCGGCGCGCTCGGCGTGCGCGGCGTGCCCGCGGGCCGGTTCGGCGGCCTCGCCAAGGTCGCGGCCAACTCCGAGCTCAGGTTCATGTACCCGTGGACGAAGATCTTCGGCGCCAAGTTCCGCGCCGGGCACGCCGTGTTCTTCGACACGGGCCGCTCCTTCGTCGACTACGGCACGGCCGATCCGCGCGACGGCGAGCTCTGGCGCCTCCACTGGGGCGCCGGTGGCGCGCTCTACATCCAGCTCAACGAGGCCCTCTTCCGCGCCGAGCTCGCCTACTCCCCGGACGCGGCAGCCGTGAACCCGAGCTTCCCGTTCGGGTTCTACCTCATGGACGGCGTCATGTTCTGAAGGTGCACGCCCGCGGCGAGGCCCTCGCACGCCGCGGACGGTACACGTGGGCCTCGTGCACGGAGCAGCGCGGGCCATGGCGCGCCCGCCGCGCTCTCGATCGACCTCGGCGAAGCGTCACCCCACGACCTCGGCGGACCGGGGCGCGCCCGGTCCGGGCCAGCGTGCGCCCCCGAAGCGAGGCGGCGCGGCCATTGCCACCCGAACGCGCGTTCGCGCGACCCCGTCCCGAGGCATATCCATGGGAGCGGCGCGTCCGGGCCGGGGTGCCCCGCGTTCGGTCGCGCCCCGGATCCGTCCGGGCCGCCCGATTCCCCGTCCGAAGAGGCCTACGATCGGCCCGGTCGCGTCGGGCCCGTTCACGCTCACGGCGACGCCGAGTCCGGTCGCGCCGGGGATCCGTTCGGTCCACGTTTCCTCGAGTCCGGTCACTCATTTCTTGTCCGGTCATGACCGAAGCCGGCATCCGCGTGACCGGACGTGCCGGAAGGGCTGGCGGAGGGCGGCATGCCCCCTACCGGGCGGGCGAGCCCCCGCGAGCGGACGGGCGCGCGGCGTGAGCGCTCGGATCCGCGAGCTGAGCCAACACGGGCGAGGCGCGCACGGGCCAATCATCGTGTTGACCGATTTTCCAAGGGCGTTTCCCGGACGGTAGGGTGCCACCGCATGAAGGCTCGGTCCCTCTTCCTCGTCGTGCCCGCCCTGTGCGCGGGCGCGCTCTCCGCTCGGGCGGACGAGGCCTCGCCGCGCCCGGAGCCGCAAAAGGCCCCGGAGGTCGCGGAAGCGAGCGCCTCCGTGCCCACCATGACGCTCGCCGAGTGCCTCGCGTACGCCAAAGCTCACGCCCCCGAGGTGCGCCTGGCCGAAGCGAGGCTGCGCGCGCAGACCGCGCAGGCCGAGAGCACGGGCTCCGCCTGGTACCCGACGGTGGGCGTCACGGCGCAGCTCTTCGGCGCCACGGCGAACAACACCACGGGCTCGTACGTGGGCACGCGCAGCTTCGACTTGCCCCGCGTGGGCGGCACCCGGGCGAACGGCACCGACATGACGCCCTACGCGTCGACCATGGTGGCCGCGGGCGTAAACCAGACGGTGTTCGAGTTCGGCCGCATCGCCGCCCAGCGGGCCGCGCAGGACGCGCAGGTCCGCGCCGAGCGCGAGCGCCTCCGCCAAGACGCCCTCACCTCGGCGTTCGCGGTCGAGGAGGCGTACTGGGCGGTGCTCGTGTCGAAGGTGATCGTGCGCTCGGCCGAGGAGGCCCACACCCGCGCGAAGGCGATCCGTGACCAGGCCGAGGCGCAGGTGAAGGCCGGGCTCCGCGCGCAAGGCAACCTCGCCCGCGCCGAGGCCGACCTCGCGAGGATCGACGCGCAGCGCGCGCGCGCCGTGGGCAACGTGCGCGTCGCCGAGGGAGTGCTCGCGGCCACCATGGGGCACGACAAGCCGTTCGTCTCGGCCAAGGACGCGCCCCGGACCGACGCCGAGATGCCGAGCCTCACCGAGGCCATCGCGCGCGCCAAGACCCGCTCCCCACGCATCCTGCGCGTGCTCGCCGAGCTCTCGGCCGAGGAGAAGCGCACGAAGGCCATCGGCGCCGAGGTGCGGCCCACGGTGTACGCCACGGCGAGCGCGTCGCTGCGCGCGGGCGGGCAGATGTCGAACCAGAACACCGAGCTCGAGGGCAAGGGCTTCCTCCCGTACGTGCCGAACTGGGACGTGGGCCTCGTGCTCGCGTGGCCCATCTTCGACGGCACGGTGAGCGGCCGCGAGGACGCGCAGCGCGCCCGCGAGGAGCAGAAGCGCGAGGAGCTCCGCGCCACCGAGTACGCCAACGCAGCCGACATCCGGCGCGCGTACGTCGAGCTCGACACCACGCGGGCGCAGCTCGGATCGCTCGAGCGGGCCGTGACCGCGGCGCGCGCGAACTACGATCAAGCCGCGGCGCAGTTCGCGTCGGGGCTCGGAAACGCCGTCGACGTGGCGCAAGCCTCCCTCCTCGTGGTGGACGCCGAGTCCGGCCTCGCCGTCGCCACCTTCCAGCTTGCCCGAGCTCGCGCCCAGCTCGGGCGCCTTCTCGCCGAGGACTCCCGATGACCGACACGACCTCTCCTTCGCCCCCTCTCCCTTCCCCGTCGAAGCGCTCCGCGAGCGGGATCATCGTCGCCGCCACGCTCGGGGCCGTCGCGCTCGTCGCTGGCTTCGTCTACCGCGCGGAGCGCTCGGCCAACAAGACCACGCTCGCGCAGAGCGCGAAGCCCGTGAGCGCGATCGAGGCGGTCGCCGCCAAGTACCGCACCAAGCGGAGCTACGTGGCGACGGTCGAGCCGTGGGTCGAGGCCAAGCTCGGCCCGCAGCTCGTCTCGGCGTACGTCGACACGGTGCTCGTGCGGCCGGGCACGGTCGTGAAGAAGGGCGAGGTCTTGGCCACGCTCGACTGCAAGAGCGCGAGCGCCCAAGCCCAGACCGTGGCGATGCAGGCCCGAGCGCTCGACACCCGCCAAAAGGCCCTCGCCGACGAGGCGGCGCGCATGCAAGGGCTCGTGGGCAAGGGCTTCATCGCCGAGAACGAGGCCGCCCAGAAGGCCGCCCAGAGCGCCGCCGAAGAGTCCCAGCTCCTCGCGGCCAAGGCGAAGATGCTCGGCACGTCCCTCGAGGTGAACGACTGCGTCCTACGCGCGCCCTTCGAGGGAGAGGTCGCCACGCGGTACGTCGATCCGGGCGCCTTCGTGAAGCCCGGGAACCCCATCGTCTCGGTCGTCGACAGATCGACCGTGCGTATCGTCGCCGATGCGCCCGAGGTCGACTTCGGGGTGGTCGAGCCGAAGACCAAGGTCCTCGTGTCGCTCTTGTCGACCAAGGCGACGCTCGAGGCGGTCATCTCGCGGCGCTCTCCGTTCGCCGATCCGGGGACGCGCACCATCCGCTTCGAGCTCGACGTGCCCGACCCGCAGAAGTCGATGCCGGTGGGGACGACCGCGGAGCTCACGATCGACGTGGGAGAGCCCATGAGCGTGACCGAGATCCCGAGCACGGCGGCGAGCATCAAGGGAACGAAGGCCGCCGTGTTCGTGCTCGAGGGCGACGTGGCGAAGCTCATGAGCATCCCGATCAAAGGGGAGGGCGCCGGGAAGCTCTACCTCGCCCAAGATCTCAAGCCCGGGAGCCGGGTGGTGACCGAGGGCCGCGCGCTCTTGAACGACGGAGACAAGGTCACCGCCAAGCTCGTCCAGCCCTACGTGCCCACGGGCGAGTCGGGCGCGAAGCCGCCCCCGTCGCCCTCCCCTTCGGCCAGCACGACGGGGCACACGCCATGACCAGGCTCGCCCTCAAGAACCCCATTGCCATCCTGATGATCAGCCTCGCGATGCTGGTCTTCTCGGCGGTGGTGACGCCGCGCATGTCGGTCGACACGTTCCCAGAGCTGACGCCCCCGTCGCTCGTCATCGGCACGCTGGCGCCCGGGCTCGGCCCGAAGGACGTCGAGAAGACCCTCACGTGGCGCATCGAGAAGTACGTCGGGGCGACGCCGGGCGTCGATCACGTCGAGTCCATCTCGAAGAACAACATGAGCATCGTGTACGTGTGGCTGAAGTGGGGCACCGACCTCAACGCCGCGCAGACGCTCGTGCAGCAGCAGGTCACCTTCGCGATGGCCGCGGTGCCGAAGACGCTCGGCGTGGTGCCACCCTTCGTGCTCCAGTACGACCCCTCGAACGCTCCGGTCGTGCAGGTGGTCGTGACGGGCGGTGGTCTCTCGGGCGCGCAGCTCTACGACTACGCGTTCAACAACATCCAGCCGCTGCTCGAGGGCATCCCCGGCGTGGCGAGCGCGGCCCCGGGCGGTGGCCGGCAGCGCCAGATCAACGTGGTCGTCGACCCGGTCGCCGCGCAAGCCCGCGGTGTGACGGCCACCGAGATCTCCGCCGCGGTCGCACAGTCGAACGCGCTCCTCCCGTCAGGGGCCTTCCTCACTCCACGCTTCAACGCGAACGTGTACACGAACGCGGTCCCCGAGCGGGTGAAGACGATCGGCGACGCGACGGTCAAGATGAAGAACGGGCACCCTGTGTACATCCGTGACGTGGCCCGCGTGGAGGACGGCGCGAGCCCCGAGGCCCAGGCCGTCACGATGAACTCGAGCCCCGCCGTGCGCATCAGCGTCATGCGCGTCCCGGGCGGGAACACGCTCGAGATCGTGGAGGCCGTGCACAAGCAGGTCGAGAAGCTCAAGAAGGACCTGCCCCCGGGGATCGAGGTGACCACCTGCTTCGACCAATCGACCTTCGTGCGTACGAGCTACGAGGGGCTCAAGACGGAGATCCTTCGCGCCCTCGTCCTCATCGCCATCGTCATCTTGATCTTCCTCCAGAGCGTCCGCGGCACGCTCATCGTGAGCGTCGCGATCCCACTCTCGTTCGCGATCACGCTCCTCGTGCTCTACGCCACGGGGCAGACGCTGAACGCCTTCACGCTCGGCGGGCTCACGCTCGCCATGGGGCGCCTCATCGACGACGCGGTCGTCGTGCTCGAGTCGATCCACAAGGAGCAGACACGCGGGAAGGACCCGTTCCAGGCAGCCCTCGACGGCACGAACGCCGTGGCCTTGCCGGTGCTCGCGTCGACCTTGACGACGATGGCGGTGCTCCTCCCGGTGCTGCTCTTGGCGGGCCTCGCGAAGAAGCTCTTCGCGCCGCTCGCGCTGACCGTGGCCGTGGCCATGACGGCCTCGTACTTCGTGTCGGTGGCCGTCACGCCGGTCGCGTGCAGGCACTTTCTGGGGCACGGCGAGCCTCCGCGGTGGGCGAAGTTCCTCGAGTCCAAGATCCAAGGCCTCGCGAGCAGCTACGCGAACGCGCTCCGGGTCGCGCTCCCCAGTGGGCGATTCATCGTCGCGGGCTCGATCGTGCTCGTCGTGACGTCGGTCGTCGCTGCGATGCGGCTCCCGACCACGTTCTTCCCCGAGGTCGACGAGGGTATCGAGACCATCTACGTCCGCATGTCGCCGGGGACGCCCATCGAGGAAGGCAGCGCGAAGCTCGCGGCGATGAGCGAGGTGCTAAGGCAGAAGCTCCCGAAGGACTCGGTCCAGCTCGTCTTCACGAACCTTGGCACGCCGAACAACGCGCGCTCGGCCATCTCGAGCCCGAACGTGGGGCCTCACACGGGGTTCATCCAGATAGCCCTCGTCGACGCCGAGCACCGGAAGGTGTCCCAGCGTGAAATCGCCGACCTGTCGCGGAAGATCCTCACGGAGGAGTTCCCCGGCATCGAGACGCTCCAGGCGCCGGGCGGCCTCGTGGCCAAGGTCTTCCTCGGCGGTTACCCGGGCCCGCTCGTCCTCGAGGTCCGCGGCGACAACCTGCTCGAGCTCGAGGATCAAGCCAAGGCCATCGCCGAGGTGGCGCGCACGGTGCCCGGCATCGCCGACGTGAAGGTTTCCCTCGAGAACAACTTCCCCGAGGTGCGCGTCGAGACCACGCGCGAGCAGGCGAGCCTCGTCGGGCTCACGCCTCGCGCGGCCGCCCAGACGACGCTCGAGGCCACGCTCGGGAACATCAACTCGCCGGCGGTGTGGATCGATCCGAACAACGGGCAGTCGTACTACGTCGTCACGCAGTACGACGCGAAGAAGGTCGGCGATCCCGCGGCGCTCGCTCAGATCGCGGGCCGCGTGACGGAGGACGGAAAGGCCGTCCCCCTGGGGGTGTACGGCGGAGTGCGGCGAACCCTCGGCCCCATCGCCATCGAGCGGAACCAGCTCCAACGGGCCGCCCACGTGATCATGCAGACCGAGGGGCGTGACATCGGCACGGCGGCCGCCGAGCTCGAGAAGAAGCTCGGTGAGAACGAGCGCACCCGCGGCATCAAGGCCGACTTCGTGGGGCAGGTGCAGCTGATGCGCACCACGTTCGACGGCATCGGCGTCGCGATCGCGCTCGCCATCATGGTCGTGTTCGCGATCATGGCCTCGCAGTTCAAATCCGTGCGCCTGCCGCTCATCATGCTCTTCACCATCCCGGTCGCGCTCGTCGGAGTGGTCGTCGCGCTGCTCGCGGCGGGCCAAGGCCTCTCGATCGCCGCCCTCATGGGGGTGCTCATGGTCATCGGCATCAGCGTATCGAACGGCATCCTCTTGGTGGATGACGCGAACCGGCGCTACCTCGACGGCGCGGACAAGGTCGAGTCGGTCATCGAGGCGGCGAGGTCCCGCTTCGTCCCCATCGCGATGACGAGCCTCGCCACGATCGTAGGCCTCGTCCCCACCGCGCTCGGCCTGGAGGCCGGGACGGAGGCGAACCAACCCCTCGCCCTGGCCGTCGTCGGCGGCCTCACGTCGAGCACGGTGCTGTCCCTCTTCCTCGTTCCGGTGATGTTCCTGCGCATCGCCACCCGCCCGGTCGAAGCGGCCGGCCCGTCCCACCCGCACACCTCGGAAGCCCTCCCCGCATGAACGCCCCAGACTTCTCGCTCGTCGTCCCCACGTCCGCGCCGCGCGGTCGTTCTTCCCTCGCCCGAACGGCCACCCTGGTCGGCGCCGCGGCCGGCATCCTCGCGCTGGCGGGCAGCACGTCGTGCACCAGCGGGAAGGATCAGGCGTACGAGGCGAAGGCGAAGGTGGTCCGACACGTCGTCAACCGCAAGGACGCGAGCGGAGCACCGCTCGTCGTCGACGTCGAGCTCGACTTCCCGGGCTGCCCCGGCGAGGTGAAGAAGCTCATTCGGGGCGGCGGAGCGTTCGCCCCGTGCATCACCAAGGTCGCCCATGGCGCGGAGGTGAACGTCAAGCTCGTCTCGGCCATGAAGCGCAACGGGCGGCGGAGCTCCAGGGTCGTCCAGGTCGGAGAGTGTGTGCGTGAGCCTGACCCGACCGATTCGCGCTCCTACGACACCGTGCGCATGTGCGAGAAGGTCGAGACCGACGGTATCCCCGTAGGTTTTCGTTGCGACATCGAACCCTCGGAGAAGCTGCTCCAGGCGTGCCCCTGGCTCGCGAAGTAGGGGCAGACACCGCCGAATCGAGGCCGCGAGCCCCACCGCGGCCGCGGCGCGCCTTCCTCGGGGAGTGAATGACGGTTCAGTACCGGAACGCCGGTGCCGGCGCGGCACCCTTGTCCTCGCGCGCCGTAGGCCTGTATGGTCCCGGCATGGGTCGTCCCGCGCGCAAGAAGCGCCTCACCACGTTCTCGTTGATCTGCATCGGGCTCTCGGCGCTGCTCGGGCTGTTTCTGCTGTCGAAGCGGCTGGAGGCGCAGCCGAAGGGAAAGGCTCCCCCGCTCGCTGCCCCGCTGCCGGCCGCGCTGCCCTCGGCGCCGCCCAAGGCCACGGACGGAGCCGACGCCGGCGCCGCCGCTCCGGCGAAGAAAGAAGAGGCCGAGCCCGCCAAGGCCGACAAGGGCAAGGACGACAAAGACGAGCTTCCCGCCGAGGACGCGCTGAACAGCGCCACGGTGCAACCCAACGGGTCGCTCGTCCACACGAAGGGGCCCTTCAAGTCCCCGTTCGCGAACCCAGATTTCGGCAAGGCGGCCGAGGTCAAGGTGGGCCTCCAGATCTCCCAGATCATGTCGTACGACATCAAGGAGGGCACCTTCGACGCGACGTTCTACCTGTCGCTCACCAGCGCGACGCCGATGCCGGACCACCTGAACCTGGCGTATCCGAACGGGAAGATCGACAACGTCTACGTGATGGCCGACAGGCCTACCTTCAAGCTCTATCGAATCAACGGGACGTTCCGCTCGCCTCCCGACCTCCGCAAGTACCCGTTCGATAGCCAAGAGCTCACCATCCAAATCGAGGAGAACTCGAAGGGCGTCGACCAGCTCAAGCTGGTTCCCGACGAGCAGTACACCCGGTTCGGCGCGAACTTCGAGATCGCCGGGTGGGACCTCAAGTACCTCGAGGCGCGCTCGCTCTCGCGCGACATGCCGCCGCGGTTCGAGAACGACGACCTCTACTACGGCCGCTACATCTGCCGCATCGGGATCGCGCGCTTCGGCGCGAGCGCCATCTTCAGCGTGTACGTGCCTGCGCTCGTCATCGTCGTCATCGGCCTGCTCGCCATGTGGGTCACCCCGGACGAGATGGAGGTCCGCTCGAACGGCGGCGCGCCGATGCTCGCGGGCGCGGTGCTCTTCCACTTCTCGCTCATCCAGTCGATTCCGGCCACGGCCTACCTCACCAAGGCCGACAAGCTGATGGTCGGGGTGTACCTGTCGCTGCTCATGAACATGATCTCGACGTGGTTCTTCTTCGTGGTCGACGAGGAGAACCACGACAAGGTCTTCAAGATAGCGCGGGTGCTCGTCCCCGTTCTGACCCTCATCCTCATGATCTTCGTCATCGTCGTTTGAAGGAGGGAACCATGAAGACGCCGAACAAGCTGCTCCTCCTCGGATCGCTCGTGGCCGCAACATCGCTCTCTTCGCTGTCGTGCGGCGGCAAAGAGCAGGCCTTCGAGAGCAAGGTGAAGATCATTCGCACCTACGTGAACCGCCGCGACGCGAGCGGGACCCCGATCGTCAGCGACGTCGAGGTCCAGTACACGACGTGCCCGGGCGACGTCCGCAAGATCCTGCGCGGCGGCGGCTCCTTCGCCAAGTGCATCTCGGAGAAGAAGCCGGGCGAAGAGGTCCCTATCAGCATGAAACGCGCGCTGAAACGGAACGGCCGCTACAGCGCCCGCGTCGTGAACATCGGGGGCTGCGAGCGCACGCCCGACCCGACCGACTCGCGCTCGTACGACAGTTTCCGCGACTGCAAAGAGGTCAAGACCGACGGCATCCTGGTGGGCTTCCACTGCGACGTGGGCACGACCGACGAGCTCGCCAAGACGTGCCCGTGGTTCGCGCAGTAGGTCGCGCTCCGACGTGAGGCCCGAGGGCGCGCCGCAGGTGGTGCGCCCTTTCTCTTTTGTTTCGTGAGGGTCCGACGGGGTCCAACGGGTCCAACTCCAGGCGCCTGGAGTTGCAACTCCAGTGCCTGGAGTCGAGAAATGGCCGCCGCAAAGCGCGCCTCTCGAACGTCGCCTTCGCGCGGGAAAACAAGGCACTCCTCGCGATCGAGGCGGCGCGGAACGTCGAGGGGCCCGAGATGAACAAATCGTCGAAGGATCGAAAATCAAATCGCCCGCGGCCGGCAACGGCGAGGGCCAGCGCCGAGGGAGAGGCCGTCCCCTTACCCTTCGGAGAACCGCATCTGCACGGTCGCGTAGCGCGTGCGGGGCCCCATCGCGTCCTCCCACGTGTACCCGTAGCGGCCCACGTGGTGGAGCCTCACGCGGGTGTCGGCGAAGAGGCCGTGACCGGCGCTACGGGCGCGCTCGCAGAACGCGTAGTCCTCGGCGAGGTACCACGAGGGGCCACCGCCCTCGCCGTCGCGGACCATGGGCATGAAGTACGGGTGGAACGGGTCGCCCTCGCCCATGCGGCACTCGGGCAGCGTGGAGCCTAGGCGCACCGCATCGAAGACGTCGCGGCGCGTGCGAAAGAAGCCCATTCCCGCGTAGAGGATGGGCGCGAGCCCCCCGCCCTCGCCGAACACGAGCTCCTTCGTGCCCGGGTGCACGTGGCAGGCGAGCTCGGGCACGCCGCGCTTCGCGTAGATGCCGCAGACGAGGCTCGTGTCGGCCGCGAGGAGCCGCTCGACGTCGTCGGCCTCGAAGCCGATGTCCGAGTCGATCCAGAAGAGCTCTTCGAACCCGTCCCGAAGCGCGACGCTCGCGGCCGTGGAGCGCGCGACGTCGAGGGCGGCGGTGCTCGGGAAGGCGCGCACCGCGTAGCCCCTCCGCGCGAGATCGGTGAGGCCACGCTCGCACTCGGGCTCGATCGCGCGCCCCACCGGCACGAGGACCACGGTGCCGGCGACGCTCATCGGCAGAGGACGGCGCGCTCGATCGAGACGTAGCAACCGTTCTTGACCGTGACGCTGCCCGAGCCGCTCACGTTCTGCGGGGCCATGGGTACCGCGATCGTCGTCGAGCCGCTCGCGCTCCCGCGGATGTACGTGACCGAGCCGCAGTAGCGGTTGTCGGCCTTGGGATCCCCTTCGGGCGCGTAGCCGATCCGGCAGCCCTGGTAGTCGCCGCGGGAGGTGTTCATCTCCTCGACGCCGTTGCAGTCGTAGTCGTACGAGATGGTGCCGTTCACGCGCGTGTAGCCCGTGGCGAAGAACTCGGTCTGCCCCGGGCGGACGTTGCGGTCGGAGTCGTTGCAGTCGCCCCCTTTGGTGACCCGGCCCATCGGCACTTTCCCGGGGCACACGGCCTCGTCTTTCGCCCCGCCGAAGCCGTCGCCATCGCCGTCGACCCAGGTGGGCACGAGCGCTTCGCACCCGTTCGCGGCGTTGCCGTCGCAGTCGCCGTAGCCCTCGGCGCAGCGCTTCGAGCACGTGCCCCCGGAGCAGGTGGCGACGAGGTTCGGAGCGCCGACACACGGAGCGTTGCACGCGCCGCAGTGCGAGAGGCTCGTCGCGAGCGTCACGCACGAGCCTCCGCATTGGGCCTGGCCGGCAGGGCACGAGGCGACGCACGTGGGTGCGCCTCCGGGCACCACCGCGCAGAGGGGCAATGCGCCGCCGCACTCGCGGCGTGTGTCGCAGTCGGCCCCGCAGTTCTTCGGGTCGAGCAGATCGACCTCGCAGCCGTTCGCGCGGGCGCGGTCACAGTCGGCGCTGGCACCGGCGCACTTGAGGCCGCACGTCCCGTCTTGGCGGCAGATGGCCCCCGCGGCGTTCGCCGGGACCTCGCACGGCTCGCACCCGCTGCGGCAGCCCGTCTTCGGATCGAGCTCCGCGATGCACGCGCTCTGGCAAAGCTTCTCGCCCGAGGGGCACGTCTTGGCGGCGGCCTCGACGTTCGCGTCGGTCGCCGGGAGCGGCGCGGCGTCGATCGGAGGCTCGATGGGCCCTGCGTCGACGACCTCGGTGCCCCCTTGCAGGCCTTCGAGCGAGGCACACGCGAGCACGGCCACGGGGGCAGCGACTCCGAGAGCGGCGAGGAGGCGAGGATTTCCCACGATCTCTAGCGTGCTCCGTACACGAGGGGCTCGTCAACGCCTCGAGCCTCGCATTTGCGTCTCGAGGCTCGCATTGTCGTACCCTCCCGCACATACGCGGCGCGTCATCCCGCACCGAGCTCTTCCGTCCGCAGGGAGCGCGGGTCGGACGGGGCCGGCGACGGTGCGCGCGCCCGTGATAGCGTAGAAAGTATGGGTCTTCGCCCGCTCTCGCTCGCGGCCCTCCTCGTGGTGCTCACGGCCTCCGGAGCGTCGCTCGCCGACACCAAGGCCGAGTGCCTCGACGCGTCGGCGAAGGCGCAGCAGCTGAAGCTCGACGGAAAGCTTCGAGCCGCGCGCGACGCGTTCCTCCGGTGCAGCCGCGACGAGTGCCCGGCCGTCGTTCGTCAAGACTGCGACACGTGGCTCGGCGAGGTGACGGCCGGCTTGCCCACGGTGGTCGTCACGGCGCGCGACGACGCGGGCCACGACCTCTTCGACGTGAGCGTCTCGGTCGACGGCGAGGCCTTCGCCGAGCACCCCGACGGAAAATCGCGCGCGGTGGACCCGGGAGAACGAAGCTTCGTGTTCACCCGCGGCGACATCAAGAAGACCGTGCGGGTCGCCATTCGCCAAGGCGAGAAAGACCGCATCGTCGAGGCGATTTTCCCTGCGCCGAAGCCCGCCCCCGGCGCCGAGAAGCCCGAGACGAAGCCCGAGGAAAAGCCCGCACCACCCAAGCCGAGCGGCACACAGGAGAGCTCGGGGGGCACGCGTAGGGGCGTCGGCATCGGCCTCGTCTCGGTGGGTGCGATCGGCGTGGGCACGTCCATCGCGCTCTTCTTGGCCGCGAACGGGGAGGTGTTCGACCTCCGTGACACGTGCGGCGTCTCGCGGACCTGCACCGACGATCAACTCTCGTCCGTGACGACCCTGCGCACCATCGGGGGCATCGCCATGGGCGTCTCGGCCGCCGCGCTCGTGGCCGGCGCCGTCGTGCTCCTCACGTCGCCGAGCGCGCCTCGTACCTCCCAAGCCGGGCTCCGCGTCTTTGCCTCCCCCACCCCGGGCGGCGCGGCCGGCGGCTTCGTGTTTCGCTACTGACGGACGACGGACGTACGCGCCCACGCAGGGCCGTCTCGGACCTCGGCAGCGCCGCGCGGTCGGGGTACGCTCGCGCCATGTCGCAAGGTCCACCGAACGGTGCGGTCACGATCACGCTGGACGTCCAGTGGGGCGAGATGGATGCGCTCGGGCACGTGAACAATACACGCTATTTCGCCTGGTTCGAGTCGGCCCGCATCGCCCTCTTCGAGCGCGTCGGGGTCGTCACGCGAGGGCCCTCGACCGTCGGGCCCATCCTGGCGACCACCACGTGCGACTTCCTCGCTCCTGTGGTCTTCCCGGCAAGGCTCGTCGTCTCGGCGCGCGTCACGAAGGTAGGAGAGACGAGCCTCGGCATGGCGTACGACGTCACGTGTGCCACGACCGGCAAGGCCTACGCCCGTGGCTCCTCGGTCGCCGTGCTGATCGACCACACGACACACGAGAAGGTGCGCGTCCCCGAGGCCGTGCGCGCGGCGATCGCCGAGCTCGGCCCGACGTGACGGATCGGCCACTTTCCCGCTACTCCGGCGTACCCACGACCCACGTGACCCACGCGGGGCGGTAGGGCGCGCGGGTTCGCCCCACCGTGAACGTGTAGCCCGGCCTCGCCGCTCGCGAGGTGAGCTCGCGGAGCTCCTGGACCGAGTACGAACGCAGGCACGACGCGAAGCCATCCCAGCCGATGAGCGCCGGCAAGACCGGGAGCGCGTACGTGAGCGCGAGGGCCTCGAGCCTGCGCGGCTTCACGAACGGCATGAGGCCGAGCACCGCGAGCGGCACCCCTGCGGCGATGACCGCGCCTTGAAGGCTCCGCTCGACGAGCTCGAACACACAGAGGGGCTGGCGCTTCTCGGCCGCGTCGGTGAAGACCGCCTCGGCGACGGCGGGTGGGAGGTGATGGAGCGCGTTGAAGATCGTGCGCACGCCGGAGAGCGCCTCCGGGACCTCGGTGGCCGACACGGGCGCACGTTCCCCGCGAACGATGCCGGGTGCCTCGGCCTCCGCTTGGGAGAACGCCGCGTCGTTCGGGTAGAGGTCGGTCAGGGTGACACGCGGCGCGAGGCCACCTCGCACGAGACGGCGCGCGAGGCCGAGGACGGGGCCGCCACCTCCCGCGCAGAGATCGACGATGTTCGACGTAGCCCCCGCGCGCATGGCCGAGGCCACGATCGGGGCCGCCACGTCCGGCATGCCCACGACCTCGGACGCGACCCGAAGGAACCCGGTCATCGGATCGCGCAAGCGGGACGGGAACCAGTCGAAGTCTTCGAGCTCGGGGGCATCGATGCGCGGCACGCCTCGAGGCTACACGACCTCGGCCCTTCGAAACGACGAAGGCCGCGGAGAGCGGCCCTCGAACGAGACGGTGCGTGGACCCCTTAGGGCTACGCGCCGGCGCGGGCGCTCTGGATCACGCCCTTCTTCTTCACGGGGAGCCCCGCGCGCTCCTTCAGCTTGCGGTCGATGTACTCGGTGAGCGGCGCGGCCACGTAGATGCTCGAGTACGTGCCGGCGACGATGCCGACGACCATCGCGAACGCGAAGTCCTTGATGACGCCCGTGCCCCAGATGAAGAACCCGAGGACCGAGAGCATCGTCGCGCCCGAGGTGAGCAGGGTGCGGGAGAGCGTCTCGCTGGCCGAGAGGTTGATGATCTCGGCGAACGTCTTGCCGCGGTGTTTGCCGAGGTTCTCGCGGATACGGTCGTAGACGACGACGGTGTCGTTCATCGAATAGCCGACGATGGTGAGCACCGCCGCGACCGTGGACAGCGTGACCTCTTTCTTGAAGAGGATGAACACGCCGATGACGACGACCGCGTCGTGGAGGCACGCGATGACGACGCCGGGGGCGAAGCGGAGGTCGAAGCGGAACGCGAGGTAGACCATGATCGCGAGGATCGCGAGGGCCACCGAGTTCCGCGCGCTGTCGCGGAGCTGCTTTCCGGCCTTGGGGCCGACCCACTCCACGCGGAGCGCCTTCTCGGGGACGACCTCTTTGCCGAGGTGCTGCGAGAGGACGTCGAGGAGCTGATCGCCGCGCGACTGGAGCTGGAGCTCGACGCGGTGATCACGGGCGCTGATGACCTGGGGCGCCGCGCCCTTGCGGAGCACGACCGACGGGACCTTCGCGATCTGCTCGCTGATCTTCGCCATGTCGGGCTCGGCGTCGTAGCGGAGCGTGATCTTGTCGCCGCCTTGGCTGAACTTCACCTCGGTGGCGCGAGCGTTCACGGGGCACGCCTTCTCGTCGCCGCCGGGGGCGCTGCCGTCGTTCGAGAAGCACAAGGCCTTGCGGACCTCGTCCTTCATGGTGTCGGTGACGGCGGTCACCTCTTGCACGCGAATGAGGTAGTGGCGATCGGGCGCGCTGCCCGAAGCGACCTTGACGACGTCCGGGTCGGAGAACTGACCACCTTTGGTCACCGCCTCGCGGATCTGGCCCTGCTCGACCGTCTTCAGGAAGGCGACCTCGATCTCGGTGCCGCCGCGGAAGTCGGTACCGTAGTTCGGCCCCGGGTAGATCATGAGCACGATCGACCCGACCATCAGCACGACGCTGAGGGGGATCCAGAAGCGCCACGCGAGGCGCATGAAGTCGAACGTTCGACCTGGCTTGAAGAACTCCATCTTAGAACTCCGCGCCCACGCTGATCTTGTTGGTCTTGCCGCGGGCCCACCAGTCGAACACGACGCGCGTGCAGAAGACGCCGGTGAAGAAGCTGCAAATCATGCCGATGATGAGGGTGATCGCGAAGCCCTTCACGGGACCCGTTCCGAACTGCGCGAGGATGAGGCCCGTGATGAACACCGTCACGTGGCCGTCGACGATCGACGAGAAGGCCTTGTCGTACCCGGCCTCGATCGCCGCGCGCACGCTGCGCCCGGCGCGGAGCTCCTCGCGGATGCGCTCGTTGATGAGCACGTTCGCGTCGACGGCCATACCGATCGAGAGCGCGAGGCCCGCGATGCCCGGCAGCGACATGGTGCCGCTGAACGAGGCCAAGATCGCCATCTGCAACACGAGGTTGAAGAGCACCGCCGCGTCGGCGATGAGGCCGGCCTTGCGGTAGTAGACGATCATGAACACGAGCACGAGGAGCGAGCCCACGAGCGCGCCCGTGGCTCCCTTGTTGATCGCGTCCTCGCCGAGGGTCGGGCCGATGCGCGAGTCGTTCGACTTGGCGATCGGGGCCGGGAGCGCGCCGGACCGGAGCACGAGCTCGAGCTTCTTCGCGTCGGCGAGCTGGCGCTCGGGGTCGCCCGAGCCGAGCGTGATGCTGGCGCGGCCGCCGCCGATCTTGCCCTTGATGACCGGGGTCGAGTTGACCTTGTCGTCGAGGATGATGGCGAACCTGCGCTGCACGTTGGCGCCCGTCACCTCTTCGAAGCGATCGGCGCCCGCCGGCGAGAACGTGATGGCGACGTAGTACCCGCCGAAGGTCGACTGGGTGTCACGCGCGACCATGGCGTCGGTGATGTAGTCGCCCGTGAGCTCGGCGCGGTTGTGGAGGTACACCGTGCGCCAGCCCTCGTCCTCGGTCTTGCCGGTGTCCGGGTCGTAGCGCGTGATGGGCTCGTAGCTGACGGTGTGGTCGTCAGGAACGTTGAGCGTGCGGACCCAGGCCTTGAGGCGCTCGAGGCACTGGTTCATGGTCTCGCTGTCGCGCTTCATCATGAGCGCGAAGCGGTTCGTGACACGCTTGCCGGGGCCCGCGGGGGCCGGCTCTTCGCGGATCGAGAGGTTCTCGCCCACGGGGAGGGCGTCGTCCTTCATGCGGCCGAAGAAGTCGGCCTCGTCGTCGAGGAGCTTGAACTCGAGGCGAGCGGTCTCGCTCACGGTCTTCTTGATTTCTTCGAACGAGGCGTCGTCGCTGCCGGGGACCTCGATGATGATGTCCTCGTCACGCGTGGTGACGCTCGCCTCGCGGAGGCCCATGCCGTCGACGCGGCGGTTCACGGTCTCTTTGGCTTGGGCGACCGCGCGGTCGCGGATGCGCGACTCTTCTTCGGGGCGGATCTTGAAGCTTACCTTCGCGCCGTCCTTCGCCATCGAGAGCTCCGTGAGGAACTTCTTCGTGAAGCGCTCGTCGATCTTCGACGTGTCCGCCGCGTCCTTGAACTCGAGACGGAGGGCGTTCGTGTCGACGAGCGAGATCTTCACCTTGTCGACGAGCTTCGCCACCTCTTCGCGGGTGACGCGCCCCTCGCCGGTGTGGAAACCGAACGCGGTCGCGAGGTCTTGCCGCATGTCGTCGGCGAAGCGGTCGCGTTTGTCGCGGATGGCCTCCTCGACCTCGACGGTATAGACGAGGCGCATACCTCCTTGGAGGTCGAGCCCCTTCACGATGCCGAACTTGATGTGGTCGCGGACGTAGGCCGGGATCTTCACGCGCGGGGCCTTGGGGGGCTCGCCCGAGGCGCTCGCCGGGATCGAGAGCGTCTCGATCGTGGGCAGGAGCACGATCACGGCGCCGATGGCGACCGTGAAGATGAAGCCCGCCTTGAACCGCCAGCCGGCGTCCATCACGGGGAGCAACATGAAGAGCGCCCATACGGCGATGAGCCCGGAGCCGAACACGGCCCAGAACGCGTCTTCGCGAAAGAAGAAGTAGCCCGCGAGCACCGAGCCGAGGGCGAGGAGGAGGGCGTTGCGTTTCTGGGGGTTCATGAGGTGACGTCGGCTTCCGCGGTCATGCGTGGGAGGGTCCTCTCGGCGAAGCTCACTTCTTGTCGCCCGCGCCGGCCTTCGCTTCTTTGAGGTCCTTCAGGTCTTTGTCTTTCGCGTCGTCGGACTTCTGCGGCTCGGCGGCCTCGAGCGGGCCGAGGGTGCTCGCGAGCACACGAACCGTGGTCCCCGGGGCGATCTTCACCTTGGCGATGCGGTCGTCCATCTCGACGAGCTCGCCGATGAGGCCCGACTGGCTCACCACTTGGTCGCCCTTCTTGAGCTTCTGCCGGGCCTCTTGCTCCTTCTTCTGGCGCCTCGACATGAGGAAGAAGAACGGGATCATGATGAGGAACGGCAGGAACATCATGATGGGGTTGCCCTGCTGCTGCCCTCCACCCGGGCCGGCCGGCGCGCCCTGCGGCTCGGCCACACCGGGCGTTCCGGCCTTCGGGGCGACCTGCTGGAGCGAAGAGAGCGAGGAGAGAGTGTTGAGGCCCATCGTGACGATTTCCTTGTGTTTCTAAGCACTTAGCGAGCCCGTGAGGGCCCGGTCGGAGCGGCGGTCCTGCGCCGTGCGCGAGGCTTTTGCCCGAAAAGCGCGGGACAGAGGGGCCGGGATTAGCCCCAAGTGCCCGCAACGTCAACCAGGGGGCGCGCGGAAAGCGAGGGCTCGCGGCTTCAGGGCATCCGCGCGGTGCGGACGAGGCCCGCGGGCGAGCGCGAGTAGAGCGCCGTGCACGAGGCGTTCGGCACGACGCCGGGCCTGTCCCCGAGGTCGACGAACGTCGTAAAGGGACAGGTGCGGTTCGGCCGGAACGCGGCCTTCGCGACCTTTCGGGCCTCGTCGTAGAAGAAGAGGGTGCGGCCATCGGCCGACATGCCCGTGGGCCGAGGGGCCTCGGCGCCACCTGGCGACATGTTCAGGAGCTCGGCCTGCGGGATGACGGGCACCTGGCGGTAGACCGCGCCGTCCTTGGCGATTTCGGTGAAGGCGAGCTGCCCCACCGACGCCGTGGTCCACGCGAGGAAGAAGCCGCCACCCTCCAGCATCACCGGCGATCGGTAAAGCTGGTCCTCGCCACCAAACTGAAAGCCCGGTCGCCCGGGCACGCCGAAGGGGTCCGTGGGTCGTACGCGGGAGGCGAGGCGCGCGTCCCCCCCGAACGTCGCCAAGAGCTCGAGCCCGTCCTTCGAGAGCGACACGCCGGTCGTGTCGACCGCGAAGCCGAACGCGCGTCCTGCTCCGAACGCCTCCGAGGTCGATGCTCGATCCGCGACGACGAGCGCCGCAGGCCCGGCGTCTTGAGCCTCGTAGTAGGCGACGTGGAGCTCGTCGGCGCTGATGCTGGCGAAGGCCCCCGCAAGCGGCACGACGACCGGGGCCGCCCACACCGCCGCCTTGTCACAGAGCGGAGGGGACGTCTCGGCGCACGGATCACGCTCCGCCGTCGCGTCGCTCGCGTCGGCTGCGTCCACGAGGGGGATGGCGGTGTCGGGGATGGACGCCTCGCTGACGGCCCCGTCGACGGACGGCACGACCGGAGCATCCTCCGAGCAGGCGCCCGAGGCGACCGCGGCGACACCGACCACGAGGAGTGTGAGGGTCCCCGAGGCGGCCCACTTTCGAGCGCGGACCGTGAAGATGGACATGAACGGGTCCTACTCCGAGGCCTCGCACTCGTAGCGCTGCGTCCATGTGTAGAGTGCAGGCGTCAGGAGACCGCCCGTCGCCGGGGTGAAGTCGGCGCTGATGCGGAGCACGCTTTTCGACGTGCGCGGAGGGATCACGTTGGGCGCGGTGTTCGCGTCGATCATCACGCCGCCCATCGGGGTGTCGGGCGTCGCACCTTGTGCAAGATGCACGTTGTACGACGTGGCCGCGCCGACCAACGCGACCGAGTCGGCCGTCTGCGCGCGGAAGAGGATCGACGAGTCGCTCGGCGTGTCGACGTCGGCGATGAACTGCCGCCAGCGCACGCGGGTTCCGACCGGGCAGGAGGCCACGAAGTCACGCACGAACGTGGCCGCGGAGTAGAGCGGCGCAGGAGCCGGCGGGGGCGCCCCGACACACGCCGACACGTCGAAGAACATGTACTCGAGAGCCTTCTCGCTCGCCGTGAGGGCGTTCGCGAGCTTGCATTCGCTCGGGAACGTGGCCCCTCCGCTGTTGCGCCGGTAGTCGACCGGGGCCACGTGCGACGAGAGATAGACGACGCGCCCTTCGGGGTTCGCCGAGCCGACGGGCGTGTCGAACGTCACGTGGTGGATGTAGTTGTAGAACGCGAACCCGAACGGGTTGTAGTTCCTCAGCCACGTGTTCCCGTTCGGGAGAATCGAGAGCGAGCGGCGACGGCCTTCTTCGAAGTACACCCGGTTCGCGCCGTTCAAGCCTCCGTTGGCGGCGAGCCAGTCGTAGAACGCCTGCGCGCGCGGCGGCGCGGTGTCCACGTTCGCCTCTTGGGAGCCGACTCCGCTTCCGGAGTTGTTGAACATGTTGTCGAGCGGATCGGTCTTGTAGACGGCCGTGTTCGGATAGATGTTCCGGGCGCCGCCGCCATCCCCCTCGTGCCAGACCACCCAGTCGGAGAGGTGGGTCGCGAAGATTCGGCCCCCTTTGTCGGCGAAGACCTTCGTGCGATCGACCTCCGCATTGTTCGGGTAGAACGCGGGATTGTTCGACTTTTTGCCGCCCTCGCATGGGAGGACCAGCATCGCGTGTTTGTCGATCTCGGCCTGGCTGTTGAGGAGCCCGGCGCGCTTCTCGGGCACCGGACCGAAGTGCGGTGCGCCTCCCGCGAGCTGCGGCCCGCAGTCGCCCGAGTTGTTCGCCAAACAGCCCTGGTACATGTGGACGCGCCCGTTCTGGCTCGGGTGCGTGAACTCGGCCACGTCGACGCCGATCTTGGCGATGAAACACTCGAGGGTGTCGGCGTCGCCCGTGACGACGGCCATTTGAGGGATGTTGCCCTCGGCCTTGTTCTTCGGGAGGCGAACGTGCCCGAGGTTCTGCGTCATGCAGTTCGCCGTGAGCGGGATGACCTTCCGCCACCGGCCCGTCTGGACGACGATGTTGAAGGGGGTCGTGTTCGGGTAGCCGGGCGGGATGTTCAGCGTGAAGCTCCCGTCGAGCCCGGACTGCACGCGGTTGTCGGGCACACCTCCACCAGAGCCACCCGTGAGGATCGTGGAGCACGAGTCCTGCGCGACGCCCTCGGGCAGCGCCGAGAGCGGCCCCTCCTGGAGGAACACGTACACGTTCGGGAGCGGCAGGTTATCGCCCGGATCGTAGATTTGCCCCTTGATGACCGTGTTGCACGTCGACGCGGCGGCGAGCGTCACGCCACCGTCCGTAACCGAAAAGCCCGAGCCCGCGTCGAGCCCCGTGGCCGTGTCGACGTAGTTCGAGCACGACGGGTCGCACGGATCGGCGCACGACGTAGACCCTCCGAGCGCGAGCGGCCCGACGCTCGCGAACACGTGGCCGGCCGACGCGGTCGAGCGTGGCCCCATGTCGCAGCCCCCCCACACACCGTTCGTGCACGCGCGACGCCCCGTTTGGCAGACGAGACCTCCGGCCTTCGTCGGCACCTTCTGCGCACACTCGACGGTCTGGCCTTCGCTCGCGCAGGCGCACCCTTGCTGAGGCGCGCGGCAGGTGGTCGGGGTGACGCCCGGTGTGCCTATGGCGTTGGGCGTCGTGTTGTTGCTCGAGCACGCCGCGAGGAGCGCCGTGACGAGACTGCCCGTAGTGAGGAGCGCGATGGCTTTTCGGGAGAGCACCACGCCGACATCATGGCACGGTCTTTTGGCCGCGGCACCGATTTCGCTGAAAATGGTGCGAGGCTGTATGGACGAAAGTTGACCTTTTTGCGTACTCGGTCGACGTGCGCCACCTCACTCGTTGGCGACGCAGTCGTAGAGCTGACGCCACTGGTCGAGCCTCGGCGAGCCGCCCGCGCCCACGTTGTAGGTCATGTAGACACGGAGCCAGCGCTTCGACGTGGTGAGCCCCTCGTCGCGGAGGCGGAGCGACACGGGCACGGGGTTGAGGGCGCCGTCGACCTCGTTCACCCATGCCGGGGTGGCCGACACGGGGCTGTTCGTCGGCGTCGCCGAGCCGGCGTTCACGCTCACCGGGGCAGGATCGGGGTTCGCCGGGAGCGCGGCCTGGGTGTCGGCCGTAGCCGCTCGGAACGCGATCGAGCTCGCCGCGGGCACCGATGCGCGCCACTGGAAGAGCTGCCACTTCGGGGTGAAGCCCTGAGCGCACGTGGCCTGGAAATCGCGGACGAAGGTCTGCGACGTGGGGAGCGTGCACACCGAGCGTGCGCGATCGAACCCCTGGAGCGTGAGCGTGTAGTTGCTGCCCGTCGTGTTGCGCTCGGCCTGGAACACCGCGATCTCG
The DNA here is from genome assembly GCA_016712525.1 of Myxococcales bacterium. Classification (NCBI taxonomy): domain Bacteria; kingdom Pseudomonadati; phylum Myxococcota; class Myxococcia; order Myxococcales; species Myxococcales bacterium. Next base: position 63,501 of record JADJQX010000008.1, read on the forward strand.
TAGGTGGTCCCGACGACGAGCCCGATCGACGCGGCCACGGCAGGGCTGAGCGTGACGGTGCCCGCTGCCGCGGGGTGGACGCCGCCGATGTCGACGACGAGACGGCCATTGATGAACACGAAGACGTCGTCGTCGCCGTTGAAATCGAGCTTCTCGCCCCCCGCGAACGTGAAGGGCACACGCACCTCGCTCGTGAAGTGGAAGTTCTTCCCGGTCGCCGCGTAGTTGCCGTACCCAAGCCCGTTGATGGGGAAGAAGTTGTTCGACGAGAACCGGTACTCGCCACCCGGCTGACGGGTGAGCGTGAGGGTGTCGAGGATGCGAATGTTGTTGCCCGTCGGGCGGTACCAGTCGTCGAACGTCGTGGCGCTCGTCACGGTGCCCTGGCTCGAGGCGAACACGGGGAAACCATCGGCGGCGAGCGTCGAGGCCACGATGCCGGGCTTCACGCCGAAGCCGCTCGTGGGCTGCACGTCGGGGTGCGTGCCCTTGAGGTCACGGTAGATGACGGGGACGGTCACGCTCGGCGCGAGGCCCGACGACACCGTGTTGCACGTCGCGCCGGCCTCGACCGTGCACGTGGCCGAGCAGCCGTCGCCGCTCACCGAGTTGCCGTCGTCGCACGCCTCGCTCGGGAACTTGATGCCGTCACCGCACACGGCGACGCACGCACCTCCTCCCTTCGGGCAGCTCACCTCTTTTTGGCAGGTCGGAGAGCAGCCGTCGAACGGCACGAGGTTCCCGTCGTCGCAGCGCTCGGCGCCCTCGATGGTTCCGTTTCCGCACGTGGCCGGAATGCAGGGCGAGCCCGGCGTCGGGCACTGGAACCCGACCTCGAGGAGGCACGTGGCGCCGCAGCCGTCGCCGGCCGTCGTGTTGCCGTCGTCGCACTCCTCTCCGCCTTGGAGCGCTCCGTCGCCGCACACAGCGACGCCCGTGGACACGAGCCCGCCACCCGAGAGGCCGAACCCCGGCCCCGCGTCGACGCCCGTGGGCGTGTCGACCATGACCTGGCAGCTCGGATCGCAGAGGTTCAGGCCTCCGTCGATCGTCGCGCAGCCGACCGGGGTGCCGAGCGCGCTGAACCTTAGCCCCGAGCCCGGGCCGAGCACCGGTCGCGATTTGACGGACACCGTGCCCGACGGGCGACACGCGCCGAAGACGCCGCCCTCGCACGTGAGCTTGCCCTCGGCGCAGTAGATGAAATTCTCTTCGCCCTTGATCTCGTACCCGCACGCCGCCTCGGCTCCCGCCGCGCAAGGGCAGCCCGCCGCCGGCGTGGCGCACGACGTCCCCGCGCCGGGTCCGCCGCCGCTTGCCCCCCCCGACGAAGGCGACGAGCCCCCCTGTCCGCATGCGACGGCGAGGGCGACGATTCCCGCGACCGAAAAGAAGACCCCTAGCGGTCGCGCGGCTTGGAAAAATGTCATGCTACCGTTGAGTGAAGCACGCCGCATACCGGCACGCCATCACGCGGAAACCACGAGGGATTTCATGGCCCACGACTGCGCAAGAAGGTCAACGTCCGGCAAAAAGGTGCGACTCGTCGCCCTCTTGCTTGCGGGCGCCGGGTGGGTCGCCGCGTGCTCGAGCCCGGGCACGGCGACGCCAATTTCGTCGACGGGTCAGCCACCTCCCACACCGGGGACAGGGTCCACGACGCCCACCCCCACCGACGCGAGCACCGACAGCAGCGTAGACGCCGCCGACGCGGCCGATGGGGCCCCTCCGTGCCTCGGCGACCGGCCTGCGCAGACCGCGGAGACGCCCTGCCCGCCCGGCGCGTGCGAGGCGAGCTGCCAGCGCGTGCGGCCTCGGTACAAGGGCCAGGTCGCCGACGCCGTCGCCGCGTGCCTCGCGAACGAGCGCGCGTGCAACGCGGACACGAACGTCGTTTTGTGCGTGGACCGCGCGTTCGCGCGCGCGTGCCCGACCGCCGAGGCGAAGACCCTGTGCGCCCAGCTCGTGCCTGCGTGCGATCCGAACGCCGGAGGAGTGGGCAGCATCATCGACCTCGAGGGGTGCGAGTCGCTCTTCCGCGGCCTCTCCGCCGCAGGGCGAGACGAGCTCGGGACCTGCATCCGCGCGAAAATCACGGCCGGGACGTGCGCACGCGAAGTGGGCGCCTGCGCCGACGCGATCCGACGCTGAGCGGCCGACGCGAGGGCATCGAGGAGGAGTGAGGCGCCCGAGGTGCGGCGAAGAGGGGGCTACGGCGTCGCGTCTTTGGCGCAGCGGAAGCCGACGTTGGGCCCCGCTTCGATGACCGAGCCCCAGTCCCGTGTGCTCGCGCGCGCGCGGCTCGGGGAGGTCTGGAAACCGCCGCCGCGGAGCGTGTGGCTCGCTCCGGAGCGAGGGGCCAGGTCGCCGAGGTGCTCGGAGTACCAGTCTTGGGTCCACTCCTCGACGTTCCCGGACAGATCGAGCACCCCGTAGACGCTCGCGTTCGCGGGCACGCTCCGCACACGCCAGGGCCGCGCGAAGCAGCCGCGCCCGGAGTTGTCTCGAATGAGCGTGTTCGCGAGCTTGCAGTCCGGTAGGCGATTTCCCCACGGGTACACGTAGCCGGAGGGCCCCCGCGCCGAGAGCTCCCACTCCACCTCCGACGGGAGCCGCTTGCCCACGGAGCGGCAGTACGCTTCGGCGTCCTCCCAACGAACGCACGAGACGGGGAGCTCTCCGTCTTGGGCGTCGTACGTGCATTGTGCGCTCGTCACACGAGGCCGCTCGCAATGTTTGCTCGCGACACATGCGCGGTACGCCGCGACGGAGACCTCGGTCTTGTCGATCCAGAAGGGCCCCGAGGTCGTCGTGCGTTGGGGTTTCTCGTTGGGTGGCGCTTTGCCGAACGCCGTCCCCATCACGAAGCGCCCGCCGGGGACGCGGACCATCCCGTCCTTCTCGGGCACCTTGATGCGAACGACACCGTGCGCCTTGGGCTTCGCCGGGCCGCTCGCAGGGTCGTGCTCGGGCTCCTCCGCGTCGGCCGAGGGTGGCTCGGACGGCGGCTCGACGAGGGCCCCACGCGCGGACGGCAGGGCGAACGTGGCGGCCATGAGACCGACCGACGACGCGACCACGAGGGCTGTGCGACCAAACCGATGCATTCTACATCTTCGGGCTCGACGGGAGGGGCTCGAGCCCACGCGGACGCGGCCCGGGATCGGGCGGCGGGCGAACCGGAGGTGGAGAGGCCTTGATCGAGGGCTTCACGTACGCGGCCGCCGCGGGCGCACGAGGCCCCGCGAACTTCACGCACACCCCCGCCGCGTGCGCGCGGCTGTAGCCGAGGTCGATCGTGGTCTTGGTGATGGCGTCGCAGCCGAGCTCGGCGCCCCGGTCGGCCAAGGCCTGCGCCACGTCCTCCGGGTTCGCCATGGAGCCTGCCCCGAACGCTTGCACGAGCCCGAGCTCCTCGACCGGACGCCCGACGTCTTGGCCCTCGAGGTAGAGCTCGACGCGACCCTCCGCGGATGGGCTTTGGGGACGCTTCAACATGGCCGAATGCGCCTCGACCGAGCCGCACCCGGAGAGGAGCAGGAGGGCCACGACGGACGCCGGGCGGAGCAGGGACGTCATAGCTGCTTCTCCGACGTGTCGGCCGGGGGCGGAGGTTCGGCCGGAGGAGGAGCGGGCGGCTCGGCCTTCGGGGGCGCGGCGGGGGCGGGCACCACCTGCGGGGCGGCGGGCGCCTCGACCCGGTCCGTGTAGGCGTGCCCGAGCATGCTCACCACGACGATCTCGTCGTTCGTCGTGTACATGCGCTGCCCCGCGCACTGCACTCGCGTCCCGCAGGGGTAGTAGTACGTCTCGAGGTGGGTCCGAGTCACGAGCTCGAACCGGGCGCGCACCGTGTCAATTTTTGCAATGTTTCCGCCAATTTGCGCGACCTTCTGCACGAACACGGGGAGCAGCGTGCCCACGGTCGATTCGCTCTGCGAAGCCGACACCTCCACGACGCCGAGGTCGACCGCTCCCGGCGGGACGGCGTTGGTGGCGTAGATGGAGACGGGCCCCGAGTACGAGGGCTGCCTCGGCCCCGTGGCGACGGCGCTCCCCCGCACGGTGGAGCAGCCTTCGAGGAGCGCGAGCGCGGCCGCACCGACGACGGGCGCGAACCGAGCGAGCGCGAGCGATCTACGTTCTTGCATGACGGGCCCCCTCATCTTGGGCCCTCGCGCCCTCGCCAGCAAGGGCCTCGGACGCGCCGAACCCCGCGAAAAGCCTGCGCGAGAGCCCTTCCGCAGCGGTCCGTCAGAGCAGGTTGGCCGCGAGCTCCGCGAGCTCGCTGCGCTCACCCTTCGAGAGGACGATGTGGCCCGCGACCTTCTCGCCCTTGAACTTGTCGGCCGCGATCGTGAGCCCGTTCGACGCGCTGTCGACGTAGGGGTTGTCGATCTGGCCCGGGTCCCCGGTGAGGACGATCTTCGTGCCGTCGCCCGAGCGCGTGATGATCGTCTTCACCTCGTGAGGCGTGAGGTTCTGGGCCTCGTCGACGATGATGAACTGCTGCGGGAGCGAGCGACCGCGGATGTAGGTGAGCGGCTCGACCTGGAGCTGACCGCTCTCGAGCATCTCCGCGTAGGCCCGCGAGCCCTTCTTCTGCCCGTGGGAGAAGAGAAACTCGAGGTTGTCGAAGATGGGCTGCATCCAGGGGTTCAGCTTCTCGTCGACGTCGCCGGGGAGGAAGCCGATGTCGCGGCCGAGGGGCATGACGGGGCGAGACACGAGGATGCGCGTGTAGATGCCGTCCTCGATGGTGCGCTTCAGGCCCGCCGCGATGGCGAGCAGCGTCTTCCCGGTGCCGGCCTTGCCGACGAGCGTGACGAGGCGAATGGACTCGTCGAGCAAGAGATCGAGCGCGAGGCTCTGCTCTTTGTTTCGAGGGCGCACGCCCATGACCCCCTCGCGCGGGACGCGGAGGGCGATGACGCCGCCCTTTTGGGCGTCGTAGCGGCCGATCGCCGTGTGCGACGCGTTCTCGGCGTCCCGGAGGAGGATGCACGAGTTCGGGAGGAGGGACTCGCGGGAGGCGAGCTCGAGGAAACCTTCCTGGAAGAACGCGTCGACGTGGCCCGAAGGCACCGTGAGCTCCTGCACGCCCGTGTCGAGCTTCTCGGCCTCGACGCGCTGGTTCTCGTACGTCTCGCTCACCATCCCGAGCGCGTCGGCGCGGATGCGGAGGTTCGTGTCCATGGTCACGAACACGGTGGGCCGCCCCTGGTCCTCTTCGCGGACGTCGAACGCGGTCTGCAAGATCGCCGCGTCCATCGCGTCCGTGTCGATCGCCGAGGCGAGGCTCGGGCGCTTCTGGGGCACCGCCACGCGGAGCGAGCCGCCGCTCTTCAGGGTGACGCCCTTCGACAGCGAGCCTTGCTCACGGAGCCCGTCGAGGATGCGCGCGATTTGGCGCGCGTTCCTGCCGCGCTCGGAGCCCTCGCGCTTGAACTGATCGAGCTCCTCGATCGCGTAGATCGGAATGATGACGTTGTTGTCCTCGAACCGGAAGACCGACTGCGGGTCGTGGAGGAGGATGTTCGTGTCGAGGACGTAGTTCTTCTTCATGGGGGTTTCGAGGCGCAAGGTACCGAGCCTAAATCAGCGAGAGCGAAGCTCGACCAAAATCGGTGAGCCCAGGCTCGCTCGCGTGGCGTCGTGCCGCCACGCGTGACGAGCTCGACGAGTCGAGCATACGTAAGCCGAACCGGCGCGAGAACCCGGAAAGTGGCCCCCGAACGAGCACCGTGCGCGCCTCACGCACGCGCAGCGCACGTTCTTCGGTCGACTTATCCTTGCTCACTCGGCACGCCGGAGCGCGCCCACATGTGCCTCGTGGGCCTACGAAACGGCCTTTTCCGGGGGGCGCGGCTCGTGCGAGGGTGCGCGCCATGAGCCGTGAGCCGACCACCTACTGGGACTACATCAAAGTCGAGGAGCTCCTCTCGCTCCAGACGGGCGTCGCACCGAGCGAGGCCGAGCTCACGAACGACGAGGTGCTCTTCGTCGTGGTCCACCAGATCGACGAGCTCTGGATGAAGCTCGCGCTACGCGAGCTCGTCACGGTGCGTGATCTCTTCGCGCGCCCCAAGGTGCCCGAGCAGTCGCTGTCGACGGCCGTGCGCGGCATCCGGCGCATGGACCTCCTCTTCCGCAAAATGGCCGATCACTTCGCGCTGATGGAGACCATGACCACACGCGACTACCTCGGCTTCCGCGACAAGCTCTCGCCGGCGAGCGGCTTCCAGTCGGCGCAGCTCCGCGAGATCGAGCTCCTCCTCGGTCTCGGCGACGCCGAGCGCATCCCGCTCGGTTCGGAGAAGTCGTACATGCAGGCGCTGCTCGGGCCGAAGGGCGCCCCCTCTCCTGCCTCGAAGCGCGTCGAGGCGCGCCTCTCGGACCTGCCGACGCTCCGCGACGCCGTGCACGCGTGGCTCTGCCGCACGCCCATCCAAGGCAGCACCCCCGACGACCCGCACGACGCCGAGAACGTGCGCGCCTTCGTCGAGTCGTATTTGCTCTCCCACGCGCGGGCGACCGAGACCGCCAAGGCCCTCGCCAAGACGACCGCCCTCACCCCCGACGACGAGGCGCGCCTCGACGCGCGCTACGAGCGAGAGAAGGCCGACACCCGCGCCTACCTCTTCGCGGAGGACGTGACCCGCGAGGAAGAACGCCCCCGCGCGACGAGGCTCCGGGCGGCCCTCGTCTTCATCGAGAGCTACCGCGAGCTCCCCCTGCTCGCGTGGCCGCGCGAGGTGGTCGACGCGCTCGTCGCGTTCGAACAAGGCTTCGTCGTGTTCCGTCAACGGCACGCGCGGATGGTCGAGCGCATGATCGGGAGGCGCACGGGCACGGGCGGCTCTGCGGGCGTCGACTACCTCGACCAGACGGCACTCAAGTACCGGATCTTTCGAGACATTTGGGCTGTCCGAACGATCCTCGTCCGCGAGGGCGAGCTGCCTCCGCTGGAGCGCCCGGGGTACTACGGCTTCGCGGGCGATAGCTGACGTCGGCGGGGCGGGTCCCCCTCGTCGGCTGAGCTGCGGCATCGACGTCGCGAGGCACGAAGGGGCTTGTGGGCCCGGTGCGCGGAGACGATCATCCGAGCCGTGCACCTCAGCCTCTTCGACATGTTCACGATCGGCATCGGGCCCTCCAGCAGCCACACGGTGGGCCCCATGCGGGCGGCGAGGAGGTTCGTGGAGAGCCTCGATCGCGAGGGGCTCGTCGGGCGCGTCTCGCACGTGAAAGCCGAGCTCTTCGGCTCGCTCGGGCACACCGGGAAGGGCCACGGCAGCGACGTGGCCGTCATGCTCGGCCTCGAAGGGGAGCGCCCCGAAGCGCTCGACCCGGACACGGTCCCGGCGCGCATCGAGGCCATCCGCGCGACCAAAGAGGTGAAGCTCCTCGGCTTCGCGCCCGTGCGCTTCGACCCGGGGAGCGAGCTCGTGGAGCGGGGCGGCCAGAGCCTCGTCTTCCATCGGCGCCAGAGCCTCCCGGCGCACCCGAACGGCATGCGCTTCACGGCCGATCTCTCGGACGGCGAGCCCTTCGTGCGGATCTACTACTCCGTCGGCGGCGGGTTCGTCGTGAACGACGGCGAGGTCGAGCCCACGCTCGGCGAGCGGAAGCCCCCGCCCTACCCGTTCACGAGCGGGCAGGATCTGCTCACGATCACGGAGGATCACGGGCTCTCGATCAGCACCGTGGTGCTCGAGAACGAGAAGGTGTTGAGGCCCGAGGCCGAGGTGCGCGAGGGCCTCGCGAAGATCGCCGCGGCGATGCAGGCGTGCGTGAAACGAGGCTGCGAGCGCGAGGGCATCCTCCCCGGGGGCCTCAAGGTACGGAGGCGCGCCGCGGCGCTCCATCGGCGGCTCACGTGCGACACCCGCACGACCGATCCGCTGCTCGCCATGGACTGGGTGAACCTCTGGGCGCTCGCTGTGAACGAGGAGAACGCCGCAGGAGGTCGCGTGGTCACGGCGCCCACGAACGGCGCCGCGGGCATCCTCCCGGCCGTGCTCCACTACTATCTCCGCTTCGTGCCGAACGCGAACGACGACGGCGTCGCGCGCTACCTCCTCACGTGCGCCGCGATCGGGATGCTCTACAAGCGCAACGCCTCGATCTCCGGGGCCGAGGTCGGCTGCCAGGGCGAGGTGGGCGTCGCGTGCAGCATGGCCGCCGCCGGCCTCGCCGAGGTCATGGGGGGCACCCCCGAGCAGGTCGAGAACGCGGCCGAGATCGGCATGGAGCACAACCTCGGGCTCACGTGCGATCCGGTCGGCGGCCTCGTGCAGGTGCCGTGCATCGAGCGGAACGCCATGGCGTCGGTGAAGGCGATCAACGCCGCGCGGCTCGCGCTCTCGGGCGACGGAAAGCACAAAATCTCCCTCGACAAGGTCATCGCGACCATGCGCCAAACCGGCGCCGACATGATGACGAAGTACAAGGAGACCGCCCGCGGCGGCCTCGCCGTGAACATCATCGAGTGCTGAGGGGGACCTCCCGTCCTTCGGGCCGAGGAGCGCCCGATCACAAAAAGGCACCGAGAGCCATTTGACACTCAGTGCCACAATGCTATCCCGAGCGCGTGGGGCGATGGGCCCTGCACGGAGGACCGCATGCGCATCCCGACCCAAGGCCGAACGAAGTCCGAAATTCTCGCCGATCTCGAGGCCGCCCGCGTGGGCGACTTCCCCTTCCGGGACGGGAAGCTCTTCGCCTACACGTTCGAGGGCGACGCCGAGACGACCGAGCTCGGGAAGCTCGCGTTCATGGAGTACCTGACCGAAAACGGGCTCGATCCCACGACCTTCCCGAGCCTCCGGCGCTTCGAGAACGACCTCGTCGACATGGCGCGCCGCCACCTCGGCGGGGACGAGGCCGTGGTCGGCAACTTCACGAGCGGCGGCACCGAGTCGATCCTGCTCGCCGTGAAGACCGCGCGGGACCACGCGCGCGCACACAAGCCGCACGTGACCGAGCCCTCGATGCTCGTCCCGGAGACGGCCCACGCCGCGTTCCACAAGGCCGCCGCGTACTTCGGCGTGCGCCTCGTGCAGACCCGCGTCTCGCCGGAGACCTTCCGCGCCGACCCCTCGGACATGCGCGAGAAGCTCGACGACACGACCATCCTCGTCGTCGCGTCGGCGTGCTCGTACGCCCACGGCGTGGTCGACCCGGTGCGCGAAATCGCCGCGCTCGCCGCGGAGCGAGGCGTTTTGTGCCACGTCGACGGCTGCATGGGCGGCTTCCTCCTGCCCTACATGGCCCGCCTCGGCGAGCCCGTCCCCGACTTCGACTTCCGCGTGCCCGGGGTCACGAGCATGTCGATGGACTTCCACAAGTACGGGCTCTGCCCGAAGGGGGCCTCGGTGGTGCTCTACAAGAACGAGGCGCTCCGCCGGCACCAGGTGTTCGTGTGCGCCGAGTGGACGGGCTACACGATGTTCAACCCCACCATCCAGAGCTCCAAATCGGGAGGGCCCCTCGCGGCGGCCTGGTCGGTGCTGCAGCTCCAAGGCGAGAACGGCTACCTCGAGGTGGCCCGCGCCCTCCTCGCCGCCCGGAAGAAGGTCGAAGCGGCCGTCGAGGACGACCCGCACCTACGCATGATGGGCAAGCCCGAGATGAGCCTCGTGGCCTTCACCTCGGACACCGTGTGCGTCTTCGAGCTGACCGACGCCATGAAGGCTCGCGGCTTCGGCCTCCAGGCGCAGCTCGGCTACGGAGCGTCGAAGGCCAACGTGCACCTCACCATCAACCCGGGAAATACCCGCGTCATCGACGACCTCGTCGTGGCCCTCCACGAAGAGACGGCGCGCCTCGCGCGAGGCGGGAGCCGCCCCGGCCCGAACGACGAGCTTCGGCAGATGGCCGCCCACATCACCGAGGCGCTCGCGAACGACCGTTCGGGGGACGTCGCCGCCCACGTCATCGGCCAGGCCGACACGGGCTCGGGCAAGATGGCCGACGTGAGCCGCCTGCTCGATCTGCTCGGGCCGAGGGAGCGCGAGAAGCTCCTTGTCGCCTTCGTCGGGAAGATGTTCACTCCGAAGCCCGAATGAAGGAACGAGACACGACCTCGGGGCTCCGCGAGAAGAAGAAGCGCGAGGCGGCCGCGACCATCGTCTCGGTCGCGAAGAGGCTCTTCGCGAAGCGGGGCTTCGACGCCGTCACGGTCGACGAGATCGCCCGCGAGGCGAACGTGTCGCGGCGGACGTTTTTCCGCTACTTCCCCACGAAGGAGGACGTCTTCTTCGTAAGGAGGAGGGCCCAGCTCGAGGCGCTCGAGGCCGCGCTGCTCGACACACCCAAAGGGGAAGATGCGATCGCCACCGTGCGCCGCGCGCTGCTGTCGGTCGCGTCCATGCACATCCAGCAGAAGAAGGACGTGCTCGTCGACAACGCCCTCGTGGCGAAGACGCCCTCTCTCCTCGCCAAGGACCTCGAGTGGGACCGAAAGGCCACGACGCTCATCGCCGACGCGCTCGCACGCGGGAGCGATCGCGCTCGCGCACGCCTCGTCGCGGGGGCCATCGTCGGCGCCATCCGCGTGGTCGTCGAGGAGTGGGTCGAGAGCGGCGGGGAGAGGGACCTCTTGGCCGACGGAGGCGCCGCGCTCGACCTATTCTCCGCCGTGATGGCCCCCCTCCCCGCGGCGCCCGCGCCCAAGAAGCCGCGGGCGCGCTGAGCATTTTCACCCGGATCTTATTTCTCCGAATTTCACCCGGGTAATATTGCCGACGGTGAAGGAGTCGGGTACATCGGGGTCATTCCACGGAGGATCCCCGATGCCCACGACCGATCTCACCCCACAGCCGACCTTCTCGGCCTTCTGCGGAGGCGCGCTGCTCGCTCGGGGGCCCCTCGAGCCGACCGTGCTCGCCGTGAAGGCTCACGTCGACAGGCACCCCGGCGCCACCGTCCTCGTGTTCGACGACACGACCGGCGCTCAGATCGACTTCGTCCTCGAGGGCACCATCGACGAGGTGCGCGAGGCGCTCACGCGGCACCCCCTCGTCGGCGGGGACGGCAAGAAGGGGCCGGGGCGCCCCAAGCTCGGCGTCGTCGCGAGGGAGGTTACGCTGCTCCCCCGGCACTGGGAGTGGCTCGAGGCCCGCCAAGGAGGCATCTCGGTGGCCCTGCGGCGCCTCGTGGAAGAGGCGATGAAGGATCCGAGGCGCGCGGACGAGGAGCGAGAGCGGCGTGGCATCGAAGCGGCGAGCCGCGTGATGTGGGCGCTCGCGGGGGACCTCCCGGGCCACGAAGAGGCGTCACGGGCCCTCTTCGCCAAGGACGGTGGACGGCTCGATCGGCTGACGAAATCCTGGCCGCGGGACGTCCGTGGTCACGTGCTCTGGCTCTTCGCGCGCGCGACCGCCCACGGCCTCGTCGCGAAGGACGACGCGCCGTCGGCCGTCGAGGAGTGACGCAGACGGCGCGCTACTCTTTTCGCGGGTCTTTCACGGCGGGGATGCCGTGCGGCGGTGACATCGCGCGCGCCGGGTCCATTCCCGAGGCGACGCGCATGCCGAAGAGGCGGAGCTCCCGGGCCGCGTCGACGTGGTGCGGGTCCACGTCGACCGCCTCTCTCAGCGTGCGGAGCGCCGACGCGAGCTGCCCCTCTTTGCGCTCGAAGAGGGCCATCCGGTAGAGCGCCTCTCCGGAGCGGGGCGAGAGCTCGCAGCCGCGGCGGAGCGCGCTCCTCGCCTCTTCGCGCGACTGGAGATCCTCGCGGGTCATGCCGACGCAGTAGCCGTACATGGTCTCGAGCTCGGCGTCCTTCCCGGGGGTGAGAGACCGGAGCTCGACCACGAGCGCCAACGCGGCGCGGAGCTCGCCGCGCCGGAGGAGCCCGCGCGCCTTGAGCCTCGCGAGGGTGGGATCCGCGGCCACGTCGGCCCGCGGTCCGCGCTCGGTCTCTCGAGGCGCGACGCGTTTTCCGGGGTCGTCGGCCTCGCGCCTCACGTCGCGGACGGCGGCCGGTGGCGGCTCGACCTTTTCACGCACCCCCGACACGGGGAACGCGACCGAGGGGGGCCGGAGCGGGCTCGGCGCGCGGAACTTCATGGAGGCGTGACGGAGGGCCTCGTTCTCCGGAGAGACCGTGGCGATGCGGGCTCGGCGCAGGAGCAAGAGCGTGTAGACCACACGCGTTCGGAGCAGACCCTCGCGCGTGGCGCGGCGCGGTGGCAGCACGGCAGGGCACGAGAGCTCCTTCGCGACGCGCTCTTCGTCCTCGGACATCTCGAGGTCGGCGAGCGCCTCGACGAGGCCGAAGGTCGGCGCGCCCTCGACGTACCCGGCGAGCACGAGCGGCCGCTCGCCCACACGGTCGAGCGCGTCGTTGGCGCGCCCGGCTTGCGCATCGAACGTGTCTCGTAGGCCTCTCACCACGGCTCGCCCGACGGACACCGACACGTCGGCGCGCCCGAACGACGCGAGGTGATCCGTGTGCTCGTAGAACGCGAAGCGCGTGGCCGCCGGGAGGGCGAAGAGCGACACCAGCTTTCGCGTGTAGTGCTCGGCGAGCCCGATCGCCAAGACCTCGGCGGTCAGCGCCTTGTGCGCGAGCAGGATCTCGCCGAGGAGCGCGCCCTTGCCCGCCGCGAGCTCGCGCAAGGCACGATCGAGCGCGTCGGGCTCGACCAGCCCGAGCTCGTAGAGGGCCGTCCCGAGCGGCGATGGAACGCGTGTGCGGGCCCGGACGACCTTCCCGTCACGGAAGGTGACGCTGGCGTCCTCGACGCCCGTCGGCGACGTCAGCGTGAGCGTGCCGGAGAGGCCTCTGTCGTCGATGTACGCGAGCAGCTCGGCGACGGGGCGGGCGTCGAGGAAACCTTCGGCCGTCGGGAACGCGCGGGCGGCGGGGGCGGGCTTCACGTGGACAAGCCTACCGTGAACGGCGCGACGCGCGAGCCGCAGCCCTCCCATTTGTCGCACCCTCGACCACGTCTCCACCGAAATGGGCACCCCCGGCCCGTGGCCCTCGAACCCTACGAAAATACGAGATCGATGGCGCGAAAACCCCGGTATGGTGGCGCCGTGCACGTACTCGTCGTGGAAGACGACCCGAAGCTCGCCGATTTCCTCGCCCGCGTCCTCGGAGACGAGGGTCACACGACCGTCGTCGCCGCGACGGGCAAGGCCGCTCTCGAGCGCGGGCCGCGCGAGCCGTTCGACGCCATCGTGCTCGACTGGATGTTGCCCGACCTCGAGGGGCCGGCGGTGGCCGAGCGCCTCCGCGCTGCCGAGGTGGGGTGCCCCATCCTCATGTTGACGGCCCGCGGGGAGACGGCCGACAAGGTCGCGGGGCTCCGCTCCGGCGCCGACGACTACCTGGTCAAACCCTTCGAGGTCGACGAGCTGCTCGCCCGCCTCGACGCCCTCGCGCGGCGCGGCAAGGCCGGGGTGGCGCTCCACGTGGGCGATCTGGCGCTCGACCGGCTCTCGCGGCGCGCCACGCTCGGCGGAGCCGCCCTCGATCTCACGGCCAAAGAGTTCGCCCTGCTCGTGCGCCTCGCGCTCGACGCGGAGAAGCCGGTCGAGCGCGCGAAGCTCCTCCTCGACGTGTGGCAGCTCAAGTTCGACCCGGGCTCGGGTGTGCTCGACGTGCACGTGAGCCGCGTCCGCGACAAGCTCGGGGAGCGCTCGTGGATGATCGAGACCGTGCGCGGCACGGGCTACCGTCTGCGCGCCGAGAAGGCCTGAGCGCGCGGGGCGGCGGTGCAGTTCCGGCGTCGCATCGTGCTCTCTACCGTGGCCGTCACGGCGGTCGCGCTCGGCGTGGCGTTCTTCGCGATCTCGAAAGAGTTCACGGAGCTCCAGGAGAGTCGGCTCGACGGCGAGCTCGTCGACGTGGCGAAGGTCGAGGCCAAAGAGGCGCCACTCTTCGGTTTTTCGTTCAACGAAGGCCCCGGGCCGCCCACGAACGACGTGGGCCCGCTGACGAAGCACGGCGTCATCTACGGCGACGACGACGCGCCGATGTCGGCCACCGCCCCGTTCGACAAGCTCCCGCCTTCGCGGGCCACGCTCTCGCACCCGAACGAACGCTGCTTCGATTTCGAGCACGGCGGCCACCACTACCGCGGCGTGCTCGTCGGTATCCCGGGCCACCCCAAGAAGACGGTGCTGCTCGCCGCGCTCCGCGAGGACCTCGACGCCGACGAGCGCTTCCTCCGTGATGCCATGGCGTTCGCCTTCGTGGTGGCGCTCGCGTGGGCCGGGGTCATCGCGAGCTTCGTCGTGCGGAGGTTCACGCGCGAGCACCAGCGCATCGCCGAGGTGGCGAACCGCGTGACCAAGGGAGACCTCTCGGCGCGGGTCGCGGCGCGCTCGGGCGACCCCGACGTGCTGAACCTCGCAAGGGACGTGGACGAGATGATCGACACCATCTCCGCGCTCATGACCTCGCAGCGAAGGTTCCTGGCGCACGCGGCCCACGAGCTCCGCTCGCCGATCACCAAAATCTACGGAGAGCTCCAGCTCGCCGTGCGCAAAGACCGCGAGGCCCCGGAGCTGAAGAAGGCGATCCTCGAGGCGCTCGAGTCGACGCGCGCCCTCAAGAACCTCACGGACGACCTCCTCTCGCTCGCCAAGGTCACGGCGGGGGACACCTCGAACGAAGAGTGCATGCTCGGCTCCGTGGTCGACAACGCCGTCGCCCTGTCGCGGCCCCTCGCCGAGGAGCGCAAGGTCACCTTCGCGTGCGAGGGGCTCGACGTCCGCCTCTCGGGGCGACCGAACGACCTCTCCCGCCTCTTTCGGAACCTCCTCGAGAACGCCGCCTCCCACTCCCCGGAGGGCGGCCTGGTGCGCGTCTTCGGCGAGGTCGACGAGCGCGCGGGCCAGGTCACCGTGGTCGTCGAGGACGAGGGCGAGGGTGTGCCCGAAGAGGACCGCGAGCGCATCTTCGAGCCATTTTTTCGGAGCGCGCAGTCGAAGTCGCGGCTCGCGGGGGGCTCGGGCCTCGGCCTCGGGATCGCGCGCGAGATCGCCCTCGCCCACGAGGGCACCCTCACGCTCGGCCGAGGGGAGCTCGGGGCGCGCTTCGTCGTGACCCTCCCCGTCTCCCGCGGCACGACCTCGAGCGCCCCACCTTCGGCCTGATCGTCCGGGCAGGCGCGTTTTCGCGGTGTCCGGTCTCGCCACGCGGGCCACCGTCGTGTATCTCGGGCGCGCCATGATTCGCCTCGACTCGGTCGGTCGCCAGCACGGACAACAGATTCTCTTCACCGACGCCTCGGCCGCCGTGAACCGCGGTGAGAAGGTGGGCCTCGTCGGCCCGAACGGCTCGGGAAAGACCACGATTTTCCGCATGATCCTGAAGGAGGAGACGCCCGACACCGGCAGCGTCACCGTCGATCGCGGGACCACGATCGGCTACTTCAGCCAGGACGTGGGCGAGATGTCGGGGCACACCGTCGTGGCCATGGCCATGGCCGGCGCGGGCCAGGTGGCCGACGTGGCCCAAGAGCTCCGCGAGCTCGAGGCGGCGTTCGGAGACCCGGACAAGGCCGACCAGATGGACGAGCTCGTGAACCGCTACGGCGAGGCCCAGGCGCGCTTCGAGGAGCTCGGCGGCTACGCGCTCGAGGGCAAGGCGCGCGAGGTGCTCGCGGGGCTCGGCTTCTCGCAAGAGGTCATGGACGGGGACGTGGAGAAGCTCTCGGGCGGCTGGAAAATGCGGGTCGCGCTCGCGCGAGTCCTCCTCATGCGGCCGGACGTGCTCCTCCTCGACGAGCCGACCAACCACCTCGACCTCGAGTCGATCCTCTGGCTCGAGGGCTACCTCAAGGGCTTCGAGGGCGCGCTGGTCATGACCTCCCACGATCGCGAGTTCATGAACCGCATCGTGCAGAAGATCCTCGAGATCGACGGCGGCGAGCTCACGACCTACTCGGGAAATTACGACTTTTACGTCAAACAGCGCGCCATCGCCGATCGCAACGCCGAGGCCCAGTACGAGCGCCAGCAGGCCATGCTCGCCAAAGAAGAGGCCTTCATCGCGCGGTTCAAGGCCCGCGCGAGCCACGCGGCGCAGGTGCAGTCCCGCGTGAAGAAGCTCGAGAAGATCGAGAAGGTCGAGCCGCCGAAGCGCCGGCGCAAGCTCACGTTCGACTTCCCGAAGCCCCCGCGCTCGGGCGAGGACGTGGTCGGCCTCGAGGGCATCAAGAAGGTGTTCGGCTCCCGCACCATCTACGACCACTTCTCGATGCTGATCCGAAGGCGCGAGCGTTGGTGCGTGATGGGCGTCAACGGCGCCGGCAAGAGCACGCTGCTCAAGCTCGTCGTGGGCGCGCTCTCGCCCGACGAGGGCAAGGTGTCGGTCGGCCCGAGCACGAAGGTCGGGTACTTCTCGCAGCACGCGATGGACGTGCTCTCCCCCACGGACACGGTGTGGGACACCCTCGTCCACGCGTTCCCGAAGGCCTCGCAGGGCTCGCTCCGCACGCTCGCGGGCGTGTTCGGCTTCTCGGGCGACGACGTGGAAAAGCCGATCCGGGTGCTCTCGGGCGGCGAGAAGGCGCGCGTCGTCTTGGCCAAGATGCTCTTCGATCCGCCGAACTTCCTCGTGCTCGACGAGCCGACCAACCACCTCGACATGGACACGAAGGAGATGATGATCGAGACCCTCAAGGACTTCGAGGGGACGATGCTCTTCGTGTCGCACGATCGCCACTTCTTGGCCGAGCTCTCGAACCGCGTGCTCGAGCTCTCGGGGAGCGACGCGCGCTTCTATGGTGGAGGCTACTCCGAGTACGTGACCGAGAGCGGCCACGAGGCCCCCGAGCGCCTCGCACCCTCGCCCTAGCCGGACCTCACGGCCCGAGGAGCCTCACCGCGGCCCACGCGAGCACGGCCGTGAGCACCCCGTGCACGACGAGCGCTGCCGCGGCGGCGCTCTCTTCGACGGGCCCCTCGTCGCGGGCGCGGGTCGTCCCGACGATGTGGGCCGCGGCCCCGAGCGACAGACCAAAAACATAACGATTCCGAACACCTATACGCTGAAGCAGCGCGGGCCCCACGAGGGCCCCGAAGACGCCGACCACGATCACGACCACGGCGGTGAGGGACGGATCTCCTCCGAGGCGCTCGGCGACCGGCGCGGCGATGGCCGTCGTGGCCGACTTGGGCGCGAGCGACGCACACACGACCGCGTCCGCGCCGAGCGCGCGCGCGAGCCCGACCACGGAGGCCGCGCCGACGAGGGCCCCGGACACGAGCGAGAGCCCTACGGTGCGCGCGCGCTTCGCCAAATCGGGCAGGCCACAGGAGAGCCCGAGGCCGAGCGCGACGACGGAGGGACCGACGAGGAGGCCCAACGGGCGCGTGGCTTCACGGTACGCGCTCGGCTCGATCTTCGCGGCGACGAGCACCACGCCGAGCACCGGGATCCCGAAGAGGAGCGGGTTTTGCCACACGCGCCCGGTCCGGAGCTGGACGTGACGCAAGAGCTCGTAGACGACCAACGTCAACAGAAAGAGCCCCATCGAGAGCGCGACGTCGGTCATCGACGCTCGACCGCCTCTCCCACCTTCGCGACCACGACGAGCACGGCGAGCGTGCTCACGACGGACGCCACGACGATCGGCGCGGCCATGCCCGCGAGGCCACGCATCTTCCACACGACGAGCACGGCCTGGGGCAAGAGAAAGAGCGCCATGCGCCCCGTGAGGAACGTGCAGGCCTCGTCGACCCACGCCTTCTTCACGAGCCCCAAGCGGAGCGCCGCGACGAACGCGACGAGCCCGAGGATGGCGCCGGGCAGAGGCAGCCCGAGCAAGGTCGCCGAGAGCTCGCCCGCGCCATAGAACGCGAGCACGACGAGGAGGCCGCGGACCATGCGTCCCCGTACCATGACGAGCGGCCGAACCGCACGATTCCGGCGATTTTTGCGCGCTCTCGGCCGATCCGCCATGGCGCCGGGTTTGGTATGTTCGTCGGCGAAGGAAGGCACCCACGATGACCGACATCGGCTTCACCGAGCTACTCCCCACCGGCCCCGACACGACGCCGTACCGCAAGCTCACGAGCGACCACGTGTCGACGTTCGAGGCCAAGGGCAAGACGTTCCTCGAGGTCGATCCCGCGGGGCTCACCTTGCTGACGCGCGAGGCCATGCGCGACATCGCCCACCTCCTCCGCCCCGGGCACCTGAAGCAGCTCGCCGGCATCCTGGACGACCCGGAGGCCTCCTCGAACGACAAGTTCGTGGCGCTCGACCTCTTGAAGAACGCCAACATCGCGGCGGGAGGTGTGCTCCCGATGTGCCAAGACACGGGCACGGCCATCGTGATGGGCAAGAAGGGCCAGCTCGTCTACACGGGCGGCGGCGACGAGCGGGCCATCGCGCAGGGCATCCACGAGACGTACCACACGGCGAACCTCCGCTACTCGCAGCTCGCCCCGCTCGACATGTACGCCGAGAAGAACACGGGCACGAACCTGCCCGCACAGATCGAGATCTTCGCGACCGACGGCGACGCCTACAAGTTCCTCTTCATGGCGAAGGGGGGCGGCTCGGCCAACAAGAGCTACCTCTTCCAAGAGACGAAGGCCCTCTTGAACCCGAAGAGCCTGCTCGCGTTCGTCGAGGCCAAGGTCCGCGGCCTCGGCACGGCCGCATGCCCGCCTTACCACCTCGCGGTCGTCGTCGGCGGCACGAGCGCCGAGCACACGCTGAAGACGGCGAAGCTCGCCTCGGCCCGCTACCTCGACACCCTCCCCACCTCGGGCAGCGCCACGGGGCACGGCTTCCGGGACGTCGAGCTCGAGAAGCAAATCCTCGAAATTACTCGCAAAACGGGCATCGGGGCGCAGTTCGGCGGCAAGTACTTCTGCCACGACGTGCGGGTCGTTCGTCTGCCTCGGCACGGCGCCTCGTGCCCGGTCGCGATCGCCGTCTCGTGCTCCGCCGATCGCCAGGCCCTCGGCAAGATCACGAAGGATGGCATCTTCCTCGAGGAGCTCGAGCACGATCCGGCGAAGTACCTCCCCGAGACGACGCACGACGACCTCGGCGGCGACTGCGTGAAGATCGATCTTCGTCGCCCCATGAGCGAGATCCGCGCGGAGCTCTCGCGCTACCCCGTGAAGACGCGCCTCTCGCTCTCGGGGCCGCTCGTCGTCGCGCGCGACATCGCGCACGCCAAGATCAAAGAGCGCCTCGACCGCGGCGAGGGCATGCCCGACTACATGAAAGACTTCATGGTCTACTACGCGGGCCCCGCCAAGACGCCGGAGGGCTACGCGTCGGGCTCGTTCGGCCCCACGACCGCCGGCCGCATGGACGCCTACGTCGAGGAGCTCCAGGCCGCGGGCGGGAGCTTCGTCATGCTCGCCAAGGGCAACCGCAGCAAGGCCGTGACCGACGCGTGCAAGAAGCACGGCGGGTTCTACCTCGGCTCGATCGGGGGCCCTGCCGCCCGCCTCGCCCAAGACTGCATCAAGAAGGTCGAGGTGCTCGAGTACCCCGAGCTCGGCATGGAAGCGGTGTGGAAGATCGAGGTGGTCGATTTTCCGGCGTTCATCGTCGTCGACGACAAGGGGAACGACTTCTTCGCCGGCATCGAGGGCAAGAGCTTGCCCATCGCGAAGTAGCAGCGCGCGCCATCGAGCGCGAAAGACCGCGCACCACCGCGTGGCTCCGCTAGCAGCCTGTTGATTTTCGGACCGAGGCCGTTCGACGACCGCGCCCGACTCGCCGAGGCGCGATCCGAGGAGCGCCCGGAGCCTACTTTTGTAGGTGAGGACGACCCTTGGAAGTCCCCGACGGGGGACGCACCGCAGGATCGCAACGAAGGCGGTCGGGATGCGGCGGCGAGCGGCCGATGCGAGAAAATCAACGGGCTGCTAAGCTTCGGCGGATGTACGTGGTGGCGCTCGTTCGCCTTGGCTCGGCCCCCGCGGACGAGGCCAAGCACCTCTCCCGAGAGCTGGGGCTCGCGCCGTACGAGGCGACCCAGCTCTTGCTGCGCGGCACCCCCACCATCACCTTGCGCACGAACGATCGCCGCGAGGCCGAGCTCCACCTCGGGAACCTCTCGCGGCGGGGCCACGAGGCCGTGGGCTTCGACGCGAGCGCCGTCGTCCCCTCGTCCGAGATGGGCGAGGTCCGCACCTTCGCCTTCCGGCCCGACGCGCTCTCGGTCGAGGTGCGCGGGCGCGCCGAGATGGCCGTCCCGTACGAGGATTTCCTATGTTTCGTGCGCGCCGTGCACCGCGTGACCGAGCGCCACACCGAGGTCAAGGCCGAGCGCGTGATCGACTTTCGCAAGATCGCGCTCACCGGCGGCCTCATGATGTCGAAGACCCTCGAGAAGGAGCAGACGACGCGGGTCGAGGAGCGCGAGCACGTGCTCTACGTCTTTCGCCGCACGGCGCAGCCGCTCCTCTTGGGCGCGCAGCGGGCGAAGTACACGGGGCTCGGCGAAGAGCTCCGGCCTACCCAGCTCGCGAACTTCGAGCGCACGATCGAGCTTCTGCGCAGCCACGCGCCCTTCGCCCCGTACGACGCGAGGCTCGTCACGCTGCGCACCCCGCAGAGCCACCTCTCGGTGTCGGCGCGAGGCCAGGAGACCGTGAGCTCCGCCGGGGGTGTGGACGTGCTCGCCCACGTCGTCGCGATGGCGCTCTCGCGCTCGGGCGAGAACCCGTACCGCGACGCGCGTTGACGGTCAGAAGCCGGTGATCGACCGCACCTGGGGGACGAGCATCTGGGCGATGCGCTCGTGCACGCCCACGCTCGGGTGGTAGTCGCACGCGGTGAGCTCGCTCTGCGGCTCCGCCGGCAAGTCGATGTAGTGTACACGCGCATCCCCCGCGGACGTGCGCGAGGCGACGGCCTGCATGACGGCGGCGGTCTGGTCGGTGCGGGCGTTGTAGCGGGCCGGGGCCATGTCGGTCTGGGTGGGACCCACCATCGCGAACACGTAGGCCTGCGGGGCGTTCTGGCGCACCTTGGCGAGCAGCGACACGTACGCCGCGCGGAAGGCCGGGAGGCTCGGAGGGTCGAAGACTTGCGCCTTCTCTTGGAGGAAGTCGTTCGCGCCGATCATGACGAACACCGCGTCGGGCACGAGCTTACGAGCGTCCCAGAGGCTCGTGGGATCGTCCGGCAGGGCGCGGGCGTAGAGCTCCGGGAAGAGCGTCGAGCTCGCGCGCACGTAGTTCTTCGTGAGGCCCTTGCCCTGGTAGGCCACGACCGACAGCTCGGCGCCGAAGGCCTCGGCGACACGCGACGCGAACGACATGTGGAGGTTCTGCGTGCTCGCCGTGTAGCTGCAGCGGGGCCCGGTCCCCTCGATGCCGTACGCGTTCGTGAGCGAGTCTCCCAAGAACTCGAACGTGCGCGCGCGCGGCGCGGGCGGGGGGAGCAGAGCCCCTTCGCCGACGGTGACGCCGAGGAGCTGCGTCGACCCCGAGAGCGCCTCCGTGCGCCGGAAGAGCTCGATCGTGTGCTCCTTCGCGGGGAGCCCGTCGGCGAGCGGGTAGGTGCCACGCCCGGCCTGGAGGGCGAGCTTCTGCGCGCGCCACACGCCGTCGATCGCCACGTCCCACTCGCTCGGGCCGCCGGTGCCCGGGGTCTCGTCGAGCGTCACCGCGGCTTTGGTTCCTCGGAAGCGAAAGCGAATGGACGAGCCGGGCCAACCGGCGCGCGGCCCCTTCGCGTCGCGCGTGTCCCATCGACCGAAGGTCCCGACGGCACCCGCGGGCGCCGCGTCGCGGTCGGCCCCAGCGTCGGCCGGGGGGGGAGCGGAGGCGTCCTTCGTGGGGGCCGAGACCGACGCCGACGGAGCCGGCGGGGTCGCACCAGGCTCGACCGGCACGGGGGCCTCGGGGCCTTGAACCTCGCCAGGCTCGGCGCCCGAACAGGCCGCGACGGCCCACATGGAAGCTACCGTAACTGCTGCGGAAAGTGCGAGTCGTGCGGCGCGCCTTGGCATGAAGCGCAGAGCATACGACATGGTGGGACCATGCGCACGTTCACCCCCCCATTTTTTCTTAGGGGGCCAAGAAATCGGCGGTCCCTAGCCCGCACGTGCCCGTGCCCGAACGTCATCGGGGCTCCCCTCCCCTCCCCTCCCTCCTCTCGCCCGTGCCCGTGCCCGTGCCCGTGCCCGTGCCCGATCTCCTCTCCTCTCGTCCGTCCCCGTCCCCGTGCCCGAACCTCCTCTCGCCCGTGCCCGTGCCCGTGCCCGCTCTACTCTCGTCCGTACACGTCCCCGTGCCCGAACGTCACCGGGGCTCCCCTCCTCTCGCCCGTGCCCGTGCCCGTGCCCGTGCCCGTGCCCGATCTCCTCGCCTCTCGTCCGTCCCCGTCCCCGTGCCCGATCTCCTCTCGCCCTTACCCGTGCCCGAGGTGTGGCCAGATGTCCGGTGTGGAGGGCACGCCGTGCACCACCGCCTCGCGCGTTTGCCAGGCTCCGGGCACGGGCACGGGCACGGGCACGGGCACGGGCACGCGGACACGAGCGCTCCCGGCACGGGCACGCGGACACTAGAGCTCCCGGCACGGGCACGCGGACACTAGAGCTCCCGGCACGGGCACGCGGACACTAGAGCTCCCGGCACGGGCAAGCTCCCGGCACGGGCACGGGCGCGCGGAGATGAGAGAGACGGCAGCCCGCTACGGTTTGCGCTCGGCGCGCGTGCCCATGAGGGCCTTGCGGCGCTTCTCTTCGCGGTAGTCGTACTTGCGCTTGGAGGGCCCGGGGGCGTTCTTCGCCACGATGGGCTCGGGGAAGAAGTCCTTCGCCTCGACCTCGGGCGCGGGGACGTTGCCGGCGTCGGCCGGCGGGTGCCACACCGGCGCGCCCTCCGCGTCTTTGCAGCAGCGGAACGACCAGAAGTAGTACCACTCCTCGGGCATGTGGTTGTGGCTCGCGGGCCGGCACTGGTTCCTGACGTGGCCCCACGCGCCGCCCTTCAGCGCGGCCCAGCGCGATTTCTCGATGGGCTTCTCGTCGCTGATGCCCCACTCGTCGAAGTTGCCCGTTTGGTCGTACACGCCGAAGCCGCTCTTGCACCCGGGCATCGAGCCGGAAGGCACGCTCTGATCGAGGCGCGAGAGCTCGGCGTGCCGCACCTCCGGATCCTTCGACGAGAAGAGGAAGCCTCCGCCCTTCTTCTCGGGGTTGATGTAGAGGCTGTCGATGTTGCAGATGTCGTGATCGCGCTTCCACCCGTAGGGGAACGGCGTGTGCTCGGGGCCCTCGCACGCGGCGGTCCACTCGCTCCCCCAGCAGAGGCGCTTGCCCTTCGATTTGCACGACGCCTGCGCCTCGTACCAGGTCGCGTTCCACGCGGGGTGCGCGCCCTTCTGGTTCGGGTACTCGTACGGATCGATGCAGAACTGCCGGCGCTCGGTCGCGGTCAGGCACTTCTGTTTGCCCTTCGCGTACTCGTGGCAAATCTTGAGGTGGTTCGGGTTGTCGGTCTCGACCTCGAGGCACTCGCGCTCGACCTTGGGGCAGAACTCGGTGTCGACGTACACCATGTCGGCCGGGCAAGGACCGCCCGCGGCCTTGGCCGTGTCCTGCGCGGCGTCGGGAGAGGCGGCGTCGGATGCGGCCGCGAGGGAGGCGTCGGGGCGCTCGGCCTCGGCGTCGGGGCCCTCCATGGCCGAGTGGCACGAGGTGGAGAGCAGCCACGAGCCACCCACGAGCGCGGACAGCACGACGGCGAAGGGGCGGGCCACGAAGCTCATAGTGACGCGCAGTCTCTCAGAGGCCCCCCAAAAGGGAAAAATACCCGCGACGATGCGCCGATCGAAGCGTGCGCCGCTCCTCCGGACGGCCCTCGGGGGCTGCTTTTCCTCGGCCGGGCCCGGTGACGACGCGCGACCTCGTGTAGGCTCGGCGTGTGCCGCGCACGAGGCCCGGGCCGACCGATCCGACCGACGCCGAGGCCGTCTTGGCCCGGGCGAACGCCGTGGTGCGCGTGCTCTCCGCGGCGTCCCCCGTGAACGCGCGCGCCGAGCGACATCGGCTCGCCGAGGCCCTCGCGCGTGGGGAGCGCGCCGTACCTCGGTGGGAGTACCACCCTCCGCCCGAAGGGCTCGACCTCGTCACGCGGAGCCTCGAGACGGTGCTCGCGCACCTCGACACGTCGACGCCGCTCGGGGGGCTCTACCAGGCACGCGCCGAAGAGCTCCGGGTCGAGATCGACATGATCACCCGCGTGGGGACGCGTGCGTTCGCCGATGCCGCCCGGGCGAGGTACGGGACGGGAGACGATCCGGGGCTCGCCTTCGCGATCGACGGGCTCTCGTCGGGCCTCCTCGAAGAAGAGGACGACGAGCCGCGCGAGTGGCTCTCGGACGGCCTCGAGCGAGGATCGCTCGTCTCGCGTCTCCGCGAGGAGATCGGGCGCCACAAGGTGCCGTTCGTGGTGCGGACCTCGCCGGGGCTCACCGCCCTCGCGGCCACCGGCGAGCGGCACGTGATCGTGGCCGAGGGCCGCAAGGTGTCGCGCGACGACATCGAGCGCACCGTGGTGCACGAGATCCACGGCCACGTGCTCCCACGGGCGCGCGCCGCACGCGAATCGCTCGCGATTTTCCGGTTCGGCTCCGCGAAGGGCACGTGCGACCAAGAGGGGTACGCCCTCGTCCACGAGGAGCGCGCGGGGTTCCTCCGCGGCCGAAGGCTCCGCGAGCTCTCTCTGCGCAGGCTCGCGATCCACCTCGCCGAAGGCTCGGCCCCGTTCGACACGTGCGCGCGCGCCCTCATCGACACCCACGGGGTCGCTCCCGAGGACGCCGCGCGCCTCTCGGAGCGCGCCTACCGGGGCGGCACGGGCGATGGGCCGGGCCTCGTGCGCGACCGCCCCTACCTCGAGAGCTGGCTCCGGTTGAGGGCCGCGTTCGACGACCCACGCGAGGGCCCGAAGCTCGAGGGCATCGTGTCGCGGGGCCAGATTTCTCTCGACGCCGCCCGGATCCTCATGAGCGCCGGAGCCACGCCGGGCCACAAAAATATCACATAAAACCGGGCACTTGGGAGGTACCGGGGGCGAGCTTCAGAGCTCGGGGTAACACGTATACTGGGACTCTTTCGGCGCCCCGAACCGCGCGACGCGTGTGCACGTGTACCCCTTGCGGCAAGTCGGCGCGTTGGGGTTGCACACGGCGAGGCAGATGCCCGTCGAGCGAAAGTCGGCGCAGTAGCCTTCGCCTTTGCCCGCGACCACGGGGCAATCGGACGTGCACTGCGTGGTGCACATGCCACCCGGGTACTCGGTCGCGCAGATGGCCTCGGAGGCGGGCAGCGCGCACTGCCGAGCGTTCTGGCACGCTTCGCCGATGCCTCCGCCCTCGGGCGTGGGCTCGAAGGGCCCCGCGTACTCGTACGCGAGCGTGTATTTTTGCCAGAGGTTCCACACGAGCCAGATCCCGCCGGGCTCGTCCTTCGCCTCGCGTGGGAGCACGTGGTAGAGGGCCGCCGTGGCCGCGTTGGCGGGCGTGACACGCGCCCCGTCGACGGTGAACGCCGTGCGGTTCGGGCCGAACCCCGAGGGGGCCGCGCCGCTCACCTTCACGGCCTCGAGCGCCTCACGAAGGCGGAGGGCGACGCAGTCGACCTGTTTGTCGAAGCCGGCGCTCCGCGGATCGCACTGCCCCTTCGCCTCGCACCCGCATTGGAAGGCGTACTCGACCCTCGCCGGATCCTCCGGGTACACGGTCAGGCTCACGAGCCCCGCGCGCACCTGCGCGAGCACGAGGAGCACGATGGGGTTGATGCGGTAGTTTCGCGCCGCCGTGACGAGCGCGTCCGACGCGCGGAGGCCGTTCGACTGGTAGGTGCCGAGGAAGCTGCGTTTCCCGTAGGGGTTCCGCTCCAGGTACTTCTGCACGAGCGCCGGCGTGGCCTGGCCGACGTCGACGAGGCTCGCGTCGTCGATGACGTTGTTGCGATCGTAGGTGGCGGGCGGGCCGTTCTCCCCGGGCGCGTAGGGCTCGAGATCGGTCGGGTCGAGGAAGGTGCTCGTCTCGCTCGACGCGCAGCCGGGCGCCGTCGCGGCGAGCGCGAGGGCGACGAGGGCACCGAGCGGGAGGCGACGTACGAACGGGTTCATCGTGGGGCGCCGGAGGCAGAGACGGGGGCGAAGTGGGCCGAGGCCCATCCACCGAGCTTAGCCCGTCCGAGGCCGCTCCGGCAGCCCCTCGTCACTTGACGGTCACGGGCACGTGCTTCCACGCGATCCCGCCGCGGTTGTCGTGGAGGATGGCGAAGAGCGTCCCGAGGCCGGGCGCGACGGGCGCCGTGAGCTTCGCGCCGCTCTCCGGTACACGGCCGGACGCGATGTCGTAGATGAGGCGCGCGCCCTCGATCTCGCCGTGCGTGAGGTAGTAGTCGACCCAAATCTGCTCGCGGGCCTCGCTGCCGTCGGCGGCCTTCACGCCTTCTTGGATCTGCCAGCTCGACTCGGGCACGACCGCGTCGATCTTGAGCTCGGGGCAGTCCGCGCGCTTCGAGAGCGTGCACCGGTCGATGGTGATACCGGCGGCCGGATCGACGGGCTTTCCGTCGAGCGTGAGGCCCTCTAGCACCGGGTTTTCGTTCGATTTTTTGTCGTACACGTACACCCGATGGATGCCGATGACGTACTCGGACGCCGGCAGGGGCTTTCCGTCCTCGTCGGCGCACGCGAGCGGCACCTGCTGGCGGGTGACGATGTCCGGGCGCTTGAACACGACGCGCCCCGCGCACGCGACGGTGAACACGATGGTGAGGCCGTAGGGCTCGTCGGGGCTCTCGCGGCGGGCGATGACGGCCGAGTCCGGTACCTTGTACGAAAAGCGTGTACCCTGCACGAGCACGGGGGTGAGGTCGGTCCCGTCCGGGACGTCGGCGAGGAGCGTGCCCCCTTGCCCGCCACCTGCTCCACCTCCCCCGGCGTCGCGCGACGGCACGCCGCCGTCCGGAGACGCGAGCACGCCCGGGAGGAAGCAGCCGAAGTACTGGTCGGCGGGCGGATTCAGGCACACGAACGGCAAGAAGTAGTGCCGCATCGGGCGCGTGGGGTTCGCGCGGCCGTCGTACGCGAGCACCTCCAGCGAGACCGTGTCGCCGGGCTTCGCGTAGGGTTTGTCGGCGCGGGCCGCCAGGAGGCGCACCGAGTCGACCTTGCTCTTCGGGTCGAAGCCGGCGCCACCACACGCCGCTCCGAGCGCCGCGATCGTGGCCCCCGCGGCAGCCAGCGCGAGGCCCCGGGCGACCGTTCGACGTAGCTTCGTGCTCATAGCTCACCTCGCAGGCCCAAGCTCGGCAAGATGGGGAGGCTGTTCGTCTGCGTGCTCAACGTGGAGTTGTAGTTGTACGTCACACCCTCGGAGTTCGCCTGGTTGTAGACGTTGAGGATGTCGACGTAGAAGCCGATTTTCCCGCCGTTCCTGAGGAACCAGGTCTTGTCGAGGCGGACGTCGAGCTGGTGAAAGAGCGGGTTCCGCTCGCTGTTCGGCGGATACGACTGGAGCGGCAGGTAGGCGCCCACGTTCAAGTCGAAGAAGCCGTACTGGAGCGGCGTGCGCATGCTGCCCGAGATGAGACGGTAGCGCGCGCCGATCTCCCACCCGTCGCCGAGGCGGTAGCTGCCGAGCGCCGTGAGGATGTGCGTTTGGTCGAAGGGGAAGATGCGCTCCTCCTCGTTGGGTCCGTCTTTTCGCACGCTCCGAGACAGCGTGTACGCGAGGAAGCCGAAGAAGCGGTCGTCCGGTTTGTAGCGGACGAGGGTCTCGGCGCCGATCGCGCGCCCCGTGCCCACGTTGCCGACGCGCGGCACGACGAGGTTGTCGAGGTCGCGGTAGAAGCCCTCGACCGACACCTCGATCTGCTTCGTCACCTCGCGCTCGACGCCGACCGAGTAGTGCACGGCGCGGTTCGACGAGAGCCCGGGGATGCCGAACACCCGCGCCGTGTCCTGCGGCTGGGGGGGC
Organism: Myxococcales bacterium; assembly: GCA_016712525.1. Lineage (NCBI taxonomy): Bacteria > Pseudomonadati > Myxococcota > Myxococcia > Myxococcales > Myxococcales bacterium. The sequence goes on from JADJQX010000008.1 coordinate 91,450, forward strand.
TGCCGGAAGACGCCGAGGCCGCCCTTCAGCGTCGTGCGCGGGGAGGTGGTCACGTCCTGCCGAGCGACGACGCGCGGTGACACGTCCCACTTCTGGGTGGCCTTCGTGTAGTCGACACGCAAGCCCGTCACGATGCGCCCGCCCTTCCACGGCGTGATCTCGACCTCGTCGTAGAGGCCCGGGACGTAGGTCGAGTCGGACTCGGTCAAGACGAGCGGCGGGCGACCGCCGAAGGGCGCGCCGGGCGGCTCACCGGGCCGCGGGATCGGCGGGAGGCGCAGGTCGATCGTGTAGGGCGTGTAGAGCCAGTCGAGGCCAAAGTTCGTCTTCACGCCCTGGCCGAGCTTCTGGGTCACCTCGGTGCGGAGCATGATGGGCATGCTGTCGAGGGTGAAGTAGTTGTCGCCCACCTGGAACGCGATGGCATCTTTGCCGACGGCCGCGGTGACCTTGAGCTGCGTGTCGTTCGAGATGCGGTTCTCGTAGCGGCCTTGGAACCGGTAGAACGCCGTCCCGAACGAGATGTTGCCGCCGAGCCCGGGGTTCGAGGCGTTGACGCCCTTGACGAGCACCTCGAGGCGGTCGTCCGACCCGAAGAAGGCGAAGCGGAAGCTCTGGTTTTTGCCGAGGTCCTTCTGGAGGATGGCTTGGTAGTCGTAATAGACGGGGGCCGTGGACACCCCCGCGCCGGCCGCCTCGAGCACGGGCTTCAACCAGAGGTCGACGTAGCTCCGGCGCCCGCCGAGGGCGAAGGTCCAGCCCGTGTCGAAGATGGGCCCCTCGGCGACGAACCGCGCGTCGATGAGATCGACCTGCGCCATGCCGTGGAACTTCTTCTTCGGGTTCCGCAGGCCCACGTCGACGATGCCGCCCACCACGCGGCCGTACTGCGCCGAGAAATTACCCGGGTAAAAATCGATCTTCTCGAGCATCTCCGTGGGGATGACGCTGGAGAGGCCGCCGAAGTGGTAGACGAGCGGGACGAGCGTGCCGTCGACGAAGACGTTCGTCTCGTTGGGGGCCGAGCCGCGCACGATGAGGAGGCCGGCGAGCCCGGGTGGGCGCGCGACGCCGGGGAAGTTCTGGATGGCGCGGAGCGCGTCGCCGTTCGTGCCCGGGATGCGGGACAGCTCGCGCTGCGTGAAGGTGCGCTTCGTGACCTCGCGCGGGGGTTTTTGCCCGCGGACGGAGACCTCTTCGATGGGGCCCGTGACCGTGCCGGGCGGGAGCTCCGGGGCCTTCAGCGCGGGCCGATCGAGGCGGAGCGTGAGCGACACCTCTTCGCCGGGCTCGATGGTCTCTTCGGCCTTCGTGGGGAGGAAGCCCTCGGCGTCGATGGAGACCTTGTACGTGCCGGCCGGCGCGTCGGGCAGGGTGAAGGTGCCGTCGGCCGCGGTGGTGAGCGTGCGCGTCTCGCCGTTCGGCAGGGTCACGACCACCGGGACGTTCGCGAGGGACGTGTCGCGCGCCGACGAGGCGACTTTGCCGACGAGGCGGCCGGCCGGAGGCACGAACGTGTACGAGTGCTTGATCTTCGCGGGGATGGGCTTTCCGTCGCGCTTCGCCGGCGTAAGCTCCAGTGTCTTTGCGGCCGCGACGGCGGCCTCGTCGAACCCTTTGCCTTGGGGCGCCTCGACCGTGGCCTTCGTGACCTTGCCCTCGGCGTCGAGCTCGAGGATGAGCACCACCGTCACGGGCTCGCGGACGTGGGCCTCGAGCGCCTCGCGTGGGTACACGGCGCCAGGGTCCTTCACGACCTTCGGCATCTCGATGCGCGGCGGCGCGGGCGGCGGCGGGGGCGCGGTGTCGTCGGGCTTCGGAGGCGTGGTGAGCCCTCCCTGGCGACCTGCGGTCTGCGCGTGGGCCGTGCCAGGGCTCTCGGCGAGCGCGGCGACCAGCACGGACGCACACGTAAAAAGTGCCTGTCTTTTCGCGCTCATGAGCGCCCCGACGGTACCAAAGGCCGCGCCTGTCCCGCAACCCCGGGCGACATGGGCTCGGCCGCGGACGCCCGCGGGTTCGCGCGACGGTCCCGAGAGGGGGCACACGGTCGCGCCCGCGATGGGGGTTCGTGCCGAAATGTCCGGCGCTTTCAGCGGAGTGGGCATGACGGCGGGGCTCCCTTCCCGATGCCGGAGCCACGCTCGGGGTTGCGGCGACCGTTTCGCCCCCCTCGCGCCGCGCTCTTGGGCTAAACGGCTCGCGTGACGTCTCGGGTGATAGCCAAGCTCCGAGGGGGGCTGCGGCTCCTCGCGCGGCACGACGACCTCGTGTACGCCGTGTGGGCCGCGTTCTTCACGCTCGCGTCGGCGCGGCTCTTCTACGGGTACATGCTGAAGCAGACGGGCGGCGAGTGGAGCGCGCCCCTCGACGACGTCTTCATCCACTTCGACTACGCGCGCTCGACGGCCCTGGGACACCCCTTCGAGTGGACCGTCGGCAACGGGTACTCGTCCGGCAACACCAGCCTCTCGTACCCCTTCGTGCTCGCCTTCGGGTACCTCGTCGGCTTCCGCGGGGAGCACCTCATGGTGTTCGCCGCCTACGTGGCGTGCGTGTGCGTCTTCGCCCTCCTGCTCGTCACACGGCGGCTCTTCGTCGAGGGCCCCAAGGACACGACCGGCAAGCTCGGCTCCTACCTCCTCCCACCCGTCCTTTTGTCGGTCGGCGCGCTCGATTGGTCCCTCTGGAGCGGCATGGAGGTGTCGCTCTATCTCGGGGTGTGGTCGGTCGCGCTCCTCGCGTATTTGCGCGCCGAAAAGGCGGCTACGGGCGAGCCGAGCACACATGAGCTCCGGCGGTCGACGTGGCTCCTCGGGCTCGCGTGCGGGGCGCTCTTCGTCACGCGCCCCGAGGCCGTCGGCACGTGCGCCGTGTTCGGGACCGCGCTCGCCGTACGCTACGTCAAGCGGCCGAAGGTCGCGGTCGGTGTGTTGCTCCGCGTGGGGCTCCCGGCGCTCCTTCTGCTCGTCCTGCAGTCGCTCGCGAACCGCGCGCTCACCGGCGAGACGTCGGCGAACGGCGCGATCGTGAAGCTCGCGCTCAACAACCCCTTCATGACCCCCGAGGAGAAGCTCGGCGACTACCGCTTCAACCTCGGCTACGCGGCGTTCCGGAACATCGAGTACCACTTCTCCGGACCGCTCGCGCCCGATGGCCTCCTCCGCGGCCTCTTCACGGACGAGACCCTCCAGAAGCCCTGGGCGAAGGCCATCGTGGGGGAGGTCGGGTGGGGCGTCGGCATCGTGTTCCTCGCGCTCGTCCCGCTCGCCTTCCGGAGGACCCGGCACACGGCGGTGCTCCTCTGGACGCAGGTCGCGCTCTGGATCGGGCTCGTCGCCATGAACGGGCAAGTGCGGTGGCAGAACGAGCGCTACACCATGCCGGCCGTGGCGTGGGTGCTCGTGCTCGCCGCGCTCGGCGCCAAGGAGCTGCTCTTTTCACGGGCGGGGGCGCGGGCGTCCACGTCGAAGAGCGAGCGCTCGGCGCCGAGCGTCGTGTGGGCCACCCTCGGGACCGTGCTCGTCGTCCAGATCGTCGGCGTGGTCACGCGACCACCCGGGCAGATGCCCGACATCCGCGTGCCTTGGGGCATCGCGATCGCCATCGGCGTCGCCGTGGGCCTCGCGCTCCGCGTCCGCCCCTTCCGCGTCGTTTTGGGCGCGATCCTGCTCTTCTCGGGGCACCAGCACCTCGAGACGAAGATGCGTGACCAGAAGTGGTTCTTCGGCCGAGCGTGCCGCAACATCCGCGATCAACACCTCGTGCTCGGCCGGTGGCTCGCGCCTCAGCAGGTGAACCGCGTGCTCGTCGGCGACGCGGGCGCCATCCTCTACGCGAGCGACAAACCCGGGCTCGACATCATCGGCCTCGGTGGGTACCACGATCTGCCCTTCGCGCGCGCGGGTGTGCACGGCATGCCCGCGACCATCGAGCTCATGGAGCGCGTGCCGCCCTCCGAGCGCCCCGAGCTGCTCGCCATCTTCCCCACATGGTGGGGGAGCTTCCCCACGTGGTTCGGCCCGGAGGTCGTGCGGCGCTTCCCCGTCGAAGGGAACGTCATCTGCGGCGGGTACGAGCACGTGGTCTACCGGGCCGACTGGCACGTGCTCGGCACGGGCGCCATGCCGAGGAGCTTCCCGAAGGGCGTAGAGCTCCGCGACGAATGCGACGTCGGGGACCTCGTGAGCGAGAAGCGCCACGACTACGCCTTCAGCCGCCCCCAAAACGGCTGGACCGACATGAAGATCCTCCCCGATCCGTGGGACGAGCGCCGCGACATGTTCGACGGCGGCCGCCGCATCGGCGGGGGCAAGAGCGAGCGATTCACCCTGAAAAACGCCATCTTGGGGCGCGAGGGGAAGATCCTCCTCCGCACGGCCCCCGACGGAAAATCACGCATCCTCGTGCGCGTGAACGGCGTCCAGATCGCGGACGAGACGTTCCACCCGGGCAACGAGTGGGTCGAGCGTGTCATCGACGTCCCCAAAGAGGTCGTCACCCGCGACAAGCTCGACGTCGTGATCGACTCGGCCGGCCCCGGCGACTTCGTCGACTACCACGTGTACTTTGCACAATAGCCCGGCGCTCAGGGCGTGAACGGGCGCACGAAGGCGAACGCCGCGAGGCACATCTCGTCGAGCGTGCCCTCGCCGAGGCGCACCTCGACCGGATCACGTTTGCCCTGCTCGGCGAGAGCGGCCTTGAGGCGCAGGTTGTCCATCGAGTTGTCGTAGGTGCAGCGCACCTGGATCGTGTCGCCGGGGGAGATGAGCGGGAGCTTCTCGATGGGCGCGTCGATCTCGTAGCCGCGCTGCCAGTCGAAGTCCCACCGGGGCTCGTGGAGCAGGCACTCGGAGGCGGGCTCGCCGCCCTCGGGCTTCGCGCGAGTGATCGTGACCTTCTCGTCGACGCCGACGATGTGCATGTGCGCGCCGACGTTCAAGATGCGCATGGGCACGATCGTGCGCCCGTTGAACTGCGCGGGCATCGTGAACGTCATGGTCTCGGTGTGTTTCTTCGCGAGCGGCGGGATCACGAAGTCGACGCCCGAGGCCGGATCGGCCGGCCCCGGCATGAGCCCGATGCCCTGCACGACGGGGTTTCGGAAGTTGCCGAGCAGCCGCGGGACGACCACGTACTTCGGGGGCGCGTCGGTCGTCGTCATCTGGAAGGTCGTGGCGTCGGGCTCGGGCGTCGCGTTCGCGTGCGGGTGGTAGTGCACCTGCATGACGATCTTGCTGCCCGGCTCGAGCGGCAGCGCGACGCCGGCCGGGTACGTCGAAGGGACGCCACCCGGGGCCCACGCGGCGATGAGGCTCGCGCTCTCGACGTTCGGTCCGCCCGGGCAGTCGTACTCGGTCGCGCCCCCGGGCGTCTTCGCGTCCTTCGGGATCACGAAGGCGAGCGCGTGGTGCACGATGGTTTTGTTCTTCGGCACGAAGTGCGTGCCCGTCACGTACGTCGTGGCCGCGATCGCGGGGTCCATCACGAAGCAGCGCAGCACGTCGTTCGTCTTCCCGGTCGCCGAGAACGTCGTCGGGGGGACGAGCTCGCGCGCCCCCGCGAGCTTCCCGCCCGCCGAGACCCGCGGCGGTGGTGCGTCCTTGGCGTCTCCCTCGGGAGCGCCGGCCTTTCGCCAGGCCTCGAGCGTCGCGAGCTCGGCGTCCGAGAGGCGGAGATCGTCCTTCCAAGGGAGCCGCGGCTTGCACTCGTCGGTGTCGAGGGCGCCCCACGGCGGCATCTCGCGCGACTTGGTCTTCTCGACGACGAGCTCGGCGAGATCCTTCGTGTCGGCGTAGGTGACGAGCGAGAACGGCGCGATGCCGCCCTGCGAGTGGCACTCCTGGCACTTCTGCTGAAGGATCGGGGCCACGTCTTTGTGGAAGGTGACCTGCGGGGCCACGGCCACGCCTCCGTCGGCCCCGACCGGCTCACCGCCGCCTCCGGACGTGCCGCACGCGCCTACCGCCGCGACCGCGAGAACGAGCCCGAAGACGACCTGAGCCCCACGAAGAGAATGCCGCATGCTCTCATCGTAGCAACCCTCGCGCCACGCTCACGCGCTATGATTCTTCAACCACTTCGGGCACTTACCGCATACCCCAGCCTGGACGTCCCCGCGTCCGGTGGACGGAGCACGGTCCGTCAGCGCCCGCCCGTGCCCGTCTGTTGGTTGAATTGCTGGCAGCGATCCATGCATGCCGGATCGTCGACGCACTGGGTTGAGCAGTCGTTCATGCGATCGCGCCGCTGGCACTTGGGATCCCGCTCGCACTTCTGAGGATCCTTTGCGGCGGCCCGCTCGACGTGACCGCACCCGAACGAGAGGGCCAGCACGAGAGAGGAGCCGGCGAGCACGACGGTTCGGCGCATCACGGGGCCTTCCCTGGGGGTGGGCTCGTCTTGTCGAGCGAGGGGCGCTCGCGGAAGCACTTGTCGAGGCCCGGCTCGAGGCCCTTCATGTCCGGGGGGAGGCGCGGCTTGCCCATGACCGGCGCGCCGAGGCGCGACCACGCCATGCCCTGCTCGCCGACCGAGAGCCACACGAAGAGCGCGCGGCCCTTGATGTTCTCGAACGGGACGCCACCGCCCTGGCCGCCGAACCACATGCGCGAGTCGTGGCTGTTGTTGCGGTTGTCGCCCATGACGTAGACCTCGCCGGGCTTCACGATGTACGGGCCTTGGTAGTCGTTGAGGCCGCCGGCGTAGCGGTCGTAAAGGGTGAGGTAGGCCTCGTCGCCCAAGAACTCCACGAAGAGATCGCCCTCGTGTTTGCTCGGGATGGGCTCGCCCTCGGTGTACGTGTAGAGGCCCACGAAGCAGCTCGGCACCTCCCACCCGTTGAGGATGGGGTGCCCGCCACGCGCCTCGAGCTTGTCGCCCGGGAGCGCGATGACGCGCTTGATGAAGTCTTGCTCGGGGTGCTCGGGGAACGCGAACACCATGACGTCCCCGCGGTCCGGCGGCATGCTCGCGAAGAGGCGCGTCCGCGTGTACGGGATGGCGGGCCCGTACGTGAACTTGTTCACGAAGATGTGATCCCCGACCTGCAGCGTGGGGATCATCGAGCCGCTCGGGATCTTGAAGGCCTCGACCACGAACGCGCGCAGGCACAGGGCGACCGCGATCGCGACGAAGATGCTCTCGAGGTACTCGCGCACCTCGCTCTTGCGGAACCGGCCGAGGCGCACCTCGACCTCGCCGTCGGCGCGGAGCAGCGCATCGACGAACACACGCTCTTGGAAGGGCGCGTCGTGCATGGCCCCGTCGAGCTCGTCGAGGCTCTCGCGCAGGCGCGCGCGCTCCTTCGAGGACAGCTCTTTGGTGAGGGCCGTGCGGTTCTCCTCGAGGATGGCCTCGGCCTCGTCGAGCAGGGTGCGGGCGCGCTCGAACGCGCTCCTCAGGTTCTCCGAGACGCCGGCCGGGAGGGGCGTGTACGCGTGCCGCGCGAGCGGGAGACGATGCCGCGCCATCCAGAACGCGAGCTCGAAGAGCGTGAGCGACGCGATGCCCACGGGAACGGGCTGCTCCCGCACGAAGGCGCGGAGGGCCGAGAGGCCTCCCTCGAGGACCTCGCCGCTCGAGGGCGTCGCCGCCCACACGAGCACACATGCGAGGACGAACGGCGCCAGGACGAACCAGGCCGCCCAGTACACGGTGCGGAGCCCACGACGCATGGGCGGGAGGCGCTCGCGCGCGGCCTCGTCACGGGCTTTTTTCCGGCGCTTCGCCTTGGCGGCCGCGGGCTCTCCGTCGACGTGCGCCGCCTCGGGGGCGCCCTCTCCGCCGGCCTCGGCAGGGCTCGCGGCGACCTCGGCGGGCTCGGCATCGGTCGCATCGGTCGCGTCGGTCGCGTCGGTGGCCGCGCTCGCGTCGGTGGCCGCGCTCGCCTCGCCGTTCGGAGGTGGTTCGGACACCACGGCCGAGGGCCCCTCGCTCGAGGGCTCGCCGGGCACGGAATCGTCGACAGGTTCGTTGGTGGATTTCACGGGGCTTCGCCGACCGAGATCGCGTAGCTCACCACCGCGGCGCGGTCGTCGAGCACGTTTTGAGGCGGGTTCACTACGCCAGCGGTCGGCGTGTTGTCGACAATCACGTAGTACTGGCCTTTCGGGAGCACGAAGCCCCGCTGGTACTCTTGGCCCTGGCGGATCACGTCGGCGATGCCCGGGTTCTGCGCGAGGGGGCCCGCCGAGGGGTAGTCGAGGTAGAGCCGGAGCGACGCTTCGCCCTCGAACCTCGGGACGACGAACATGTCGAGCTGGGGGGCGCCCTCGACCTGGGCCCGCACGAAGAGGGCCTGGCCGTCCCCCGTGATCTCGAACGGGCCGAGGAAGTCACGCTGGTTCTGGTGCACCTCGGTGCGCGTGTTCTCGAGCACCAGGCGATCTTGGCCGTGCATGTTGAACGCGCGGAAGGGCGTCTTCCCGAGCTCGACGATCCCGAGGGACACCTCGTCGTTGCCCTCTTCGTCGTGGATGACCGTGAAGCCCTCGGCGAGCTTCTGGGACACGAGCTGGCGACCGAACGTCTCCCCGACGGGCGCGAGCGTGTTCAAGAAGCTCGCGGTCTGGCTCTCGATCTTGCCGAGCGTGAAGTTCGACGAGCGCACCTGGCGCGGCCGAAAATACGCGTAGATGTCGCACTTTTGCTCGGCGACGAGGAAGTCTTGGTTGTACTGGACCGCGCCCTGCATCTTGAAGGTGATCTTCTTCGAGACGTTGGTGTACGCGTACCCCTCGCCCTGGAAGTCGACGAAGAGGTCGCCGTTGTCCATCTCGCGCTCGGCGCACGAGCGCGGGTAGAAGCGGCCGATGACGGGGGTGTCGTCGGAGAGCTTGAGCGGCGCGCTGCGCGAGGTCATCTGCTTGCAGAATTCGCCCATGCCGGCCTTCAGCATGGACCTCCGCATGGTCCGCGAGGACGGGTCGTTGAGTGTGCCTTTGAAGCTGCACACACCGCATGAGCTGCAGCCCGCGGAGGGGATGGCGAGGAGGGCGAGGAGGACGAGGGTTCGGCGCACGGCGGGCTTCTCGGGGCGCTCGGATCGCGTGGCCGCTGTGGCCTCCGGAGCGCAAAGTTGGCCAAAGTAGGGGGTGGCGTGGGAGACGGCAGCATAGCGCTACTTCGCCCGCGGCGATCGTTGTACTGTTCTTGCCCATGGTCCACACGGGGAATGCGGGAAAGGTCGCGGTCTTGGGGGGTGGGGCGTGGGGTACGGCGCTCGCCCGTGTCCTCGCCGACAAGGGGGACGAGGTCGCCCTCTATTGCCGCGCGCCCGAGCTCGCGATGCAGATCAACGCGACGCGCTCGAACCCGAAGTACCTGCCGACGGCGCACCTGCCCGAGACGCTCACCGCCTCGCACGACCTCCGCGCCTGCCTCGACGGCGCCACCATGGTCGTCTTCGTCGCCCCGAGCCACGCCACGCGCGAGCTCGCGCGCCTCGCCGCCCCGAGCCTCCCGACCGACGTGCCCATCGTGAGCGCCACGAAGGGCATCGAGAACGAGTCGCTCATGTTCGTCGACGAGATCCTCGAGGCCGAGCTCTCCCCCGCGCACGCGAAGAACCTCGCCTTCCTCAGCGGCCCCTCGTTCGCGAAGGAGCTCGCGGCGGAGCTGCCCACGGGCGTCGTCATCGCCTCCAAGAACGACCGCGTCCGCGAGACCGTGATGCGAAGGTTCCACACCTCCTACATGCGCACCTACGGCAGCCGGGACATCGTCGGCGTCGAGTGTGGCGGCGCCCTCAAGAACGTGGTCGCCATCGCCTCGGGCACGGCCGAGGGCCTCGGCTTCGGCCACAACACGCGCGCGATGCTCATCACGCGTGGCCTCTCGGAGGTCGTGCGCCTCGCCATGGCGCGCGGCGGTGAGCCCCTCACCCTCGCGGGCCTCGCCGGCATGGGCGACCTCGTCTTGACGTGCACGGGAGAGCTCTCGCGCAACAAAACCGTCGGCGTCGAGCTCGGCCGTGGCCGCAAGCTGCCGGAGATCTTGGCGAGCCTCGGGCACGTGGCCGAGGGCGTGAAGACCACCAAGAGCGCCTTCGATCTCGCCAAGAAGCTGGGCATCGAGATGCCCATCGTGCGAGAGACCTACGCCGTCCTCTACGAGGACAAACCCGCGGCCCAGGCCGTCCGCGATTTGATGTCCCGCGAGCTCGGCGACGAGTTCGACACATGACCTTTCCGCGCCCGAGACGAGGAACCTTCATGAAGCACGCTTTCTTTAGCCGGTTCGCGCCCGCCCTGCTCACCGCCCTCGCGGCCACCGCCGTGCTCGGCGAGACGTCGGCGCGCGCGCAGCAGCCCTACCCGCAGCCTTATCCGCAACAACAGCCCTACCCGCAGCAGCCCTACCCCCAGCAGCAGCCCTACCCCCAGCAGCCCTACCCGCAGCAACCGTACCCGCAACAGCAGCCGTATCCGCAGCAGCCCTACCCGCAGCAGCAGCCGTATCCCCAACCGTATCCGCAGCAGCCCTACCCGCAGCAGCCGTACCCGCAGCAGCCTCCGCCGCCGCCCCCGCGGAACGCTCAGCGAAGCGACGGGGAGTTCGGCTTCCTCATCGGGACGAGCGCCGCGTACGGCGTGGGCACCGGCGTCGCCATCGACCTGCTCGCGAAGACCACCGATCCGGGCATCGCCGTCATCGCGCCGATCACGCTCGGCCTCGCGGTGCCGGGCGCCATGTTCGCGGTCGACTACTACGCGCCGTTCCACCGGGGCGTGCCGGCCAGCATCTCGGCGGGGCTCCTCCTCGGCGCCGTCGAGGGCGTCGCGATCAGCGGCACGCAGTGGCAGCTCACGGCCGGCGATCGCGGCGAACGTTGGAGCGTCGGGGCCTACGGCGCGCTCACGTTCCTCGGGGCCACCGGCGGCGGTATCGGCGGCTACTTCTTCGGCGAGTTCGCCCGCCCCGACCCGCGCACGCTCCTCTTCGTGTCGAGCGGCGGCGCGTGGGGTGCCCTCACCGGCGCGGCCTTGGGCCTCGGCGCAGGCACGGGAGACTTCCCGAAGGCCGCCGATCCGGCCGCGGTGCTCGGGCTCCTCCTCTACAACGGAGGCATCGCCGGTACGGGCGCCCTCTCCTTCTTCTGGACGCCCTCGTACACGAGCATGAAGGCCATGTGGGCCGGCTACGCCCTCGGCGCGCTCGCGGGCTGCCTCGTGTACCCGTTCTACATCGGGAGCGACTCCGACCCGCGCCACGGCCTCATCGCCAACGCCCTCGGCGGCCTCGCCGGCATCGGTGTGGGTGCGGCGCTCACCTTCCGCTCGCGCGATCCGGACCAGGTGAGCACCTGGAAGCCCCCGTTCCAAGTCGGCCTCGCGCCGAGCCCGAACGGCGGCGCCACGCTCTCGGCCTACGGGCAGTGGTGATCGAACGGGTGCGCTTCGGCGCACCCACGTCAGCGGTCATGATGGCCTAAAGCGGCGGTGCGTCTCAGCGCACCATGAGCACGACCGAATAGCCGACCGCGGGAGTTCGACCGGGGTTCGCGTACGCGTGGCGCTGGTCGCCTCGGAACGCGACCACGTCCCCCTCGCGGAGGCGGTACGTCTCGCCGGTCACCACGAGCTCCATCTCGCCCTTCTCGCACATCAGGTACTCGCGGGTGCCCTCGAGGTGCGGCACCCCGGCCATGCGCGCGCCCGGGGGCAGCCCGAACCGGTCGATTTCGACGCCCGGGAGCGGCTCCGGGAGGAGCTTCCTGACCTCGGCGTCCCCCCGGCGCTTGAGGACGAGCTCCTCGCGCGGGAAGTAGGCGGCCGCCCCACGGGGCTGCGCGACGAGCTCTTCGATCGAGACGTGGAACGCCCGCGCGACCGCGTCGAGCACGGCCAACGTCGGGTTCGCCGCGCCCGACTCGAGGTGCGCCCAGGTCGCGCGGGGTACGCCCGCGCGCTTCGCGAGCTCGGCCTGGGTGAGCCCCGCTTTTTCACGCAGCGCACGGACGTTCTCGGCCAGACGCTCGGGGAGCGGGAGATCGCGCTTCACGCCGAGGATTTCCAACGAACGAGCACGCGTGTCAATCGCTTGGAGCGCTTTGGAGCGCCGGAGCGCTTGGAGCCCGGGGCGATCGATTCGATCCTCGCGCGGCAGGCACGCCGCCCACGCCCCCCATGATCCCGGCCATCATCCCGAGATTTCCCGCCCTTTCGGCCGTGTCATGGAACCGTCAGGGTGGCACCGGCGTTGCACTCCTCGACAGCCGAGAGCCTCGACGATGCACTCCCCCATGCCTTCCACGAACGTCCGTAGCCTCCCTCCGCACCGCGCGCCGCACCCGAAGACCCTCGTTTCGCCCGGGTTTCCGCACGCGGTCCGCCACCCCGAGCCCTCCGTCGAGCTCGTCGAGAGCGGGTCGGTCGCGCGCGGGCTCTCGCGTGCAGGCACCATGATCTCCCGGATCCGACGCGCCGTGCGGGGCGCCTACGCGGAGGCCCCTCCGTCGTTCCACGAGGCCGTCGTGTGCTTCACCACGATCGCCATCACGACGTTCTTCTTGACCCTCGTGCTGGCGCACTGAGCGGCACGTTGGGTACGGAAAGGTCGGCCAAGGGGTAGCCGCGCGGGCCCGGTTTCCCTACCCTCCGCGCCGATGGCGAAGGACAAGGCCGTCTCTCCCGAGCTTCTCACGGCGAAGCTCCCCCGGAACTTCTCGCTCGGCACCGCCGAGTCGATCCGCGCGCTCACGATCGGGGTGCCGTCGTACGCCGCGCGCAAGCGCCGCATCGAGGACCTGCTCGAGGACCTCACCGAGCACCTCCGCGAGGCCCTCTCGAAGCTCGGTCCCGCCTCGCTCGCCTCGCCCGCCTCGCGGCACGACGCCGCCCTCGCGCTCGCGGCGACGCTCGATCTCTCGAAGGTGAACGCCCTCGTCGAGGCCCACAACCGGTACTACCCCATCGAGGCGAACCTGCCCGTCGACCCGAGGACGGGCGCGTACCTCGTCAAACGCGGCACGCCCTTCGAGCCCGAGCCCGCCGTCACACCCGCGAGGCTCGTCGCCCTCCTCGACGGCGAACCGGACGAATGATCACGCCCACCCCACGCGAGCCCCGCCGCACCTGCGCGGGCTGCGAGCGCCCCGAGTCCGTGTGCATCTGCGCCCACCTCGTGCGCCGGTCTCCCACGACCCGCGTGGTCATCGTGCAGCACCCCCGCGAGGAGCGCACCGCCATCGGCACCGCGGCCATCACGCACGCGTGCCTCGAGGGGAGCGCGCTCTTCGTCGGGATCGCGGTCGACGAGGACGCCGCCGTCACGGCCTGCCTCGAGGATCCGGCGCGGCCCGCCGTGCTGCTCTACCCGGGTGAAGGAGCGCTCCCCCTCGAGGCGCTCGCGGGCTCTCCGCGTACTCTCGTCGTGCTCGACGGCACGTGGCCTCAGTCGAAGACCCTCCTCAAACGAAACCCGCGCCTCGCCTCCCTGCCCCGCGTCGCGTTCACCCCCGACAAGCCCAGCGAGTACCGCATCCGACGCGAGCCGAGGCCCGCGTACGTCTCGACGATCGAGTCGGTCGCGCACGCCCTCCGCGTGCTCGAACGTGACGCCACCTACGACGGCCTGCTCGCGCCGTTCCGCGCCATGGTCGATCACCAGCTCGCCCGCGAGGCCGACGGGCGAAACCCTAGAAAAAAGCGCGCGCGGAGCCTCGGCCCACGCGCCCCCCGGTTCTTCCCCGAGCTCGTCGCCGACGCGTCCGAGGGGAGGTGCGTGTGCGTCGTGGCCGAGGCGAACGCGTGGCCGTACAAGGCCAAGAAGGGCGCCGTGCACCCGCCGGACGAGCTCGTGCAGCTCGTCGCCGTGAGGCCCATGACCGGAGAGCGCCTCGATCTCGTGGTGAGGCCGCGCGGCCCCCTCGCGTCCGGCACCGTAGGGCACACCCGGCTCTCGGCCGAGGAGCTCTCCGCGGGGCTCGACCTCGACGTGGCCCGCGAGGCCGCGGCGCGCTTCTTTCGCCCGACCGATCACCTCGTCACGTGGGGCCACTACGCCACGAACCTCGCCGTGCGCGAAGGCCTCGTCGCCGAAGGCCACCGCATCACGTGCCTGCGCGCGGCCGCGAAGCGCCTCCGGAACGGGAAAATCGGCGCCGTCGAGGACCTCGTCGCCCACGAGAAGCTCGACCCGGGCCCCGCGCTCGGCCGAGGACGCGCCGGCACCCGCCTCGCGTGCACCGTGGCCGCGCTCGCCTTCACGGTGGGGAAGAGGGAGCCGTAGAGAGGCGGCAAGACACGGCCGCAGGCGATCGAAACCACTCGAATCCCCTAGGGTTTCCCTCCCGGGGCGACCCGGCTTTCGAACGAGGAAGATCGGGCGCGGCGCCGACGTACGATGAGGGGCCTTGAAGCTCCTCTCCCTCCGCCGCACGCTCCCGTCGCTCCTCGTCGCCCTCGCGCTCGGGTGCGGCAGCCCGCCCTGCCAAGACGCGAACGAGTGCCCCGGCGAGGGCGGCGATCCGGGCGGGCGCGACGACGCGGGCGCCTCGAGCGACGGCGGCAGCACCACCACGAACGACGCGGGCGGCTCCTCGAACGACGGCGGCGGCACCACCACGAACGACGGCGGCGGCTCCCTCGACGGCGGCTCCTCGAACGACGGCGGCGGCGCCTCCGATGGCGGTGACTCGGACGGCGGCGGCGCGCTCGACGGCGGTGACTCGGACGGCGGCGGCGCCTCCGATGGCGGCACGTCCGATGGTGGCGGCGCGTCCGATGGCGGCACGTCCGACGGCGGCGCGTCCGACGGCGGCTCCGACGGTGGCTCCGATGGCGGCGGCGTGCTCCCCGGCGGGTGCATCTCGGGCGCGACCGGCACCTACGCCGCGCGCTTCCGCTGGGCCGGAAATGGGCCGAGCTCGCGCGCGTACGTGCAGTACGACCTCAACAACTTCCCCGACGCGTCTCGCTGGAAGGCCGGCGCGTACAGCCGCGGCGCCGTCGGATACCAGCCCGTGTTCACCGACACGTTCCTCGGCGTGGGCGGCCTCGAGATGGGCGGCACGGTGTTCATGGACGTCGAGCTGTCGACGGCGCGCATCTCGACCATCCGCAAGGTGAGCCTCGCCATCCTCGGCCGCAGCTTCAACACCACCGCGGGCGGCTCGTTCTCGTGGCAGTCGTTCGACGGCACGGGCGCGACCCCGAGCGGCTTCGTCTCGAACGTCGCGCCGTACCGCTGGTACGTGGCCGACGCGACCGCCGCGTTCCGCCCCGGCAACCCCGGCGTCCTCCTCCGCATCTCCCCCGGCGGCCCCTCGGGCACGCTCATCGTGAGCCGCGTGGAGATCTGCATCGACGGGCAGTGAGGGGGAGTGGGAGGAGGGGGAGGTGCCCCCACCGCCGGGTGCTCGGCCTAACGGCCTGCGCGCCCGACACCTCCCCCAAAATCCGTTCTCGGCTTTGCTTCTCCACGTCACGTCGCGTTCACTCGCTTGCGCAAAGCCTGCGAGCGGATAGGGGGAGGTGAAGAGCCCGCGACCCTCGTGGCTCGCTCGAGGGGGCCGTGCGCGTCACGAGCTCTGCGTCTCCCCCGTGGCGAGCGGAGCTCGACACTTGGGGGAGACCGCAGGCGCGCAGGCCGGTAGGCCGAGCACCTGCGAGTGGGGGCACCTTTCCATGCGAGCACCTGCGAGTGGGGGCACCTTCGCGCGGAGAGCACCTGCGAGTGGGGGCACCTTCGCTTGGAGAGCACCACGCCCTCCGGGCCGACGAGAGCGCCGGCTGCGTGCTGTGGCGCACACGCCGCGCCAGCGGCAGCTCGGTGCGTCGCGAGTCGGATCTTCGCCGCTGTCACGGCGTCTGCGCCGGTGGGCACGAAGCCGGCGCTCTCGCCGACCCGGAGGTCCATATGAGGTTTCTCTTTCCGTCACTTCGTCACGAGCGCAACTTCCTTACGCCCTGCGCGCAGCACTCGCGGCGTCACCCCACCGCGTCGGAGCGCATCCTGTGGGACGCGCTGCGGGGGCGGCGTCTCGGCGTCAAATTCCGGCGCCAAGTCGTCCTCGGCGCTACCATCGTCGACTTCTTCGCCCCCGAGCCGCGGCTCGTCGTCGAGGTCGACGGCACTTCCCACGTCGGCCGCGAGTGGCGCGACCGAGAGCGAGACGCGTACCTCGCGCGGTACGGGGTGCAGGTGCTGCGGGTCAAGGCGTGGCACGTCGAGCGTGCGCTGCCCGCGGTGCTCGTGCGCATTCGCGAGGCCCTCGGGTGAGGGGAGAGCCACGCGGTGGTGCTCACCTCAGCGGCGCGGGCCGCGCCACCCGTACCGTATTTCGTCCTGCCACACGTGCTCCCCCGTGGGTGCTTGGTCCCCATGCGCCAGCGTCGTGCTCCGGACGGCCTCTGCGATCCACGGAGCCCAAAGGTCGCCCCCCGGACCGAGGCCGCAGACGACCGCGCGGCCGCCCGCACCGCCCGCGCGCAGCACGATGGCGTCCCGAGGGGCGGCTCGCAGGTCACTCGGCAGCGCGGGGCAGCGAAGCGAGGCGGCGTTCGTCGCGGCCTGCGCGTAGAGCGCGCGGAACACCGCGACGCTCGTCACCCCCTCCGCGACGTCGTCGCCGCGGTCGCTCGCGGGCTCGGTGGGCTCCACGCGCTCGCGGCGCGAGACGGTCACGCGCACCGTCCCCGCCGCACACGTGAGGATACGCGCCTCCTCCACGGCATCGGCGAGCGTGCGCCGAAGCTCGATCGTCCGAGTGCGGTCGCACGTCTCGGGCGCGGACGACGCTTCGATCTCCTGCGCGGAGCTCGGGTGGTGCGCCCCGCCCGACGCCGCCTCACGCGACGGCGGCAGCGCACACCCGACCCCCGCGACGAGCCCGACCACGAGGAAGAAGCGGAGCGCCTTCATGAAGGGACGGTGGCACGCGAGCCTCGCCCCGTCGAGCCGCCCGTTGGCCTACCCAGCGCGCGGGAAGCGACCGTCAGCCCTCGCCGCCTCCGGTGGGCTCGCCGCCCTCGCCGCCCTCACCGCTCTCGCCCCCCTCTTCGCCGCCGCCACCCCCACCGCCGCGGTTCTTGCCGCGCTCTTCGGACTTGGTCAGCGTCGCGAGGATCGTCGTCACGTCCTCCGGGGAGAGCTTCGCCATGGGGATGGCGCGGCGGAACACGTCGACCGCGCGGATCCACGCGTTGCGCGCTTGGATGCCGTCGGACTTCGTCGTGCCGTCGGCTTTGACCTCCATGAGCCGCGTGCGCTCCTTGTCGGACTCGCCGAGCGCGCGCGCCACCTTCTTCCAGCGGCCCACGATCTCGGGGAGGGAGCCTTCGGGCGTGGTGATGGTGGCCATCGTCTTCTTGTGGGCGTCGCTGAGGCGCTCGTCGACCATGGCCGCGTTGCCGGCCTCGGCCGAGTAGGAGAGCTGCGTCGTCGACGCGCCGTCGGGGAAGAGCGCGAGCGACGTCGCTCGGTACGCCGCGCGCCGCTTGTCGCTCTTGGCGAGGAGCGCGAGGGCCTCCAAGAGGAGGATGCTGCCGCGCACGTGGCGATCGTGATCCCGGTCGAGCTCGGTGTTCGTCTGCGTGAGCTCTTTGATGCGCGCGGCGTGCGGGCTCTCCGCGACGACCTGCGACGCGAGCAGCCCTTCGTGGGCCTCACGCACGAACATGAGCAGCGGGACGAGCCCCTTCGCCCGCGAGATCACCTTGCCCTCGGGCGAGCCGGCGTCGAGCCAAGCGCCCGAGACGTCGACCATCTCGGGGGTCGTCAAATCGATCAATGCCATCGCACGGTCCTTTCTCCACGGGCGGACCGCCACCGCGACGCTCCCCCCAGGCGAAGACGCTATGATCTAAGTCAGGGGCGACGCAAGACGATCCCTAGGTCGTCCGAACCGCCTGAAGACGAGCGCTTGCCGGAACGAAACGGTCCTCGCGAGGACGCGACCCGTCGCCTGGCACTCGAGGCGCCGCCGCGGAGGCCACACCCCAGATTTCGGCTAAAACAGCCGGTCCCGACCGGCTTCGGCGCCCGTTGACGGGCTCAAGAGGCGGTCCCGACCGGCTTCCGGGCCCGTTGACGGGCTCAAGAGGCGGTGCCGACCGGCTTTCGCGCCCGTTGACGGGCTCAAGAGGCGGTCCGGACCGGCTTCCGGGCCCGTTGACGGGCCGAAGAGGCGGTCCGGACCGGCTTCGGCGCCCGTTGACGGGCCGAAGAGGCGGTCTCGACCGGGCTTCCGTGCCCATGGACGCACCCCGAGGTTCGAGCTCCCCGCGCGAGAAGCGCTTGCGGCTCCATGCTCTCCGGAAATCGACTCCCTCCACGTCGATTCTTGGCAACGCCCCCGTGCCCCGCGCCGACCTCCACCACGAAAGGCAGGTCGTCCGGCCAGCGAGGCTCCTGACCATCGCCCCGCGTCGTCGGGCGTCTCCCACGGCCCACTGCTACCCTTCCGAGGTCTCGTCATGCGCAGCCGCCCCTCCACCGCCATCGGTCTCCTCGCCTTCGCGGGGCTCAGTCTCTTGCAGGTACAGTCCGCGCTCGCGCAGTCTCCCTCGGAGGGGTTCTCGCAAGTGGCACCGGTATGCCCCGTATCGCAGCGGGGGCTCAGCAAAGACGACCTCGCCATTCCGTTCGAGCCGCCCCCCTTCGCCGAGGTGCCGAAGGCAATACCTCCACCCCCCGTGCCCGTCTTTCCAAGCACGATGTTCGGCTACAAGGTCACGCGACACCGCACGGCACCGTTTCGCGTGTCGGCGCTCGAGTCCGAGCGCGGCGCAGGGCTTCGGCTGCCCGAGCTCTCTCCCGCAGGCGCGCGGACGTTTGCGGCCCAGCTCGGCGGGATTCTGGGTTTTGCGCCGATGCCTCCGCTGAAGCTCGAGAAACACACCCACGCGCCTGCGAGCGAAGATGGCACGACCCCGCCGATACGTACGTTCGTGTTCGATCAGGCCTTCGGCGCCGGCACCATGACCGACGGCCCGGGCGTCGAGATCGAGGTCAACGAGCGCACGCGAGCCGTCATCAGCCTCACTTCGTCGCTCATCTCGGAGTCCGACGCCCACAAGCACCTTCCGTTGTTCTCCGCCTCGGACGCCGAGCGCGCGCTCCTCGAGCTTCGACCGAACCTCGTCGTGGGCTTTCGATCTCCCTTCACGAAGACGCATCTCCGCCTCTTCGCCCAAGCCGACGGCACGCTCAGCGTCGTCTGGGCCGTCCCCGCGCGCCACACGAGCTGCGAACCGGGGCACGCCCCGGACTCGCGCCACCCCTACCTCGCCGCCATCGACGCGAACAACCTCGCGCTCCTGGGGTATTTCGATTGGAATCTATTTCACGAGGGAGTCGTCGCCCACGGCGGCGAGTCCTGCTTCGATCCGGTCGTCGAGCACCTCCCCCTCCAATGACCTCCGGAGCGACCGCCACCCGCCGACCCCCGTTCGTGCTCCTCGTGCTCCTCGTCGTCGGCTACGCCCCGTCGGCCGGCGCGCGGCGGCGAGATCCGATGTTCAAGGAGTACGCGCCCGTGTGCGAGGTTTCCCTGCGAGGGATAAGCCACGCCGAACGCGCCGCCGCGTTGAAAGCCTCCCAGGAGCCTCCGCCTGCGCCGGCCCCCAAGAGCACGCCGGATCCGGTCTTCCCGCCGACGCTATTGGGGTATCGGGTGGAGCGGCAATTCGACCCGCCGTATCGCGTCGAGGCGCTCTGGTCCACGACCTCGGGCACGCTCCGGGTCCCCGAGCTGTCGCCACGCGGCGCGCGCGCCTTCGTCGAGAAGCTCGGTGTCGTTCTCGGCTTCTCGCCGATGCCGGCACTGAAGCTCGTCTCCCACTACCGTCTCCCCGAGGGGCCGGGCGACGGCATGCCCCCGACACGCACGTTCGTGTTCGATCAGGTCTTCGCCGCGGGGGAAATGGCGGACGGCCCCGGGCTCACGGTGACGGTCCATGAGCGGACCCAGGTCGTCATCGGGCTCGCCTCCTCCCTCATCACGGAGACCCCCGCGTACAAACACAAGCCTCTCTACCAAGCCTCGGACGCCGAGCGTGCGCTCGTGGAGCTCCGCCCGAACCTCGTCATCGGCTTCGCCAGTCCGGCCTTCAAGACCCAGCTCCGCACCTTCGTCCAATCCGACGGCACCCCCAGCGTCGTCTGGGCCGTCCCCGCGCGCCACACGAGCTGCGAGCCTGGGCCCGACGTGGTCCCGCGCCACCCCTACCTCGCCGCCATCGACGCGAACAACCTCGCGCTCTTGGGGTATTTCGATTGGAACACGTTCGGCGCCGGGATCGCCGCCCACGGCGCCGCGTCGTGCTTCGACCCGGTCGTCGAGCACCTCCCGCTCCAGTGACCACCTGGCATGGGTGACGTTCGACTCCGTCGACGCGGCGTGGAGCGGAGCGGAGCCCTCACGCATGCGGTGACGCCATGCCGCGCGTGGTCACGTCTCGGCCGCAGCTCACCGCGTGCACCGTGAACGCTCCGCCTGGCCGCTCGGAGGCCGAGCGCAGCCACGGAACGGAATCGACTCCTCCCACGTCGAATCTTGGCAACGACCGCCCACGCCGCGCCGACACCTCCCACGGACGGCGGGCTCGGCTTGTCGCGGGCCACGCTTCACCTCGTGCGAGGACCACCTTCCACCAGGCCGGCCCCTCCGTCCGCTTTCGTTTCGAGCCGGTCGACGTCGAACGAGCCGCCCCGTACGGGCGGACCTCCTTGAAGGCGATCGGGTGCGGGCACCTCGGATCGACGTGTGGGGTCACCGAGATGCTTGCATCGTGTACCTACCGTGTTACGACGTTGTGGGTGCCAGCGTGCCTGTGGAAGGGCGCGCCGGCACGAAAATCGAGGTGAGAAAGCATGCATCCCAATGGCCTTCTCACTCGGGCGCCTCGGAGCGCGCCCTGTCTCTCTCGTTCGCGCGTCGCGCGCGCCCTGCTCGCGTGAGCCACGCCTCGTTTGCAAGGGGCGTGCGTCGTGAGGCGCTCACCTACGAGGTTCCTCGTCGTCCCCGGTGTCCTCGCGGCAGCCGTCGCCGGGCTCTCCGGGGGCTGCGGTCAAGCCACCCCGAGCACCGAAGGGGATAGCGGCGCCGTGGGGGTCGTTCGTCAGGCCGCAGAGCACGACGCGGACGGGTGCGAGCTCGGGCTGCCGAGCGACTCCCTCAGCGACTACTACCGCAAATGCACCGACGCGATCGGCGTCGCCGTGCCCGATTTCGACTGCGACGACGGCACCCTTGTGCCCGAGACGCACCTCAGCGCCGCGCCGTACCCATACGCGACCTGCGATCACCCGAACGTGCTGAACGGGCAGTGCGACCCCGGCAGCCGCTTTCAGGTGCTCGTCCAGACGGACGACGTCTCCATCGTGGCCCACTGCCGCAAGAAGGGCGGCTCGACCGGATACGGGGACATCGCCGTCATTCAGTACAACCGCCAAAACGGCGCGACGTGCTTCTACCAGAGCCGGCTCGGCACCGGTACGTCGGCGAACATGGGCCCCTTCGTCCCCCACCCGTCCGATGCGTCCGAGAACAGCCCCTGGCAGACGCCGCGCGCCACGGCCGGCATCAAGTGCGTCGGCTGCCACGACAACGGCCCGTTCGTGCGGTCGCCCTACCTCGCCCAGCTCCGGGGCGAGGAACGAAATCGCCTTCCCGGCACCAACCCCGGCGCCGGCCCATGGGACCAGCGCTTCACCTGGAACCGCGCGCTCCCGTACCGTTTCGTCGGGAACGACTTTCAATCGTGGAAGGCCTTCTCCGTCACGGTGCCCTCCGCCGCCGAGGGCAGCCAGTGCCTGTCGTGCCACCGCATGGGCATCGGCAAGGCCGACGGCACCATGCTCGCCTCCGGCACGGCTTTTCGATTCGGGCAACTCGCGACGGCCGCAAGTCAGCCAATGAAGAACCCTCACTCGGCGGACTCTCCCATCTGGATGCTGCCTGGCCAGGTGACGTATTCCCCGGCAACCGAGGCCCAAGCGAACGCCCTCGCCAAGTGCGCCCGCGCGATCCAGAAGGGCGAGGCGCTCCCGGGCTGCAACGCCGAGCAGATCGCACAAGGCACGACCTGCCGCGCCGCCCCCGTGCGAGGGGTGGTCAACGGTGCCACCAGGGGAGACGTCGTCGACCGGCGGACCGAGAGCGACGGACCCATCTCGATGGCGTGCGAGGGCGACAAGAACTGCACGGGCATGTGCGGGTGGACGGCCGTGCACGGCCCCTTCTGGCAATCGGAGGACAACGTCCCCCTCACCTCGAGCAAATTCGTAGGGACCGGCCTCCAGCTCTACGTCGATGGTGGCCGCATGCGCTGGCGCTTCGTCGCCGCCCCTCGTGCGGGCGAGAAGACGGGCTCGCCGGGCGGCGCGTACGAGTGCATCAACATGAACGAGCTCGTGAGCCCACCGCCCTCGTCCGACTGCACCGTCTTCCACTTCGACGTCACCGACCCCGACGGCAGCCGCGACGCCGACGAGACGCGCATCGACCTCCCCTCGGTCGACGTCCTCACCGGGTTCATCGGCAACGTGGCGCAGCGGCGCGAGGCCGTCCACGGCGGCGACGACCTCTTGCGTGTCCTCCTCGAGAACGGCACGAACACCCTCGCGCAGCGGCACTCCGATCCGCCCTACCCCTTGAAACGCGGCCCCCTCAAGGGCGAGGCCATGGCCTACACGTGCGACGGCTGGACGCCGAGCTACCTCGTGAGGGACGCCCACACCACCTCGGACGTGGAGCTCGTCCCGGCGGGCACGGCCGCGAACGCCCGCTGCTTCGTCACGGGCATCTCGGGGGCCTGGTCGTCCACACGAGACGACGGCCGTGAGCAGCCCTTCGCCGAGATCTACTCCAGCGCCGGCGCGCTCCGGCTGAGGGTCAAGCCCAGCGAGCGCGAAGCGGCCGACACTGTCACGGCGTGGGCATCTTGCCTAGAACTGCGAGCCAACCGATGAAGAACCTCCTCCCATTTCTCTGCTTTGTTAGCCTCTCCCTCCCCGCGTGCGGAAAGCTCGCGACCGAGCCCGACGCGCCCGACGCGGCCCCCCAGGTGCCGGTCGTGCCTTTGCCCGGCCAACACGAGATTCGATTTCCCAAGGAGGTCGTCCTCGGCGGCGTCGCCTACGAGAACCGCTTCATCGCCTTCTCCATCCACCCAACGGAGCTCTCCGCTTCCCCCCCCCTGGGCAAAGACTCCGACCCCTGGGTCATGCTCATCTCCAACCTCGAGGATACGTCCGTGTGCCTCGAGGGAAGAATGTCGAGCAAAGGACTCGAGCGCCTCGCGAGCCGTGGTTTCGCGCGCATTCGCGCGATCGACCTCGAGCTCTCTCCCGATGAAAGGGACGGGAGCCCCAGCAACCAGTCCGAGTCGCTCATGTGCTTCGGCGTCCGGACCGAAGGCGGCCGCTGGGAATGGCGAACGAACCACGTGGAGCTCGTCTACGACACCGCGACCAAACGCCTCCGCGGTCACTTCGAGCTCGTTCCACCCATTCGCGCCGACGCCGTCAAGCTACTTGCAGGCTCCGCTCCTCGCCTCTTCGAGCACCCCGTCGACCGCGTGACCTACGAGGTCGTCGAGTAGTTGCGCTTCCCGGGAAAGGCGCGGAGCCCTCCGTCCGCGCCCCACCGACCCGTTCGGATTCGTGAGCCAACCGATGAAGAGCCTCCTCCCTTTTCTCTGCCTCCTCCTCCCCGCGTGCGGAAAGCTCGCGACCGAGCCCGACGCGCCCGACGCGGCCCCCCAGGTGCCCGTCGTCCCCGTGCCCGGCCAGCACGAGATTCGATTGCCCAAGGAGGTCGTCCTCGGCGGCGCACCCTACGCGAACCGATTCATCGCCTTCACCGTCCATCCAACGGACCTCTCCGCCTCCCCCCCGCTGGGCAAAGACTCCGACCCCTGGGTCACGCTCATCGCGAACGTCCCACATACGGAGTCTCGGTGCCTCGAGGGAAGAATGTCGAGCAAAGGACTCGATCGGCTCGCGAGCCGTGGTTTCGCTCGCATTCGCGCGATCGACCTCGAGCTCTCCCCCGACGAACAGGACGGGCGCCCCTCCGTCCAAGATCAAACTCTCATGTGTTTTGGCGTCCGGACCGAAGGCGGCCGCTGGGAGTGGCGACCGAAATACGTGGAGCTCGTCTACGACACTGCGGAAAAGCGCCTCCGCGGTCACTTCGAGCTCGATCCGCCCATTCGCGCCGACGCCGTCAAATTGCTCACGGACTCCGCTCCTCGCCTCTTCGAGCACCCCGTCGACCGCGTGACCTACGAGGTCGTCGAGTAGTTGCGCTTCGACGCGTGTGTCGGGGGAGCTCCCCCTGGCCGCTCGGAGGCTTCGCGCGCGCGGGCTCCGTGACGGGCGCGGGGGCGCGAGGCCGAGAACGGCCTTTGGGGGAGCTCGCGGGCGCGCAGCCCGGAGGGCGAGCACCCGCGTGTGGGGGCATCCCTCTCGGCTTCTTTCGTCGTGTCGCCTCGGCTTGTCTCGTGTCGCTTGCGTCCGAGAGACGACCTCGCGTCTCTCGTGCCGATCAGTTGCCGACGACGAGGAGCTCTTTGGCGAGCCCGGCCGTGCCCTTGGTGCCCGCGGGGGCGCCCGTGCCGCCCGAGCCGCCGTCGCCGCCCGTGCCCGCCGTGCCGAGCGTGCCCGTGTTGGTGGCCTCGGTCACGACGGCCGTCGGAGCGCGCGCGATGCGCACCGAGTGCCCACCCGCGCCACCACCGCCGCCCGCGCCGGAGCCACCGCCGCCGCCGTTGCCACCGCGCCCACCGGTGCCAGCCACGGGGCCAGGAGAGCCCCCGCCCATGCCCGTGCCTCCGGGCTGGCCCGTCGCGCCGGTGCCACCCTTGCCGCCCGCGCCGCCGTTGCCGAGCGTGAACACGTTCGCCTCGACGACCGCCGTCGCGCCGCCGAGCAAGAGCCCGATGACCGAGCCGCCGCCGTCGCCGCCGCCGCCGCCAGGTCCACCCGCGCCGCCGCAGCCGCCCGAGCCACCGCCACCGGCGCCGTCGTCGTAGCAGATGGGCCACGAGCGCGCGGAGCTCCCGCCGCCACCGCCGCCGCCACCACCACCACCGTTGCCACCGGCCGGGCCCGCGGCGCCCTTGGCGGCCACGTAGAGCCCGGTGACGACCGTACCGAGCGAGGCCGCGCCGACGCCACCTTGCGCAGGCACAGAGCCGGCCGCGCCCGGGTTTCCGGGGCCGCCGGGCCCGCCGCTACCGGACGAGATGCACGACGTGCCACCGCCGCCGCCGCCGCCGCTCGCGCCGCCCGCCCCGGGAGAGCCTGGCGCCCCGTCGTTGCCGGAGCCGTTCGAGCCGTTTCCGCCACGCCCGCCGGGAGAGGAACAGGTCGGGGCCGCGCCGCCCTGGCCGAAGCTCGAGCAGTTCGAGCAGCCGTTGCCGCCGACGTTGCCGTTGGGCGCCGGGGTCGCGCTCGGAGGCACACCGTTCGTGCCACCCGCGCCGGGGTTCGCGTTGCCGAGCAAGAGCACGTTCTTGCGCAAAAAGAGCTGGCCCGTGCCCCCGCCGACACGCACGCCGTACACGCTCTGGCCGTTCTGCGCCTCGCCGATCTTCACGTCGATCGTGAGGTTCTCGACGTGCATCTCTTCTTTGATCTCTTGGATCAGGATGCCCGTGCCGGCGGTCGGGCCGGTCGTCGGCGCGACGATGGTGGTCGCGATGTCTTGGGTGCCGTTCTTGAGAGACCTACGGAACGGGAACGTGGGGTCGGCCTGGTTGAAGCCACCGTAGAGGCTCACACCCGAGGGGAGCTCGACGGGCTCGGTGTATTTCTCGGCCGAGAGGCACACGGGGCGCTTCTTCGTGCCGGCTCCGGCGACCACCACCGCGCGGGCGATCGTCTTGAAGGGCTTCTGGCGGGTGCCGTCTCCCGTGTCGTTGCCGATCGACGTGGACACGTAGACGCACTCGTTCACCATGCCGTCGGAGCCGTCGCAGTTCGCGTCGATGAAGGCGATGTCGAAGGCGTCCTCTTCGCTCTTCTTCGTGCAGGCGTACTCGCAGCCGCAGTTCGCGCCGTCGCCCTTGCCGTCGAGGTTGTAGAAGCCCGCGGGGCACTTGCCCGGCTCGCACGTCGTGGGCGGGCGGGGCGCGCCGTCGGGCGTCGTGCCGCCGTCGGCGTCGACGATGTCATCGGGGAGCGTGTCGTCCTCGGCGACGACCGAACCGGTCGCGCAGCCCACCACGGCGACCGCGAGGGCGACGAAGCCCACGAGGGGGAGAAGCGAAAGCGACGACGACTTCATACGAGCGGCTCCTCGAGGAACACGGCGACCTCGCAGGATCGATTCGTTCCCCTACCGAATGGACGTGACACACTCGGCGCTCCCCTGCCAAGGGGGCACGAACGCCGAGGCGCCGAAGAGACCCCACGAGCCCGCCCCCGCTGGTGGGAGGCGCGTGGTCGTAGGTACCCTCTTCGGCGACAAGGTAGGATGCCCGATCAGCCGGGCGGGACGGGCGCGGCGCTTCCCGAGCCGGGCGGGGCCGGCATGTCCGGAACGGCGCCGGCGTCACCGTCGATCGAGTCGGGGGTGAGCGGCGGCTTGTCGGGGCCGCACGCGACGACGATACCTGCTGCCAATCCGACGAGCGCCACGAGCGCCCAGGGCACGAGCTTCGTATTCATTCGAGCATTCTCCCGTGGCCGCGCGGCCTGCCGAACCGAGCCGGATCGCGCGCGAGCCGAAACCCCTTTTTACCTCTGCGGAATCCGTCGGTCAAAAACCGTGGCCTGCCTCGACGACACGACCACGTGCGTCGTCCGGGCGCGTCGTGAGGAGCGCGGCCCGTAGGTGCGCTCCCCGGAGCCCAGGCCGTCATTCCGGGGGCCGGGGCCGATTTCCGAGAAAGGTCGCGCCGGATGCGGCAACATGCGTGCGTCTCCCCATCGGCCCTTCTCGAAAGCCCCATGCCCATCCTCAAGTGGTTCCCCACCCAAGGCTCGCCCCGCACGTTCGTGATCTACAAGCCGATGACGACCATCGGCCGCGCGATGGGCAACGACATCGCGGTCCCGGTGGCCGGCCTCGCCGACGCGCACGCCCAGATCGTCTTCGACGGGCGGGACTTCAACCTCGACGAGATCGACAAGGTCGGTGAGATCCAGATCAACACCAAGAAGAAGCGCCGCGCGCGCCTCGTGCACGGCGACCGCCTCACGCTCGGCGCGGGCGAGTTCCTCTTCAGCATGTTCGACGAGCCGGTGAACGTGCGCATCCAGCAGCAGCCCGAGACGTCGCTCACCCAGCTCGAGCAGCCCCTCTCGATGCCCACCTCGGTGAACCACCTCGCCGGCGTGCGAAAGCTCCACGAGTTCAGCGAGAAGCTCATGACCATGAAGGACCTCGAGGAGCTGCTCGAGGCCATGCTCGACGCGGTCATCGAGGTCACGGGCGCCGAAAAGGGCCTCATTTTGCTCCTCGACGACGCCTACACCGGCGCCACCCCCGCGGGCGAGAGCAAGGCCCACGTGCGCGCCTCGCGCCACGTCAACAAGGAGACCATCACCGACCCGAGCGGCCAGGTCTCCGACAGCATCGTCCGCCGCGTCATCGAGACGGGCCGCCCGCTCATCGTCTCGGACGCCCTCACCGACGACCAGTTCGGCTCGAGCAAGAGCGTCGTGGCGCTCCGCCTCTCGAGCGTCATGTGTGCCCCGCTCGTGGCGCAAGGGCACGTCGTGGGCGCCCTCTACGTCGGCAACGACCGCGTGAAGGGCCTCTTCCAGAAGTCCCAGATCGATCTCCTCAGCATCTTCGCGGGCCAGGCGTCGCTCATCTTGCAGAACGCGATGCTCCTCTCGACGCTCCGCGCCGACAAGGAGAAGCTCGCCGCCGAGCTCAAGGACAAGCGCTTCGGCGAGATCATCGGCGTGTGCCCGTCGATGATGGAGGTCTTCCGCAAGCTCCAGAAGGTCGCGACGACCGACATCAGCGTCCTCATCACCGGCGAGACCGGCACGGGCAAGGAGCTCATCGCGCGCGAGGTGCACCGGCGCTCGAACCGCGCGAACGGCCCCTTCGTCGTCATCAACTGCGGCGCCATCCCCGAGAACCTCATCGAGAGCGAGCTCTTCGGCCACGTGAAGGGCGCGTTCACCGGCGCCATCGCGTCGAGGCCCGGGAAATTCCAGGCCGCCGATCGCGGCACCCTCTTCTTGGACGAGATCGGCGAGCTCCCGCTGAACCTCCAGGTGAAGCTCCTCCGCGCGCTCCAGGAGCGCGTCGTCTTCCGCGTCGGCGACTCGAAGCCCGAGAAGGTCGACATCCGCATCGTCGCGGCGACGAACCGCGTGCTCGAAGAAGAGATCCGCGCCGGCCGGTTCCGCGAGGACCTCTACTACCGCCTCAACGTCGTGAACCTCTTCCTCCCGGCGCTCCGCCAGCGCGGCGACGACGTGGTCATCATCGCCAAGGCCCTCCTCTCGAAGTACGCCGACGAGCTCAAGAGCTCGGTGCAGGGGTTTACGCCCCAGGCGCTCGCCGCCATCAAGAAAAACCCCTGGCCCGGCAACATCCGCCAGCTCGAAAACCGCATCAAGAAGGCCCTCGTCTTGTGCGACAAGGCCCTCCTCGGCGTCGAGGATCTCGAGCTCGATCAGGCGGGCGAGAGCCCCATCTTGCCGCTCGAGAAGGCCAAAGAAGAGTTCCAGCGCAAGTACGTGCTCGAGGTGCTCGAGCGCAACAACGGCAACCGCACCCAGACCGCGCGCGACCTCGGCGTCGATCCGCGGACGATCTTCCGGTACCTCGAGCGTGAGCACAACCCGATGCCGAGCGGCGCCGGAGGCTCCCCGGGCTCCGACAAGTAAGAGGGGCCGCGGTGATCTCGCTCGGCGCGCTCGTCTCGCAGCTCTTCTCGCGCGAGAAGAAACAGAAGGCCGAAGAGGCGCGTCGGGCGCTCGTCGAGCGCTTCGCGGGGCAGGCCCACAAGGCCCTCACCGAGGCGGCGGAGCGCACCGGGCTCACCGCCGGACCCGACTACGAGCCGAGCCTCACGGGGCTCCTCGGCGGCGCGACGGTGGAGGTCGGACTCGCCGAGACGGGCGACGAGGGCCTCATGATGCGTTTTTCGGCCAGCGCCGCGCAGAAGCGCCCCCTCGTGCTCACCCTCGCCCCTCGTCCACGTGGGCTCCTCGCGCTCGTCAAGAAGCCCAAGGCGCTCGGGATCCCCGAGCTCGACGAGACCTTCTCGTCCGACGCGAGCTCCGTCGACGAGGCGCGCGCCGTGCTCGGGGAGCGCTCGGTCACGATGCTGCTCTCGCTCCCGGACCGCATGCCCCTCTACTTCGACCTCCGCGACGGCAAGGCCACGCTCGACGTGAGCGGCGTCGAGCTCGACCCCGAGCGCATCGTCGCGATCCTCGCGTGGCTCGCGGAGGTCGTGACCGGCAAGGCCTCGGGCCCACCGTACCGCGCGCCCGCCAACGAGCAAGAAACGCCCTAACATCCAGCACTTGCGGCATGGCGACCGCGCCTCGCCCATCGACCCGAGCAAAGAGCTGTCGTGTGCGCCAGGGTCGTCTACGATCGACCGGGTGAAGGTCGATCCCAAACGGTTCTTCTCTCTCGTCACCGCCATCGCCGGGATCACCGCGTGCGCCAAGGAGCCGGCGCCCGAGACCCCGCCCCTCGCCCCGCTCGAGGTGCGCGTACCGCCACAGCCCGAGGCGCCCTCGGCGACGGTCGCCATCACCCAGCCTCCTCCCCAGCCCGCGCAAGAGGCGGCTTCGCCCCTGCCCGCCCCGGTGGCCGAGGTCGCTCAGGCCTCGGCGATCGACACCTTCGACCCGAACGCCAAGCACACGTGCTCGGAGCTGCGCTGCCCGGGAGGCCCCGCGGCCGAGGCGATGCGCGTGCTCATGCACGACTGCCGCAAGCTCGAGAAGGGCCTCCGCCCGGAGCATTTCCAGCGCTTCGTGCAGTGCATGCTGCGCCAGAACAACACGCGGAGCACCTGCGACCTAAGGCTCGTCAGCACCGACCCGGGCGACTGCCTCGAGCGCTGGTCCGACCCGAAGGTGCTCGACCCCAAGGCCACGGCGGCCTGCGCACCCGTCGTCCAAAAGTGCGCGGGGAGGCCCGCCCCCGTGCCACGGCAGAAGCCCATGGGAGGACCTGCGCCGGCGCCGAAGGTGCTCACCTCGGCCGAGTGCGCGGGCATCCTGTCGGTCACGAAGGACGGCGAGCGACCCCGGATGGTCGCGTGCATGACCGAGTACTGCGAAGAGGCCCCGCGCCTTTGCTACATGGATGTCGGCGGGCGGCTCTGAATTCCCGCACAGATCCCGCGAGGGGCGAAGTATAAGGGGCGCGTCATGCCCGAGACGGACACGCTTCTCCTCGAAATCGGCTGCGAAGAGCTCCCCTCCTCGTTCGTGGACGCCGCCCTCGCGGCCCTCCCCACGCTCGTGCGCGAGAGGCTCGCGGCGCTTCGTTTGCCCCACGGCGAGCTCCGCGCGCTCGGCACACCGCGGCGCCTCGCGGTGGTCGTGCCCGAGCTCGCCCTCGCCCAGGCCGATCTCGACGAAGAGGTCGTAGGCCCGCCCGAGGCCGCGGCCTTCAAGGACGGCGCCCCCACCAAGGCCGCCGAGGCGTTCGCCACGAAGCTCGGCGTCGAGGTCGCGTCGCTCGTCGTCAAAGACTTCACCGCCAGCGGCAAACAGAAGGCGGGCCGCTTCGTCACGGGTCGCCGCGTCGAGAAGGGGCGCCCCGCGAAGGACCTCCTCGGGCCCGTGCTCACCGAGATCTGCGAGAAGATCCCGTTCCGCAAGTCGATGCGCTGGGGCACCTCGGGGGACGCCGCCTTCGGCCGCCCCGTGCAGTGGCTCGTCGCGCTGCTCGGCGCCGACACGATCACGTTCTCGTTCGCCAACGTGGTCTCCGATCGCGTGTCGCGCGGGCACCGCTTCCTCTCCGAGGGCACCTTCTCGCTCGCCCACGCCTCGGACTACGAGGCCGCCCTCTCCGAGCGCCACGTGCTCGTCGACCGCAAGGCCCGCGAGGCCTTGATGATGGAACGTGTCGCCAAGGCCGCCGAGCTCGCCGGGGGCAAACACGACGCCGATCCGAGCCTCGTCCCCGAGAACGCGTCCCTCGTCGAGGAGCCGTTCGTCGTCACGGGCTCGTTCGACGAGCGCTTCCTCGCCCTCCCGGCCGACGTGATCCGCGCGGTCGCCCGCGGCCACCAGAAGTACTTCTGCGTCGAGACGGGCCCCGACACGCTCGTGCCTCGGTACGTCGCCGTCGTCAACACGGCGCTCGCCCCCGACGTCATCGCCAAAGGCATCGGCCGCGTCATGCGCGCGCGCCTCGCCGACGCGGAGTTTTTCTTCGGCGAGGACAAGAAGGCCAAGCTCGAGGACCGCATCGAGAAGCTCTCGGGCATCGTGTTCCACAACCGCCTCGGCACCGTGCGCGAGAAGGTCGCGCGCGTCGAGCGCCTCGCCGGTATCCTCGCGGATCATCTCGGGTTTTCGCCACCCGAGCGCGCCCGGGTGGCCCGCGCGGCGCACCTCTGCAAGTTCGACCTCGTGTCGCTCATGGTGGGCGAGTTCCCCGAGCTCCAAGGCTCGATGGGCCGCACGTACGCCCTCGCCGCGGGCGAAGAAGCGACCGTCGCCGACGCCATCCGCGATCACTACATGCCCCTCGGCGGCACGAGCCCCGTCCCGACCGACGGCGTCGCTGTCGTGGTCGCCCTCGCCGACAGGCTCGACTCGCTCACGGGCTGCTTCGCGGTCGGCCTCTCGCCCACGGGGGCGGCCGATCCCTTCGCGCTCCGCCGCGCCTGCATCGCCATCTTGCGCACCATCGTCGAGAACGCAGAGGCCCTCCCGGCCCTCGGCGCGCTCGATCTCGGCGCCGTGCTCCAAGACGCGTACCTCGGCCTCGAGGGCAAGAAGCTCGATCTCTCCTGCGACGAGACCACGAAGAAGGTCCTCGATTTCGCCATGGAGCGCCTCCGCGGGCTCATCGCCGGAGAGACGTCGACCCCCGTCGCCGACGCCGTCCTCGGAGACGACGCCGTGCTCTTCCCGGCCCGCGCGTTCGTCCGCGCGCGTGTGCTCTCGCGGGCCGTGGTCGGCGGCGAGCCCTGGCTCGAGAAGGCCCGCACCGTGGCGAAGCGCCTCTCCGGCATCGCGAAGGACGCAACCCCCGTGCTCCACGGCAAAGACGTGTTCACGAAAGAAGACGACGCCACCATCGTCGACGTCGTCGGCCGCATCGCCTCGGCCACGGGCGATCTCACCACCGAAGCGCGTGTCCGCGAGGGCATGTCCCACGCCGAGGACGTGGCCGAGCGCCTCGACGCGATCTTCGTGCGCACCCTCGTGAACGACCCGGCCGACGCCCTCACCCCGAAGCGCCTCGAGGTGCTCGCTTACGGGGCGCAGGCCATGCGGAAAATCGCAGACTTTTCGCGCCTTTCCTGAGCGCCTGCGGCCGCCGGGCCTCGATGTAGGCCCGTGTAGGCTCTTGCCGAATCGGAAACGCCGCCCGAGGGCGTTTCTTTCGGAGGCTCACGGCCGGCCGGCGCTAAAGTGACGCGCCATGGCACAGCACGTCTACTCGTTCGGGGATGGTCAGGCTGAAGGGGATCCGTCGCGCAAGGATCTGCTCGGTGGAAAGGGGGCGGGCCTCGCCGAGATGACTCGGATCGGGCTCCCGGTGCCGCCCGGCTTCACGCTCTCGACCGAGGTGTGCGCGAAGTACATCGCCGAGGGGAAGCTGCCCGCGGAGGTCACGAGCGAGCTCGACCTTGCGCTCACGAAGCTCGAGGCGAGCCTCGGCATGCGGTTCGGCGATCCGGCGAAGCCCCTGCTCGTGTCGGTGCGCTCCGGGGCCCGCGCGTCGATGCCCGGCATGATGGACACCATCCTGAACCTCGGCTTGAACGACGCGACCGCCGAGGGCCTCGCGAAGCTCACGGGCAACGCGCGCTTCGCGTTCGACGCCTACCGGCGCTTCGTAGCCATGTTCGCCGACGTGGCCCTCGGCATCAAACGCGAGGCCTTCGAGCACGCGCTCGACGAGGCGCGCGGCCGCGTCGCCAAGGCGCAAGGCATCGACACGACGCGCCTCAACGCCGAGGAGCTCAAACGCAAGGTGCCCGACTCGCAGCTCCCCGAGGAGGAGCTCCGCGCCCTCGTGGCGACGTTCAAGGGAATCGTTCGCGAGCGCTCCGGCAAGGAATTTCCCACCGATCCGAAGGAGCAGCTCCTCCTCGCGATCGGGAGCGTGTTCGGCTCGTGGCAGAACCACAGGGCCATCGTCTACCGCAAGATGCACGACATCCCCGATCACTGGGGCACGGCGTGCAACATCCAGGCGATGGTCTTCGGCAACCTCGGTGACTCGTCGGCCACGGGTGTCGCCTTCACGCGCGATCCCTCCACCGGAGAGAAGAAGCTCTACGGAGAGTGGCTCCCGAACGCCCAGGGCGAGGACGTGGTCGCCGGCATCCGCACGCCGCTCCCGCTCGACGGCTCGCCCGACTCGCTCGAGAGCGTCATGCCGAAGGCCCACGCCGAGCTCGTCGCGATCGCCGCGCGCCTCGAGACGCACTTCCGCGACATGCAGGACCTCGAGTTCACCATCCAGGACACGAAGCTCTACATGCTCCAGTGCCGCAACGGAAAGCGCACGAGCCGCGCCGCCGTGCGCACCGCGGTCGAGATGCACAAAGAGGGGCTCATCTCGAAGGACGAGGCCGTGCTCCGCGTCGCGCCTTCGTCGCTCGATCAGCTCCTCCACCCGACGCTCGATCCCAAGGCCGAAAAGAAGCTCATCGCCCAGGGTCTCCCCGCGAGCCCCGGAGCTGCGCAGGGCCACATCGTGTTCCACGCCGACGAGGCCGAGAAGCTCGCCGCGCAGGGCAAAGCCGTGATCCTCGTGCGCGTCGAGACGTCCCCCGAGGACATCCACGGCATGAAGGCGGCGCGCGGCATCCTGACGGCCCGCGGCGGCATGACGAGCCACGCGGCCGTCGTCGCCCGCGGCATGGGCAAGGCCTGCGTCGCGGGGTGCTCGGCCATCCAGGTGAGCTACGCGAACGCCACGATGAGCGTCTCGCAGTACGACGAGTCGGGTCGCATCACCGGCACGGTCAAGCTGAAGCGAGGCGACCTCATCACGCTCGACGGCGGCACGGGGCAAATCTTCGAGGGCGCGGTGCCCACGGTCCCCGCCGCGCTCGCGGGCGAGTTCGGCGAGCTCATGACGTGGGCCGACGCCTCGCGCACCACGAAGGTCCGAGCCAACGCCGACACCCCGCTCGACGCGAAGACCGCCCGGGCCTTCGGCGCCGAGGGCATCGGCCTCTGCCGCACCGAGCACATGTTCTTCGACGAGTCCCGCATCCGCGCGATGCGCGAGATGATCCTCGCCGACGACGTGCCCGCCCGCGAGAAGGCCCTCGAGAAGCTCCTCCCCGTCCAGAAGGAGGATTTCTTGGGTATTTTCAAGGAGATGGACGGTCTCCCCGTGACCATCCGCCTGCTCGATCCGCCGCTCCACGAGTTCCTCCCGCAGGACGAGCGCCAGATCGCCGAGCTCGCGTCGATCATGAACGTCCCGGCCCTCCGGCTCGAGCAGCGCATCAAGGACCTCCACGAGTATAACCCCATGCTCGGGCACCGCGGCTGCCGCCTCGCCATCACGTACCCCGAGATCTACGCGATGCAGGTGCGCGCGATCCTCACCGCGGCGAAGGAGGCCACGAAGGCCGGCGTCGTCTGCCACCCGGAGATCATGATCCCGCTCGCGATGACCCGCGAGGAGCTCACGCGGATGAAGGAGCTCGTCGAGAGGGTGGCCGGCGAGGTCTTCGCGGGCGAGGCCCCGATCCCGTACGCCTTCGGCACGATGATCGAGCTGCCGCGCGCGGCGCTCCGGGCGGCCGACCTGGCGAAGGAGGCCGAGTTCTTCTCGTTCGGAACGAACGACCTCACCCAGTGCACGATGGGCCTCTCGCGCGACGACGCGGGCAAGTTCCTGCCGGCGTACGTCGACACCGGCGTGCTCCCGAAGGACCCGTTCGTCTCGCTCGACCAGAGCGGCGTCGGTGAGCTCGTGAAGATCGCGTGCGAGCGCGGAAAGACGACGCGCCCCAAGATCAAGCTCGGCGTCTGCGGCGAGCACGGCGGCGATCCCGCGAGCGTCATGTTCTTCCACGGCGTGGGCCTCGACTACGTGAGCTGCTCGCCGTTCCGCGTGCCCATCGCCCGCCTCGCCGCCGCGCAGGCCGCGATCGAGTCCCGCTCGAACGTGGCGAAGAGCAGCACCACCTGAGCCATCGTCCTCGATGAAACGCGACACGCTCCTCACGCACGGCGGGCGCCACCCGGAGGCCTACCACGGCGCGGTCAACACCCCCGTCGTGCGGGCCTCCACGATCCTGTCGCCTTCGCTCGCCGCGTGGGACGCGAAGATCCGCGACATGGTCGCCGACGCCCCGGGGACGTACTACGGGCGCTTCGGCACGCCCACGCACCGCGACCTCGAGGAGGCGCTCACGGCCCTCGAGGGGGCGCACCGCACGTGGCTCTTCCCCTCGGGCTACGCGGCGTGCGCGGCGTCGATCTTGGCCACGGTGAGCGCCGGGGCCCACGTGCTCCTCCCGGACAGCGTGTACTTCCCCGTGCGAAAGCTCGCCTCGGGGCTGCTCGCCAAGATGGGTGTAGCGTGCACGTTCTACGATCCGCGGATCGCGGGCGGCATCGAGGAGCTCCTCCGGCCCGAGACGCGCTGCGTGTACCTCGAGTCTCCCGGCTCTCTCACGTTCGAGGTGCAAGACGTGCCGGCCATCACCGAGGTGTGCCGCGCGCGCGGGGTGCTCACGGCGATCGACAACACCTGGGCGACCCCGCTCCTCTTTCGTCCGATCGAGCACGGCGTCGACCTCTCGATCCAAGCGGCGACGAAGTACGTCGTGGGCCACTCCGACGCCATGCTCGGCTATGTCGCGTGCGCGTCGCGTGAGGCCTTCCAGGCGCTCCGAAGAGCGAGCGACGACCTCGGCTACTCGGTGTCGGCCGACGACGCCTTCCTCGCCGCGCGGGGCCTCCGCACCATGGCCGTGCGCCTCGAGCGGCAAGGTGCCACGGGGCTCGCCCTGGCGCGGGCGTTCGAGGCCGCCCCCGAGGTCGCCGCGGTCCTCCACCCGGCGCTCCCGAGGTTCCCCGATCATGCGCTCTGGAAGCGCGATTTTTCGGGCACGTCGGGCCTCTTCGGCGTCGTCTTCGAGCCCATGGCGCGCGAACGGTTCGCGGCCTTCGTCGACGCGCTCACCCACTTCGGCATCGGGGCCTCGTGGGGCGGGTACGAGAGCCTCGTGATGCCGATGAGCCCGAAGGGGCTACGGACCGCCACACCTTTCCCTTACGAGGGCCCGTGCCTCCGCGTGCACGCCGGCCTCGAGGATCCGGAAGACCTGCTCGCCGACGTCACCCGAGCGTTCACCGCGATGCGCGCCGCCGGCTGAGTCACGGCTCCGCGAGCGACGAGGCGCGCGCGGAGCCCTCGACATCTCAGCGGCTCGCGAGGAGCGCCGCTTGGGCCGCCGCGATCGTGGCGTCGATGTCGGCTTCTGTGTGCGCACCCGAGATGAACGCCGCCTCGTATTGCGCCGGGGGCCAGTAGACGCCGCGCGACAAAAGCTCGCCGTGGAAGCGGCCGAAGCGCTTCGTGTCGCTAGCCTTGGCGTCGTCCCACGAGCGGACAGGGCCCTTCGTGAAGAAGAGCGTGATCATCGAGCCGATGCGCTGCACACACGCGGGCGCCTCGGCCTTCGCGATCGCCGCGACGAGCCCCTTCTCGAGCCGCGCGCCCAAGGCCTCGAGCTTGTCGTAGAGCGCCGCGTCGAGCAGCTCGAGGGTCGCGAGGCCCGCGCTCACGGCCACCGGGTTCCCACTCAGGGTCCCGGCTTGGTAGACCGGGCCCACGGGGGCGACTTTTTCCATGATCTCGCGCCGCCCGCCGTACGCCGCGAGCGGCATGCCGCCGCCCACGATCTTTCCGAGGCAGGTCATGTCGGGGCGGAGACCCACGCGGCCTTGGTAGCCCCCGCGCGAGAGGCGCGAGCCCGTCATGACCTCGTCGAAGATCGACACGGCTCCGTGTTTCTTGCAGAGTGCAAGGATCGCCTCGAGGAAGCCGGGCTCCGGCGTGACGAGGCCCATGTTCCCGACGACCGGCTCCACGATGACCGCGGCGATCTCCTTGCCGCGCGCCGCGAAGAGCGCCTCGAGCCCCGCCGTGTCGTTGTAGGCACAGGTGAGCGTGTTCTTGGCCGTGCCCTCGGGCACGCCGGCCGAGTCGGGCACGCCGAACGTGGCCGCGCCCGAGCCCGCCTTGACGAGCAAGAAGTCGGCGTGGCCGTGGTAGCAGCCCTCGAACTTCACCACGAGCTCGCGGCCCGTGAAGCCTCGAGCGACGCGCAGCGCCGCCATGGTGGCCTCGGTCCCGCTCGACACGCAGCGCACCATCTCCATGCTCGGGTAGGTCGCGCAGAGGGCCTCGGCGAAGCGCACCTCGAGCTCGGTGGGCGCGCCGTAGCTCGTGCCCTTCGAGACCGCCTCGGTGATCGCCGCGAGCACCGCGGGGTGCGCGTGGCCCACGATCATCGGCCCCCAAGAGCCGATGTAATCCGTGTACTTTGCACCATCGGCCCCGTAGAGGTACGCCCCCTCGGCGCGCGAGACGAACACGGGGCTCCCGCCCACCGCGCGGAACGCACGCACCGGGCTGTTCACGCCTCCCGGGATCACCTTCACCGCACGATCGAAAAGCTCCACGCTCTTGGGGTCGGCCATCACGTCCTCCGTTTTCGGGTCCAGCGTGTACCACGCCCCGCGAGGGCCGAGAACCTCGCGCCTACTTCGGCACGGTGAACACGTAGGCCATGGTCTCGGGGCCGCCCACGTACGGCGTCGTCTTGACGCGCAGGAGCTGCCCACGCACGCACGCGCCGACCTTGGTGCCCTCGAAGGGCACGGTCAGCCCGACGGCGGTGACCGCCCCCGACGGCGCGAACGTGACGCTCGCGCTCCCCTTTCCGTTCGGCCCGTCCGGCGCCTTGCACGCGACGAGAACGCCGTTCGCCTGATCGAGCTTCTTCTGCGCGAGCGCGCGGTCGAACGCGCCAGGCGTGGCCGGCGTCGAGGGCTGAGGCGTGGGCTGGGGCGTGGGCGCCGTGCTCGGCGGCTTCGTGGGCACCGCCGCAGACGGCGAGGCAGGAGTGGGGGCGGCCGGAGACGGCTCGGGCGTCGCGGAGGGCGGAGCCTCGGCGGCGGCGCTCGAGGAGACGGACGGGGCCGGCGCAGACGTTGGCGACGACGAGGGCGATGGCGGGGGAGCGTCGGCCGAGGACGTCGAGGGGGCCGGCGGGGGGGCCACGGACGCCGAGGGCGGCGCGGGCGTAGGCGCTCCTCGCCCGAAGACGGCATAGAGACCGAGACCTCCGACGACGAGCACGACGACCGCCGCGGCGACCCCGAGCCCCACGTAGCTTCCCCGCGTGGTCGGCGCCGAGACGGGCGAGTCGTCCGGCGCGAAGACGGGGCGAGCAGGCGGCGCTCCGGGGACGGCCGACACACGCTCCCCGGGGATCGCCGACACACGCTCTCCCGGGATCGCCGACACACGCTCGTGCCCCATGCCCCCAGGATCGGGCGGCGACGGAGCGCCGTGCGGCACACTCGAGACGCGCCCGTCCGGGACGAACGACGGCCGCTCCCGCGGTGGGAGCGGCAGCTCGGCCATCACCACCGTCGACGAGAGCCCGGGGCCGGGTTTGGCGGGGACGGGAGGCGAAGGCGGGAGGGCCGAGATGCGCTCGTCGCCCGGGAGGCTCGGGCGTGTCGTCATCGCGAGCGTCACGAGCTGAGAGCGATCGCCCTTCGGCGGCGCGGGGGCGGGCGACGGGGGGGCCTTCTCCACGGCGATGGGCGCGGCGAGGGCCACCGTCGCGGCGAGCGGGTTCGGAGCCTTCCCGAGCGGGGACGCCGTGGACGCGAGCGGGTCCGCCAAGGACACGACCGGCCCCGCCGAGGCGCCGAGCGGAGACGCCGTGGACGCGAGCGGATCCGCCAACGACGCGACCGGAGCGACCGTCGACGCGAGCGGGTCGGCCGAAGGCACGACCGGAGGCGCAACGGCGACGCCCTGCCCCGAGGGGACAGGGACCGCGCTCGCCAGGTTCGCCGCGCCGAGGCGCTGGGTCGCCGGAGAGGGCTCTTCGGGGAGCACGTCGACCGTGGTGGGATCGTCCTGTGCGCCGCCATCGAGGGGCATGGTGGCGAGCAGCATCGTCTCCGGGCCGCGCCCCGCCTCGGCCGCGCCGCCGAGCCGCGAGGCCAACCGGAGCGCGGTCCAGAAATCTCGGACCGTGGGCCAGCGATCCCGCGGGCTCACCGCGAGCGCCCGCGCGAAGACGGACTCGACGTCGGGCGAGACGACCACCCCGACGCCCTTGGGGGACGGGCGCTTCACCGGATCGAGCGCGGCCATCGCGAAATCGCCGAGGTGCTCGCCGGTCATGACCGTCTTTCCCGAGAGCGCCTCGAGCACGACGAGCGCGAGGGCGTACACGTCGGTCGCGGGGCCGATCGGGCCGAGCGTGTCGTCGAACTGCTCGGGCGCGCCGTACGCCGGGGCGAAGATGCGGATCTTCCCCATGGTCTGCACACGAGGGCCGATCTCGAGGCGCGACTCGTCGAGCACCTTGGCGACGCCGAAATCGAGCACCTTGAGCTTCGTCCCCGAGGCCGTCTTCGTGAGGAAGAAATTCCCGGGGTTGAGATCGCGGTGGACGACCCCCTGCGACTGCGCGAACGACAGCGCGTCGACCGCCGTGTCGAAGAGCGGGACGACCTCCGAGAGCGGGCGCTGCCTCGGATCCCGCTCGAGCTCGGACGCGAGCGAGTGCCCGTCGAGCCACTCGAGGACCATGTACGGCACGAGGGCGCGCGTGACCGGAGACACCGTGGTGCCCGCCGCCATGGTGCGTGCAATGTACAAGTTCCCTTGCGAGAGCTTGTAGTGGAGCCGGCTCTCGTCGCGGAACCTCTGGACGAACGTCTCGATGAGCTGCGAGCTGAGCTGCGGGGGCAGCTTCATGCACTTGATGGCGATGGGCTCCGAGAGCCCGAGGTGGTGGCCCGCGTACACCACGCTGAACCCGCCCTCGCCGATGAAACGATCGACGCGGAACTGGCCATCGAGGACCTGACCTACGAGGCCGAACGGATCGGGCGGAGCCACGGACGGAGCTTACCCGAACCGCGGAGCGGCCGGGCAGCGCAAATCCGAGACCTTCGACGCTACTTTCCCGACACGGCGATCGTCACGAGGGTGGTCACCTTCTGAGCGCTCCCGCCGAACGCCGGGACCGTGGCACCCTTCAGGTGATCACGGACGCATTTGCCCGCCGGGGTCCGCGAGAACGGCTTCTCGAGCTCGACCTCCGACACGGCCCCCGAGGGCTCGAACGTCACGGTCGCCTTCCACTTTCCTCGCGGCCCGTTGAGCTTCCGGCACTCCGACTGCGTTCCAGGAACGGCGTCGAGCGCGGCCTTGGCCGAAGCCGCGTCGAACGCCGCGACGCCGGCAGGACCGGGAGGCGGGGCCGCGGACGGGACCTCGGACGGCGCCGCGGCGCTTTCACCCGAGGGCGACGCGGACGGCTGCGACGAAGGGACGACCGACGCCGAAGGGGGGGCCGACGCGACGGTCGTGGACGCCGATGGCACGGGCTCCGCGGCCGTGGGCTCGGGTTTCGACCGGCCTCCGACGACGACCACGATCCCGACGACCACCGCGAGCACGGCCACCCCTGCGGCTCCCAGGAGGAGCCCACGCGAGCTCTCCATCGGCGGCATGGGCGGCTCTTCGAGCATCGACGCGGTGGGAGGGCGCGCCGGAGAAGGCCCGAGGTCGACCGGAGGCGCCACGGCGACGACCGGAGGCGCCACGGCGGCGACCGGAGACATCTCCACCCCGACCGG
The DNA here is from genome assembly GCA_016712525.1 of Myxococcales bacterium. NCBI lineage: Bacteria > Pseudomonadati > Myxococcota > Myxococcia > Myxococcales > Myxococcales bacterium. The sequence goes on from JADJQX010000008.1 coordinate 132,454, forward strand.
AGGCGCCATGGCCGCGACCGGAGGCATCTCCATCCCGACCGGAGGCGCCACGGCGGCGACCGGAGGCATCTCCACCCCGACCGCGGGCGCCCCACCCTGCCCGGGCGCGGGCTCCGGAGAGGTGGGAGCGGGCTCCGCGGCCATTCCGAACGCACTCGGGGACAGGCCGGCGGCGCTCAGGGACACCTCGGGAGCACCCGGGGACATCTCGGGAGCGCTCAGGGACACCTCGGGAGCGCTCGGGGACATCTCGGGAGCACCCGGGGACATCTCGGGAGCCGGAGCGGCGGTCTCTGGGCCCGAAGGCGCGTTCCCTGGGCTCGGAGGCGCCAGGACGGCGGGGGTCGTGGAGGTCGTGCTCGCGAGGTGTGCGGCCGGCTCGTGCGGCGCGACCTCCGGAGCGGCCCGGCCGTCGGCGACCGCGGCCGACGCCGCGAAGAGCCCGCTCTGCGACGCCAACCCCATGGGAGCGCGGCGCTTTCCCGTCCCCGAGGAGACGGGCGGCGACGGCTCGGACGGCACGGCCTCCGAGGGCGGCACGAGATCACGGGGCACCGCAGGCGCCGCGAGCGGGCTCGGAGCCACGAGCGCGGGCGGAGGCTCCGACGGCCCCTTCAGGAACGTGAGCGGGGCCTCGATGCCGCGCCCAGGAGGCACGCTGCGGCGTACGGGCGGAGGCGGGTCGGAGGCACCTCGTGTGCGAAACGCCTCGGGCCCCGCCGATGCGCCGGGAGGTGGCGCCACGGCCACGCTCGCCTCGATCTTCGGCGGAGGCGCGCCGATGGGCCCGGAGCCTCCCGGGGACGAGGGCGGGGCCTTCGGTGATGCGGGCTGCGAGGCGGGCGGCTTCGTGTGCTCGACACCGCGGCGCCCCACGTGCACGTGAAACTGCGCGTCGACCGCCGCGAGGGCGTCGAAGAACGCCACCACGTCGGGGAAACGCTCCGAAGGGCGTGAGGCGACGGCGCGCTCGAGCACCTCGGCGAGCTTCGGCGGGAGATCGAGGCCGAGCTTCTTCGGGGTCGGCCGATCCGCGGCCTCGAGGCTCTTCTTCTTGCGGTGCGCGAGCGGCCCGGTCTTGCGTTTGAGGCGCGGGAGGAGCGCCTCCATGAACGTGAGCGCGAGCGCGAAGACGTCGGCCTCGGGCCCGATGGCGCCGAGGGACGAATCGACGACCTCCGGGGCCGCGTGACGAGGCTCGTACGGAGACGCCGCGGGCACCCGAGCGAGCGCGCGGGCGACCCCGAAGTCGACGATGCGGAGCACCGGGGACTTCTCGCGTTTGTCGAGGTGGAGCGCCGAGGGCCCCACGTCCCCGTGGACGATGCCGAGCTCGTGCGCCACGGTGAACGGGCGCCGGAGCGCCGACGCGAGCGACGCGACCTCGGCGAGCGGATAGGCGGCGGTGCGGAGGTCGAGCTCGGCGGCGAGCGTGGGCCCATCGACCCACTCGGTGACGACGTAAGGAACTTCCCCACGTGCGGTGTTCGCGACGCCATGAGCCACGAGGCTCGGGGTGCCGGCGCCGTTCGACGCGAGCCGCTCGACGTCACGCGCGCACGCGGCGGACGCTTCGGGGTCGAGCCCCGGGAACGCGCGAAGAACGCAGGGTTTCCCGCCATGCACGGCGCGGTACACCGAAGACCACGACGACTCCGAGAGGGCACGCTCGGCCCGGGCCCCGCCTTCGAGCGGGAGCCCGACGAGCCCGAGCGGATCCAGGCCTGCCATTGCCGCGAGCATACGCGAGTCGCACGTGCCGCGGGAGCTCGTCGCGCACGCCCCGTGAAATTTCGGACGGCCGCGATCCGAGCGAGCGGGCTGTTAGGGGCCGAGGCCCGGGTGCACCGGCTTCAGCGTCTGCCCTACCGTGCCGCACACGGTCGTGCGCGTCTGACCGTAGATGGCGGGGCCGCAAGCCTCGCGCGGGAGGTAGGTGGCCGAACAGCCGACGTGCCCCGTGAGCGTCCAGCCTTCCCGCTTGCAGCAGTACGCCGCGTAGCCCCGATCGAGCTTGGGATCGTCGTCGCACTGGACCGGCGGCGTCGCCATTTTTCCGGTCGTGGTGAGCGCCTTTCGGATCCGGATGTCGTCCCCGCGGGCGCGGAGCTCGGGCACCCCGACGGCCCACGTGATGCCGAAGACGATCCCGCCCGTGGCGAGGGACTTCCAGCCCGCGCTGGCAGATGGCCCAGCGCCGCAGCACGTACACGAGGATCCCCCCCGGGACGAGCAGCACGGCGAGCCCCCAGAGGAGCCCGTCGTGGAACGCCTCGGCGACGATGCGGAAGAGCCCGACGAGGAGGTACCCCGCGCCGATGGCGAGCATGAGCAAGACGACGAACGTCACCATCGGTCACGCGGCTCAGCGAAAGAGCCACACCTCTTCGCGTTCGCCCCCTGCGCCCGACCGCGTTCGCGACACGTACCGCGCGGGCCAGACCGACGTCCCGTGGGTGACACCGTTCACGGTGCGGGAGTAGCTCGCGACGCTGCCCGTGAAGGGGACCTCGTCGCCGCGCGCGTCGCACACGCGGGTGCCGTCGAAGACGACGGGGCCGAGCGTGCCGAGGCGCGTCCCGCGGTAGTCCATCACGCGCGTCGCCTGCCCGACGACACGGCGAACGTGCGTACGCGAGGCCTCGAGCCCCGGCACGCGGAGGAACGTGATGCTCTCTCCGGCCGAGGATTTCAGGGTGATCGGCCGATCGTCCTTGCGCAGATAGACCTTGTCGCCCACGAGCCTCGCGACGAGCTCGGTCGTCTCGGTGGGGAGGACACGCTCGGTCTCGGGGGCGAAATAGAACGTCTGCGCGAGGCGCATGTACGGGAGGTAGCGCCGCGGCTTTTCGTCCGTGCCGTTGCCCTTCTGGAACGCGAGGCCGACCTCCATGTCGAGGCGGGCCTCGTCGCCGAACCCGAAGTAGATCCACGGCGTGCCCTGCGTGGCCTCGTCGCCCGTGTAGTCGGGCACGGTGAGCCTCGTACGAATGCACGAGTAGCCCGCCGGGGTCATCTCGCGGAGGAACGCGCCCGTGTTGCCGCCGTTGTACCGCAGGGCCTCTTCGGCGCTCGAGGGCTCGTCCGCGGGGGCGTCGGCGCCCGCGTCGGCCGAGCAATGGCAGAGGACCAAGACGCCCAGAGCGACGGGGAGGAGCGAAAGCACGCGCACGCCCCGAGAGTACCGAAGCGCGAGGGCTCTGTCGTCAGGAGTGTGTTGTATCCAAACCTACGACATCGCTCTTTCACGCGGCCGGGCCCCTCACGCTTGCGCTTTTTCGCGGCCTGCACATGTTGCCCGCCAACCGAGGGAGGATCGTTGACCTACCGAGAGCCGCTCGACTCTGCCTACCGAACCATCGCGCGGCTCGAGGCCGCGCTCGCCGAGCGTGACGCCCGGATCTCGACGCTCGAGGCGCAGCGCGCGCGCCTCGCGGCGCCCACGACGCCCGAGGCGCTCGTGCCACGCGACCCCGTCACCGAGGCCTCCTCCACGAGCGCGCGGACGAACGGTGGAGGAGCGCACCCCACGCCACCCCGCGCACGCCCTCGTGTGGCTGGTCGCGGCAGGAGCCGTGGGCGCGTACGTGGCGCGGTTCGGAGCCGCGATGCCGACCTCCGTCGACGATTTCGTCCCGCTCGCCTCGGGGTGGCACGCGAGCCTCGCGGGCGCCGCCACGCTCCTCGGCCTCCGAGACGCCTCCCTCCGGCGCTCGGGTCGAAGCACGGCGCTGGACCGCGCGCTCCTCGTCGCGGCCGTGGTCGTCGGGGTCCCGTTCGCGCTCCCGGTCGCCCTCGTCGTCATCACGATCGGGAGCCCCGTGTTCGGCCTCTTGTGCGCCTTGGCCTCGGTGCTCGCCGCGCTCGGAGCGATCGTCCGATGGGTCGCGAAGGACGCGACGTGAAGGCCCCGGGCGCGGCCTCGCGCATCCACGCGGCGCGCGGCTACGGTCCGCCGTAGAACACGAGGCGGGCCGCGGCCGACAGGTAATTGACCTGGGACGAGGTGTGGTACGCCGCGTGGTACGCGAGCTCGGGCGAGAGCGACACGTGCCCGCCGAGCAGCGAAAAGAGGCGAAACTCGTAGAACGCGCTCACGCCGAGGATCGACTGGAAGCCCTCGACCGTGGGGTAGTTGCCGAGCGCCTGGACCTTGATCATGCCCGCGCCAAGGTCGGCCCCGAGGCCGAGGTTCGCGAGGGCCTTCACCTTGGGGAGCGCGAGCACGGCCGGGTACACGTCGATCCGGAAGCCGAAGCCGCTCGCGCGCGCCTCCCATTCACTGTTCTTGAACGAAGCTCCCCCGAAGAGGACACCGAAGCTCAAGTAGTCGGTCAGGGCGCCACCGACGACGAGCTGGAACGTGGAGCCGAGGAGCGCGGGGGTCTGCGAGTAAAAATCGGGGTTCCCGATCTTCTGCACGTCGTTCGGGTAGCCGCTCCCTGCGCCGACGCCCGCGCCGAGCGAGAGCCCGAGCATGAACCCCTTGCGGTACTGGTGAAAAACCTTACGCCGCTCGGGCGCCGACTCGTCGTTCGGGTCGAGCGTGGGAGGGGCCGGTGCGGGTGGGCTCGAGGGCTCGGCGGCGCGTGGAGCGGAGACGGCGACGTCGGCGCGGGTCACGGGCGGCAAGGCCGGCGCGGCGGGTGCCGTCGGTGCCGAAGGGGCCGTGGGCGCAGCGACGGGCTCGGGGGCGGACGGAGCGACCGGAGCCGAAGGGGCCTGCGCAGGGGCCGTGGACGGGGGAACGGACGGGGCCGTCGGCGCCGACGAAGCTGCCGGGGCCTGCGCGGTCGAGCCTGGGGGGGCCTCGTCGGCGCGAGCGACGCGAGACGCTGCGACGAGGCCGACCGCGAGCGTGAGCACGACCGACCCTCGAACGCGAAGCGCCCGACGACCCGAAGCTACGCTCGAAAACTCCCACCTTTTCATAGATATGCGCGAGGGGTGCACGTGCGCCCTGCATGCTGCCCCTTTCGTGGCCGGGTGTAAAGATGCCGAAGGCGGCGTCGGGATCTCGCCTCGACCAGACACATGCATTCTGCAAGTGTTGCCAACCCCCTCCTTTTTTGCAGTCGGAGGCCCGTTCCCGGGCCGAAAACTTGGCCTTTTTTGGGGTGACGGGGGGTGGGGACCTCGGGTAAAACGGCACGCCTCATGAGCGACCGCGACCCCTCCCTCTCCGCCCGCGACCCGGAAATGGCTCGGCTCATCGCCGACGAGAACCGCCGCGAGCACGAGAGCCTGCGGCTCATCGCGAGCGAGAACTACGCCTCGCGCGCCGTCATCGAGGCGACCGGCTCGGTGCTCACGAACAAGTACTCCGAGGGGTACGCGAAGAAGCGCTACTACGAAGGCCAAGAGGTCATCGACCAGGTCGAGGAGCTCGCGATCTCCCGCCTGAAAGAGCTCTTCGGGCGCACCGCCCACGGCGACGTGTCCGACATCCACGTGAACGTGCAGCCCTACTCGGGGAGCCCGGCGAACCTCGCCGTGTACCTCGCGTTCGCCAAGCCCGGCGACACCATCATGGGCCTCGCCCTCCCCGCCGGCGGGCACCTCACCCACGGCCACACGGTCAGCATCACCGGCAAGTTCTTCAAGAGCGTGCCCTACGGCGTCAAAAAAGACGACCACCGCATCGACATGGACGAGGTCCGCGCCCTCGCCAAAGAGCACCGCCCGAAGATCCTCTGGGCGGGCACCACGGCGTACCCACGCACCCTCGACTGGCAGGCGTTCCGCGCCATCGCCGACGAGGTCGGGGCCATCTTGGCGTGCGACATCGCGCACATCTCCGGGCTCGTGGCCGCGGGCGTGCACCCCTCGCCCATCGGCATCGCCGACGTGGTCACCTCCACCACCCACAAGACGTTCCGCGGCCCGCGCGGCGGCATGATCTTCTGCAAAAAAGCCCACGCCGACGCGATCGACAAGGCCGTGTTCCCCGGGCTCCAGGGCGGCCCGCACAACTCCGCCACGGCCGGCATCGCCGTCGCCGCCAAAGAGGCCCTCGACCCGTCCTTCGTCGACTACGCGAAGGCCGTCGTCGCCAACGCGAAGCACCTCGCCGGGCGCCTCGTCGAGCGCGGCTTCGGCGTCACCACCGGCGGCACCGACAACCACCTCATGCTCGTCGACATGACGTCGAAGGGCACCACCGGCAAGGTCGCGTCGAAGGCGCTCGACAAGGCCGGCATCGTCCTCAACTACAACGCGGTCCCGTTCGACCCTCGGAAGCCCTTCGATCCGTCGGGCATTCGCCTCGGCACGCCCGCGGTCACCTCGCGCGGCATGGGCACCTCCGAGATGGACAAGCTCGCCGCCTGGATGGACGAGGTCGCCAAGGCCCCGGGCGACGAGGCCCTGCTCGCGCGGGTCGCGGGCGAGGTCCGTGAGCTCTGCGGCGGCTTCCCCGCCCCCGGGATCCGCCTCTCATGACGGGGCACGCGCGCTCGGGGGGCCTCCGTCGCCGCCTCGCCGCCGGTCTCTTCACGCTCTTCGCGGTGACCCACGTGGGTCGCGAGGTGCACGGCGAGCCCTCCCTCGCGCCGCCCGCGTTCGTCCCCGTGCGCGCCGAGATGCCGCGCGAGCGTTCGGTCGCGCCCGAGCTCACCCCGGCCGACATGCTCGCCCCCGCGCCGACCGCGCCTGTCGACTACGAGAGCTGGCACGGCGTGTCGTTCGGCGCGTACTTGGCTCCCAAGGGGGAGTTCTGGGGCGACGACGGCGGCGTCGACGTGATCGTGCACTTCAACGCCGCCATGCTCGCGGGCCGCTCGTGGCAGCAGAGCCACGCGAACGCCGTCGTGGTAAGCGCGGCGTTCGGCGCCTTCGGCTCGGGCCCCTACCAAGAGGCGATGGCCGATCCGGGCCGCTTCGGCCGCATGCTCGCCGAGGTCGTCTCGACGCTCGCGTCGCAGCGCAAGCACCCGGGGCTCCACGTGCGCAAAGTGGGCATCGTCGCGTGGAGCGCGGGCTTCGGCGCCGTCGGCCGCGTGCTCTCCGTGCCGAAGTACTTCGCCCAAGTCGACAGCGTGATCCTGCTCGACGCGCTCCAGGCGGGCTACAAAGACCCGTCCAAAGGCACGTCGCAAGGTCCCGAGAACGTTTCACTTTCCGGCATCGATCCGTACGTCCGGTTCGCGCGCGAGGCCCTCACGGGCAAAAAGCAGCTCGTCGTCACGCACACGAGCATCGTGCCGCCCGAGTACGCGAGCACCACCGAGGCGGCCCTCGCGATCGTGGGTGCCGTGGGCGCGCACAAACGCGACGACTCCCACACCACCCAGGACGGCCTCGTGCGCACCTACCGCGTCGACGACGGCGATCTGCACGTGCACGGCTTCAAAGGCGCGGGACCGAACGATCACATGCGCCACCTCCACCGCGTGGGCGACGTGGTCCGCGAGTACCTCGTCCCGCGATGGCAGCGCCCCGGCTCGTCCCTCGTGGCGACGGCGCCACGGTGAGCTACGGCGCACAGCCCCCGCCCCACGTCCCGTACGCGCAGCCTCCGCGGCCGAGCGGCGGCTCGAGCACCTTGGTCATCGTGCTCGCCGTGGTGGGCGGGCTCCTCCTCGTGCTCGTCGTGCTCGGGGTGCTCGCGGTCTCGGGCGTCCGAAGGTACATCGCGCAGTCGAAGGCCGTCGAGGCGCACGCGAGCCTCGCGCGCATCGGCATGGAAGCGAAGCGCGTCGCCGAGACGGAGGAGCTCGGCGAGACGCCCCCCGCGCTCGAAGGCCCGGCCCTCGTGAAGCGGCGCCTCTGCGCCTCGGCCTCTCGCCCCGTGCCGCGTAGCCTCGCCGAGGTCACGGGCAAGAAGTACATGTCCTCCGGCGACGAGTGGCTGACCGACGCGCCGAAGAACGCGGGGTTCGCGTGCCTCGGGTTCTCCATGACCTCCCCGCAGTACTACCAGTACGCGTACACCCGCGCGGGCGAGGGCTTCCGCGCCGAGGCTCGCGGCGACCTCGACGGCGACGGCGTGACCTCGCTCTTCGTCGTCGACGGCCGCTTCCAAGGCAGCGAGCTCTCCGTGTCGCCGGTGCGGGCCGAACAGCAAGAGTGACGGGCGCGATGGACCTCCGGGGGCCCGGGATGAGGCCTCGAGGATCCAGCTCTTCCACAAAATCCTCAGCGTATTTCTGAGGTTTCGCCCGTGTAGGACAAGGGCCCACCTTGGCCCCGAGCTTGCACATGGGGTGGCGCGGCCGAGCGTGGCCGCGCTCGAACCGAGGTCCTTCCCATGCGCTTCCGTAAGCTCGCCGCTCTCCTCCCCGCTCTCGTCCTCTTCGCCTGTGGTGGCGCGTCCGACGAAGGCGACGAGCCCTCGAAGTCGGAGGACGACTTCACGAGCAACCAGGCCACCCTGCTCGACTTCGACTTCGACGGCGAGGTCGTGGCGACCGACGTGTTCTCGCCCGAGTCGCTCATCAACGACCAGATGCTCTACACGATCGGGCACCTGAACGGCTCGAACGCCGTGGGCCGCCTCGACCGCCTCGTGCTCTCGAACGTCCAGAAGACACCCGTCGACGGCGGCAAGACCAAGATCACCTACCACGCGAAGCTGCCGGTCGCGTGGGGCCAAAAAGAGACCTTCCCCCCGACCTACGAGCTGTCGCTCCCGCGCGACGCGAGCTTCGAGGGCCAAGAGGCGTTCACGAAGGCGTACATGCGCGCGTGCGTCGACTTCGGCGCGCACGACGTCGACGCCGGGAGCATGTGGTACTACTACCGCCCCGCGCGGAGCGGCTGCCAGCTCAAGGCCGAGGACATCGTCAAGACCACCGCCAAGGTGACCCCCTCGCTCGAGAACTCCACCGGCAAGTACCCCGAGTACACCAAGGTCTGGGAGGACGGCGAGCTCAACGTCGTCTCGATCTTCGGCAAATACGAGGACGGGAAGACCTCCGGCGACGCGGGCATCGACGCGTACAACACCTTCCTCCGCACGATGCGCGCGGCGCTCGGCGCGAACGTCGTCTCGACGCCCGCCGAGGTCCCCCAGAACCCGGGCGTCTCGCTCCCCGACGTGACCTTCTCGGCCACCCTCCCCGACGGCAAGAAGGTGAACGTCACCGCGCTCCTCGTGGACAACGTGCGGACCGCCGATCAGAAGTTCAACGAGCGCTACAACCAGCTCTCCACGAACGCCGACGTCATCGCTTACAACGGCCACGCGGGCCTCGGACAGAACGTGCGCGCCCTCGCCCAGAAGGGCACGTGGAAGGCGGGCAAGTACGTCATCGTGTTCATGAACGGCTGCGACACGTTCGCCTACGTCGACGGCTCGCTCGCCCAGACGCGCGCCCGCGTGAACCCGGACGACCCGACCGGCACGAAGTACATGGAGTTCGTGACGAACGCGCTCCCGGCGTTCTTCCACTCGATGTCGAACGCCACGTCGACGCTGGTGAAGGGCCTCATGCGGCACGACTCGCCCATGACGTACGAGCAGATCTTCGAGGGCATCGACGACTCGCAGGTCGTCGTGGTGACCGGCGAAGAGGACAACGTGTTCACGCCGAACGCCGCTCCCCCGCCCGCCACGTGGCAAGGCGTGAAGGCGCGCGTCGACGAGCTGAAGCGCGGCGTGACCCGCAGCTTCGACACGGGCGTCGTCCAACCCGGGCGCTACGAGTTCACGATCGCCGGCACCGGCGACGCGGACCTGTACGTCAAGGTGGGCAAGGAAGCGACGACCCGCATCTACGACTGCCGCCCCTTCAAGAGCGGCTCGAACGAGACGTGCACGGTCGAGGTGAAGGCCCCGGCGAACGTCAGCGTGCTCGTGCGTGGCTACGCGGCGACCTCGGCGTTCGACTACGAGGCGAAGAAGCTCTGAATCCGAGCCGAACGCGAGGCTGACCGCGCGGTCACGTCTCGCACGGAAACGCAGACGAGCCCTTCCCCGCGGCGTCCGTGGGGTGGGGCTCCGTCGTTTCGAGGGCGGCGCACGTCGCGCGCGCGAGCTTCGTCAGCTCTGGGAGCCCACGTCGCGCGGAGGCTCGCCGGTCTCGGGCGCGGCCTCGGGGATGCGCGTCGCGCCCTCCGCGGCGTTTGCGTCGGGGCTCGGCGGGGCCATGGCGTCGACGAGATCGAACGCGACGTCGGCCGTGGCGCGCACCGCCTCGTTGACGATGCGAATGGATCCGTACGTCGCCGTGAGGGAGACGTCGTGCACGAGGTGGACCGAGCGCGCGGGCACGGCGATGACGTCGGGGAGCGCCTCGAGGATGCCGAACGGGCGCGCGGCGGTCTCGCGGTGGACCTTCTCGACGGCGCGTGAGCCGTGGTGGACGACGTCGGTGACGAGGGTGAGGAGCCCACGGAGGCGGGTGCGAGCCAAGGTCATCGCGATTCTCTTTCCGGCGCATCGAACGCCTCGAGGAGGGCGGCATAGACGTCGCCGTGGTGCGGCAGGTCGGTGTGGGAGAGCCCATGGCACACGCGCACCGACGCGATGGGGCCGTGCGCGCCGGTGAACGACGCGCTCGACACGGGCACGATGGCGTCGCCGAAGAGCTCGGGGAAGCTGCCATCGCGCGTGAGGGTGCCCACGATCAGGTGGTGCCGCATGCCGTCGAGGAGCGGCACGGGGTGCTCGGCCGACGTGAGGCGGAGGGATGTCTTCGCGCGGTCCTCGGCGCGTAGATCGGCGTCGCCGAGATCCTTCACGCCGGCGCTGCGCAGCTCGGCGAGCTCGCCCACGAGGCGCGTGACGGGATCCGGGATGGCCTCGAGGAGCTTCGTCACGGCGCGCCCCACACGCTCGAGCGGCGCGCCACGATGCGGCGTGCCCACGTAGATGGCGCGCACGATCCGAGGGAGCCAAGGGCTCTCTCCGGCGCTCGCGGCGGTATGAAATGCCGCGCGCGCGACGAGGCCCCCCATGCTGTAGCCCACGATCGTGATCGTCGTGATGGGCACGGGGTAGGCCTCGACGAGGCCACGGAGGAGGCCGTCGAAGAGCGCGCCGTTCTCGGGGATCGAGAGGCCCGTGTTGTACCGCACGGTGAGCGAGGTGACCGCCCGGTCACGTTCGAGCAGCTCGGGATAACCGCTGGATGTTCCAGGGTAATTCCAGATCGTCTCGGTGCACATGAGGCCGTGCAGGAACACGACCACGTGCGCGCTCGGGGCCTCGACGGCCGCGGCGAGCGACGCCCGATCGACGGGCACGATCGCGCCCCCGCGCACGAGGGACATCTCGGTGCGGAGACCGTTTTCGGTCTTCGCGAGATAGTCCCCCACCGCGCCGTTCAGGATCGCGATCGCGAGCTCGAGCTTCTCCCCCACCCGAGCCTACCTTCCGCGAGGAGGTCCGACGCGCGGCCCCGACGGGCCACCGCCACCCTGGCGAGGCCGACCGCCGCCGCCACCTTGACCGCCGCCCGGCCCGCGGCCACCGAAGCCGCCACCGCCGCCGCCACGGCCACCCGAGCCGCCGCCCCGCGACTCTTGGCGCGGAGGACGAGGGGGCTCGGCCGAGGCCGTGCGCGCCGGGAGCTCGACGCGGAGCTCCGAGATGCGGCGCTTGATGAGCTTCTCGATGTCGGCGAGCAGCGGGCGCTCTTCGCCGTCGCAGAACGAGATGGCGCGGCCCGTGGCGCCCGCGCGGCCGGTCCGGCCGATGCGGTGCACGTAGCTCTCGGGCACGTTGGGGAGGTCGAAGTTGATGACGTGCGAGACGCCGTCGACGTCGATGCCGCGGGCGGCGAGGTCGGTCGCGACGAGCACGCGGGTCGTGCCGGCACGGAAGCCCTCGAGGGCGCGCTCGCGAGCGCCCTGGGACTTGTTTCCGTGGATCGCCATGGCGCCGATGCCGGCCTTGTCGAGCTGCTCGGAGAGCCTGTTGGCGCCGTGCTTCGTGCGCGTGAACACGATCGCGCGGGACACGTCGGACGCGCCGAGGAGGCGCTCGAGGAGCACACGTTTGTCGTCCCGGTGCACGAAGACGACCTGCTGATCGACGCCCTCGGCCGTGGTGACCTTCGGGGCGATCGAGACACGGAACGGATCCCGCAACATGGTGCGCGCGAGGTCCTCGATGGCGCCCGGGAACGTCGCCGAGAAGAAGAGCGTGCGGCGCTCCTTCGGGAGGAGGGAGTTCACGCGGCGGACGTCGTGCACGAAGCCCATGTCGAGCATGCGATCGGCCTCGTCGAGCACGTAGTCGTTCACGCCGGAGAGCGTGAGCTTGCCCTGCGCGACGAGGTCGAGGAGCCGCCCGGGGGTGGCGACGAGGATGTCGGGCTGCTCCGCGAGCGCGACCTCTTGCCGGAGCTGGCTCACGCCGCCGTAGATGACCACGTGGCGGAGGCCGAGGTTCCGACCGTAGGCCTCGATGCGCTCGCCGATCTGCGCCGCGAGCTCGCGCGTGGGCGTCAGGACGAGCACGCGGACCTTGCCGGTCTTGGGGAGCGCGGCATGTTTCTGGAGGAGCGGGAGGACGAACGCGGCCGTCTTCCCGGTGCCGGTCTGCGCGCACGCGAGGAGGTCGCGTCCCTCGAGCGCGGGCCGCACGACGGCCTCTTGGATGGGCGTGGGCTGCGTGTAGCCCTCGGCGAGCAAGGCCCGCACGAGGTCGACGGAGAGCCCGAGGGCGCTGAAGGGCGAGGCCGCGACGACGGCGAGCTCGTCGGCCGTGGCCGGCGCGAGCCTCGGGAGCACGGGGCGCTCGGGCAGCTTGGGGAGGTTCGGCAGGTGGGCGCGTTGCGCGGGGGCCGAGGTTCGCGGCGAGCCACCTTGGGGGCGCCGGCGAGGACGAAACGTCATGTCGTAGTGCTTTTTCACGCGGCGGGGCCGTGAGGCAAAAGTGCCAGGTCGCTCTCTCCGCGCCGCGTCGAAGCCGGAAACGACGTGACGCAAAGACCCGGAATTCATGAGAAAACCTCATGCCGAGCTGCGTCAACGAGGGAAGAGTTAGCTCGGTTTCGCCGAAAGAGCAAGGCGGCGCCCGAAAGTCCCCTGGATGAGCTGTCTGAACATTCGTTCGCCATGACGGATTCCGTTGATCGGCCGGGCGGTCTCGGGCACCCGATGAAGTCATGCCCCATCGCTCGGCGAAGGTCCTCGGGTTCGCGGCCTTTGCTCTGACCGCGTCGTGCTCGACCTGGGACGACCCCGGTCCCACCTCGCCCGAGGGCCCGGCCGAAGCGCCGCGGACCACGGCGAAACCGTCCGCCGAAGCCGCCGCTTCACCTTCGGCATCGGCGAGCGGCGGGCCCATCGTCCCCGTGCCTCCGGTGCCGTGGGCGAGGGAGAGCATCCATCCGGTGAGGTGGACCGTCCCTACCGACACGACCGGCCTGAACGAGTCGGTGCGCATCGACGAGAGCCGCGACGGTGGCGCCACGTGGACGACCGTCGGGTACGCGCCCATGGAGGAGCGGTACTTCCGTTACAAGGTGCCGTCCGAGGGCCCTCCCGTGACACGCGTGTCGATCGTGTTTCGCACCTTCGACGGTCGCGGCAACGAGATCGTCGTGCGACGAGACCAGGGCCCCGACGTGACGCTCACTCCGTCGAAGCGAAAGAGCTACACCTGGACCCGCGTCGCCGAGAACGCTCCCTTCGGCCCTCGGGACGGCGCGGGCGGCGTCGTGCACGCCGGGAAGATGTGGCTCATCGGCGGGTGGAACTCGAACCGCTTCCCGCTCTCGACGGGAAACGACGTGTGGAGCAGCGCCGACGGCGCGAGCTGGACGCTCGAGAAGCCCAACACGTTCGTCTCGCCATCCACCTTCGACCACGCGAACGACTGGGAGGGGCGCCACTTTGCCGGGTACCACACGTTCGGCGGCCGCATGTGGATCGTGGGCGGTGACCCGATCCAAGGTTACTACCAGACCGACGTGTGGAGCAGCGCGGATGGCAAAGCCTGGACGCGCACCGACGCCTACCAACCGAAGCTTCCCTACACGTCGGTCGACACGGATCCCTTGAGCGCGACCTTCGGTCAGACCCTCTACGACGACACGGTGCGCCCTCGCGAGGAGACGAGCTTCGGGAAGCGCACGCTGGCCCTCACGGGCGTCTTCCAAGGTGCGCTCTTCGTCATGGGCGGGCAGCGCATCGAGCAGTTCGTGAACGCGAGCGTCGGAGGCGCGGCGAAGGCCTTCGACGACGTCTGGCGCTCGACCGACGGCGCGAGCTTCGCGCAAGTCCCCACCGCGGGCGCGATCTTCTCACCTCGCGCGCTCGTGTCGGAGGTGGTGGAGCACGGCGGTCGGATGTGGGTCGTCGGAGGCGGCCTCTACGACGATCCGACCGCGGGGCGCCCCTCGCGCAGCTACTTCAACGACGTGTGGACGTCCCCGGACGGCGCGGCGTGGGAGAAGAGCCCCAGCGAGGCTCCGTTCGCGCCTCGCATTTGGCACAACGTGAAGGAGCTCGACGACCGGGTGTGGGTGCTCTGCGGGTACGACGGCGGGGAGCTCGGCCAAGGGCGCATCGCCGACAACCTCGGCGACGCCTGGTACACGAGCAACGGCACCGACTGGTACGACGCCTCTCCCCCACCCGACTTCGTCCCACGCCACGCGGCCACCACGTGGGTGCACGGAGGCTCGCTCTACGTGGGCGCGGGGAACGCGATGCGGGCCGAGCCCGATGGCTCGTCGACCTGGATCGCGGACGTGTGGAAGGTCACCCCAACCCCTTGATCCAAAAGGGGTTTACGACCCCCCGAGCTCGAGCACCGTGATCGAATAGGGCGGGAGCTTGAGCGCGGTCGCGTCGCCCGTCGCTTTCTCTTCGGTGAAGCCGCCCTTGCCCGCGTAGACGAACTTGCGCTTGATCGCCGCGCCGCCGCAGCCGCTCCACTCGAGGGTCGCGTCGATCTCTTTGTCGGCCTCGAAGTTGAGCACGATGGCGACCATGGCCTTCGTCTTCGGATCGCGCGAGACGAAGAGGCTCGTCCCGTGGAACGACTCGCTCTTCACGAGCTCGTCCAAGAAGCGCGCGCCCTTGCCGTCGTAGTTTCGGTACGCCAAAAAACCCTGGAACGCGGGCTGCTCTTTCTTGGGCGCTTGCCAGTAGAACGCCGAGTCGACGCCGAACTCGGCGAAGCGCCCGAACGTCTCGGCGATCGCCAGCGCCGACGAGACGTGGCCCTCGGCGCCGAAGTTCCACTCCCCCACCTGGAGCTTCGTGCCGGGGTAGGCCTCGGCGATGATCTCCTTCATGCGAGGGATGAGGTAGATGCGATCCTTGATGTACGACTCGTCGACGTAGCTCTTGTCCCAGAGGGCGCGCGTCGCGCGGAAGCGCTTCTGCACGGTGAACGGGTCCTCGCCGCCGGACATGTCGCGGTTCTGGATGTTCTCGCCTTGCGGGTAGAAGTGAACGTCGAGCACGTCGAGGTAGCGCTTTTTGTCCTTCTCGCCGGCCTCGCGCATCTTGCGGAGGTACCACGCGAGCAGCGGCTCGCCGCCGTGGGCCTTGCGATCGGGGGCCCAGAAGAAGCCCTCTTTTGCGTCCTTCGCGGAGTAGAAATACTCGGGCCAGCCCCACGCCGAGGGGCCCGCGATCTCGCCCTCCGGGTCGGCCTCGCGAACGGCCTTCGCGTAGGCGAGGCTCTTCTCGAGGAGCTCGTCGTAGGTGACGGGCCAGGGGTGCACGTCCCTGTGGGTGCTGTTCCAGAGGGCCGGCTCGTTGTCGAGGAGCCACTGCTTCACGCGGCGCTTTCCGGCCTTTTTGTCAGCCTCGAGCAGCCGCTTCACCCACGCACCCACCATCTCGGGGGTGCTCTTCACGTTCGCGCGGGCCGGGTCGGCCGAGAGCTCGACGCCGCTCGAGGTCTGGCCGTTGCCCTTGTCCTTCTTTTCGTCCTCGGGGTCGACCTTGGCTTGGTTCCCGTACTCGGCCACGGGGAACGAGTACGAGGTCGTGTCCTTCGCGACCCAGCCGAGCATGGGCACCGTGACGGCCGCGCTCCCGCCCGACTTCTCCGCCTTGTCGAGGAAGGTCTCGGTGCTGTCGATCTTCACGTTCTGGAAGAACCAGTCCGAGGCCGTGTTCCACGCGTTCCCGAGCTCCGGGTTGTAGCGCGTCGTCGTGTTGCCGCCCCACCTGTGCTGCGTGGCGCCGAGCTCCTTGGGGGCGTCGGCGAAGGCGATGCCGTAGATGCGCGGGCTGATGGGCGTCCCGGGCTCGGTGCACAGTACACGCATTTTCCCGGACGTCGTCGGCGAGACGCCGGGCGGGCGCGGGCCACCCTCGGCCACGGGGACGGGTGGGATCTTGGGACGGGTGGCGAAGTACGCGGCCCCGGATGCGACCACGACGAGCACGAACGCGATGCCGACGACCTTGGCTTTTTTCATTCCCGTGACGAACGAGCGTACCAAACGGCGCGTACGCTCGGGGAAGCTTCTTCGGCGCCGCGTAGAGCACACGAACGGGCCACGTTGACCCGTCGGTCACCCGAACATTCCGCGGGCGCGCGCCGCTTCGGCCGTTCGAGAGCTCGACCGCGCTCTCGCCTCAGCGGCCCGCGAGGAAGGGCCTCGCGACCTCGAGGAAGGTCTCGGGCGCGTCGACGTGGGCGAAGTGGGATCCCTGTTCGAGCCAGTGGAGCGTCGAGCCCTTGGCCATGGCGTGGAGGCGCGGGCCGACGGCGGGGGGCACCATCGGGTCCCTCCGTGCATAGACGAGCGCGAGCGGCACGGGGAACGTGCGCCGCGAGAGCTCGGCCGCGAACGCGCGCATGCCCCGCACCGAGAGGGTGTCGCCGAGGTACCGGGCGAAGGCGCGACGCCCCTCCTTCGTGCCGAGCGGCCGCGCGTACTCCTCGATCTCTTCGCGCGATTTCAAGGTCTCGTCGTAGTAGTGGACGTTCCGGAAGACCCACTCGCGCGGGTTCCGCGACACGAGCACGTCGAGCGCGGCCGGCGAAAAAGGCAGCCGAAACGCCCCATCCAACGCCACCATGCGCGGGGTGACGACCCCCGGAGAGTGCAGGTCGAGCACCCGGCCCGCGACCTCGGGGTGACGGAGCGCCATCCACATCGCGAGATAGCCGCCCATGGAGTTGCCGAGCACGGGCGCCCCCTCGGCGCCGAGCGCGCGCATGGCGGCGGCGAGCACGTCGGCGAGGTGCTCGGGCGCGAGGGGCACGTCGGGGTCGAGCGGCTCGCTCCGGCCGGCCCCCGGGAGGTCGGGGACCAAGAGCTCGTACGCGCCGCCGAGCCGCTCGAAGAGGTACCGGAACGAGTAGCTCGACGTCATGAGCCCGTGCACCAAGAAGAGCTTCGGGCCTGCGCCGTAGCGCTTCACGGAGAGCGTGGCACGGCCCATCGCGGGCGTGTGCACATGGACCTCCTCCGTGCGCGTCTCCGGGGAGAAAAAGGCGTGAGGGAGCCTCGGGAGGGAGGGCACCTCCGCGAACGGGAGCGGCTCGAAGGGCCTCCGCGACCGCACGGTCAGCGATCGGCGGGGCGGGTGTCGCGGCCGAGCGCGTGCTCGAGGCGCACACGCGCGGTGCGGGTGTCGATCTTCGCGTTCACGAGCTCGAGGCGGGCGCGCGTGAGCTCGGTCTCGGCGTCGGTCAGGGTGGTCGACGTGGCGCGGCCGTTCACGAAGAGCTCGCGTGCCACGCGGTACGCCTCTTCGGCGCTCGCGACCTGCTGTTTGCTCGAAGCGAGGGCGAAATCGGCCTCCTTCACGGCCTGGAACGACTGCGTGACCTCGAGCTCGACGCCGTCTCGGACGACGCTCTTCTGCTGCTCGGCGCTCGCGATCTTCGCCTCGATCTCGCGCGCGCCAGCGAGCGACGTGACCGTGTCGTTCGGCGTCCACGTGAGCTGCGCGCCGAGCGCCCAGGTGCCGAACCACTCGGTCTTCCCGTTGGCGTCGACCTGCGGGAACCTGCGCTGGTTCGGGTCGGCGTACACGGCCTGCGCGAACGCCCCGAGGCTCGGGTAGGCGCCGCCGCGGACCACCGCGATCTGCTTCTTCGCGGCCTCGGCGTTGGCGTCGATGCTCTTCACCTCGTACCGGTTCGTCTTGGCCTCGGACACGAGCTGCGGGAGCGCGCCCACGAACGGCGGCGGCTCGGCGTCGACCCCTTCGCCCGGAGTGAGCACCTCGCCCTCCTTCGCGTGGATGGCCACGGCGACCTGCTTCTCGGTGAGCTCGGCGAGGTTCTTCGTGCGCTCGACCGCGAGCTCGGCGCCGGCCACGGCCGTCTCGGCGCGGAGCACGTCGGCCTTGGAGGCCGAGCCGACCGTGAAGAGGTTCTTCGCGTCTTGGAGGTGGGTGCGCGCCGCCTCGAGGGCCTGCTTCGCGACGACCGACGCGCCCCGCGCGCGCATCCAGTTGTAGTACGCGACCTTCCCGTCGCTCGACGACTTGGCCCGCGCCGAGACGACGTCGAGCCGCGCGGCCTCTTGGCTCTTCGTGGCGGCCGAGTACGCCTGGTTGATGCGCAAAAAATAGTCCGAAATGGGGACGACGAGCTGCGCCTCGAGCGACCACTGGTTCAAGACGAGCGGGATCGTGAAGCCGCCGAAGTTGGGGGGCGTGAAGTCCGAGAGGCGCGTGTACGAGAACTTGCCGGTCAGCCTCGGCAAAAATGCGGCCCACGCTTGGTCGACCTTGGCGCCGGCGGCGCGCACGGTCTCTTCGGCGGCCTTCGCTGTGTAGCTCGTCTCGGCGGCGCGCCGACCCACGAGCTCGGCGGTGAGGGTGCCTTCGCGTGCGGCGAGGGCGTCCTGCCCCGAGGCGCTCGCGGGGGGCACCGGCGGCACGGACGAAGGGGCCTTGTCGGCAGGCGTGGGCGCGGGGGCCTTGTCGGCGGCCGCGGCCGGCGGATTTTGCGGCGCGGAGGGGGCGCTCGCGGACGCGGCGGGCGGGGCGGGAGGAGGCGCCGACGGGCCGGGCTGCGCGTTCGCCACCGAGGTGAGGCCCACCCCCGCGAGCGTGAGGGCGACGGAGAGGGCCGCGCGGCGGCGCGGGAGAAGACCAATTCGGCTCATGGGATCTCGGGCGGCAAGAGGGAGGATGCGAGCGGCAACTTAGGACGGTGGCCCTCCATTTCAACCCCTTCCGTCGGCATAATTGACCGGCGGGTCACTTTTCCGGCGCGAACGTCGGTCGAAGGCGGCTCGTGACCGACCATTCACACGCCTTGGGCCCGAGCACCGGGCGGGGCGCGTGGGAGGGCCTATCGACGGGCGCGGACGGGCCACGACGACGCTCGCGACGTTGGCACGGAATCTTCATAGGGCGCCGCCGTGCCCCGCTCCCCTTGTCCGTCGTACGAACGCGGAGCCCCCGCGCGCGCACCCGGCCGAGTATCGTCGGGCTCGTCGCGCTCCCGTCGACGTGTCTCCGAGAGCGCGGCCCGCGTCTCCCATCGAAAGGTCATCGTCATGCACCGTCTCGCCCTCGCCTTTGCTTCGGTCTCCCTGCTCGCGCTCGTCGGCTGTGGCAACGCCGCCCCCACGGTCTCGGCGTTCACGCTCGCCGTCGGCGCCAAAGACGCCGCGGGCAACACGTCCCTCGACGGCAAGGTCACGGCGACCGACCCGGACGACGGCGACCGCATCACGCGGTTCCAGATTTCGGCGACCGGCCCGGTCCCCATCCAGGCACAGCCGCTGGCCGTCCCCACGGGCATCACCGCGACCGACCTCCCCATCAAGCTCGTGCTCCCGGCCGCCGCGCCCAAGGGAGAGTACACGTTCTCGATCGTCGCCTACGACGAGGCCGAGGAGCCGAGCGCCCCCCTGACGGCCAAAGTGACGCTCCCCTGACGCTCCCTTAGCGCCGCGCGAAAGCCCGTGTAGTCTCCCTCCGTGCAAGAGATCCCGTACACGGAGGCGCTCGCGACCCTGCGCGAGCTTCGCGAGCGACGTCACCCGGGCCCCGCCCTCGCCGCCTTCGACGGCGACGGGACGCTCTGGTCGGGCGACGTGGGAGAAGATTTCCTCGAGCATCTCCTCGACGAGGACGCCTTCACCGACGTCGCCGCCGCCCTCTTTCACGACGAGGCCACGACCTACGGCGTCGCGCGGGAGGTGCGGCCCAAGGCGCAGCTCGCCACCCTCTTTCGGGCCTACGTCGACGGGACCTACCCCGAGGACCGCGTGTGCGCCATCATCGCGCTCGCCGTCGCGGGCCGGCCCTCGAGCGACGTGACCCGCGTGGCCGCCGACGTGGTGCGGGCCAAGGGCGTCGCAGGCCGCCTCCACGACGAGACCGTGGGCGTGCTCGAAGCGGCCCGCGCCTCGGGCGTCGAGGTCGTGCTCGTCAGCGCCTCCCCGCGCCCCGTGGTGGTCGCCGCCGCGGAGCTCCTGGGCCTCGGAGAGCCCGACGTCATCGCGGTCACGTGCGTCGAGGAGAGAGGCGTCTTGGGGGGGAGCCTGCTCGAGCCCATGCCCTACGGGGAGGGCAAGGCGGCGTGCCTCCGCTCGCGCCTCGCCGGGCGCCCGCTGCTCGTCTCGTGCGGCGACAACGCGTTCGACATGGCCATGCTCGCGCTCGCCGAGCTCCCGCTCGCCATCCGGCCGAAGGACCGCCTCCGCGCGATCGCCCACGAGCTGCCCGCCCTCGCCGTGCTGGGCCGCGTCGGCTGAGATGCGTCAGTGGCGACGGGCCATGTAGAAACAAAAGAGCGCGAAGAGCAGGAACGGGAGCCCCGCCAAAAGGGCGATGCGGTTTCGCTCGCCGTCGGTCAGAGGGCGACCGAGCTCTTCTTCTTTGCGCGCCAAGAGGAACCGCCCGAGGAGCACTCCGAGAAAACGCATGGCCCAAGCCTACCTCAGCTCGAGGCGGGCGTAGCACCTCACACATGAGTCACGATCCCGCGAGACGGCGCGTCGGGCGTTTACACGGCCCGCGCACGAAAGTATGACGACGCTCATGAATTTCGAGCTCACCGAAGAGCAGCGCCTGATCCGTGACACCGCCCGTGATTTCGCCGCGCGCGAGATCGCCCCCAAGGCCGCCGAGATCGACAAGAATTCGCGCTGGCCCGAGGAGATCGTGAAGCGCCTCGCCGAGCTCGGGTTCTTGGGCATGGCCATCCCGGAGGAGTACGGCGGCGGCGGGCTCGACACCCTCTCCTACGCGATCGCGATGGAAGAGATCAGCTGCGCGTGCGCGAGCTCGGGCGTCATCATGAGCGTGAACAACTCGCTCTTCTGCGATCCGCTCTACAAGTTCGGCACCGACGCGCAGAAAAAAGAGATCCTCACGCCCGTCGCCCGCGGCGAAAAGCTCGGGTGCTTCGGCCTCACCGAGCCGATGAGCGGCTCCGACGCGCAGACCATGATCACCGTCGGCGAGAAGGTCGACGGGGGCTGGAAGATCGACGGCGCCAAGAACTGGATCACGAACGGCCCCAAGGCCGACTACATCTTGCTCTTCGCGGTGACCGACAAGTCCGGCGGCAAGGTGAAGCACACGGCGTTCGTCATCCCCGAGGGCACGAAGGGCTTCACGAAGAACGCCCGTGACCACAAGCTCGGCATCCACGGCGCGCACTCGTGCACCGTGTTCTTCGAGAGCTGCTTCGTGCCCGACTCGGCCGTCGTCGGCAACGTCGGCGAGGGGTTCAAGGTCGCCATGGCCACGCTCGATGGCGGGCGCATCGGCATCGCGTCGCAGGCGCTCGGCATCGCGCGCGCCGCCCTCGCGGCCGCCACGGCCTACTCCAAGGAGCGCAAGAGCTTCGGAGTGACCATCTCGCAGCACCAGGCCATCCAGTTCATGCTCGCCGACATGGCGACCGAGCTCGACGCGGCCCGCCTGCTCACCTGGCGCGCCGCCAGCATGAAGGACAAGGGCGTGCGCCACAGCTCGGAGAGCGCCCAGGCGAAGCTCTACGCGAGCGAAGCGGCCACCCGCATCGCGCACAAGGCGCTCCAGATCTTCGGCGGCTACGGGTACTCGACCGAGTTCCCCGCCGAGCGGCACTACCGCGACGCGCGCATCACCGAGATCTACGAGGGCACGAGCGAGATCCAGCGCATCGTCATCGCCGCGAACCTGCTCAAGGCCTGACCATGAACCGCGCCCTCCTCGCCTCGATGATCCCCGTCGCTTTCGCCGTCGCGTGCGGCGGAAACGAGCCCCCCCCGAAGGGGCCCGAGCCCGTGGCGATGCCCACGCCGAACCGGGTCGAGAAGCCCAAGCTCTCGCTCTCGCAGGAGCTCGGCAGCCTCGACCCGAAGAAGGTCGACGAGGCCTTCGATCGCGCGAAGCCGAAGATCTTGGCGTGCCAGGCGAAGGGGCTGAAGCGCCTCGATTTCCTCGCCGGCGACGCGAAGTTCTACGCGCGCCTCGACACGTCGGGGAAGGTGAAGTGGATCTTCTTCGAAGAGTCCCAAATCGGGGACCGCGAGACCGAGAAGTGCGTGCTCGACGCGCTCACGAGCGTCGCGTGGCCGGCGCCCGATGGCGGCGAGGGCGAGCTTCACAAGGGGTTCGGCTACGACCTCCAAGACGCCCGCGAGCCCACCGTGTGGGGCCCCGACAAGGCCGCGCCCCACCTCGGAGAGATCGCCGACCAGGTGAAGCACTGCCGGGGCGGGAAGAACCTCTCGTTCAAGGTGACCGCGTACATCGAGCCCGAGGCGAAGCACGGCAAGGTGGCCGCCGTGGGCGTGGCCGCGGGCTCGAAGGAGGCCGCCGAGAAGGCCGACTGCATCGCCGAGGCCGTGAAGCAGATGAAGTTCCCGAGCCCCGGCGGGTACGCCGCCAAGGTCAGCTTCTCGCTCTGACACGCGCGACGAGGGCGAGAGGCCGCCGCGCCCACCGCCCCCTTCCGGCATCCGACCCGGAAGCCCCAAGAACATTCGAACGCCGAAACGAGCCTCCCATGGACCTCGAGCTCTCCGATATCCAGAATGAAATCCGAAAGATGGCGCGCGACTACGCGACGCGTGTCATCGCCCCCAAGGCCCGCGAGATCGACGAAAAAGAGATCTTCCCGAAGGAGATCCTGAAGGGGCTCGGCGAGCTCGGCCTCCTGGCCGTCAACGTTCCCGAGGAGCTCGGCGGCTCGGGCGCGGGTGTCGTCGCGTACGGGCTCGCCATGCAAGAGATCGCGGCGGCGTGCGCGTCGACGGCGGTCACGATGGCCGTCACGAACATGGTCGGCGAGGTCATCGCGACCTTCGGGACCGACGAGCAGAAGAGCGCCTACTGCCCGAAGCTCGCGAGCGGCGAGTACCTCGCGGGCTCGTTCGCGCTCTCCGAGGCGGGCGCCGGGAGCGATCCGGGAGGCATGCGCACGGTCGCCCACGACGACGGTGACTCGTGGGTCATCGACGGCGACAAACAGTGGATCACGAGCGGCGCGCACGCGGGCGTCTTCGTCGTGTGGGCGCGCACCGGCGGGAAAGACACGCACCCCGGCACGCGCGGGATCTCGTGTTTTCTCGTCGAGGGGGGCGCAAACGGCCTCAAGATCGGCAAAGCCGAGGAGAAGATGGGCATCCGTGGCTCGAACACGGTGCCACTCGTCTTCGACGGGTGCCGGGTCAAAAAATCGGCGCTCTTGGGGCAGCTCCACGGCGGGTTCAAGGTCGCCATGATGGCGCTCGACGGCGGGCGCATCGGCATCTCGTGCCAGGCGATCGGCATCGCGCGGGCGGCCCTCGACGAGGCCGTGCGCTACGCGAAGGACCGCAAAGCCTTCGACAAGCCCATCGCCGAGTTCCAAGCGATGCAGTGGAAGCTCGCCGACATGAAGACCGAGCTCGACGCGGCCCACCTGCTCGCGATGCGCGCCGCGAGCCTGAAAGAGGCGAAGAAGCCCTTCTCGCGCGAGGCGAGCATGGCCAAGCTCTTCGCGACCGAGGCCGCGAACCGCATCGTCAACCACGCGGTGCAGATCCACGGCGGCTACGGCTACATCCGCGAGTTCCCGGCCGAGCGCCACCTCCGAGACGCGCGCGTCACGACGATCTACGAGGGCACGAGCGAGGTGCAGCGCCTCGTCATCGCGCGCTCCGTGCTCGGCGGCTGACCCGCGAGCCTTGCGTGTTTCGCGCACGCGTTTCGAGCTCGACCGCTGCGAGCCCTTTACGGAATCGCGCCGAAGTGGCACGGTTCGAAGCGTCGTGTCCGTAGCCATCACACAAGGGATTCGCGTCTCGGTCTCCACCCAGTACGTCCCGGAGCAGTCGTCGCCCAAGGCGCACCGCTACGTGTTCGCGTACACCATCCGCATCGCGAACGAGGGTCCCCTCGCCGCCCAGCTGAAGAGCCGTCATTGGATCATCACCGACGGCAACGGCAAGGTCGAAGAGGTGCGGGGGCCCGGGGTCGTCGGTCAGCAACCCACGCTGCGGCCCGGCGAGCAGTTCGAGTACACGAGCGGCTGTGTCCTCACCACGCCGCGCGGTGAAATGCAGGGCAGCTACCAAATGCACAGGCCCGACGGGTCTCGCTTCGAGGCGAGCATCGCGCCCTTCCGGCTCGCCTTGCCACACACCCTCAACTGAAGGCATCGGAGGGCCGCGCCACCATGGACGAGACGACCTACTACCAGCACGCCAAGGCCGCCTTCCGCAAAGTCGAAGAGGCCCTCGACGCTCTCGGGAACGACGCCGTCGATTTCGAGCGCGCGGGCGACGTGCTCACCATCACCTTCCCGGGCGGGAAAAAATGCGTGCTCAACACGCAGCGACCGACACGCCAGCTCTGGCTCGCGGCCGACGCGAAGGGCTGGCATTTCGTGCTCGATGCGAGCACGGGCCTCTGGGTCGACGAGAAGGGCACCGGCGTCGAGCTCTACGCGCAGATGTCCGAGATCGTGCGCGCGCACGTGGGCTCGCCCCTCTCCTACTGACGGTCACGCGCCGCGCGGGCGCTCACCCCTTCTTCGAGGCAGGTGGCGGCGGCGGCGTCATCGAGATGCGCTTCACGGCGAACGTGGCGGGCTTGAGCCAGCCCGCTTGGCGCTTCTTCTCGTCGGGGAAGAGCGTCTCGATGAGGGTCGCGAGCCGCTCGGGCATCCCGGTCACGCCCCGCGCTCCGAGGAACCCGTCGAGGTCGCGACCGAGCTCCCGGGCCGATGCGTACCTGTGCTCGCGGTTGCGCTCGAGCGCGCGACGAACGATGGGCGAGAGCGCGTCGGGCACGTCGGGCGCGTGTTTGCGGACGTCGGGGATGTCTCCGCGCTGCACGGCGCGGAGGGTGTCGGCGTCGTCGTCGCGGCGGAAAAGACGGCGCGCCGTGAGCATCTCCCACAAGGTGGTACCCAGCCCGAACACGTCGCTCCGGCGGTCGAGCGGGAACTGCATGACCTGCTCGGGCGAGAGGTACGGGAGCTTGCCCTTGACGATGCCGGGCGCGCTCTTCGTGCTGCGACCGAGCACCTTCGCGAGGCCGAAGTCGAAGAGCTTCACCTCGCCGGTCCACGTGAGGAACACGTTCGTGGGGTTCACGTCGCGGTGGACGATGTGGAGCGGCGCGCCGCTCGGATCTTGGAGGTCGTGGGCATAGTGGAGCGCGTCGGTGATGCGCGCGGCGATGAACGCGGCGATCTCGGGGTGGAGGCGGAGCTTCCGCGCGACGCAGGTATCCCACACCGCGGCGAGCGTGGTGCCGAGCATGAGCTCCATCGCGATGTACGCGTGCTCGTCGGTGGCTGCGACCTCGTACGTGCGCACGATCCCAGGGTGGACGAGGCGCGTGAGGAGCTCGCCCTCGTCGACGAACATGCGAAGAATCTCGGGATCACGGCGCAGATCTTGGCGGATGATCTTGAGCGCGACCGCCTGAGGCACGGTGGGGTCCGTCGTGCGACCGAGGTACACCGTGGCCATGCCGCCGCCGGCGATCTTGGACACGATCTCGTACCTTCCAAGGCTCGTGGGGCGGAAGGGGGCCGACCTCGAAGGTGGGCTATCCATCTTGCCAAGCGTAGCGAAAACGGGCGTGCACGTCGATGGGACCCGTCGAACGATGCCCGCGCCAGGTCCTCGTCATCGCATGGCGCTGTCGGCGGGGCCGCCGTCGGCGAGGTTCACGCCGATCGCCTGGCGTAGGTCGGCGTAGAGCTCCGACGTCGCGAAGAGGTAGAGGCGGCCGACCTTCTCGCGCGGCGTGAGGTCGCTCGGAGACTGCGGCTCGCGGAGGATGGCCTTCTTGGCGATGCGCACGTCTTGGGCCAAGAGGAGCCCGACCCGCATGCTCGACAGGTCCGCGGCCTGCGTCCACGCGCGGACGTCGAGCTTCTTCCCCGAAGCCTCGGCGACCCCCACCGCCTGCGTGATCGCGGCGCGCTCCTCGGGGCCGAGCACGTCCGAGAGGGCGCGATCGAGCTTCTGGGTGGCCGCGTCGTCGGCGCGGTCGCCCCGCGCGATGCGCACGGCCGTCGCGAGCAGGCTCGTGAGCTCCGACTGCGACGGGAAGAACGCGCGCGCCGAGATCTCGGAGCGCTGCTCGGCCATGTGTTTGCCCACCAAGTAGGAGAGCGTCCCCTCGACGCCGGACAGCGCCTCCGGGCTCGCGAAGAGCGCGCCGTAGGGGAACTTCGCCGCCGTGAAGGGCACGCTCCCCGACGTGCGCCCGACGAGCAAGGTGGGGGCCGAGAGCACCAGGATCTCCCCGGCGTCGTGGAAGGCTTGGGTGACCGCATCGGCGAGGCGCGTGTGTTTGCGCGTGAGCGGCATGCCGATGGCGGCGACACGATCCTCGGGGCGCAAGAGCGACTCTTGCATTCTGCACACGGCGGGCGTTATCCAGGCGAAAATGCTGGTCGCCATCTCGTCGAGGTCGCGGTGGTAGAGGTGCGAGGCCCACGCCTCCTCGACGAGGCTGCCGGGCACCTGCCCGAGCGGGATCGGGGGATAGTCCGAGAGAAACTGAGACTCCTCCGGGGTCGCCGTGCGCAGGTCGGCGAGCACCTGGGCGGTGACGAGGGCGCGATCGAAGCGGCTCTGCCGTAGCAGCACGCCGTAGAGGAGCTCGTAGCTCTTGCGGTCGTAGGGATCCCGCTCGAGGTCGCGGCGCAGCACCTCGACCGCCCGATCGAGCTCGTCACGCGCGACGAGCAGCTCCACCGCCGCGCCCTTGACGCTCGTGTCCTCGGGGCGCATCCGCTTCGCGCCTTCGAGGGCCTTCTGGGCGAGGTCCGGATCGTCGAGCTTGTCGGAGTAGACCTTCGCCAGGTTTCGGAAGAGGGTGAAGACGAGCTCGTCGTCGCCGTCGTCTCGGACGCGCGCGATCATCTTGCGGTAGGCCTTCTCGAGGCCCGCGTAGTCGCCGAGCTCGTCGAGCATGCGGGTCAGCGCCTCGAACGCGTCGAGGCGGGTCTTGTCCGCGTCCAAGGTCTCGTCGTAGAGGGCCGCCGCGCGCGCGCGATCCCCGATTTTGTCGCCCACGACCTGCGCCAACGAGAAGAGGCCCTTCGCGCGGCGCTCCGGGGTCTCTTGCACGCCCACGATCCGTTCGAGCACGTCGGCGAGGCGCTCCCACTCGTCGAGCTC
This sequence comes from Myxococcales bacterium, assembly GCA_016712525.1. Classification (NCBI taxonomy): domain Bacteria; kingdom Pseudomonadati; phylum Myxococcota; class Myxococcia; order Myxococcales; species Myxococcales bacterium. The sequence continues at coordinate 159,909 of JADJQX010000008.1, forward strand.
GCCGTAGAGCCACATGGCCGTGTGGAGCAGCCAGTGATCGTCGGGGCGCGCCTCGAGGGCCTCTTCGACGACGGGCCTCGCCGCGACGAGATCGGCCATTTTGTGGGCGATGAGCTCGATCGCCGAGACCAAGACGGCGTAGCGCGTATCCGCGTCGGGGGTGACCCGCGCGAGGCGGATCTTCATGTCGGCCGCTTCACGGTAGTCTCCGCGCGCGGCGTAGGCGTCGCCGAGCACCTCGTAGAGGGCGCGGCCGTCGGTCGGGACCGGCCTCTGCCCGGTGACGTCGGCCTCGCTCGGATCGCCGCCCTCGAGCACACGCGTGAGCACCACGATCGCGCGATCGATCTCCCCACGCGCGAAGAGCAGCTTGCCGAGCTTGGCGAGCTCGTCGGCCTCGAGCTCGTGCGATCTGTCGAGCACACGGCCGATGGCGGCGTCGGCGCGGGGCCCGAGCGCGATCTCCGGCTCGGAACGCTCGAGGATCTCGACGACGTCGACGAGAGGCTGGGCCTCGCCGGGGGCCGCATCCATCGCGGCCACACACGCCCCGAGCGCCTTCTGCAAGTCTCCGATACCTATGGCAATTTTGGCGGAGTTACGCAGCCTTTGGTAGAGCACGGCGCCGTCGCGGTCGCGCGCGGCGGCGGTCACCAAGAGCTCGCACGCCGGAAGCGCCTCGGCGTAGCGCCCCTCGGCGACGAGCACGTCGAGGATAGCGGCGGCGGCGCGCTCGTTCGAGGGGTCGGCGCGGAACGCCACGTCGAAGGCCTCGATCGCGCCTTCGTGGTCTCCGAGGCGCTCGAGCTCGCGCCCGAGCTCCACGCCGAGCTGCGCCTTCTGCCGCTGGGACTCGGTCGCCTCGATGCGATGACGCAGCGCCGACACGAGGCTTCGTGCGTCCCCGAGCTCGCGCGCGAGCTTCTCCAAGGCCTCCCACGCCTGCGCGCACGACGGATCGGCGCTCGCGGCGCGCTCGTAGAACCTGCGGCGCTCGAGCGGGTCGTCGACCTGGGCGGCGATCGCGAGGTACTGCTGCGCCTGTTTGTGAGGCTCGGTGAGCAGCTCCGCGAGGCGGCTCCGGTACTCGACGAGCGCCGGACCGTCTTGCATACGCTCGGCGAGCTTGGCCGCGCGCGCGAGCAGCCCTTCGTTCGTCGGGTCGGAGAGCACCGCCCGCCTTAGGTGCTCCGCCGCGGTCACTTGATCCCCGAGCTTCGTCTCGGCGATCTCGGCGGCGACCGCGAACGCCTCCCCTCGCTCCTTGGCGCCGAAGGAGCGCTCCGCCCGCGCGATCGCGGCTTCGACGAGCCTCGGATAGTCGCGGAGCGCGAGGTAGCAGCGCTCGAGCGAGGCGTAGGCCCCGGCGTGGTCGGGCACGATCGCGAGGAGCTCGCGCAGCACGGCGGCGGCGTCCTCCCGCTTCAAAAAGCGCTTCTCGAGGAGGTCGGCCAGGCGAAGGTAGGCGTCGACGCGCGCTTGCCCCTCGGCGTGCTCCACGAGTTGGCGAAGCGCCCACTCGACCTCGGGGTAGCGGTCGAAGCGGAGCGCCGCGCGCTCGAAGGCCGACAGTGCGTCGAGGCTCCTCGGGTCGATCTCGATGGCGGCCTCGAAATGCCGGAACGCCTCGGTCGGGATCCTGTGCGCCTCGCCCACCGCGAGGTGGAGATGGAGGCGCTCCTTCGGGGTCGCGGTCCGCTCGAGGGCCCGCAGGAGGAGCTCGAGGTACCCCGCGTGGTCGCCGCGAGCCTTCGATTCCCTCGCCTTGCGCACGAGCAAGAGCGGGTGGGACGGATCGGCGCGCTCGAGCTCCGAGACGTAGAACGACGCGGCCTCGCGCTTCCCGATGGGCCCCTCGTACCAGCGGATCGCGTTCGCGAGGAGGGCGATGCGCTCCGAGGGGCGGGCCGCGCCGAGCCTGTCCATCGTCACCTCGATGAGCGCCGGAAACCGCTGGAGCTTCCGCGCGAGGCCCTCGAGGCGCTCGACGATCTGCGTATCCTCGGGGCACGTCCCGTAGGCCTCGAGCAGCCCGTCGAAGGCCTGCTGGGGATCGTCGAGGCGGTCCTCGAGGACGCCCGCGAGCCGGAGGAGCATACGCGCCCTCGGAACGGGGCTCTGGGTGAGCTCGAGCCTCGACAGCAGGAGCTCGCAGAGGTCCTCCCAACGCCCCTCGTCGTGGAGAGCGCGCTCCTCGCCGTCGGCGTCGCTCTGCCAGGCGGGGGCTTGCGGCGGGAGGGACTTCGGTTTGTACGCGGGCGGACCGAGCACCGCCGTCGACTCGCGCCGCCCGGCCTCCGGTGCGTCGAGGTCGAGGGAGGGCAGCGGCTTCGCGAGGCCCGCACGCCGCTGCCCCGTGTCGGCGATGCCGCCGGCGAGCACCGCCGTGCCGTGCGAAGGCTCGGAGCGTTCGACCGAGCCTGGCAGGATGGCCGTACCTCGGGAGGGCCTGTCGTCTTCGGCGGCGGGCCCACGGAGCACGACGGTGCGCTGAGACGGGACCAGGTCCTCCGAGGGAACGAGCGAGGGGACGTCGGCCGCGGGCCACGCCGACGCCGGGCTCTCTCCCGTCGAATCCGGAGACGGTCCCTGCCTCCGCGAGCTCTCCGCGAAGTGCGCCGTCGCCGACTCGTCGACGAACGCCCGCGAGGCGCCGAGGCTCGCGAGGGACCGCTGCGGATCGGTCAGTAAGTCCTCGGGACCACCCGGGAATCCGAGGTCTGCATACGACCGGTTCGGATCGGTGAGGAGGTCCTCGGCGCCGCCGATGTCGGAGCCCACGACCGAAATCGTAGGCTCCCTCAGCGAGGGCGCGCGCGCCATCGTGGTGACCTCGGACGGCTCACCGACCGGGGGCTCGTCGTACGACTCGAAGTCGCCCGTGTGGAGGACGAGATCGTCGGGCTCGTCGACCGACGGGATCTCTCCCGAGCCATCGACGAGGAGGTCCGACGAGAGGTGCTCCACGGCCACCGTCGGCTCGAACGCGAGGCGCCCTCCGCGGTCACGTGGCATGAGCCGCGGCACGATCGTGTTCGGCTCGGCGTCCGCGCCCTCGTCGTCGCTCGCGGCATCGAGGTACGAGCCACGCGGCACGATGGTCGCGTCGTCGAGGCTCGCCGGGATCTCCTCGGACACGGTCGAAGCTCCCGCGCCCTCCAGCCACGGGTCGTCGACGACCGTCGCCATCGGCCGCCGACCGGGCATCGTCACGGCCACACGAGGGACATACGCCCCCTCGGGGCTCGGCGGCGCGCTCGACACGACGCCATCGAGCAGCTCGCTCGGATCCCACGTGCCGGCGCCACCGTCGTGGATGACCACCGCGGCGTCACGGTAACCCTCGGGCTCCGGGAAGGTCGGTCCCACCGACCGCGCGAGGGGGCTCGGCTCGTCCACGAACCCCGGGGAAGAGCCTCGCGGCCGCACCGGGCCGAGGTCGTTCGACGTGCGCTCCTCGTCGGGAAACGAAGGGCGCCTCGGCGGCGGCACGTCGGTTCGCGTGAACGAGTCGGGCGAAGAATCGGCGCCGGCCTCGGGCGCACGATCGCCCTTCGACTGGCGCGCACGCTCCCGAAGCGCCTCGATGTCGTGCTGGGCGGTGGCTTCGTCGTCGTTGTGGGCCAAGCGTGCTCGGGGCGGGGGTCGGGTCGACCGCGCAGGCTTCGGCGCCACCGGAGCTCTGCGCGTTGCCCTCCGGAGCGTACCACGGGCCCCATGCGCGAGGCCCAATGGACAACACTTCCCCTTACGTAAGGGTCTTGACGCACGCCCAGCCCACCGCTACACCTTCGGAAGCCTCACCCTTACGTGTGAGTTCAGCCCATGCAGGTCCGCCTCCCCCTCCTCAAGCCTCCCGCCGAGCTCGTCCCCCAAGGGAGCGAGGCCGGCCCGCTTCTGCAAGTTGGCGATTTGGCTAGGGAATGTGGCAAGACGGTCCGCGCGATCCACCTCTACGAAGAGCTCGGGTTGCTCGTCCCGCAGGCCAGGTCCAAGGGGCGGTACCGCCTCTACGCGAGCTCGGCGGTCGTTCGGATCCGGTGGATCGGCAAGCTCCAAGACATGGGCTTCAGCCTGACCGACATTCAGAGCCTCGTCCGCGACTGGGACGACCAGCGGTCGGCCGCGCGCACCATGGCGAAGATGCGCGAGCTCTACGCGAAGAAGCTCGCCGAGACGCAGGCCCACATCGCGCGGCTCAGGGAGCTGGAACGCGAGATCGTGAGCAGCATCGATTACCTCGACACGTGCGACGTGTGCGATCCCGAGCGGCTCGTCGCGTCGTGCACCTCGTGCGAGCACCACGCCCACGGCACGGCCGTCCCCGAGCTCGTCTCGGGCTACTCCGTCGCCGCGGTCCCCCAAGCCTTCGCCTCCACGCCCGACCTGTCGGCCCGTGACCTTTCCGTCCGCGACCTCGACGCGACTCAAGAAGCGTCCCCCACCCCGCGTGCGCCGAAGGGCGCGCGGCTCGACCCCTGAGAGAAGCCATGTCGCTCACCTTCCCCATCTTCATGGACTACCACTCGACGACGCCGGTCGACCCGCGCGTCCTCGAGGAGATGATGCCGTACTTCACCGAGAAGTTCGGCAACGCCGCGAGCCGCAACCACGCGTTCGGTTGGGTCGCCGAAGAGGCCGTCGACGTGGCGCGCGAGCGTGTCGCGGCCCTCGTGAACGCCCAGAGCGAGAAAGAGATCGTCTTCACGTCGGGCGCGACCGAGAGCAACAACCTCGCCATCAAGGGCGTCGCCGAGTTCTACAAGGACAAGGGCAACCACATCGTCACCACGGTGATCGAGCACAAGGCCGTGCTCGACACGTGCAAGCGCCTCGAGGGCGAGGGCTTCACGGTCACCTACCTCCCCGTGGGCCGTGACGGGCGCGTGTCGGTGGAAGAGCTCGAGAAGGCCCTCACCGAGAAGACGATCCTCGTGTCGGTCATGCTCGCCAACAACGAGATCGGCACCGTGCAGCCGCTCGCCGAGATCGGGAAGCTGACGCGAGCGCGCGGCATCTTGCTCCACACGGACGCCGTGCAGGGCGTCGGCAAGACCCCGTTCGACGTGCAGGCCATGAACGTCGACCTCGCGTCGATGACGGCCCACAAAATGTACGGCCCGAAGGGCGTCGGGGCGCTCTACGTTCGCCGCCAGAAGCCGCGTGTGCGCATCGCCGCGCAGATGGACGGCGGCGGCCACGAGCGCGGGATGCGTTCGGGGACCTTGAACGTCCCCGGGATCGTGGGCTTCGGCAAGGCGGCCGAGATCATGCGGACCGAGGGTGTCGCCGAGCAGGCGCGGCTCTTCGCGCTCCGGGAGCGCCTCCGGAAGCGCCTCGAGTCCGAGCTCGACGAGGTCCACGTGAACGGCTCGCTCGAGCACAGGCTCCCCGGCAACCTCAACATCTCGTTCGCCTTCGTCGAGGGCGAGGCCATGATGATGGCCATCAAGGACGTGGCCGTGAGCTCCGGCTCGGCGTGCACGTCGGCGAGCCTCGAGCCGAGCTACGTGCTCCGCGCGCTCGGCGTGGGCGACGAGCTCGCGCACTCGAGCATCCGCTTCGGGCTCGGTCGCTACACGACGGAGGCCGAGGTCGACTACGTGGCGGAGCTCGTCGTGCGCAAGGTGCGCCACCTCCGCGACATGTCGCCGCTCTACGAGATGCACAAAGAAGGCATCGACCTCTCGAAGGTCGAGTGGGCTCACCACTGAGCCGAAAACCGCTCCACGATCTCCCCAAAGGTAAGACCATGGCCTACAGCGACAAAGTCATCGACCACACCGAGAACCCGCGAAACGCCGGCACGCTCGACAAGAACGACCCGAACGTGGGAACGGGCCTCGTGGGCGCTCCCGCCTGCGGCGACGTGATGCGCCTCCAGATCAAGGTCGGCGAGGGCGGCGTCATCGAAGACGCCAAATTCAAGACGTTCGGCTGCGGCTCCGCGATCGCGTCGTCGTCCCTCGCGACCGAGTGGCTGCGCGGAAAGACGCTCGACCAAGCCGAGTCGATCAAGAACTCCGACATCGTCGAAGAGCTCGATCTCCCGCCGGTCAAGATCCACTGCTCGGTGCTCGCGGAGGACGCCATCAAGAGCGCGATTGCCGACTACCGAAAGAAGCAGGCCGAGAAGAAGGCCTGAAGGACACCGCCATGAACGCCGCCCCCACGAGCGCCGAGACCCCGAAAAAAGAGCCGCAGACCGAAGAGCCCAAGACCAAGGCCCTCGGCATGACGGTGAGCCCCCGCGCGGTCGAGGCCATCAAGAAGCAGATCCAGAAGCGCAACGTCCCCGATACGTCGTTGCGCGTCGGCATCCGCGGGGGCGGCTGCTCGGGCTTCTCGTACGTCATCGAGTTCCACGACGGGCCGCCTCGCGCCCGCGACCTCGTGCTCGACTACGTCGCCGAGGACGGCACCCCCGTGCGCGTGCTCGTCGACCCGAAGAGCCTCGTCTACTTGAACGGCACCGTGCTCGAGTGGGAGCAGAAGCTCCTCCAGCAGGGCTTCAAGTTCGAGAACCCCCAAGAAAAGGCGAGCTGCGGCTGCGGCCACAGCTTCCAAGTCTGAACGAGGGGCGCCGCCCCGACGAGCGCGCGCGCCCCGGAGCATCCCGTGAACCCGTTCTCCGTGCTCGGCCTCCCCGACGCCTTCGACGTCGACGAGAAGGCCCTCGAAAAGACCCACCGCGAGCTGTCCCGCGCGCTCCACCCCGACCGCTACACGAACGCGTCCGCGACGGAGCGCCGCGCCGCCCTCGAGCGCGCCGTCCAAGTGAACGAGGCCTTCCGCGTCGTGCGTGATCCGCTCACGCGCGCCGAGGCCCTCTTCGCGCGTCTCGGCGTGGCGACGGGCGAGGATCGAGAGCCCAAGGCGAGCCCCGCGCTGCTCATGGACGTGCTCGAAAAACGAGAGGCCCTCTCCGACGCCAAGGACGCGAAGGACCTCTCCGCCGTCGCGGGGCTCCGCGCCGAGGCCGAACGAGAAGAGGCGCGCGCCATCGCGGCGCTCGCGTCGGCGTTCCACGAGCCCGAGACCGTGGCCGAAAAGCTCCACTTGCTCGGTGAGCTGCGTTTTTTCCGCCGGTTCCTCGACGAGGTTTCCGCCGTAGAGGAGTCTTTCGATGCTTCTTGAGATCTTCGACCCCAAGGCCCCGCCGAGGGCCGTCGGCATCGACCTCGGCACCACGAACTCGCTCGTCGCCTACGTGCGGGACGGCGTGCCGACCCCCATCGCCGATTGCCACTCCGAGACGCTCGTGCCGAGCGTCGTCCACTACGATCCCCGTGGCCACGTCATCGTGGGCAAAGCGGCGCAGAGCCTCGCCTACGAGCACCCGCGCGAGACCATCGTGAGCGTGAAGCGCTTCATGGGCCGCGGCGGCGACGACCCCGAGACGAGGAAGCTCGGGCCGTACGAGTTCTTGCCGCCCGCGCCTTCGGGGCCGAACACCGTGCGCTTCGGCGTGCACGGGAGGGCGGTCACGCCCGTCGAGGTGTCGGCCGAGATCTTGAAGTCGCTCCGCGAGCTCGCCGAGGACGAGCTCCGCACGGTGGGCGGGTGCGTGATCACCGTGCCGGCCTACTTCGACGACGCCCAGCGCCAGGCCACCAAGGACGCCGCGAAGCTCGCCGGGCTCGAGGTGCTGCGCCTCTTGAACGAGCCCACGGCCGCGGCCCTCGCGTACGGGCTCGACGCCAAACGGAACGGCACGTTCGCGGTGTACGACCTCGGAGGTGGCACGTTCGACGTCACGATCCTCCTCCTCGAGGACGGCGTCTTCCAGGTGAAATCCACGGGCGGCGACAGCGCGCTCGGCGGCGACGACATGGACCACGCCATCGCGCACGCCATCTACGAGAAGCTCGGAGAGGCCGAGGCCACGCGTTCCCCCGAGGACGTGCGCGCGGTGCTCGACCTCGCCCGCGCGATGAAGCACACGCTGACCGACAGCACGACGGCGACCGCCGAGGTGCCGGGGCGAGACGGAAAGACGGTCACCCTCACCCGAGACGAGCTCGACACGCTGGTCGCGCCGCTGCTCGAGCGCACCGGCGTAGCCTGCCGCAGGGCCCTCCGCGACGCGGGCATCAAGGCCGAGGAGCTCGACGGCGTGCTGCTCGTCGGGGGCTCCACACGGGTGCCGGCCGTGAGGCGTTACGTCTCGAATTTGTTCAAGAAAGAGCCGCTCTCCGGCATCGATCCCGACAACGTGGTCGCCCTCGGTGCGGCCATCCAGGCCGACATTCTGACGAACGCCTCGCGGGACGGCGAGGTGCTCTTGCTCGACGTGCTCCCGCTCTCGCTGGGCATCGAGGTCGGCGGCGGCGTGGTCGACAAGATCCTCGGCCGCAACACCACGATCCCGACGGGAGCGCGCGGGACCTACACGACCCAAGAGGACAACCAGACGGGCTTCGTGCTGCACGTCGTGCAGGGCGAGCGGGAGCTCGCGGCGGACTGCCGGAGCCTCGCGCGTTTCACGCTGAAGGGGATCCCTCCCATGCCGGCGGGCATCCCGCGGCTCGAGGTCACCTTCAAGGTCGACGCCGACGGACTCTTGTCGGTGCACGCGCGCGAGACGCTGACCGGGATCGAGCAGCGGGTGGAGGTCGTGCCTTCGTACGGCCTCGACGACGAGACCGTGGAGCGCATGCTGCTGGACGCGCTCGATCACGGAGAGGACGACCTCGAGAAGCGGCGCCTCCTCGAGGCCCGCGTCGAGTCCGAGCGCGTCGCGCACGCGACCGAAAAAGCCATCACCCGTGACGCGCACCTGCTCGTCCCGGGGGAGCGCGAGGCCATCACGGCGGCGCTCGCGGCCTTGCGCGCGGCACAGACGGGCTCGGACGCTCACGCGATCCGCGCTCGGCTCGACGACCTCGACAGGGCCACCCGTGACCTCGCCGGTCGCCGCATGAACGAGGCCATCGCGAAGGCCATCGGCGGCAAAGATCTCGGGAGCCTCGAGCGCGACGTGGCCCACGCGAAGGGCATCGAGAACGCCCACACCGCGCGCCCCGTCGACTGACGACCGAAGCCTCGCCCTCGACGGCGAAGGCAGAAAAACCAGGGTAGAACACCGTGCCGACCGTCGTTTTCAAAGGCTACGCCGAAGTCGAAGTGCCCGTGGGCACCAGCATCTTGAAGGCCGCGCAGTCCGTCGAGGCCCCCGAGGGGTACGCCTGCGGTGGTGTGTGCGCGTGCTCGACGTGCCACGTGTACGTGCTCTCGGGGGCGAGCCTCTTGTCTCCCGCCGAGGACGAAGAAGAGGACATCCTCGACAAGGCCTTCGACGTTCGCGCGACCTCGCGCCTCGGCTGCCAAGCCACGCTGCGAGGCGAGGGCCGCGTCGAGGTCGAGATCACCCGAGAGAGCCTCCAAGCCTTCGAGAACGAGCACCCCGAGCACCGGGGCAAGTTCACGAAGAGGTAGGTCAGGGTACGTCGACGTGGGAGCGCGTCGAGGCCTCGCGCGCGGGCCTCGGACGACGCGCGCGCTCAGCGCCCCTTCGGCCCGGGTCGTCCTCCCGCACGTGGCGGAGGCCCCTTGGGGCGCGTTCCGTGCGGTCGCGGCCCGGGGCGTGCGCTCGCACCGACGGGCGTCTTGCCGTGCCCGCCGGGGGCCCTCGGCGCGGTGACGCCGTACTCGGGGGGAACGAGGCAGTGCGGCGCGCGACCGATGAGGTCGCTCCGACCGGCGAGCCGGAGCGCCTCGCGTGCGAGCGGCCAATGCTGCTCGTCCCAGTAGAAGACGAGGGCCTTCATCATCTTCTTTTCGCGCAGGCTCGTGGCCGTGTACACGGGCTCCCCCGAGAGCGGGTCGATGCCTGTATAGTACATGGTCGTCGCCACGGCCATGGGCGTCGGGATGAAGTCTTGGACCTGACGCGGCCGCATGCCGTGTCTCTTCAGGTAGAGCGCGAGATCGACGGCGTCCTTCAGGGTGGAGCCCGGGTGGCCCGTGATGAAATAGGGCACGAGGTACTGCTCTTTGCCGGCCTCCTGGCTCGCGCAGGAGAACGTCTCGGCGAAGCGCTCGTAGCTCGCGATGCCGGGCTTCTTCATCTTGTCGAGCACCGAGTCGTTCGAGTGCTCGGGCGCGACCGAGAGCTGGCCGCCCGTGTGGTGGCGCGCGAGCTCCTTCACGAACTCGGGGCTCCGCTCGGCCAAGTCGTACCGCACGCCGCTCGCGACGAAGACCTTCTTGATGCCGTCCGCTTCGCGCACCTTCTTGAGCAGCGAGATGAGCGGCGCGTGATCGGTGACGAGGTTCTCGCAGATGCCCGGGTGGACACACGACAGCCTGCGGCAGGCCGACTCGGTCTTTTCGTCCTTGCAGGTCATCTTGTACATGTTGGCGGTGGGGCCGCCCACGTCCGAGAGCACGCCTCGAAAGCCGTCCATCCGAGAGAGCTCGCGCACCTCGCGGAGGACGCTCGCCTCGCTGCGGCTCTGGATGATGCGCCCCTCGTGCTCGGTGATGCTGCAGAACGTGCACCCGCCGAAGCACCCGCGCATGGTGACCACGGAGTGCTTCACGGTCTCGTACGCAGGGATGCGCTCGTCGTACGAGGGGTGCGGGAGGCGCGCGAACGGGAGATCGTAGAGGCCGTCCATCTCGGCCTCGTTCAAGGGGAGCGCCGGAGAGTTGTAATATACAGCCTCTTCGCCGTGCACCTGGAGCATGGGCCGGCCGTTGTGCGGGTTCGTCTCGTACTGGAAGAGGCGCGACATCCGCGCGAACGCGGCCTTGTCGGCGACGACCTCGTCGTACGAGGGCAAGACGAGCAGCTTCCCGTCGGTCGTGTAGCGGCTCTGGTCGGCGAGGAGGGGCTCCCAGGCCTTTCGGTTCTTCTTGACGTGGGCCGTGCCGCGCACGTCCGTCAGCGCCGAGACGGGCTCGCCGGCGGAAAGGCGGCGCGCGATCTCCCACGCGGGCCGTTCGCCCATGCCGAAGACGAGCAGATCGGCCTTCGCGTCGAGCAGGAGGCTACGTCGTACCTTGTCCGACCAGTAGTCGTAGTGGGCGATGCGCCGGAGAGAGGCCTCGATCCCACCGAGCACGATAGGGAGCCCGGGGAACGCCTGGCGGCAGAGGTTCGAGTAGACGATCGTCGCTCGGTTGGGGCGCGCCTCGGTGCGGCCGCCGGGCGTGTACTGGTCCTCGCCGCGCGTCTTCTTCTGGGCGGTGAGCTTGTTGAGCATCGAGTCGAGGTTGCCCGCCGCGACCCCGACGAAGAGCTTCGGGCGCCCCATGCGCGCGATGTCGGAGGCGTCGTCCCACCGGGGCTGCGCGATGAGACCGACCCGGTACCCTCGCCCCTCGAGGAACCTCGCGATGAGCACCGGCCCGAAGGCGGGATGATCGACGTACGCATCTCCCGTGACGATGAGGATGTCGAGCGCGTCCCACCCTCGGGCGTCGAGGTCCGCGCGGGTCGTCGGGAGGAAACGCGGGGGCTCGGGCGGTCGGCGCTTGCCGAAGGTGATCCGTGTCACGCAGCCGTTTTAGCACGTCTCGCGCGCCCCATCGCGCGGCGCCGCCCTCGCCCGAGCCGCGGAGGGGCGAGAGCTCGGCCGTTCGTCAGTCGTCCTCTTCGGGCACGGCGTCGGCCTCGGGCTCGTCGGCCTTGTCTTTCGCGGCGCGGAGCGAGGCGATCGTGGCGAGCGCGAGGATCCCGACGATCACGGCGAGGCTCGCGGCAGCGGGGATCTCCACCCACCGTGACACGACCATCTTGATTCCCACGAACGCGAGCACCGCCGCGAGGCCGGGCTTCAAGTACTCGAGCTTCGCGAGCGCGCCCTGCAAGAGGAAGTAGAGCGACCTTAGGCCCAAGATCGCGAAGATGTTCGAGGTGAGGGCGATGAACGCGCTCTTGGTGACGCCGAACACGGCCGGGATCGAGTCGACCGCGAAGACGATGTCGGCCGTCTCGACCGCGACGAGCGCCAGCACGAGGGGCGTCACGAGGAGCTTGCCCTCGCGGCGGACGAAGAAGGACGCGCCCTCCATCTGGTCGGAGATGGGAAGCACCTTCCGAGCGAGGCGGACGACCACCCCGTCGGGCTTCTGCTCCTCTTCCTCTTCTTCCTCGGACGAAAACGCGGTCTTCGCCGCTGCGAAGATGAGGAACCCGCCCATGAGGTAGGTGAGCACGTGAAAGCGCTCCACGAGCGTCACGCCGCCGACGATGAACGCCGTGCGGAGCACGACGGCCCCGAGCACACCGGCCGCGAGCACCTTGCGCTGGGCCGCGCGAGGCACCTTGAACTGCGCGAAGACGAGGATGAGGACGAAGAGGTTGTCGACCGAGAGCACCTTCTCGAGGAGGTAGGCCGCGAAGAACTGCGTGCCGCTCGCCGCGCCGAGCTTGGCCGTGACGATCCCGCCGAAGATCGTCGCGAGGCCGACCCAGAGGAGCGTGAAGAGGAGGGCCTCTTTCGCCGACGGATCGCGGGGATTTCGCTGGAGGACGCCCAGATCGAGCGCCACCACGAACGAAACCACCACGGCAAAGATCACCCAGAGGGTGCCTTGCCCGCTTTGACCGAGACCCATGCCCCCACGTTGTGCGACGACCCGGCCCCGGAAGCCAATAGGTAATCTGCGCCGAACCCATCGTTTTTTCCTATAGTCGTGTCTCGACCCGATGGATTTTCTGAATTTTCACCACCTCCGGTACTTCTGGGCGGTCGCCCGCGAGGGGAGCGTGTCGAAGGCCGCGGCGAAGCTCCGGGTCTCTCAGCCCACCGTGAGCGAGCAGATCCGCCTGCTCGAGGGCGCGCTCGGGCAGAAGCTCATCGAGCGCGAGGGCCGCACCGTGCGCCCGACCGAGGTGGGCAAGGTGGCGTTCCGGTTCGCCGAGGAGATCTTCGCCCTCGGCGCCGAGCTGTCGGACACGGTGCGCGGCCGCTCGCGAGGCCGCCCGTCGAGGCTCACCATCGGCATCGTCGACGCCATCCCGAAGCTCGTGGCCTACCGCGTGCTCGAGCCCGTCCTCGGCGGCGAGGAGGGGTTCCGCGTGGTCTGCTACGAGGACACGGCCGCGCGTCTGCTCGACGGCCTGCTCGCGCGCGAGCTCGACGTGGTGCTCGCCGACGGCCCCATCGGGCCTTCGCACGACGCGCGCGCCGAGAACCACCTCCTCGGAGAGGTCGAGGTGGGGGTGTTCGGCGTCGAGGCCCTCGTGAAACGCGCGAAGAAGCAGTTTCCGTATTCGCTCGCGGGCCTGCCCCTCCTTCTGCCGACGAAGGGCACCCCGCTCCGGCGCGCGCTCGACGGCTGGCTCGACGAGCACGGCATCGTCCCCGACGTGGTGGGCGAGATCCAGGACGCCGCCCTCCTGACCACCTTCGGGGAGATGGGAAAGGGCCTCTTCGTGGGCCCGAACGCCCTCGCCGAGCCCACGTTGGCGGCGAGGGGCCTCGCGCTCGCGGGCCTGCTCGAGCCGCTCCGAGAGCGGTACTACGCCGTCACCGTGACGCGGAAGGTCGCGCACCCCGCCATCGAGACCTTGCTGTCGTCCGCCCGCTCCGAGGTCTTCCCCCCGAGGCCCAAGCGCGCACGCCAAGCCGACGTCCGGGAGCGACGCGCCGAGCCGAAGCGGCGGGGCCGTTCACCCTGACCCAAAGCCGTGTATCGTTCTCGCCATGACGGCGAGGAACGTGTGCGTGGTGGGCGGTGGACCTTGGGGGCTCGCGCTCGCGGCTTCGATCGGGCGAGCGGGAGGGACGGCGCTCGTCGTCACGCGGCGGGAGGGTCTCCTCCCCGAGGGCGCGCGCCGCGTGACGATGCGGGAGGGCTGCGAGGCCGCCAGGCTCGTCATCTTCGCCGTGCCCACGGGGGTCGCACGCGAGGTCGCGCGCGAGCTCGGAGACCACCTCGGTGGCCAACACTACGTCGTACACGGGGTCCGCGGGCTCGTCGGCGACGACCTCGAGACCGTGAGCGACGTGCTCCGCGACGAGACCCCGGCGCGGCGCGTGGGGGCCCTCGGTGGCCCGGCCCTCGAGGCCGATCTCCACGCCGGGAGGCCGAGCGTGATCGTGACGGGCTCTCGTTTCCCCGAGGTGAACGAGGTGCTCACGGAGGCCTTCGCTTCGCCGTCGCTCCGCGTCTACGCGACCCACGACCTCCGCGGCCTCGAGTGGGGCTCGGCCCTCGTCGGGTGCATCGCGATCGCGGGAGGGTTCGCCCGCGGCCTCGGCATGAGCGCGGGGCTCGTGGCAGCCTTCATGACCCGAAGCGTCAACGAGGCGGCACGCATCGCGGTCGCGGCCGGCGGGGAGGACAGGACCTTGCTCGGCCTCGCCGGCTACGGCGACCTCCTCGCCGCCATCGTCCAAGACGATCGGCCCGAGATCGTGCTCGGACGCCTCTTGGCTTCCGGCAAGTCTCGCGAGCAAGCCCTCGCCGAGGTGAAGCTCCGGGTGGAAGCGGTCGAGCTCGTGCCGCGCGTGCTCGCGTGGGCCGACAAACGCGACCTCCGGACCCCGATCCTCCACGCGATCGATCAGGGAATCCTCGGTGGCGCGCCTCCGGAGCAGCTCCTGCATCAGCTCATGACGATGCCGCACGCCTGAGACGCTTCGGCCGCGCGCACGCACCCCGACCGACATCTACCCACGCAGCTCGACGCAGCGCGTGAGATCTGCGTTATCCATGCGGATTTTCCTCCTTCGAGACTCGAAGGGGTCACGTCCGCGTGCGATGATCGACACCATGCGAAGGCTTGCGCGCGCGGGTTGGGTCGGGCTCTTTCCTTTGGTCTTTGGGTTCGTTCACCTCCAGGGCTGCGGCTCCGAGACGGACCCGGGCGGGACGCCCCCCGACCCTACGGCGACGGTGCCCACCGGGACGGGGAGCGTGCCTCCGCCGACCGAGCCTCCGGTCGACCTCCGCAAGGAGCGACCGTGGGAGGTCATCAGCGAGAAGGGCGAGACGTACCTGTCCGACGTGTTCTACGCCGACGCCGCGCAGAACGAGCAGGTCATGCCCTACGCGATCGACGGTCACGTCATGATCGATCGCCTGATCTACCCGACCCTCGGCAACCCGAACCTCTACGTGAAGGGCGATCCGAAGGACTCGTTCATGATCGTGAGCCGGATCGAGGACGCCGTGCTCCGCCACCTCTCGCCGGTGGACAAGGGGCCCAAGGCCGGCACGCAGCTCCACACGGTGCAGCTCACGGAGACGAACGCGAGCGGCGTGTTCTTCCTGCTCGTGCCTCGCGCCCAGCGCGCGCAAAACACCGAGGTCAAGACCCCTGCCCTCTACGGCGCGGGGACCGGCGTCATCCGCATCAAGCCGAGCGAGATCTTGATGCACGACGAGCCCGCCGACATGCCCGCGGCGCTCAAGGCCCGAAAGACGTACAGGTTCGTGTTCCGCCAAGACGTGATGGCGGCCGTGGCCTCGGGCCTCTACGACGTCCGCATGGAGGTGCGCGCCGACAACGCGCTCCTCCAGGTCGGCGGCAAGCCCGTGTACGAGTACCAGTACAACGCCGTGCGCGTGTTCGACCGCGAGACCGAGGAGTACACGGCCCTCAACGTGACCGACACGCAGGTGTCGATAGGCGATTTGTACGACGGCAAGACGCTCGCGAAGCTCGACGACTTCGTCTACTTCGTGAACACCACGCCGAACACGAACGTGCGCCAGGCCGCGTTCATCACGTTCAACGGCGACCTCCACAACGGCGGCTCGCCCGGCGGCTTCCGCCAGCGCTACGTGGCCACGACCTACGCCGAGGAGGCGAAGGTCATCGTGGCAGCCCTGAAGAACCTGACGATCCCGATCTTCCTCACGGTCGGAAACCACGACGGCTACGTGGCGACCGGGCACGTGCCGAGCGCGGTGCGTGGGGTCGACACGGCCGTGGGCACGTCCCTCGAGGAGGTCGTAGGTGAGGCCTCTCCCAAGGCGTGGCCCGACTTCCGCTTCGCGGACTACCAGGCGTACTTGAACCGCACCAAAGACGCGCTCGGTGGCCTCCACAGGGACATCTACACCGGCAGGTTCGCGCGCACGAAGGGCGACACGTTCACGACCGGCTGGAAGGAGCTGCCGGTGGCCGACCGCAACATGTTCCTCTACGACGGCCTCCAGCAGTGGCAAAAGACGTACGGTCCGCTCTACGCGTCGTGGAAGTTCGGGAAAAACCGGTACGTGAACATGAACTCGTTCGAGATGCGCCAGCACAGGCGCTCGGGCTGGGGCATGTACACGGTGAACTACGGCGGCGCCCTCGGCGAGACGCAGGTCGACTGGATCGATCGTGAGCTCGTGCGCGCCCAAGACGCAGGCGACGACGTCATCATGCTCGCGCACCACGATCCGCGCGGCGGGCACAACGGCGAGGACTTCGGCTACCTCTTCGAGCAGCTCGAGTACCAGAGCGTCCAGCAGAGCGCGTTCAACTACATCATCGGCGAGGTCATCAACCCCGTCGTCTGCAAGCTTCCGTGGTGGGCGCTCTCGAGCAACAAACAGGAGGCATGCCTCCACGACGGCCTGCAAGAGTGGATGCGTCCCGACGCCGAGTTCGACTGCCTGCCCGCCGAGAAGGGCGCCGACGGCAAGTGCATGGCGAACCTCTTCACGGGGCCGAACGCGAAGCCGCTCCAGTTCTCGAACCTCGAGCTCATGGATCGCATCGCGAAGAACCCGCAGGTGCGCACGCTCATCTTCGGCCACACGCACTACAACTCGTACGAGATGTGGCAGTCGGGCGACAACCTCTTGCCCGGCAAGCTCCCCATCGACGACGTGAGCGTGAAGAAGTTCGCCACCTACGAGCTCGAGAACCCGGTGCGTGGCCACGCGCTCCTCGAGCGGCAGCGCCCGTACGAGGCCTCGTCCGCGGCCTTCGCCGACAAGACCATGAGCGCCCCCCGGCGCACGACCTACGATCCCAACGAGGTCGACGAGCGCCCGATCGACCGCGCGGTTCGCGAGTACGCCGCGGCCTACGAGCGGGCGATCGCCGGAAAACACCGCACCCTCGCGGGCAACGGCTCGCCGCGTGAGCTCTCGATCCTGCGGCTCACCTGCAACGCCGACCTGACGAGCCAGAAGTACCAGGGGCGCGCGATGTACGGCTTCACCGTGCTCCACGTGAGCAAGAAGACCGACGCGCGCGGCTACACGAGCCCCCAGGTGAACGGGCTCTCGTTCTTCATCAACGCCGGCGACGACCGCTTCGACTTCATCCGCACGGTGGCGCTCGATCGCATGGTGAAGGTCACGCCCAAGGACGGGAAGAACCCCGTGGGCTCGCTCTTCCAGTAGCGCAAACCTTCGAAACCACTAACGTTTTAGTCGACGAAGCGGACCACGACCATGGCGTGGTCCGAGTCGACCGTCGGCTCGGCGTCCGGTGAGAACGGGTGGTCGCGGAGGGCCTCGTTGAAGAACGAAGCCTCCCGCACGCGCTCGCGGAGGCCCGCCGTCACGAGCACGTGATCGATCTGCTCCGGCGTGCCCCGATGCAGGACCGACGTGCGCGCCTCGGCGGGGGCGGCGTCGGTCGCGGGGAAGAGCTCGTGCGGCAGCCCTTCGGCGCGCACGATGCGCACCGGGACCGAGCTCGCGGTGTCGTTGAGATCACCGAGCACGACGACCTCCTCCCCCGCGGACGCACGCGCTTCGACGAGCCCGCGCACGAAGAGCGCCTCGGCCGCGCGGGAGACCAAGCTGCGCAGGTCGGCTTCGGCGCGCTCCAGGCCTCCCTCCCACCAGAGCTCCTTCCCGTCGGGGCCCTCTTTGGCCTTGGGGAGCTTGCTCTTCCAGTGCGTGCAGAAGAACGTGGCCGTGTGGGGACCGAAGGCGAGGGTCGCCCGGACGATGGGGCGCCGGAGCCTCAACCGCCCCGGAAACGGTGGCGCGTCTCCCTCACGAAACACGGGAAATGGCAGCGTATCCGTGGCGATGGCCTCCCACGAGAGCACGGGGACCCGCGTCACGATCGCGTTCCCGATGCCGCGCGCGTCGGCCCCCCCGAAGAGCACCTCGAACCCCTCGCCCCCGGGGACGTGGGACATCACCTCGCGGACGAGCGCCTCGGACCCGACCTCTTGCAGGGCGATGACGTCGGCCTCGGCCCGCGCGATCTCCTTCGCGACGACCCGGGCCTTCTCGCGGAGCACGGGGGCGTTCTTGGGAGAGTCGAAGAAGTCCTTCACGTTGAAGGTGGCGACGGTGACCATCGGCGGAGAATACCGCGGAGCGGGGAGACCGGGGTGGACGACCGGAATCGGCGGGTTATTCTCACGCCATGGAGCTCTCGGCCGACACGTTCACTTGGCTCATCTCGCAGGCTGCCCGCCTCCGTGCGGCGCACGGTGAGGTCATCGGAACCCCCGAGCTCGTCGAGCCCACCGGCGAGTATTTCCCCGACGCCTTCGAGCGCGACGCCGAGAGCGTCGAGCGCCTGCTCACGCGGCTCGTGAGCTACACCCCGCTCGACGAAGAGCTCCCGGTCCGGCTCGGGTTCGAGGAGGACGAGGCGAGCGCGCAAGCGGGAGGGTGCGGTAGCACCGCGTGCGGCAAGGGCGGCGGCGGCGAGAACGGCGCTCGAGGTCGGGTCGTCGCGCTCGAAGAAGGCTATGGCGTCGTCGTGGACGTGCGCGACGCGGGCAACCCGTTCACCCTCACCACCGCCCTCGCCCGCTCGGTCGGTACGATGGTGCTCGCCGAAGGCGGCGAAGAGGTCCACCCCGACGACCTCGGCCCCGTCTCCGAGGTGTGCGCCATGGCCCTCGGCTTCGGCGTGCTCATGCTGAACGGTACGGCGGTGTACGCAAAGGGGTGCGGAGGCATCAAGCTCCATCGCGCCACGCACCTCACGGTCGACGAGACGGCTGCGATGGTGGCGCTCTTTTGCCGGGTGTACGGCCACGAGCCTCGGCGCGTGAAAAAGCACCTCGAGGTCACGCAGGCCGAGTCCTTCGACGAAGCGCTCGCTTGGGTCGACTCGAACCCCGATGTCATCACCAAGCTGCGCGAAGCTCCCGAGCTGCTCGAAGCGGGTGGCTTCGAGCTGTCCCCTCCGAAGGGGCTGCTCGGCCGCCTCTTCACGAAGAAGACCGACCTTCAGGTCAAGGCCGCCCCGAAGCGCGTGCGGTCCGAGGACGAAGAGCGTCGTATCGCGCGCGCCAAGGCCCTGGTCGACGAGGCCCTCGGCTCCTCCTGACGCCCCCTGGGCGAAGAATTGGGGCGCCCATCCGGCCCGTGCTCGACTACGCTAGGGGCGAAGATGCACCGGCAACCGCCCGTCCTTCCCTCCGAAGAAATCAACCTCTACGTCCGCACGTACAACTCGCTCCTTCGCTCGTCGGGGGAGGTGCGTATTCGTGCTCTCGAGGAGGCGCACGCCTTCTCCAAGTCCTCCCTGCACGTGGGGGCGCTCGCGACCAAGATCGACCTCTCGGCCTTCGGCTACGCGGCGGGTCGCTTGCCGTCGTGCATGCCGCAGGTCACCAACGTCGTGCTCGGGCAGTCGCACGAGCTCTTCGAGGCCGCCGGATACGACGTCCGTTCGTGGCAGATCGTGAAGACGCGAGGGCGTAGGCGCCCCCTCCGTTGGAACGGGGACGACCGCCTCGCCGTCTTCGTCGCGAGCGTGAGCGACATCGACGACCTCGTCCCGATTTTGGTCGCGTACCAGATCGAGTGGAACAAGATGCACCAGGCCCTCTCGGGTCACCGAGGCAAAGAGAAGGCCCTCGCCGACGAGCCGGCGCTGCTCGAGGCGGCACTCGGCCTGGAAGAGGGCGGCGCCGAGCGCTTGGCCGACGCCTTCGGGAAAGGTCACCTCCTCGAGGGCTTGCAGGCGGTCGCCAAGGGTCGGCTCGATCTTCGGATCCGCTCGCTCGCCTCGTCGTACTCCCAGTACCAACGGGCGGCGCAGCGCTGGTGGGGCGCCATCGAGCCCTCGTACCTCGAGCGCGGGAAGGACCGCGCCCCCGTGTACTTCGTGTCGTCGAACACGCACGCGATCGCGAACCTCCTCGGCGGGTACGCACGCGCGCACCGCCGCGAGATGATCGCGTGGGCCGTCGCGACCGACCCCGAGGGCCTCGGCGACGACGTGGCCAAGGCCGCCGAGAGCGGCGACGAAGCCGAGCTCGCCCCCCTCCTCTACTACCTGCTCCGCGCGTTCATCCACTCCGGCGCAGGCGAGCAGAAGATGAACGAGGTGCGCGATTTCGAGAGCAAAAACGGCATCTTGCACCTCTCGGGGCCGGGCCGGATCGACGTCGACGCCCAGCTCGTCAAGCTCTCGGATCTCGATCTCTCGCTCGTCGATCCGCGCCTCAAGGTCGAGGGCATGGAGGCGCTCGCGAAGAGCGACGCCGTGCTCATCAACATCGACTACCCGCTCGGCATGGCGGCCTACCACCTGCTCTCCCGCATGGGGCAAGGCGTCGGCGAGGTGCGCGGGATCTACATCATGGGCAAGGCCGCCACGCTGAACGGCCGCGTCGGCGACGTGCTCGTGAGCCACACCGTCTACGACGAGCACTCGGGCAACACCTTCCTCTTCGACAACGCCCTCGGCGCCGACGACGTGGCCGCGCACCTCCGCTTCGGGAGCGTGTTCGACAACCAGTCGGCCGTCACCGTCCGGAGCGCGTTCCTCCAGAACAAGGACTACATGGCCTCGTTCTACCGAGACGGGTACACCGTGCTCGAGATGGAGGCCGGTCCCTTCTTGGGCGCCGTTCACGAGCTCGTGAGCCCGCGGAGGCTCCCCTCGGACGAGATCGTCAACCTGAACCCGCACATGTCGTTCGACGTCGGCCTCCTCCACTACGCGTCGGATACGCCCTACTCGCGCCGCCAATCGCTCCTGTCGAAGAGCCTCTCGTTCTTCGGCGTCGACAGCACCTACGCGTGCGCGATCGCGATCGTCCGCCGGATCTTCTCGCAAGAGGTGGCCCGCGTGAGGAGCGGCGCGAAGGCGACGTGACCTCGGACGACGGCACGCGCACGAAAAAACACGTCCGCGCCGACATCGCGCGGGCGGACGAGAAGGTCGTGCGCGTGACGGTGAGCGTCTCGCGCGGGCCCGACGCGGGGAAGACGTTCGCGGCCGAGCCTCGGGCGAGCGCGACGGTCGGCACGGGAGAGGGCACCGACCTCCGCCTCACCGATCCGACCGTGAGCCGGTACCACGTCGAGCTCGAGCCCACCTCGAGCGGCGTGCGAGTGCGCGACCTCGGGAGCCTCAACGGGACGTACCTCGGGCGAGCGAGGATCGCCGCGGCCGAGGTGCCCCAAGGGACGGCGCTCACCCTCGGAGACAGCACGATCACGGTCACGTCCGCCGACCTCATGGCACCGGGGGACGTCCCCGAGGTGCCCGAGATCGTGACGCGGAGCCCCCGCATGCTCGACGTGCTCCGTCACGTCACGAGGCTCGCGCGGCTCGCCCTCCCGGTGCTCGTGACCGGAGAGACGGGCACCGGGAAGGAGCTCGTCGCCAAGGCCCTGCACGACAAAGGGCCGCGCGCGCGAGGGCCGTTCGTCGTCGTCGACTGCGGCGCCCTGTCTCCGCAGTTGGTGGAGTCCGAGCTGTTCGGCCACGAGCGCGGCGCGTTCACCGGGGCGGTCGCGAGGCACGTCGGGGCGCTCGAGCGCGCGCACGGCGGCACGGTCTTCCTCGACGAAATCGGGGAGCTCCCGGGCCCGGCGCAGGCGGCCCTCCTCGGCGCGCTCGAGCGAAAACGCGTGCGACGGGTCGGTGGCTCCGCCGAGATCGCGCTCGACGTCCGGATCGTCGCGGCCACCCACCGCGACCTCCGCGCCGAGGTGAACCGAGGGACGTTTCGCGCCGATCTCTACTACCGCATCGCGGGGGCGCACCTCTCCCTACCTCCGCTCCGCGAGCGCCCCGAGGACATTCCCTTGCTCGTGAGGCGCTTCGCGGAAGAGGCCGGCGGCTCACCCGATTTGGTGCCCGAGAGCGTCGTCGAATCGTTCACGCGCATGCACTTCGCGGGCAACGTGCGCGAGCTCCGGAACGCGGTCGAACGCGCCCTCGCGCTGGATCTGGAGGGCGCCGCGCCCCTCGATCCGCCCGCGCGCGACGAGGACCGCGATGCCGCCGGCGAGACCCCGGTCGTCCGGTACCGAGACGCCCGAGCGAAGGCGGTCGCGGACTTCGAGCGCGCCTACGTGACCGATCTCATCGCTCGCGCAGGCGGAAACGCATCCGAGGCCGCGCGGCTCGCCAAGATGGACCGCCCGTACCTGCTCGGGCTCCTGCGCCGCTACTCCCTGCGCTGAAGGCCGGGTGCCACGAGCGCGCTCACGCACCGCTCCGGCGTGCGCGCACGTTCGCCACGACGCCGACGAGCCCCACGGCCGA
Source organism: Myxococcales bacterium (assembly GCA_016712525.1). NCBI lineage: Bacteria > Pseudomonadati > Myxococcota > Myxococcia > Myxococcales > Myxococcales bacterium. Next base: position 182,296 of record JADJQX010000008.1, read on the forward strand.
GACGAGGAGACACGCCCACGTCGAGTGGAATCGGCAGGGGACGAGCAGGTTGGCGAAGAAGGCCAAGAGCAGCGGATAGACGAGCACGCGCTTCGCGGCCGCCATCGGGAAGGACGAGGCGACCTCGTCGGCGAGCGTAACGGGCTCCCTCACGATGCTCGCCGCGCGGACCGGCACCATGGCGCGGCCTCCGTCGAACGGCGCGACGAGGTCGGCGTCGAAGAGCCGCTCGCCGCACTCGGGGCACACCCCCACGTCCGCTCCGAGCTCGGCCTGACATACCGGGCACGGGAGGGACCTCACGCCAGTCGCGTGCGCACGAACGGGCGCAACGGCGAGCTCGAGCTCGGGGAGGTCGAGCGTGTCACAGGCCACCTCCGAGGCCCTCGGCGTGCTCGCGCTGTCCGGGAGCGGAGGGAGGACGAGGTCGGGCACCGCGGGCATGTCGCCGTTCTGCATGTCCGGTCCTCCTGCAAAGGGCCGGCCACCCACGACACGGGATGTTTCTCAATAGTTACAATATGTTGCGCGTGCCTGTCCGTAGGCTTCGCCCTCCCCCGTTGGGGCCAGCCAACAGGCGGAGAGCATCACGCGGCGTCGTCGAGGTGCTGCCTCACGACCACGCCCACGGTCGCGACGATCGAGACCACGAAGAACGTGATGGGGAGCACCCCGGACGTTCCGCCAGCGAGAGCCGCGAGGACCGCGGCGCCGAACGAATAGGTCGCCACACGCTTGCCGATGGAGACGGGCAAGATCCCGACGGGGGCGAGCCACGCCGGCACCCTCGGCCCGAGCACGACGTTCGGCCCTCGGAACGGCGTGATCGCGGACGCCCGTGCCCCGCACGAGGCACAGACGACGGCGTTCGGCGCGAGCTTCGCGCCGCAGGTCGTGCACGGCGCAGCGGCGACCTCGATGGCCGTCTCGGGCTTGCGGTCGACCTCGACGAGCTCGAGCGGGGCGTTCGAAGTCGGCTCGGGCTCGAGCACCATCTCGGCGCGTAGACTGCCTGCCGGAGAGGCTTCGGTGCGCGTGGGTGGCGGAGGGAGCGCGAGGTCGGGAACGTTCGCAACGTCCGCGCTCGCGGACAAGGGCGGCTCGGGCTCGCTCTCACCCCGCTCGATGCGAGAGAGCGCGTGGAGCAACGCTTCGGCCGAAGGGGGGCGCGCCGAAGGCTCCTTCTCGAGGCAGGACGCGACGAGGCGGACGAGCGAGACCGGCACGACACGCTTCGTGCTCTCGACGGGCGGCGGGCGCGCTTCGAGGTGCTGGTACATGAGCGACGTCGCGTCGCCCTCGAAGGGGAGATGTCCCGAGAGCATGCGAAAAAAGAGGACGCCGACCGAGTAGAGATCGGCGCGCGCGTCGACGGGCTCGCCACGAATTTGCTCGGGCGCCATCGACTGGAGCGTGCCCACGAACGTGCCGGGCTCGGTGAGCGTCTTCTGTCCCGTCGCCTTCGCGATGCCGAGGTCGAGCACCTTCACGCGCTCCTCTCCCTCAAGCCCTCGCACGAGCATCACGTTGCGAGCGGTCACGTCCCGGTGGACGATGCCGGCGGCGTGGAGCGCGCGAAGCCCCTCGAGCACGCCGCGCGCGACCGGAAAAAAGCGCTCGAGGGCCATTCCCCCCTCGTCGATCACGGACCCGAGCTGCACCCCATCGAGCAGCTCCATGACGAGGTACACGTCGCCCGACTCCGACACTCCGACGTCGATCACCTCGACGAGGCACGGGTGCGAGACCTTGGCCGAGAGCACGGCCTCCGCGTGGAAGCGCGCCACGTACGCCGGATCCGCACGGAGATCCGCGGAGAGGATCTTCACCGCGCAGTCGCGCGAGAGCCTCGTGTCGAAGGCCCGCACGACCCGGGCCATACCTCCCTTGCCGAGCTCTTCCCCGAGCCGATAGCGGCCCCCGAGCAGCGCATCGTCCATCGCTCACGTACCGTAGCGATCGGCGACCCGCCGCGCCACGACGGAGACGATGCCCACGACGACCGCGAGCGACAGGGCCACGTATCCCTCGCTCACCTCGAGCTTGACGAGGAGCGCGAGCCCGAGGCTTGCCCCCAACGTGAGCGGCACCGAGATCCACATCGGGATCGCGCCGAGCACACGAAGGACGACGGGAGCCGAGTCGCGTGGCGGCACGGCGGCGAGCGCGGCGCTCCGGCGCGTCACCGGGCGCATGCCGGAGCCGACCCGAGGAGCCCCACAATGGGGGCATGTGTCGGCCGTCTCGGCGACGTATTTCTTGCAAGATGCACAGGTTTGGGAGACCGGGCGCGCCATGAGCGCCGTCCCCGCGGAGCGAGGGGCGTCGGCGAGCTCGAGCACGACCTCGGCGTGGGGGCCGCTGCTCGACGCGACGGTCACCTCGTCGAGCGGGTCGAGCGCGGGCTGGCTCCCTGCCGCCGGCACGACGCGGCTCGACGGGGGCCCGTCGTCGGAGATCGCGAAGAGCCCTTCGAACGAGGCGAGCGCAGCCGCGACCTCGGTGGCGTCCGAGAAGCGCGCCTTCGGGTCCTTCTCGAGGCACCGCATGACGAGATCCGCGAGAGAACGAGGGATCCCGGCCTCCGGGCACGCGACCTCGGGCCGAGCCGGGACGGTCTCGAGGTGGTGCATGACGAGCGCCGAGCGCGGCACGTCCGGGTAGAGCGGCTTGCCCGTGAGCATGCGGTGGAAGACGACGCCCAGCGCGTAGACGTCCGCGCGAGGGTCGAGGGCTTCACCCATGATTTGCTCGGGTGCGATGTACTCGAGCGTCCCCAGGAACATGCCCGCCTCGGTGAGCTGCGTGCCGGCGTTCTGAGCCTTCGCGATCCCGAAGTCGACGATCTTCACGTAGTCGTTCACGCGCCCCTTCGCGACGAGCATCACGTTGGCGGGCTTCACGTCACGGTGCACGATCCCGAGCGCGTGGGCGGCGCCGAGCCCTTCGCACATCTCCCTCGCGATGCGGAAAAAACGCCCGAGCGAGAGCCTCCCGTCACGCGCGAGGCGCACCGAGAGAGGCTCCCCTTCGAGCAGCTCCATGACGAAGTAGAGATCGCCCGAGTCGGTCTCGCCGTGGTCGAACACCTCGACGACGTGGGGATGCCGGATCTGCGCGGTGCGCCGGGCCTCGCGCACGAACCGCGCGTGGATGTCGGGAGTTCGCGAGTGCGCGTCGACCACCTTCACGGCGACCGGACGATCGAGCTTCAAGTCGAGCGCGCGGTGCACCGTGCCCATGCCTCCCTGGCCGAGCAGGGAGTCGAGCCGATACCGCCCGCCGAGGACCGTGCGCTTCGAGGGATCCGCCATTCGAGACCAACCCTCATGGTATGCGCTTCCCACAACGGCGCGGAAGCTTCATCCAACGCAAAGCCTGCCCACACGTAGGTTCTTAGGCGACCTCAGCCGGGGCTCGCCTCGGGGACGCGCCGACCTCGCGAGAGCCAGTCGTTCGCGAGGGCACGAACGAAACGCTCGAGGTCCGCCTCGAGGTCACGGGCCATCGAGCAGAGCTCGGGTCTCGCGAGGGCTCGACGAACGGCCTCGGCGGGGCACGCGTACGGGTAGAGGCCGCCGAGCGCGGCGACCACGTCGTGCATGAGGGGCACCCCGATCGCGACCGGCACGTAGGGCTCGAGCACGAGCGCGACCTCGTCGAAGAACGCCGCCGAGCGGAGCTTGAACGCGACGATCGCCTCTTCGCTCAGGTTCCTCTCGAGCACGGTGGGGAGCGCGCTCGTCAGCACCACGAGCACCGGCCGCGAAACGAGAGAGCGCGCGAGGGTGCGCGCGAGCTGGTCGATGGACGACGATGCCGGCCCCGGGGCCGCGCGGCGCTCGTGGGCAGGACGACGTCGTCGTGTCCCCGTGGTGCACGGCTTCGGGAGGGAGCCTCGAAGGTCGCCGAGCCACGCCTCGTACTCGGCCTCGAGGAGGGCGAGCAGCACGGCCTCGCGGCTCTCGAAGTACCGGTACACGTTCGACTTGGTCATGCCCGCCTGCCGCGCGAGCTCGTTCAGGCCAAGGCCGTCGACCCCTCCCGTACCTTCGACGAGGGCACGCGCGGTCGACAGGAGGTGCGCCCGACGCTCCTCCTTTTGCTCTGGTTTTCGCGCACGTACGAAGCCCGACATCTCCATCGAATCTACTCCCCCTTGACGAAGAGACCAGTGGTCGTTTAATTAAAGACCACTGGTCTCTAATTGTTGGAGACCGCAGGAGCCCTCATGCCGCGACCTCACATGTGCCCCGAAGCTCTCCTCCGCACCGACCTCACCGGGAAGACGTTCGTCGTCACCGGGGGCAGCTCGGGCATCGGCCTCGTCACGGTCGAGCAGCTCGCGAAGCAGGGGGCGACCGTCGTGCTCGCGTGCCGCCGTGTGGCCGAGGGGGAGCGCGCGGCCGCGGAGATGAAGGCGCGCGGCGCCCGAGGGGCCATCGAGGTCATGAGCCTCGACCTCGCCGACCTCGCGAGCGTCCGAGCCTTCGCCGCGGCCTTCCTCGCGAAGCACGACGCGCTTCACGGGCTCGTGAACAACGCCGGCGTCATGAACACTCCCAAGGGGACCACGAAGGACGGCTTCGAGACCCAGATCGGCACGAACCACCTCGGCCACTTCTTGCTGACCGAGCTGCTCCTCGGTGCCCTCGAGAAGGGCGCGCCGTCCCGCATCGTCGCGCTCTCGAGCTGCTACCACGACATGGCGCAAGGCCGAGAGGGCCGCATCGATCTCGACGATCTCCACTTCGAGCGCCGCCCGTACGACGGGTGGTCCGCCTACGCGCAGTCGAAGCTCGCCAACGTCCTCCACGCACGGGAGCTCGCACGGCGCGTCGCCGACAAGGGCATCACGGCCGTGAGCGTGCACCCGGGTTGGGTGAGGACGAACCTCATTCGCCAGACCATGCCCACCTGGCTCCAAGACACCGTGCTCCGGCCGTTCTTGCGCCTCTCGGGCATGATCGAGCCGTGGGAGGGCGCCCAGACGACGCTCTATGCCCTGCTCGCCCCCGAGATCGAATCGGGTGCATACTACAGCCAAACCGGCATCTACCGCGAAAAGAAGCTCGCGGCAGGCGGGTGGCCCATGCGCTCGCCGAACCCGAACGCCCACGACGACGGGATGGCCGCGCGGTTCTACGACACGAGCCGGGCGCTCGTCGGCCTCTCCGGCTGACGCGGGCCCACGAGGGCCGAGGGCTATCCATCGGTGTCCTACGCCCCCGCCGTGGCCAAACGCGCCTCCCCTCTCCCCTCTCCCCCGTACACGTGCCCGTGCCCGTGCCCGACAACGGCGCCGCGGCCAACCGCGCCTCCCCTCTCCCCCGTACACGTGCCCGTGCCCGTGCCCGTGCCCGTGCCCGACAACGACGCCGCGGCCAACCGCGCCTCCCCCTCTCCCCTCTCCCCTCTCCCCTCTCCCCCGTACACGTGCCCGTGCCCGTGCCCGTGCCCGACAACGGCGCCGCGGCCCTACACGGCCACGCCATGCCGGGCACGGGCACGCGGAGAGCCCTGAACTCCCTCGGCCCGTCGTGGTCACCGATCGCCGGGCGCGGGCACGGGCACGGGCACGCGGAGAGCCCTGAACTCCCTCGGCCCGTCGTGGTCACCGATCGCCGGGCACGGGCACGGGCACGGGCACGGGCACGCGGAGAGCCCTGAATCGACTCCCTCGACCCGTCATGTTCACCGAATGCCGGGCACGGGACGCGGAGAGCCCAGAGCTACCCCTCGAGCCTCAGACCGTCTTGCCCATGATCGAGTAGCCCTTGTCGACGTAGATGGTCGACCCGGTGATGCCGGCGCCCAAGGGGCTCGCCAGGAACGCCGCGGTCGCGCCCACCTCGAGGGCCGTGATCGCCTCGGGCAGGGGGGAGTTCGCCTTGGTGTACGCGATCATGTCGTGGATGAACCCGATCGCCGACGCGGCACGCGACGCGAGCGGGCCCGCCGAGATGCAGTTCACGCGGAGGCCCCACTTGCGCCCCGCCTCGAACGCGAGCGTGCGTGTGTCGCTCTCGAGCGCCGACTTGGCCGAGCTCATGCCCCCGCCGTAGCCGGGAATGACACGCTCGGCGGCGAGGTAGGAGAGCGACACGAACGTCCCGCCGGGCTTCATCATCGGGCCGAACGCGCGCACGAGGGACACGTTCGAGTACGCGCTCGTGCCGATCGCCGAGAGGTAGCCCTTACGGCTCGTCTCGAGCAGCGGGTTCTTCACCTCGGGGCCGTTCGCGAGCGCGTGCACGACGAGGTCGATCGGGTGCTCGCCGAAGTCTTCGCGGAGCTTCGCGGCGACGCCGTGGATGGAGCAGTCGCCGTGCTCCTTGTAGCGCTTGCTCTCGCGCGTCTCCGCGGGGATGTCGTCGAACGTGTCGAAGTCGGCGTCGAGGGCGTAAATCTTCGAAAACTCGAACTTTTCACCCGACGAGAGCACCATCGACTCGTCGAGCTTTCCGCGGCGGAGCAAGGTCGTGAAGATGTTGTACGCCGGTGGCCACGTGCCGACCGTGACCTCGGCCCCCGCCTCGGCGAACGCCTTCGCGATGGCGAAGCCGAAGCCCGCGTCGTCTGCCACACCCGCCACGAAGGCGCGCTTGCCCTTGAGATCGATCGGAAGCATGCGCGCACCCTTTCAAGGGTAGGCCTGCGCGTCAATGCGTAGCGACGTTCGCGACGATGCGCGCCGGGTGATCAGCGCAGCCCGAGGCGACGACGGAGCTTCCTCGCCGACTGACGCGAGACCTCGACGGTGCTCCCGCCGGAGACGTGGGCCGTGTAGCCCCCCGTCGGCAGCGGCTCGAGGCGCACGACGGCCTCGAGGTTCAACAGGGCTCGACGGTGCACACGCTCGAACGTGGCCTTCGGGAGCCTGTCCTCGAGCTCTTGGAGCGTGTGGTCGGTGAGGAGCCGCTTGTCGCCCGCGTGGACGGTGACGAGCGCCCCGTCGAAGACGGCGTGGGAGATCTCGTCCGGAGAGACCAGCACGACGCCCTGCTTGGTGGGCACGGCCAGGCGCCGCAGCGCCGCCTCCTGTCCTTCGCTCGGCGTACGAGGGGGCCCGTCGAGGAAGGCCCGCGCGCGCGCCATGGCACGCTCGATCCGCGCCTCGTCCGCCGGCTTCATCACGTAGTCGACCGCGCCCACGTCGAAGGCCTCGAGGGCGTGCTCCGGGTGCGCCGTCAGGAACACGACGTAGGGCCGCTCCTCCGGCATCTTCGCGGTGGTCTCGAGGCCCGAGAGGCCGGGCATGTGAATGTCGAGGATCGCGACGTCCACGTCCTCCCGAGAGAGCACCGAGAGCACCTCTTCGCCGCTCGCGCACTCGAGCACGGCCTCGATGCCCGAGAGCTCCGACACGATGCGAGCGATGCGCTTTCGCGCCATGAGCTCGTCGTCGCAGACGAGGACACGGAGCGGCGCGCTCATGCCCACACCGGCGCGGACGGAGCCGCCCCAAAGAAGCAATATTCTTCCTTCATTTCAACAATTTACCTTTCGACACGGCCGGCACTTCGACGGTGCAGACGGTGCGCTCTCCCGAGCCCTCGATGACGAACCTCGCGCGATCGCCGTACGCGAGCGCGAGCCTCTTTCGAACGATGTCGAGGCCGTGCCCACCGTCACGCGGCCCCGCGTACGGCCCGGGGTTCTCGATGCGAATCCGGAGGCCCCCGGGCTCCTCGCTCACCGCGACCACGACCTTGCCTCGGTGCCCCTTCGACGGCCCGTGTTTCATCGCGTTCTCGGCGATCGGCAGGAGCACGAGCGGAGGGAGCGTCGCGGCGAGGGCGCGGTCGTCGACCCGGCGCTCGAGCGTGAACATCTCGGGATCGCGGACGAGGTACATCTCGAACAGCGCGTCGCAGAGGTCGAGCTCCTTCTCGAGCGGCCACACCCCGCCGGGCGCGTCGATGCCGGTCATGACGGTTCGGAGCATGCCCGAGAGGCGCACGATGGCCTTCTCGGCCACGCGCCCGTCGGCCCGGCACCACTCGGCGATCGCGTTCAGCGTGTTGAAGAGGAAATGCGGGTCGAGGTGGCTCTTCAGCGCCATGAGCTCGGCGTGCTCCTTCTCCCGCAAGAGCTCGCGGGCCCTCGCCCTCTCCTTCCGTAGGTTCTCCTCGAAGTCGATGTCTCGCGCGAGGCCCCAGCCGCCCACCCAGAAGAGCGCGACCTCGACGAGCAGGCTCGGTCGTGAGGTGAGGAAGGTCGTGCCCATGCCCACGAGGTCGGCGAGGCCGCGCCCGATGCCGACGACGAGCGCGATCCCGACCGCCCCGTAGACGGCGATCGAGGCCACCGGGTACGGGCGGCGGGTGTCGTCCCCCATGGGGAAGAGGTGCCGCCAGAGGGTCGGCCCGACGACGACGAACGCGGCGCACATGAGCGCCCCGAGCAGCAGCGCCCCCGCCTCGCGGCTGTAGACGTGCTGGATGAAGAGGAGCGGCACGATGACGAGCACGATGGGGATCGCGCGGCGCGGCGCGAAGATCGCGGCCATCGTGGACTGGAGCACGTTCGTGTCCTCGGCGGCCGCGGGGCCGACCTGGCTCTCCGGCACGTGGTCCTCGCCTTTTTCCGTCACGTCCACGAAAAAGAGGGTAACCCCTGCCCCATGAGCCAGGTGGAAAACGATGCCCGAGCGGTCGACATCGAGCATCCGGCGGCCTTTTACTTGGGCCGAACGGAAGACTCGCTCCCCTACCTCTACCCACAGAAGAACCTGCTCACGCACGGCGTCGTGATCGGCATGACCGGGAGCGGAAAGACGGGGCTCTCGGTCGCCCTGCTCGAAGAGGCCGCGCTCGACGGGGTGCCCGCGCTCGTCATCGATCCGAAGGGCGATCTGTCGAACCTCCTCCTCACGTTCCCCGCGCTCGACGCGGCGTCGTTCGCGCCGTACGTGCCCGAGGGCGAGGACGCGGCGGCCGTCGCGGCGCGGTGGCGGGAAGGGCTCGAGCGCTCGCACCAGAGCGGAGAGCGTGTGGCCCGCCTCAAGGCCGCGGCCGACGTGGCCGTGTTCACGCCGGGGAGCCGCGCCGGGATCCCGGTCTCCATCGTGGGATCGCTCGCGGCGCCCCCAGCCGACATCGTCGAGGATCCGGAGCTCTTTCGAGAGCGCGTCGGCACCGTGGCGACGAGCCTGCTCGGCCTCGTGGGCGTCGAGGCCGACCCGGTGAAATCGCGCGAGCACATCCTCCTCTCGACGATCCTCGCGAGCGCGTGGGAGCGCGGGGAGAGCCTCGACCTCGCGGCGCTCGTGCTCCGCATCCGCGAGCCCGGAAAAAAGAAGATCGGCGTGCTCGACCTCGAGTCGTTCTTCCCCGAAAAAGACCGCCTCGAGCTCTCCGTTTCGTTCAACAACCTGCTCGCGGCCCCCGGCTTCTCGGCGTGGCTCGAGGGGGTGCCGCTCGACGTCGGCGCGTTCCTGCGCACGAGCGAAGGAAAACCGCGGATCGCCGTGATCTCGATCGCGCACCTCGGGGACGCCGAGCGCATGTTCTTCGTGTCGGTCCTCTTGAACGAGGTCGTCGCGTGGATGCGCGCGCAGCCGGGCACCCAGAGCCTCCGCGCGCTCCTCTTCATGGACGAGATCGTGGGCTACTTCCCCCCCGTGAAGAACCCGCCGTCGAAGGCGCCGCTCATGCTGCTCTTGAAGCAGGCGCGCGCGTTCGGGCTCGGCATCTTGCTCGCGACGCAGAACCCCGTGGACCTCGACTACAAGGGCCTCTCGAACTGCGGCACGTGGTTCGTCGGCCGCCTCCAGACCGAACGCGACAAGGCCCGCGTGCTCGAGGGCCTCGAGGGAGGCAGCGCGCACTTCGACAAGGCGGCCGTGGAGCGCACGCTCGCGGGCCTCCCGCCGCGTACGTTCGTCGTTCACGACGTCCGAGAGCCGGGCCCCTTCCTCGTCGAGAGCCGCTTCACGCTGTCGTACCTCCGCGGTCCGCTCCGGCGAGACGAGATCAAAAAGCTCATGTCCGGGCACCCGCTCCTCGCCGAAGCCAAGGGCCCCGTGACCGACGCGCCCGCTCCCCCGAAGGGCGCCGCGGGCGAAGGGAGCCCCGAAAAACCGGCGGTACCCGAAGACATCAAGGAGGTTTACTTTCCGACGACGGCCGCAGGAGCGCTCTATGCGCCCGTGCTCGTCGGCCACGCGACCGTGCGGTTCACCGACGCGAAGACCGGGCTCGATCACGCGCGCGACGCGACGTTCGTGACGCCGCTCGGCGAGGGCCCACTCGTGACCGACTGGGCTCGCGCGAAGTGGACCAAGCTAAGGCCCGACGAGCTCCACGCCGAGCCCGGAGAGGGCGCGAGGTTCGGCGATCTCCCCAAAGAGGCGACCAAGGCGAAGAGCTACGCCGCGTGGCAGAAGGCGTTCGTCGCGTGGCTCGCGGACACCCAGGGGCTCGGGCGCCCCCAGGTCGCCAAATGGAAGCTCTACGCGAGCCCCGGCGAGCCCGAGGCGGCGTTCCGCGCCCGGGTCGAGCAGCGCGCCCGCGAGGAGCGAGACGCCGCCCTCGAGGCCCTGCGGTCGAAGTACGAGACCAAGTTCACGAAGCTCCGCGAGGCGATCGCGAAGGCCCACGCGGACGTGCGCGAGAAAGAGGCCGAGGCGCGCTTCGACAACGTGGGCTCCGCGCTCTCGGTCGGAGCGCAGGTCATGTCGTTCTTCGGCGGCTCGAGCCGCAGGATCCTCGGCAGCGCGGCGAGCGTCGCGCAGAAGGCCGGCCGCGTCGCGAAATCCCGCGCGACCCTCGAGGAGCGGCGGAAGAAGCTCCAAGACCTCGTCACCAAGGGCCAAGCCCTCGAGGCCGAGTACCAGAGCGAGGCGCGCGGCATCGCCGAGGCGCACGCCGCACCCGAGGTGACCCAGATCGTGCACAAACCGAAGAAGACCGGGATCGACGTGAAGCTCTTCGCCCTCGGGTGGGCCCCAACCTCGTAAACACCTGGATCTATTCAATATTTTCACAAAACACGACGAGGGCCACGTGGCCCTCGCGCGTTTCGGTGAACGGAGATCTCAGCGCAGGCCGGAGAGGGCCTCGAGCACCGCGCGGTCGCCCTGGAGCGCGGTGCGCTGCATGTAGAACGAGAGCCCTCGGCGCGCGCCGAGCTCTTCGCCGCCACCGGCGCGGCCGGGGCCACCGTGAACGAGCTGGGGCATCACCGTGCCCGGCGGGACGGCCTGCGAGGCCACCTTGCTCGTGCCGAGCGTGACCCGCCCGTGGAACGGCGCGATGCCGAGCACCGCGGCCCGCTGGAACGCGGCGTCGTCGGAGTAGACGCTCGAGACGAGACCTCCCCCGCCGGCGGCGACCATGCGCGCCGCGTCCTCGCCGGTCCCGTCGTAGGGCATGACCGTGGCGCACGGCCCGAAGACCTCGTGGTTGTGCACGACGTCGCCCGCGTCGGGGGTCGCGTTCACGAAGAGCAGGGGGCTCATGAAGAAGCCCTTGTCCCCTTCGCGGCCGAGCGCGTCGACCGCGTCGATCGAGCCGTGCACGAGCTTGGCGCACGCCGCGATGCGCTTCGCTCCCTCGCGCACGTCGCGGAGCTGGTTCTTCGTCGCGAGCGGGCCCATGGTGACGTCGTCGCGGGAGGGCACGCCGACCTTGACCCCGCGGAGGCGCTCGGCGAGCAGATCGGCCATCTCGGCGAGGCGCTCACGCGGCACGTAGACGCGGCGGATCGCGGTGCATTTTTGCCCCGTCTTCTGCTGGATGTCGCGGAAGACGTCGGCCGTGAAGAGGTTCTCGAGGTCGCTGCCGAGCTCGACGTCCGGGCCGAGCACAGCGGCGTTGAGGCTGTCGGCCTCGACGTTGATGCGCACCGCCTTGCCGACCACCGCCTCGAGCGCGCGGAGCGTTCGGCCCGTGGTGCTGCCCCCCGTGAACGCGAGCACGTCTTGGGCCTCGAGGTGCGACATGAGATCCCCGACGCCCCCGGCGAGGAACGAGAACGCACCCGTCGGGAGAGCCCCCGAGGCGACCATGATCTCGGCGATGCGGTGCGCCACGAGCCCGGTGCTCGTCGCAGGCTTGCAGAATACAGGCATCCCGGCGAGCAGGGCGACGGCGGCCTTCTCGGCGAGGCCCCAGGCAGGGAAGTTGAAGGCGTTGACGTGCACCGCAACGCCGTGGCGGGGGGTGAGCACGTGGGCGCCGAAGAGGCGCGCGCTCCGCCCGAGCTGGACCGCGTCGCCGTCGACGAGGACGGTGCGGTCGCCGAGCTCTTTGCCGAGATCGGCGTAGTAGGCGAGCGTCCCCGTGGCGCCGTCGATGTCGAATTTCGCGTCGGAGCGGGTGTTTCCGCCGTTCGCGATGGCGAGGCCGATGAGCTCGTCGCGCTTCTCGTAGATGGCCTTCGAGAGGGCACGGATCATCTCGCCGCGCTGGGCGAACGTCATGGCGCGGAGCGCCGGGCCGCCCGTGGTGCGCGCGAACGCGAGCGCCTTCGCGAGGTCGAGGCCCTCGGTCGACACCGTCGCGACGACGGCCTCGGTCGACGGATCGACGAGCTCCGCGCCTTTGCCGGTACCACGTGCCCATTCGCCGGAGAGATAGGATGCGAGCTCGTTCATGGGCCTCGGGGGTAGAGCAAGTGTGCGTGGGGTGTCAACGCGCGCGCTTCGTGTCGTTCGTGTTGCGCTGCGTCGGAGCGCGACGCTTCGCCCCGCTCGCGGGGGCGACCTCGAGGGCCGAGCCCACACGGCGCACGACCTCGGCGGTCACGGCGTCGACCGAGAGCCCGGAGGTGTCGACCACGACGTCGGCGAGGCCGTAGAGCGGAGCGCGGCTCTTCAGGAGGCCCCGGAGCTCGTTCATGGCGTTCGCGCGCCCCTTCATGGGCCGCCCGTCCCCTTGGGCGACGACGCGCTCCCAGTGCTCCTCGGCCGTCGCCTTGAGCCAGACGGTGTGGGTCGTGCGGCGGAGCCTCTCGTAGGTGGCCTCGGCGGTGACGAGAGAGCCCCCGGTCGCGAGCACGAGCGGCCCCGGTGACGCGAGCACCGCCTCGAGGGTCTCGGCCTCGAGCTTGCGAAAGTGGGCCTCCCCGTGCATCTCGAACACCATGCCGAGGCTCATCCCGGCGCGCTCGGCGATGCGCGCGTCGAGCTCGACGAACGCCGCTCGCGTCGCGTGGGCGACGGCGCGCCCGACGGTCGATTTCCCGGCGCCGCGGAGCCCGACGAGCGCCACCGTCCGGGTCTTCTCGGGAGATCCTCCCGCCCGCGCCTCGAGCGCCGAACGGACGAGCACGTCCGCCGGGACGGAGAGGGCGTCGGCGAGCTCGAAGAGGCGGAGGAGCGAGATGTTGCCGTCCCCGGCCTCGAGGCTCACGAGGTACCGGGCCGAGAGCCCCGTCGCCCGCGCGAGCTCGGCCAACGTGAGGCCCCGCTCGTGGCGGAGCGCGCGGACGTGCTCGCCGAACGCCGCGAGGGCGCGCGTCTCCGGCGACAGGCCGGCCGAGTTGTGAACTATACTGCGCATCTTAGGCTCAGTTAGGCACTATACTACTTGCTGAGCGTCTCGCCTCGTGCGAAACCGTTGCGCATGGCGCACGACGCTCCTCCCCATCCGAAGGTTCGTTTCGAGACCCACCCCGACCGCTACCGCAACGTGACGCTCACGTTCCCCGAGGCCTACGGCGGCGAGGTCGCCTGCATCTCGCTCGACATCAAAGAGGACGGAGGGCTCCGTCCGGGTTACCCGCTCAAGCTGAACTCGTACGACCTCGGCGTCGACATCGAGCTCGCCGACGCGGTGAACCGCGTGCGCTTCGAGCACCCCGAGGTGAAAGCCTTGCTCGTCTCGAGCGCGAAGGACCGCATTTTTTGCTCGGGCGCGAACATCTACATGCTCGGCAGCTCGACGCACGCGTTCAAGGTGAACTTCTGCAAGTACACGAACGAGACCCGGCTCGGGCTCGAGGAGCTCTCGGCCGAAGGGGGCGTGCCCACGCTCGCGGCCCTGAACGGCACGGCCTCCGGCGGCGGGTACGAGCTCGCGATCGCGTGCGACGAGATCGTGCTCGTCGAGGACGGGTCGTCGGCCGTGAGCTACCCCGAGGCGCCGCTCCTCGCCGTGCTCCCGGGCACGGGTGGGCTCACCCGCCTCACCGACAAGCGCAAGATCCGCCGCGACCTCGCCGACGCGTTCTCCACCGTCGCCGAGGGTGTGCGCGGCAAGCGCGCCGTCCAGTGGGGGCTCGTCGACGAGGCCCCGCCCCGCGCGAAGTTCGACGAGGCCGTCGTGCGGCGCATGAAGGGCCTCGTTGCCCGATCGAAGCGCAAAGCCGGCGCCAAGATGATCCTCGGCCCGCTCGCCCCGAAGCGCGAGGAAGCCTCGATCACCTACACCTACGTCACGCTCGAGCTCGATCGGCCCGCGCGCAAGGCCCGCCTCGTCGTCCACGCCCCCACGGGCAAGGAGCCGCAGACGCCCGCGGAGCTCGCTCAAAAGGGCGACGCGGCGTGGCTCGTCCGCATGGCCCGTGAGCTCGACGACGCGCTGCTCGAGCTCCGCTTCAACGAGCCCGAGATCGGCGTCGTGTCGCTCGAGACCCGGGGCTCGGCCGAGGCCGTGCTCGAAGCCGAGAAGGTCCTCTTCGCCGACGACGGCCTCGTGACCGAGGTGCGGCTCTTGGTAAAGCGCGTGCTGAAGCGGCTCGACATGACCGCGAAGAGCTTCTTCTGCCTCGTCGAGCCCGGGTCGTGTTTCGCCGGGCTCTTCCTCGAGCTCTTGCTCGCGTCCGACCGCGTCTTCATGAAAGACGTGGACGACGTGGCCGTGCAGGTCTCTCCCGCGCAGACGGGCATTTTCCCCATGGGAAATGGCCTCTCGCGCCTCGAGTCGCGCTTCCTCGGCAACCCGTCCCAGGTCGGGAAGCTGCTCGAGAAGAAGGGCCCCATGGGCACGCAGGAGGCGGTCGAAGAGGGCCTCGTCACCTTCGCGCCCGACGACCTCGACTGGGACGACGAGGTGCGCATCGCGTTCGAGGAGCGCGCGGCCATGTCGCCCGACGCCATGACCGGCATGGAGCAGAACCTGCGCTTCGGCGGCCCCGAGACGATGGAGACCAAGATCTTCGCGCGCCTCTCGGCGTGGCAAAACTGGATCTTCCAGCGCCCGAACGCCGTCGGCGAGAAGGGCGCGCTCACGCTCTACGGCAAGCCCGAGCGCCCCGAGTTCGATTTCAAGAGGACCTGAATTCCCCTTCGGGCATCGGAGATTTTCATGAGCAGCGTCAATAGCGAGCGCATCCCGAACAACGTGCACCTCGGCGACGACAAGCGCCTGCAGCGCGCCCTCGAGGCGTGGCAGCCGAGCTTCCTCAGCTGGTGGAACGACATGGGGCCCTTCGGCTTCCAGAAGGACGACGTCTTCCTCCGCACGGCCATCTCGGTCACGAGCGAGGGCTGGGCGAACTTCGACTACGTGAAGATGCCCGACTACCGCTGGGGCATCTTCCTCGCCGACCCGGTGCAAGACCGCAAGATCGGCTTCGGCGACAACATGGGTCAGCCCGTGTGGCAGCAGGTGCCCGGCGAGCACCGCAACGCCCTCCGCCGCCTCATCGTCACCCAGGGCGACACGGAGCCGGCGAGCGTGGAGCAGCAGCGCTTGCTCGGCCACTCGTGCCCCAGCGTGTACGACCTCCGTAACCTCTTTCAGGTGAACGTGGAGGAAGGTCGTCATCTGTGGGCGATGGTGTACCTGCTCCACTCGTACTTCGGCCGCGACGGTCGCGAGGAGGCCGAGGCCCTCTTGGAGCGCCGCTCGGGCGACCCGGACAAGCCGCGCATCCTCGGCGCGTTCAACGAGCCCTGCGCCGACTGGCTCTCGTTCTTCATGTTCACGTTCTTCACCGACCGTGACGGCAAGTACCAGCTGCTCGCGCTCTCGGAGTCGTCGTTCGACCCGCTCTCGCGGACGACCCGCTTCATGCTCACCGAAGAGGCCCACCACATGTTCGTGGGCGAGACCGGCGTGCTCCGGATCGTCGAGCGGACGGCGAGCCAAATGAAGGAGCTCGGGCTCGAGCACCCGGACGAGGTGCGCAAGCACGGCTTGCTCGATTTGCCGCTCATCCAGCGCTACCTGAACCTCTGGTACTCGCTCTCCCTCGACCTCTTCGGCGGCGAGATCTCCTCGAACGCCGCGAATTTCTTCGCGGCCGGTCTCAAGGGGCGCGCGAAGGAGGAGCGCTACGAGGACCACGTCGCGCTCGACACCTTCTACGACATGGAAGTCGCCCGCGACGGGAAGCTCACCCGCGAGCAAATCCCCCTGCGGAACGCCATGAACGAGGTGCTCCGCGACGAGTACGTCGAAGACTGCCAGCGCGGCGTCGACAAGTGGAACCGCACCATCGCGGCCCACGGGATCCCCTTCGAGCTCAAGCTCCCTCACCGCAGGTTCCATCGTCACGTGGGCCTCGGCGCCGACGTGCCCTGCGATCCGGCGGGGCGACTCATCTCGAAGGACGAGCTCGAGTCCAAGAAGGCCGAGTGGCTCCCGACCGAGGCCGACAAGGCCTACGTGAAGAGCCTCATGCAGAAGCCCGTCTTCGATCCGAAGCAGATGGCGCACTGGATCGCGGCGCCGAAGCAGGGCATCAAGGGGCGCCCGGTCGACTTCGAGTACGTTCGCCACACGTGACCCACGTCCGCCTGGCGGCGGTGGCGGCGCGGGCCCCGAGGGCTCGCGCCGCTCGTCATTTTCCGGGCAAAATCGCGCGACGGTCCGTCTCGTAGAGCTCGTCGGGCTCGTCGGAGCGCGCCCCGATGCGAGGGTACTTGCCGGTCGACGGCGTCGGCTCGAAGGGCGGCGCACGATCGACCACGGTGGCGGTGGCCTCGGAGCCCGAGGCCGCGAGGGGCCGGGGCACGGGGAGCACGACCCGCTTCGCCGCGCGCGCTTCTTTGCCCCGAAGCCACGAGGCCACGTCTTTTCGCATGGCCCAAGCCGTCGGGTAGCGCGCGTCCGGCGACAGGGCGATGGCTCGATGCAGAATGCACGTGAACGCGCGGTCGAGGTCGGGGCGGAGCGACTCGAGCGGCTCGACCACGCCGTGGCTCAGCGCGAGCAGGGTCTCGCCGGGGCTCCCACGCCGGAAGGGGCGAACCCCGGTGAGCGCCACGTAGAGCGCCAACCCGAGCCCGTAGAGGTCGCCGCGCGCGTCGACGTGCCCCTCGAAGATCTGCTCGGGCGGCGCGTAGGAGAGCGTCCCGACCACCTCGCCCGGCACCGTGAGACGTGGCGCGGGGATCTCGGTGGGCCTCGCCGTCCCGTAGTCGACGAGCTTCGCTTTGGCGGTCGCGAGCTCGTGGCCGACCAAGAACACGTTCTCGGGCTTCACGTCGCGGTGGACGTACCCTGCCGCATGGATCGCCTCGAGCCCACCGAGGACCGAGAGCGCGATCCGGGCCGCGGCGTAGCCGTCGAGGCTCTCGCCCACGCCGACCAGCGCTTCGAGCGTGCACCCGACGAGGCGCTCGGTCACGAGGTAGCAGGGCTCCTCGGGGGACACGACGTGCCGCGCGAGCCCGCGGAGGAGCCCCGGATGCTCGAAGCGGAGCGCGATCTCGGTCTCGCGTAGAAACCGCGCAAAGACAGAGGGCTCGTGGGCGAGGTGCGGGTGGAGCACCTTGACGGCGACGTTCGAGCCGTCACGCTCGTCGACGGCCGAGTACACCGCGCCGTACCCTCCCGCGCCGATGAGCTCGACGAGGTGGTAGCGGCCGCCGAGGCGTTGCCCCACGAGATCTCTTGCGGGCGCGTGGATCGAGTCGGGGGTAGGCATCGGCGATGTGTCCTGCACGCGACGTGCCGGGTAGATTCGACGCGTGCTCGTGTCGAGGTGAGGTCGCACGACCTCGGAATCGAGGTCTCGGCACGTGATGCGCCGAGACCTCGGCGGACCCGCCGACACGAAACGATCCGAGCGCGCCCGCGCAACCTAAGGCATGCTCTCGACATGCCGAGGCGCCCCCCCGAAGATGCCCCCACGGCCGAGCGGCGCATCCGCCGACGGGACGCGTTCGGCGCCGCGCTCTCGGCGCTCGTTTGGGCATGCGGGGGCGACGACGCACCCTTCGCGGGGCCGGCCGACGCGGGCCCCGATGCCCCGGCCGATCCCTCGCTCCTCGCGCGCCACACGTTCGTCGGCGAAGCCCCGTTCTCGGTCACGAAGGTCGGGCGAGGTCTCGACGCCCGAAAGCGCCTCGACCTCGGCGAAATCGACACGACCACGACCGACGTGGGCGCCGACGCCTTCTTCGTCCGCACCGAGGCCCCCGACGGGTTGCCGCCGAACGAGCCCGCATTCCTGGCCTTGGGAGGCCTCGTAAGCCAACCGCTTAGCATCCCGATGGGCGAGCTCGTGCGCGACACACGCCCCATGGGGACGCACCTCCTCGAGTGCTCGGGCAACACCCGGGACGGCGCCTTCGGGCTCCTGTCGGTCACGGCGTGGGAGGGCGTGCTCGTGGCAGATCTCCTCGCCAAGGTCTCCTCCACCGACCCGGGCGCGCGGGTGCTCGTCTCGGGCCGCGACGATCACTCGGCACCGTCCGAGGGGGGGCACTCGCAGAAGGGCGCGAGCTGGATCTTCTCGCGGGCCGATCTCGTGCGGGCCGGGGCGTTCCTCGCCACGAAGATGGGCGGGAGGCCGCTCACGCGCGACCACGGGGCGCCGGCGAGGCTCGTGGTCCCCGGGTGGTACGGGTGCACCGCGATCAAGTGGGTCGACACGATCACGCTCGTCCCCGACGACGCCCCCGCGACCGACCATATGAAGGAGTTCGCGCTCCGCACCCATCAGCACTACGCCTTCGACCTCGCGAGGGAATACTCGCCCGCCGCGCTCGAGGTCTCCGCGGTCTGCACACGCGCCGAGACGCGCCTCGTCGACGGCAAACCGCGCCTTCGCCTCCGTGGACTCGTCTGGGGTGGAACCTCCGTCACGACCCTGCTTCGGCTTTTCCTGGACGAGGGAGGCGGCGATCCCGTGACCGTGCGCGCGCCGGCCGCTCACCCGACGACGTGGGGCGTGTGGGAGTGGACGGGGCCCGTGCTCGGCCCGGGCCGCCACACCGTGAGGCTCCGCGCCGAGCCGATCGAGGTGCCTCAACGGCGGCTCAAGTCGGGCCACTACACCCGCACCTTCGAGGTCTCTGGCTAGCACCTCCCGGGCATCGAGGTAGAGTCTCGGCATGCCGAGCTTTTCGATGGAGCCCGCTCTTGGCTTCCGCTCCCTTCCCTTCATCGTCCTCGCCGTCGCCCTCCAAGGAGGGTGCTCGAGCGACCCCGTGCCCTCACCGTTCCTCGGGTCGGGCACCCCGGCGAGCTCGTCGACCGGGCGACCGGGCCGCCCCGACGAGCCCCAAGGCTCCGGCGCCAAGCCCACCCGCGCGAGCTACGACAGGACCTGCACCACCATCGCCGACTGCGTGCTCGTGAGCTTCGCCGAGTCGCCTTGCGACACCTGCAAGTGCCCGAACGACGCCATCTCGGCCGACGAGAAGCGGCGCTTCTTCGACGAAGAGCAGGCCTTCCGCGACACGTGCCGGGAGGCCCCGAAGCCCTGCCTCGCCGACTGCGCCCCCCTCTCCGCCCGATGCGTCGAGGGAAAGTGCACCGTGGTCGCCACCGGGACCCCGTTCGCCGAGGACGCCGGCGCCGACGCGAGCCCCGACGCGCGCTGACCCCCGATCGCGAGCCGCCGAAAAGTGGACTTCTCCCGGCTCCCCTGGATCACCCCCGTGGATCCGACCTTCTCCATGGACCCTGAGAAAACTCTGTGCGATCCTCAAAATAGCCGCGTTTTTACAATGTGGGACAGCGGCACACCTTTCGCAACACTGCCTCACGTCGGACGGAAGGAGCCCCCGGGCGGGGCTTTCAAGGAGCAACCCAACATGTCGCTTTCGGATCTTCTCAAGAAATCTCGCTCGGTCACCTTCGGCGCCATCGTGGCCATCGGCCTCGGCGCTGGCCAAGTCGCCTGTTCGTCCGAAGTGGGCCCCGGCGAAGAGGTCGAAGAAGAGGGCGTGTCGACCGACGACATCACGCAGATCACCGACACGAAGGTGAAGCGCCAGTCGATCGGCAACTGCTGGCTCTACGCCGTGGCCTCGTGGTCCGAGGCGCTCAACAAGCGCGCGACCGGCACCGACTTCAACGTCTCCGAGTCGTACTGGACGTACTGGCACTGGTTCGAGCAGCTCGCGAACGGCCGCGCCTCGACCGAGATCTCCACCGGCGGCAGCTACGGCACGGCCGCGGGCATCATCGACCGCTACGGCCTCATGTCCGAGAACGACTTCATCCCCGAGGAGTCCGAGGCGGAGATGTCGAACCGCCAGTCGACGGCCCTCAACGCCATCAACGAGTCGCTCAAGAACGGCACGCTGAAGGATCCGGCCGTCCGCCGCGACCGCGCCAAGGTCCGCGCCGAGCTCGACAAGGCCTGGCGTCTCACGCCCGAGGTCGTCACCAAGCTGAACAACGTCTTCGGCGCCGGCGTGACCCGCACGCTCGACCGCTCGTTCACGAACCGCCAGCCGGGCAACGGCGTGGTTCGCGCGCGTGACTTCAAGGTCCGCATCTTCAACTTCGCCACGAACCGCGAGAACCAGGCGACCCTCAAGGACGCGATCGGCACCGGCAGCTGGACGCGCACGGGCCCGCAGGCGTTCCACGAGGAGGACTACCCGCGCAGCGCCGACGGCCGCCGCAAGTTCCAGATCGCCATCCAGCAGTCGCTCCACGCGGGCGTGCCGGTCATCGTCTCGTGGAAGGTCGACTTCAACGCCCTCACGCAGGACGCGAAGTTCTCGCTCGACGAGCTCAAGCGCCGCGGCCCCGGCCGCCAGGGCGGCCACATGACCGTCGCGACCGACTACGAGGTGAAGCTCGTCGACGGCAAGATGCTCAAGGCCGGCGAGAACGTGACGGATCCCGACCTCCTCAAGAAGGCGCTTGAGCCCGGCGCGCAGGTCGACTTCTTCCGCGTGAAGAACTCGTGGGGCGCCATCCGCCCCGACCGCTGGAGCGAGGCCGCCAAGCCCGGCTACCACGACCTGACGACGGCCTACATGAACGGCCCGATCAAGGAGTGCGCCGAGAAGAACGGCACCTCCGACCCGAACAACTGCCCGAGCGAGGTCACTCCCTGGTGGGACGCCGTCCTCCCGGCCGGCATCGGCACCAACATCGGGTTCTGATCTTCGAGACCTCCTCGTCCCACGGGCGGTGCCACACGGCGCCGCCCGTCGGCGTTTTGTGGCGACCTGAATGAACGGAGCAGGCAACCGTTCACCCATCGGCTAAGGTGCAGGCATGACCGAGGCGCACGAGGCCGCGCGGAGAGAGAGCATCCTCGACGCCGCGCGCCGCCTCTTCACCAAACACGGCCCCCAGAAGACGACCGTGGCCGACATCGCGCGCGAGGCTGGCGTGGGCGTGGGCACCGTCTACCTCGAGTTCGACTCGAAGGACGCGATCGTGGCCGAGCTGTCGGGCTCGATGCACGCCACGGTGGTGAGCGCGATGCGCGCGGCGCTCGAGGCGCGCGACGGCCTCGAGGCGACGTTCCTCCGCGTGGTCGAGGCCCGCACCCTCGCCTTCTCGAGCTGCCGAAACCGCGGGGAAAAGGCCTGCGAGCTCGTGACGTGCCGAACCGACGCGACCCGGAGGGAGCAGGTGCGGTTCTTCGAGCGGGAGCGCGCGATCTACGTGGAGCTCTTCGCGCGGGCCGAGGCGCACGGGGAGCTCGGCCCCCACGACGCCTTCCGCACCGCCGAGATCGTGCAGCTCGCCCTCGCGAGCCTCTCTCCGCCGGGCCTCTTCTTGCTCCCCGAGGGGGACGCCCTCGCCCGCGCCCGGGATCTCGCGCGCCTGCTCGCCGCGGGGCTCGTCCGCCGCGGGTGAACGCTCGAGGGCTCTGCTCACGAGCCGCTTCACGAAAGGAAGCTTGTGAATAGCGGGCCCTTGACGACGTCGTGAACGGTTTTAGGTTCTGTTCACGGTGGTTGGGTTGGCTCGAGGGGCGGTTCCTTCGGCCTCGACCACCGTACGACACGCGGGCTCGCCCGTAGAGGTTTGCGCACGGCCAAAGGCGCCCGCAAGCCCCGACGATGGGCGAGCCCCGAAAGGACCGTCATGACCTCGTTCTCGACCCGGGGCGGCGCCCCCATGCCCAAAGAACCTCTCGCCGCGCTCCCGCTCCGCTCCGGGGTCCTCTTCCCCGGTGCCTCGCTCACCCTCTCGGTGGGCCGGCCGCGCTCGCTCGCCTTGCTCCGCAGCGTGTACCCGGGCGACGTCATCGTGACGCTCACCCAAAAGACCCCGAAGACCCACGACCCGAGCCGGGAGGACCTCTACGAGGCCGCGACGCTCGCGCGGGTCGAGAGCATCCAGAAGCGCACCGAGACCGACTGGCAGCTCACCGTCACGGGGCTCGACCGCGCAAGTCTCGTCAGCTTGCATGACGACGGCCCCTTCTTGCGGGCGCTCGTCGAGAAGAAGGACGAGGTCGGGGGCGCGTCGGCCGAGGCTCAAGAGCTCGCGTCGGCGCTCGTGCGCAAGCTCCGCGACACGACCGAGTCCGAGGGCGGCGCCCTCTCGCAGCTCGACACCCGAGGCCTCGAGCCCGGCGCGCTCGCCGACGCGGTGGCTTCGCAGTCGAACGTCCCGACCGAGCGCGAGGTGGCGATCCTCGCGGAGCTCGACGTGCCGACGCGGCTCCGCCTGCTCACCGACGCGCTCGGGGAGCTCCGGGCCCGCGGTGAGCTCAAGACCAAGATCGACAGCGAAGTGCGCCAGCGCTTCGGGAAGATCCAGCGAGAGGCCGTGCTGCGGGAGCAGCTCCGCGCCATCCAGAAAGAGCTCGGCGACGACGAAGACGGAGACGACTCGCTCGGGGCCCTCCGGAAGCGGCTCGACGAGGCGCAGCTCCCCGAGGAGGCCCGCAAGGTGGCCGATCGTGAGCTCGCGAGGCTCTCGCAGGCCGGCGCGCAGGGGGCCGAGGCGAACGTCATTCGCACGTACCTCGAGCTCATCGCAGACCTCCCCTGGTCGAAGCGCGCCGACGCGAAGAACGACGTCGCCGCGGTGGAGGCCGAGCTCGATCGGGATCACTTCGGCCTCGACGACGTGAAAAAGCGCATCCTCGAGCACATGGCCGTCCTCGGCCTCTCGGCCGAGCAGAAGGGTGCGCTCCTCTGCCTCGTGGGCCCGCCCGGCGTGGGCAAGACGAGCCTCGGCGAGTCGATCGCGAAGGCGACGGGGCGACCCTTCGTGCGCGTCGCGCTCGGCGGCGTGCGCGACGAGGCCGAGATCCGAGGGCATCGGCGCACCTACGTCGGCGCGCTCCCGGGGCGGATCCTGCACGCCCTGCGCAAGGCCAAGGTGAAGAACCCGGTCGTGTTGCTCGACGAAATCGACAAACTTTCCCAAGGGTTCCAGGGCTCGCCCGAGGCCGCGTTGCTCGAGGTGCTCGACCCGGAGCAAAACCACACGTTCACCGACCACTACCTCGAGATCCCGTTCGATCTCTCCGAGGTGCTCTTCCTCGCGACGGCCAACACCCTCGAGACCTTGTCGGCGCCGCTCCGTGATCGCCTCGAGGTGGTCGAGCTCTCGGGGTACACCCCCGAGGAGAAGGTGAAGATCGCGAGGTCGCACCTCCTGCCGAAACGCACGAAGAGCCACGGCCTCGACGGAGGAAAGCTCACCATCGACGACGACGTGCTCGCCGAGATCGTGCGGAGCTACACGCGTGAGGCCGGCGTGAGGCAGCTCGACCGCGAGGTGACGAGGCTCTGCCGCGCCGCGGCCCTCGAGATCGCGCGCAGAAAAGGCGAAGAAGGCGAGGCCGTGGTCGTCCGCTCGGAGGACCTCGCGAAGCACCTCGGGAAGCCCAAATTCGAGCGTGAGGCGCACGAGGGCTCGGCGCTGCCGGGCATGGCGACGGGGCTCGCGTGGACCCCGTTCGGAGGCAGCACGCTCTTCATCGAGACGAGCCGCATGCCCGGAAAAGGCCGCGTCGAGATCACGGGCCAGCTCGGCGACGTGATGAAAGAGTCGGCGCGCGCCGCGCTCACCTACGTGCGTAGCCACGCGAAGGAGCTCGGCCTCCCGGACGGCACGCTCGAGAACGAGGACGTGCACATCCACGTGCCCGCAGGCGCCGTTCCGAAAGACGGGCCCTCGGCCGGCGTCACGATCTTCACCGCCCTCACCTCGCTCTTCACGGGGCGGCGCGTGCGGCAAGACACGGCCATGACCGGCGAGGCGACGTTGCGTGGGCGCGTGCTCGCGGTCGGTGGGATCAAGGCGAAGGTGCTCGCCGCGCATCGAGCGGGGCTCTCCAGGGTCATCTTGCCCTCGGCGTGCGCACGCGACCTCGACGACGTGCCGAAGGAGGTCCGTGACGCGCTCGACGTCTTGCTCGTGGACGACATGCGCCAGGTGCTCGACGCGGCCCTCGAGCCCGAGCCTGCCACCGGGACGTTCTCGCCCGAGGGGACGAAGGAGCCCCTTCCCCAGCTCGCGAGCTGACCCTACGTTCCTCACACGGGCGCGCCGATCGGGCCCCCATCCACGACCTCCGAGAGCCCCGCGGTCCCCTCCCCCCGCGGGGCTCGCCTATTTCGGCGCCTTCCACGCCGGGCAACGCCGTGCGCAAGATGGCGCTTGTCGTGCCGGGCAGGACCGCACGATACTTGGGCGTTGAATCGTCGCTCTCGTGCGCGGTGTGGAAAGGTGGTCTCGATGAAGAAGCTCCTCGGATTCTCGGTCCTTGCGCTCGCGGCGTTCACCGGCTGCCCCGACCCGAAGCTGCCCGATCCGCCCCAGCCGACCCCCGGGCCCAAGGTCATCGAGGGGACCGGCGAGCCGCTCATCGTCGACTGGCAGCCGCAGCACCGCGGTGATCTCGAGGTGGCCATG
Organism: Myxococcales bacterium; assembly: GCA_016712525.1. NCBI lineage: Bacteria > Pseudomonadati > Myxococcota > Myxococcia > Myxococcales > Myxococcales bacterium. The sequence continues at coordinate 207,270 of JADJQX010000008.1, forward strand.
CAGGACGGCCTCGCGGTGGTCGAGTACTCGGACAAGGGCTTCCGCTTGCTCAAGGGGTGCCGCGTCGACGGCACCTACGGCTTCATCGGTATGTCGACGAAAGAGCAGGTCGTGCGGCTCGAGTCGGCCGACGACGTGAAGGCGAACCTCCCGTTCGGCGGGGCCGCGCTCGTCGGCCAAATCGGCGCCGATCTCGGCCGCTCGACCACGCTCGACGTGGCGATGGTCATGGTCGGGAAGCTCCGCACGACCTGGAACAACGTGACCCAGAAGGACCTCGTCGGGAGCTGCGCCGGCGCCACGCACTTCGTGAAGGGCGCGATGGTCGGCGCGTTCGTCATGGACACGGGGGACAAGTCCCACGCGCGCGCCGTGGCCGAGTTCTTCAGCATCGGCGCGAGCGGCGGGGGCCGGAGAGAGAGCAAGATCCGCAACGCCGACGGCAAGCTCGAGGAGTGCAACCAGGCCTTGCCCGACTCGAAGAAGGCGCCCGCCAAGTGCTCGGCGCTGCTCCGCGTCGAGCTGCTCGAGATCACGAAGGACGCCGTGAAGCCGAAGGCCGAGGAGAGGACCGCGGCGCTCCCGAGCTGTCCCGCGGGCATGGCGCTCATCGGCGGCAAGTGCACCCGGCCTAGCACGGTGACCGCGAGCGCGGGACCTCGCGAGTGCGTGTACGGCAACGCGGCGCAGTGCGCAGACCTCTGCGACAAGGGCTCCGCCGTGAGCTGCGGCAGGCTCGGCCTCCAGCTTCTCCGTGGCGAAAATATCAAACAAAACCCAGACTTGGGGGCGAAGGCCACCCTCCAGGGGTGCAAGCTCAACGACGGTCCGTCGTGCGAGTACCTGGGTGACTTCCTCGCGAGCACCATGGGCGGCAAGCCCAACATGGCATCGGCGGCGCAGGCGTGGGTGCGTGGGTGCGAGCTCGGTCGCGAGCGCGCGTGCACCATGGCCGGGGACACGTACTACACGGCCAACGGGGTGAAGCAGGACTACGCGCTCGCGGCCAAGCTGCTCGACCGCGGCTGTATGGGCGGCGATCACAACGCGTGCAGCGAGCTCGGGATCATGTTCCTCGGCAACGCGGGCGTCGGGACCGACGTGTCGCGCAGCGGGCGCCTCTTCAAGTCCGCGTGCGACGGCGGCTCCTCGGCCGGGTGCACGAACCTCGGCTACCTGGTCGAGTTCGGCAAGGCGACCACGAAGAACCCGCAGCTCGCCGCCCAGCTCTATGCGAAGGGCTGCAAGCTCGACGACGCGAGCTGTTCGTCGCTCGCGCAGGCCACGCACGCAGGCATCGGCGTGCCGAAGAGCATCGAGAACGCCGAGAAGCTCTTCCGGATCGCCTGCCGGGCCCACGACGTCTCGTCGTGCGCGGTGCTGCGTGTGTTCGCCGACCCGTCGACCGTCGTGAACCCCGTCGACGCGAAGCGGAATTTCGAGGTGTGGAAGGGCACGTGCTCCTCGGGCATCGAGCGCGACTGCACGGGCATCGGCGTCATCGGCATGGCGACGGGCAGCATCTCCGAGGGGCGCAACTTCGTGCAGAAGGGGTGCTCGATGGGCGACGCGTGGGCCTGCGAGCTCTTGAAGCTCCAGGTGAAGGTCAACTGACGCCCACGGTGAAGTCTTCGACTCGACGCGCTCGCGTGGGTCTCGTCGCGGCGATCGCGGCGCTCGTGCCTCACGCGTGCAAGCCCACGGCGGGCCCCGCAGACGCCCAGGCCGACGCGGCGCCCGAGGATCCGAAGGCCGCGTTCGTGCCTCGAATCCCGGACGCGGCGACCCTCCCGGGCGACTTCTCGCCACCGAAGGACCCGTGGGTGGCACCGCCGGCTCCTCCACCCGCCTCGCCGTGGTTCGGGTTCGAGCCCTTCCCCGGAGCGGAGCTTTTGTGCGGCGAAGAGGTCGCGATGGCCAAATCGGGGAAGCTCCGTGAGATCCACTGGGCGACGTACGGGGTGACGTCTCCCGTGGCCGACGTGCTCGCGTTCTACCGTCGGCGCGACGCCGGCACCCAAGAGGTGGACCGCGACGAAGTGACGTTCGTCGTGGGCAAGGCGCAGAAGCTCAGCGTCGTCCGCCTCCCGACGAGCCAGCCCTTCCCTCGTTGCGAGCGCACCCCGAAGCCCACTTACAAAGGGATCATCGTCGTGTCGCGCGCGGAGGGTCACCCGGGGCCGTAGGGCGTGTCCCCGTCGCGCACGGCCCCGTGCCCGTGCCCATGCCCGACCCCCCCGCTCGTCTCAGCCCCTGGTCGCCGTGCACGACGGCGCAGGCGCGGCGCCCCGGTCCCCCACCTGACCATGCTCGTTTTGGCCACGGGGCAGACCAAGGCGGCCGTGGGGCGCGGGGCAGAACGGTGAATCCCGAATCGTTCCGGTCGATTAGAGAAGCCACCGAGGGCGGCCGACCCGACTCGACATACCGCGCGGAACACCCGAGGATTCTCGCCGATTCTCTTGGGGATCGAAGGCCGGGTCAGCTACGCTTACCACTATGGGATCGAACTCCGGCGACCCAATGCCGCGACTGAATGACCTGGACACGGTCCCACCGCCGGACGGTGGCGACGCGTACGGGAACGCGACCGTCGTGCGACAGGCGCCGAGCGAGATCCTCGAGGCCGTGCGACGCGAGGTCGCGGCGGAGAAAGAAGCGGCCCAGTCCGAGCGCCGCCCGACCGGGTCGCACGAAGCCAAGGTCGTGGTCGAGGAGCCCGAGCCGGAGACGGTCGTGGTCGACCTCCCCGACGAGAAGCCCCGCGCACCGGCGGCGGCGGCCCGTCCGGAGCCTGCCCGCGCCGAAGCTCCCCCAGCGCCCGCCACGCTCGACGCGGCCGCGCTGAGGCCCGCGCGTCTGCCCCAAGACATCGAGAAGCTCGTGCCCGGAACGGCCGCGCCCAAGGCCGAGCCTGCGGCCCCGAAGGTCGCCCCCGAGGCCGAAGAGATGCCCCTCGAGGTGCCCTCGACGCGCCGAAAGCGGCTCATCGTGTCCATCGTCGTCGGGATCATCGTGGCGTGGCTCGCCGCGATGGCGGCGGTCGGCGTGTCCCACTTCGCGGGGACCTGAGCCGAGGCTTTGGGTCAGCGTCCTCGCTCGAGGAACGACCGCACGATCACGAGCCCTTCGGGAGTACCTATCGACTCGGGGTGGAACTGCACGCCGACGATCGGATGCTCCACGTGGCGCATGGCCATGAGCGTGCCGCACGCCCCCTTCGCGATCGGGACGAGGCACGATGGCAGGGGAAGATCCACGACGAGCGAGTGGTAGCGCATGGCGAAAAAGGGCCGCGTCGCCGCACGAAAGAGAGGGTCGTCCTCGAGGAGGATCTCGCGCGACTTCCCGTGGAGGATCTCGGGAGCCTGCACGATACGAGCGCCGAAGGCGACGCCGATCGCTTGGTGCCCGAGGCAGACTCCGAGGATGGGCACGCGTTCTCCGAGCTCTCGCACCACGTCGCAGCTGATGCCCGCGTGCCCCGGGATCGCGGGGTTCCCCGGGCCGGGCGAGATCACGATGCGATCGGGCGCGAGCCCCCGGACGTGCGCGACGTCGACCTCGGTGCTCCTCCGCACGGTGACACGCGCACGCCCGAGGGTCGCGACCTCGACGAGGTGCACGAGGTTCCACGTGAACGAGTCGTGGTTGTCGAGGACGAGCACGTTCACGGGCCGTCGAGCTCCCAGCGCATCTCGGCCCCGAGCGCCGCGCCCGCGGCTTCGACCAGCGCCCGTGCCTTGGCGAGGGTCTCGCGCCACTCGTCCTCGGGCACCGAGTCGAGCACGATGCCTCCTCCTACGCCGAACGTCGCTCGATCTCCGGAGAACGTGACGGAGCGGATGACGATCGAGGCGTCCATGGTGCCGCGTTCGTCGATGTACACGAGCGTCCCCGAGTAGACGCCACGCGGACGAGGCTCGAGCTCGGCGAGGAGCTCGACGGCCCTCGCCTTGGGGGCCCCGGTCATGCTCCCCCCCGGGAACGCCGAGCGGAGGACGTCGATGGGCCCGAGCCCGGGGCGTAGAGTCCCGATCACCGTCGAGACGAGCTGGAGCACCGTGGGGTGCCGCTCGACGATCCGGCGCTCGCGCACGACGACCGAGCCGGGCTCCGCGACACGGGCGAGATCGTTGCGCAAGAGATCGACGATCATGTCGTTCTCCGCGCCGTCCTTCTCGCTCCGGGCGAGCTCGTCGGCGAGCCTCTCGTCGTCGGCGGGGGTGTGCCCACGAGGGCGCGTGCCCTTGATGGGCCGCGTCTCTACGGTGCCTTCCTGCACCCGCAAGAAGCGCTCGGGCGACGATGAGACGAGGTGGGTGTCCGGTGTGAGAAAATATGCCGAAAAGGGCGCAGGATTCGAGCGACGCAGCTCGGCGAAGAGCGCGTGAGGGGCGGGCGCGGGCTCGAGCGAGACCGTGTGGGTGAGACAGAGCTGAAACACGTCGCCGGCGACGAGGTGTCCCTTGGCGCGCTCGACGAGGTCCGAATAGGAGCGCTCCCCGTACGAGGCGCGAGCGATCGCGCATTCGACACGCGGAGGGTCGGGCTCGGGGGGCGAGGCGAGCAGCGCGAAGAGTCTCGACTCGCGCGCTTCGGCGTCGGCGCGGGCCTCGTCGTCCGTCGCACCACGACCGACGACGTGGATGCGCGCCGCGAGCGCCCCGGGAGAAGCGGTGCTCACGCTCGAGTCGGCGAAGAGGAGATCGATGTCGGCGCCGTACGCGCCCTCGCGCGTCTCCGGAGGGAGAGTGTCGAGGAAGGCCGCGGCGCCGTACGCGATCGTCCCGACGAGACCACACGCAAAAGGTGGCGCATCGGGATGCGACGAGCCGCGGGCTGCCGCGAGCAGGGCTTCGGCGAGCATGAACGGGCACCCGTCGTGCTCTTCGCGCTCCTCTCCGAACGTGACGACCGTTCGCGCGCGCGCGACGAGCCTCGGGGGGCACGTCGCGTCGTCCCAGGGCATGGCGCGAGGCACCATGCCGCTCGCCCGGAACGCGACGAGCCGGAAACGCGGGTCGAGCACCGCGTAGGCTCGCTCCGCGTAGGCGGACGCGCTCGTGGCGCGATCGAGGAGCACGCGGGGGCCCGCCGCCGCGACGAGACCGGGGACGTCGTCGAGGGGGCGAGGGAGCACCACGTCGCGGACGATGGTGTGGCGCTTCCCACGGAGGAGCGAGAAGACACGCTCGACGAGGGTCACGAGCGTGCCCTCGGGGGATGGAGCCCGGTGGTCTCTTCGTACGCGGCGCGGAGCTTTCCGAGGAGCTCGGGGGACACCTCGAGCGGGACATCGTCGAACGCGCTCGCCGCCACGAGCGGGAGGAGCGCGCTCGTGAAGACGACGGAGGTGGCGCGGGCGAGCGCGTCGACACCGGCGCGACGTTCGGTGACCGAGACTCCGAGCGACGACAAGAGCCGAAGGCAGAGCTCGCGCGTGACCCCGGGCCGGCACCCGACCGAGAGCGCCGGGGTCCACACGTCGGGCCCTTCGAAGACGAGCAGGTTCGACGCGATGCCGGACACGACCTCTCCCGTGACACCGAGCACGACCGCCTCGCCATGCCCGCGCTCCGCCGCTTCCCGTCGCATCACGACCCGAGCCGCATAGCTCCCGAGCTTCCATGAAGGGTCGAGGCACTCGGCGGGAGGCGCGCGCAGGCCGGCAACCCCCACACGGACCGGGGCCGGGAACGGCGCGGCCATGGCCCTCACGACGACCGAGAGCGTGGTCGTGGCCATCGGATCGGGGAGCAGGCCGGGGGCCCCCTCCCCGCGGCTCGCCGTGACACGGACGTAGCCGTGACCTTCGCCGAACCTCTCGCAAGCCTCGCGCACGATCGCCTCGAGGGCCTCGCCGTTCGGGACGTCGAGCCCGAGGCCGCGGGCCCCCTCACGAAAGCGTGCAAGATGCATGTCGAGCGCGAGCGGTCGGCCGGCGAACGACCGGGTCGATGCAAAGACCGAGTCTCCGAGGAGGTAGCCGCGGTCGAGGATCGACACGCTCGCGCGCTCGCCGGGCCCGAGGAATCGGTCATGAAAAAAGACGACGGGCAGCAACGAGGTGGGGACTTTACACCCAAGGTAGGTTGCGCGGTGCGCAAGTCGAAAAAGGTGCGCGGCACGGGCGCTTTGCTACCGTCGAGGGCGCGCAATGGCGATCCCGCTGAAGCTCCCGATGGCGGCCGTGGTGCTCTTCGGAGCGCTCTTCGGCGGTGGCAGCGCGCCCCCCTCGGCGCCCGTGCCCGCCGTGCCCAACGAGCGTGCGACGGACGTAGGCGAGGCGACCTCCTCGGCCCGCGAGAAGACCCTCGTGTGGGCCGTGCGCACGTGGCCACTCCACTTCCGCAACCCGAACACGAACGAGACCATCGACGTGCGCCTCTACACGGACGAAGGCCACGTCGACGACGAAGCCCTGCGGCGCGTGACCGAGGTGGTGAACCCCGACGGGGAGCCCGAGTCCCCGCGTGTGCTGCTCCTCGTCGCGAGGGCGGCCTATTTCTTCGGGGCGAGCCAGGTCGAGGTGCTGAGCGGGCACCGAAAGGATCCGAAGGGCGCGAGCAAACACCACACGGGGGACGCGCTCGACTTCAAGCTCGTCTCGGTCGACTCGGGCCTGCTCGCGGCGCACCTCCGGACGTTCGGCCACGTCGGCGTCGGCGTCTACACCCACCCCGGCACACGGTACGTGCACCTCGACACGCGCGAGTCGAGCTTCCACTGGCTCGACGCGTCGCCTCCCGGGAAGGCCTACCGCGAGCTCGGCATGACCGACAAAAAGAGCGAGTCCCGCGATCGCGCGTGGACGGACGACGACGACGCGCCTCGGTTCTTGGCGGTGCAGGTCCCGAAGCGACGCTGACCTCGCCCTTACGCGTACGTCTCGCCCTTACGCGTACGTAAGTTAGTTCTTGCCAAAATTTCTCTGCGTCCTACTTCATGGGTCCCCATGAAGACGCGATCGCCGCTGGCCGCGCCCCGCAGGGGGACCGAACCGAAGAAGCTCGGGCTCGTCGGGTGCTTTTTTGCGCTCGTCGCCCTGTTCGCGCCCGAGACGGCTCGCGCCGATTGGCTCAAGCTCGACGACGTGGTCCGCCTCGCCAAGGGCCAGGCGCTCTCGTCCGTGCGCGCCGAGGGCGAGGTGGCCGTGGCCGAAGCGGGCATGCGCGGCGCCAAGCTCCCCATCGTGGGAAACCCCTACCTCGACCTCCAGGTCGACCGCGGCAGCAGCACGAAAGACGTGCAGGCGCTCGCCTACCTCTACCTACCGCTCGAGGTGAACGGCGTGCGCGGGGCCCGGATCGACGAGAACCGCTCGCTCGTCGCGTTCAAGCAGGGGCAACGCGAGGAGGCCTTCGCGCTCGTCACGGGCGAGGCGGTGGCCGCGTACGGGGAGCTCGCGGTGGCGGGGGCGCGTGTCTCCGAGAACACCTTCGGCGAGCAGAGCGCGCGGGCCGAGGCCGCCTACTTCGAGGCGCGCCTCAAGGCCCAAGATGCCACGGTGTACGAGAAGACCCTCGCCGAGGCCGAGGTCGCCCGCTGGGTGCAGACCAAAGGCGAGGCCCTCGTTCGGCTCGCGCAGGCCAAGGGGCGCGTGTCGGCCCTGACGGGGCGCCCCATCGACGGGCCGCCCGCCGGCACCGACGTCACGCTCCCGATCTTGCGCGGCCGGTGGGACGAGGCCGCCCTGGCCGACAGGCTCACGCGCTCGCCGCTCCTCGCCAAGTACAAAAAGGAACGCGCCTACTGGGAGTCGGCCGTCGCTCGCGCCGAGAAAGACTCGTTCCAGCCGCTGAACCTCACGCTCATCGGCGGCCGCGGTGATCCGGGCGATCTGAGGCTCGGCGGAGGCGTGGCGCTCACGTTCCCCATCACGAAGCGAAACCTCGGCGAGATCGCGCGCGCCGAGCGAGCGGCCAGCCGCGTGACCCACGAGGAGAACGCCGCGCTCGTCACCGTGCGGGCGAGGCTCTCCGCTGCCTACGAGCAGATCGTCGCGGTCCGTGACACGATCAAGGTCCTCGACGACACCGGGCTCCCTGCCATGCAGAAGGCCCTCGAGGCCGCACAAGACCTCTACAAGCTCGGAAAAACCGAGATCTCACGCCTCTTGCTCGCGCGGCGCGACTACGCCACCGCGCGCGCACGCCGCCTCGATCTGCTCGAACAGGGGTGGCGCGCCTACGCCGAGCTCTGCGCCATCACTGGCGAGTCCCCGTGACGACGGTCCAGTTCACTCGCCGACCTCGAGCGCGGCGAGGAAGCGCTCGATCGCCATCGTGAGCTCCGACGCGGCGTTGAGCGGCGCCGACCGCGACTCCGCGATGACGTCGCGCAAGCGCTCCGCCGCACCTTTGAGGGCGACCTTCTCTTTGGCGACACGCTCGTCGTCCGTCGGAGGGAAGACCCGAGGGGCGAAGTGTTTGGAGAGCGTCGGCATGGACACGGGGTGCTCGAGCACCTTCTCGCGGATCTCGTCGATCACCTCGCGAGGAGCGTCGTTTCGCTCCTCGGCGCGGCGCAAAAAGTCGACCGACTCGTAGCTCGGGATCTTCTGCGTCACGCCGTCGCGGTCCATCACGTCGGGGGCGCGCTCCTTCAAAAAGAGAAACGATCCCGTGAGCTTATCGACGGTCTCTTGGCGTAGGCGGAGCTCCTTCTTGGTGTAGTCCTCGAAGGTCTCGTAGCCCCAGGCCGCGAAGCTGCGCGACTTTCGCACGCGCACGAGCGCCTCGGCGAGCTCGAGCCAGCCGGTCTTGAAGATCCGAGCGCGACGGAGCATGTCGGCGCGCTCCGGATCGTTCGCGTGGGCCTCTTCGGCGGCTTCGAGCTGGGCGAGAGATTTGGCGCGCGACATGGTCGGGGCCGGAGATACTTCGGTTTCGGCTCGACCGAAAGGGGCGACCTTGCCGTAGGTCGTGGCATCGGACAGAGGGGCCATGGGTCCGAGCGCGAGGTACGCGCCATCGCCGAAGGAAGCGCAAGTTGCGAACGCTCGTTTGGTTCCGAGGAAAAGACCTGAGGGTGTCCGACCACGAGCCCCTCACGAGCGCCGTCGGGACGAGCCGCGGCGGGGGCGACGTCGTCCTCCTCTTCGTGCTCGATCCGTTCTTCTTCTCGCGCGAGGCGGCGGCCGAGATGCCGCACCGGATGCAGTTTCTGCTCGAGTCGCTCACCTCGCTCGCCGAGAACCTCGCGCACCTCGGGGGCACGCTGCTCGTCGTGCCCGGGAAGAGCTACGAGAAGGTCCCCGAGGTGGCGCGTGCCCTCGCGGTCGAGCGGGTCGTCGCCCAGGCGTGGACCGAGCCCTTCGGCCGTGAGCGCGATCGCCGTGTGCGGGAGCGGCTCTCCGTGCCCTTCGAGCTCATGGAAGGTGAGCGCCTCGCGCCACACGGGACGCTTCGAACGGGCCAAGGCCACCCCTTCTCGGTCTACACGCCGTTCTCTCGCGCCTTCGCGCGCGACGTGCGCCTCGAACCTCCGAAGAGGGCGCCTCGGGCGCTTCCCCCGCTCGGCTCCTCTCTCTCCCGCGCGGCCTCGAAGCTCGGGCTGCGGGCGATCCCCACCCTCGAGGAGCTCGGGCTACGGCGGAACCCGGACCTCGTCGAGGGTGGCGAGCGGGCCGCTCGCGCGAGGCTCGGGGCGTTCGTCGAGTCGCGGCTCGCGGCGTACGCGGACGCGCGGGATCTCCTCGGCGCGACGGGCACGAGCCGCCTCTCGCAAGACCTGAAATTCGGCACGCTCTCGCCACGTCAGGTGTGGGCGGCGGCCGCGAGCAGCAGAGGGCCCGGGCCCGACACGTTCCGCCGCGAGCTCGTCTGGAGAGAGTTCGCCCACCACATCCTCGACGCCCGACCGGACGTGCTCGATCGTCCGTTCAAGAGGTCGTTCGAGGGGTTCCCCTACGTCGACGACCCCCGCGGGTGGGAGGCGTGGATCACGGGAAAGACGGGCTACCCCGTCGTCGATGCGGCCGCGCGCGAGCTCCTGGCGACGGGCTACGTGCACAACCGCGCGCGCATGATCGCGGCGAGCTTCCTCACGAAGCACCTCCGGATCTCGTACCGCGCGGGCGAGGCGCACTACATGAAGTACCTCACGGACGGCGACTGGGCGCAGAACGACGCCGGCTGGCAGTGGTCGTCAGGGTCGGGCTGCGACGCGCAGCCGTACTTCCGGGTCTTCGCGCCCGTCACCCAGGGCGAGAAGTTCGACGCCGACGGCGCCTACGTGAAGCGCTGGGTACCCGAGCTCGCGAAGCTCGACGCGCGCCACGTGCACGCGCCGTGGGAGGCGCCGCCGCTCGCGCTTCGGGCGGCCGGCATCGAATTGGGCAAGACGTACCCCTTCCCCATCGTCGACCACGCCAAGGCCCGCGACACGTTCTTGTCGGTCGCGAAGGCGTATTTCGGGACCGAGGGCCCACCTCGCAGCTGAACGCCGCCGCACGAGCCCGGGCGAAACGCGGTCCGTATCCGACCGGCCGCGACCTACGCGTTCGCTCGGGCGCGCTTCGCCCCCCGTGCCCGCTCGTGTGCCACGTCCTCGCGGTACTCGTCGAAGTCGACCTGCATGGTGTGACGCTTCGAGGGCACGTACCGGGCGCGCATCGCCTTGCGCTCGCGTTCCATCGTTCGCTCCATCTCGGCGCGCGGAGGGAGCTTGGCCGTGCCCTCGAGCACGTCGGCGATCCAGGCTGCCTGGGCTTCGGCGAGCGGCATGATGGCCCCGAGCGGCTGAAGAAGCCCGACGAACGCGAGCCCCTCGTGGTCAGGATGAAAGACCCGTTTGTAGAGCGGAAGATCGTTGTCCTTCGCAGCGACGAACGACGGATCGAAGAACGGGAACGTGACCTTGTACCCCGTGGCCATCACCACCGCGTCGCAGCGCTCACGCGAGCCGTCGGTGAAGACCACGTGCTCCCCTTCGAACCGCGCGACGTTCGGCTTGGGCGTCACGGCCCCGTGCGCGATGCGGTCGAGGATACGGCTCGAGATCGTGGGGTGCGCTTCGCCGAGCCGATGATCCGGCCGGGGCAGGCCGTACGAGGTCACGTCGCCCACGGTGAGGCGTAGCGCGAGCTCGCCGAGGCGCATGCGCGCCCAGAGAGGCACACGCGTCGACGTGAACACCTGATCGAGGGGGACGCCGAAGAGGTGCTTCGGCACGACGTGCGCGCCCCTTCGCGCCGCGAGGAACACCTTGTCACACACGTTCGAGAGCTCGACGGCGATGTCCATCGCGCTGTTGCCCATTCCCACGACCACGACCGACTTGCCCGTGAACGGCTCGGGCACGTCGTAGTGGTGTGCGTGGAGCATCATGCCCGAAAATTCCCCTGGAAAAGGAGGGTCGGGCCAGAGCGGATCCCAGTGGTGCCCGTTGGCGACCACGACAGCGTCGTACCTCCGGGTCTCTCCGGTCGAGAGCGTCACGTCGAACTTCCCGTCGGCGCGCTTCTCGACCGACCTCACCGAGGTCGAGAACGTGATGCGCTCGCGGAGCCCGAAGTGGTCGACGTAGGCGTCGAAGTAGCGCGCGATGACCGAGTGGTGCGGGAAGTCCGGCGTGCCCGCGGGCATCGGGAAGTCCGAGTATTCCATGCGCGCGCGCGACGTATTGATGTGGAGCCCGCGGTACGCCGAGCTCATGCCGTTGTCGTTCCGGTACACCCAGTTGCCACCCACCCGGCTCGAGGCCTCGAAGGCGTCGAACGGAAGTCCACGTTCGTGCAGCGTCTTGGCGACGACGATCCCGGAGGACCCACAGCCGATGAGGCAGGCTTTTTTCATGGCGAGGCTTCACGGTAGCAGCGAGCGCCCCTCGAGAACGAGCGCCCTCGCGCGGAGCCCTTCGTGCGGATAGACTCGCGGAATGGCCGAGCCCGGAATCGTGCTCTTCGACGGGGTGTGCAACCTCTGCAACGGAACGGTCGGCTTCTTGATCGATCGGGATCCGCGCGGCGTGCTCACGTTCGCGTCGCTCCAGTCCGAGCCGGCGAAACGGCTCCTCGAGGAGCGCGGGTACCCCGTCCCCGAGGGAGACCCTTCGTCGATCCTCTTCGTCGTCGGGCCCAAGGTGCACGCCGGCTCCGGAGCGGCCCTACGGATCGCGGCGCGCCTCGGCTTCCCTTGGAAGCTCCTCGCGGTGCTGCTCGTCGTGCCGTGGTTCGTGCGGGACGCCGTGTACTACCTCATCGCCAAGAACCGCTACCGGTGGTTCGGCAAAGAAGAGGCGTGCCGCGTGCCGACCCCCGAGCTCCGCGCGCGGTTCCTCGCGTGAGCCGTCGGGGCGGCGAACCCTCGGTCGGAGGGCGTGTGCTCGGCCTCGCGGCGCGCGCGATCGACCGCGCCGTCGTGACCGCGGTGCACCTCCGAGGAGCGAGAAAACAAGCGTTTCGCGACGGCCTCACCCCCGAGCGGAAGCTCGAGCTCCTCGAGCGCGCGGCGGAGGACTACCACACGGCCACCCACGGCCCCGCCGACGCGTTCTTCGTCCCGCCGAGCGGCGTCGCGGTCGCGCGGGAGAGGACGGCGTCTCTCCGGAGCCGCTCGCGTGACCGCGATGGCGGCGTGTTCTCTCTGTCGTGGCCGAGCGACGTGCCCGCGCACCTCCCGTCGATGCGGGACTCGCTCCGCGCGCGGAGGGAGAACCTCGTCGGCCGCGCTCGCGTCTACCGCGGAGGCGCTGGGCGCCCGGTGGTCGTGTGCGTGCACGGCTACCTCGGAGGGCTCTACGCGATCGAGGAGAGGAAATTTCCGCTCGACGCCTTCTTCGAGATGGGGCTCGACGTCGCCCTCCCCGTGCTGCCCCACCACGCGATGCGCGGCGCACGGGGGAACGGCCCGCCTCCCTTTCCGAGCGTCGATCCCGCCCTCACGAACGAGGGGTTCCGGCAGGCCATCTACGACCTCCGCGTCCTCGTGAGGCACCTCGTCGCCGAGGGCGCGCCGTGGGTCGGTGTGGTCGGTACGAGCCTCGGTGGGCACACGGCCGCGCTGCTCGCGACCCTCGAGGACGACCTCGCGTTCGTCGTGCCGGTCGTTCCCCTCGCGTCCGTGGCCGATTTCGCGCGCGACCACGGCGAGCTCGGCGAGGGAGACGGGAGCGACGAGCTCTTCGCGGCGTTCGAGCGCGCGAACGCCGTGGTGAGCCCGTATTCGCGTCCCTCGAGGGTGCCATCCGAGCACGTCTTCGTCATCGGCGCCGAGGCCGACGCCATCACGGGGGTCGCGCACGCCGAGCGGATCGCCCGCCACCTCGGGGCAGAGCTCGAGGTCGCGTCGGGAGGCCACCTGCTCCAACTCTGGAGGGGGCCCCTCGTCCGCCGTTTGGCGCCCATCGTCGCGGGCCTCGAACGCACCTCACGTTCTCCCACATAGGCGTACGTCACGCCTCGCCTCGGCCGAGCTCGGCCAGGCCCCGACGGCACGCGGATTCACCCCGCCCGGGGCGGGTTTTTCGTGCGAAAGGGCGCCTTAGACGTCACACTCGTTCGTCGGCCCGGGTCCTCCTCGGGCGCACGCTTTCTTCGTCCTCCTTCGCCCGAAACTTCGAGGTTCCATGCCCACGTCTCCGCGAGCCCAGAGAGCTCCGATCGTCCGCGCGGTGTCCCTTGTCCTCACGCTCGCCGCGAGCACACTCGCCCTGGGCGCCTGCCGCGACGAGAGCCGCCCGGACGTCGATCCCCCCGACATCGGGCGCGACGGCGGCGACGGCGCCGCGGACGTGGTCGTGCCTCCTCCGAAGGTCGAGGCGCACGCCAGCAAGAACCCGCAGCCCAAGGTGAACGAGTGCGCGCGCGCGGCCTTCCCGGCTACCGGAGGTGGCACGTGCGCCATCACGAAGGCCGGTACGGCGGCGGGGCGCGTGGTGCTTCAAGGCACGGTGCTCGGCCCCGGGGAGACCTTCCGGCGCGGCGAGGTGATGATCGACGCGGGGCGCGTGACGTGTGTCGGCTGCGATTGTTCGGCGCAGGCCGGGTACGCCGACGCGTCCGTCGTCACCTGCCCCGACGGCGTCATTTCGCCGGGCCTCGTGAACCCGCACGAGCACCTCACCTACGCGAACAACACCCCCGTCGGGCACGGCCAGACGCGCTACTTGAACCGCGCCGACTGGCAGGGCCGGCGCGGGGGCCCGCGCCTCGCCTACGACAGCGGCGCCAACACCCAGCTCCAGGCCTTCGCCGAGCTCCGGTACATCTTGAGCGGCACCACGACGATCGCCGGTGGCGGCGGCGCGAAGGGCCTCGCCCGTAACGCCGACGACGGGGCCGAGAACCTCGAGGGCATGCCCATCCAGATCGCCGACTCCGACGTGTTCCCGCTCCCGGGGGACCTGCGAAAGTCGGGCTGCGAGTACGACAACGGCCGCACCACGGGCGCCGAGGTCGACGGGCTCACGGGCTACCTCCCGCACATCGCCGAGGGCATCGACAGCGAGGCCAAGAACGAGCTCGTCTGCGCAGGCGAGGACGGTCGGTTCGACCTCTTGAAGCCGCAGACGGCCGTCATCCACGCGGTGGCCGCGAGCCCGAAGGAAGCCCAGCTCATTCGCGCGTCGCAGTCGAGCGTCGTCTGGTCCCCTCGCTCCAACGTGGACCTCTACGGCGACACGGCCCCGATCGTGATGCTCGACATGGCCGGCGTGCCCATCGCGCTCGGCACCGACTGGGTCGTCTCCGGCTCGATGAACATGGCGCGCGAGCTCCGCTGCGCCGACGAGCTCAACCAGAAGTACTTCGGGAAGCATTTCACCGACGCCGACCTCTGGCGCATGGTCACGTCGAACGCGGCCACGGCGGTGGGCGCGGGCAAGGTGGTAGGCTCGCTCAAGCCCGGGTACCTGGCCGACATCGCCGTGTTCGACGGCTCGAAGGCCAAAGACCACCGCGCGGTGCTCGAGGCCGGCGTCGAGGACGTCGCGCTCGTCCTCCGCGGCGGGAAAGCCCTCTACGGCGACGACGCCCTCTTCGCCGCGGGGCCGTTCGCCCCGGGCGGCACCGATCGCTGCGCGGCCTTCGCGGGCGGCGTGTGCGGCAAGGCGAAGCGCGCCTGCATCGACGCAGGCACGTCCACGGTCGACTATACGCTCGAGTCGCTCCGAACCGCGGGCGAGGCCATTTACCCGCTCTACACCTGCAAGACCGAGACGCCGAAGAACGAGCCCTCGTGCGTGCCCTTCCGCACGGCCTACCCCAAGGGAATCACCGCGGAGGACAAGGACGGAGACGGCATCGCCGACATCCAGGACAACTGCATCGACGTCTTCAACCCCGTGCGCCCCATGGACCCCGATGGTCTCCAAGCGGACGCGGACAAGGACGGCGTCGGCGACGCGTGCGACGTGTGCCCGAACGACCCGACGCAGAAGTGCACGCAGCCCATCGCGGGTGACCTCGACGGAGACGGCGTCGCGGACGCGATCGACAACTGCCCCAAGCTCGCGAACCCCGGCCAAGAGGACGCGGACAACGACGGCCTCGGCGACGCGTGCGACGGCTGCGGGTCGGCGAACCCGGGCGCCACCTCGTGCGCGGCGACCATCGTCGACGT
Source organism: Myxococcales bacterium (assembly GCA_016712525.1). Lineage (NCBI taxonomy): Bacteria > Pseudomonadati > Myxococcota > Myxococcia > Myxococcales > Myxococcales bacterium. Next base: position 222,836 of record JADJQX010000008.1, read on the forward strand.
TCGTGATCCATCGGCTGCGGCTCACCCGAAGCCCGGGACCATCGTCACGCTCGTCGGCGGGCGCGTCATCGCGCGGAAGACGAGCGATCGCATCTGGATCCAGGCTCCGAACGCGACGCCCGTCCCCTTCACGGGGATCACCCTCCAGACCGACGGACTTACCACCGGCATCGCCGTCGGCAACGAGATCAACGTCACGGGTGTGTACACCGAGCGCTTCGGCATCAGCACCGTGGTCGTGGCCAAGCTCGATCGGACCGGGACCCAGACGACCCTCCCCTTCGCCCCGCTCGTCGTGAACGCGTCGAGCTACGGCAACGCCGCGGCCACGGCCGAGGGCCTCGAGAGCATGTTGCTCCAGCTCGACAACGTGACCATCACGAACGACAACCCCGACTCGGGGCCGTTCTACGAGCTCGTGGTCACCGGCGGCCTCCGCCTCGACGACGACATCTTCGCGCGGTACGGGGTCGGTACGTCGGCCATGCCTCCGCCCCAGCCCATCCCGGGCTTCTTGAACGGGACGGTGTTCACGCGGGTCGTCGGCGTGGGCGGATTCTCCTTCGGAAACCGCAAGATCCTGCCGCGCTCCGACGCCGATCTCGTCCGCCCCTGAGACGCCCCACAGGCACCGCCGGCTGTGCCCACAAGCACTACCGGCTGTGCCCACAAGCACTACCGGCTGTGCGTCACGCGAGCTCGACGAAGACCGGCGCGTGGTCGCTCGGCTGCTTGCCTTTGCGTTCCTGGCGGTCGACCCACACCTTCGTCAGCCGCGGCACGAGATCGTTCGTGACCAGGATGTGGTCGATCCGGAGGCCCTTGTTCTTCGGGAAGCCGAGCATGCGGTAGTCCCACCACGAGAAGGTCTGCGTGTCCGGGTAGAGGTGACGGAACGAGTCGACGAGGCCGAGCGCGAGGAGCTTCTCGAAGGCCTTTCGTTCGGGCTCCGAGCAGAGCACCGAGCCCGCCCACCCGGCGGGATCGTGGCAGTCGATGTCGGCCGGGGCGACGTTGTAGTCCCCGAGGAGCAAGGTCTTCCCGAGGCCGACACGCGACGCGAGGTACGCGTGGAGCCGCTCGAACCACGCGAGCTTGTACTGGTACTTGTCCGACGTGACGCTCTCACCGTTCGGCATATACGCGCACATCACACGTAGATCGCCGACGGTCGCCGCGATGAAACGCGCTTGAGGATCGCTGACTCCGTCGCCGAAGCCGCGTTCGACGTGGGTCATCGGGAGCTTCGAGAGGATGGCGACCCCGTTGTAGGTCTTCTGTCCGAAGCTCTCGACCTGGTAGCCGAGCCCTGCGAGCGCGAGGGTGGGCACCTTCTCGTCCTCGAGCTTGAGCTCTTGGAGACACACGACGTCGGGGGACTCTTTGGCGAGCCAGGCGAGCACACGCTCCTCGCGCGCGCGGAGGCTGTTGACGTTGTACGTGGCGATCTTCATGGGGCGCTCTCTGCGTCTTCCTTCTTGCCGCGGCGCCGCGCGAGGGCGCTCTTCGTGAGGCTCAAGAACTCCTTCGACTGGGACCGCGCGAGCACGAGCGCGCCCGCCACGTAGGCGACACCGCCGACGGCCACCTGAGCGACGAGGCTGACGATCACCGGGATCGACTGGAGCCCGCGGCGCGTGAGCTCGACGGCGATCACCATGGGCACACAGGCGAGCAGCGGAGGCACGAGGCGCGCGAAGAACGCCGTGAACGGGATGCCATCGCCGCGCGACATGATGAACCACGAGAGGGACAGCTCGAGCAAGAACGCGACGCCGACGCCGAAACACGAGCCGAGCGGCCCGAGGCGGGAGAACGCGTAGATGCAAGAGATCACGGCGACGAGCTTGAAGGCCTCGAGCTGCGTGATGCGAATGGTCCGGTCGGTCGCCTGGAGGTACGAGTGCGCCTTGGAGATGAGAGGGCGCGTGATGCTCATCACGCAGAGGACCATCAGCATGTTGCCGATGCCGAGCCACTCGGGGCGCATGAGCCGCTCCGCGGTGAGGGCCACCGCGCCGAAACCGACGGCGACCGGGAAGATGACGAGCGCGATCATGCCCGTCACGCGGACGATGGCCTTCTTGCGATCCTCGGGCGACATGCGCGCGAACGAGGGAAGGAGCACCTCGGCGATCTGCTCGCCGATCTGCTCGGCGGGCACGTCGGCGAGGTTGTACGCGAGCGTGTACCGGCCCATGACGGCGGAGCCGAAGAGCCGCTTCATGAGGAGGTTATCGAAGCGGGTGTTCGCGAACGCGAGCGATTGGCTCACGCCGAGCGGGAGGCCGAACTTGAGGATCCTCCGGTAGACGTCCCACCGGAGCTTCGTCGGCGTGAGCCATTCGGCCCGAGGGACGAAGCGCGTGGTGATGACGAGACGCACGAGGCCACGGACGATGTTCCCGTAGAGAATGGCCATGCCCCCGAACCCGGCGAACGCGAGCGCGACGCTCGAGAACGTGTAGGCGAGCTCGGACATGGACCGCGCGACGGCGACGCGGGGAAAATCGAGCTCACGGATGAGGACACGCTCGGGCACGAAGTAGAGCCGCTCGAGCCCCGCCGCGATGAGCATCCACGGCAGGTATTTCATGAGCGTCGGGGCGTGGAACGCCCACGACAAGGGGAGGCCGAGGGCCAACGTCGCGGCGAACGCGAGCACCCCGAGCGCGAGGTGCAGCACCGTGACGTGGAACACCGTGTCGCGCCCTTCGTCGGGCTTGGCGACGAGGTACTGCCCGTACCCGAGCAGGGTGAACTGGTTCGCCGAGAAGCAGATGATGACCGCGATTTGAACGTCGCCGATGGCCTCGGGGGTCAAAAAATAGGTGATCCCGAGCGACCCGAGCACGCCGAGCACACGCGCCAAGAGCCCCGCGGCGATCGTCCACCCTGCGGCGCGCACGGCCTTGTCACGGAGGTCGCGCTTGGCCCCCTCGGACGCCGGCGCGACCGACACCGGGCCCTCCGCGCGCTCGGGCTCCGCCTCGGCTCGTTTCGCTTCCGTGCCGTCCCCGGGATCGTTTTCGCTCACGCCCGAACTCTACAGGCAAGCCTCCCCACGACGGCGCAAATCCTCACAAAAAAGCCGCGGCGGGGGCCGCTGTGGGCTCCCGCCGCGAGGTATCGTGACCGAACCTTCAGCGAAGGATCTTGGTCGCGTTCACGCTGCCCCCGGGGAGCGCCGAGCCGGGAGCGGCCGCCCCCGGAGCACCCGCGGGCGCGGTGAACTCGTAGGCGTACGTCGCGTCGCCGGTCTTCTGGTCCGGCGGGGTGAGGGTGAGACCGACGAGCGCCTTCGTGAGACACTCCTGCACGGGCGCCGGCGCCGTGGTGTTGGCGGCGTCGACCTTCACGTCCTTGACCGTGCCGGTCTTCTCTTCGACGGTGAACTTGACGGTCACCTTGCCGGCGGCGCCGGGAGTGGCCTTCACGACGCCGTCGTAGCAGGCGTGGATCTCGCCCTCTTTGGAGGCGAGCAACTTGGACGTGTCGTCGCGGTACATGTCGGCGCTACGCACGGCGAAGCTGCAGCCGGTGACGAGAGAGATCGAGGCGAGCCCGAGCGGGGCGAGGGTACGGAGGGTGCGGAGCATGATCACTTCGCCTTTCCAGCCTTGGGGGCCTTGAGGAGCGCGCCGGCCGAGGTCGGCGGCGTCGCGGGGGTGGCGGGGGTGGCGGCGGCGGTGCCACCGGGAGCGGCCGGAGGATCGACGATGACGAACTCGACGCGGCGGTTCTTCTCTTTGCCTTCGTCCGTGTCGTTGCTGGCGAGGGGCTTGGTCTCGCCGAAGCCCTTCGAGACGAGGGCGTCGGCCTTGATGCCACCCTTGTCGATGAGGTGCTGGCGAACCGACGCCGCGCGATCCTCGGAGAGCTTCTGGTTCATCTTGGCGTCGCCTTCGGCGCTCGAGTGGCCCTCGATCGAGATCTTCTTGATCTGGGGGTTCTTCTTGATGACGTCCGCGATCTCGGCGAGGAGGGCGTAGCTCTCCTGCTTGATGGTGGCCTTCGCCACCTCGAACTGGATCTTCTGGTGGATGTCGATGTGGTTGCCCTTCACTTCGACCTTGGGCGCGGGCGCGGCCTCGACGGGCGGGGGCGGAGGCGGAGGCGGCGGGGGCGGAGGCGGGGGCGGCGTCGCGCCGACGGCCATGTTGCCCTGGAACGTGGTCACACCGCCGCAGCCTGCTGCGAACGCGAGGAGCGCCGCGGCGACCACGGGCGCGACCTTCGAGGAAAAGCCGAACGAAGACATCAGAGCACCTCTCGAGGGTGGAAAAACAAGACGAAAACGGCCGCAGGCTAGACCCAAAGCGCCCGCACGTCCACCCCGTGGCCGAAGCCGCGCGGGCGCCACTTGGACGGCGGCGCCACGCGTTTCTTCAATGGCCACGGCACGATCGCCGCGGCGGCACTCGCGCCCTCGCCGTTCGCCGAAGGACGCGCATCACCCTACGATTTCGTCATCGAATCTCGACCCGATCGCCCGGGCCACGCCCGAACGTCTCGGGCATGTACATCTCCTCCGCGCGAGGCGGCGGGACGACGAAGTCCCCGGGGGTCGTGGCACGTGCAACATACACGTACTCGTGCACCCCCTCCCACAGGAGAGACGTGAACGCCTCGACGCGCTCGTCGCGCATGTTCTCGTGCTCGTACCAGCGCCCCCACCACCACCGCCCGCGGCGGGACGACGGGTCGTCCGAGCGGTTGTCCTCGGGCACGGGCCCCGTCATCTTGAGCGCAGGGTTCATGGGCTCGAAGCCCGCCGGGAGCGGATCGACGAGGGCGACGTGGTACCTCCGCGCGGGCGCGACCATCGTGACCCGTACGCGCACCCGCGCGCCGGCCTTGACGTGCCACACGCCGGACTTGTCGATCGACACGTCCTTCGGATCGTCGGCGCCCTCGTAGCTCCTCGTCACGACGAAGCCACGATCGATCGGCGGCGGCCTTAGGTCGGCGGGCGCGTATTGCATGCCCACGCGGTAGTACATGCGCCCCTCGCCCTCTTTGCCCACCACGAACGACTGGGGCTTGTCGCCCGCCTGCGCGAGGAACGACATCGGCACGTCGGCGCGATCACGCTCGGTCGTGCGGCCTCGGAACGCGTGCTCGGCGACCATGGTGCTCCCGAGCCACGCGCGCGCCACGAAGTCCGGCGTGGTCTTCTCGTAGGTGTTGAAGTACCGGTCGAGCGCGAGCAGCACGAACGCGTTGTCGTTGGTGCTCCCCCAGTGGCCGCGCTTCCGGTGGGCGAGGAGGCCCGTCACGATCTTCGGGATGACCGTGTTCTTCGGGTCGACGCGGATGAGCGCGTCGAGGAGCACGCCGTCGTCGCGCCGATCCGAGTGGAGCAGCACGTGCGCGCCGTCCGAGTAGGACGAGGTGAAGTGCGCGGCGCCAGCCGTCTCGGTGACGCGGTTCGCGAGGAAGGCGAGGATCTGCGCCGCGTCGCTCTTCGTCGAGGGGTCGGCGTCGAGCGTCGGCAAGAGCCACCCGAGCGCCTCCATCGACAGGTTCTCGACCCCCTTCGCCTCGGCGATGAGCGAGTGGGCCTTGGCCGAATCCCGGTTGCCGAGGAGCTCACGCACGAAGAGGGCGTAGGCCACGATCGCGCGACGCGACTCGCGGCTGTACCAGTGCGGGATGTGGGACTCGATGCTCTGGAGGTACGAGAGCCCACGCGCCCGCGTCGACGCGTCGGGCTTGTAGCCCTTCTGCTCGGCGCGCACGAGGGCGTGCATGACATGGAGCGTGACGAACGGATCGTCCTCGCGGGAGCGCCAGTAGCCCCAACCGCCGTTCCACTTTTGGAGCGCCTTGAGCTCGGCGAGGTCGACGTTCATCGAGGCGAGCACCGCCTCGGGCGCGGGCATTCCCTTCGCCTTGAAGGCCGAGAGCACGTCCCTTAGGGCCGCGATCGCGAGCACGCGGGAGGCGCGCTGCTCGGCGCAATCATAAGGATACTTGACTAGATAGAGTACCGCGTCCGTCAGGGCCTGGAGGGCGGTCGACGAGGTCGACACCTCGAGGCCTCCGAACTCGGTCACGACCCCGCGCGGCATGGTGACGGTCTGGGCCACGGCGCCCTTGTCGACGACGCCGTACGTCGCGAAGGCCTCCGTGGTCGCGGGCGTCCACACGGGGAGGTCGACCTCGGCCGCGTCGGCCTTGTCACCGCTCGACGACGCGATCTGGAAGCGCGCGCGCCCCGGCTTTTTCGCCCTCGCGGGGAGCCTCACCTCGACACGGTCTTGCGCGGGCACGACGACCTTCCGACCACGAGGATCGTCGAGCACGGCGTTGGTCGACCGGGCCGCGAGCTTCACCGTCATCGGCTTGTCGGTCTGGTTCTGGAGCACGACCGGCAGCTCGAACACGTCCCCGAAGTTCAAGAACCTCGGCGGCGACGGGCGCACCATGAGAGGCAGACGCGCGGTCACCGTGCCCTCGCCTTTGCCGAACTCACGCTCGCCGTGCACGGCCACGGCCATGATGCGGTAGCGCGTGAGGCTGTCGGGCAGCGTGAAGGAGACCTCGGCTTTGCCACGGCCGTCGGCGGTCACCTTCGGGAGGAACGCGACGAGGGCGCGGAAGTCCTTGCGCACTTGGATCGCGGCCGTCGAATCGGGGGCGTCGTCGAAGGCCTCGGCGGCATCACCCGCCCGCCCCTTGTCCTTTTTCGCCTCGGCGCTCTTGGCCATCTCGCGGCGGGGTGCGGCGCTCGCGGCAGGCTTCGCGGCCTGGATGGGAGCCCCGGGTGCGGCGCCATAGCCCATGCCCGAGCCGCGCCCACCGCCACCCTCTCCGATGCCCGAGAGCCCGAGGCCCCCGCGGCCGAACGCCTGGTTCGACTCTTCGCGCTCCTTCAGCGCCCCCGGCTCGGCGATGCGCACGAAACCCCTATTTTCATAGCTCGTCGTCCCCGCGCCACGGGCGGGGTAGAACGCGGCCATCGGGTCGGGGAGCTCGTACCCCGCGAGGGCCAGGATCGACTCGTCGACCACGGCGAGGGCCGCGCGGGCCTCGGGCAGCGGCTCTCCGTTCGCCTTCGTGAAGGTCACGTCGGCGGTCACCTTCGCGCCAGGATCGACCCTGTCGACACGCGGCTTCACGGCGACCTGGATCTTGCGATCGACGGCCGGGATGCTGAGCGCGGCGGTCCCCTGCCCGTACGCGGGGCGGCGGGGGAGCGAGGCGTCGGCGCGGTTCTGCGCGTCCTCGCGGACGGCGCTCCCGACGACGTGGATGTGGACCGTGGCCCCCGGCTGGAAATCGCCGTCGAGCTTCACCTGCACGGTCTCGGTCGTCTTCGTGATGCGGAAGCGGCGCTCGCGCACGACGCCTGCGCGCTCGAGGGTGAGGAGCGCCTCGGCCGGAGCGATCGGCGACATGACGAGCAGCTCGGCGGTGTCGCCCTGCGCGTACTCCTTTTTGTCCGGCACGATGGTGACCGCTTCGCTCTTCAGGTCGCGGTCTTTCTCCGTGTCTCCGTACACGTACACGTCGGACTCGGTTTGGTTCTTTCGGCCGAACTCGTCCACGACCGTGGCGCGGACGCGGTAGAGGCCCGCCCCCTTCGTGGCGAGCTCGCACGGCCTCGGCTCCTCGGCGGAGTCGAGCTCGCACGAGGCTTGGTCAACTTCCTTGTCGATCCACTCGGCCCCCTTTTGCTCCGTCTCGAGCCGCGCGCTCTCGACCGAGAGCTTGCGACCGAGCACGGCCTTTCCGTCGAGGTCGGCGGCGATCGCCGAGAGCCGGATCGCCTCGCCCTGACGGAGGTAGCTCTTCGCGAGCTTGAGACCCACGTAGACGTTGGACGGATGCACGAGCATGGAGCCGTGCGCCGACCACTCCTGCCGGTTCACGTCTTTGACGCGCGCGTCGAGCGAGAGCATGCGCGGGAAGGACGGCGTCACCCCGTCGAAATCGACGCGGACCCTGTGCACGCCGTCGGGCCCCGTCGCGCCCGAGAGCGTCTCGGTGCTCGGCGCCGAGCCACGGCCACGACCGAACGAGCCGTACCCGTAGCGGCCACGCCGAAAGTAGCCGTACCAGAAGCCGCCGCCGCGACCGAACTGGAAGTCCGAGCGGTTCGGCGGAGTGAAGTGCCCCTCGGTGCTCGAGACGGTCCACGTGGTCTCGGCGTTCGGCAGGCCGCCGCCCGAGAAGTACTTCGCCGAGACCGTGGCGATGGCGTGTTTGCCCACCGCGTGCGGCCCCTCGCCGGTCGACATCGAGACCTCGAACTCGGGCCGACGGAACTCCTCGATGCGGAAGTCGTGGGAGTGGCTCTCCCCCGCGCACCGGAGCGAGACACGTCCGTAACCGAGGTTCCCGTTGTCCGGGATCTTGAAGGCGAGGTCGAAGCCGAACGAAGGATCGAGATCGGCCTTGCCCTTCGCGATCTCGTTGCCGCGCCCGTCGTACGCCGTGAAGGTCACGTCCTTGCCGGCGAGCTCGCGCGGGAAGGTGACGTCCCCCTTTTTGCCGAGGTCGACGTTGCGGAGCCACCCCTTGACGTGCACCTCCTCGCCCGGCTTGTAGAGCTTCCGATCGTCGAACGAGAACCAGCGCACGTCGTTGTAGGGCGTGTAGCTGTGGAAAAAGGGGTTGTCGTGGCCGCCGAGGAAGGCCACGTCGTCGCCCCTCCGCGCGGTGAGGAGGCGCACCGAGTCCGCCTTGAAGTGCGCGAGGCCATCGCCGGACGTGACCGCGGCGTCGACGCCGTCGAGGGCGATCTTGGCTCCCGTGACGGCCGCTCCGGTCGCGAGATCGGTGACCCACGCGATGCCCTCGCCGGGCTCGTGGATGGTGGTCACGCCGAGCTTGGTCACCTGGACCCACTGCCGCGACCACTCGTGGTACTCGGGCTTCTTCGGTTGCACCGTGGGCTCGACGATGACGACGACGTTGCCGACCCCACCGCGGAGCGCCGGCGAAAGATCGACCGGCGTCTCGACGAGCTCGTCGGGCGCGTTCTTGACCGTGAGGATCTTCGTGCCGACGAGCTTGCCGGGCACGGGCGTCATCTTTTGGTAGTAGTCCCAGTCGCGGCGGAATTTTTCGTACGCGGCGAAGTCCTTCGGGTCGACCTGGTAGAGGCTCGCCTTGAGGGCCTTGTGGTTCACCGTGAACGCGAGCGTCTCGGGCTTGCCGCCCGGGTCTTGCACGCGCATCGGGCGGTCCTCTTCGAAGAACGCGGGCGTCGCGCGGCCCACGTGGAGCTCGGCCACGGCGTCCTTGGCGAGCGTCTGTCCGAAGACGTCACGGAGCCCCGCCTTCACCGTGACGCGGTACACGGTCCGGCCTTTTTTGTGGCCCTGGATGCTGATCCCGCTGCCCGACGTGGTGATCTTCGCGTGCGGGAGCGGCGGCACGATCTCGACCTGCGCGGGCTCGAACGCCGCGGCCTGAATGCCGTTCGTGAACGAGAGGTAGAAGCTGTCGGCGGGCTCGCACGGCTCCTTCTTGGGGCACGACGACTCGCGGAGCTGCATCGGGCCGTACGTGCCGAACGACTCGACGTGATCCGCCGGCGTGGGGATGGGACCTTCGGCGGAGGGCGTCCCCTTTTGGACGTTCAGCGAGTAGCTCGAGGCGAGCGGGAGCGGACGGTCTGCCTTGAACGCGAAGGCGCGCCCCTTCTCGGCCTTCTCGAGGCGGTAGGCGATGCCCTTGTCCTTCTCGATCTCGGCCTCGGTCGCGAGGCGGAGCGGGATGGACGAGAGCCCCCCGCCCGACAGGCGCACGTGAGGGAGGACCTTCGCGGGATCGACCTCCTGATCGAGCTCGACGTAGAGGAGCGGATCCTCGGTGTTCTGAGAGCCGTCGGGGAGCACCGCGAGCACGCGAGGGGGCGGCGTCTTGAAGGTGAAATGCTCGGCCTTTTCGAGCACTTTGCCGTTCATCGCGCGGGTCCCGGCCGGGATGTCCACGGTGTACTCCGTGGCCATCGGGAACCTGGGGTCCGGCTGGAACATCACGGTCTGCGTTCCGAGCCAGCGCCACTCGCCCTTCGGGGTCGGCGTGAGCTTCACGGGGGACGGGAGGTTCGAGAGCTCCGCGTGGGACGTGAGCGGCACCATGGGGTGCGAGAACGTGACGGCGAGGTGCGGGGCGATGGGCACGTCCCCTTTGGGGAGCGCACGCTCGACCTTCAAGGGCCCCGCGACCACCTCGGCAGGGGGCGGGCCGGGGGGCGGCGGGAACGGCTCTTTGACGGTCTCGCCGGTGATGGGGGGAGGGAGCGACTTGGCCCGGAGCGCGAACGGGACCACGTCCTCGGGGGCATCTTTGATGGGCGCGACGCGGGCGAGGAGCGCCTGGGTCTCTTTGTCGTCGAGGGGCGTCGTCACGGCCTCTTTTGCCCGCTTTTGCGGCCCGTCTCCGTCGACCTGGCTCAGTCGAAAACCGAGGCCGCTCTTCGAGGGGCGCCAGACGATCTTCTCCTCTTCCTCTTTTTGAGCCACCTTGGGGCCAGAGGGCGCCTCGATGGGCTTCTGCCCGGGGCAGCCGAGGGCCAACATGGAAATGCAGAGACCGAGAGCCCAGTGAGAACGTCGCATCCGTCACACCTCGAGTCGAAGGAGCCGCAAGTGTCGGGGCTTTGGACGCACGTGAACAGAGAAAAACCTAAAGCCCCCGTTCGCCCTCCCCTCGCGCCGTGGCGCTCCGCGTCGCGCGGGCTGCGGGCTCGGGCCCTCGCGCTGGGGCTCGTGGCGGTGCTCGGCGCCTCGGCGTGCGGTCGGCCCGAGCCGCGCGGCCCCGCGACCGTGGTGGTGGTGCTCGTCGACGCCAAGGGGAAGCGCCTCCCCTTCGACCCCGAGGCCCTCCGCGCGAGGCGCGCACGCGAGGCGGTCGACGCCGTCGCCAAGAAGAGCGTGGCGCTGTCGATCGAGATGGCCCTCCTCCCGGAGGAGACCGAGGCACGCGAGGCGTACGTCGCGGACGCACTCGAGGCCCTCGCGCGGGGGCTCGACGCCGAAAAACGTCGTAATATCGAAGCCTTCGAGCTCGGCACGGGGAACCTCACCGAGGTCGCGTTTCGGTTCGATCCCGTCGCGCGGAACGTCTCCGCGAAGCTCTCGGACGACGGCACGAAGCTCGTCGTGGGCACGTCGCGCCCAGGGACGCCGCCGGTCACGAGCGAGGACTACGCCTATCTCTTTCGAAAGCGCGCCGACGAACGACGACGCGCGCGGTACGCCTCGAAGCGGGCCGACGAGGTGCCCCCGAACGAACGCGAGGCCTACTTCCTCTCGCTCGCCGACTCGAGCGACGCCCCCCGCGAGGAGCGCGCCCGCCTCGCGTTCTTCGCCGATCGCACCCTCTCCATGCTCGATCTCTACGCCCTCACGGAGCGAGATCGGTCGCCCCTCTCGGCCAAGGTGCGCCACACGCTCGTGTCCTCCGGGGGAGACGTGCTCCGCGACGCCGCGTTCCATCACGCGGCCATCTTCACGTCGGCCCCCGCGGACTCGAGCCTCCGGCGCGCGGAGGCTGCCTACTCGGCCTTCCTCCGGCGCGAGGAGCCCAAGATGACCGAGGAGGACGCCCTCGGGACCGCGCGCATGGCCTTCCTCCGCGCGAGCCGAGGGGACGAGCCGACCCGCTACGCCCTCCCGAGCTTCGACAGGCTCGGCTACGCCGTCGACGTCCTCTCGGCCTACCGAAGAGCCGGCCAGACGAGGGACGCCGCGACGCCGAAGGTGCACGCCGTCGTGTGCCCGGAGGAGCGTGTCCGCCAGGGAAACCGGATCGCCACGTCGCGGAGCGGCCACTGTGGCGAGGAGCTCTACGCCATGGCACGAGAGGACGAGGCCGCACGAAAGGCGCTCGTCGCCTACGCGAAGCGCGAGGACGACGTCACCTTCGCCAAGCTCCTCTTCGCCCGCATCGCGCACGGCCCCCGCCGCGAAGGGCGTGTGTTCGCCGCGCTCGGCGACGTGCTCGACGCGCGCATGTTCCCCGTCGCGCTCACGGCGGTGGCCGACGCGCTCGAGGGCTCCGGGGACGCCGCCTTCGTCTCGGAGGCTCGAACGTTCGTGCGCGCACACCCCGAGCGGCGCGGCGACGTGGCCTACCTCGTCGCGCGCGCTCTTACGCACCGCGACGCCGAGGACGTCTTCACGCGCTTCGACGAGCTCTTCGGCGAGAAGCTGACGCTCCAGGACTACGAGAGGTTCCTCTCGTACGGCGACGAGGCCGTGGCCTCGACACCCGAGATTTTCCCCGCGCTCGCCGAGTCGACCCGGGGCCTGCCGCGCATGCGCGCGTTCACGGGCAAGCTCGGCGGGTACCTCGATCGCGCGGGAGATCGGCACATCGTCGGCCCCGACGCGACCTACGCGGACCTGAAGACGAGGCTCTGCGACGACGACGACGCAGCCGGCATCGCCGAGGTCGCCCGCGCGTTCGCCGAGCGGCGAAGGTCCCACCCCGGCGAGGTGCTCACGGACATCTTCTCCGACCCGTGCCCGAAGCGCGCGCCTTCGGACCCCATCAAGACGCGCAAGCCCAAGCCGGGCGCGAGCCCACCTCTGCCCACGGGCAAGACCACGCCCGCGAAGCCTCGGGCCCCACGACAACCCGATCTCAAGGACCCCTTTCGGCCATGAAGGTCACCGATCTCGTACGTGCGCGCGCGCGCGTCCAGACGTACGGCCTAGCCCTCGTGCTGGCGCTCGCAGCTCCGCTCGTCTCGTGCGCGTCCGAGCCGAAGATCGTCGTCGAGGCCGGGCAGCCGATCGTGGTCGACCCGAAGCCGAACGACCCGAAGTACGATCCCCGTACGGCTCGGGTCCGCGCCGCGGGGCGCGAGATCGAGCGCATCGCCGGCCACCCCGTGCGCCTCCGGGTGGAGGCCACGCTCCTCCCGAACGTCCCGGGCGCGTTCGAGGACGTGCTCGTCGGGGCCCTCGTCGATCTCGCGCGTGCGCTCGACTACGCGCGGTCCGAGGATCCCGAGGCGTTCCGCGCGGGCACGGCCAAGCTCGAAGAGGTGTTCTCGCGGTACGAGCCCCTCGCCCGTGAGCCGCGCGCTCGGCTCGAGAGCGGCGGGACGAGGCTCGTCGTGGAGACCTCCGCGCGCTCCGGCCAGCTCGCCCCGGGGTTTGCCATTTCCCATGCATTTTCAGACAGTTACGACGATACCGTGGCGACCGAGATGCGCGGGAGACCGAGCCCTCGGACCGACGACGAGATCGCCGCGCGGTTCGCGTGGCTCACACGCACGCGGCCCGGTCGAGGGAGCGTCGTCGTGGCGCGCGCCGTCGCGAGGGCCACGGGAGAGGGCCGTGAGGCCGCACACCGTGAGGCGGCGGCGGAGGTGCGCCTCGAGGTGCTCGCGCTCGAGGAGCGCGCCAAGGGCGCCGAGCTCGTGGCGAAGCTCCGAACGTGGCTCGTCGACGAGCTGCCTCGCGTCGTCCACGCGAAGACCGAGAGCACGAAGCTCGGCCTCGCCCCGCGCGACTCGGCCGTGTTCCGCGCCGACCGCGCGTACGACGCCTTCGTCCAAAAGCGCCTCTGGGACCTGCCGGAGGCCGAGGCGAAGAAGGTCGTCGAGGTGCTCTTTCCGCGGGGAGAGCCCTGCCATGGGGCCGAGGCGAGCTGCACGAGCGGGCGCGCGCCGTTCGGGATCTCGCGCCTCGACGTGGGGATGAAGCTGCTCGCCGAGGCGAGGAACGCGAGCTGGGATCCGGCCCACGCGGCGCACCCGGAGCTCGTGCGCCTCGTCGTGTGCCCGGCCCGTCGCGATCCGCGTGGGAAGCCTCGCGAGTCGTGCAACGCCTCGTTCGCGGCCCACGCCATCGCGACGAACGACGGCAGGGCGCGCCTCGTCGGCGAGCTCTCGCGCGCGGCCGATCCCGTCTTCGCGAGCGAGGTCGCGGCGACGCTCTCGTACGCGAGCCCCGACGATATCCGCGCGTACCTCCGCGCCCTGGAGGAAAAGCCCACGCTCTACCGCGAGACCGTGCGCGCGCTCGTCGACGCGCGCATCGACCGGGCACGCGGGGTGCTCGACGAAGAGGGGCGCCGGGTCTATCGCACGAAGGATCCCGTGCTGAAGGCAGCGACGTTGACCGTGCTCGCCGAGACGCGCGGCTCGCTGCACCCGCACTACGCCGACGGGTACTTCGAGCGGTTCGAGACCGAGTGGGGAGAGCGCATCGACGCCGCGACGCTGCGGGCCTTCCTCGACGGCTCCCCTCGGGCCTTGACCTCGGTCCCGCGCGTTTGGAAGGCGCTCGGTCCCGGGAAGCGGGTGGGGCCCGTGGCCGACGCCCTGGGCCCTTTCCTCGCGGCCCCCACCGACAGCCTCGCCGAGGCTCGGAGCGTGACCCTCGAGGCCATCGTGCGGAGGCTGTGCGACGAGGGCGCGGTCGCCGAGCTCGCCGCCTTCCACGAGGCACTCGAGCGGGCGAAACGAGGCTACTCGGGCGCCGCCCACGACGTCGACAACGCGCTCGCCGACTCGGAGAAGGGGCGCTGCAAGAAGACCGACAAGACGGAAAACCGGGAGTAGCGCGCGGAGGCTTTCGTCTCCGGGGCGTCTCAGCGGCAAGTGTCCGAATTTTCGAGGGAAGGTCCAGGCGCCGGAGGGACGTATGACCCCCCAGAAGACGTCGACCCCACTGCGCGGTCGGCCCCCAAGGAGAGCCCACGTCCATGAAGCGCCTCGTACCGTCTGCCGTCCTCGTCTCGATGCTCCTCGCCTCGTCCTCGGCCCTCGCCCTCACGGACGAGCAGAAGCAGAACCTCAAGTCGCTCGACTACTACAAGTCCCAGGTCGACCTCAAAAACCGCCCCTTCCGCGACGGCCAATCGGACAGTGACGTGAGCTCGGCGCTCTACGGCTACGAGACCAAGCTGAAGACGGTGAAAGAGCGGCTCGACAAGATCCCCGCGGCCGACCGCAAGGACCCGATGTACGAGAGCTACGCGGCCTGGGCGAACGAGTTCGAGTCGACCCTGAAGCGCTGGCAAGGCGAGCGCGCGACGAACGCGCAGAACCTCAAGAACAAGGCCCAGGCCGAAGAGATCTACAAGAACGAGACCCGCGAGGTCGGCGAAGGCCTCGGGTTCGT
Source organism: Myxococcales bacterium (assembly GCA_016712525.1). Lineage (NCBI taxonomy): Bacteria > Pseudomonadati > Myxococcota > Myxococcia > Myxococcales > Myxococcales bacterium. The sequence continues at coordinate 237,934 of JADJQX010000008.1, forward strand.
GAAGCAGCTCCGCGGGACCTACTCGTACTCGCTCGACGCGAAGGAGATGCTCGCGAAGTGGAAGGCCGCCGAGAAGCTCACGGCCTACGCCGCGAAGTGCGACAAGGAGCTCGCCCCCGTCGACGCGACGAGCTACTACGGCAAAGACAAGGCCGAGAACTGCAAGAACGCTGCCGAGTGGAAGACGCTCGTCGTGCCCTTCCTCGAGAAACGCTCGGGCGAGAACGTTCAGAAGCTCGGCGCCGACCTCGAGGGCGTCGCGCGCCGGATCTCGAACGGCGAGACCACGTACGACGGCGCGCTGAAGCGCCTCCGGTCGCCCGACGAGTACATCGCCACGCTCCGCGGCCCGTACGAGGCGCTCTTCCAGGCCATGGGCAAAACCCTGCCCGCCGACTTCTTCGCGCCCATCACGAACGCAGGGAAGGGCTACGCCGCCGCCATCTCGGCCTCGCAGGCCAAGGTGTCGTACAAGCCGGGCAAGTTCGCCGACGCGACGGTCACGAACGCGGTGAAGGCCGCGCTCACGGCGAAAAATGTGAAGGTCCTCAAGATCAGCCAGACCTTCGGCGACTGGGACATTCGCAAGACCGACTACGGCCTCCCGACCCACCGCATCCGCGACTCGATCGTCCTCGGCCAGGTGGCCGGCGAGACGTCGTGCCGCCTCATCGAGCTCACGTCGAAGCAGGACTACCAAGGCGGGGGCCGCTACACGACGAACACCGTCGTCGACCTCCCGAAGGAGCCCGCCTTCAAGGTCGCCTCCTGCAAGTGACCACGCGAAAGTGAACGAATCGACGCCGTGAGGTCATAAGGCCCGCCGCGTGTGTCCACCTACCGGAAGAACGCGGGCGAGCCGCGCGAAGGAGGACACATGCGGCGGTCATTTTTTGTCGTACTTTCGGGAGTTTGCGCACTTTCTTTCGGGGTGGCTCGCGAGGCGCGGGCCGAGGGTGAGGGGGAGTCTCGCGAGGCCCCTGTCTCGACCCCGCATCGGGCGACGGTCGAACCCGGGGCGCTCGAGCCTCGTGAATCGGTCGCCGTGGAGCTCCGAGCGAACGACGGCCGGGCCACGATGGAGCGACGAAAGGGAACGCAGACGCTCTCGGGGCTCGGCCTCGCCGACCTCGGGATCGGAGGAGTCACCGAGTGGGAGCCCGTATGCGTCGCTCCTTGTGCGGCGAAGCTCTCGCCCCGCGACACGTATCGGATCGCCGGCGACGGGCTCGTGCCCTCGGCGACCTTCGCGCTCCCTCGGGCCTCGCACCTTCGGCTCGACGCGGACCTCGGCTCGTCACGGGCGAGGGTCTCGGGCGTCCTCGTGACGTTGGCCGGCGCCGGGGCGATGGCGCTCGGCACGGGGGCGCTCGTCGCCTCGCCTTTTCTCGCCGAGGGGGACGTCGGGAGCCAAGGTTTTCGCACCGGTGTGCTCGCGGGCGGGGTCGGCTCACTCGCCCTCGGCACGGTGCTCGTGGCGGTCGGCGTCACGCTTTGGGCGACGAACGGCACCTCGCTGAGGTTCGATCCGACGGCCACGACGACGACGGCGCGCCCGACACGCCTCCTCCCGAACGGCATCGCGTTCTGACGGGCCGCACGACGCGAGGCGAACGGGTCAGCCCGCGTAGCCGCTCTCGCCGTGCTGGGTCGTGTCGAGGCCCTCGCGTTCGTCGGAGTGCGACACGCGGAGGCCGATGGTGCGGTCGATGAGCTTCAAGACGACGTACGTGACAGCGCCCGAGAAGGCCGCCGCGACCACGGTCGTGAGGAGCTGCACCCCGAGGAGCTTCGGGTTTCCGTAGAGGAGCCCGTTCGCTCCGAAGGGCTTGTCCATCCCGGGGAGCGTGCGCTCGCGAGCGAACACGCCGGTGAGGAGCGCCCCCAGGATTCCGCCGACGCCGTGCACGCCGAACGCGTCGAGGGAGTCGTCGTAGCCGTACCGGTACTTGGCGAGCACGGCCAGGTAACACGCGAGCCCCGAGAGCGCGCCCACGAGCAGCGCCGCCCAGGGAGACACGAAGCCCGCCGCGGGCGTGATCGCGACGAGCCCGGCGACGAGCCCGGACGCGACGCCGAGCGCGGTGGGTTTGCCACGATGACGCCACTCGACCACGGTCCAGCCGATGACGCCGCCCGCTGCGCCGAGGTGCGTCGTCACGAACGCGAGCGCCGAGAGGTGCCCCGAGGCGAGCGCGCTGCCCGCGTTGAAGCCGAACCAGCCGAACCAGAGGATGCCCGCTCCGGTCATGGTCATCGTGAGATCGTGCGGGAGCGGACGCTCGTGCGGGTACTTGAGCCTCGCCCCGAGCACCTTCGCGCACACGAGCGCGGAGACACCCGCCGTGACGTGGATGACCGCGCCCCCGGCGAAGTCGAGCGCGCCCATCTTGGCGAGCCAGCCCCCGTCGGCCCAGACCCAGTGGGCCATCGGCACGTACACGAGGACGGCCCACGCGGCGACGAACACGAGGTACGCGGTGAAGCGCATGCGCTCCGCGAACGCGCCCGAGATGAGCGCCGGGGCGATCCCCGCGAACATCATCTGGAACGCTACGAAGGAGAGCTCCGGCACGGTGGTCCCTTCGCGTGTTCGACCGGCGAGCGCCTCGAGGCCGACGTCACCGAAGCCCCCGATGAGACCGTGGTGGGTCGGACCGAACGCGAGCGAGTAGCCGAAGAGGAGCCAGATCACGAGCACCACCGGGATGCTCGAGAACGAGTGCATGAGCGTCGAGAGGACGTTCTTGCGACGCACCATGCCCCCGTAAAAGAGGGCGAGGCCCGGGCTCATGAAGAGGACGAGCGCCGCGCTCACGAGCAGCCAGGCGGTGTCTCCGGTATCGGCACGCATGAGGACTCCTGAAGGGCGCGAGGCAGATCGCCCGCGCACGCATGAGAGAAGCCGCGGCCGCGTTTCGAGAACGTTTCGAGGCCGAAGGTTCGCGCCGGAGAGCGGACTTGTTTCCGATATGTTTCGTCCCGAGCGGCCCGTGTTGCGGGTACGTTCTTCGAGGGAGACATACGGAAATGGGCACTCCGAAGGTTCGCAAGATGGTCATGTTCAAGCACGGCGTGGCCTACATCGAGCGCGCTGGCGCCGCCGATGGGCCGTTCGAGCTCGCGTTCAAGCGAGACGAGATGAACGACGTGCTGAAATCCCTCACGTTGTGGGTGGCCGACGGCGACGCCAGGGTCGGAGCCGTGGCCTTCGAGAAGCCCGAGGACCCGGAAGATGCCCTCGTCCGGAGGAAGCTCAACTACCCGGCCGGAGGCACGCTCTTCGCCATGCTCGCGTCGATGCGGGGGCGCAAGGTTGCCGTCACCGTCGATGGCACACGGGTCGAAGGAGAGGTCGTCGGCACCGAGCAGGCGCCCGACCGCGACGGCGGGGAGCGGAGGTCCCTCGTGCTACGCGAGGGCGCCTCGATGTCCCTCGTGGACATCGCGCGCATCACCAAGGTCGATCTGGAGGAAGAGAGCGCCCGCGCCGATCTCGCGTTCTTCGTCGATCGGAGCCGCGCGGCGAGCACCGGAGAGAACCGCATCGTGCGCGTCGACGTGCACGGCCGCTGCAACGATCTGCGCGTCTCCTATGTCGTCCCGGCCCCGGCGTGGCGGGTCTCCTACCGCGTCGCGCGCGAGGGCGAGACCACGCACCTCATGGCGTGGGGCATCGTGCACAACCCGGTCGAAGAGGACCTCGACGACCTCGCCCTGGTGCTCACCACGGGCCAACCGGTGAGCTTCGTCATCGACCTCTACAACCCGAAGAGCGTCCGGCGCGCCGTCGTCGAAGAAGAGGACCGCGCGGTCTCTGCGCCCACGCGGTTCGAGCGCGCGCGAAAGATGGCGCCGCCGCCCCCCCCCGCCGCCGCCCCCGCCTTCGGTCCACCGGGGTTCGGTGGTCCCCCGCCCGCACCTCGCATGGCGATGGCCGCGATGCCCATGCTGGCCGAGGCCGACGACGAGCTCGAGGCCACCTCGGTGGGCCGTATGATGGGAGGGGGCGACGACGCGGCCTCCTTCGGCGACAAGGGGGAGCTCTTCGAGTACCGCGTGGGCCCGCGCATCTCGCTGAAGCGCGGCGGCTCCGCGATGGTGCCGCTGCTCGCCGTGAAGGTCGACGCCAAGAAGGAGCGCATTTGGCGCATCGGCGCCCCGCCCGCGCCGGACCTCGTGCTCTCCTTCGCCAACACCTCGGGCGCCGTGCTCGAAGAGGGCGCCGCGGTCGTCTACGACGGGGACGTCTACGCAGGCGAGGCGATGGTTCCCTACAGCGCGCGTGGCACCGACGTGAAGATCTCGTTCGCGAAGGACCTCGCCGTGCGCTGCGCACACAAGGAGGTCGCGTCGCACGCGACGAGCGCCCTCCGGATCATGAGTGACAGCTTGCGCGTCGACTCGCGGAGCGAGTGGACCCACACCTTCTCGGCCGAGAGCGACCACGACGAGCCGGTCACGGTCACGTTCGAGATGCCCGTCTACGGGAACCGCAAGCTCGTCCCTGGGACGCAAGCGCCGTTCGAGACCACCGCGAGCTACCGGAGGTTCTCGCTCGAGGTCCCCGCAGGGAGACGCGCCGAGCTCGTCGTGAAGGAGTTCGAGACGAGCTACTCGCGCTCCGAGTACGCGCAGCTCCGCCACGCCCAGATCGACGAGTGGCTCGCGGCGCGCCTCCTCGAGGTGCCCCACGCGACCGCGATGAAGGAGGCGCTCGGCCTCTTCGAGAGCTGGCGCGCCCTCGACCGCCAGCAGAAGCTCGTGCAGACGGAGCGGCAAGCCGTCTACGAACGTCAGCGGCGCATCAACGAGCAGCTCGCGGTGCTGAAGGACGGCGGCCCCGAGGCCCAGCTCCGCCTCCGCTACGTGAGGGAGCTCGAGGCCGCCCAAGACGAGCTCGTCGCGCTCGACGCCAAGGAGAAGCGCCTCCAAGCCGAGGCCGACGAGGCCGCCAAAGCGGCGTGGAGGGTCATCGGCGCCGAGGCGAAGAAGGCCACACCCGCCTGAGAGTGATCAGAGCCCGACGACCGACCGTCGTCAGGCTCTTTCCTACCCAACGCGCTCACGGCAGCCGTTCGCGCTTCCGCATCGTCACAGACGAAGCGTTCGGCCCGAGAAGCCCTCCGTGAGCCCGCACATCGAGAGGGTCATGAGGCGACGGGCAGGCCCGATGCGGTTCATGACCGGCATGACGAGGTCGCGTACGGCGCCGTACGCGGGCTCGTCCCCTTGGAAGAACGGTGTCAAGAGGCGGGTCGCCACCTGGTAAAACCCCAGGTGTGACGCACGTTTACGAGAGTAGGCCTCGAGCGCGAGGGCGAGATCGTCGTGCTCCGCGAGCGTGTCGGCCAACACCATCGCGTCGACGAGCGCGAGGTTCGCCCCCTGCCCCAGCTGCGGGCTCGTCGCGTGCGCGGCGTCACCGAGGTAGACGACGTCGCGGGTGCTCCAGCGGTTCATGACGACGTCGTGGTACGCGGAGAAGACGAGGCTCTCGGGGCCCCGAACCTGGAACATCAGGTCCTCGGCGTCGGGGCAGAGGTCGAGCACCTCTTCTCTCCACTTCGAGAGCCCCTCGCCGAGGAGACGCTCGACAGCGTCGACCCGCACGCTCCAATAGAGGCTCACGAGAGGGGTGATGCCCGCGGGCCCCGTCCCCGTCGGCAAAAAACCGAGCATGGTGCGGTTCGAGCGCACGTACTGCGAGAGGACCCGCCGGAACCTCCGCTCCTTGTCCTCTCCGACGAACCAAAGCGCTCCCCACGGGTACGCTTCGACCGACTGCGTTCGATCGGTGTCGTCGCGGAGGCTCGAGCGGGCGCCGTCGGCGACGACCACGAGGTCGTGAGGGCCATGGCGGACGCCCGCGTCGTCGACGACGTAGTGCCTTCGCGCGAGCGCTCGACCCGCGAGCGTCCTGAGCGGTGCGCGCGCGAGATCGACCACGCTCACGCCGAGGCGGAGCTCGGCTCCACTGTCGCCTACCTCATTGAAAAGACTTTGGAAAAGGACGCCGCGGTGGAGCCCGACGCCGTAGTACTTGTCGTCGAGCTCACGGTACTCGAGATCGAACAAGGTGCGTTTGCGATCGGTGACACACGTGAGGCGATCGATACGCGCGCCCCGAGCGAGGATCTCTCGTTTGATGCCGAGCCGATCGAGCACGGCGAGCCCCGTGGGTTGGAGCACGATGCCCGCGCCGACCGGGCGTGGCTCGGCGACACGCTCGTAGACCACGACGTGATGGCCCTGACGCGCGAGAAAGACGGCCGCGGCGCTCCCCGCCGTGCCGCACCCGATGACCCCGACCGAAAGCTCGCGCACGCCGCGTGTCATACCACGTGCGCGTGCCGCGCGGGGGGAACGCGGCTCGGCCCGTCAGGCTTCGTCCGCGACACGCGGCCCCTTCGCCGGCACCGAGAGCACGAACGTCGCCCCGACGCCGGGCCGGTTCTCGAGCGACACGCGGCCGCCGTGGGCCTCGGCGATGCGCTTCACGACGGGAAGACCAAGGCCCGTCCCGGTGGCCCTCGTGGTGAAGAACGGCGAGAAGATGCTCTCGACCGCGGACGCCTCGACCCCGCCGCCGTCATCGACGACACGAATGGCGACGTGCTCGCCCTCGGCCGACGCCACCACGGTGACGGCGCGCGTGCGTCGGGGCGCGGCGAGGGCGTTGGCGAGGAGGTTGATGACGGCCTGCCTCACGAGGCGCGCGTCGCATCGGAGGGCGGGCAGCTCCTCGGGGAGCTCGACCTCCACCTCCACGGGGGCACCGGGGCTCGCCGTGCGGAGGGCCTCGACGGCACCCGCGACGATGTCACGGACCGCGTGGTCGTCGAGCACGAGGCTCGCGGGGCGCGCGAACTCGAGCAGATCCGACACCATGCGCTTCAGCCGCTCGGCCTCTTCTTCCACGATCGCGAGGAGCTTGTCGGGGTCGTCGGGGCGCTTGCGGAGCGCGGCCACGGCGTTGAAGATGATGGCGACGGGGTTGCGTACCTCGTGCGCGACGACGGCCGACATCTCGCCCAGCGCCGCGAGCCTCTCCTTGCGCACGAGCGCGGCTTGAGCCGCCTGCAGGTCGCGTGCATTCCGCACGAACTCCCTCGCGAGCTCGAGCGAGATCGCCGCGATCATGACGAGGTAGCCGACGTCGAGCAGGTACGGCATCGCTAGCGCCCCCGAGGACACGAAGCTGTCGTTGATGCCCGACACGAGGAGCGCCACGATCCCGACGAGCTCCGCGCGGGCGCTCTTGTCCCCCCTCCGGATCCTGGCGAAGGCCCTCGCTCCGAGGAGCGAGACGGCGAAGACGAAATAGACGAACGAGAGGTTCCCGACCCACGTCGAGCGGGTGTCGATGTACGTGATGCCGAGCCAAGAGATCTCGTGCGTCCACGGCTCGTCGTGGTGGTAGAGGAGGTTCGGCACGAACCCGAGCACGCCGAAGACGCCGATGCCGGCAAGCAGCACCTTCTCCCAGCCGTAGAGCCGCCGGTCCTCGCGGCGCGCCGAGAAGACGAGCCAAGCGCCCGCGTGGAGACCGACGAAGAGCACGGCGAAACGCACGGCGAGGCTCGCGAGACCGAAGCTCCCCGACGAGAGGCACGCGTTCGTCAGGCCGTACGAGGCACCGAACGCGGCGCTCGCCGCAAGGGCCTTCATCCCGCGCATCCCCGGCGCGCCCGACACGGCCCACAGCCCCGCCGCGAACACGTACCCGAGCGTCGACACGCTGACGGACACCAGGGTAGCGACGTTCAACGGCGCGCCCCCGCGGGAAGGCAGCCCGGAGAATGACGCTTGGCAGAGCTCCCCATCTCGCGGTCAGCATCGACCGAGACACGCGCCCGTGACAAGCACGAAGCGGCGCGAGCCAGAGCCCGCGCCGCTTCGCGTCCGCATTCGGTGACCGCTACTTGACGGCTTCGACGAGGCCGGCCGCGCCCATGCCGCCGCCGATGCACATCGAGACGATCGCGTACTTGCCGCCGCGGCGTTTGAGCTCGTAGAGCGCCGTCGCGACGAGCTTCGCGCCGGTGCACCCGAGCGGGTGGCCGAGGGCGATCGCGCCGCCGTTCACGTTCAGGCGATCCTCGGGGAGACCCAAGGTGTTCTTCACGTAGACCGACTGGCTCGCGAAGGCCTCGTTGATCTCGAAGAGATCGATGTCCGAGATCTTGAGGCCCGTCTTCGCGAGGAGCTTCCGGATCGCGGGCTCGGGCCCGATGCCCATGATGGCCGGGTCGACGCCGACGGTCACGAACGCGCGGAAGATGCCGAGGCCCTTCACGCCGAGCTCGTCCGCCTTGGCGCGGCTCATGAGGAGCGAGGCGGCCGCGCCGTCCGACAGCGGCGAGGCGTTGCCCGCCGTGACGCTGCCCTTGGCCGAGAACGCGGGCTTCAGGCCCGCAAGGCTCTCGAGGGTCGTCTCGGGGCGCGGGAGCTCGTCGCGGGTGAACGAGAAGGTCTTCTTCTCCTGTCCGTCGAACTTGATGCCCGTGACCGGGACGATCTCTTGATCGAACTTTTTCGCTTCGATCGCGGCCGCCGCCTTCTTCTGGCTGGCGAGCGCGAACGCGTCTTGCTCCTCGCGCGAAATCTTGAATTGTTTCGCGACGTTCTCGGCGGTGATCCCCATGGGGGTGTACGCCGACGGGTACTTCTCCATGACCTCGGCCGAGGCCGAGAGCTTGTTGCCGGTCATCGGCACCATGCTCATGGACTCGACGCCGCCGGCCACGACCACGTCGTTCGACCCGGCGAGGATCGAGCCCGCCGCGAGCGCGAGCGACTGGAGGCCGCTCGAGCAGAAGCGGTTGATGGTCATGGCGGCCGAGTCTTGCGGGAGGCCACCGAGGAGCCCGGCCATGCGGGCGATGTTGAGGCCCTGCTCCCCTTCGGGCATGGCGCAGCCGAGGACGAGATCCTCGACGAGCTCGGGCTTCACCTGGGGAACACGCGCCATGAGGCCACGAATGACCTCTCCGGCGAGATCGTCGGGGCGACGCAGGGCCAAGGAGCCCTTGTGCGCGCGGCCCACGGCGGAACGAACGGCTTCGGCAATGACGATGTCCATCATGGGCTTAGTTCCTGAGCGGCTTGTTGTTCATGAGCATGAATTGCATGCGTTCCTGGCTCTTCGGCTCGCCGCAGAGGCTCACGAACGCTTCGGCTTCGATGTCGAGGAGCTCTTGCTCGGTGCACTCGTGCGACGCGCCCGAGATGCCACCGCAGAGGACCTCGGCGACCTTGCCGGCGATCTTCGCGTCGTGCTCGGAGGCGAAGCCACCGGCGACGAGGGTGTCGACCATCATCTTGAGGGTCGCGATGCCGCTCTCGCCCGGGAGCACGTAGGCCTTGGGCGTGGGCGCGTGGTAGCCCGACTCGGCGAGGCCGATCGCGCGCTTCTTCGCGTCGACGAGGACGCGGGCCTTGTCGAACGAGACGCCGTCGGTCTTGCGGAAGTAGCCGAGCTGCTTCGCCTCCTCGGCGCTCGTCGCGATCTTGGCGAGGGCGATGTTCTTGAACGTGTTGGTCACGATCTCGAGCGTGTTGAGCTGGGCGCCCTCGGGCACGCCGTCGAGCGCGCGCCAGAGCATGTTGAGGTTGCCCGCGCCGCCGGGGAGGAGGCCCACGCCCACCTCGACGAGGCCCGAGTACGTCTCGGCCGCCGCCTGCACCGCGGCGCCGCCGAAGCAGAGCTCGAGGCCGCCGCCGAGCGTCATGCCGTACGGCGCGACGACGACCGGGACCTGCGAGTACTTCATGCGCTGCACTGCGCCCTGGTACCCCTTCACCATCTTGCGGATGTCCTCCCACTGCTGGGAGCCCGCCGCCATGACGACGAGGAAGAGGTTCGCGCCGACGCAGAAGTGCTCGCCCTCGTTCGCGACGACGAGGCCGCGGAAGTCGGTCTCGGCCTTCTCGACGGCCTGGCCGATCATCGAGATGACGTCGGGGTCGATGCTGTTCGCCTTCGTCTTGAAGGTGAGCCCGAGGATCCCGTCACCGAGGTCCCAGGCCTCGGCGCCGTCGTTCTTGAGGACGGGGGCCTGGCCCTTGCGCAGGATCTGGAGCGTCGCGTAGCGCGGGTCTTGCTCGCGCTTCACGTACTCGCCCTTCTGGAGATCGAACACGGCGCCGTCCGCGCGGTAGAACGCCGTCGCGCCGCTCGCCTTCATCTTGATCACGGACTCGGGCAGCTTGATGCCGTCCTTGATCATGCGGTCGGTCGTCTCGACGAAGCCCAGGGCGTCCCAGGTCTCGAACGGGCCGAGCTCCCAGTTGTAACCCCACTTCATCGCGTCGTCGATCGCGGTCACGTCGTCCGTGATCTCGCCGATGCGCCGCGCCGAGTACGCGAGGCTCTTCGAGAGCACCTTCCACGCGAACGCGCCGGCTTTGCCCTCGTCGGCGACGAGCTTCTTCACGCGCTTGCGAACATCCTCTTCCTTCGCGATCGCCTTCGTCGCGTTCTTGATCGCGTCGTCGCCGCCCTTGGGGCGGTAGTCGAGCGTCTTCGGGTCGAAGGTGGAGATGCTCTTGTCGGCGCCCTTCTTGTAGAAGCCACCCTTCGTCTTGTTACCGAGGAGCTTCTTCTCGACCATCGTGCGAACGAAGGCCGGGACCTCGAAGATCTTGCGGTCCTCGTCGTTCTCGAGCGCCTTGAAGCAGTTGTCGGCGACGTGGGCGAAGGTGTCCAGGCCGACGAGATCCGCCGTGCGGAAGCTCGCGCTCTTGGGGTGACCCATGGGCGTGCCGGTGACGTTGTCGACGTCCTCCGGGGTGAGCCCGTCCTCGAGCATCTGGTGGATGGTCGACATCATCGCGTGCACGCCGATGCGGTTGCCGACGAAGTTCGGGGTGTCTTTCCCGAAGACGACGCCCTTGCCGAGCACGTCCTCGCCGAACTTCTTCACGAACGAGACGACGCCGGGGTCCGTGTCGGGCCCCCACACGATCTCGAGGAGCTTCATGTAGCGGACGGGGTTGAAGAAGTGCATCACGAGGAAGCGCTTCTTGAACGCGTCGGAGCGGCCCTTCAGCATGTCGACGATGCGGAGGCCCGAGGTGTTCGAGGCCACGATCGCGTGCGGCGGGACGAGCTTCTCGAGCTTCTCGAGGAGGGCCTGCTTCACGTCGATGCGCTCGAGCACGGCCTCGATGACGAGGTCGCACGTGGACACCTTCGCGAGGTCGTCCTCCGTGTTGCCCACGCTGACGAGGCGGGCGTTCTGCTTGTGGAAGAACGCGGCAGGGCGGGCCTTCAGGGCTTTGTCGAGGCCGCCGGCGGCGAACGCGTTGCGCGCGGCCTTGGGCGCCTTGTCCGCGTCTTTGAGGTCGGGGGGAACGATGTCGAGGAGGAGGACCTCGATACCGGCGTTGGCGAAGTGGGCGGCGATGCCTTGCCCCATGACGCCCGCGCCGATCACACACGCGCGGCGAATCGGTTTGTTCATGAACGCGTCCTCGGGATGAGTGGGCCGACCCGCACGGCGCGGGCGGCGGCGATAGTGAACCGTCATTCAGTCGCGAGCGCAAGGCGGGCGACGACGAAATCGCGCGGCGCGGCAAGGTGGCCCGAGCGCGCGAAATTTCCGCGCGAAGACGCTCACCTCAGGCATACGTTACGTGAACCCACGAGGCGCTATCGGGCGCTCCGAGACGGCGTCGCGCTCAGCCGCGCTCCCGGCGATCCTCCTCACCGAGGGCGGAAATGGCCCCGAGCGCGCGATCGGCGGCGCGCTTCGCGGTCGTGAGCTTCGCCGGCCCCACGCGGAGATCCGAGAAGTCGAGCGCGGGCCCGAAGCGCACCGAGATCCTGTGAGCGGACGCGTCCGTCCAGTTCCAGAGAAACTCGCGCGACAGCTCGTTCGACATGCCGAGCACGAAGACGGGCACCACGGTCGCGAAGTCGGCCGCGAGGATGACCTTGCCCACGCCGGGCTGCGCGGGCAGGAGGGCGTAAGGGTCCTCCCCTTTGTTGCGCGTGCCCTCGGGGTGGAGGCCGACGATCGTTCCGGGCTTGCGGAGCTCGTCGATCGTACGGCGCAGCATGTACTCGTTCCACGCGCGCTTCTTCGCGTCGCGGAGCACGGGAGGGAACATGCGCATCGCGCTCATGGCGAGGTTCACGACGGGCCCCGCCGGGTGGTCGTAGAAGAAGGTGCCGCGTGTCGGGAAAAAGAGCCGACGCGGAAGGCGCGTGCGGAAGAAGAGCACGTAGAGGATCGTGAAGAAGTCGAAGAAGCTCCTGTGGTTGGCGAGCAGCAGGATCCGCGCGGACGGGCCGAGGGACGCCACGTGCTCGAGCCCCGTCACGTCGATCCGCCGGCTCCCGCACGACCCGATGAGCGTCCCCATCACGGTCGCGAGGTAGCGCCCGGACACCTCCGTGAACGGCTCCCGCACGCAGAGGTCGGCCAGCTCGAACGCGACGCGCTCGCGGGTCGACAGCTCCGAGAGCTCTTTCGTCGTCGGTCGCACCGCGCGACCATAACGCGTTCGGAGCGGGCGCCGCGAGGGTCACCGCGGCACAGGCAACCGTGCGCTGTGCCAGGCTGCGCCTCCACGAGGCTGCGCATGGAATGCGCCCATGAATTTATTGAACTTTTTGACGTTTCGTATCTGGCACGCGGGGTGCTTATGGGACGGCCAAGGAGACCTAAGAAGCCATGAACGTCAAGACTGCCTTCGTCCTCTTCGCTGCCTCGGGCCTCGCCGCGCTCTCGGGTTGCGGTGGCTCCACCACGACCGAGCCCACGCCCATCGGCCAAGACGAGGCGATGCTTCGACGGATGAAGAGCTGTGGCGAGCTTTTGACCGAGCTCAAGGCCGACGCCTCCTTCAAGTTGAACCGCAACATCGATCGCCAGATCGACATGATCCAGCGCTACGGCGCGCAGGGCGGCTACTACGGCGGCGGCCTGCCGATGTCCGACGGGCGAGGCGCCCCCGAGGCCAGCAACGCCCCGAGCGCTCCGAGCGCCCCGGGCTCGGGCGGCTCGGGTGGCGCGACGCCTTCGCCGGCTCCCGCTCCCAAGGCGCAAGATCACTCCGAGACGACCACGCAGGTCGCCGGCGTCGACGAGGCCGACTTCGTCAAGGTCGATAACGAGCGCATCTACGTGCTGCACGGCACCGAGCTCAAGGTGCTGCGCGCGTGGCCCAAAGAGTCGCTCGCCGAGATCGGCAAGGCCACGGTGGAGGGCACACCGTCGGAGATGTTCCTCGACGGCCAGAAGCTCGTCGTCTACTCGCAGGTGAACGGCGCGAAGCTCTTCACCGCCACGGGCACCCCCATCCGCGAGGGTTACTCGGACGGCGGCTACTACGGCGGTGGCGTCGCGACCGACGTCGCCGTACCCGAGTCCGCGCCGCGCCCCGGCGGAGGAGGCACGGGTCCCGCGCCCGAGCCGTACGTGCCGCTCACCAAGATCACGGTCTTCGAGCTCGCGAACGGTGTCCCTCAGGTGGCCCGCGAGCTCTACTTCGAGGGAAACTACAAGGACTCGCGCCGCGTCGGCTCCGAGGTCCGCACCGTGCTCGTCGGCGGCGCCCACGGCCCGAAGCTCGCGTACGGCATCGAGCTCGCCCCCGGTGAGCAGTACCCGCAGGACGCGGCCGGCATGATCGCGAAGCTCGAGGCGCTCCGCACGAAGAACCAGGCTGCGATCTCCGCGAGCCAGGTCCAAGACTGGATGCCCGTCTCGTTCGAGAAGCGCGGCACCCAGGTCACGGCCCAGTCGCCGAGCTGCAGCGACTACTACCTGCCCACCACGGGCTCCACGGCCTACGGCCTCACGCAGGTCGAGTCGATCGATCTCGCGGCTCCCAACGCCTCGGTGAAGAGCGCCGCCATCACCGGGCAGACCAACGTGGTGTACGGCAACGCGCAGAGCCTCGTGCTCGCCCAAGAGGCCTATGTCGAGATCCCCTGGGCCGACATCTGGGGCGTGTGGCGGTCCGCGCAAGGTCAAGGGAGCACGGGTTCGAGCGGCGGCTCGGTGCCGCCCTCGACGGGCACCGGCACCGGCACCGCGGAGCCCTCCCCCGCCCCGACCCCCGCGCCGAAGCCCGGCGGAGTCGGCACCCGAACGAGCCCCGCGGTGACGCCGCAAGCGCTCCCGGCGCGCTTTCTCCAGAGCCGCACGCACGTGCACAAGCTCGCGTTCAACTCGGCCTCCGAGCCCGGCTTCCCGATCTACGTCGGCTCCGGCACGGTGGGCGGCTCGATCGACGACCAGTACTCGATCGACGAATACCAGGGGAATCTCCGCATCGCGACGACCGAGCGCTTCGTCTACACGAACCCCGCGCGGAACGAGGCCGACCGCCTCGCGCAGCCGGACACCGAGAACCACGTCCGCGTGCTCGGAGCCCCGACGCTCGCGATGCGGCTCCCCCTCCGCGGCGACACGGGCCCCCTCGCGCCGGGCGAGCGCATCTACTCGACGCGCTTCATGAACGGCAAGGGCTACATGGTCACCTTCCGCCAGGTCGACCCGCTCTTCGCGCTCGATCTCTCGAACCCGAACGCCCCGCGGGTCACCGGTGAGCTAAAAATCCCGGGGTTCAGCGAGTTCATGGTCCCCATGGACGACAATCACCTCCTCACGATCGGCCGCGACGCCACGAACGACGGCCGCGTGCAGGGCATCGCGCTCCAGATCTTCGACGTGACGAACCCGGCCCAGCCGCGCCTCGCTCACAAACACGCCTACGCCAACACCGAGTACGGGCACTCCGAGGCCCTCTACGATCCGAAGGCGTTCACCTACTTCAAGGACCGTGGCCTCCTCGCGTTCCCCTACTACGCGTACGGCCGCACCGGCATGCGTAGCTCGCTCGAGGTCTTCCGCGTGAACGCGCAGACGGGCTTCGCCAAGGCCGGCTCGCTCGATCACAGCCCGTTCTTCGCGAACCAGCCCGGCGGCTACGCCTGCGGGTACTACCAGCCCAGCGTGCGCCGCGGCGTGTTCATGGAGGACGTCATCTACTCGATCAGCTACGGCGGCGTGATCGCGCAGAAGGTCGACCAGCTCGCCTCGCCCGGCAAGGTGCTCCCGCTCAGCGCCCCCCTAACGCCCGAGGGTTACCCGACCTGCGGCGGCGGAGGCACCGACGGTGGCGGTCCCGTGCCGATGCCCTCCACCGAGCCCGTCGAGCCGCCCTCGCGCGGCTGAGACGACCGAAGGTGCGACGAAGCCCGCGGCCTCTCTCGAGGGGCGCGGGCTTCGCGTTTTCGGGGCCGACGAGTGGCGCGCTCGGTGACCTCGTACGGTGGAGGTGAAGGAGCGGGCTCCCTCGTCAGATCAGCACGCCGGGGTTCAGGATCCCACGAGGGTCGAGCTTTGCCTTCATCGCGCGGAGCACGTCACCGAAGAGCGCGGGGCGCTCCGCCTCGTACCCCGCCTTGTGCCAGCGGCCGACGGCGTGATGGTGGGTGATCGTCCCACCTTCTCGGCGAATCGCGGCGGAGGCGGCCTCCTTGATGACCGCCCATTGCTCGAGCTCCTGCCCCGGCTTCGCCTTGCCGAGGAACGTGTAATAGGGCGCGGGGCCGTCGGGATAGACGTGGGTGAAGCGGCACGACACGATGCCGCCGCCGCACTGCTCGTCGAGCGCGCGCTGCACGTCCGCGCGGATGGCCGCGTCGAGCTTCGGGAACGTCTCCCAGGTGCAGGCGGTCTCGAAGGTGTCGACGACGACGCCGAGCGAGACGAGCGCGCTCTGGAGGTACGGCGCCGCGAGGAACGCCGCCTTCCAGGTGGACTGGCCGCTCGGGCCCGCGTCGCCGTCGGACGCCGTGTAACGCCCCTCTTCCTCGCAGACGCCCCCGAGATCGGTCGCGATCGACAGCGCGCGCTCGAGCCAGGCTTCGAGAGGGTGATCGGCGCTCTCGAACGCGAGGAGCAGCACCGCCTCGCCCTTCTTCGAGACCTGGTGCATGAGCGCCTCGACCGGGTCGAGCAGGCGGCAGTTCGACGGGTGGAGCCCCGACTGCGAGAGAGCGCGAATCGCGCGGACGCCGTCGTCCATGCTCGCGAACGTGACCGTGGCCTGCCCACGCCAGCGCGGGACCTCCTGCAGGCGGAGCACGGCGTCTACGACGACACCGAACGCACCTTCGGAGCCGAGCACGAGCCGCTTCGCCGATGGACCCGCCCCCGAAGCGGGCACCTTGTGCGTCTCGAAGAGGCCCCGCGGCGTCAGCATACGGACCGACTGCACGAAGTCGTCGATGTGGGTGTGGAGCGTCGCGAAGTGGCCGCCCGCGCGGGTCGCGATCCATCCACCCAACGTGGAGAGCTCGAAGCTCTGGGGATAGTGCCGGAGCGTGAGCCCGTGCGTCGCGAGCGCAGCCTCGATGGCGGGACCACTGGCGCCCCCTTGGATGCGCGCCGTCCGGTCCGTCTTGGAGACCGAGACGACGTTCGCCATCTTCGCGAGCGAGAGCGTGACGACGCCGCGGAAGCCCTTCTCGAGCACGGTCTCGACGCCACCGACGACGCTCGTGCCACCTCCGAACGGGACGATGGCCACGTCCTCGCGCTCGCAGTAGGTGAAAATCGAGGCGATCTGCTCTTCGGTCTCGGGGAAGAAGACCCAGTCGGGCGGGCTCGGGAACTCGCCACGGAAGGCCCGCACGATGTCGCGGTACCCTTTGCCGTAGGCGTGGCCGATGCGGGCACCGGGATCGTCGCTGCCGAAGGCCCGGAGCTCATACGGGGGCACGATGCGCGACGCCGGCAACGTGATGGCGTCGCGCGCCACGGGCTTCGTCGGAGAGAGGGCCCCGAGCCCCGCCGCCTCGAGCCTCGCCGCGAGCTTGGCCCTCGCAGCCTCGTCGGGAAACGCGTCCTCGTAACCCCAGGCCCAGTGGCTTCGCTCGCGAACGCTCATCGTCCTCAAGCTTAGGCCGAATGGAGGATCGCCCTCAACGAGTCAAACGAGCCGCCGGGCACGCGCACCCGCAGATCGCCATATTTCACATGACTTTCGATACGTTACAGGCAACCACAAGCTCAGTAGTCGCCGCTCGAGCCCCCGCCTCCGAAGTCGCCCCCGCCTCCGCCGAAGTCGCTGCCGCCCGAGCTCCCACTCGACCAATCGCTGCCGCCCGAGCTCCCGCTCGACCAATCGGAGCCCCCGCCGTACGTCCCGCCGTAGCCGCCACCGCCCCGTGAGTTGGCCTGGAGCGCGGAGAGATAGATGAAGAGGCCGATGAACGCGACGATCGCGACCAGGATCACCACCACGACGAGGACGAAGAGGATGCCCGAGCCGCCCCCGCTCGACGTGGGCTTCGCGGGCGGCGCGACCCCGGAGAACCGCGCGCCGATCGCGTCGACCCCGGCCTCGATGCCGGCGCCGTAGCGCCCGCTCTTGAGCTCGGGGGCGACGTTGTCCCGGATGATGCGGCTCGCGTCGACGTCCGTGAGGTCGCCGCCCACACCCTTGCCGGTCTCGATTCGGATCTTTCGTTCGGCCGTGGCCACGAGGAAGAGCACGCCGTCGTCGCGCTCGGCCGAGCCGAGGCCCCACGCCTTCGCCGTCTTGTAGGCGAAGTCTTCGACGGTCTCGCCGCCGAGCGTGGGCACGACGAGCACCGCGACCTCGTGACCGTGCGCGGCCTTGAGCGCGAGCACCTTGTCGGAGATGCGCTCCTTCTCGACGACCGAGAGGACCTTGGCCTTGTCGGTGACCGGGCCCTCGAGGGTGGGCGGCGTGAAGGCGAAGGCCACGCGCGGAGCGAACGTCGCGACGAAGAGCGAAACGATGACCGCGAACCACGCGAATCGCGCGAGGACCGCGCGGACGTTCGTCGAACTCGACATGAGAGACCTCCCTGACGACATGGCGCGGAGCTCGACCAAGAAAAAGGGGCGCCGCCAAAGAGGCGACACCCCGAGAGTGTCACGAGCCCGGGACCCGGGTGTCAGAAATTGACCTTGGGTGCGGCCTGGGCCTCGCTCGAGGCGCTGAAGTAGACGCGCTCCTTGAACGGCTTGCCGGTGGCCTTGTTGACCACTTGCCCTTTGATCTTCTTGAGCTCCGTGTTGTAGACGCGGACCGCATTGTTGTATTCCTCACGCGATCGGAGGATGCGGTTCTCGGTGCCTTCGAGCTGCACCTGGAGGTCGCGGAAGGCCTGGTTTCCCTTGAGCTCGGGGTACGCCTCGTTGGCGACGAGGAGCCGCGAGAGCGAGCCCTTCAGCTGGTCTTGTGCCTTCTGGAAGGCGGCCATCTTCTCGGGGTCGGTGAAGTCGTCGCCCGAGAGCTTGATGCTCGTGGCCGAGGCGCGCGCCTCGGTGACCTTGGCGAGGGTGTCCGCCTCGTGTTTGGCGGAGGCCTTCACCGTGTTCACGAGGTTCGGCACGAGGTCGTACCGGCGCTGGAGCTGCGCCTCGTAGTCGGCCCATTTCTGCTCGCAGATTTGGTCCTTCTCGACGAGCTGGTCGTAGTTCTGGCAGCCGGGCACGAAGAAGAGCCCGACGAGGCCGAGGACGAAGGCGAGCTTCACGAGCGCATGACGCGCGAGCCAGGGGAGCGCGAAGGCGGAGCGTTTTTTCATCACCGCGCAAGCTAAGGACTCGGGCCCCACGAAGCAAGCACGGCAGTTTTTGCGTCGGCGCGGGAAAGTGCTACGAGGGCACCCATGGCCGAAGAGCGCACGCTCGATCGAGACGCGGCCTCGGCCCAACGCGCGCGAAAGCGTGCCTCGTGGCCCCGCGACGGGCAGGTGCTCGTGGCGTCGGTGCTCGTGCACGTGGCGCTCGCGGCGGCGCTCCTTCGACCACGGGCTCCGTCGCCTCCGGCCCTCGCGAAGGGTGCCGACGATGCCGCCGAGATCGAGCTCGATCTCGCACCGCCCCCGCGCCCCGACCTCCCCACGGGGCCGCCCGCCGAGGGCTCGCCGCCCGAGCGAGGTGCGCGCGACGTGAGGCCCTCTCTTCGAGCTCCTCGCGCCCCGAGCGAGCCTGTCGCCGCGGCGCCCGGCTCGGACGAGCCCATCGCCGAGCCGCCCGACTCTCCGCTCGGCGCGCCATCCCCGGCGGGTTCGGCGCGCCCCTCCCTCGGGCTCGCCGACCTCGGCGTCGGAAAGAACCCGTTCGTGCCCGGGCGGTCCGACGCGGCGACAGTCGCGCCCGGCGCATCGTCGCCCCCGAGCGATGTCCCGTCGGCCAAAGAGCGCGTCGAGGCGGCGCTCCGCGAGAGCGCGCGGGCACGCGAGGCGGAGCTCGGTCTCGGCCCCGACGGGCCCGTTCGAGCCGCCCTCGCCGAAGCGATGTACGCGAGCGACGCGCCGGTCAACGGCATGGTCCGGTTCTCCGTCGTCGCCGACGGGCGCGGCCACGTGCTCTCGGTCGAGGCGGTCTCCGGAGACCGGGGCCTCTCGGCCTATCGATCCATGGAGAGCCTCGCGCGAAAGAAGCTCGCGAGCGCGGTCCTTCGGCTGCCTTCCACCGCGAAGGGAGCCAGGCTCGAGGTGGTGGTCACGTCGGCGTGGAAGCTCCCGAGCGGGCACGACCCGGGCGCCAAGATCTCCCTCTTCGGCCAAGACCTCACGAAGGGCGGAGGCAAGGCGGCCACGCAGATCGCGGTGCTCCCCCTGCCCAAGGTGGTGTGCGTCTCGGCCGACGATCCCAAGAACGAGCTCAAGCTGCCGCTCTGCGGGATCTCGGCGCCGCTCGTCGCGACCGACGGGGACCCCGCCGATATCGGCGCCAAGCCGAGGCGCATCGTGTCGACGAAGGTCGCGTCGAGCCAAGTGCTCTGACTCGACCCCGGCGTGGCCCGTCACGGCCGCGGCGAGACGACGTCCGTGAGGCACGTCGCGTCGCGGAGCGGACCGTCGTCTCCCCAGAAGCGATATGGCGTGTACCAGAACCCACCGAGCGTGCCTCGGCTCGCGCGCCGCCACGCTCCGACGAGGTAGCCGAAGTCGCGGAGGCTCCGCTGATCGACCGACCCTCCGATCGCGTCGAAGGCCATGAAATCACCGAGGTATTCGGATTGGAGGTACGGGTCCGTCACGAGGTAGGCGACCTTCGCCCCGAGCCCCACCACGACAGCGCCAGCGTTGCGGAGGTTCGTGTGTGTGTGGTCCGCGCACGGGTCCACGACGATCCGCGACGCCGGGATCCCGAAGCGGCACCGCGCGACGTGCTCGAGCGCGAAGGCCTCGACGAGGTCCGAGTGCACGGCGCCCCCGCTCACCACGAGGACCGGCGCCACGCCGTCTCGAACCACCGCCGCGCCGCGCTGGGCGCGAAGGACGTTGACCCCGAGCTTCTCGAGCTCCGCGCCGTCGAGCGCTCGGCACGTGTCCCCCGGCTTCGCCCCGACGAGCACGCTCGTGTCTTGGCGAAGGGCGCCGTAGCCCGGAACGAGCGCGGCCGCGTAGGGGTAGCGCCTCGGCGTCTCGATCGCGGAGAGCGCGCGAAAAACCGCCGCGTTGTGCCGCGCGGCCGACTCGCGCACCTCCGTAGGCAAGCTGCACGAGAGCTCCCGCGGGAGCACCGCGAGGTCGCCTCGCGCGACGCGGTCGTAGAGCGCCGCGCGACCCAGAAGGTGCGCGCGCGACGTGACGACGTCGCTCGGGAAGCCGCAGCCCGCGGGCACGGGCCCGGCCCGAAGCCCTCGCTCGTCGTGCGAGACCTCGACGTAACAGCTCCGCGACGTGTCGAGCTCGGGGAACGAGGTGTGGGAGCTCGCGTCGCGATCGTAGTCGACCGCTCGTCGCCACTCGCCGCAGAGGAGGTCCGCGCGCGCAGGCACGGGCGCTCGGCCGAGGCGCGGGGGCGTGCGCGCCGCGAGGGTCGTGAGGTCTCTCGCGCACCCGAGGCCGAGCGAGGCGACGAGCACCACGAGGACCGAGCTCGTCCTGCGTTCCTTGCGCCGCGTCATCTCGACGAGGGTAGTTCGGGCGGGTTGGCGGTGCGGCGCCATTTTTCCAATCTCCGAGCCTCGCGCGACGTGGTGCACCGCGTCGGCGCAGGTTCGCCCACACGGCCCACATACGCCGACAAAAGCGCGCCCCGTCGTGGCCGTTTGGTTGTCCGTCGAGGGCGCACAAACTAGCCTCGTGCATCGTGAATTTCCGCGTCCTTGCCGGTCTTTGTCCCCTGCTCGCCTCGGCGCTCCTCGTGGCCTGCGCCGACCGTCCGAAGTCCGACTCCGGCGAGTCCGTGCCGTCGGTCTCGGCGGGCAAGCTCACGAAGAGCGCGGTCACCCTCCCGGCCGTTCCTCGCGACGAGGCTGCCCGGGCAGCGCTCCCTGCCGCCGAGCGCGCCAAGATCGACGAGTCCTTCGTGCCGGTGCTCGTGCCCCGCGCTGCCGCGACCGACGTTCACCTCGTCGTCGAGGCGGGCTTCTACGCGTACTCCGGCCGCATCGACGCGAAGCTCGGCGACGGTCGCACCTCGGTCGCGACCATCGCCATCCAGGGCAATCGTTTCGCGCACGAGCACCCTGATTTCCCCAAGGACGTGAGCACCCACACCTTCCGAGGCACACGCGGCCTCTTCACGATCAACGAGGGGATCACGACCGCCACGTGGGCCGAGAACGGGGCGACCTACTCGGTCGACGTCGAGTGCAGCCTCTCCGAGGACACGCGCTGCCAGGACGAGAGCTTCGTCCTCGAGGTCACGAAGAGCCTCGCGTTCGTCGGAGGTCGCCCGTGAGCCGCGCCCTCGCCCTCACCCTCGCCGCGGCCCTCTCGGCCGGTTCGCTCACCGCCCTCCCGTCGGTCGCGCACGCGCAAGCGTTCACGTACGATCCCGCCGGCACGCTCGTCCCTTCCCGGTCGGGGCGAGGGCGGGTCGACGCCAAGGTCTACGCCCCGACGATGCGCTTCCCCATGGAGCAGGCGCGCGCCTTCGCGAACTCCCAAGTGTACGGGAACGGCGGCGGACAAGGCCCTGGTGGCGGCCAGTGCGACGCCGTGAACTACGCCTACCCGTGGCACGACAACTACTGCGAGTCGCGCTCCTACTCGATGCCGCTCTGCCCGGCGGGCACGGGCCACCAAGGGCAAGACATTCGGCCTGCGACCTGCGTCAAGGACACCCACTGGGCCGTCGCCGCGGAGGCGGGCACCATCACGAGCGTCGGCAGCTACTCCGTGTATCTTACAGCTGCCGACGGCACGCGCTTCGACTACCTCCACATGAGCCAGGTTCAGGTGGCCGTGGGCGCGCGGGTCACGAAGGGCCAGCGGCTCGGCAAAGTGTCGAACGTCTTCGGGGGCACTCCCACGACGATTCACCTCCACTTCAACATTCGTCAGAGCGTCGCCAACGTGGGCGCGGTGTACGTGCCCCCGTACACGTCGCTCGTCGAGTCGTACAAGCGCGCGAACGGCTTGGCTCCCACCCCCGACGCCGGCGCGGCCGACGCGCGCGCCACCGACGCACGCGCCACCGACGCACGCGCCACCGACGCACGCGCCACCGACGCACGCGCCGCCGACGGAGCCGTCCTCCCCGAGGAGCCCGAGGAGCCGGGCGTCCCGGTCGGGCCCGAGAGCCCCGACGAGCTGCCGACCCCCGAAGGTGAGCTCCAGGCCGAACAGGGAGCGGGCCTCGAGCCGATCGCCGAAGAGGGGTGCAACGGCTCGGGCTCGGCCCCCTCGTACGGGCTCGTCGGCCTCGGCGCGTTCGTGTCGCTCGCGGCGCTCCGCCGACGCCGCGTCAAGGCATGAAGGAGCGGCCGCTCGGGCGCACCGGGCGCCGCTTGCCGATCGTCGGCCAGGGCACCTGGCGGCTCGAGAGCGAGAGCCGGGCCGAGGCCGTGCGCGCGCTGCAGAGAGGCATCGAGCTCGGTCTCACCCACATCGACACGGCGGAGCTCTTCGGGAGGGGGGCCGTCGAAGAGCTCGTGGGCGAGGCCATCGCGGGCTACCGCGGCTCGGTCTTCTTGTCGTCGAAGGTCGTCCCCGAGCACGCCACCTACGCGGGGACGCTGCTCGCGTGCGAGCGCTCGCTCCGCAGGCTCCGCACCGACAGGCTCGATCTCTACCTCGTCCAGCGCCCTTCGGAGCACCCGCTCGAAGAGACGATGCGCGCCATGGAGACGCTGAAACACGAGGGGAAAATCCTGCACTACGGAGTGAGCAACTTCGACGTGGCGGACCTCGAGCACGCATGCACCCTCGTGGGCGCCGAGAACGTCGCCTGCAACCAGGTGCTCTACCACCTCGGCGAGCGCGACATCGAGCACGTGCTGCTCCCCGTCTGCGAGCGCCTGGGCGTCTCGGTCGTCGGGTACTCGCCGTTCGGTTCGGGCGACTTCCCCGACCCCGCGAGCCCCGAGGGGCGCGTCTTGGTCGACATCGGGAGAAAGTACTTCGTCGGGCCGAGGGCCGTCGCGCTCGCGTTCCTCGTGAGGCGCGACTCGCTCTTCGCCATCCCGAAGGCGACGACCCCGGCTCACGTCGACGACAACGCGCGCGCAGGGGCCCTCGAGCTCACGCCGTACGAAATCGCTCGCATCGACGCCACCTTCGGGCTCGGCCCGCCTCGCTCACACCTGCCTACTGTGTAGGAAAGCTCCAGGGTGGCTCGAACCCGCACTCGGCCGCGAGCGCGTCGACGAAGGCGCGCATGAACGCGACCCGAGGGGCCGCGAGCGTACGCGCCGTGGCCGTGTGGAGCCGCTCGGGGATGCGAAAGAGCTTCTTCGCGAAGTGATCGAGGGCGTTCTTGCGGTCGTCGAGGGCGCGCGACGCGGCGAACGGATCGGACGGGTCGTAGAAGCGGCTCCGCATCTCGGCGGCCGTGGCCATGCACCGCGCGACGCCGACGGCCCCGATCGCGTCGAGCCGATCGGCGTCTTGGAGGATCTTCCCCTCAAGGGTGGTCGGCAGGGCGCCCTTCGAGAAGGCGTGGTCACGGATGGCGTCGCTCACGGAGACCACGAACGCGCGGCTCGCGCCATGCTCACCGAGCACCCGAGCCGCCTCGATCGCGCACAAGTCTCCCGACGTGTGCGACTCGGGGTGGTCCTTCGGGAGGTTCACGAGCTCGTGGAGCAAGGCCGCGATCCGACACACGTCGACGTCGGCCCGCTCGGCCTCGGCGAGCCGCGTGGCGTTCTCGACCACCCGGAGCACGTGAGAGGCGTCGTGGCTCGCCGGCGCCCCGACGAGTCGGCCCAACGCGACGGGTAAAAGACCGCCGTAAAGATCCGAGATCATGGCCCTTTTGGCCCATCCACCCACTTCGAGCCGTAGACGGGGCGCTCGAACGAGCAGAGCTTCTCGACGAGCTCGTGCGGGTCGGGATCGGACACGAAGAGGCCCTCGTGCTCCGGCAGGGCGAACCCCTCGATCACGGCGTGCCGCACGAGCGCACGGAAGGGCTCGAAGTAGCCTCCCACGTCGAGCAGGCCCACGGGCTTCGTGTGGAGGCCGACCTGCGCCCACGTGAGGACCTCGAAGAGCTCGTCGAACGTCCCGAGCCCGCCCGGCAGCGCGACGAAGGCGTCGGAGCGCTCGATCATCCGGGCCTTGCGGGTGTGCATCGAGTCGACGATGTGGAGCTCCTTGAGGCGCTCGTGCCCGACCTCCTTCGCCTCGAGCCACCGCGGCAAGATGCCGATCACGTCGCCGCCCGCGTCGAGCGCGGCGTCCGCGACGGCCCCCATGAGCCCGACGCTCGCGCCGCCGTAGACGAGGGTGATCTGCTTTCGGGCGAGGGCCCTCCCGAGCTCGATGGCCGCCTCGCGGTACTCGGGGCGGGCCCCGGGGCGAGAACCACAATACACACACACGCTTCCGAGGGTTCGTCTCACCCTTCGATTCTACACGATTCCGAAAACGACGTATCCTGCCGCCCATGCCCGCAGACGACTTCGGCCTCGTCGGTCACACGATCGACCAGCTCCGCTTCGACGAGGTCGTCGACGGCGGCGGCTTCGGTCTCGTGTACCGGGCCACGCACATGGGGCTCGGCGAGCCCGTGGCCGTCAAATGCCTCCGCATCGACAAGAACGTCGACGAGAAGCTCACGGCCTCGTTTTTCCAGCGGTTCCGTGACGAGACGCGCATCCTCTACCGGCTAAGCCAAGGCACCTTGGACATCGTCCGGGGCATCTCGAGCGGCACGCTCCGATCGCCGAAGACGAACGAGGACGTGCCCTACATGGTGCTCGAGTGGCTCGACGGGCACACGCTCTCCCACGAGCTTCGCGGCCGGGTGCAGGCCTCCCGGCCCTACACCATCGACGAGGTCATGGAGCTCTTCGCGCCGGTCTTCTCGGCGCTCGCGCACGCCCACGCGCAGGGCATCGTGCACCGGGACATCAAACCCGGGAACCTCTTCTTCACGCGCGCGCGCGACGGAAAAATGCGCATCAAGGTGCTCGATTTCGGCCTCGCCAAGATCTACGAGCCCACCCTCGGTGTGACCCCGAGCGTCGAGACCATGAAGGGGGTCGCGCTCTGCTCGCCTTCGTACGGGGCGCCGGAGCAGTTCGTGAAGCGCTTCGGCGACATCGGCCCCTGGACCGACGTGTACGCGCTCGGGCTCGTCATCCTCGAGCTTCTCTCGCTGAAGAAGGCGCGTCACGCCGACACGCTCGTCGAGGGGCTCGGAAAGGCCATCGCCAAAGAGACGGCCTCGCCCACCGCGGAGAGCCTCGGGGTGAGCCTCCCGCCGGCCGTATCTCTCGTGCTCGAGCGTGCCGTCGCGCGGGAGACGCGGGTGCGCCCGGCGGACGCGGCCCGCTTCGAGCGCGAGCTCCACGAGGCGATCGCGCAGACACGCGCGGCTGCCGGAGGGGCGCGACGCGAAGGCGGACCGAGCGCCATGGCGGCGACCATCGTGAGGCCCGACGCGCAGGCCGACGACCTCAAGGCGACGAACGTGCTCCCCCCTCGCTCCGCGGCGCCGAACGCGCTGAAGAGCACGGCGCTCCTCCCTCAAGGCATGGGCCCACAGAGCATGGGCGCCGCGATGCCGCCGCGGACGTCCTCCAACTCTCAGCTGGCCGCGGTCCGTCCTTCGAGCCCCCCGGGCCCTCCAGGGCACGCCGCGCACAGAGCGCAGCCCGCCCCCCACGGACCGCCCCAACACGCCGCGCACCCCGGCGCCCACCCCGCCCACGCGAACGCCCACCTCCACGCGCAACAGGCCGGGAGGCGCCCCTCGCACGGGGCGATGGCTTCCCCGTTTCCGCCGCGAGGGCCGGAGAATCGCCCCTCGTCGGGCCCTCCGCAGCCGATGCTGAGCCCTCTCCCCGGTCCACCGCCACCCATGCCGGCGACGATGTACGGGCAAGGCGGCTTCATGCGCGTCCCGCCGTCGGCGAACGGGCCTTCGTCGTCCCAGGGCGACCGCGTCTCGAGCGTGAGCGCCCAAGGGCCGGCGCAGGCTCCTGGGAACGGCAAGCTCATCGCGGTCGTGCTCGCGTTCGTCTCGGCCGCGCTCATCGTGGGGGCGTACATCGCGTACGACAAGCTGGTTCGTCACGGCACGTTCGCCCCCGCGGCGGACCACGCGGAGGGTCACGCATGAAGGTGTTCGTCGCAGGGGCCACCGGCGCGACCGGCCAGGTGTTCATCCCGATGGCCGAAAAAGCGGGTATCGAGCTCACCCTCCACGTCCGCCCCCAATCCCGGGAGAAGTCGCCCCTCGGGAGCGATCCGCGCGCCGCGGTCTTCGATCTCGCGGACGAGGCCGCCCTCGACACGGCGCTCCGAGGTCACGACGCGATCGTCTCGTTCGTCGGCACCATGCGGAGCCGCTTCGCCCAAGGCGACGACTACGCCTCGAGCGACGTCGCGTCCGCGAAGAGCCTCGGAGCCAGCGCCGAGCGCGTGGGCGTGCCTCGCATCCTCTTGCTCAGCTCCGTCGGCGCGGGCGGCGCGGGCGCTTACCTCAAAATGAAGCTCGAGTGCGAACAGGCCGTCCAGCGCCCGGGCATCGCGTGGACCGTCTTTCGGCCGAGCGTGCTCGTGAGCCCCGAATGGGCCGCCGACGGCACCCACGGCAAGCGCCGCTCGCCTCCGGGGCTCTCGGCGCTCTTCGCCGGCCTCGGCTGCCTCCCCGGTCTGCGCGGCTTCGCCGACGACACGAAGCCCATCCCCCTCGAGCGCGTCTGCCAGGGCTTCGTCGACGCGCTCCTCCACCCGGACGCGTACCACGACCGCGTCGTGCTCGGGCGCGATCTGTGGAAATTGCCGATGCCCTGAGGCGCCCACCACGGCCCCCCTGCGGGGTCGGGAGCGGCCTCGCGCGTCGACGTCGCGCGGCATGTGGGATAACGCGCCGCACCGGGGAAAAAAGCTGGTAGTGGCGGGCACATGTCGATTTTCCAGAAGCCCCCGAGCACCCCCGAAGAGCTCGAGGCCGCGCGGCCTCTCGAGCTCTCGCCCGAGGAGGTCCTCAAGTTCGACGAGGCCGAGTGGTACGCGCGGGCCTACCGCGGAGACGCCCCTCAGCTCACGGCGCGGGCCATCGCGATGGGCACCGTGCTCGGCTTCTTTCTGTCGTTCACGAACGTCTACATCGGCCTGAAGACGGGGTGGTTCCTCGGGGTCGCGCTCACGGCGTGCATTCTCTCGTACGCGATCTGGTCGTTCCTTCGCACGGTCGGCGTCGCGAAGACGGACATGACCATCCTCGAGAACAACTGCATGCAGTCGACGGCATCGTCGGCGGGGTACGCCACGGGCAACGTGGCCGTGTCGGCGATCCCGGCGCTCCTGCTCCTCACCGTGACCGACGAGAACCGCCACGGCGTGCAGCTCGCGTGGCCGCTCATGGCGCTCTGGGTGCTCTGCCTCGCCACCTTCGGCGTCGTGCTCGCGATCCCGATGAAGCGGAACCTCATCAACCGCGAGAAGCTGAAATTCCCCTCGGGCACGGCCGCGGCCGTGACGCTCCAAGGCCTCTACAGCAAGGGCGACGAGGCCATGAAGAAGGCGCGCGCCCTGCTCTACGCCGCGCTCGCCTCGGGGCTCGTCCCGCTCTTGAAGGACCTCGAGTTTCTCAAGGTGAAGAAGGCCGGCGTGGTCGTCGGTCGCGAGGCGCTCCTCCCGCCGTCGTCGAACATCTTCAACCTCCTCCCTTCGCCGAACGTCGACGGTCGCGCCTGGAAGTGGAGCGACTGGAACGTGAAGCTCGATCACGGCGTCGTCCTCATCGCGGCCGGCGCGATCATCGGCATTCGAATCACGGGCTGGATGGTGCTCGGCGGCCTCTTCGTCGCCGTCTTCCTCGGCCCCCTCGCGCTCGAGACCAAGTGGACCTCTCCCGCGGCGATGGAGACCGCAGCTCACGCCAAGATCGTCGCGCTCAAGCTGCTCGGGCCGAAGGCCTACGCCACGGGCATGGCCGACGCGCTCGTCGCCCCGAAGGCGAGCGGAGCCGCCGCGCTGCCGAAGAGCGCGTGGAAAGAGATCGGGATCTGGTTCGGCGCGCCGCTCCTCGTGGCGTCGGGGCTCGTGCAGCTCGCGGCTCAGTGGCGCACCATCGTGCGCGCCATCTCGGGCATGTTCGGATCGGCGAAGAAGGCCGAGCCCAGCCAAGAGCCCTCGGGCTACCGCGCCCCCGCCGAGCGGGACGGCGACGAGAAGAAGCCCGTGGTCGCCTCTCCGGACGACGTCGAGGTCCCGACCAAATGGTTCCTCTACGGCCTCTGCGGCTCGGGTCTCGCCATCATCGTGGTCGCCGCGCTCTTCTTCGACATTCCCCCCTACTTCGGCCTCCTCGCCGTCGGCATGACGTTCGTGCTCGCGCTCGTGTCGGCGCGCGCCACAGGAGAGAGCGACATCACGCCGGGCGGCGCGATGGGCAAGATCATGCAGCTTACCTACGGCGTGCTCATCCCCCAGAGCACCACCGCGAACCTCATGACCGCCTCGATCACGTCGGGCGCGGGGCTCGCGACGGCCGACCTCTTGAACGATCTCAAGTCGGGGTACTTGCTCGGCGCGAACCCGCGCAGGCAGTTCTTGGCGCAGGCGATGGGCATCTTGACGGGCACGATCGCCACGACCCTCGGCTACTTCCTCCTCGTGCCCGACGCGACCGTGCTCACCGGCACTCCCGCGACCGACAGCATGCCCGCGAAGGATCCGGCCTTCCCCGCCCCTGGTGCCCAGCAGTGGCTCGCCGTGGCCAAGCTCTTCAAGACGGGCACGAAGAACATGCACCCGATGGCCGTCACGTGCATCAAGACGGGCCTCATCGTGGGCGCCATTCTCGCGCTCGTGGAGTCGCTCGTGCCGAAGAAGCACAAGAAGTACGTGCCGTCGCCCACGGGGCTCGGGCTCGGCATGATCCTCCCCTTCTTCTCGCCCTTCGCGATGTTCCTCGGGGCCGTGCTCGGAGAGATCGCGACGCGGGCCAACAAGGCCTGGGCGGAGCGCTACGTGGTGCCGCTCTCGGCCGGTGTCATCGCGGGCGAGAGCATCGTGGGTGTCATCGTCGCCGGGCTCAACAACTTCGTCTTGAACTGACCTCACCGACGAACCCGAGGGCGGGCATCCCCGCCTCGGGCTCGCACCAACACCGACATCCTACGACCCCTTTCCTTTCGAGCACTTAGGGGCTCGAAGAGGCTCCTCGCGGGCCGAAGGCGTAGGGCTCAGACGCGCTGGGACACGGGCTTGTGCTCGTCCCGCTCGGGCACGATCACGCGCGCACCGATGGCCTTCATGGGGTGGGTCATGAGGCGCGCGCCGCGGTCGTAGGCGAAGTACGACCACGCCCACGTGAAGAGCACGACCGCGCGGCTCCGGAAGCCGATGAGATAGATGAGGTGGATGAAGAGCCACGCGAGCCACGCGAGGAACCCTCGCATCTCGACGCCCGCGGCGTACGCGATCGCGCGGCTTCGGCCGATGGTGGCCATCGACCCCTTGTCGACGTAGCGAAACGGCTTGGGGAGCGGCGCATCCGGCCCTCGGAGGAGGATCTTCGCCACGTGCCTCGCCTGCTGCATCGCGACGGGTGAGAGGCCGGGAAGCGGCTTTCCGTCCTGTTCGAGGTGGGCCATGTCGCCGATCGCGAACGCCCCGTCGGCGCCCGGGATGCGCGCGTGCTCGTCGACGATGACACGACCTTGACGATCGAGCGGGACCCCGAGCGAGCGCGCGAGCGACGTGCCCTGGACGCCCGCGCCCCACACGACGGTGCTCGCCTCGATGCGACCACGAGCCTCCTTGCCGAGGCCGGGGAGGTCGTCCTCGTGGGCCGACTCCCACGCGACGCCGTAGGGATCGATCCCCGTGACCTTGGTGCCCGTACGCACCTCGACGCCGAGCTCGCCGAGCTGCTCGACCGCGCTCGCCGACAGGCGCTCCGGGAAGCTCGCGAGGATGCGCGGCCCCGCCTCGAGCAAGACGACCTTGGCGTCACGAGGGTTGATCGAGCGAAATTCGTCGTTCAGGACGTACCTCGCGAGCTCGCTCACGGCGCCCGCCAGCTCCACCCCGGTCGGCCCGCCGCCGATGACGACGAACGTGAGGAGGCGCGTGCGGATCGCCGGATCGGTCTCGCGCTCGGCCCGCTCGAACGCGAAGAGCACCCGGTGACGGATCTCGAGCGCGTCGTCGAGCGACTTCAGCCCGGGGGCGTCGCCCGCCCATTCGTCGTGACCGAAGTAGCTCGTCCTCGCGCCCACGGCGAGCACCAGGGCATCGTACGCGATGGCTTCGCCGTCGACCGTGACGGACTTCTTGGCGAGGTCGACGGCGGTCACGTCCCCCAGCAAGACCTTCACGTTTTTGTGGGGCGCGAGCACGCCGCGAATGGGGGCGGCGATCTCGGCCGGGCTGAGCCCCGCCATCGCCACCTGGTAGAGGAGCGGCTGGAAGAGATGGTGGTTCTGCCGGTCGATGACCGTGACGCGGACGGCCTCGCCGCCGAGCTCCTGGGCGACGGTGAGACCGCCGAAGCCGGCCCCGACGACGACGACGTGACGATCGCGGTTCATGCGTGACCTTGTGACCTCTCGGGTGGCGCGACCGCAAGCTTTTCGACGACCACCGAGGCTCGCAGGAGAGCTCGGCCACGCCCGCGCTCCGGTTCTAGGGTCGTCGCGAGCGCGAGCAAGGGGAAACGGTCGCCCTCGCAAGGCCGATTTTCCGACCTCTTCACGCCGGAGACGGCGCGTCGTCACACGGGCCTTGCAGACTGCACTCACCTCGAAAGGAGGCGCCTCATGGGGATGGTCGAGACCTGGGTCGTGTTGTCGATGTCGTACGCGTTGCTCGTGGCGGTCCACAGGTTCGCGCCGGAAAAGGACGCCTGACCGGGCAGGTGCGCCGACTTCGCGGTAAAGTCGCGGGCATATGACGTCGCGTGGCTTTTCCCTCTTTGTCGCCGTGCTCGGTCTCGTGGCCCACACGGCCTCGTGCGCCGACGATCCCGTCGCCCCCCCGGACGCGAGCGCCCCCTCGACCGACGCGGGGCTCGAGGGCGCTGTCGCCACGGACGCCGACGCCTCCGAGCTCCCTCCGCTCTCGGACCCATGTGAGGGGGCTCCTGGCGTCTCGGCGGCCGCGGCGTGGCCGATGGCCGGGGGCTGCCCCGCCCGCCCCGGGACTCGCCCCCGCCTGCGTGGACCTTCGACGAGCGCCGTCGCCACGCTGGGCGACGTCACCGGCACCCCCACGGCCCCCGTCGTCGCGGCCGACGGCACCGCGATCGTCGCCACGTCCGACGGGCACGTCCTCGCCCTCCCTCGCGGAGGTGTCCCCCGGTGGGACGTCACGATCTCCGGCCCGGTCGACGTCGCGCCGGTGCTCGTCTCGGACGACGTCGTGCTCGTCGCCACCCGCGAAGGCCGTCTCCACAAGCTCGCCGTCGCGGATGGGCGCGCGCTCGGCTCGGAGGCCTCGGCGAACGCGCCGTCCTCGCTCCTCCCCTTGTCCGACGGCACCGTGGTCTTCACGGCCAAAGACTCGAACCTCCATCGGGTCTCGGTCGCGACCCTGACCACGGCGGGCCCGGACACCCCGGCGTTCGCGACGACGGCCCCTTCGCTCGAGCGGGGCGGCGCCGTGCTCGTCGCCGGGAGCGACGGCGTTCTCCGACGCTTCGGCCGAGACGGCGTCACGACCGACGTGTACCGAGCCCCTGCGCCGCTCACCGAGAGCCCCGTCTCTGGCTTCTCGGGGGAGATCTTGCTCGTCTCCTCGGACGGCGTGCTCCGCGCCGTGACCGCCGACGGCAAGCTCCGTTACGAGCGCGCCCTCGGCAGCACGGCGAGCGGCCCCCCCGCGGCGTCGCCGGACGGAAATGTGTATGTTGCAACCACGAGCGGAAAGGTGCTCGGCGTCGACCGCGCGGGCAAGGAGCTCTTCGCGTTCGAGCCGCTCGGTCGCCCCGAGGCGCCCTCGGTCGGAGCCGGCGGTACGGTCTTCTTCGGCGCCGAGGACACGAAGCTCTACGCCGTGCAGCCCTCGGGGAGGCTCCTTTTTGCCGCGTCGCTCCGCAAACGGGCGCTCGGCGCCCCGGCGCTCGGCAGCGATGGCGCCCTGTTCGTCGCGGCCCAAGGCTCGGTCATGATGGTGGGGCCGTAGCTCGGCGAGCCACGGACCGCGAGGCGCGGTGGTGGAGCCCCACGCCGGTTTTTCACGGCCCGAAGCGCACGGCGGTCGGCACGTTGGCGGCGTTGAAGCCCGTCAACGTCGCGATCGTGGCACCTCCCGCGGCGGCCCTCACGGCCACCTTGGCCGTCGCGCCGACCCCGTCGAAGGCCGCGTAGTGCTTGCCATCGCGCGTGTAGGCGATGGGACGGTCCCCGGTGTGAGGGACGAGGGTCTCGTAGTCGGCCCCGGTGGCAGCGCTGGAGAGCGTCACTCGGGCGCCGGACGACACCCCACCCTTCACGTACTGATCCCTATTGCTTGTAAAGTACACACGACCGTCGGGAAGGAACCCCGAGCTCTCGGCCGTGAACGAGCCGTTGTTCTCGCCCGTGGTGCCGTCGTGGACCGTGACGCATAGATTGCCGACGCACGTGGGCTCCTCTCGGTTCTGGGCGAACGTGAAGAAGCCCGCCCCGTACGACCTCGTGACGAGGACGGCGACGCCGGTGGTGGCGTCGATCGTGACCATGCCGTGGGCCTTCGAGGTGTTGTCCGGGCGACCCTCGAGACGCTCGGGGCCCGTGAGCAGCGATCCGTCCCACTTCCAGGCGTAGCGATCGAGGTCGGTGTGGAAGGCGGCGCTCGGGAGCTCCCGCACGACGGTCGGCGTTCCCCCTGCGAACGGCACCTCGACGATCGCGACGTCGTCGAAGCGCCCCCCACCCTGCCGAAGCCGTCTCACGTACCGCACCTTCGTCCCGTCGTCCGAGAATCGAGGCGCGCGTGCCCACGTGTCGGCAGGCACGGTCACTCCCCCGGCGAGGTTCGAAAGCTCGGCGAGGTGGAGCACGCCATCGCGCAGGATCGCGATCCGTTTGCCGTCAGGAGAAATGTCGAAAGGCTCGTAGTTTCCATCCGTTCCGTACGTCGCGAAGCCCGACCCGAGGCCCGGTCCGATCTCCGTGTGGGCATCGGGCGTGGCGAGGTCGAACACCCACATCTTGAAGGTGGTCATCACGTACGCGTGTTTCGGACCGGCGCCCGGAGCCGCGGAGTCGGTCGCCCCGTCGACGGCCGGTCCGGAGTCGGGTTTGGGCGGCGCGCTCGCGTCCTCTTGGGGCGCGACGACGGAGGAGTCGGTACCGGCGTCCCCGGGGGACCCAGCGGGATCGTCGGAGCACCCCCCGGCCAGCGCCAGCGGCAGTGCAAGGAGGAACAGCGCGGAAAAGCGAGCGGAGGCCATGCTCCCAGAGTACCGACTCGGACGGCACACGACGTGACGTTTGCGAAAGCCCGGGGCGCGCTACGCGCCGAGATCCCGCGCGGCACGCAGGTGACGGATCGCCTCGTCCCTGCGCCCCTCGAGCGCGGCCTTCCACCCGAGCTCGCGCGCGAGGTCGCCGAAGGTCTCCTTCGCGAGCGGCTCCTTCGCGGCGACGGCGATCGCGAGGATCCGCGCCGCGAGCTCCATCTCACCGGCGAGCCGGACCGAGCGCGCGATCGCCAGGCCCGAGCCCGACGGGAGCGGGGCGGCCCGCTCGACGAGCGCGCGGGCGCAGACACACGCCGCGCGACGTACGGCCTCCTCTTCGGACGAGAGCGCAAACCGCGTCACCTCCCACGCGGCACCGAGCGCCCCGACGTGCGCCTCTCGGGACCGCTCGGCCCAGGCGGAGAGGGCCGTCGAGGCGCGCGGTCCGTCACCGTCACGCAGCGCGAACGCCGCGGAAAGAATCAGGTTTTCGGGGTCTTTGGGCAGATCGGTCTTCGGCTCGAAGCGGCCGGTGGCGAGGTCGAGCGCGCGCATCGCGAGGCCCTGCGTGCGCGGCGAAGGAGATGCTTCCGCGAGAACGGCGAGGACCTCCTCGCGCACGACGGGCTCTCTCGCGGCGGCGGCGACGAGCCGAGGCCACGACCGGACGCGCGCCGAAAGACGCGCGGAGAGCGCCTCGTCGCGGAGCTTGGCGAAGACCGCGAGCACCCGGTCGAGCTCGAGCGCCGTGAGCGTGTCACCGTGACGATCGGCGTGAGCGCACACACGTGCGAGCGCCGCGTCGGCGATCCGCGGCGCCGCGCCGGAGACCAACCTGTCGAGCTCGCCGAGCCAGGCTGCGCGAACGAAGCGACTCGACGCGACAAGGCCGTGGTCCGAGAGAGCGAGCAGGAGCTCCGGGGGAACGTCCGAGAGCGTGAGCGCCTTCTCGACGGCGCGCGCCTCGGCCTCACGGCCCACGCCGTGGAGATGCAGCGCGAGGAGCGCCCCCGAAGACGCCGCGACCGGACGGTCTCCCTCGGCGGCCGCGAGGGACCTCGCCCGCTCGAGGGCCGTGGCCGCGGACGGCTCGCGAGCGCGGACGAAACAGCGCGCCAAGACGTACGCCGTTCGAGCTCGAGGGAATCGCTCGAGCTCGAGGGCCGCGAGGCCACGCGCAGCGAGCCCGAACCCTAGGCGCTCGAGCGCGAGCACGGTGGCGCGCGCTCGTGCGTCGAGGCGCCCCTCTTTGACCCCTGCGTAGAGCCCGACGAGCCCACCCATCGCCCCCTCGTCGCGGAGCGCGAGCGCGCACCCGATGGCCTCGAGGATGGCGATCCCGCGCGTCTCCGAGTCGGACGAGCCCTCGGCGAGGGTGCGGTAGGCCACGAGCCCCGCCGAAGGCCCCATCGTCCGAGCCACGCGCGACGCCGCGCCGAGGGCCACGTCTTTGGCGAGATCACCCATCATGGCGAGCCTTCATCCCCCTCCACGATCGGTCACCATCCCGATCTGCGGGACACGCTCGAGGGCCGCCTCGATGCGCTCGAGCTCGGCGCCGAGGGCGTCGGCCTTGCGGCGCGCCCCGTCGGGATCGGCCTCGTACGCCTCGAGCTCGGGGAGCTTCTTGCCGACCTCGTCTTGGAACCACGTCCGGATGCGAGAGAGCTCCGCGTCTTGGAGCTTGCGGAGATCCCCCGCCGAGGTGAGGGCGCACTCGTCGATGTCGGCGCGCACCCGCTCGGCCCACGCCGCGACCCGGGCCACGCGCGACCGGACGTACCCCGGATCGTCGAGCTTCATGGCCGAGAACTCCTCTTGCCACGCCGTCTCGAGCAGCGCCTGGACCTCGTTGAAGGCCCGACGCCAGGTGGTCGCGTCACGCGCGTCGTAGGCTCGCCTCGCCCGCGCGTCGACGTCGTCCACCCGCGCCTCCCACTCGGCTCGGGTCATACCGACCAAGGTGTCTTTCGTGCGGTAAATGAGCCGCCGGAGGCCGTCGAGGGCCTCTTCGTAGCGCGCGAGCGGCGGGGTCATCTCGTCGGCCGACGAGCCCGCCAGCTCGTCGATCAGATGCCTTAGCTTGCCCGCGAGCGCGTCGAGCTTGTCGGGGTCGGTGAGGGCGGCCTCGCGGATGCCTACGGTCAGCTTGTCGGCCTCGCGCTGGTACACGGCGGCGAGCCCGCCCCAGAGGTTCCGCTTCGCGCGCTCGGCCTCCTCGAGCAGCTTCTCGACGTCCGGGCGCGCGCTCGCGGTCTCCTCCGGGGTCACGAGCGCTTCGATCTGCGTCGGACCGGCGGTCGCCCGCGCTTCCATGCGCATTGACTCGTCGCACCGAAGCACCACCTCGACGGGCGTGCCGACAGGGAGCCCCTTCGGGACCTCGAGCACGAGCATCTTGATGGGCACGCGGTTCTGCAGGATACGAAGCACGACGCCGCCCGACTGATCGGCCGTGTAGAAGATGTGCGTCGCTTGGGTCGGGAGCCCCGTCCCTCGCGCCACGAGGACGCGCCTGTCGCGCCTGCCCCCTCGCACGACCTCGAGTGCGATGTCTTTGGCGACGACGGCGGCACGAGACAGCGCCGTCGGGCGCGGGCGCAAATCTCCCCTGTGGAGGGAGAGAGGGAGCTCCGCGAGCGGCGCGCCCATGGCCGAGGCGAACGCGAGCGTCACGCGCGTCTCTTCGTCCTCGCCGAGCGAGAGCTCGACCTTCGTCGGCTCCTTCGCCGGGAGCTGGACCTCCGCGAGCAGGTCCTCGCCGCTCCAGACCCCGAGGGTCTTCGCCTTCTCGGGAGCCCTCTCGGCGAAGAGCGCGACCTTGAGCTTGTTCCCGTGCGTCACGAGCGGGCCGTCGACACGCACGTTGGCGCCCGCGGCCTCGTCGCCGACGATGTGCCCTCCGAGGTGCGCCGCGTGGATGGCGGCGCCGAGCGCGACGCACGTGTCGACGTCGTCGCGGAGAGGCTCTTGCCCCTTGGTGCAGAGCGCCTCCTTCACCCTCCGAACCACCGCGGGCACGCGGGTGGACCCGCCCACGAGCACGACGTGATCGATGTCCTCGAGGCCCACCTTGGCGACCTCGAAGCTTCGCTCGAGCGCGCGGCGTGCGCACGCGATCGTGGTCTCCACGAGGTCCGCCACGAGCTCCTCGTACTCGGCCCTCCCGAGATCGGCCTCGAACGACACGCTCTCGCCGGCCTTGTCGACGAGCACGTCGCTCTTCTGCACGTGCACCACGTCCGTCGTCGAGAACGACTCTTTCACGTCCTGTGCGAGCGCGAAGAGGCGCTGGAAGCGCGCGCGATCGGCCACGTCACCGACGACATCGAGCTCGAGCGCGTACCCCTTCTTCACGAGCTCCTTTCGGAGGTGCTCGGCGTAGCGTCGGTCGAGGTCGTCCCCTCCGAGGAAGTTGTCCCCGTCGATGGCGAGCACCTGGTACTCACCGCCCACGCACCGGAGGACCGACACGTCGAACGTGCCGCCGCCGAGGTCGTACACGAGGAAGTTGCCGTCCCCGAGCTTGCGCTTCCACGTGTGGTAGATGGCGGCGGCGGTGGGCTCTTGGAGGACACCGATCACGTTCAAGCCCGCGATTTCACCCGCTTTTCGCGTAGCTTCGATCTGCGGTGCGTCGAAGTAGGCCGGCACCGTGATCACGGCGCGGGTGAGTCGCCGCGGCAGGGCGTCCTTCTCGGCCTTCTGGGCGAGGTGCTCCCGCATGCGCGTCACGAGCTCGGCCAAGATCTTCGCGGAAACCTCTTCGGGGAGGAGCTCGTGAGGCCCCACGGTCACGCGCGTGCGCTGGCCCATCTTGCGCTTGATCGACTCGACAGGCGGCTCGGCCGACGCCCGTCGCTGACGTGCCGCGTGGCCGACGACGAACCCCTTCCCGTCCCAGGCGACGGCGCTCGGCACGGTGCGCCGACCGAACTTGTCGGCGTAGAGGAGGATCTCGCGCTCGTGCGGGAGCAGCTCCGCGATCTCCGAGTTCGTTGTACCGAGGTCGATGCCGACGGGCCTGTCGATGAACATGACGCTTCTCCCGATCTCTTGGCTCACGAGGGCCGAGCGGCCCGAACTTCACTCTCTGCGCGGCAAAGGCGCCCGGGTCACGGCTCCTCGGCGAGTGCCGGGTCGGTCGCGTCGAGGGGGAGCTCGACAGGGGCCCGCCCCCCTTCGCTCACGAGCTCGCTCGCCGAGGGCAAGACGAGCAGGCGGGCGAGCGACATGGGCTCGGGCGCGGCGAAGGGCGTCCGCTTTCGCGGAGGCGGGGATCCGAGCGCCGGGCGTGTCTCCGGGTGGGCGAAGAAGGCCGCGCGCACCCGCTCCTCAGGGTTCAGGGTCAACGCGTCCCACGCCGAGCGGAGCGCCTCTCGCTCGGCCTCCGAGGCGTCCGCGACGAGCTCGCGGAACCGCTCGGTGATGGCTTCGGGGGTCGACGCGGGATCGATGCCGTAGCGCTCGAAGGGGTTCGCAGAGGGTTCGGTCATGGGAGCCTCGAGAGCATGCCCGTCTTCCGAGCCTCGATCGCCGCCCGCGCCTCGCGCGCGTCACGGCACGAGGGGAAGAGCGCCTCGGCCCGCTCGACCAGCGCGAGCGCCGCGCGGAGATCGGCGTCCGTCGCGAACCCTTGCACGAGCGCCTTGGCCTTCTGCGCGAGGTAGGAGGCGAGCACGGCGCGCCCGTTGCGGTGGGTCGGGCACACGTCGACCGCACGCTCGGCCACGGCGATCTGCCGCTCGAACGTCGGCACCACATTGGTGTAAAATACAAGAAACTGCGCGCACGCCGCGGCGTACGCCACGTTCGCTCGATCGCGTTTCGTGCGCGCGACGAGGCTCTCGACGAGCCTGAAGGTCGCCGTCGGCGCCCCGCGCGTCACCTCGTCGGGCGTGCCGAAGAGGCGCGCGAAGCCCTCCCACTCGCGCCGCCGCTGAAGCTCCCAGCACACGGGCTCGGCGCGCTCGACGAAGAACCGCTCGACGGCCTCGTCGCGTCCCACGTGCTCCCACACGGCCACGAGCCCGCGGAGCGCGTCGAGGCCCGCGGTCGTCAGCTCCCCGCGCGTCGACGCGTCGTCGAGCGCGTGGCCGATGCGCTCGGTCGCGAGGTCGATGGCCTCGGCCCGGAGCGCGTCGGCGCGGCTCGCGAGCTTCGTGACGAGCCCGGGCGTTGCCCCCGACCGCGCGAGCGCCGACCGGACCCGCGCGAGCGCCTCGAGCGCGAGACGCGACTCCGGCGTGAGGCTCAAGACCCCCTCGCGAGCGCGGCGACCGAGGCCTTCGAGCGGCTCGGCCGGCAGCGCCGTGGCGAGCCTCGTGACGTCGTCGCGCGACGCCTTCGGCCCGAGGCCCCGACGTACGAAGCCCTCGAGGTAGCTCGGGTGCGCGAGCAGCCCGAAGAACGACGCCAAAGAAGCCTCGTGGTGCACGAGCGCCCGCGCGGGCTCGCGGCCCTCGAGAGCGCCCGCGATACGCGCGTGATGGAGCCCGAGGTGATGAAGCACGACGGGCGGGTAGCCCACGAACGACGGCGGATGCGTGAGCCCGGAGAGCACGTCGAGCCTCGGGGCCTCGGCCCGCGTAGCCACGGCGAACGCCACGTCGGCACCGCCGAGACCTCGCAGGGCGTCGAGGAGCCCCGAGGCCCGGCTCGGCACGGGGACGTCGACCGCGGCCTCGAACCGCACGAGACGCTCGTACAGCGCTTCGTCCTCGAGGCGCGCGAGGAGGGCGTCGTCTTCCGGCCTCTGGGGCATGCGCCCGAATGATGCCAAAGGACGCCGCGTTGCACGAGCGAAGCGTGCCCTGCCCGCGTACGAACCCGGGCGGCGCGCACGGAATTACGCGCCAATCGAGGGGCAACGGGTGTGGAAATCGGCCCCGATTCGTGCAAAGAGAGCCGCGGCGCGGGCGGGCTCGGCCGCACGCCAAAGGAGAGTGCCCAAGTGACGTCCACGCAATCGCAGATCGAAGTCTCCTACGACGTCTCGAACGAGTTCTTCCGCCTCTGGCTCGACGAGAAGATGCACTACACGTGCGCCGTCTACGACGCCGAGAACGACACGCTCGAGAAGGCGCAGGAGAACAAGAGCCGCATCCTCTACGAGCTCGCCGAGATGTCCAAGGACAAGACCATCCTCGACATCGGCTGCGGGTGGGGCGCGAACCTCGAGTACGTCGCGAAGCGCGGGGCCAAGGCCGCCCACGGCGTCACCCTCTCGCCCCTCCAGACCGAAGAGATCCAGGCGCGCAACCTCCCCGGCGTGAAGGTCTGGTGCAAAGACTACAAGGACTTCGTCGCCGAGGAGCCCTACGACGCCCTCGTGTCGATCGAGATGGTCGACCACGTCGTGTCCCCCGCGCAGGCGGCCAAGGGCCTCGCCGTCGATCTCTACCGCGACTACTTCAACAAATGCGCCGAGCTCGCGAAGCCCGGCGCGCACTTCGCGTTCCAGAGCATCCTGCGCAATCGCGTCCCCCGAAACCGTAAAGATCTCGAAGACTTGCGCTTCACGGCGGACGTCATCTTCCCCGGTGGCCTCAACGCCCGCA
This sequence comes from Myxococcales bacterium, assembly GCA_016712525.1. Taxonomy (NCBI): domain Bacteria; kingdom Pseudomonadati; phylum Myxococcota; class Myxococcia; order Myxococcales; species Myxococcales bacterium. The sequence continues at coordinate 278,306 of JADJQX010000008.1, forward strand.
TCGAGGAGCTCATCATGGCCTTGAACCCGCACTGGGAGCTCAAGGAGCTCTACATGCGCCGCGAGGACTACGGCAAGACGACCGGCGAGTGGCTCCGCCGCCTGCGGATGAACGAGCGCAAGATCCGCGACACGTGGGGCGACCAGGTCTTCGTCGACTACGAGCGTTACCTCGACACCTGCGTCCGCGCGTTCGCGAACCACTGGTCGGGCGACGTGCAGATGAAGCTCCGCCGCATCGGCTGATCCGTCGACGCTCTCTCGGCAGCGGGCCCGGCTCCTTCGTGGAGCGCGGGTCCGTTTCCGTTTCGGCACGTCGCCTTCGTTCGAGCGCCCCGCGCTTCCCCCCGCCTGGCTCGTCTGGAAAGATACGCGGGTGGGACCGTTCCGTCAGGGCAAGCCGCTGAAGCTCCCTACCCCTGAGCTCGACGCGTACGAGGCCGAGCTCCGCGCGCGGTCGCACCGCAAGGTGACCTACGCGGGCATCGGCGTCGTCGTGCTCACCCTGCCGCTGCTCGCGGTCCTCTTCCAGGCCATCGTGCCCGACCTCGTCTACAAGGTGCAAAACCCGCTGCACACGCCGTCGCCCGCGGTGGTCGAGAGCGGGCGAGCCACCATCACCCGCCTCCGGGAGAGCGCCGCGCGCGAAGAAGAAGCCATGCAGAAGGGCGTCGCGGCCGCCGCGGCGAACGGCACCGAGGCGCACCCCGAGCTCGGCCGCTGCCCTTACTCCCACGAGCCGAACCGCGAGAAGGGCTTCTTTGCCCGCGCGACCTACGCGCGCCTCGGCGATCCGAGCCTGTGTTTGCCCTGCCGCGAGCAGCGCTCCCGCGCCGAGACCCTCGAGAAGAGGCTCGTCGAGCGCTCACGCGACAAGGAGCTCGACGCGAAGGTGAGCGCCGAGATCGCGCGCGCCGAATCGGTCGGGCGCTACTCGGTGGTGCTCGCCGTCGACAAAGAGGCCGCGCCCCACGGCACGCCCCACGTCGACTTCATGCCGGGGCTCGTCGAGGGGCGCACCTTCGTCTGGGACACGAAGACCCACGCCGTCGTCTGCGCCGGCCACGCCCGCGCCGAGAGCTCCGACACCATCGACTACACGTACACGACGCAGAACGGCTTCGCGACGAACGCCGCGTCCGAGCTCAAACGCGCCCTCGACGAAGACCTCCGCCTGCGCACCGAAGAGGCCGTCGCCTCGTCCCTACGGTACCGCGCTGGGCCCAAAATCTTCGAATGAGCCCCTCCGCCAAAAAGCATCGCCGGCGATGCCTCGAAGCATCGCCGGCGATGCCCGGCTCTCTCCCCTAGAAACACGAAGGGCCCAGAGCTGCGAGGCTCGGGCCCTTCGACATGTCACAGGAGGACGACGCTCAGCCGGTGGGCTCCCAGGGGACGATGATCATGAGCACGCCGACGATGAGGCCGATGACCAGACATGCACCGAGGCCAGCGCGGGCCCACATGGGGGCGGGGCTCCCGTCGGCCGAGCGCTTCGGCTGACCCGTCACGACGAGCCACAGACCACCCCACCAGAAGATGGCGCCGATCGTGTAGAGGTACGGGTAGTAGAGGTGGAGGACGAAGATGAGGATCGAGTTCAGGATGGCGAAGAGCATCCCGAGACCGACCATCGCGCCGCCGACCTTGCGGGGCGACTCGAAGCCCTTCCCCTGAACGACCGCGGCCATCAGCGCGTCCTTCGAGAAGTCGCTCCCGCCGAGGTTCACGCCGCCGATCGTCGGAGCCTGGAAGCTCACGCCGCCGATGCCGATCTGCATGTTGCCCTGGCCGCCCGTGGGCTGCTGCGGAGGCGCGCCGAATCCGGGCTGAGCGCCGGGCATTCCGGGCTGCTGAGGCTGACCGTAGCCGCCGGGCATCGCGCCGGGCTGCTGGCCGAACTGGCCCGCGTTCGGGTCGAAGCCAGGCTGACCGCCGAACCCTTGCTGGGGCATGCCGGGCTGCTGGGGAGGCGCGCCGTAGCCGCCGGGCATCGCGCCGGGCTGCTGGCCGAAGCCGGGCTGCTGCGGCTGGCCGAACCCAGGCTGCATGCCGGGCTGCTGGCCGTACCCACCGGCGTTCGGATCGAAGCCGGGCTGCTGACCGTAGCCAGGCTGCTGCGGCTGACCGTAGCCGCCGGCGTTCGGATCGAAGCCGGGCTGGCCACCGAAACCGGGCTGCTGCGGCTGGCCGGGGAAGCCGGGCTGCTGCGGCTGACCGTACCCGGGCTGCTGCGGCGCACCGGGCTGCCCGTACGCGCCACCGGGCATGAGCTGCGTCTGCCCGAAGTTGGGCTTCTGTCCAGGACCAGGGGGGAAACCGTTGCCGCCGGGGGGCTGATTCATGGGTGAGATCCTACCTTGCTTCGGTATTCGTGGGGGAAGAACCGTACGCGACGACGAGGCGCCTTGGAAGCGCCTCGTCGAAGGCTCGAATCGGGCGCCCGAAAAAGTGGGTACCCCATCGAAACCATTCACATTTCGTTCGACGATCCGGCGAGCCCCGTGAGGGTCAGAAGCCGCACGTCTCGCCCTTGTTCTGCTCGTCGAGGAACGCCGCGAGCGGCTTGAAGTACTCGAGCATCGCGGTCGCGTCGGCGCGCGTCTCGCCCGAGAGCACCGCGAGGGCCTCGGGCCACGGCTTGCTCGCCCCGAGCGCGAGCATCGCGCGGAGCTTCGCGCCCGCCTCTTTGTTGCCGAAGATCGAGCACGTCTCGAGCGAGCCCTTGTGCCCCGCCGCGCGGCAGAGCGCCCTGTGGAACTGGAACTGGTAGATCCTCGCGAGGAAGTACCGGAGGTACGGCGTGCTCCCCGGCACGTGGTACTTCGCGCCCGGATCGAAGTCGTTCTCGGAGCGTGCGCTCGGCGGCGCGACGCCCTGGTAGCGCTGCTTCAGGTCCCACCACGATTTGTTGTAGTCTGCACGGGACGTCTTCCCGGAGAACACGTCCCAGCGCCACTTGTCGATGAGGAGCCCGAACGGGAGGAAGGCCACCTTGTCGAGGGCCATCTTCATCTGCACGTTGAGCTTGGCCTTGTCGTTCGCGGGCACCGTGTCGAGCAGGCCGATGCTCTTCAGGTACTCGGGCGTGACCGACAGGGCGAGCGTGTCGCCGATGCCCTCGTGGAAGCCGTCGTTCGCGCCCTGCTGAAAGAGCGCCGGCAGGCGGTAGTAGTAGTGGAAGTAGTAGTCGTGCCCGAGCTCGTGATGGATCGTGATGAGGTCGTCCTCGGTGGGCTCGATGCACATCTTGATGCGGAGATCGTTCGACCACGTCACGTCCCACGCGCTCGCGTGGCAGACGACGTCACGGTCCTTCGGGCGCTGGAAGAGCGAGCGCTCCCAGAAGGTCTGCGGGAGCGGGTCGAGCCCGAGCGACGTGAAGAACGACTCGCCGACCTTCACCATGCCCTTCGCGTCGAGCACCTTCGTGCCCTTCACGTCCTTCTCGAACTTCTTCTTGAGCTTCGAGTCGACGTCGAGCGAGCCCTGGCCGGGGAAGGCTCGACGATGTCGTAGATGCCGTCCCACTGCTGCGCCCACATGTTACCGAGCAGGTGCGCCGGGAGCGGCTTGCCCGCGGGCACCTTCTCTTTGCCGTATTTCGCGCGGAGCTTCTTGCCCACGAAGCAGTGGAGCTTTTGGTAAAGGGGCTTTACCTCGGTCCACAGGCGCTCCACGTCGGACTCGAGCTCCGAGGGGCGCATGTCGTAGCCCGAGCGCCAGAGCGCTCCCATGTCCGCGAAGCCGATCTCGCGGGCGCCCTTGTTCCCGAGCTCGACGTAGCGCGCGTACTTCTCGCGCATGGGCGGGGCGATCTGGTGCCACCCATTCCACGCCTCTTCGAGCTCCTCGGGCTTGCGGCTCTTCTTGAGGATACGGGAGAGGTCGTCGAGGGTGAGGCACGCGGCGCCGGGGCGCTTCGGGCAGTACTTGCCCTTCCCGTAGGTGCTCGTCATCGACGCTTGGATCTCGGCGAGCTCGCGCCGCTCGTTCTCGTTGTCGGGAGCGGGCACGACCTGCGAGAGGCGCAAGAGATCGAGCTGCCTTCGCGCGTCCGGCTCGAGCTTCAGGCCGTCGAAGCGCTTCGCCTCGAGGATCTTCTTCGTCACGTAGCCGGCCGTCGCCTCTTCGCCGGCCGCGCCGAGCGCCTCGGTGTCGTCGGTGATGAAGTTCTGGTTCACCCAGCCCGCGCGATCCCGCTGGATCCACAGACGGCGAAGGTCCGAGTCGATCTCGGCGAGGAAGCGTCGCGCGTCCTCCGGGGTCGCCGCGGCCGACGCCGCCGCGCCGGCATCGCCGCCCTGCGCCTGTGTGTGAGGCGACTCGGGGCAAGGCACGACGGGCGCGGGAGCTTCACCTCCGCACGCGGCGGCGAAGAGGACCGGGGCGAGGAGGGAGAGAGACGTGGCGAGCGTACGCATCCGGTTCACGAGGAGCTTCCTTTTCGTAGTGGCGCGCGTCGCTCGGGAGAGCGTTCGAGCACCGAGGACCGAGAGCCCACGAGCCGCGCGTGTGCGGGGCCATGGGCGCGGGAGAAACGTGGGACGGGCGGCTTCGTCCCATACCGCGGAAAGGCACGCGCGGGGGCCAAGATCGCGCCCGGAACCGAGGACGCACCGCGGCACGGGACCCGCGCGCGCCGCTACGAGGCGAGCGCCCGGAGGAGCGCCGAGATCCCGAGGAGCGTGCGGTCGCGCGGCACGCTCGTGAAACAGATGCGTACACGCGCCTCGTAGCCCGCACCGAACGCCGGCCCCGGGGCGACGAGCACGCCCTCGTCGATGCCACGGAGGAGGACCTCCGAGAGCTCGCGCCCGGCGAGGTGAGGCCCGAGGTCGACGAAGAAGTAGACCCCCGCCTCGGGTGTGCGCGCGACGACCCCCGCCTCGGCGAGCGCCGAAGCGACCGCGTCGCGGGTCTCGAGGTACGCGGCGCGTGTGCCTTCGAGGAAGGGCGACGGCGAGACGAGGGCCGCGAGCGCGGCATTTTGCGAGGCGACCGGGACGTTGAACACCGTGTGGGTGGAGATGCGCAGGGCCGCCGCAACCACCGCGGGGGGCGCCACGGCGAAGCCCACGCGCTGGCCGGCGAGGGCGAAGCTCTTCGAGAACGAATAGAGCGACACGGTCCTTTGCGCGGCGTCCTCGGCGGAGGCCGGGCCGACCGCGGCGCGAAACGCGACGTGCGCGCGCTCGTAGGTGACGTCGGCGTAGACCTCGTCGGCGAGCACCCAGAGGTCGTTCCCGCGCGCCACCTCGTGGATCACGGCGGCGAGCTCGGGGCCGAGGATCGCGCCGTCGGGGTTCCCGGGAGAGACGAAATAGATCGCCCGCGTGCGGGGACCGATGGCGCGGTCGAGGCGCTCGCGGAGCCCCTCGGGGGAGAGGGGCGCGTGCCCGAGATCGAGCGGGACCTCGACGCACGTGGCGCCTTGCGCCTCGAAGATGCCCGGGGCGAGCGGCCAATACGGAGAGAGCAGCACGACCTCGTCGCCCGGATCGAGCAGCACTCGCGCCACGCAGTGGAGCGCGTGAGTGCCCCCGGCCCCGAGCAGCACCTCGTCGGCGCGCACCGGGTACCCTCGTCGTTTCGTCACGTAGTCGGCGAGGGCCTCGCGGAGCGCGGGGAGGCCTCCCGTCGGGCCGTACCGGAAGAGCGCCGCGTCCTCGCGCACGAGGGCATCACGCGACGCGGGAGGCGGGAGCACGTGGGTGTCGCCGATGTGGAGGGGCACGAGCGCACGTCCTGCGCGGGCGACCTCCGCGATGCGCTCTTCGAGGGCCGCGAACACCCCCTTGCGTAGCGTCGCGGCCCCACGACCGAGGCGGCTCACGGCTTCGCCCGCCCGAGGCACGGCGCGACGTAGACCGAACCGTTCGGGACGTCGAGCGTCGACAGGAGGAGGCGCGACGTGCCCTGCGGTCCTTCGCTCGCGGCGTCGCAGCGCTTGGCGGCGACGTCGATCGTGACGCCGTCTTGGCGCGCGTCGATGGCGCCGTAGAGCCTCGCGCGGAACGAGCCGAGCGCCCACGTCGAGCCTTGCGCGACGTCGACGACGCCCGTGCCTTTGCCGACGAGCGCGGCGTCGATGTCCCCGTCCATGAGGGTGCCTCCCGGGCCCATGCGGAGCCCCGTCGCCACGAGGTGCACACGATCGGTCGCGAGGGTCGTCGGGAACGTGACGGTCCCCGAGAGGCCCACGCGGGTGGCAGGAGACGCGAGCCCAAGGAGCGCCCCCTCGGGGACGTGGAGCTCGGAGAGCGGGCGCATGGGCACGGAGAAAGCCACGGTGCGCTTGGGCGAGCCGTCGGGCGATTTTACGGAACCATCCGTATTCATTGACATTTCTGCGCCCGAAGCGCCGTACGGGTCCATGCGCAAGGTGACCGACGACGCCTCACCCGCGCGTGTGGCGCGGAGCTCGTACGGCCCGAACGTGCCCGCCGTGCCGCCGACCTTCACGATCGCGGCGGTGAGCGTGTACGCGCGGAGCCACGGCGTCGCCGAGTCTCCTGTGAATGCACCCGACACGTTCTCGAGCGTGGCCGATGTGCCCGGTCCGAAGGGCGCCGACCAGGTCACCTTCGCGTCGGTCACGGTGACCTTCTCCAAGAGCCCGCCGGGCGGCACCGCCCCGGTCGACGCCTTGGTGACGAACGCATCGAGCGCCTTGCCGACGCGCGGGTAGCTCCCTTGGACCTCGAGCTCGAGGTGATCGAGCTCGACGCGCGCGACCGTGAGGCCACGAAGGCCGAGCACGACCTTCGGAGCCTTGAACGACGCGACCTCGGGCACGGTGCCCGACACCTCCCCGAGCGTGAGCTCTTGGAGGCCCGCCGACACCTTGCCGACGGTGAGCGTGGCCCCCATGGCCTCGGCCGCCTTGACGTAGCGGTCGCGCATGAACCCAGGGCCGAAGAGGGCAGCGCCCGCGAGGGCGACCAGCACGAACGCGAGCACGAAGAGGCCGCCGCCGATCGAGCGGGGTTTCTCGGTGACGACCACGACGTCGCCCGTGTTGGCGTTCGGCGGGAGCCATCCGACGTTCGCCATCTGGATCTCGGGACCACGGAGGGCACCGGGCGGGGGCGGGAGCGGGCGCGGTGGCTCGGGCGCCGAGCGGAGCGTGGGAGGCAGCGGGCGCGGCGGAGGCGGAGGGAGCCCTTGGGTCTGCGACGGACGCGGCGGAGGCGGTGTGCCACGCAAGGACACGGGAGGCGGACGCGACGGCGGAGGCGGCCCCGGAGGCGGTCCCGGCGCGCGCGACGAGATCCCCGACACGGGCGAGCGACCGTGAAGGCTCGGCATCGTCACCTGCCTGCGCGACGACGAGAGCGACATGGAGAGCTCGTCGGGGCCGACCGAAGGCAGGGCCTCGAGCCGCGCGAGCTTCTCGGCGCGTTTTCGTAGATCGGCCTCGGCGAAGTGCTCGACCCACGCCCCCACGTGCGAGGGGTTCGCGAGCGACACCACGTTCTCGATGGCGAGGGCCATGTCGCGCGCGGACGCGAACCGGGCCTCGGGCTCGCGGGCCATGCCCTTCATGACGATGGCGTCGATCTCGGGGGGGACGTCGACGAAGGTGCTCGGCGGCTCGACGTTGCCGCGCAGGATGAGCGCGACGATCGCGTGGTCGTAGTCGGCGTCGAAGAGCCGACGACCGACGAGCATCTCCCACATGACGAGGGCCGACGCGTACACGTCGGTCGCGATGGTGGCCTGGCGCCCGTCGAGCTGCTCGGGCGCGAGGTAAGGGACCTTTCCTTTCACCATGCCGGCCTGGGTGGCCTCGCTGCTCGTCTTCGCCTTGGCGATGCCGAAGTCGATCACGCGGGTGATGCCGTCGACCCCGACGATCACGTTGTGGGGCGAGATGTCCCGATGGACGATGCCGAGCGGCACCCCGCGATCGTCTTTGGCGGTGTGGGCCGCATGGAGCCCGTGCAGCATCCCCACCATGACCGAGGCGCACAGGGGCACCGTAGTCGGCTGGCCTGCCCCCGCCGCCGCGCGAATCAGCCGAGAGAGCGCCTGCCCGTGCACGTACTCCATCGCGAGGAGCACCTCGTCCTCGAGGTCGATGACGTCGATGGGCGAGACCACGTTCGGGTGACGAATGCGCGCCGCGAGCCGAGCCTCGTCCAGGATCATCGAGCGAAAGTCGGGGTCTTGGGCGAACTGCGGGTGGAGGCGCTTCACCGCGATCGACTTCGCGAAGCCGCCGGTCCCCTCCATGCGTGCAAAATACACGGATGCCATGCCGCCGGCCGCTATCTCCCCGCAGAGGGTGTAGCGGCCGAGGGTCATCACGGCGTCGCGTTGGCTTGTGCTCCCGGCGTGCACGATGGGTCCGTGGCCGTGCCCGAGAAGACCGAGAACGGCGCCTCGAGTGTACCTTACCGAACGGGTCGATCGCGAGGTTTGGGCCGAAATGGTCGATGCCCCGAGGGCCTTTCGGGCCTTCGGGGCATCGTGGAGGTCGAGCTTTCGGGTCGGCTCAGAAGCCGAACTGCACGCCGAGCTCGGGCGAAATCGCGGGGAGAACGCCGTTTCCGAGGGCGAACGCCATGCGGAGCCCGAGGGGGATGGCGACACGCTCGGTCGCCATGATGCGCACGCCGCCGCCGAACCCGATGAAGCCCGGTCCGCCGAGGTACCAGGCGTCGACCGTGCAGTTCTGGCCGGTCCCGGTCTTCGTGCAGTTCGCCGTGGAGGGCGAGGGCTGACGCGCTTCGGTCACGGTGACGCCGACCTTGGCGTCCCAGTTCGAGATGCCACCACCGAGGAAGGCGTAGGGCACGATGCCCTTGGTCTTGGCGAGGCCGTCTCCGAAGAGGTAGGTGCCGCGGGCTTCGAGGTGGATGGGGGCGCTGAAGCCCTTACCGTCGACGCCACCCTCGGTGCCGGGGTACGTGTTCACGACGAGGCCGAGGCGCGCGCCGATCATGATGTTCTTCGTGACGCCGTAGTCGGCCGTCGCGAGGATGCGGATGGTGGCCGGGGCCACGCCGCCCTGCACCTTGTTGTTGGCCTGGCCCGCGGTGATCGCGTCGTTCTCGGCGCGCTCGGCCGTGTTGGTCGGGCGCGTCGGGTAGTCGCGGCTGCCGCCGCTGTCGTAGCAGTAGTAGCCGGTGTCCTTCAGCGGCAAGAAGTTGTTCTTGTCGTCGAGCTTGCAGACGTCGTCACCCGAGGGCAAAAACGCGAAGTCCATGCCGAACTGGAGGCCTGCCCAGAACTTGCGGTAGCCCTTGGGGCCACCGGCGGGGGCCGTGCAGACGCCCTTGTCGAGCGGGTCGGCGCCCTTGTCCTTCTCGCACTTGTTCGACTGGCATTCGTTGTCCTCGACGCACGCCTCACCCTCGGGCTTCCCGGTGGGCTCGTCGCCCCCGCCGGTCGGCGGCTTCTTCTTGCAACCGGGGAAGTCGGGGGGGCAGTCGCCCGTATCGGCGCACTGCGTGGGCGCGGGCTGGTTCGGGAGGTGCGGGGCGTCGGCGACGGCCTGCGCCGTGATCTTGGTCTTGTAGGGCTCGTTGCGGCTGCCGGCCGTGGCGACCGGGTCGTTCTGATCGTTGAACCCCTGGATATAATAGAGGAAATCGCCGGTCTGAACGTCGCCGCAGGGGGAGTTGCCGCCCCACTGCTTCTCGGAGAGCTTGCGGAGCTCGAACTGCTTGAACTCCGTCATGCCGAAGCCCTTGTAGCGAACGAGCACCTTCACGAGCTTCTCTTCGCCGCCGTACTCGACGAGCACGGGCACCGAGGTGCGCACCTGCTGCTCGGGGAAGGGCGTGTGCACGAAGTCGCCCGAGGGGCCCTTGGAGGGGCCGGGGCCCGGGCCGGGAGCGGGCGCGCCGCCACCCTTCTTGGCCGCCTCGAAGACCGCGGTGATCTCTTTGGTGGTGAGGTCCTTGTCGAGGGCGACGGCCGGGTCGGCCTTGAGCGCCTCGGCGAAGGCCGCTTGGCCCTTGTCCTTGTCGTTCAGGCCGCCCACGTAGACGACGCCGAGGTCACGGTGGAGGAGCGCCTTCACGCCCGGGGCGCACTTGTCGGCGCCGCAGGCCGCGAGGGCCTTTTCGAGCTTCTCCTTCGCCTTGGCGAACTCGGTGGCGAGGTAGTCCTCTTCCATGGCCTTCTTTTGAAGGGCCTTGGCGCCGGCTTCGGTCTTCGGGTCGGCGAAGGCGGGCGAGTCGCCGATCGCGAACGTGAGCCCGATGGCGAGAGCCGCTGCGGTGACAAGCTGACGAGTGCGTCGTTCCACGTGTTTCTCCGTTCGGAAGAGCCCTTACAACGATTTGACCCGGCTCGTCTCGAAAAGTGAAAAAACTGCGGTCGCGGCGGAAGCGCGAGGCACGCCTCGAGCCTCGAACGGTGAACACACGCCCAGGCCCGAGCCCCATCTCTCGTGCCTCGAAATGGCGACGCGGGCCCCCCGAGAGGAAGACCCGCGCCACGTCCCCACGGGACTCGATCACTTCGTGACGACGCCGCCCTTCGGCGGGACGAGGAAGAGCACCTTGCGCTCGTCGAGCTTCACGTTGCCGGGCACACCGACCACGTCGAGGAAGGCGTTGAAGAACTGCGCGGCCACCTGAGGCTCGACCGTGGTGTTCGTTTGGGGGATGACCTCGAAGCACACGGGCGTGCCCACGGTCACCTGGGTGAAGGTGTCCTTGATGCCGTCGCCGTTCGTGTCCTTCGCGGGGTGCGCGGGGCACTGCTGGCTCGGGTCGCCCTCGTCCTTCGCGCGAAGGGCCTTGATGAACTTGGTCGCGTCGACGCCGCCTTCGTTCGCCGGGTCGTTCCGCGGGATGACCGTGACGTCGTAGGTGGAGCCCACGGCGATCGCCTTGATCGCGTTGACCACGCCCTGCCCGATGTTGGGGCTCGACTTCGCGTACTTGAAGTTCAAGCGGCAGCGCCCTCCCGGAGCCGAGGGAGCACGCGCGGCGTTGTTCACGCCGGTGCAGCACTGGCCCGCCGTGCACCCGGAGAAGGCCGACGCGGGCAGGTTCGAGCTGGTCGCGTCGGAGAGGGCGTCGGCTTGGGTCTCGTTGCCCGGGCCACCCGAGTCGCTCGTCAGAGAGACGAAGCGGGCGCTCGCGCCGGTGAACGCGCTCGTGACCTGCGCGGTCGTGATGCCTCCGCGCGTCGCGTGCCAGCTCGCGTCGGTCGTGAGGACGACCACGGGCACCGCGCCGGCGCGGAAGCGCACCGCGCCGCGGGTACCGGCCGGGGGCGTGACCGCGGGGACGCCCGTGACGGCCCCGCCCGTGAGGACGTGGAACATGGCAGGCACCTGGCCCTCGGGCGTGTCGCCGCCGCCGCTCGCGCCGAGCTGGCCCGCGGCGGTCTGCGCCTGCGACAGCGTGGTCGTCACGGGAGAGAGCACGCGCACGAGGTTGCCGTTTCCGTCGGTCTCGTCTTTGTGGCTGACGATAGCGATGCCGACGTTCGGGATCGCGGCCTGGAGCTGCGTGAGGAGGTTGCCCGCGAGCGCGTTCCGAATGCCCGTGATCTCGTCGGACATCGAGCCCGTCGTGTCGGTGACGAAGGCCACGTCGACCGACTGGATGTTCGTCTTGAACTTGAGCACGTCGTTCTGCGGCGTAGGCGCCTCGTTGAACGGCTCGACGAAGAAGAAGTCGCGGTTCTCGCTGCCGCGGCGGAGCGCCACGATGGTGATTTTGCCGCCCGTCGACCCGCCGTCGGCCTTGACCGTGACCCCCGTCGTCTGGCCGAGCGGGCCGGCCGGGAGCGTCGCGACCGACGTGAAGGTCGCGCCGTTGAACGCGCCGAGCTCGGGGCGCTCGAGGGTGAACGTGGCCCCGGCCGTCACGTCGCGGTCACCCGCCGGGTCCTTGCGGATCACCTTGAAGCCTTGCGTGGCGGGGGTCGGCGGGTTCGTGGACGTGTCGATGAAGACGACGGCGTTCACGGGGTCGAGCTGGAGACCGTTCGTGTTCTCGCCGCCGAACACGGGGCCCGCGGGGCCGCCATCGGGGGACGTGCCGGGCGGGACCGCCGGGTTCTGAGCCGGGTCGAAGATGGCGTCGCGCTCGGACGAGCCACAGGCGAACGAGGCGGCGAGCGACAAGACGAGCGTGAACGAGACGGGTTTCTTCATGGCGGCCTCCGTTGCCTACGACTCACGCAGGCTGCCATGGCCCATGCACGATGCAAAGCTTCCAACGCCGAAACTTCCTAGCGTAGGGCCATCCCACCTTTCCGTCCATCGTCTCTTTCGCTAGGGGATTTTCCTCCCGTCTCGCCGCTCGACTCGCTCGCCCCGCGCGACTCGCTCGAGACGGACGCGCCGTCAGGCTTCGGCGGGCGCCGTCGCGGCGTCGAGGGGGCGCTTCTTCGGGGCGCGCAGGATCGGGTCCGACGGGCGCCAATCGGACGGCATGGCCTTCGGCACCATCGGCACGACGTAGGCTGCGTCGCGCACTTCGGCGAGGCTCGTGGCGCCGGAGGTCACGACGGGCACGTGCTTGAACGAGATGGCCGCGTAGAACATGCGGTAGTGGAAGAAGTTCTTCTGGACGATGACGTTCGCGTCCCGCGCGCGGAGGCCCAAGGCCGACCAAAAGCTCGGGTGAATGGGCAGCGGCGCGCGCTCGGCGACCACCACGTGAACGCTCCCCACGTCGAGGCGGAGCGTACGGCCGAAGTCGGTCGTCGCCCGGGCGCGCACGACGGCGCGGGCCGAGACCTCCGGGCAGCCGTAGCCCGGGGTGCCGCGGAACACGACGTCGCGTGTGTCCCCGTCCCGTGACGAATCCCACAGCTCGGCGACGAGCGCGGGATCGTGGAGGGGCACGAACGCGACGAGCCCCGCGCCCCGCGCGACGAGCTCCGCGAGGATGCGCGTGTTGCCTCCGGGTGCGCCGGCGCCCACGACGTCGTCGCAATCGACGAACGTGACGGGTCCGAGCTTCGACAGCACCCCTCGCCTCGCCTCGGCGATGGCCTCGGCCGGACCGAAGAGCTCGGGGAGGCCCTTCGTGCGCTCTTGCCACGCCCTGTCGGCGAGCTTGTCGGCGAGCTCCGCGGCGAGGGCCGGATCTCCGTCGGTCGTGACGTGCACGGCCCAGCCGAGGTGCTCGGCCTGCGTGTAAGGGTGCACCATGAAGAGGCTCGCCGAGACCACCCGAGGGTCGCGCTCGAGGTCTTTCATGAAGCGGAAGACTCCGCGCATCGGGTCGAGGAAATCGATCGTGGTGCCGCCGGCGATCACGATCGGCAGCTTGCGCCACGCGGACACGGGGCGAATCTCCCCGCGGAGCGTACGAATCAGGCGATTTCCCGCGCGGAACCCGGTCGGAAAGAGATCCCAATGCGGGTTCGTGCGGTAGCCCACGAGCACGTCGACCGGCTCGACGAGGCCCGCCGAGAGGTTCGCGTGGAGGTCGTAGCTCACGGCGACGCGGACGTTCGGACCCACGAGCTCGCGGACGCGACGGAGCAGGTTCGCCTCGGGCGCCCCGTCGAGCCCCGCGACCTCCATCGAGCCGTGGAGCGCCAAATACACCCCGTCGAGGCCGCCCTCGAGCGCCCGCGCGAGCCGCTCGAGCAGATCGCCCACGAGCTCCTCGAAACACGAGAGAGAGAGCGGCCCGCCCGGCACGGCGAGCGACGACGCGAGCGGCACGCACGTGACCCCGCCGGCGAGGCGCGCGGCCTGCCGGAACCCCGTGAGCTCGGCGTGGGGCATGAACGACTTGAGCTCCACCCCGGAGAGCGTGGTCGCGCGCTCGAGCTCGTCGCCGGCCATGTGATGCATGCGGTCGAAATCGCCGCGCTCGGTGAGCACGGGGCTCTTCGCGTTCGCCTCGTGGAAGAGGCGCCCGTAGGCGATGCGGAGCGGCTTTTTCCCACGACCGAGAGAGATACCGAACATCGGGAGTCCTTTTCCGTCGCGGCGCCGACGGTGCGAATGCGGAACACAGGGGAGACGAAGACGCGAAAACGACGGGCTCAGGCGCGGCGCGCCTTGGGCTTCTTGGGCGGGGCCTTGGGCTCCTTCGGCAGGGCCTCGTTTGGCCGCTCGATCTTGAGCGGGGCGAGCAGGTGCGTCCACACGAGCTCGTGCGACGGGCCGAGCGCGATGCCTTGGGTGACCCGCTGGAGCATGAGGCCGTCGGTGAGGGCACGCATGGTCGTGACGAGCGCGTCGGCGTCGCACGGGGCCACGATGCCGGCCGCGATCCCCTCGCGCACACGGTCGGCCGCGGCCTTCCGGAAGGCCTCGAACACCTCCGCGCCGCGGCTCACGATCTCTTGCACCCTCGCACCCGACGTGGCGGCGATCGCCTGCGACAAGAACACGATGCGCGACTCACGCCCGTGGTGGAACGCGTGCACCGCGCGGAGCTGCGCGTAGAGGCGATCGATGGGGTGCGTGTGCCGCTCGACCTCGGCCATGACGACCATGGCCTGCTCGGTGAGCGTGGCCACGAGCGCCGCCTCGACGATGTCGGCGTACGTGGGGAAGTGATAGAGCAGCGTGGGCCGCTTCATGCCAAGCTCGGCGGCGAGCTTCTCGGCCGAGATGCCGAGGCCCTCGCGCTCGAGCACCAGGGCGGCTCTGCGGGCGAGGTCGAGCCTCTTGTCGGGTTCGGAGGGGCGGGCCATGTTCGACGAATCGTCAAATAACATTTCCTGACGTTCTGTCAATTCATAGACCACAAAGTGATGCCGAGAGCGCGATCGATTCGTGAAGTCGTCCCACCGAGCGCCGAATGCGCCCCTCATTACTTGACAGTTCGTCAACTCGGACTATGCCATGGCGCATGAGCAAAACCGAGCGGGTCGTCGTCGTCACGGGTGCCAACACGGGGATCGGGGCGGCCTTCGCCAAGGAGATCGCGAGTCCAGGGGTGCACCTCGTGCTCGCCTGCCGGTCCGAAGAGAAGACGGCGCCCGTCCTGCGTGAGCTCCGAGCGAAGGGGGCCCGTGCGTCGTTCGTCGCGCTCGACCTCGACCGCATGGCGCGCGCGCACGAGGCCGGAGAGCGCATCGCGAAAGAGCACCCACGCGTCGATTGGCTCGTGAACAACGCCGGCGTCGCCGGGGCGCGCGGCCTCACGGAGGACGGCTACGAGCTCGCGTTCGGCACGAACCACCTCGGGCACTTCGCCTTCACCATGCCGCTCCTCGGCGCGGTGCTCGCGGCGAAGGGCCGCGTCGTCAACGTGTCGAGCGGCAATCATTTCCAGCCCCGCTCGCTCGACCTCGGGCGTGTCACGCAGCCCACCTCGAGCCGCACCGGGCTCGACGAGTACGGCGTCTCGAAGCTCGCGAACGTGCTCTTCACCGCCGAGCTGCGGAGGCGTTACCCCGGCCTCGAGGCGGTCGCGATGAACCCGGGCCGCATCGCGAGCGACATCTGGCGCAAGGTCCCCTCGCCCGTGCGCGCCATCCTGCCGTGGCTCTTGCGGATGGGCTCGGTCGAGGCGGGCGGCCACACGATCGCGCACGCAGCGACGGCCTCGCTCGAAGGCGACACCCTCTACTTCCACAAGCTCGAGCCCAAACGGCCGAGCCCGCTCGCCCGCGACGCCGCGCTCGCCGAGCGGCTCTGGTCCTTCAGCGAGCGTGCCCTCGAGCGCGCCACCCAGGAGCCCGAGCGCGGCGCGGCTTGAGCCTCTCGACGCATGGAACGGCGCGAGGCCACGGGCGCGATCGCCGCGTGGCCTCGTTCGTTTCGTCCGCTCCGCTCCGCCTCAGAGGCGTCGGAAGACGCCCACGACCACGCCGAGCAGCATGGTGGGGCGGAAGTCGACCGCGCGCACCAGGATGGGGGCCATGGTTTTGTTGGCGGGCTGGAACCGCACGTAGTCCTTCTCGGGGTAGTAGTACTTCACCGTGGCCTCGTCGCCGATGAGGGCGACCACGATGTCGCCGCGGCTCGCGGTGAGCTGCTTCCGGACGAAGATGTAGTCGCCGCTGAGGATGCCGGCGTCGATCATGCTGTCGCCCGAGACACGCAGGCCGAACACTTCGCGCCCGCCGCGGAGGAGCCCGCGATCGACGCGAACCGTGTCGATGACGTTCTCTTCGGCGAGGATGGGGAGGCCCGCGGCGACCCGACCGAGCACCGGGATCTCGACGAGATCGTCGTCGTCGAAGGTCGTGCGACCCTCGTCGTTGGACGCTTCTTCGGTCACGGCCGAGGGCGGGAGACCCGCAGGCCCCGTGGGGCGGAGCGCGCGGCTCTTCATGTCCTCGCGCGTGAGGTAACCCTTCCGCTCGAGCGCCCGGAGGTGGTCGTTCACGCCGTTCGTCGACCGGATGCCCATGCGGGCCCCGATCTCCCGAAGCGTGGGCGGGTACCCCCGATCTTGGATCGACTGCTTGATGTAATCGAGCACCATCTGCTGCCGCTGCGTCAGCCCTTGCATGATGCATGGAACAGTACTGAACGCACGTTGCACGGTCAAGATTGCGGGTTCGATTTGTTCGTAACCCCTCAAAATGACGGCATTTCCTGCCGAGCCAAGGTGGGGCCATGTAGGTCGAAAAACGACCTCCGCGAGGGCCTCCGAGACGGGCCAAACGAGCGGCGGATCGCATGCACCGGGAACACACGGCCACCCGCGGGGCCGGGCCTTCGAGTGCCGAAATGACCACGGCGCGGGCCCCTTCCGAGAGCCCGCGCCGCCTCGCCCCACCCCGGTTCGCGTCAGCGCATCGCGTTCGCGCGCTCGATCATGGCGTGGAGGAGCACGTTGCAGCCCGCGGTGATGTGCTCGGGCTTGGCGTCCTCGATCTCGTTGTGGCTGATGCCGTCCTTGCAGGGGATGAACACCATGCCGGCGGGGGCGAGCCGCGCCACGTAGACGGCGTCGTGACCGGCGCCCGAGACGGCGTCCATGTGCGAGTAGCCGAGGGCCTTCGTCGCCTTCTCGACGGCCTCGACGCAACCCTTCTCGAACTGGCACGGCTTGAAGTACGAGACCTGCTTGAGCTCGATCGGGAGCCCGGTCTCCTTGGAGGTCTTCTCGATGAACGCCTTGATCTCGGCGTCCATGGCGTCGAGGTTCTCGTCGTCGATGTTGCGGAGATCGATCGAGAACTTCACCTGCCCCGGGATCACGTTGCGGCTGTTCGGGTGGACCTGCACGAAGCCGACCGTGCCACGACCGTGCGGAGGCCTGCGGTTCGCGATGGCGGGCACCTCCTGCATGATGCGCGTCGCGACCTGGAGCGCGTCCTTGCGGAGCGCCATGGGCGTGGGCCCCGCGTGCGCCTCCATGCCGGTGACGACACAGTCGTACCAGCGGAGACCGAGCACCCCGCGCACGACGCCGATCGTCATGCCCGCGTCCTCGAGGACGGGCCCTTGCTCGATGTGGGCCTCGAAGTAGGCGCCGACGGGGTGTTTTCCGGGCTCCTCGTCGCCGACGTAGCCGATGCGGCGGAGCTCGCCCTCGACCGTCTTTCCGTCCACGTCCTTCGCGGCGTACGCGTGCTCGAGGGTGAACGCGCCGCAGAAGACGCCCGAGCCCATCATGACGGGCACGAACCGCGAGCCCTCTTCGTTGGTCCAGAACGCGACCTCGATGGGCGCCTCGGTCTCGAGTCCCGCGTCGTTCAACGTGCGCACGACCTCGAGGCCTGCGAGCACGCCGTAGTTGCCGTCGAACTTGCCGCCGGTGGGCTGCGTGTCGATGTGGCTGCCGCACATCACGGGCGGGAGGGCGTCATTTTTGCCCTTTCGGCGCATGAACACGTTGCCGATCTTGTCGACGGTGATGGTCATGCCGGCCTCTTTGGCCCAGCCAGTGACGAGGTCGCGCCCCTGCTTGTCGAGGTCGGTGAGGGCGAGGCGACAGACGCCGTCCTTGGCCGTCTTGCCGATCTTGGCGAGCTCCATGAGCGACGTCCAAAGGCGCTCTCCGTTCACGGTGATGGGCTTCTTGGTGTCGGTCATCGCTGTCTCCTGGAGGTCTTGAGGGTCTTTCCGGCGCGGCGAGCGCGGGCGCGACTTCGCGGCCCGTCCTTCTTCGCCGCGGCGAGGCCCCGGAGCATGACAAGCCGCGAGGCGCGCGTAAATGACTCTCGCCGAGCCTTCGACGCGCCCGACGCGCGCCGCCCTGCGTCACACGAGGAGGCCGAGCTCACCCGCGAAGGAACACGAGCGCCCCGCCTGCCGCGGCCAGCACGAGCACGAGCACGACCACGACCACGACGACCCACCCTTTGCCCGACGACGGCTCTTCGCGTCGCGTGGGGGCAAGCATGACGGTGGCGTCGTCTTTGCGGCTGCGGGGCGGAGGGGCGTGCCCGAGGGCGCCGTACGCACCCGAGGACTGCGCCGAGGAGGGAGTGATCGCGCCGAACGGCGTCGGGCTCGGGCCGAACGCATGGGGCGTCGCTTGGGGCGCGAAGGGAGGATGGGGAGCTTGCGGCGCAGGAGCCGCAGGAGGCGGCACGGGCGTCGCGTTCACGATGATCGACGCTTCGTCACGGGGCACCTCGGGGCCACGGCGCGGCGGAAACATCGGGACGAGGGCAGGCTCCGGAGGAGCCGGAGCGGGCTTCGGCTGCGGCGGCTCGTCGGCGACGGCAGGCTCGGGGGCCCCGGGCGCACGCATGCGCATCGTCCTCTTGGGGGGGACGGGAGCCTGCCCGGGCACCGTCAGGCCCGCCTCGCGAGCGGCCTCGATCACCGCAGCCGGCACGGGGATCGTCGGGTCGACGGGTTCCTCTTCGTCGGCCAGGATGGGCGCACGGGAGGGGCGCTTCGACTTTCGCGTCTCGATGCCCTGCGCGGCCTTCAGGTGCGCCAAGAGCTCGGGCTCGAGCTCGGGCCCGCTGTTCCAGGTCGGCTCGTCGTCGCCCGGGTCGTCGTCTCCGGGGTGCGCTCCACCGAGGCCCTCGGAGGTGGCCTGGGCGAGCGCCTCGGCGAAAGCCCTCGCATCGAGCCAACGCTCTGATTTTCTTTGAGAAAGCGCGCGATCGACGAGCTCGACGATGGCGTCCGGGGCCACGTCGCTCGGGACCGCGGCGCGGAGCGAGCGTGGCTTCGTTTTGGTGGCCGCGAGCAGCTCGGAGAACGGGCGGGGCCCCTCGTTCGCGTCGTACGGGCCGCGCCCGGCGATGAGCCAAAAGAGGATCGCTCCGGCACAGAAAATGTCGGTCTGAGCGTCGACGAGGAGCGGATCTCCGATGGCCTCCTCGGGGGCCATGAAGGCGGGCGCGGAGAGCACGTACCCGAGCCGGGCGAGCTCGGCGTCGAGGCCCGGCGTCGCGCGAGGGGTGACCCTCCCGAAACCGGTGACCTTGATGCGCCCGCCGGGGCCTATCACCAGGTTCTCGGGGCGGAGCTCCGGGTGCACGAGGCCGATGTCGTGCGCCGCCGCCAGCACGCCGAGGAGCTGGGCCACGAAGTCCACCGCCACGTCGAGTGGGAGCTTCCCTCCCCACGCGCGACGGAGCGCCACCAAAGGTTCGCCCTCGACGTGCTCCGTCACGAGGAACGGCCGCCCGTCGCTCGTGGTGCCGTCGTCGAGGGTGCGCGCCACCTCGGCGCTCGGGATGGCGTTCGCGGCGTACGCGTCGGCACGGTACGCCAGCGCGAGCTCGTGATCCCGGCCCACGTGGGGATGGGCCACGGCGAGCCCCACCTTCGCGCCGTCGCTCGTGCGTACGGCCTCGTAGTGGCAGGCCGTCGCCGTGGTGAGGACGAGGCGCGAGACCTCGTACCCCACGCCCACGGTGGAGCCGGGAGAGAGCGCGGTCAAGCCGTGCCCCCGAAGGCCGCCTTCGCGACCGCACTCCCCGTGGAGCGCCGGGCCCTCACACCGGGTCGCGCCGCTTGAGGAGGATGAGGAGCGCGACGAGCATCAGCGCCGTCATGCCGTAGAGGACCACGAGCGGGAGCCAGAGGTCCGCGTAGTTCACGAAGCCCCACCCACCGGCGAGGTTGTCCGAGGCCATTTGGGCGATGGCGCATTTGAAATGACCATTTTCCACGAAATCGGGCGCGCTCGAAAGGCCTGGCTTCTTGAGGTCGATGAACCAGGCCGGATCCTTCTGGATGGCGTCGCGCTCGTGCGTGATCGATCCCTCGAAGCCCCAGCGCGCCGGCATCACGTACATGAGCGGCTTCAGCATGGGGTTCGTGGTCATCGGCACCATGAGCCCACCCAAGACCACCTGAGGGATGAGCGCGATCGGGGTGAGCGCCATGGCCGCCTCGGCGGAGGTCACGAGCGTCGAGATGAGGAGGCCGAGCGCCGTCGCGTTCATGCTCACGGCCACCATCACGAGCAGCTCCATCAGGAACGCGAGGGGCCCGCCGTGAAACCCGAGCGAGAAGAACACGATGCCCAGGAGCATGGTGCACTGCAGCACGCAAATGAGCGAAAGGATGATGTATTTCGAGAATACGTAGTTGAAGAGCGAGAGGTTCACCATGCGCTCGCGCAGGTAGATCGCGCGCTCGGTGACGATCTCGCGGGCCGAGTTCGAGGTGCCGAACCACACGCAGCTCACGACGACGAAGAAGAGCGCCGCGGTGTGGTCGTTCGTGGGCTTCATCTGCGCGAGGAGGTCAGCCGAGCCCGTCGCGTTCGTCTGTCCGCGCTTCGACAGCTCCTGCAGCGCGCCGAGGCACCAGAACGGCACGGCCTCCTTCTGCCCGGCGAACACGAACGCAAGCATGATGCCGATGATGGGCGCCTGGAGGAACATGATCGCCGCGCCGGCGCGGTCGCGGATACGCACCTTCCAGTAGCGCGACATGAGCAAGAAGAGCTGGCTCATGAGCGCGATCTTGGGCGCGTGGGGGACGCCGCGCGCCGCCGCCTGCGTGCCTACGGCGCGGTTGCCCGAGAACATCTGCTGGAAGACGGGGTTCTCGTTGCGGAAAAACTCGTTTCGCCAGTGCCGCGCCGCCTCGAGCCTCGCGGGGTTCCTCGGCGTATTCGGGTCGACGCGCTTCATGTCCTCGAGCACGGCGCGCTCGCGCACGTTGAGCATGTCGAACATGTCGCGTGGGTTGTCGATGCGCTTGCCCGCATGCTGGGGCGCGAGGGCCACGAAGGGACTGTTCGGGCGCTCGATGAGGTTCGCGAAGAAGCGGTACGAGGGCTCGCCCGTAGGGCCGTAGTACGTGGGGATACCGCCGTAGCCCATGATGAACGTGAGGTTGAACTTCTCGTATTCGTCCTTCGCGGGCTGGTGGATCGTCATGATGATCGTCTTGCCCGTCTTCTTCGTGAGCTCGGACAAGAGCGTGATGAGCGCGGTGGTGTCGTCCGCCGCGAGGCCCGAGGTGGGTTCGTCGAGGAAGAGGATGACCGGGTCGGTGACGAGCTCGAGCGCGATGTTGACGCGCTTTCGTTGGCCGCCCGAGAGCACCTTCTTCTCGGGCTTTCCGATCTCGAGGTTCTTCAGCGAGTCGAGCCCGAGGTCTTTCAGGGTCTGCTCGACGCGTTGGTCGATCTCGGCCTCGGAGTAGTCGGGCGGGAGGCGGAACCGCGCCGAGTACTTCACCGCCTCGAAGACGGTGAGCTCGGGGTGCACGATGTCGTCCTGCGGGACGTAGCCGATCGAGCCGCGGAGCGCGTCGTAGATGGCGTAGAGGTCTTCGCCGTTGATGCGCACCTGCCCGCTCGAGGGAGGGAGGTACCCGTTCAGCGTCATGAGGAGCGTGGTCTTGCCCGCGCCCGACGGCCCCATGAGCGCGATCATGTCGCCCGGGTTCGCCTTGAACGAGACCCGATCGAGGAGCACTTTCATCTTCGACTTGTCGTCGCGGTCGGGCACCTCGAGAGAGAGATCCCAGGCCTCGATGTCGTAGAGAGGCTTCCCTGCCCACGACGCCTGCTGGTCCTCGACGGCGAGGCCGAGCTGCTGGCCGGCCAAATGGAGGAGCACCGGCATGGGGCCGATGAAGATCTTCTCGTTGTGCTGGACGGGCACACGTTGACCGGGCGCGAGCCTCTGACCGCGCACGAACGTTCCGTTCGCCGAGCCCTTGTCCTCGAGGAAAAACTCGTTGCCCTGCTTCATGAGCACGGCGTGCTTCGAGCTCACCTGCGGGTGAGGGACGACGATTTTGTTGTCGGGGGTTCGGCCGATCGTGACGATATTTTGGGCGAGATCCGCGAGGTTCAGCTCACCGATGACGGTGCGGTGCTTTCGAGGCGCCTCGCCCCCTTGCGGCGGCGGCTGTTGCGGCGCGCCCTGGGCTTGGGGTGGCGCTCCCATGGGAGCTCCGGCGGGCGCGCCTTGTGGAGCGACGCCCATGGCCTGCCCGAGCTGCATGAGCACGCTCACCGGAACCGGAACGGGCCCGAACGTGAGCACCCCGTTCGGGTCGAGCGGCACGGGCTGTTGAGGCGGGAGCCGCTGACCGTTCTGGTAGGTGCCGCTCGTCGAGCCGTTGTCGACGACGTGCATGCGGTCGAGCATGACCGTGGCGTGGTTTCCGCTCACGGCGGCGTTCGCGAGCACGAGGGTCGCCATGCTCGCCTCGCGACCGACCACGAGGTGCCCACGAGGCGCCTGGGCCTGGCCGTTCGACATGGCCATCAACGCGAGCGCGGGGTGCGCGAGCGGGAGGGGCGTCTGCCCCAAGACGATCGCCGTCCGGAAGTCGAACGGGACGGGCTGGTTGGGAGCGACCGGAGCGCCGTTCGCGAACGTCTGCGCGGCGCCGTTGTCGAAGAAGACGAGCTGCCCGCCCTGCTTCACGATGCGGGCGTGCTTCGGTGCGACCCCGGGCCCTTGAACGACCACGTCGTTGTCGGGCGTGGAACCAACGGAGATTTGCTCTTTGCCGAAGCCGGGAATCATCGCGCACGATGGTACACCGAGCGGGCCCGCGTCCGCGAGAATCCGACATGCGCCAAACACTCGGATCTCTTCGCCAATTCGCTAGGCGACGGGCAGCGCGCCAGAGCTACTCCCTGCGGGGAGAGGGCGGCGCGTGTGTGCCTTGCGGTTTCGTTGGTGGAGGCACCGCGAGCGGGGGTGTCTCGGGCGGTGGCTCGGAGCCCGTCGGCTCCGGGTCCGGATCGGGGGCCTGGGCCGCGCTGCCCGCGTCGCCGAGCGCGCCGAGCGGCACGATGATCGTGGGATCTTTGTGCTTGGTTCGCTGGAGCTGACCGTAGATGGCGTAGCCCACGCCCCCGAGCACCGCGAGCGCCACGACCACCACGGCCACCACGAGACCGGCGGAGAGACCTCGGGCCTCTGCGGCGGGGGGCTCCGACGGCTGGGCTCTCGGCGCGCTCGGGACCGGCGGCACGACGGCGGGCCCCGAGACGGCCAACGGAGGCGCGAGCGCGGTCGCGGGGGCGCTGCCTTGTTGCGCGTTCGGGAGGGTGATCGGGAGGGGCGCGGCGAGGACCGTCGCCGGGGACGCACGGCTCACGTCGATCGGATCGACCGCCGTGACGGGCACGGTCTTCGACGACGAGGCCTTCGGAGCGTGCGCATGCGACCCCTCCCGCATGCGCGCAACGACGACCGTGATGTTGTCGTGCCCGCCACGCGCGTTGGCGAGATCCACCATCTGGCCGGCGGCCTGCTCGGGAGGCAACGTGCCCACCATTTGCAGGATCTCGGCCTCGCTCACGAGGTCGGTGAGGCCGTCGGAGGCGAGCACGAAGCAGTCGCCGGGCCCGAACGTGAGCGGCTCGGGGCGGAGGTCGACCTCGACCGTGGGCGCGATCCCGAGGGCGCGCATGATTTTGTTCGCGTCGGGGTGCGTCGCGGCCTCTTCGGGCTTGAGCATGCCCGCCTCGACCATGAGCTGCACCATCGAGTGATCGCGCGTGACTTGAGCGACCGTCCCCCGGGAGACGAAGTAGACGCGGCTGTCACCGACGTGCGCCACCTCGGCGCCGTGGGGAGTGACGAGCACGGCGACCACCGTCGAGCCTGCGCGCGCCTCGCCGCTCCTCGAGGGGAGCGCGCGTACGCGGTCGTGGCCCAAGGTGATGCCGACGCGAAGGAGATCGCGGCCGACGCTCCCGTCGGGGGCCCCGTCGAACGTCTCTTCGATGGCTGCGACCGCCGCGCGCGACGCCTCTTGCCCGTTCGCGTGGCCGCCCATGCCGTCGCACACGACGAGCAACGTCCCGAAGCGGGTCACCTTCGTGAAGCCCGAGTCCTCGTTGACCTGCTTCTCGGGATCGCGGCCTGGATCGGTGCGGAGCGCGATGTCCACGTCGATGGGTGGCTCGACGACCGTGTCGTGCGCTGAGGTCATGGCGTCACCGCGAAGCTCACGGGTCCGAAGCGTAGCTCGGCGCCGGTGCGAACGGGAACCCACACGTGCGCGGCGATGCGGCTCCCGTCGACGAACGTCCCGTTGTTCGAGCCCTCGTCGCGCACGTGGAGGAGCCCACCGTCGAGCTTGACCGTCGCGTGCAGGCCGCTCACCCTCGGCTCCGCGAGGAGAATGCCGCACCGCGCCGGATCACGCCCGACGCCCATCTCGGCGCTCGAGACGCGGGTCTCGCGCCCCTCGCCGACGAGCCCGATCCCGGGTTTGGCGTACGGGTTCACCGGCATCGACGGGGCCTCGGGCATCGCACCCGTGAGCGCGTACGACTCGGGCGCGCGAGGCTGTGCGGCGGCGGGCCTCGACGCGTCGATCGGCTGTCCGCACGAAAAACAGACCGAAACGACCCCCGGCGTAGCCATCGTGGGCATGCCGCACGACGGGCACGCCACCTCGCTCACGATGCCGACCGCCTCGGTCGCACCCTTTCGCGCGGCTGGCGCGACGGCCGGCGCCGCTGGAGGTGCCACGAACGCTGGCGCGACGGCCGGCGCCGCTGGAGGTGCCACGAACGCCGGCGCGACGGCCGGCGCCGCTGGAGGTGCCACGAACGCCGGCGCAACGGCTTGGGGAGGGCCCGCGGGCGCTCCACCGAAGGCCGCGATCGGAGCACCGAACGGCGTCGCCGCGAGGTCGGGCGGAGCCTTCGCTTGGGGCCCGACCGCCGACGCGAGGGGCGCCGGCGCCGGGCTTACGCTAAAGGGCCCGCGGGCGGCGCTGCACCGTAGCCTCCGCCACCATATCCGCCGCCCGGAGGCGCACCCCCACCGTACGGAGGAGCTCCGTACCCGCCACCTGCCGGCGGGCCACCGTATCCGCCGCCACCGTAGGGAGGCGCCGCGACCACCGGAGCCGGGGGAGGAGCCGCCCCCCTGCCCTTCTTGCCGCCGCCACCGCCACCACCGCCGCGCGCGATGACGACGATGAGCAGGATGACGACGACGACGCCGCCACCGATGCCCGCGATGAGGAGCACGTTGAATGGCTTTTTCTGGGCCTTCAGCGTAAGCACGGTCTTCTCGTCGTAGCCGGACGCACGCTTCGCCCGGTTGTCGTAGACGACGAGGCGGGTCACCATGGCGTCGCCGTTGCCCTCGAGGATCTTTTCGTCCTCGGGCACTTGGAAGAGCACGAACGTGTCGGACGCCTCGACCGCACCGCCGCGCATGTTCTGGGCGATGAGGGTCTGCATCGCCTGCGACGCGACCTTCGGGTCGTTCTTGTTCACGTTCGGATCCGGGCGCGTACCCGCCGGGACGAAGTAGGCCTCGGCGCGCGACTTCTCGCCGCCCCAGCAGAAGTTGCCGTACACGCGGAACGTGCCGCCCGGGTAGACCGGGTTGGCGTCGGCCTCGGCCTTGGTCTGCGCGAGGTTCAGGTCGAGCGGCCACTGCGTCGGGTTCACGCCGATGGGCACGTCCTTGAAGGTCTGGTCGGGCTTGATCGGGGGCTTCGTGTTGTCGAACGCGAGCGTGAACGACTGCTCGACCGTGGGCGCGAGGCACGAGAGCTTCCACTTGACGAGCCAGAGCTTGTCGAAGCGATCGTTGACGAGCTTCACGATCGTGCGCGCCTTCTCGACCGACTGCCCCGCCTGGATGATGTCGAAGAACCCGCCGATCTCCGGGTTCGCGATATCTTGCATGTACTGGAAATCGTTCAGAGAAAGCTTGTCGTTGACGAAGCCGCGCGCGTTCGGGAAATAAATCGAGATGACGGGGAGCGGCGTCTTCGGGGCGGCGTTGTTGTCCTCGGGGAAGCGGCCCTTGTTGAAGAACTGCTTCATCACCTCGGCCGTGGCCGCGACGCTCCCTCCGTCCTCGCGGCCCGCGCCGTTCGAGAGGAGCACCATCGCCTGCATCATCGGGATGTTCTGGATGCTGCCGCTGTTGCCGAGGTCACCGAACGCCTTGACGATGCCCTTCACCTGGCCGCCGAACGGGCGACCGCTGCCGCTCGATGGCGAGGGACCGGGGTTCGCGGCGAGCACGGCGATGAGCTTCGACTTCTCCTTCGCGGTGACCCACTCGGTGTTCGCCCGGTACGCGTTGAGCTTGTCGTCGAAGATGATGAGCTTCGCGATGTCGTTCGGGCCCATCGAGCCGATGAACTGGTTCGCGACCTCGCGGGCGTCTTGGTAGCGCGCGCCCATCATGCTCGACGCGTCGAGGGCGATGAGCCACGCGGTGCCGACGAGAGGGTCCTTCTTGGACTGGCCCCAGGCCGTCTTGCCGGCGAACGTCGCGAGGTTCTCGCCGCCGTCCACGCGGACCATGAGGCGGGCCTGCGCGTCGGGGAACGGGAACGGCTTCGCGATCGCGCCCGGCTTCTCGACGGCCGTGCTGATGCAGGCGAGGAGGGCATCGCCCTTCAAGACGCCGCAGCCCGCGTTGCTCACCACCTCGCTGAGGGAGGAGAACTGCACGAGCTCCACCACCGACGTAAGAACGGGGGTCCCTTCGTTGACGCCCGCGCGCGGGTCGATGCGGAGGAGCCGCGTCTCGACGGCGGCCTCCGCGCGGCGACCGAGGCCCACGAGGGCGAGCACGATCGCGACGAAGAGAACGAACGGGGCGTGGGCGAGAGCGGGGCGCGCGGGCGCCCGTCGATTCTGAGCCATCGCGTCGAGGAAATAGCAAGGTTCGGCGAGAAAGGGGAGATTCGCGACCCACCAAGGGAAAAGCTCAGCGTTTCTCGGCCTCGGCTCCCTCGTCGGCCCCTTGCCCCGTGGGCAACGCGCGGCGCGTGAGCCGGCTCGCGGAGAGCAACGCCCCGTGGGCGCGGGCTTCGGGCTGGACGGTCGAGTGGCGGATGCCGAGCTCTTGCTCGAGCGCACGCCGCACGAGGGTGACGACCTCGACCCCATGCGCCCCCTCCGCGAGCACCACGTGCACCGTGACGAGCGGCTCGCCCTCCGAGATCTCCCACACGTGGAGGTCGTGGAGCTCGCTCACCCCGGGAACACGGCGGACCACCTGGTCGACGTTCGCCGCGAGACCTTCGGGTGCCGCCTCCATGAGCACACGCGACGACGCGACGACGACCTTGCGTGCGCTCGCGAGCACGAGCGCGCCGATGAGCACCGACGCGATCGTGTCGGCGCGGGCGTACCCCGTGCCGAGGACGACGGCTCCCGCGACGATCGCCGCCGCCGACCCGAGCGCGTCGGAGAGCACGTGAGCGAGCGCGGCCTTCACGTTCGCGTTCTTGCTGCCCTCTCCCGTGGACAAGAGCTTCGCCGCCACGAGGTTCACCACGAGGCCTGCGACGGCGACGACGAGCATGGGCAGCCCTCGCACCTCGGACGGGCGGGACCAACGCTCGATCCCCTCCCGAAGAATGAGCAGCGCCGACAGCCCGAGCGCGAGGCCGTTGACGAGCGCCGCGAGCGTCTCCGCGCGCCGGTAGCCGTAGGTCCACTTCCCTTCGCGAGGCCGGTCCGCGAGGCGCTGCGCGACGAGCGCCAAGGTGAGCGCCGCCACGTCGGTCAGCATGTGGGCGGCATCGGACAAGAGCGCCAAACTCTTGGACAAAATGCCGACGACAACCTCGACACCGAGGAACCCGGCCGTCACGACGAGCGCCTGCGTGAGCCTGACCGCCGACGCCCCCGCGAGCCGCCTCGGCCCGTGATGATCGTGATCGTGATCGTGATCGTGATCGTGATCGTGATCGTGATCGTGATCGTGATCGTGATCGTGATCGTGATCGTGATCGTGATCGTGATCGTGGTCGTGATCGTGATCGTGATCGTGATCGCCAGGCTCACGAGCGGGGGTGCTGCCCGAGGCCTGCGCCGTGCGCGTGCGTGAAAGAGGCTTCATGCCTTGGTTTCGATGCCTCCGCGGGTCGAATTAGTCTTTCGGAGCGGCGCGGACAAGGAGGGCTCGGGTGTCGACGTCACGGGGCGCCCAGCGGTCGCTCGGGGCTTGGGGGTGCTGTGGCGAGCGACTATGCTGCGCGCATGCGTCGCGCGACCGCTACGACGGTGCTGGTGATGGCCCTCGGGGTCGGCGAAAGCCTCACGAGCTGCAGCCCACCGCCCGAGCCGACCGTGGCGGAAGGCCGCCTCGCGTACGCCAAGTACTGTGCCCTCTGCCACGGCGCGAACGGGGAAGGCTACGTCGCCGACGAGGCTACGAGGCTCGCGAGCCCGACGATGCTGTCGCTCGCGAGCGACGCGTTCTTGGAGCGCGCGATCGTGGACGGGCGCGCGGGCACCACGATGAGCGCATGGGGGACGACGCACGGCGGTCCGCTCGACCCCACGGGCACGCGCTCGGTCATCCTCTATCTCCGATCGCTCGCGCCGCACACCTACCGTGACACGTCGGCGATAGGCGTACGTGGAGATCGCGAGGCCGGCGCGAAAGCCTACGCCACCCATTGCGAGAGCTGCCACGGAACGAACGGCGAGGGAGGCCGCTACGTCGCGCTCGCGGGGCCCTCCTTCCTCGCCACCGCGAGCGATGGCTTCTTGCTCGCGTCGATCGACGAAGGCCGCCCCGAGACGCCCATGCCCGGGTACGGACGCACGCTCCCCGAAGCGACCCGCAGAGACCTCGTCGCCCTCCTTCGGAGCTGGCAACGCCCGGTCGAGTCTCCCCTCCCCGCGCCTCCACGTCCGGGCTCCCTCGAGCGCGTCGTCATCGGCGAGGGCGCTCCGAACGCCGAATTTCCGCCCGGAAGGTTCGTTCCGGCCGACACGGTGAAGGCCGCGCTCGACGCTGGGCGTCGGATGGTCATCCTCGACGCGAGACCTCCATCGGACTACAGCCGCGCACACATCGCTCACGCCATCAGCGCGCCGTTCTACGAGACCGCGGACTACGCCGCGCAGATCCCGAAGGACGCGCCCGTGGTCACCTACTGCGGCTGCCCTCACGCCGAGTCCGGCGTCGCCGCCGACACGCTCCGAGCGCGGGGCTACACGACCTTCGTGCTCGACGAGGGGTTCACCGTCTGGCGCGAACGAGGATACCCCGTGCGCGGAGGGCCGAGGCCCTGACGACGAGGGCGTGACCCGTGCACGGGCACGGGGTGATTCAATCGTCGAGATCGGTGCGCCGCCTCCCCGACCACCCACCGAGCACCCGCGCGTAGTTGAGGCGCTCCCACGCATGGGCGTCGGGCGCCGAGCGGAGATCGAGCACCGAACGGGCGTCTTTGACCATCGTGTACCCCTTCTCGTCGAGCCACGCCCCGAGCTCGCGCACCACGGTGCCGATGTGGGACACCCCCCGCTCCAGGAGCGCCGAGGTCATCTGCACGACGTGGGCCCCGGCCAAGATCGCCTTGGCGGCGTCGAGCCCGCCGTGCACTCCCCCCGAGCACGCGAGGGAGAGGCCGACCTGGGGCGACAGCACGGCCAACGCGTGGAGCCGGAGAGGCAGCTCGGCGGGCGTCGAGAGCACGACCCGCCGGTCGACCTCGAGCGTGTCGAGGACGACGTCGGGCTGGTAGAAGCGGTTGAACACGACGACCCCCGCAGCGCCTGCCTGCTCGAGCGCACGGACGAACGCCGGCACCGAGGCGTAGTGCGGCGAGATCTTGACCCCCACGGGGATCGCGACCGACGAGACCACGGCCCGCACGACCTCGAGCTGCCTCGCCTCGACCTTGTCCGACGTCTCGTCGCACGACGTCACCACCTCGTACAAGTTCAGCTCGATGGCCGAGGCTCCGGCGCTCTCGAGCCGCTTGGCGAAGCGCGTCCACCCGCCTGCCGTGGTGCCGTTCAACGACGCGACGACCGGGACGTCGACCTTCGCGCGGAGGCTCTCGAGCTCGCGCAGGTACGGATCGCCGTCGAGCGAGAAGACCCCCGTGAGGACGGAGCGCGCCTCGGCGTCGCGATCGACGTGGGCGTCGACGAAGGCGTGCGCGGCCATCTGCTCGGCCACGACTTGCTCCTCGAAGAGCGAGTGCATGACGATGGCCCCCGCCCCCTCGCGAACGGCGAGCGCCGCGGACTCGGGGTTGTGCGAGATCGGGCTCGCGCCGACGACGATGGGAGACGCGATGCGCATCCCGAGCCACGTCGTTTCCAGATCAGCCATGCGCGGTCTCCTTGGGCATATGGATGCGAGCGAGCTGCTCGTAGAGTGCGCGGCGACGCCGTACCCCTTCGCGGGCAGCGGCGACGAGCTCCTGGTAACGCTCCTTCGACCGGAGCTCGACGAGCCGGAACCGCGCCTCTTCTTCCATGTAGGCGCCGACGTCGAGCTTGGGTGCCCCGGAGTCGAGCACGAGGGGGGACTCGCCGTTCGCGAGCCTCCGAGGATCGAACCGGTAGAGCGGCCACACTCCGCTCGCGATCGCGCGCTTCTGATGCTCGACCGAGTGGACGAGGTCGTACCCGTGGGCGATGCAGGGGCTGTGGGCGATGAGGATCGAAGGCCCTGGGTGACGCTCGGCCTCCAGCATGGCCTCGACCGTGTGCGAGCTCTTCGCCTGCATCGCCACCTCGGCGACGTACACGTGCCCGTAGCTCATGGCGAGGAGGCCCAGGTCCTTCTTGGGGACGGCCTTTCCGGCCGCGGCGAACTTCGCGGTCGCTCCGAGCGGTGTCGCCTTCGACTGCTGCCCTCCGGTGTTCGAGTAGACCTCCGTGTCGAGCACGAGCACGTTCACGTCGGCGCCCGAGGCGAGCACGTGATCGAGCCCGCCATAGCCGATGTCGTAGGCCCAACCGTCGCCCCCCACGATCCACACCGAGCGTGGCACGAGCGCCTCGGCCACCGCGTCGAGCGCGCGCGCCTCCGCCGAGCCGTCCGCCTTGAGACGAGCGCGAAGGTCTCCGACCGCGCGGCGCCGCTCCGCGACGAACACGTCCCCGTGCCCGCTCGACGAGAGGGCCGCGACGAGCGTGGACGGGAGGGCGGGCGCATACCGCGCGAGCAAGGCTTTGGCGCGATCGGCGCGGACGTCGACCCCGAGGCGAAGCCCGAGCCCTACCTCGGCGTTGTCCTCGAAGAGCGAGTTGATCCACGTCGGCCCTCGGCCGGCCGCGTCGACCGTGTACGGCGTCGTCGGGAGGTTGCCTCCGTAGATCGACGAGCAGCCGGTGGCGTTGGCCACGAGGAGCCTATCGCCGAAGAGCTGCGTCAAGAGGCGTATGTACGGTGTTTCACCACACCCGGAGCAGGCCCCCGAGAACTCGAAGAGCGGGAGGCGAAGGGCCGCGCTGCGTTTGTCGACCGGGACCCCATCGAGGCAAACCGAAGGGATCGACTCGAAGAAGGCGAACGCGTCGCGGTCGGCCTCCCGTCGTGGGGCGAGCGGCTCGGAGACGAGCGCCTTCC
Organism: Myxococcales bacterium; assembly: GCA_016712525.1. Taxonomy (NCBI): domain Bacteria; kingdom Pseudomonadati; phylum Myxococcota; class Myxococcia; order Myxococcales; species Myxococcales bacterium. Next base: position 309,916 of record JADJQX010000008.1, read on the forward strand.
TACGAGGGGCGTGTTTGTCCTTCGCGGGACAGACCTCGATGCACAAGCCGCAGCCGGTGCAGTCCTCCGGCGCCACCTGCACCGCGTACCTCTGACCCGAGAACGCAGGCTCGAAGGTCTCGGGGACCGAGCGAAACCCGGCCGGGGCGCCTTCGGCGTGCTCCGGCGCGAAGACCTTCGTGCGGATGGCCGCGTGAGGACAGACCATCGAGCAAAAGTTGCACTGTACACACAAATCGGGCTGCCACACCGGGATGTCCCGGGCGAGGGCGCGCTTCTCGTAGCGGCTCGTGCCCGTGGGCCATGTGCCGTCGACGGTGAAGGCGCTCACGGGCAGGTCGTCCCCGCGGCCTTCGAGGAGGGCCCGGGTGACGTTTCGGACGAACGCGGGGGCGTCGTCGGGGACCGTGGGCTTCCTGGGCCGCGCGGGACCGAGCTCGCCCGGGACCTCGACCTCGGTGAGCAGACGCGCGGCGCCCTCGATCGCCCGTACGTTGCGGCGCACCACCTCGTCGCCACGTTTTCCCCAGGTGCGCTCGATCGCTCCGACCTGGAGCGCCAAGGCCTCGTCCTCGGGGAGCACGGCGGACGCGGCAAAGTAGCAGGCCTGCATCACGGTGTTGATTCGGCGGCCGAGCCCCGCCTCCTCGGCGACCTTGCTGGCGTCGATCACGAACAGGCGAATGCCCCGCGCCAAGAGGTGCGCTCGGACGTGCTCGGGGAGCGTCTCCCACACACGGGGGGCCGGCACCTCGGTGTTGAGGAGCACCTTCGCACCCGGCATGGCCGCGGCGAGCACGTCGCGCCGCTCGAGCAGCTCGGGATCGTGCACGGCGACGAGCTGCGCCTTTCGGATGCGGTACGTCGACCGGATGGGGCGGGGGCTCATGCGCAGATGCGACACGGTGATCGACCCGGATTTTTTCGAGTCGAACTCGAAGTGCCCCTGCACGAAGAGCGGAGTGCCCTCCCCGACGATGGTCAAGGTCGCCTTGTTGGCGGACACGGTGCCGTCGCTGCCGATGCCGAAAAAGAGCGCGCGGGACACGTCCTCGGGCTCGATGTCGAACGTCTCGTCGTACGGGAGAGACGTCCCGGACACGTCGTCGTGGATACCGACGGAGAACCGCCGACGGGGCGCGGGAGTCGCCATGTCGTCGAGCACGGCCTTGATCATCGCGGGCGTGAGCTCCTTCGACGCGAGCCCGTAGCGACCGCTCGCGAGGCGTGGGATCGAAGCGAGACGCCCGTCGGCGTGGGCATCGACGAGGGCCCCAACGACCTCTTGGTAAAGGGGCTCCCCCGAAGCGCCGGGCTCTTTCGTGCGATCGAGCACCGTGAGGCTCGCCACGCTGCGGGGCAGGACGCGCGTGAAGTGCGCGACGGAGAAGGGGCGGAGGAGCCGCACCTTGACGAGCCCGACCCGCTCCCCGCGCGCGACGAGATGCTCCACGGTCTCGTGGGCGCACTCGGCGCCGGAGCCCATCATCACGACGACGCGCTCGGCCTCGGGGTGACCTACGTAGTCGAACAGGCGATACCTGCGGCCGACGAGGCGACCGAGCGTCTCCATCGTCTCGGCGACGACGTCGGGGAACGCGGCGTAGAAGGGCTCGACGGCCTCTCGAGCCTGGAAGTAGGTGTCGGGGTTCTGGGACGTGCCACGGAGCACGGGGCGATCGGGATCCATCGCACGCGCGCGGTGCGCCTCTACCGCGGAGGGCTCGACGAGGGCGCGGAGGACGTCGTCCGAGAGCGGCTCGACGCGGGTCATCTCGTGGGATGTTCGAAATCCATCGAAGAAGTGGATCACGGGGATACGCCCGCGCAACGTGGCCGCGTGCGCCACCGCGGCGAGGTCTTGCGCTTCTTGAGCGGACCCGGAGGCGAGGAGCGCCATGCCCGTGCTCCGCGCCGCCATCACGTCGGAGTGATCACCGAAGATCGAGAGCGCGTGGGTCGCGACCGTGCGCGCCGCGACGTGCATGCAGAACGGGAGGAGCTCCCCTGCGATCTTGAAGAGCTCGGGGATCATGAGGAGGAGGCCCTGGGACGCCGTGAAGGTCGTCGCGAGCGCACCGGCCTGCAGGGCTCCGTGCAGCGCTCCCGCGGCCCCCGCCTCCGACTGCATCTCGACGACCTTGGGGACGACGCCGCCAAGGTTCTTTCGACCCTCGGCCGCCCACGCGTCGGCGTGCTCGCCCATCGCCGACGCTGGAGTGATTGGGTAAATCGCGACGACCTCCGAAAGTCGGTAGGCGACGTCGGCGACGGCAGCGTTCGCGTCGACGACCCGGCTCACGAGAGCCCCCTTCGAGCCGAGCCACGCGGCCGTTGCTGCGTTTGCGCGGCAGCGTGCACCGTTTGCACGACAGCGCGCGGCGAGCCTCCTTCGCCGCGAGGGTTTTGCGCGAGAACGGGCGGAAAACGAAGAGAACCGGCGGATCGAGGAGACGGGCGCACGCCATCGCGTCTGCACGCTTCGGGCCACCACGAGGGCCCGCACGGGGCTCGCGCAAGTCTCGCGAAACGGCTCACGCCCTCCGAGCATCGGAGCGGAGTTTGTGCTCGCCACGCCCTCGAAACCGCAGGAAAAATCGACACAAAACGAACGTCGAGCGAATCCGAGACGGCCCGAGCCCCGGAAGGTCCAGTGTCGCGGCGACGTGGGGTCCCGCGCAAGAACTTCCCCGCCTCTCGTCTACGGAGACACCATGAAAAACCTTCGTTCCTTCGCCTTCGCCGCTGCCTCCTTGGCCCTCTTCGCCTGCTCCGACGACGCGAACACGACGCCCGCTCCCGCGCCGTCCCCCACGCCCACGACGACGACGCCCACGCCCACCCCCACGACCACCGGGACGACGCCGACCCCTGGCCCCCAGAACATCGTCGACACCGCCGTCGCCGCGGGAAGCTTCAAGACCCTCGCGGCCGCGCTCGGCGCCGCTGGCCTCGTCGACACGCTGAAGGGGCCGGGCCCGTTCACGGTCTTCGCGCCGACGGACGATGCGTTCGCCAAGCTCCCGGCTGGCACGGTCGACACCCTGCTCAAGCCCGAGAACAAGGCCGCGCTGACCGACATCCTTACGTACCACGTGGTGTCGGGCAACGTGAAGGCCGCGGACGTCGTCAAGCTCAAGTACGCCGAGTCGCTCCAGGGTGGTGACCTCAAGATCAAGGTCTCGGGCTCCGACGTCTTCATCAACGACACGATCAAGGTCACGAAGACCGACATCGTCTGCACGAACGGCGTCATCCACGTCCTCGACGCGGTGCTCGCCTCGCCCCCGAAGAACGCGATCGACACCGCGAAGGCGGCGGGCTCCTTCACGACCCTTCTCGCGGCGGTCGACGCCGCTGGCCTGACGGAGACGCTCAAGGGCAAGGGCCCGTTCACCATCTTCGCGCCGACCGACGCCGCGTTCCAGAAGCTCCCGGCGGGCACCGTGACCAACCTTCTTCTCCCCGAGAACAAGGCGCAGCTCGAGTCGATCCTCAAGTACCACGTGGTGTCGGGCAAGGTGCGCTCGGACAAGGTCGTGACCCTCACGAAGGCGCCGACGCTCCTCCCGATGGAAGAGGTCACGATCAAGGTCGATGCCGGCAACGTCTTCCTGAACAACGACGTCAAGGTCTCGGCGGTCGACGTCGACGCGTCGAACGGCGTCATCCACGTCATCGACTCGGTCCTCCTTCCCCCGAAGAAGTGAGCTTTGCCGTGGACGGCCCCTGGATGTGCACAATGTGACTCCAGGGGCGCATCCAAAGGCGAACGAGGCTCGGAGAGAGGTCATGGTGATGGCCCTCCCGAGCCTTCCTCGGTTAAAGGTCGCGGCGATGTCCGACGACTCGGCAGCGCCACGTTCCGGAGCTCGGGTCGAGCCCCTCCTCCCGCGCGTTGCCTCGGGCGACGAGGGGGCGGCCCGCGACTGCATTCGCCGCTACGGCCCGCTCGTCGCGGCCATGGCGCGGAGGCTCTGCCCGAACGAGGTCGACGACGCCGTCCAGGACGCCTTCGTCGAAATCTGGAAGAGCGCGCGGAGGTTCGATCCCGCTGCCGGTGAAGAGCACGTGTTCGTCGCGACCGTGACGCGCCATCGCCTCATCGATCGGCGGCGCGCGAGCCAAAGGCGCGGCCCCACGCTCGATCTGCCCGACACGTCTCCCGACCGAGGAGCGCCCGCGGACGTGCTCGCGGATCTGAAGCGATGCCGCAGCGCTCTCGAGGGGCTCGAAGAGGGCCCGCGCCAGGTCGTGCTGATGGCGTGCGAAGGGCTCACCCACGAAGAAATCGCCGAGGCGACCCAGATGCCTCTCGGAACCGTCAAATCGCACGTGCGTCGAGGTCTCGTGGCCGTTCGTCGCGTACTCTTCGGAGAGGAACCATGACCTCGCAGTTCAAGCCGAGCCGCTCTCGCACGCACTCTTCCCCGTCGGACGACGACGTCCTCGGGCTCGTCGCGGCGGCGACCGCGCGCGACCTCGAGCCCCTCGACTCGGCCATGGAGGAGCGCCTCATGGGCCAGTTTCGTGCGTCGCGTGGGCGGGTGGGCGTATCGACCACCGGAGCCGGGACGCAGATCGTGGAGCTCCCGGACGCTCCTCCCGAGCCGGTCGCACCGCGCGCGCGGGTCCTTCCCTTTCGGCGGGTCGCGCCGCTCGCGTTGGCGGCCGCGGTCTTGCTCGCGCTCGGAGCACGGTCCTTCGTCTCGCGGAGCGAGGGTTCTTCCGCGGGCACGTCGGCCGCAGCCTTCGGCCGAACGCCGGCGGGTGCCCTCACGGTCGCCGTGGCGTCGGCTCCGCGCACGGTGTGGCTTTTCCGTATCGCCCCCGATGGCCGGTCGACGCCGCTCGGGCGCGTCGAGCTCGGAGAGGATCGTTCCGTTCCTGCGAGCGCTGTCCAAGGTGTCGAACGTGGGGCGGTCGTGCGCGTGGCGACGACGCCGGATGGGCTCTCCGTGTTGGCCGAGGGCCCTCTTCCTTGACGGCACGAGCCCCGAAGGTGGCCCTGACTCACCTCACATCCTTTTGAAATTGCTTCACTAATAGCTGAGCTGTTTTTCCTTCGCCGCTCGCTCGCGGTCGACACGGCTCGAGGGACGGCTCGCCGGTGCAACCCACGGGCGGAACGCCGCATCGGACCGAGCTAAGCGCCATGCTTGGAATCGGGGCATCTCCGACTAGACTCGGCCTTGCCGGGATGAGCGAAGGTTCTGCGAGCAGGGACGTGACGGAGCGCGCTTCGGGCGAGCTCGCGATGCCGCAGGCAGGAGACCGGATCGACGGAAAGTACGTCGTAGGCGAGGCGATCGGCGAAGGCGGGATGGGCATCGTCTTCGGCGGCGAGCACGCGCGACTCCGACAGGCCGTAGCCATCAAGGTCCTCGCCCCGAAGTATGCCGCCGACGGCCAATGCCGTGCGCGTTTCCTCCGCGAGGCGAGGGCGGCGGCGAGCCTTCGCTCCGAGCGCACGGTCCGCATCTTCGACGTGGGCACCACCGAGAGCGACCTGCCCTTCCTCGTGATGGAGCGGCTCGTCGGCGAGAGCCTCGAAGCACGACTCGAGCGGGGCATCCTCCCGGTCGACGTCGCGCTCGACATCTGCGGCCAGGCGCTCGAGGCCCTCTCCGAGGCCCACACACGCGGGCTCGTGCACCGCGATCTGAAGCCGGGAAACCTCTTTCTCACCCCGAAAGACGACGGCGCCGTGGCCGTGAAGGTGCTCGACTTCGGCATCGCCAAGTCGTTGACCGAGGTCGACGCGTCCACGAGCGACGTCTCGCTCACGGCGCCGCGGACGCTCCTCGGCTCTCCGCTCTACATGTCCCCCGAGCAGCTCCGTGACGCGAGCGGCGTCGACGTTCGCGCCGACGTCTGGGCCATGGGGGTCGTGCTGTTCGAGTGCCTCACGGGCAGGGCTCCCTTCGAGTCGGCCTCGGTGCCCGAGCTCTACGCCAAAATCTTGAACGAGGCCGCGCCGAGCGTTCGCTCGCTCGTCCCCGGGGTCCCCGCGGCCGTCGATGCCCTCGTCGCGCGCTGCCTCGAGAAGGACCGTAGCGCACGCTTCGCCGACGCCACCGAGCTCGCTCGCGCGATCCAGGCCTTGCCGCGCGACAGGAGCGCCTTCGTCGACACCCTGCCGGCCGGCGCGCGAACGCTCTCGGAGATGCCTCGGGGTCGCGCCCTGGCCCTGCGCGTGGGAGCCGTCGCCACCCTCGTCGTCGCCGCCGTCGCAGGCATCACGGTCTACCGAGGCCACGAGGAGCCCCCTCGTCCTACCGCCTCACCGAGCGCCATCCCACAGCCCCGTGCATCCGATTCCGTCCCGCCGACGGACAGTGTTCCGGAGCCTTCGGGATCCCCCCCCGCATCGACCTTCGCCTCGGCCGAGCCCGTGAAAGCCGACGCGGTGGGGCTTCGCGACGGAGGCCCCACGACGGCGAAGCCGACGGCTCCCCGTCGGGTCAACGATCTCAAGCAGATCAAGCTCATCGAGTAGAACGACATGTCGCACCGTATCTTCCCATTCGTCATGGCCTGCGCCCTCGTCCTGGGCACACCATCGGCGGTTCGGGCGGCCCCCCAAGCTGCGGCGAAGTCGACGAAGGTGCGTGACGCCCTGTCCGGGCCGGCCCGAGAGGCGTTCGACCGGGCGAGCGCGCTCTTCGCGAACGAGGACTTTGCTGGCGCCAGGACCGAGTTCGAGCGCGCGTTCGAGCTCTCGCAGGACGCGAGGGTCCTCTACAACGTGGCCGTCTGCGACAAGTCCCGCCACAGGTACGCGTCGGCGATGGCAGCGCTCGAGAAGAGCCTCGCGCTCGGCGGCGACGGGCTCCCGAAGGCCTACGCCGAGCGCGTGCGGGACACGCTGGCGACGCTCGCGCCGTTCGTGGCCACGATCGAGATCCACGTCTCGGAGCCCGACGCGAAGGTCTATCTGGACGACGAGCCCGTCCCCGCGGACAAGCTCGGGCGCCCGCTCCGCGTCGACGTGGGAGATCACACCGTCTCGGCGAAGAAGCCGGGGTACCTCGACGAGCCCCGAAAGGTGCGCGTGACGAGCGGGATCTCCGAGAAGGTCGTGATGAGCCTCGAGCCGCAGCAGAAGCGCGCCGACGTCGTGGTGGTCGCGACCAAGGTGCAAAAGGCACGTGTGCTGGTCGACGGGGTCGACCTCGGCCCGCTCCCCTTCTCGGGTGTCCTCGAGGTCGGCAAGCACGCCATCACCGTGCGTGCGCCCGGCCACGCCTCCGAGACGCGGACGGTCGACGTCACCTATGGAAAGCCGCTACGGCTCGAGTTCGACCTCGCCCGCGAGGCCCACGAGGCACGCCTCCGCGTCGTCACGACGAACGACGCCGACACCATCTCGCTCGACGGGAGGGTCATCGGCAAGGGCGGCTTCTTCGGCGCGGTGCCCGCGGGCGAGCACGTGCTCCGCGTGAGCCGCGACGGGGCAAAATCCCGGACGGTCGACCTCGTGCTCCGGGACGACGAGACGCGGTCCCTCGACGTCACCCTCGACGAGGCGAAGGGAGGCCTCCCGACGTGGGTCTGGATCGTCGGCGGCGTCGCGCTCGCTGGCGCCGCCACCACCACCGCCGCCGTCATCGGCACGCAGTCCACGTCGTTCCAGGGGAGCAACCCCGGGACTCTCGACCCCCGCGTCGTGCTCGCGGGCCGAGGAGCGCCACGATGAGCCCGTTCGTTCGTAAGCTCGCCTTCGCGTCAGCGACCACCCTCGCCCTCCTCGCGTGTCGAAGCGAGGACCGCACGACCCAAGTCACGGTCGCCATCACCTCGGAGACCGAGATCCCGAAGGAGCTCGACACCCTCGAGGTCGTGGTCATCGACGCGGACGGATCCGAGTCGAGCCGGGTCCTCCACGACGTACAGAATCCGCGTTTTTTCCCCGCGACGCTCGCTGTCGTGCCTCGCTCGTCACGCTCCCTCGAGGGCTCCCTGACCGTCGAGCTTCGAGGCTACCTCAACGGCAAGGACGCCCAAGTGTTCCGGCGTGCGGTGGTGTCGTACGTCGAGGGCCGCACCCTGCTCCTCCCGATGCCCCTCCGGATGGCCTGCTTCAACTTCCGCGGCTGCGGCGCCGACGAGACGTGCTCCGGGGGCACGTGCCAACCGGCCCGTGTCGAAGCGAGCTCGCTCGCCGACTACGACGATCGGAAGGTCTTCGGGCGAAGCGCCCCCGAGTCGTGCTTCGACGAGGCCACGTGCATCTCCGGCTCGCAGAAGGTGCCCGTCCGCCCCGAGGACTGCACGTTCGCGTTGCCGGAGGGCTCGTCGCGCGAAGGAGAGCGGCCACGCGTCAACGTTTCCATCCGGTGGAAAGCCGCACCCTCGCGCGTGATCGTCCTCGACGTCGACGACCCCATCGAAGGATGGACCGTGGTGGGCGGCGACCGCGGCAAGCTCAGCGCCGGAGTGTGCGCGTCCCTGCTCGACCCAGAGCCGGACCCGAAGAAACGGCAGATCTACGACCAAGCCCTCGACGTGTGGGTGTCGACTCGCTGCGCGGCCAAGACAGGAACGCAGCCGTATTGCACCTCGAACGACGGCCACGTCGGCATCGGGGCCACGCTCACACCTCCGTGAGCGTGGCCTCTCGGCAGAGTCAGTCGACGACCGTCGGGGCCGAAAATTCGTGGGTCTCTTCCGGGACGAGCCAGCTCGCGAGGACGACCGTGCCCGAGAGACCGAACGCGATGGCGGACGCGAGCACGGTCGCGAGCACGAACGCACCGAGAGCGGATCGATGAAGCGCGACGAACGAGAGTGCGGGGCGGGGCATGAATGAGACCTCCTCGCCGGTGGAGAGCAGATCGCGTGCCAGGCCCCTTGCCGCTTCATGAAACGGCACTATCGAAAGGCGCCCGCGATTTCAGGCGATCCGCGCACGTCGAGCGAGGCACGTCGCATTTCGCGCGGCCGTGGCAAAGTGCGACGCAGGTTCTCACGCGAACCTCCGGATGAGCCGAGCGTCATGGCAAGGCTCGGTCGGTACGGGGTGTGCAGGGGGATTTGACGGAGCCATGAAATGAAGGTCGTTGCCCGATTCGCCGCCGTCTTCTTCGCCGTGACATGCGTCTGGCTCGCCTTGACGGGCTGGTTCTCCGCCAAGCGCGAGGCCCAGCACGCCGCCGAGCGCATCCGAGCCGACGTGCTGTCGCTCGCGGATGCCCTCGAGGCCGGAATCGCGGTCGCCCACGCGACGGGCGGACCGAAGGCCGTCGACCAGGTCGTGACCGCGATGGGGGAGCGAAGAGCGAACGTGGCCGTGCGTCTCCTTCCCGAGAAGGACGCTCAGCCTCCCGGAGTCGTGGTTCGCGAAGGTGAGTCGCGGTCCCTCGCGTTCACGAAGCGCATCGTGGTCGGCACGGCCGAGATCGGGACACTCGAGATCGTCCACCCGCTCCCGAGCGAGTCTTCGCTCGTTCGTGCCGCGCTGCTCGAGGAGCTCGCGTTCGCCCTCGCCCTCGGGCTCGTCACGGGAGGGCTCGCGCTCGGGCTCGGGAACGTGCTCATCGGCCAGCCCCTCGAGCGCGTCGTCGCTCAGGCCCGCAGGATCGCGGCGGGTGACTTGTCCGGACGGCTCGCCGAGGATCGGACCGACGAGATCGGCCACCTGAAGCGAGAGCTCAACGTCATGTGCGACAAGCTCGCGAAGGCCAAGACGGACCTCGAGGACGAGGCGACGGCACACGTCGAGACGCTCGAGCAGCTCAGGCACCTCGACCGCCTCCGTACGGTGGCGACCCTCTCGTCGGCCGTGGCGCACGAGCTCGGCACGCCGTTCAACGTGGTGCTCCTCCGCGCCCAGAGCCTCGTCGACGAAGGGGTGAGCGACGAGGACCGGCGGGACGCCGCTCGGGTCATCGTGGCGCAGGTGGACCGAATGAGCCGTATCGTACGGCAACTCCTCGACTTTTCGCGCTCGGGAGGTCCGAGCAAGGGGCCCCTCTCGCTCGGCTCGGTGCTCTCCGACGTCCGTCGTCTCCTCGGACCGCTCGCGAAGAAACACGGCGTCTCGCTCGAGGCGCGGCAGGACGCCGACGTCACCGTCGACGCCGATCCCCTCCGCCTCGAACAGGTGGTGACGAACCTCGTCATGAACGCGATCGCGGCGATGCCGGAGGGAGGGACCGTGGAGCTCCGGCTCACGACGGATGACGTCGCCCGTCCGGGGCAAGATCTCCACTTGCGGGCCGCGCGGATCGACGTGGTCGATCAGGGCACGGGCATCTCCAAAGAGGGGCTCTCCCGGATCTTCGAGCCGTTCTACACGACGAAATCGGAAGGCCGTGGGACGGGGCTCGGGCTCTCCGTGGTCACGGGAATCCTCGAGGAGCACGGCGGCTGGCTCGCGGCGAAGAGCGAAGAGGGACACGGATCGACGTTCTCGGTCTACCTTCCTCTCGCGACATGACCGAACGCATCCTCGTCGTCGACGACGACACCGATTTTTGCGCCGAGCTCGCGCGCACGCTCGGGAGGCGGGGCTACGAAGCCACGACCTCCGTCGACCCGGACGAAGCGCTCGCCCTCGCCCGCGACGGGGACTTCGACCTCGTCCTCACCGACCTACGAATCGGCCGAAAGTCGGGCATCGAGCTCTGTCGCCGCATCGCGAGCGTCCGTCCCGACGTCCCCGTGGTGGTCGTCACCGGCTTCGGCTCGATGGAGGCGGCCGTGGAGACCCTCCGCGCCGGGGCCTTCGACTTCATGACCAAGCCGTTCTCTCCGGCCCAGCTCGAGCTGGCCGTGAAGCGCGCGCTCGACAAACGAAGGCTCGAACGCGAGGTCAAACGGCTGCGCAGCGAGGTCGCCGGGGCGCGGCCCTCGTCGCGGGTGGTCGGCCGGAGCCGCCCGATCCTCGACGTGCTCGAGCTCGTCGCGCGGGTGTCCTCGACCGACGCGACCGTGCTCGTCACGGGCGAGAGCGGCACGGGCAAAGAGCTCGTCGCGCGGGCGATCCACGAGTCGAGCGCGCGAGCGAGCGGCCCCTTCGTGGCCATCAACTGCGCCGCGTTGCCCGAGGCGCTCCTCGAGAGCGAGCTCTTCGGCCACACGAAGGGCGCCTTCACCGACGCCAAGACGACCAAACGAGGGCTCTTCCTCGAAGCCGAACGAGGCACTCTCTTCCTCGACGAGATCGGCGAAATGCCCCTCACCATGCAGGCGAAGATCCTCCGCGCCCTCGAAGATCGGGCCGTGAGGCCCGTGGGAGGGAGCGCCGAGATCCCGTTCGACGCCCGCGTCGTCACGGCGACGAACCGCGATCTCGAGACGTGCGTCGCCGAGCGAACCTTCCGCGAGGATCTCTACTACCGCATCAACGTCGTCCACATCGAGCTCCCGCCGCTCCGGAGCCGAGGCGACGACGTGCTGATGCTCGCGACGACGTTCCTCTCCCGCTTCGCCGAACGCCACGGCAAGAAGGTCTCGTCGATCTCCCCCGCCGTCGCGGAGCGGCTCGTCTCGTACCCGTGGCCGGGCAACGTTCGCGAGCTGCAGAACGCGATCGAGCGCGCCGTGGCGCTCGCGAGGCTCGACGAGCTGTGCCTCGACGATCTCCCTCCGCGCATCCGGGATCACCGGTCGACGAACGTGCTGGTGGCGGCCGACGACCCGAGCGAGCTCTGCACGATGGAGGAGGTCGAGCGGCGGTACATCGCGCGCGTCATGGAGGCCGTGGGCGGCTCCAAGTCCGAGGCCGCGAAGGTCCTGGGCCTCGACCGCTCCACGCTCTACCGCAAGCTCGAGCGGTACCGGATCGGGTCGTCCGGAGCCTGATACCCCGGTCGGCGCTCGAGCCGGCGGACGAGCTCGGCCCGCCGCCTCGGGCCGCGCGAAGGCCGTGTGGCATTCTGCGACGCCGTCGCAAATCGCCGGACGTCGCCTGGTCGAGCGACGACGCGAGCGGGGATTTTCGCGGGTTCGATGAGCTCGAGCGCCTGGCACGTCGGCTGCAATCCGGAGCTTGACCGCACGCGTGTCGCGTGAGGACCAAGACCGGAGAGAGCATGAGCCCGACCACGACCGACGACTGGGACGACGACGAATCACCGCGGACCGTTCGCTCCCAGCGGCTCGACCGTGCACGGATCCTCATCGCGGACGACGACGGGGAGATGCGACGTGTCGTCGTCGATACGCTCCACTCCGATGGGTACGAGGTCCGACAGGCGGCCTCCGGACGAGCGCTCCTCGAGACCGTGAGCCGCATCGATACGCACGCGTTCCCTATGGACGGCGTCGATCTCGTGCTCCTCGACCACCGCATGCCCGGCATGACCGGGCTCGACGCCGTCAGGACCCTGCGTGGGTGCGAGCGACGAGTCCCGGTGATTCTGATGACGGCGTACCCCGACGCGCGCCTCGAGGACGAGGCGAAGACCCTCGACGTCACGGTGCTCCCGAAGCCGTTCACGCGCGCCGAGCTGAGCCGGACCGTGCTCGCCAAGCTCCTGGGGCGGACGCCATCGCCTCGCGCGGAAGGGTGATCGAAGCCCCATGTCGCTCTCGTCCCCCTTTCCGCACCTCTCGGCCCCGGGCGTCCGCAACCCTCTCCCCGTCCGTGTCGGGCTCGCCGAGGAGTGCCTCGTGGACCTTCTTCGGTGCGCCGCGGCCGCCTGCAAACGCGAAGTGACGGACCGCCAGATCGCCGATGCCCTCGAGGGCAGAGAGCCCCTCCGGCGGCGCCTGTCACGAGCCGCGACGGCCCTCGGGATGCGGCTCTCCTCCGTCACGTTGACGGTCAGCGAAGCCATCGACCATTCCGACGACGCTTCACCGCTCTTCGCCGTCGTCGGCGAACGCGAGTTCCTCGGCCTCGCCGGGGGCGAAGGGGACCGGGCGCGCGTGCTCGATCGCGGAGGAAACGTCTCCCTCCTTGCCTACGACGTAGCCGCCAAGAAGCTCGGGCTCGTAGGGTCGAACGACGAAGCCGTCTTCTTCGCCTTCGAACCCGTGGCTCTCGACGGCGAGATCCACGGCGAACACGGTCACCACGTGACCCCGTGGCAGAGGCTCGCCGCGCTCGTCACGATGGAGCGCGCCGACCTCGGCGCGGTCGTCGTCTACGGGGTTCTCGTCGGCGTCGCGTCGCTCGCCGTCCCCGTGACTGCGCAGGCGCTCGTCGGATCCGTCGCGATGGGGACCTTGCTCCAACCCGTGGTGGTGCTGTCGACGGTGCTCGCCGCGGTGCTCGTGTTCTCGGCCGCCGTTCGCGTGGCACAGGTGAAGCTCGTCGAGCGCCTCCAGGAGCGCGTCTTCGTCCACACCGCCGTACGCCTCGCACATCGTCTCACCGCAGCACGGCGCGACGCGTTCGGCAACGAGCACGGCCCCGAGCAGGTGAACCGCTTCTTCGACGTGCTCACCATCCAGAAGGCCGCGGCGGCCCTTCTGCTCGACGGCCTGGCGATCGCTCTCCAGCTGGTCGTCGGCCTAACCCTGCTCGCGTTCTACCACCCGATCCTGCTCGCCTTCGACGTCGTCCTCGTCGGCGCTCTCGTCGCGATCGTATGGCTCTTGGGTCGAAGCGCGGTCGAGACCGCGATCGACGAGTCGAAGGCCAAGTACCGCGTCGCCGCGTGGCTCGAAGAGATCGCCGCCAAACCGAACGTCTTCCGAGGTCAGTCCGGGTCCCGCCTCGCAGACCAAAGGAGCGACGCGCTCCTCCGCGCGTACCTCGAGGCGCGTCGCGCCCACTTCGCCGTCGTGCTCCGTCAGACCATCGGGGTGCTCGGGCTGCACGCCTTCGCGAGCGCGGCCGTGCTCGGGATCGGTGCGGCCCTCGTCATCGGTCAGAAGCTCACGCTCGGGCAGCTCGTGGCGGCGGAGATCGTCGTCAACACCGTGGTCGCCGGGATCGCGAAGCTCGGCAAGTACCTCGAGTCGACCTACGATCTCCTGGCGGCGGTCGACAAGATCGGCCACCTCGACGACCTCTCGGAGGAGCGTCGTGACGGCGCCCCCCTCGAGCACGACGCCCACTTCGAGGTCTCCGTCGAGACGGGGGACGTGAGCTTGCTCGTCGCGCCCGGAGAGCGGGTCGGTCTATCGGGGTCGGCGAGCGAAAGGCGAGCCATCTTCGAGGCGCTCTACGGCGCGAACGACGACGTGCCGCCTCGCGTCGACGGGGTCCCCGCGAGCGAGCTCTCGCTCCGCGCCTACCGCGACGCCGTGGTCCTCGTCCAAGGGCCCGAGATCTTCGGCGGCTCCGTGCTCGAGAACATCCGCGCGGGGCGGGACAACGTCTCGATCGCCGACGCCAGGAGGGCGCTCCGAACCGTCGGGCTCGACGACGCGGTCTCCCGGCTGCCCCATGGAGTGCACACGGAGCTCCGTACCGACGGCGCGCCGCTCTCGGCCGACGAGGCCACCTGCCTCACCTTCGCACGCGCCCTCGCCGCCCGTCCCCGCCTCCTCCTCGTAGACGGCGCCTTCGACAACCTTCCGCCGGCCCTTCGAGCGAAGCTCGCCGACGCCGCGACGAACGTGGGATCTAGCCTCGTCCTGGCCACGCACGACCCGGCGATCCTCGCCCGCTGCGATCGCGTCGTCGGACCTACCCTCTCCCCCTCGAGCCACGCCCAGGAGATGCGATGAGCGCCCATGGTCCGTACCGTACGTTCGCCCACATCGACGAGGGCCACGTGTCGGCGCTCCGGATGGTTCGCCGCGACCCGCGCACGAGGAGGCTCTCCCGGCTGATCGCCTCCATCGTCGCCGCGATCTTCGCGTCACTCTTCGTGATTCCGTGGCAACAAACCTCGCTCGGACGTGGGCGAGTGGTGGCCTTCGCTCCCCTCGATCGGCGGCAAAACGTCGAGGCACCGATCGAAGGACGGATCGTCACGTGGGAAGTGCGCGAAGGCACGAAGGTCAAGCAGGGCGACGCCATCGCCCTCATCTCCGACAACGACCCCGAGCTCCTCGCCAGGCTCCGAATGGAGCGAGCCGCGGTCGAAGACAGGCGCGAGGCCGCGAAGTCTCGCGTGCGTTCGCTCGAAGATCGCATCTCGGCCCTCGAGACGTCGCGGACGGTCGGGCTCACCGCCGCGGGATCCCGCGCGCGCATGGCGAAGGAGCGCCTCACCGCTTCGGAGCGAGCCCTCGACGCCGCGCTCGGCGCCGAGCGCACCTCGAAGCTCAACTTGGATCGGCAGAAGGCCCTCGAGAAGGACGGCCTCACCTCCCGGCGCTCGGTCGAGCTCGCGGAGCTCGAGATGCTGCGCACCACGACGGACGTCGAGCGCGCGCGGGCCGCGGTGAGCGCCGCGAAGAGCGAGGAGATGGCGCTCCTCTCGGACCAAGGGAAGTTCGCCTCCGACGCGGCCGCCCAGATCCGAGACGCCGAAGCAGGCAAGGCGTCGGCCATGGCGGAGGTCGCCAACGCCCAGGCCGAGCTGACCCGCGTCGAAACCCGACTCGCGCGTCAAGCCACTCAGAAAATCCTGGCCCCACGTGACGGAACCGTCCTCCACCTTCTGGTCGCACAGGGAACCGAGATGGTGAAGGCCGGCGACCCGATCGCCGTGCTCGTCCCCGAGACGGAGGAGCGCGCCGTGGAGCTCTATGTCGATGGCAACGACCTGCCGCTCATCACCGAGGGAAAGAAGGTTCGGCTCCAGTTCGAAGGCTGGCCCGCCGTGCAGTTCTCGGGGTGGCCGCAGGTCGCCGTGGGCACGTTCGGAGGCGAGGTCGCCATCGTCGACGCGACCGACGACGGCAAGGGAAAATTCCGCGTCGTCGTGCGGCCCAGCGAGGGCGAAGCCTGGCCCGAGACACGGTTTCTCCGCCAGGGAGTCCGCGCGCAAGGCTTCGTGATCCTCGGGCGGGTGACCCTCGCGTACGAGCTCTGGCGGCAGCTCAACGGGTTCCCCGCGTCGGTCGACGGGCCCCCGAAGACCACGGTGGAGGGCAAAGGCAAATGAAGCGCATCCCCTTCCTCATCGCGTGCTTCACCTGGCTCACGCTCGGCGCGGTTTCGTCGAATGCTCGCGCAGAAGGCGCCGCCGAGACCGGTCCTCTCCGTGTCGACGAGGTGCTTCGCTCGGTCGACAAGACGCACCCTTCGGTCGTTGCCAGCCGACGTGAGCTCGACGTCGCTCGAGGCGAGCGCACCTCGGCCGACGGCGGGTTCGACACCTCGTTCCGCACACGCGCCGCGGGGACTCCGCTCGGATACTATCGCTCCTTCCGCGTCGACTCGTTCGTCGAGCAGCCGACGTCCCTTTGGGGTGCGACGGTGTTCGGAGGGTACAGGCTCGGGCGAGGTGACGTAGCCGACTACGACGGGAAGCTCCTCACGAACGAGCTCGGCGAGGCCCGGGCCGGCGTCGTGGTGCCCATCCTCCGCAACGGACCTATCGACCGTCGAAGAGCGTCACGCGCACGAGGCGAACAAGGAGAGATCGGCGCCGAGGCAGGGGTCAAGGCCGCGGCCCTCGACATGAAGCGGCTCGCCTCGCTGCGGTATTGGGAGTGGACGGCAGCGGGCGCGAGGCTCGTCATCGCACGCCAACTGCTCGACATCGCCCTCAGACGCGATGCCCAGATCTCGGCGCGCGTCGAACGTGGAGATCTGCCCCCCATCGAACGCGCCGAGAACGCCCGCGCGATCCTTCAGCGCCAGTCGCAGAAGGTCGGCCAAGAGCGCGCGTTTCAGCAGGCCGCCATCGAGCTGTCTCAATACCTGCGGTCCGCGAGCGGCGTGCCGATCGTTCCAGGCGAGGAGCGCCTCGCCACGCTCACCGAGCCCGCCTCGTGGCCCGTCGACGGGTTCGACGCGGCGATGACCAAGGCCATCGCGAGGCGCCCCGACCTCGCGCGACTCGGTGTCCAGAAGGCCCAAGCGAAGATCGAGGCGGAGCTCGCCGAAAACCAGAAGCTCCCCGCCCTCGACGTCCAGCTCTCGGCCTCGAAAGACTTCGGCAACGGCCTCGCGTCGCGGAGACCCGTCGAGCTCGAAGCCCAGGTCCTGCTCGACGTCCCGATCCAGAACCGCGTCGCGAAGGGCCGGAGCGACGCCGCACGCGCGCTCGTTTCTCGCATCTCCGAGCAAGAGCGGGGCGCGAAGGACCGCATCGGCGCCGACGTCCGCGACGCGATGAGCGCGATGGACCTCGCGCGGGCTCGGCTCGGGATCGCGAAGAACGAGGTCGACGTCGCCGAGTCCCTCGAGAAGGCGGAGTGGAACCGATTCACCGCGGGAGACTCGACCCTCTTGGTCGTGAACCTCCGCGAACAGGCGACGTTCGACGCGCGGCTCCGCGAGGTCGACGCCAAATTCGAATGCCAGCGGTCTCTCGTGCTCTTCCGAGCCGCGACGGCCGACCTTCCGTGAGAGATCGGCTTCCGGCGAAGAGGCCGTGAGCCATCGGGGGAGCGAGACTCGCCCTCCACGGAAAGGAAATGTACGTGCGTCTCCGACGTAGCATGACCTCGTCCGCGGAGCCTTCCGTATCCAGCCGAGCGCGGCGCACAAAGGGAAGCGGCGGGGCTCCATCGAGGCCCGCCGCTTTTTGCCGTGTTCGTGTGGGGCGCTCGCCGGCGCCGCTCGCATTCAGTGCGTGCGGGTCACGACCTTCACGAACGCCACGTAGCCGCCGAAACGGAGCTTGTCGCCGTCCTTCAGCTCGCGGCGACCGTTGAAGCCGATGTGCTCCTCGTTCACGAACGTCCCGTTCGTCGACCCGGTGTCCTCGAGCGTGATCGTCCCCGACGTGCCGTCGACGGTGATGGCGGCGTGCCTCGAGGAGGTGGTGGCGTCGGCAAGGGGGATGTCGACCTGCTCGCCCGAGTTCGCGCGGCCGATCACCTTTCGCCCGCCCGTGAGCGGCCAGAAATCACCGGCCGGGTTCGCCTGGTACGAGAGCACGAACCCGCGCAGCGCGTTCGCAGGGAGCGGCTGCGGGGGCGGAGGCTGGTACGCGGGAGCCTGCTGGCCCTGGGCCGCCTGCGGGGGCGCCTGGGGCTGCTGGGGCTGGGGCTGGCCGTACGGGTTCGGATCGAAGCCCTGTCCGCCGCCGTATCCGGGTTGCGGTTGGCCACCCTGCGGGAAGCCGCCGTACGCGGGCTGGGCAGGGGCTTGTTGGCCGAACCCGCCACCACCGAACCCACCTTGTTGGGGCTGGCTACCGTACGCGCCGCCGAAGGCAGGCTGGGCCGTTTGGTCTTGGAACCCTTGGGGCTGGCCGAAGCCGCCACCTTGGGGCTGACCGAAGCCGCCGGCTTGATCGTACCCACCGAAGCCGCCACCTTGCTGCTGGGGCTGGCCGAAGCCGCCAGCGCCCGCCGGATAGCCACCCGATTGCGCGAAGCCTCCCCCTTGCTGCTGAGGGTTGCCGTACGCGTCGTTCGTGAACGGCATGGAGTCGATCGGAGGGAGCCCGCCGCCCTGCGGGTTCCCGTAGCCGGGCTGGGCGCCGTACTGAGGCTGCCCGCCGAAGCCACCCCCGGCCGGGGCGCCGAACGGGGACGGTCCGAGGGAGAAGCCACACACGTTGCAGAACTTGTCGGAGGTCTGAGGAATCGCGCCGCACTGCGGACAGGGGTTCATGGCTTTCTCTCCAGTCGACCGGCTCCCGAGCCGGCGTGCAGGGGCTCTCGTAACCCCGCTGTTCGATCATATCCGACATCGCTCGCAAAGGGCGAGCTTGCGACGAAATCTTCTGGTTTTGCCACGAAACGGGCCCGCGGAGGCCCCGCTCAGCCGGCCTCGGGACGCGCGCGAGCCGCCTCGAGCGCCGCCGCGAGGACCTCACGGACAGGCACACGATGAAGCGTCGCCGCACGCACGCAGTCGTCGAACTCGGGTTTTTGCTGCGGCGAACCGAAGGGGCCTTCGCTCGTCTTCACCGAGATGGGGCCATAGGAGGTCTGCACGATCACCTCCTTGCGTGGGCGAACCACGCGGGACACGTCGTGCCGACGGACCCCGATCGTCGTGCTCTCGCGGAGGAGAGCCGCGGTGAGCCGATCGGCGAGCGGGATGGGGACGAGGCACGCGAGCACGATGCCCGGCCGCCCCTTCTTGGTCGTGCTCGGGATCGCCCAGGCATCGAGCGCACCTTCACGGAGCACGGTCTCGATGCAGTATCCGACGAGCTCCCCGGTGGCGTCGTCGAGGTTGCACTCGAGCACCGAGTGCGTGGCGACCGCGTGCCCCGGGCTCGCGCCATGCTCCTCGGACACAGGGCCGAGCACCGCCCGGAGGAGGTTCGGTCGGTCCGGGAGCGACTGCGTCCCGACACCGAAGCCGACGCGCTCGATGCGCAGGTCGGGCCAGCGCGAAGCACGCGCGGCGTTGGCACCCACGATGGCCGCCCCCGTCGGCGTGACGAGCTCGCGGTCGATCCCCGCATCGTACGTGGGGAGGCCGGCCAAACACTCCACGGTCGCCGGCGCAGGGAGCGGCAAGACCCCGTGGCGCGCACGAACGAAGCCACGGCCCATCGGCAACGGTGACACCACGAGCTCGGCGCCGAGGTACTCGAGCGCGGCCGCCGCACCCACCACGTCGCAGAGGGCATCGACCGCCCCCACCTCGTGGAAGTGGACGTCGTCGATCGGCATGCGATGGACCTTGGCCTCCGCGCGGCCGAGGCGCTCGAAGACGAGGAGGGCGCGGTCCTTGACCTTCGGAGGGAGCTCCGACTCGAGGAGGAGCGCGCGCACGGCACGAAAAGTCCGTTCGGGCTGGGGACCATCGACGTGGACGTCGAAGGTCGTCGCCACGATGCCGCTCTGCTCCCGCCCCCCGAAGTGCACGTGGAAACCTGCGAGACCGAGCTTTCCGATCGCGTCGAGCACGATCGACTCGGGCACGCCGAGGTCGACGAGCGCCCCGACGATCATGTCGCCCGCGAGCCCCGCCGGCGCGTCCAGGAAGAGGACCTTCCCGCGGCCGGAGCCCAGGGCGAGCTCGTCGCGATGGAGCTTGCGATCCGACGCGTGCGCGTGGCCATGCGCGTGCCCCGCCGCGTGGGCCGGGGCGTGATCATGCCCATGCTCGTGTGCGTGAGCGTGGTCGTGCGCGTGCCCCGCCGCGTGGGTATGGGTAGGAGCATGTGGCGCGAGGTGCGGCGGTGAAGTCGTGACGTCCGGAGCGGCCGGCGTCGAAGGGCGGGGGCGCGGAACGATCGGCTCGAGGGCAGGCCTCGAAGGCGGCGACGAAGGCCGCACGGCGCGGAGCTCGGGCACGCGCAGGGCTGCGTTCTCGAGCGTGGACTCGACGAGCGCGGCGACGTCGGTCGGGAGCGACGGGGGAGGAGGCGTGTCGAGCCGGGGAGCGCTCGGTTCGGCCGGCGCGAGGTCAGGCACGCTCCCGCTCACGACGCTGGGCGTGGGCTTCGGGAGGTCCTCCGGCCGAGGGGTCAACGGCTCCGAGTCGGAGGCCGCTTCGGCAGCGAGCGCATCGAACTTGTTCTTCCGTTCGGTGGGCGGCCCCTCCTCGGGAGCCCGCGGCGCCTTCTGCTGGTCCACGATCCTCCGGATCTTCGGCCGAGAGAGGGTCGGCGGCTCGGTACGGAAACGCGTCTCCGTACCTTCGCGAGGCGGGCCGAAGCCCCCGTCGCGAGGCGGCCTTCGATCGTCGCCGGGCCGCCCGGACCTGTCGTCGCGTCCGCCCGAGAAGCCGCCCTCGCGCGGCGGACGGCGGTCGTCGCGGCCTCCCCCGAAGCCGCCGTCACGCGGCGGACGGCGATCGTCGCGGCCTCCCCCGAAGCCACCCTGCGGCCTGGGCGGCCCGAAGCCCCCCTCCCGCGGTGGACGACGGTCGTCGCGGGGACCACCGAACCCGCCTTGTCGCGGCCGGTCGTCACGCCCCGCGGGACGCCGCGCTCCCGGCCCACCTCGGTCCTCGCGCGCTCCGCCCCCAGGAGGGCCGCCCCCTCCTTCACGACGAGGCCGCGAGTCACGGGTGTCGTCCCGACGTGGCCCGCCGAACCCGCCGCGCGCGCGATCGCCTTCGCCTTCGCGGCCCGGCCCTGGCCGACGGTCACCCCGCGCGCGAGGTTTCTCGCCCTGGGCCTTTTCCTCGCGTTTTTTGGGCTTTTTCTCGTCGCTCATCGTACCCGGACCTTCTTCGTTTCGCGGAGGCCCCGAACGACGGGGTGGCCGCTCGGGAGAACGTGGGGACCGAAGGCACGGAGCGTTCGCCTTCGTGGCACCGCGCCGCGCGAGCCTCGAGGGCTTCGTGTGGCTCGGCCGCGCCCACGGGACTTACGCGTATAGCAGGCAACGTGCCCCGTGGGGATGCTAGGAATCTCGGGCGTGCCCCTGCTCTTCGCTCCCGTCGTCGCGGTCTTGTTCGGCTTCTTGCTCGCGTACTACGGCCGCGCGGAGCTTGCGCTCTCCGATCGGACGGCCGTCGGGACCCGCGCGTTCTCGGTCACGCTCGCGTTCACCGTGACGACGTTCGTGCCAACGCTCGGCTACTTCGCCGCCTTCCACGGCGACTGGGCGTACCTCTACCTCGTCCCGCAGGCGAAGGTCCCATCGGCCGTCGATCTCACGCTGGTCCTGTTCGCGGCCTCGCTCGTCCCGGGGACGGTCGCGTTCGCCGCGCGCGCCCTCGCCGAGAAGCGCGCCCACGTCCTCGTCCGCGTGGCCATCGGGCTCGTGGCGCTGCTCGCTCTCGGCCTCGCGCTCGCCCACGGGAGGCTCGCCGTGAGCGCTAGCCACGCGCAGTACCGCGGCGGCTTCGGCACGGTCCCGATCGGCGCGAGCCCGCTCGGCCGAGGTGTCGTGCTCACGTGGCTCGCGCTCGTCTCCGGCGCCGCGCTGGCCCGCGCGGCACTTCGTCGCGTCGCGTGAGGCTTGCGTCGTCCGACTCTCGATGGGAAAAGTGAGCCCATGAAGGCCTTCGGCGGATCGGTCGCGCTCGTCACGCTCGTCTTCCTAGGCGCGGTCGCCTCCCCTGGCTGTGCGGCCGAGCGGGTCACCATCGAAGACGACGCGGACGCCACGTTCTCACGTCCCTTGAAGGACGGTCAGGCCGCGGTGGACGCTCCCATCGCCGAGAAGGACGCCTCCGAGAAGGACGCCGCGACGGCCGACGCGACAGCCGACACTGCCCCCGCCGACGCGCGCACCGACGCGGCGCCTCCCGGGAAGATCGTCATCTCGGAGATCCTCGAAGCCGACGTGCTCTCGAGGCGCTACGTCGAGCTCGCCGGCCCGGCCGGAGCCACGCTCTCCGACCTCAAGCTCCGCATCGTGGGCTCGAACGGCGCGGTCCTCGTGACCGTCGACGTCGCGAGGAGCGCTGCCGACACCATGCCCGCGCGCGGCACCTGGGTCGTCGGCGGAATCGCCGGCACGAGCGTCGACAACGGGTACTTGGTGTCGCAGTGGGACTTGCCGTCGAGCAGCGGCACGGTGCAGCTCGTCCGCGTCGCAGGGAGCACGGTCACGCTGGTCGACGTGGTCGGCTACGGCACACCTGCGGCCCAAGTCGTGTCGGCCCCCACCGAGACACGCCGCGGCCAACCCGCACCGGATCCCGCGGGCAAGGCGCTCCTCCGAAGGCCGCCCGGCATGGACACGATGAACAACGCCGCCGATTTCTGTCGAGGTGTGGCGAGCCCGAACGGCGCCAACGTCTGCGACCCCTAAGCAAGCGACAAGCTTACAAGATATTCTGCGCGCCTAAAACCGTCCGGTGCAGGCCATGCCCGGCGAGCCGAGCGAAGGTGCACACGCGATCTCCGCCCCACCTCCGGGCTTCGCGCTCGGGGAGAGCAAGACGAACGCCGCCCCCGCGAGGGTGAGCACCCCCGCGCCGACGAACGCGCCCACGCCGACGGTTCGCCACGTCGACCGGGTATCGAGGATGGACTGGCATTCCCCGGGTTGGGTGGGGACGTTCGCACCCGGGCAGTCTTTGCGATCGTTGTAGCGGCCCGTCTGGATCTCGGCGACGAGCATGCCCACGCCGCCGAACGCGGCGAGCCCGACCCCCGTGCCGACGAGCACCCACCCCACGGTCCGAGGCACGTTCGACGGCTCGGCCGCGGGACGGGGCGGCACGGGATCGCGGCCGCGCGGCGCGACGACGACGACCTTGGGCTCCTCGGGGAGAGGCGCCAGCGTGAACGTCTCGCGCGACATGCCGTCGACCGAGACGGAGACCGTCCGAGAGACCGGGTGGTGCCCGGGCGCGCGCACCTCGACCTGGCGCGGACCGACCTCGACCCGGAGCGGCGTCGGCCGAGGGAGGGTGCCCGCGAGGGAGCCATCGACGTACACCTCGGCGTGGCCCACGTTCGAGCGCACGTCGAGGCTACCCACGTGCTTCTGGATGGTCGCGAGCGCGCCTTCGAGCGGACCACGGTTCTTCTGGATCCACGGGTCGTCATTCGCCTCGAGGGCGGCGGTGAGGTGCGTCTCGGCGAGCACCCACATGCCGAGCGCTTGTTCGGCGAGCGCGACCTGCGCGGTGGCGCGGGGCGTCTTCGATTTGGCCTCCGCGCGCCGGAACACCTCGAGCGCTTGATCGTCCTTGCCCTGCTCGCGCAAGGCGACCCCCTGCGCGATGAGGGCGTCGGCCTCGTCGTTCGTGCCCGCCCACGCCGACGACGAGAGCGCGACGACGAGTCCGAGGATTCCGCACATGATCCGTGGCTTCACGACTGCGTAGCATATCCCGGATCGGCCCGACGGAACGCCGATCCTCGCCCGTCGCCGCGAAGCGCCCCGAAGCGCGATCGAGGTGATAGGCTCTATGTGTGAACCCTTCCATCTCGCCGCGGTGGGCGTACATCGCTCCGGTCGTCGCTTCGCTCGTTGGCTGCGGGCACGTCGGCTTCGTGAACAACGAGCGCCCCGGCCTGTCGGGCACCCACCACGTCGCGACGGTGAGCGCCCCCCCCACGGACGACGGCGACGACGAGAACGGCGACGAGCCGTCGCATCCCCTCGTGGACACGCCCTCCGAACGCGTGATGGCGCACGTCCACTCCGGCCCGAACGCATGCGCCGGGGTCGTCGTCGGGCCTCGCGTGGTCGCGACGTCACGAAGGTGCCTCAGGCAAGGGCAAGGCGCACACACGTTGGAGAAGGGCGAGGTGCGCGTCGAGCTCCCCTCGAGCTCCCTCACCTGGACCCAACGCGCGGGCTCGCACGTGCTCGTGCCTGCCTGCGAGCGGCGCGATCTCGACGTGGCGGTCGTGGTGCTCACCGAGCCCGCGAGCTGGATCGAGCCTCTCCCTCTCGCCAGCACCCCGGGGCCCGGCGGCGCCGTCGAGGCCATCGGCTTCGACAAGTGCAACGGTGACGCAAAAGAAATCAAGCGCGCTCATGTGGTCGATCGTGAGGCTTCGGACGTCGTGCTCGACCGCGTGCTCTGCCGCGGCGACGTGGGCGGCCCCGTGGTCGACGACGGCGGGAAGACCCTCGTGGGCATCCAGTCACGGCGGCGCGGGCCCCGCACCTCGCCGCGCAAAGAGACGGTCGTCACGCGCTTCGACACGACGCCCGTGAGGCAGCTCTTCGAACAGGCGAAAGCCGTCTCGGAGGGCGCCGACGTAGCCAAGCTGACCCCCGTCACCTGCTCGGCCAAATAAAGAGGGCGAAGGCGGACGGGCCGAGGACGAATCGTCGTCGGCCTCTTTCCTGCCCGAGGCGCTCGCGGCGCTCAGCGGAGGATCGGGGATCCGTTCACCTTGGCGCTGACCGTCGGAGGCGTGGACGGGGCGGGCACGGGCGCGGGTCTCTCCGAGGCGCTCGGCTTGGGTGGGGAAGAAGGCGGCGCGACGGACGGGACGCGCTTCCCCGACGGGGCGACTATGGCGCTCGGCAGCGCGGACGGCGGAGACGACACGACGGCGCCCACGGAAGGCTCGACCCGAAGGGCGCTCGGCCCCGACGCGAGCGCAGACGGCGGAGGCGCCGGGGACACGGGCTCGGTAGGCACGACGGTCGCCGCGACCGGCTTCGATCCGGCCCCCGAGACGACGCGCAGACCGACGGCCACGACCGCGACGAGCCCGAGGACCGCGCCCGCGACGCCCACGTACGTTCGGCGGCGTCGCATCCCACTCTGGGTGTTTCCCCAGGTCGATTGCGTGCTCTCCTTCTCGAGCTGGGCGCGCTCCCGATCGAGCGACGCCTTGCTCGACACGCTCCCGCGGTTCGACTCGGCGAGCGCCACGGCCTCGCGGGCCTCGGCGAAATCGCCGGAGGTGGAGGCGTCGGCGGTGTCCGAAAAACTACGCCACGCCCTCAACTGGACGCCCTTCTCGGCGCTGCGGGAGAAGGGCTCGAGCGCGTCGGCGAGGGCGGCCACGCTCGCGAACCGTTCGTTCGGTTCTTTGGCGAGGCAGCGATGCACGACCTCCGCGAGCGCCGCCGGCACGTCTCCGCGGAGCTCGCTCACCGGCGTCTCTTTCTCGATGACGACCTTCAGGCAAAGCTCGGTCACCGTCTCGCCGTCGAAGGGGACCTTTCCGGCGAGGAGCTCGTACAGGATCACGCCGAGCGCCCAGATGTCGCTGCGCGCGTCGACGCTCCGGGCCGACCGCATTTGCTCGGGCGACATGTAGAGGGGCGAGCCGAGCACCGTGGCCGAGTCGGTCAGGTTCATCTGGCCGACCGCAGCCGCGCCCGTGGCCTTCGAGATCCCGAAATCGAGGATCTTGACGAGCGGCGCGCCGTTCATGCGGCGGGTCACGAAGAGGTTCTGGGGCTTGAGATCGCGGTGCACGATGCCGGCCGCGTGCGCCTCGACGAGGCCCTCGCACGCCTGGAGCACGTACTCGACCGCGTCCGGCACGAGCAGGCGACCGATACGACGGCGGAGCTGCGAGAGGTCGGCGCCGTCGAGCAGCTCCATGACGATGTACGGGGCCCCCGACTCGAGCGTGCCGACGTCGTGGACGCGTGTGATGTGCTCGTTCGTGAGCTTGGCCGTGGAGCGCGCCTCGCGAAAGAACCGCTCGACCGACACGTTCCCCGACAGCATGTGCGGGAGCACGAACTTGAGCGCGACCCGCTGGTCGAGCTGAGCGTGGGTGGCCGCGACGACGACGCCCATCCCTCCCGCGCCAATGACGCGGTCGACCCGGTACTTGCCGGCGACGACGTCGCCCGGTTCGACCGGGGAGCGCGGGGGTTCTTGGGACGGGTGCATGCCGTGAGGAGCGTAGCAGATTCCGGCCCGGTTCCGAGCGCATGGAGGACCCATTCGGTCGTCGAGCGCCCGTTCGGTCTGGCTCGGGAGCTCGACCTCCCCTCCGGTCCGCCGAATGGCGGATGCCGATCCGACATCACCGGCCCCATGGCCTGACCTCACGACGAATCGTGGGTCCGCCTCTCTTCTACCCGACGCTCCCGCGGCAGCCGCTCGCGCTTCAGATCCCGCCGAAGCCGAAGGCCTGCTCGAAGGCGACGTAGAAATTGAACGGGTCGATCGGGGCCGTGCGCGCGCCGAAGGGGCCACGCTCCAGCGGGAAGCCGATGTCGGCGCGGAAGACCGCGCGGTTGAACTGCGGGAGCAGCACGCGGAGCCCCCCTCCGAGCGACTGTTTCACGCGCAGGTTGTCGAAGCCGTACATGGCGTCGCCCACGTCGTAGAAGACGACGCCGCCGACCTGAAGAGACAGGATCTCGACGGGGCGCGAGCGGTACTCGAAGTTGGCGACGACGTAGTCTTTGCCGCCGAAGAAGTTCGTCGGATAGCCGCGGAGGCGACCGTCTCCGCCCAAAAACACCTGGCTATTCAGGTAGTTCCGGTAACGGTTCGAGGCCGTCGCGCTGAAGAGGAGGCGCCCTACCGGCAGCCGCGGCGTGACCACGTGGAGGCCGCCACTCAGCGACGCGTCCGTGACACGCTGCTCGCCGTCGCCGCCTTGGAGCTGCACCTCGCCGAACGCCTCCGAGAACACGCGGACGAGGCCGTCACGGAGGGCCCACGTGTATTGTGCACCCGCCGACCACCCGGTGAGCGCGCGGGTCGAGCCAGGGAGCACCGTGACGGGAGCCACGTAGACGTCGTGCCCGAGGCGCACGTCCTCCTGGAGGCCCAAGGTCTGGAAGTTCGTCAGGGTGACGAAGTTCGTGGTGTAGCTGCGGAGCTGGAGAAAGGGCCCGTAGCGCGTCTCGCCGATGGGGAGGTTCCTGCGGCCGAACTCGCTCACTTTCGCCGGGTCGAACCCCGCGCGCTCGGGGACCTCGTAGCGCGCGTGCGAGAACGACACGCCGAACGACACGTCGAGCTTGTATTTCCAGCCGAAGCTCCGCACGAGCGAGAGCGAGCCGCTGGCCGAGGAGCTCCGGTACTCGAACGGCACACCGGTCCGCGGATCGGGGTAGACCTGGGCGTTCGAGTAGCGCCGCACGAAGCCCGTCGAGCCGCCTAGCGAGGCCCCCCACGACCAAGGCGTCCGCGTCGAGTAGAGCGGCTGCCCCGCGCTCACCTTGGCCACGCCGCCCTCGAGCTCGCCGCTCCTCCGGTTCACGATGATGCCGCCGTCGGTCGTGGCGCCGACCCACGAGTACCCGAAGCGAGGAACCTTGTATCCTGCACCGAACGTGAGGCTCTCGGGCTGGTAGACGAACTGCGTCCGGGCCGTGTGGTGGAGCCCCGCGACGTTCACCTCTTGCGGCACGAGCGTGAACTTCTCGACGCCGCCGGACGTGGCCGCGAGGTCCCACGAGAGCCGGAGCGACCAGACGTCCTTCGTGATCATGAGCACGCGGACGTGGTCGTCGTCGGAGCCTTTCACGGGGACGACGAGCACGAGAGACACCTGGAAGATCGTGCGGAGGTTCCGCTCGGTCTCGTCGGCGACGACCTGGAGGTAGCGCTCGCCGGGCCGGAGCAAGGACTCGCGCCGAATGACGAAGTCCTTCGACGTGGCGTGGAACGCGTTCAGGAACTGCGGGAGCGGGTCGCGGTCCTCGATCACCTCGAGCCGGACGACCTCGATCGACTCGACGATCTTGCCCTCGGGGGCGACGTCGGCCGCGAGCCCCGTCTTCTTGAGCGCGTCGCGTATGGTGGCCTGCTCGTACGGCGAGTACCCGACGCGCGTCGAGGTGGGGGCGCCGGCGAGCGCGGACGTGGACGGCGCGGACGCCTGCGGGGAGACCACCGGGGAGGCCCCTGCGCCCTCGGCGGACCGCTCGGCCACGAGCCCCACGACGAGCGCCGCGGCGAGGGCCGAGGAGACGACGGCGAGGCGCTTCCCAACGCCAGGTGAACGCACGAACCGTAGGCTACCGGCCTTTCTGGGGCCGCGTCCGGCAAAGTGAGGGTCGGGGCCGGCGGAAAGGTGCGACCTCCTGCCACAAATCGGCGCCCCCGTTCGTTGCCGCCCGAAAGGCATCTGGCATAAGGTTCGCCTAAGATGAGCGTCTCGAAGGGCTTCCTTGGTACACTGATGGTTTTGGCTTCGTTCTCGCTCGGTCTCGGAGCGTGCGCGAAGGGCGCCGAGGTCGCCGACGAGGACGAGAGCGAGGCGGTCTCCGCCGACGCCGCCGCCGACACCTCGAAGCCGTCGACCACGCCCGCGCGCGACGCCGCCACCGACTCCGCGCCCCCGAAGGACGCGTCCATCCCGGATACGGCCACCGTCGACGCGACGCCTCCTCCCCCGCCGCCGCCCGACGCGAGCACGGGCAACCCGCCCGCCACCTGCACGGACAACCTGATGCTCGCCAAAGGCGTCACTCAGTTGGCCGCTGGAGACACCCCGCCGTGCGACGGCACGTGCCGCGGATGCTGCAATCCGGCCCCGTTCGTCTTCTGCGTGAAGCCGATCTTCTGAGCGCTCGAGACGGGCTCGCGCGCGGGCACGCTCAGCGCACACGCACCGTGGCAAGCACGCCGAAGTGATCCGATGGAAAGACGCCCTCGTGGGGCTCGTCCAAGACGATGCGCGCCTCGAGCACGTCGCCGTGGCGCTTCGGATCGTCGTGCCCTCGCACGAAGACGTAGTCGATGCGCCTCTCCGGCTCACGGAGCGGC
The DNA here is from genome assembly GCA_016712525.1 of Myxococcales bacterium. Taxonomy (NCBI): domain Bacteria; kingdom Pseudomonadati; phylum Myxococcota; class Myxococcia; order Myxococcales; species Myxococcales bacterium. Next base: position 338,909 of record JADJQX010000008.1, read on the forward strand.
TCGGCGAAGGGGTTTCGGGTCGAGAACGTCGTCCCGTCGCCGCGACCTCGGACGCCGAACGCGTCGATGAAGTAGACCGAGCGCCCGCGGAGCGCGGTGAGGCCGCGCAAGAAGCGGATCTCGTCGGAGTCGGGCTCCGCGTTGAAATCGCCCATGAGGAGCGGCGATAGGCCCTCGCGCGAGGGCGCGTACGACTCGACGAGCTCGGCCACGGCGCGCACCTGCTCCTCTCGGACGTGGCCCTCGTCGAGCCGCCACGACAGATGCGTGGAAAATACAGGCAACGGTCCCCAAGGGGTCGCGAGGCGCGCGGCGAGGAGCACGCGGCGGTCGCCAGGATCCCGCGAGGGGAGCGAGAACGTCGTGTGCTCGAGGATCGGGTAGCGCGAAAAGATCCCATTTCCGACCTCGACGTCGCCCTCGACGTACGCCGGTCCGAACGCGACCTCGTAGTCCCCTCGGCAGAGCTCCGCGGCTTGATCGAGGTCCTTGGCGACCACGAGCTCTTGGACACCCACGATGTCGGGCGAGAGCGCGACGAGGCCTTGCCGGAGGGCCACGAGGCGCGCTTCCCATGGGCCGAAGCGGTTCCAGAGGTTCAGCGTGAGGGCGGTGTAGGTTCCCATGCCGAAAGACGTAGCGTTTCCGCTCGCGGCGCGCCGCTCGAAGCGTACGATCGACGACGGATGCGCGCCGTCGTTCACGCTCCTCACGTCCCCACGCGGCTCCTCGCTTCGCTGGTGGGGCTCGCCGCCACCGGGCTCGCTCTTGCCGTCGCGGTGGGTGTCCTCTTCGGCGTGAGCGCGGCCGTGTCGCTCGGTTTGCTCTCGATGACGTTCGCCGCGCTCGCGCTCGTGCGGCCCTTCGGGTTTCGCACGCGCACGCTCACGATCGACACCGAGCCTGGCCGTGTGCACCTGCGACGTGCCATCGGCGGCGTTACGATCGACCGGCGCGACGTGGTGGGAGCGACGACGTGCCACCACGAAGGGCGGGTCGTGATGAGCCTCACCGTGTCCGTGTGGCGGGGTACCACCACCGTGACCCTCTCCTTCGACGACGAGGCCTCCGCGGAGCGTGTTCGCGCGGCGCTCGGCCTCCCCCGCGAGGGCGCAGGAGAGACGTGCTTCGCCGTGTCCCCGTCGATGGTCGACACCACGACCCGCGTCGTCTCGGGGTTCGTGGCGTTCGGCTCGCTCCTGGCGTTCCTCACGCCGGTCGAGCCGGGCAGCGCGGCGTTCCACGAGCTCTACGCCTACGTGTACGGCGGGCCCGCCCTCGTCTTCGCGCTGGTTTTGTCGTTGGTGGGCCATGTCCCCGCGTCGCTTCGGCGACGGATCGCGCTCCGGCCGGAGGCCGCGTACTTCCCGGGCGACGTGGGGCCCGTCGCCGTCCCGTACGACCGCATCGTCGGCGCGACGCCGCAGAAGAAGGGCCTCGAGCTTCGCGTCGAAGGCGCGCCGCCCGCGTTCCTCGCGCTGCCTGCCTCCCACGCCGAGCTCCGCCTCGTGGCGGCGCACCTCGACTCGGCGGCACGAAGGGCCCGCGGCGAAGGCCGAAGAGCCGACGATCCGGGCGAACGCATCGCGAGGCTCGCGCGGTCTCGGGGCGAGAGCGTGGAGCAATGGCTGACGCGGCTCGATGGCGTCGCCGCCACGCTGGGGAGCGGTTACCGAGCCGCCGAGCTCGCGCTCCCCGATCTCGAGCGCGCGGCGCGCGACATCGATCTCTCGACCGACCTACGGCTGGCGGCCGCGCGGGTGCTCCGAAGGGCTCCGGGGCAGGCCGGCACGCGCATCGACCCGGCCACCCTGCCGTCGTCGAGCGAGGAGCACGCCGCCCTCTTTCGCGTCGCCGACGGCCCGGTCGACGCGGTCGCGCGCGCCTACGAAGCGCTCCCCGAAGAGACGAACGACGAGGCGGCGCGCGCCGAGGGCGTGGGTGCGCGCGCCGAGACCGTGTAAGGGAGACCCGATGACACTCCTGCTCGTCGGGGCCTTCGCGCCCGAAATCGCGCCGTTTCATGGGCGGCTCCCCGAGGGCGTGGAGGCGCGCGCCGTCGGGATCGGCCTCGTCGACGCGGCGCTCGGTGCGGCCCGCGTCATCGCCGAGCTCCGCCCGTCCGCGGTGGTGCTCGTCGGCTCGGCGGGGGTCCTGCCGGGGTCGAGGGTGGACCTGCTCGAGGTGGTCGCCATCGGGAGCACCGTGCTCGCCGACCTCGCCGCCGCCCGAGGGGAGGCGAGCCTCCTTCCCCGCATGGCCGAGGTCCGCGAGACGAGCGCCGAGCTCACCGCGGCGCTCGCGCCCGAGGCTACCCGCGTGTGTGCGTTGACCACCCTGACCGTGACCACGTCGGACGAGGCCGCCGTGGCGCTCGCGGAGGCGCACCGCGGGCATGCGCCGCTCGTGGAGAACCTCGAGGCCTACGCGGTCGCGCGCGCGGCCGAGGTCGCCGGGGTTCCGTTCGCCGCGGTGCTCGGCGTGACCAACCGGGTCGGGAGCCGAGGGCGGGCCGACTGGGCGCAACATCATGAAAAGGTAGCCGAATTAGTCTGCGACCGGGTCCTCTCGGGCCTCGCGCGGGCGGACGCTCTCCCCCTTGCCGCGGCTCCCAGGGCCGACTAGTCTGAAGAGAGCCATGGGTCGCCCTCGGAAACTTCCCCTCCGCTCGCCCCTCACGTGGGGGTGTGCGCTCGGCGTGGCCTTCGGCGCTCTCGGCTGTTCCGTCACCGCCACGGCCGACTCGTCCGACGCGTCCGACGTGAGCGCCTCGCAGGCGGCCCTCGTGACCGTCGAACGCACGAGCGACCCGGCCAAGACCGAGGTCGTCGCGCGGCTCGTTCGTGTCGTCGGGCCCGGCACCCTCGACGAGCCCGCGCTCCGCTTGGCAGGCCTTTCCGACGACCTCCCTGGCCTCGGCACCTGCGTGGCCCCCTCGGCCCGCGCCCAAGCCTCGGCCGTCCGAAGCCTCGAGCTCGCCGACCTCGGCCAGGTCACGGCGGAGCTCGGCGGCGCGCCCGTCGGCCTCACGGCCCGCCATGTCCCCGATCCGGCCGGAGTGCTCTCGGGTGTCGTCTACAACGCGCGCCTCGTCGAGCCGAGCGCCGGCGAAGGCCGCAAGCTCGTCGTCCGAACGGCGCCGAGCGATCCCGAGGCCGCGTTCGTCGCCGAGGTTCGTGTCCCGGCCGACGTGAGCGACCTCCGCATCGGAGGGCAAGACCCCCGAGAGCTCACGGCCGCCCCCGGCCCCGCCGAGCTCACCTGGCTCGCGGGCGAGCCCGAGGACGTCATCGTGGTCGACGTGCGCGCCCAAGGTCGGGCCGCCGTACGCTGCGCGTTCCCCGATGCGGGCCGTGGTGTCCTTCCGCTCCTCGGAGACGAGGGAACGCTCGTCGTGCATCGCGTCCACCGCGAGCGATTCCGCCTCGACAAGTCCCGCCGGGACGACGGCGAGATTCGCTTCGACACGGCAAAAACCTTCGTCTTTTCGCGCACTTCGAGGGAAGGGCGGTAACACCGCCCGTCGGCTCGCATGGCGTGGCGAACCGAGCCTCTCGCGCGTGCCCTCCGCGCCGCGGTGCCTCCCGTCGTAGCCCTCGCCGTGCTGTTCGTGGCGGGCCACGCTCCGGCCGCCCCCAAGGTCGCCAAGCCGCAAGCCCCCGCAAAGGCAAGCCCCCCGCAGCCCGCCAAGGGCGGCCCTGGCCAAGGCAAGGGGAAGCCGGGCAAGAAGGCCAAGCCCGAGCCGCCCATCCCCAAGGGCTACGCGAACAGCGTACGCGCGTGGCACGCCGCGATCCCCGGCAAGTCCGCCCCGAACGACGATCGCGGCCGCCCGAAGCTCGTGCTCTTCGCCTTGAACACGCAAGAGCGCGTGGAGCTCACGGCCCTCTCGGATACGGGAGGATTCTCGGGCTCGGACCTCGAGCGCGCCGCCCAGCTCCTCCGTGATCCCCGCACCGGCAACGAGCACCCCGTCGAGCCCCGCCTCCTCGACTCGGTCTACCGCATCGCCCGAAGGTTCTCCGCGCACGAGATTCGTGTGGTCTCGGGCTACCGAACGCCCAAGCCGGGGACGCACTCGAACCACGGGCGTGGCCGCGCCATGGACCTCATCGTTCCCGGGGCGACCGACGAGGACGTCGCCAAGTTCGCGCGGGAGGCTGGCTTCGCGGGCGTAGGCATCTACCCCGTCTCGGGGTTCGTGCACGTCGACGTGCGCGAGCACTCCCACTTCTGGGTCGACACCACGGGCCCCGGGAGAAAGAGCCGCGACCGGGGCATCCTCGCCGACGTCGCCGCGCGCTCCGACAAGGCCGCGCTCGCCCGAGGAGACCGCCCCATCGGCCCCTTCACCCTCCTCCCCGACGTCGACGGGGCGCTCGCATCGCGCGAGAAGGCGCTCGGCGCGGCGCATACGCCCTCCGATCCCGATGGTCACCCCCACGACGAGGACGAGGACATGGAGAACGTGGGCGGGGGCGCCGATTGAGCCCCGAGGTCGCGGCCCTCGTACGCGAAGAGCGCCTGCTCGAGGCGGCCGAGCTCGCGAGCCGAGGAGGGGACCACGCGACGGCCAAGAAGCTCTTCGAGCGGGCCTGCGCGTTCGGGAGGGCCGCGAAAGAAGCCCTCTTGGCGTCGTGCCCGGAGGACGCCATCGGGCTCGCCGCCGAAGCCCGCGACGAGGACCTCGTCGAGGCCTCGCTCGTCGCCCTCGAGGGGTACGGCGCGGCTCGCGAGCGCCTCGCGCAGAACCTCGAGACACGTGGCCACGCTCGCGTCGCGGCGCGCCTCTACGAAGCCGCGGGCAAGCCGAAAGACGCCGCCCGCGCTTACGACAAAGCGGGAGACGCGCGACGGGCCGCGCGCATCCTCGAGGCCGAGAACGACGTCGTCTCCGCGGCGAAGGTGCTCGAGTCCGCGCTGCGGCGCACACCGGACCAGTACCCGCTCCACGTGGCCTACGGGGCGCTGCTCGTCCGCTACGGGAAGACCGAGCACGCCGTCCGAGCCTTGCAGAAGGTCCCCGCCACGGCCAAGGAGCGGAGGCTCGCGCTCACGTGGCTCGTGAGGGGCCTCCGGGAGCTCGGGTACACGCAGGCCGAGGCCGAGGCCGAGCACGAGCTCGCCACGCTCGGGGGCCCCGCCGACGTGACCGACGACGCTCCACAAACCAACGTAAAATCTCGCCTTTTCGGCAGGTACGAGGTGGTGCGAGAGGTCGCGAGCTCGCCGTCCGCGCGCGTCGTCGAGTGCATCGACGCGGTGCGCGCCGAGCACGTGGCCGTGAAGATCTTCGCAGCCTACGACGCGCGCGGAGCCGGGCGTGATGCGCTCGCGAGGTTCGAGCGCGAGGTCCGGGTGCTCGGGGCGCTCGATCCCGAACGTGCTCCCCCTCCGCGACTACCTGCCCGAAGGTCCGGCGCTCGTGCTCGCGTGGATGAAGGGCGGGACCCTGGACGACATGCTCCGCAAGGAGCCCCTCGCCCCGGCGCGCGCCGTCGAGATCGCCGTCGCGGTGCTCGCGGCGCTCGGAGAGGCCCACAGGCTCGGCGTGCTCCATCGTGACGTGAAGCCCGCGAACGTGCTCTTCGACGACGCGGGCGTCGCGCGCCTCGGAGACTTCGGCGCAGCCCACCTCGGAGATCTCTCGGCCACGGCGACCGCAGGCCTCATCGGCACGCTCGCGTACATGAGCCCGGAGCAGCGGGAAGGCCGGCCGGCGACGGTCAAGAGCGACCTCTACGGCGTCGGCGCCATTCTTTGGGAGATGCTCACGGGCGAGAAACCCGAGCTCCCGAAGGCCGTCGACGACGCGCCCCTGTCGACCACGCGGCCCGACCATCGCACGCGCCCGAGCGGCGTCCATCGCGACCTCGACCTCCGGCACGACCAGGTCGTGCTCCGCCTGCTCGACCCCGATCCGGAGCGCCGACCGGCCGACGCCTTCGCCGCGCGGCGCGAGCTCACCGCGCTCACCTGGCCCGCGACGATCGAGCGCACCCCGCTTCGCAAAGCCTCCGAGCATCCCCACGCCGCGCCCTCGGGGGAGGCGCGCCTCGTCGCCCGGGCGGACGGCGTGCTCGTCGACGTGTGGCTCGAGCGACCGGTGGAGCGCGTGGCCCTCGCCGACGTCGCGCTCACGAGGGCGCGCGTGCTCGCTCGCCTCGACCACCCTGCCCTCCAGCCCGTGCTCCGGGTCGATCGCGACGACGGCGCCATCTGGCTCGCCGATCCGGACGCACGCCCGCTCGCTCGTCCGCTCGGACCGCACGAGGTGTCTCAACTGAAGGACGCCCTGGCCATGCTCCACGCCGAGGGCCTCGTGCACGGCTTCGTCGACCCGGAGCACGTGCGCGAGCGCCGGGATGGCTCCGTGTTCCTCACGTTCACGCCGAGCCAGGGCCCGACGGGCACGGTCGACACCGATCGCATCGGCCTCGCGCGCCTCGCGGGTGCGTAAGGCGCCGCGCCTCAGTCGACGATAGGCAGACGAATCGTCTGGGGCTTGCCGCCCCGCTCGTAGTCGACGACGAGCTCCTTCGCCTTGGGCAGCGCTTGGAAGACGGCGAGCGCCTCCTCGGGGTGCTCGATGGCCTGGCCGTTCACCCGCACGATGACGTCACCGGGCTGAAGCTCGGTAGCCTCGAGGTCGCCGCGCAGCTCGACCACTCGAAACCCAAGGAATTTTCCGTTACGAAACGCGGGGTTATCGTCGAGAGTCACGTCCTGGAGGAACCGCCCGATCCCGCCGCGCACCGTCTCCTGCACGCCCGCCCGGGAGAGCTGCGTGACCTTGGCCCGAGGCGCCTTGGGCGGTGGCGCGACCTGCGCCGCGTTGGCCGGGGTCAGCGGCTCTTTGCCGAGCTCGTTCGGCTCTCCACACGCCACGAGCGCGAGCGACGAGGGCAAGGCGAGAGCGAGGACGAAGGGAGCGAGACGGGGGCGTGCCATACCCCTCCCATGCCCCGCGGCTCACCGACCGTCAACTTTGCGGCAAGCCGCAGGTCGTCGCGATCGCCGCGTAGATGCGCTCGTGCACGTCCTCGACGGAGCCGACCCCGTCGACCACCACCACCCGGTCGTCGGGCATGTGCGCGCCGAGCCCGCGGTAGAAGTCGGAGAGCGAGCGCTGCACCTCGTTCTGCTCGTAGAGCTGCGCCGCCTCGCCTCGCGCTTCACGGCGCGTCGCCGCGAGATCGGCCGCCACGTCGACCACCACGATCACGTCGGGGCGCACGGCGTGGCGGTTCAGCGCGCGGATCCACTCGACGGCCTCGGGGCCGCCGCGCCCGCTCGTGACGCTCTGGTAGGCGAGGCTCGACGCGTCGTACCTGTCCGACACGACGATCCCACCTCTCTCGAGCACGGGCTCGATCTCGGCTTCGACGTGGTCGAGGCGGTCTGCGGCGAAGAGGAGCGCCATGGTCGCCCAGCCGGGCGCGCGCCCCGACGGCAGCACGAAGCGCCCCCCGAGCACCTGACGGATCATCGTGCCAACCGGCCCGTCGCTCGGCTCGCGCGTGCCCTTCGCGAAGTGCCCCTCGCGCTTCAAGCGCGCGACGAGGAGCGACGTTTGGGTCGTCGTGCCCGCGCCGTCGATCCCCTCGAGGACGATGAACCGCCCTTTGTGCGAAGCTAAACCCATAGACCCTCCTCGCTCACAACCACTCGAAACGGTTACACATTTACAGACGGGAAGGGCCGCTCACGCGGCGCCGAGGCTCTCGGGAGGGTCCTCGCCGAGGACCACGTTGTCGATGAGACGGGTCTTCCCGATGCGGCACGCGAGGGCGACGAGGGTCACGTCGTCGACCGGGCCCGCGTCGGCGAAGGGGGCGAGGGTCTCGGGGTGCGCCACCTCGACGTAGTCGACGGCGTCGGCGACCCGGGAGACGTGACCGAGCACGAGCTCGCGGAGCTCCCGCGCACGACGCTCCCCCGCCGTGAACGCGCCATACGCCGCGCGGAGGCCACGAGACAGCGCGAGCGCGCGCTCGTGCTCTTCGGGGGACAAGTAGGCGTTGCGGGAGCTCATCGCGAGCCCCGAGGGCTCACGGACGATCGGGTGCCCGACGACGGTGACCGGAAAGAAGAGGTCGCGCGCGAGCCGACGAATGACCGCGAGCTGCTGAAAGTCCTTCTTTCCGAAGATGGCGTGCGCCCGTCCGAGCAACGAAAAGAGCTTCGACACGACCGTGGCGACCCCCTCGAAGTGACCGGGGCGGTGCGGGCCGCAGAGGCCCGACGTGAGCTCGTCGACGCGCACGCGCGTGCGCTCGCCTTCCGGGTACATGGCCGTCGCCTCGGGGCAGAAGAGCACGTCGCAGCCGGCGGCCTCGAGCTTCGCGGCGTCGCCGTCGAGATCGCGCGGGTAGCGAGCGAAGTCCTCGTTGGGGCCGAACTGGGTGGGGTTCACGAACACGCTCGCCGAGACGAGCCCGTCGTCGCCCACGAGCTTGCGCCCCTCGCGGACGAGCGCGAGGTGCCCGTCGTGGAGCGCGCCCATCGTCGGCACGAAGGCGACCCGCGAGCCTCGGGCGACGCGCGCGGTGTCGAGCGCGCTGCGGAAATCCTCGGGGCGAGCGACACGAACGATGGGCATGGGGACCTCGGGGGCGAAGGACGGAGCGAGACCACACGAGCCGGAGCACGGCTCCCGGGGCGCGCGTGGGCCTTCCTTACCCTGGAATCGCCGACGTCGGGCCCCCCTTTGCGCAGGATTCGCAGAGGGACTGTCCGAAGAGGTCGCCCCTCGGAACGCCCGACGGCGCGCGGTCGTGGGTGCCTTCCCGCGTGGCTTTGCTAAGCTCCGGGCCATGTCGCCCAGGAACGCTCGCCTCGTCGCCGTGCTGCTCCTCTCCGCCGGACCCGCCGCGGCGTGCGGAAGCCGTGGTCCTCTCGACGGCGCCGACCCGGCGGCCGAAGCCGACGCCGCGCCCCTCCCGTCGAGCACGGGCACGATCGTCCCGATCGACGCCGCGCCCACGTCGACGGGCCCCGACCTCCCGCCCATCGTCGACTGCAGCCTCTGCCTCATCGGCGAGTGCAGCCAGCCGATCGTCCAGTGCGTGACGAGCCCCACGTGCCAGGCGGCCTTCCAGTGCGTGCTCACGCAGTGCGGGGCCGGGCTCGACACCGCCTGCATCTTGGGGTGCGCGCAAGGCTCGCCGCAGGGGGCCCTCCAGCTCCTCTCGATCCTGCAGTGCGTGACCGGGAAGTGCGGCGAAGACTGCACCGACATCCTCTCGCAGCTCGGAGGAGGCCTCGGCGGAGGTGGAGGCAATCCGCCGCCTCCCACGCGCGACGCGGGCCCCGTCCCTCCCCGCGACGCGGGTCCACCCCCTCGTGACGCCGGCCCGCCGCGCCCCTTCGCCACGCCGACCCCGCGCACACGCGAGGCCATCGAACGCGCGTTCTCTCCTTGGCCCGAGCTCGTCACCCCGTCACGCTGACCGCCCGAAACCGAACGATCGACGAAGGAGAACGGCACACCTAAGTGCTCGTTCTCCTTCGGCATTTTGAGACTTTACGGACCGACGGCTCCGGCCCGGATAGGGCGCGACGGGCCCCGCCCGAGACGTGCGGGGCCCATCGAGAGGAGCCGTCGTGCGGGCGTGCGACCGTGTCTCAGGGCCCGCAGAAGCGGGCGCCGACCGCCGAGAGCCACGCACCGTAGTTGAAGCCGTACGATTGCGGGTTGCACAGCGTGGAGGGACCCGAGAGGAGGGCGAGCCCTCCGCACTGAGCCGCTTGTGTCGACGTGGCGAAGCACTGGGTCCCCGCCTGGGTCACGCCGGAGCGGCACTGCGCCGTGGCGCCCTGGGGGCACTGCGTGCAGCTCGTGTCGAGGCAGTCTTGCGAGCAGCCGAGGCTCCTCCGGCACTCGGCCGAGACGAACGGCGCGACACACGCCGAGATGCCCTTGCCGAAGGTGGGGAAGTTCGGGTCGAAGAACGCGCTGCGGAAGTTGCCGAGGCACGAGCCGCACTGGGGCTCGACCGCCGCGAGGAAGGCGAAGAACTGTGTACACTGCACGCTGTCGTGCCCGTTGGCGCAGGCGGCCTGCGCGTTCTGGAGGCTCACCGCCGAGCACACGTTCGTGTTCTGCGGGAGCACGACCTGCGACACGCCCGCGTTGCAGCCGGGGTAGGTGGCCGGGCAGGTCGACGGGATGCCGCACGCGCGCGGGTTCGCGAGGGTGTTGCACGTGGTGCTCGTGGCGAAGCAGTCGGCGCACGCCGCGCCTCCCGATCCACACGACCGGTTCGTGAAGCCCGCGAGGCACTGGTTCCCGTTGCAGCAGCCGGGGCAGTTCGCCGGGCCGCAGGCGGGGTTCGAGCACGTGCCCGCGTTGCACGCGCCGCCTGGACCGCACGCGCGGCAGGCGAGCCCGCCTTGCCCGCACATGGCCGCGTCCGTGCCCGGCATGCAGGTGTTGCCGTCGCAGCAGCCGCGGCAGTTCGCGGGGCCACACGTCTGGCCGCCCTGGCATACGCCGCCGGCGCCACACACCTGGTTCAGTCCCGCGCAGTTGGTGCACTGCGTGCCCGCCGCACCGCACGCGGTGTCTTGGGTGCCGAGCGTGCAGCGATCCCCGATGCAGCAGCCGGCGCAGTTCTCGGGGCCGCACGGGGGCGGCGTGATGCACGTGCGCCCGTTCGGTTGATCGCGCGGCGCGCACACCTGGGCGCGGCCCGTGCAGTCCTGGCAGGCCTCACCGCCGCGACCGCAGGACGTGCTGTCGATGCCCTCGGTGCAGGTACCACGCGCGTCGCAGCAGCCTCCGCAGTTCTGCGGGCCGCAGCGCCCGATGCCCTGGCACTGCCCGCCTCCGCCGGCCGACGGCCCGCAGGTGGTGCCCTGCGCCGTGCAGTTCTGGCAGGCAGCCCCGCGGTTGCCGCAGGCCTGCCCGTCGGTCCCGGTGAGGCACTGGTCGCCGACGCAGCAGCCGGCGCAGTTCGAGGCGTCGCACTTTCGAGCCGCGTTGCAGGTGCGGAGGCGGCTGTCGCACGCTTGGCCTTGGCCCGCGCAGTCGGTGCAAGAGGCCCCGCCTTGCCCACACGCCGTGGCGTCGGTCCCGGGCAAGCACACCCCGGTGCCGCCGGCCGTCACGCAGCAGCCGGCCGCGCAGCTCGTGGCGTCGCACGTGGGGACGCGTTTGCCACACGCCTTCCGCGAGGGCTCGCACACGTCTTGGCCCGCCGCGATGCAGTCGGAGCACTTTCCGCCGAGCCCGCCACACGCCTGCACGTCGGTCCCGACGCGGCACACGCCGCGCACGTCGCAGCAACCGTTGGGGCACGTCGACGGGCCGCACGTGCCCGCGTCTCCGCCCGAGTCGGTCTTCGCGTCGGTGAGCGATGCGTCGAGGATCGGCTCCTCGAGGCTCGATCGGCCACACCCGGAGCCCGCGGCCGCCACCGCGCTCCCGAAGAAGGCGAGCGACGCCACGAAGCGCGCGACGCGGGAGAAGGACGATGGCGGTGAAGCGAAGACAGGTTCTTTCATGGCGTGCCGGCCGGAGGGCCGCTCCTCGAGTTCCCGCGTGGCGAAGGGCACGCCGCGGGCCGCTCGAAAGCCTAGTTTGGTGGGACCCATTCCGCAATTCCGCGGAGGCGTTTTCGCCCGTCGGAGGAGCGGCGCCCCCTCTATACGTTTACGTATATCCCTGGCCGCGCCCGCCGCGTCCCTTCGGCTCTCCGGAGGTGCTCCGCGGAGACGCAGCCGTCGCCTCGATCGTGACGCCGAGCGCCGCGCATAGGCGGAGCGCGACGTCGAGAGAGACCCCGAGCTCGCCGCGCTCGACACGCGCCACGGTGTTGGGCGCGAGCCCCGCGGCGAGCGCGAGCTGTACCTGTGTCCAGCCCTTCACGGCGCGGGCGGCGCGCACGCCGGCACCGAAGCGCGACGCGAGCCCGTCGTCGCCCTCGCCACGCGCCTTCCTCGGGGTGCGGTCGTGCCCCATCCCGCTCGACCATACAGGTCACCGCGCTCGAACCGCGCGCGGAATCGACGTAGCCTCGTCGCATGATCTCTCTCGGCGAGCTCCTGCGCGCCTTCGCCGAGCCCGTAGCCCCGCTCGTGCGAGAGCGCCTCGTGCGGGCCCTGCCCGAAGGGAGCCGGCTCGACGAGCTTCGTGTCGATGGTTCCACCGTCACCGTGGGCGGCCTCCTCCTGCCCGCGGGCCCGCTCCGTGTCATGGTGGACCACGCGCGGGCGCACGTCTCGGCGCTCGGCTTTTTGCGCGGCGCGGCCGTCACGCTGGGGGACGCCCACGGGACGATCGAGATGGACCGCGAGACGCGCGGGGCATTCCGCTTCACGTCGAGCGGGGGCGAGCGCGCTTGGGCCACGGGCGCCCTCGTCGTCACGTTCGGAGAGCTCCGCGCCGAAGCGCGGGTCGAGGTCGCCGACGGTCGCGTCGTCCTCGAGGCCCTCCGTCTCGTAGGCGAAGGAGGGACGAGCCTCGTGGGCCGTCTCGAGCTCCGTGGAGCTCGGCTCGAAGGTACGCTCGTGGGCACGGCGGCCCTCGTCGATCTTCTCGACGTCACCCGCACGGGGTCTCCCCTCGGGCTCGACCCGACCGGCGTCTCTGCCCACGTGGAGCTGCGGGTCTCCGGCACGAGCGAGGCGCCCGTGGTGAGCGCCTCCCTCCGCGCCGGCGCGATCCCTCTACGGCGCCCCGGGCACAAGCGATTCGTGCCCTACGCGAGCGCGACGGACGTCACCGCGACGGCGCGTATCTCCCCGCGATCACGCACGTTTTCGGCTGAGTGCGAGCTTTGTGTACCCGGGGCATCCCGCGTTCGCGCGAGCGCCGCGCGGGGCGTCGACGGAGGCACCGTCTCGCGTCTCCGTATCGAGCGGCTCGGTCCGGCGGCCATTCGCCCGCTGCTCGCGCTCTTCGGTGTCGACGGGCTCGGCCACGCGCGCGGCGAGGTGTCGGGAGAGCTCGTCGTCCGTGCTCCCCCCGAAGGCCCCGCGTTGCTCGAGGGCGACCTCGCGGCCCCGGAGCTCGGGCTCACGGTAGGCTCGCTCGAGCTGCCCATCGAGAGCTGCGCGGCCACCCTCTCCGGGAGCGTCCGAAGGCCGAGCTTGCGCGTCACCGGGACGTTCGAGGGGGGCGCGCTCACGCTGACGAAGGGCGAGGACGGACGCCTCGACGTCGCGCTCCGAAACGCACGCGCGAGCGCCCTCGTGCGCCTCTCGCAGGCCGCGCCCGAACGCGCCAGGGCCGCCCTCGCAGGCACGGGAGAGAACGCCGCCTTCTACCTTCCCGAGGAGCTCGCCGTCGACCTCGATCTATGCCCCGCGAAGGGCGCGACCGACGCGCGTATCACCATCTCCGGGCCTGGCACACGACTCGTGACCACGATCTCGGTCCGCGAAGGAAGACACGTGGGCTCGCGCGCCGAAGGGCAGATCGCGATGGCCCACGCCGCGATCGTGCTCGACGCGGGCTCGCGCCTCCCTGCCGGCGCCCGCATCGAAGGCGGCTCCATCACGCTCGACCTCGGCCTGGAGGGAGACGTCGCGTCGACACGAGCGCTCGGAACGATCGGTCTGGACCCGACGGTCCTCACCCTCGGAGAGAGAGCGATGCGCCTCGGCGCCGCGCGCGCGAGACTGCACGTGACCCGTACGTTCGTGGCCCTCCACGACGCGCACGTCGAGGTCGGCGAGGGGCGCGTTGCGCTGGCCGGCTGCGCGATCCTCGGGGAAAACGTGCGCGCGAGGCTCTCGGTCTCGGCGAGGCGAGTCGCCGTCGACGCCCTCACCCTCCTCACGGACGCGCCCCTGCGCGGCGACGTATCCCTCTATGGGGACGCCTCGATCCACGCGGGGACCGTGCTCGCGTGGGCGAACGCGCGGGTCGACGCGCCGACCTACCCCGCGCTGCCGCGGGCGACCGAGCGCCTCGAAAAGCTCGGCCTCCCTCCCCTCGCCACCGAGGGAGACGGCCCGCTCGAGCTCGTCTGTGGCCTCGAGGCCGGCGTGGTCACCGTGCCGCGCCTCCGGTTCGCCGTCCCGGGCCTGCGCATCGGCGCCCGCGGCCGCGCGACCCTCCGCGGCGAGGAGCTCCGCGCCACGGCCACGGTGTCCGCGCAGCCCGCGTGGCTCGCGCGAAGTCGCCTTCTTTCCATCCCGGCGACGCTCGCGGGCACCATCGAGGTCCCCGTCACGGTCGAGGGCTCCCTCTCGAGCCCCGACGCCAAGAGCCCCGTGCTCGCGGCGCTCCTCACGAGCCTCCGCCGCGGCATCTTTCGCTCGCGAGGCCCTTCGCCCCTCGCGCTCCCCGAGCGGCCCATGCCCGTCCTCGAAGCCCCTTTCGAGGCGGCCCCGGACGACGCGCTGACGATCGCCACGATCGCTCGGGGCACCTTGCCGCACGAGCACACCGAGCAGCTCGCCCTCGACTTCGTGTCAGCGCGCCCGAAGAGCCCTCACCCCGAGTGACGCCGCGAACACCGCCGCGAGCACGAGCACGATCGACGCCCCCTCGGGCCAGGCGAGCGCGTGACCGAGCAAAAAGCCCAAAAACACGCCCAAAACTCCTGCCCCCATCGCAAAACCCACGACCCCACCGAGCCCTCGCCCGAGGGCCCGCCCGGCCGCCGCCGGGATGACCAAGAAGGCGCTCACGAGCACCACCCCCGCGAGCCGAATCGCCGACACGACCACCGCCGCGAGCAGCGCGAGCAGCGCGCTCTCGAGCCACCCGACCTCGATGCCCGAGAGACGCGCGAGCTCCTCGTCGAACGTCGCGTACGCGATCCGCGTCCACGCGAACGCGAAGAAGACCGCCGTGATCGCCGCGATCCCGACGACGACGACCAGATCGTCCGAGCCGACGAGCAGGATGTTCCCGAAGAGGAGCTGCTCGGGATCGAACGCGCCGGCCGTGCGCGGGGCCTTGCGCAGCAGGATGACACCGAACGCGAAACACACGGCAAAGAGGATCGCCATGGCCACGTCGGAGCGGAGACCACCACGCCTCCGGAGCGCCCCGATCGCGACGGCCGCGAGCGCCGTGAACGGGATGGCCACGACGAGCGGCGCGTGGAGCCCCAAGAACATTCCGAGCGCGATCCCCCCGAAGGCCGCGTGAGAGAGCCCGTCGCCCAGGGTGGCGAGGCCACGGGCCGTGACGAGCACTCCGAGCACGGCGAGCAGCGCCGCGAGGATCGAGCCCGCGAGGAGCGCGCGTTGGAAGAGCGGGATCGCGAGAAAAGAGAGGTCCATCGGAGGCGGGTAGCGGCGAGGTGCCCTACGAGCGCGAGGAGAGCACGATTCGGACGGCCTGCCTCGCCCTCCCTCGACGCTCAGAAAACACCAATAGTTTCATGCATATGCCGATTGCCGTCACAAACCGAGCTGCTTCTTGAGGAGCTCCCGGAGCACGAGATCCGACACGTCCACACGCGCCCAGCGCTCCCCCGCGCCCGCGCCCTTGCCCCACGAGACGACCGCGGGCGACGGCGCGACCGGATGGCTCGGGTCGACCAGGAACGGCTGGGCGAAGAAGACGAAGCTCACCTCTTTGCCGAGGGCGCTCACGTACGTGGCGAGGGACTTGTCGTCGGCGAGCTTGCGCGGGGGCTTCGTGCCACGCACGAGGAGATCGAGCGGAGAGTCTCCGACCGCGGCGACGAGGCGCCCCCCCTCCGCGTTCCACGCGAGCCCGAGCTTCGTGTCGGACAGCTTTCCTTTCCCCTCGATCGAGAGATCGAGCACGTCGCACTTGCCGACGCCGGGGGCGTCCCCGGTCGATCGGAGGGTCTGCTTCAGGTGGAAGGGCTCCTTGAACACGGGCGCGCGGAGGAGCTCGGCCACGTCTCCCATGGCGCGAGGTGCGAGCCCTCCGTCACGGGCGTCGGTCCTTAGGACGAGCCCCTTGCCTACCCCCTTGTCCTTGTCCGCGCCGCCGAGCGCGAAGAGCGTGAGCGCGTCCCCTCGCCCTTTGGCGAACCCGTCGATCGCGCCGTGGAGCTTCTTCCCTTCGGCCTCGGGCAGGCGGGCGCCGAGCGCGGCGACGATGGCGGCCTCGACGTCCCGCGCGTCGGCCACACGTTCGTCGGGGGCGCTCCGCGACAGCACGGCGAAGATGGCGTCTTGGGGCACTTCGAAGATCGGGGCGACGTCACCGACGGTCATCGCCTCCACGCCACCGTCGCGCTCGGGCCCGGTCGCCGTCACGCGGACGTGCACGTCGCCTACGCCCGTGTCGACGTCGACGCTCGCCTTCGTGAGGCTCGCGAGGGTCGCCATCCGGCGCTGCACGAAGGCGTCCACGATGGCCACGACGGCCTTCGGATCGCCGAAGTCGGGGGCCCTGCCCCGGGCGTCGCGCATCTTGGCGTCCGCGGCGAGCAAGTCGACGGCGTAGGCCTGCCATTGCCGCTCGAGGAAGGGGCGCACCTTTCCCGATATGGCCGTCGGGGCGAGCTCGACGTGCACCTCGGACTTGGGGAGCGGGGCCTTCGCGAGGGTTCGTGCCGCGTACGGCCCGAGGCGCTTCACGGTGGCCTCGTCCTTCGCGACGACGAGGTACCCCGACGGGTCGAGGGCGAGCCCGACGCCGGCGCGCGTGTCTCCGCCGCCCTTCGGGGACAGCACCGTCAAACCTGCTTCGTCACGCGCCGAGAGCCTGGCCGTCTCGGAGTCGACGAGGGCGTCGCGCGCCTTGCGCTTGTCGAGGAGCTTCACCGCCACGGCCCAGCTCGGCTCGGTAGGCTCCCCTGCGAGCACCACGAAAACCGGTGATTTTCCGTCGATTTCGGCCCCGACGCCGAGGTCGAGCCCCGCGAGCGACGCGACGAGCCCGCCCGCGGACTGGGGCATGAGCCCGATGGCCCCACCGATCCCCGTTTGGACGCGGCGCCAGGACACATCGGGGGTGAGGAGGGTCACGTCCGCGACGAGGTCGTCCGGGGCGGGGACCTTGGCGAGCTCGGGCTCTTGAGCGTCTCGCGCCTCGGTCTCGGTCTTTCCGCAGCCCCCGCACCCCGCGAGCCCGAGCACGAAGAAGAGGCCGACGGAGAGCCCACGAAACGAGCGGAGCTTCGAGATCATCGCCCCGCTTTTACCAGCGAAGGCCGAAATCTCCACGGCAGGAACGCGCCGCTCGGGTCCGGCGCCGACGCGCATTCAGCTTGAAATATACGCCAAACGCCTACCCCAAAAAGGGCGTCTGGCCGGGGTGGTGCGGCTCGGCTGGCAAGTGGGCGTTGAAGTCCGCGGGAGGCGGCTGGTAGAGTCGCGCGCCGCGCCGCGAGTGACCGCGCGCTTCTTCCCGCACAGCGGCTCGGAAGGCGACCGTGACCCCATGATCGACGACGTCCACAAAGAGTTCCTCTCGGCGGCCGCCAAGGCCCACGACGCCCTCAAACGCGACCTCGCCAAGCTGCGTGCCGGCCGCGCCAGCACGAACCTGCTCGACGGGGTACGCGTCGACTACTACGGCACGCCCACGCCGCTCGCGCAGATGGCGAACATCGCGATCCCCGAGGCCCGCATGATCACGGTCAAGCCGTGGGACAAGTCGGTCATCAAGCAGGTCGAGAAGGCCCTCCGCGAGAACGACCTCGGCCTGAACCCCCAGACCGACGGCGATCTCATCCGCATCCCGCTCCCGCCCCTCACGGAGGAGCGCCGCCGCGAGTTCGTGAAGATCGCCAAGAAGTACGGAGAGGAGTGCAAGGTCACCCTCCGGAAGGCCCGCCACGAGGCCCTCGACATGCTCACCGAGATGGACGACGAGGGCGAAGCCAGCCAGGACGACGTCGAACGCGGAAAAAAGAAGGCGGAAGAGCTCGTCTCGGAGGCCGTGAAGCTCGTCGACCAGCTGGTCGCAGCCAAAGAGAAGGACATCATGGAGGTGTGACTTCGGGCCGCGGTTTCCCCGCGGTCGGCCCGTTCTTCGCAGACGACCGGGTCGGAGCCCGAAACGTGCGGTACTTGGCGCGAAATCCGCCACCTTGACACCACCGAGCGACGATGAAAGCCTGGACGAAATGACGACGCGCGGGCAGTGGAGCTGCCCCCCTTCGGCTCCCACCAAGGAACGTGAAACGCGGCACCCCTCTGCGCTCGGGTCCGCGCGCGCCGTGTGCAAAAGGCCCACGCCATGAAAATCGAAGCATCCCCGATGCGCGCGATCGCCGCGGGCCTGAGCGACGTCGGACTCCAGCGCGAGCACAACGAGGACTCGTTCGTCGTCCTGAGCGAGCACGACCTCTTCGTCGTCGCCGACGGGATGGGCGGGCATCGCGCAGGTGACGTGGCCTCCAAGCTCGCCACCGAGACGATCTCCGAGTTTTTCCGGTCGACCGCGAACGAGGACGTGACCTGGCCGTTCCACTTCGACACGAACCTCTCCGAGGAGGAAAACCGTCTCTTGACGGGCATTCGTGTCGCGAACCGCCAAATCTTCGAGCGGAGCTCGCGCTCTCGCGAGTGCCACGGCATGGGCACCACGGTCGTGGGCGCGATGTTCAGCCCGCGAAAGCGCCGCATGTACATCGGCCACGTCGGGGACTCGCGCTGCTACCGCGTCCGCAACGGGCAGATCCAGTGTTTGACGCGCGATCACTCGCTCATCAACGACTACCTGCTCGCGATGCCGGACCTGACGGAAGAGCAGCGCAGCGAGCTCCCGAAGAACGTCATCACCCGCGCGCTCGGCATGCACGATCAGGTCGTCGTCGATCTCCAACACGACGATCCCCGGAACGGCGACATCTACGTGCTCTGCTCCGACGGCCTCTCCGGCATGGTCGAGGACGCGGAGATCCTCGAGCTCGTGAAGCAGTCGAACGACATCGGCGAGCTCTGCACGGCCCTCATCGCGAAGGCCAACGAGCACGGCGGTGAGGACAACGTCACGGCCGTCGTGATCAAGATCGAGGTCCCCGACGAGCCCACGGTGCAAGACGGCGAGCCTCAAGAAGAGGTGACCATGTCGGGCGTCCTCCATCGCGACTCGGCCGGCGTCGAAGACCTCGCGACCCGCGAGACGGCCCTCCCCGATCCGGCGCCCGAAAAGACCCCGCGGGCCCCCGAGTCGAAGTAGCGCGGCGCGCGCGCACCGTACGGGTGTCGACCGTCTCCGGCACGGCGCCGTGGCCGTTCGCTTGCGTCTTTGCGCCGGGCATTCTATGCGAAGGCACCTTGGGCCACGTCGGCCCTCCCCTTAAGAGCACCCATGGATCTCAAACAAGCCATCGACACGGTCCGCCACCTCGACAAGTTCCTCGGCCAAATCACCCAGGAATACGGCACGGCGACCTACGCGATCTTGGCAGCCGTGGTGTTCTGCGAGACGGGCCTCGTGGTGCTCCCGTTCCTCCCCGGCGACTCGCTCCTCTTCGCGTCGGGCGCCGTGGCGAGCCTGCCCAACTCCGGCCTCAACGTGGCCTTGCTCGGGCTCATCCTGATCGCCGCGGCCATCGTCGGCGACACGGTGAACTACCATGTGGGCAAGGCCATCGGCCCGCGCGTCATGACGTCGTCCACGTCGAAGATCTTCAACAAGAAGCACCTCGATAAGACCCGGAAATTCTTCGACAAATACGGCGCGAAGACGATCATCCTCTGCCGCTTCGTCCCTATCGTCCGCACGTTCGCGCCCTTCGTCGCCGGCGCGGGCACCATGAACTACGGCAAGTTCATCACGTACAACGTGATCGGAGCGGTGGCCTGGGTGGTGCTCATGATGGGCTCGGGCGTGCTCTTCGGTCAGCTCGACATCGTGAAGAAGAACTTCGAGCTCGTGGTCATCGGCATCGTGGTGCTCTCGGTCATGCCGATGGTGATCGAGTGGTGGAAGAACCGCGGCAAGAAAGACGACGGCGCCGAAGAGAAGCCCGCCGAGGCCGTCGCCGCCAAAGACTGAGACGGGGCGCTGCCATTTCGCGGCGCGTCGCGCTCCGTTATCCTTTCGATTTCGTGCGCGAAACCGTCGCCTCGGAGCGAACGCCGCACTAGGCTTCGGGCATGGCTCAGAACGCGCCCGAACCCTCCCCGAAACGCCCCGAACCTCGCACCGAAGGGAAATCCTCGGGCGAAACCGCGTCGATGGGCGAGGTGCCCGGCGACCTCGCGGCGCTCCGAGAGGCGACCCTCGCGTGGCGAAACGGCCCCGTCGCCAAGAGCTCGGCGAAGATGCCCCCTCGCCTCGCGCGGTTCTCCACGTGGAGCGACGCGGACGTGGCCGACCTCCGCACGCCGGCCGACGTGCCCATCGACTACATGCGTGATCTCGGCCTCCCCGGCGAGTACCCGTTCACGCGCGGCGTGCAGCCGACGATGTACCGGAGCCGCCTCTGGACGATGCGCATGTTCGCGGGCTTCGGCACCCCCGAGCAGACGAACGAGCGCTTCAAGTTCTTGCTCGAGCAAGGGCAGACCGGCCTCTCGACCGCCTTCGATTTCCCCACGCTCATGGGCTACGACTCGGACTCGCCGCGCTCGCTCGGCGAGGTGGGCATGTGCGGCGTCGCGGTCGACACCCTCCGGGACATGGAGGTCTTGTTCGACGGCATCCCGCTCGACAAGGTGACGACCAGCATGACCATCAACGGTCCGGCGATCGTGCTCCTCTGCTTCTACATCGCGCTCGCCGACAAACGCGGCATCCCACGGGACAAGATCGGCGGCACGGTCCAGAACGACTGCCTGAAGGAGTTCATCGCGCAGCACGCGTGGCTCGTCCCGCCGCGGCCCGCGATGCGCATCGTCACCGACATGATCGAGTTCTGCTCGACCGAGGTGCCGCGCTGGAACACCGTCTCGATCAGCGGCTACCACATCCGCGAGGCCGGAGCGACCGCCGCCCAGGAGCTCGCCTTCACGCTCGCGGACGGCGTCGGCTACGTGGAGAGCTGCCTCGCGCGCGGGCTCGACATCGACGACTTCGCGCCGAGGCTCTCGTTCTTCTTCGACGTCCACAACGACTTCTTCGAGGAGATCGCCAAGTTCCGCGCCGCGCGCAGGCTGTGGGCGCGCCTCATGAAAGAGCGGTTCGGCGCGAAGAAGGCCGAGAGCATGAAGCTCCGGACGCACGCGCAGACCGCGGGTGTCTCGCTCACGGCGCAGCAGCCCTACAACAACGTCGTGCGCGTCGCGCTCCAAGCGCTCGCCGCGGTCCTCGGCGGCACGCAGTCGCTCCACACGAACAGCCTCGACGAGACGTACGCGCTCCCCACCGAGGACGCCGTCACCATCGCGCTCCGCACCCAGCAAATCATCGCCGAAGAGACGGGCGTGCCGAGCACGATCGACCCGCTCGGCGGCTCGTACTTCCTCGAGGAGCTCACGACCAAGATGGAGGAGGAGGCCCTCGCGACCATCAAGCGCATCGACGAGATGGGCGGCATGGTCGCGGCGATCGAGAAGGGCTACCCCCAGCGCGAGATCGCGGCGAGCGCGTACCGCTTCCAGCGCCAGCTCGAGACGGGCGAGCGCGTGATGGTCGGCGTGAACAAGTACGTGTCGGACGAGCAGGGGTCGGCCATCCCGCTCCTCCGCATCGACGAGACGGTCCAGAAGACCCAGGTCGAGAACCTCCAGAAGGTCAAAACCTCGCGTGACGCCAAGGCCGTGGAGAGCTGCCTCGCCGCCGTGCGCAAGGCCGCCTCCGAGGGAGCGAACCTCATGCCGCCCATCATCGAAGCGGCCAAGGCCTACGCCACCCAGCAAGAGATCTGCGACGTCCTCCGGGACGTGTTCGGCACGTACACCGACCCCGCCGAGTTCTGAAAAACCTCGAGAACAAATGGGTTTTCGGGCGTCTCTCCCTCGGGAAAGGCGCCCGAGGTCGTTCCAGGCCCCGAAAAGCCGCGATTTTCCCGGGGACAAGGGCCAAAACCACTCCGAAACCCGCCCCGAGAAGTCAAGAAAACGACATGTAGTACCCCGTATGACCTTGTCGTTGACGCGGCGCATGCTAGAGCGGCGCGCATGATGACGACGACGTTCCGTGCGGCCCTGGTCTCGCTCCCGCTGCTCGCTCTCGCGGCCCTCTCGGGGTGTGCCGCCGAGGCGTCGGACGAGCCCGAGGTGACCGAGTCGGAGGACGCGCTCGCCGCCAAGGCCGACGAGCACTGGTTCTACAATGGCGCGCTCCCGGCGCTCGAGCAGCCCGCGGTCACGGTGTCTCTCAAGGGGCACACGGCCCGCCTCACGGGCCTCCTGCCCACGGGCAAGGAGCTCCCCGCGCTGCCCCACGTGAAGACCTCCGTCGAGAACGGTCGGGTCCGCGTCGACGCCGTCTACCCCATCGCGACGGCGCGCCCCGGCAAGTCGAACTCGCGCCCGGGCACCTACGCGTTCCACTGGGCGAAGCCCTACCGCCCGGACGGGTCGGCCTTCACGCAGGACGAGGGCGAGCACTTCGTCCCCTGGGGCGGGTTTCCGTTCATCGCGTACGACGGCGGCATCGCCCTCCACGGGCCCATCACGGCGACCGACAACGCCGCTCCCGGCGAGCTCTCGGTGTGGGTGCTGAAGCGCGGCACGGTGTCGGGCGGTTGCAACCGCATGCTCGGCGAGCACGTGGTCGAGCTCACGCACGCGATCGGCGTCGACATGCGCAAGGTCTATGGGGCGAACGTCGGCTTCCGCCCCGCGACCCCGGCCAAGGTCACCGTCGTCGCCGACTACGACAAGTACGACGGGAAGCTCGTGGACGTGGACTACCCGACGGACGTCGGCGTCGTGCGCCCGGGCAAGGTCGTGGGCGCCGACAAGGTCGCCATGTTCGGCTCGTGGGTCGCCTCCGAGCTCCCGAACGGCCAGGATCTCCCCCCGAACATGAAGTGGGAGGGCGGGGTCGCCAACGATTGGTACGTGTTCGCCGAGCACGTCCTGCCGAACACGGTGTGCTCGGCGCCGAAGAGCGACCTCACGAAGCTCAAGGCGTTCGTGGCCCGAAAGGGCGGCGTTCCGATGAACTTCTGCGCGAAGAAGGCGTGCTACCTCGACGCGATTCGCGCCGGGCGCGAGCCTTCGTGCCGGTGAGAGCGGGAACGTAGCTCCCCGCGAGGTGTCGGAGCCGGGATGCGCGCTCGCTCCGTCGGTCTTCGTGTCGTCGCTCGGCTCTTCGTCGTCCTCGTGGCGAGCGGCTGCGGAGCCTCGTCGCGCGAGACGCCGGCACGTGCGCCCCACCCGAGCGCGGCCCTCGGGGACGAGCCCTCCACGGCACAGCCCACGACGCCCAGCGCTTCGTCACCTCTCGAGACGAAAATCGAAGCTCCGAGCCCGTCGGCCTCGGCCTCGGCGATCGCGCCCGAGGGCCCCTCGAAAACCGTGTGCGTGGGGAAGGCCCGCCCCGCGCGACCCGCGGCCGCGACCTGCTGCTACCCGGCGATGGAGCCCATTCGTGCCGCCATGCGCGCGCTACGCCCCCGCTTCGTCGAGTGCCTCACGCGCCACGGCGACCCCGAGGGCCGCGTGCTCCTGCGCATCGCGGTCGGGACGAGCGGCGAGCCGGACGAGGTCTGCGGCGAGAGCACGATCGTCGATCCGTCCGGCGCTTTCCTGCGATGCGTGGTCGAGGCCGCTCGAGCCGCGCGGCTTCCCGCGTCGAGCGACGCGCAGGAGCGCGTGTGCGGCTCGATGCGACTCGCCTACCCCGTCCAATTTTCACGAAGCATATCCAGCCCTTAGAAAAATCGACGTGGCTTTCGAAAGTGGGCGCCCTCCGCCGACGACACGGAGGCATGGTCGGCGTATTCCCGCCGGCCGAGGAGCCTCTCGATGAACGACTCGACCCTCGCGCCCGTGCCCTCGTCCCCCAAGTCCGACACCGGCTGGCTCTTGGCGATCGCGCACTTCGGCACCTGCTTCTCGTGGTTCTTGGCGCCCCTCTTCGTGTGGCTCTACGTGCGGAGCGCGGCCCCGGAGCTCCGGACGCGCGCGCTCGCGGTCCTGCTCTGGTCGCTCCTCGGGACGGCCCTCGCCGCGGTGACGTGCGGTCTCGCCGTGCCGGTCTTCCTCGTGGTGCACGTGTGGGCCGGAATCAAAGAGCTCCGCGACGAGCCGTTCGAGTACCCGCTCGCGTCCGACTTCGCGCGGAGGCTCGAGGCCTGAGCGCCGTCCCTTACGCGACGATGACCTCGGCGACGCTCTCCACGCGGGAGGGCGTCGCGAGGAGCGCGGCCATCGCGGGGACCAGGATCTCGCGAAACGTGGATTCCCGCAGCCTCGCGACGTGCGAGGCCCCGAGACGACCGTGAGCCTCGAGCATGCTCGCGGCGTCGTCCCCTTCGGAGGCTGGCACGTGGGCGGCGCGGCGCGCTTCGTCGAACGCGGATTGGGCGGCATCGCGCGCCGGTGCTCCGCCCACGCCGATCGCCCACGCGACGACCCGGAACGCGAAGGCGGCGTGGACCCTCTCGTCCTCGGCGATGCGCGAGAGCACGGCGCGCGCACAAGGTTCCGTGCAAAGGAGCGCGCTCTCCGCCGCGACGAGCGCCGCGAACGACTCCCCGACGCAGCCGTCACGGACCGTCGCGGCGACGAGCTCTTCGAGGGTGGTCGCGAGACCTTCCGACCCGGCGAGGGCGAACGGCGCAGGTCCCATGGGCGACGAGGACGGGTCCACCGCGCGCGCGAGGCCGAACGCGAGGCGCGCGTGCTCGATCTCGTCGAGCGCGGCCTCGTGGGCGCCCCGGACCAACGAGGGCGGCGCCCCGAGCGCTACGAGCTCCAGCGAGAGCCGGGCGAACGACGCGATCGACGCGTGCTCCATGGCGGCGTCCGCGAGCCACGCGTCACGGAGCCGAGCCGCGAGCGCACCCTCGAGCGGCGCGACGACCTTTGCATCGAAGAGCCCCCAGTCGCCGCGAGGAACGAGCCGAGGGACCCTCGGGATCCCCTCGACCACGAGAGGCCCCCACAGGGTGGGACAGGCCCCTGACAGATCTCGTAGCAGCACTCCCCTTTTCGCGCGAAAGGCCCTTTCAGCAGGGTCATCCCGCTGCACGACGTCGGCATTTCGGAGCGCGCGACACACCCTGCCGCATCGTAGCGCGTGGTGTCCCGAGCGCCGGGAGGCGGAGCCGGCACGTTGGCGAACGTGGGCGGCGGCCGATACGACGGGATGCAGTACGACGTCGTGGCCTTGCACCACGACGGCTTCGGCGTGGGAGGCTCGGGGGGCGCGGGAGCCTGCACGACGGACGGCGTGGGTGTGGGCGTGGGCGTGGGCGTGGGTGTGGGCGTGGGCGTGGACGCGACACTCGCTACGACGGGGGTGACCCGCGGCTCCAAGGCAGCTCCTGCATCACCGGGCTGCCCCTCGATCGCGGCGATGCCGCCGTCGGGTCGCGCCGCCTCGGCCGGCGGAGGGAGCGGCGCCGGGGCCTCGGGTTCCTTGCATCCTACATACAACGCCGGGCTCACCGCGAGCGCGGAGAAGATGGCACATCGGATGATCTCGGCGGACATGCGCGCTCCTCTCGATGGGGGTGACCGCATGGTACCATCGTGCCCACGTGAGCGAGCTACGGACCCACGGCGGTGACGAGGGACCGGCCCGCTGCGCCTTCTGCGCGGCCGAGGCGGCGGGGCCCTGCGCGTCGTGCCTCACCCCCGTGTGCGGGAGCTGCTGCACGCTCACCGAAGGGACGTCGCGCCCATGGGCCATCTGCCTCGAATGCGACAGAAAGAAGGGGCGGAGCCTCGCGGCGTCGTGGGCTCGGTTCGGGGCATTTTTGCTCGGCATCCTCGCCGCGCTGGGGCTCGCGGTCGCGGCGCTCCACGCCTTCGCGCGCTGAAGGCCCGAGCCACGATTCGCCGTCGGCCAGGCGCGTCGCCCGACAGGATGACGCGCGCCGATTCTCCCTTCCCCGCGCGCCGCACCCGCCCCACCCTGGAAGCATGACCACCGCGGGCACGAACGGGACCTTCGCCACGACGAGCCTCGCGAAGCTACGGCTGCCGAGGCGCGGCCTCACACGAACCCTCGCGAGCCTGTTCGTGCGCTACCGCGTCGCGCGTCGCGCGGAGGCCGGGGAGGCCGCGACCTACCGCGTGTCGGCTCGCCCGACCGAGTCCGGACAGCTCGCAGTACCCGAGGTCGCGCGCGCCGCCGAGCGGCTCGGTCTTCGGTACCTCGGGGTCTCGGAGTTCCTCGGGCTCGTGGGGTTCATCCCGCGTGACGTGTGGGTGTCCGAGTGCGGCCGGGTGCTCGTGTCGGCGCGGCGCGCGACGGCAGGCGGTATCGAAGGTCAGATGTCGCCGTACATCGTGAGCTCGGTGCTCGACGATCGCACGGCGCTCGAGACCTACGGCAAGTCGCCAGCGCCCATCCCGTCGTCGGAGAACGTGCTCGTGCTCGGGGGTCGCGGAGACCTCGAGGCGGACGTCGCGCTCCACCTCACGATGCTGAAGGACCAGATGGACGCCCACCCCGAGGCCTCCCCCGTGGTGATCCACACGATCGACGAGGCCGTCGCGCTCTGGAACGTGTGGGACGTGGACATCGGCTCCCTCGCCTGCGCAGAGCAGATCGTCAGCGTGCGCCTCACGGCCTACGGAGCGGTGGTCGGGCTCGTCTTCGCGCTCGTGTGGGCCCTCACCCACGTGCGCTAGGTTGCGCAAAATTTTCGCGTTCGAAGAACCTCGGTTCTCGTCGGGGAGGCGGAGACCCTCTTCTCCCTTGACCGCAGGCGCAAAATCCTATTTCTGGCGCGAGCTTGTCCTCGCGAGCCGTTGGCGCGAGGCGGCGTTCGGTGCCGCGGCATGAGGCCGCGCGTGTCGCCCAAGGCCCTTCCGAAGGAAGCAACGTTTCGTGGACTTTTTGCCCCATTCCGCCATCGGCACGGGCGTGCTCGCCCTGGTCGTCGCGCTCGGCCTCTACTTCCGCGTCAAGTCCGTCCCCGAGGGGAACGAGCAGATGGCGCGTATCGCGCGCTACATCCGCGAAGGCGCGATGGCGTTCCTCGTGCGCGAGTACAAGGTCCTCGGGATCTACGCCGCCGTGGTCTTCGCCGCCCTCGCCGCCGCTCTCAGCGTCGAAGCGGGTCTCGCCTTCCTGTCGGGAGCGTTCTTGTCGCTGCTCGCCGGCTTTTTCGGGATGAAGGCGGCGACGTACGCGAACGTGCGCACGGCCGAGGCGGCCCGCTCGAAGGGCAAGGCGGAGGCGCTGCTCACCGCGCTCGACGGCGGCGCCGTCATGGGCCTCTGCGTCGCGGGGCTCGGCCTCATCGGCATGGGCATCGTCTACCTCGTGTACCGTAACGCCGAGGCGCACAAGCTCGGCACGGTCATCCACTCCTTCGCCGTCGGCGCGAGCAGCATCGCGCTCTTCGCGCGCATCGGCGGCGGCATCTACACGAAGGCGGCCGACGTCGGCGCCGACATCGTCGGCAAGGTCGAGGCGAACATCCCCGAGGATGACCCGCGTAACCCTGGCGTCATCGCGGACAACGTCGGCGACAACGTCGGCGACATCGCCGGCATGGGCGCGGACATCTACGAGAGCTACGTCGCGGCCGTGGTCGCCGCGATGGCCCTCGGCCTCACCATTCCCCAGGCGGAGCTCCAGTCGCTCGCGCCGGGCGAGACGGACGAGAAGAAGCTCCGCTTCATCGCGGTGGCCCTCCCGCTCCTCCTCGCGACGGTCGGCCTCGTCGTGTCGATCGTGGGCATCTTCATCACCCGCGCGATGAAGAACCTCCCGCCGGCCCGCGTGCTCCGCCTCGCGCTCATCGTCCCGCCGTTCCTCGTGATCGCGGCGTCGTTCCCCGTGCTCGGCAAGCTCGGCATCAGCCAGACCGCCGTCATCGTGCTCGCCGCTGGCGCGCTCGGCGGCGCCATCGTCGGCCTCATCACCGACTACTACACGTCGATGGGCCCCATCGAGCGCATCGCCAAGGCCTCGCTCACCGGCCCCGGCACGAACGTGATCTCCGGCCTCGCGGTCGGGCTCGAGTCGGTCGCCATTCCGATCCTCACGCTCTGCATCGTCGGCGCGGTCTCGAATCACTATCTCGGCCTGTACGGCATCGCCCTCTCGGCCGTCGGTATGCTCGCCGGCACCGCCATCGTCATGACGGTCGACGCGTACGGCCCCATCGCCGACAACGGCGGCGGCATCAGCGAGATGAGCGGCCTCGGCAAAGAGGTCCGCGACATCACCGACGAGCTCGACGCCGTCGGCAACACGACGGCCGCCGTCGGCAAGGGCTTCGCCATCGGCTCGGCCGTGCTCACGGTCGTCGCGCTCTTCGCGGCGTTCAACATGGAGGTCAACGCGGTCCGCAAGGTCAACCATATGGAGGGCCTGTCGCTCAACATCACCGACGCCAAGGTGCTCATGGGCATCCTCTTCGGCGCCATCCTACCGTGCCTCGTCGGCGCCACCACGATGACCTCCGTCGGCAAGGCCGCCGGCGCCATCGTCGAGGAAATCCGTCGTCAATTCCGTGAGATCCCGGGCCTGCTCGAGGGCAAGCCGGGCGTCGATCCGGAGCCCAAGAAGATCGTCGACATCGCGACCACCGCGGCCATCAAGGAGATGATCCTCCCGGGCGCGATCGCGGTGCTCGCCCCGGTCGTCGTGGGCTACGCGTTCGGACCTCAGCTCCTCGCGGGCATGCTCGCCGGCTCGCTCGCCGTCGGCGCCACGCTCTCGCTCATCATGGCGAACGGCGGCGGCGCGTGGGACAACGCCAAGAAGTACATCGAGAAGGGCGGCCTCGAGGGCCACAAGAAGGGCTCGGACGCGCACAAGGCGGCCGTCGTCGGCGACACCGTCGGCGATCCCTTCAAGGACACCTCGGGCCCCGGCATCGCGATCCTCATCAAGGTCATGGGCGTCGTCTCGCTTCTGATTGCGCCGCTAGTCGCCCTCCGCTAGGGACGTCGGCGCTTCGGGGCGATACCTTCGGGAGGCCGGCGTCGGGCGTGCTCGCGTACGGGAGTACGCTCCGCGCGACCCTCCTTGGCCTCCCTCGGTCTCGCCCCGAATCGCTCGACGTCCCGGCTCCCGTTGGGTTGTTGGAGAGAGAGAGCCCCGACTTGCGTCGGGGCTTTTCTTGTTTGGCGCGTCGCTTTGCTCGCGCCCGCTTGCGCCTTCGGCGGCTCGCGGGGGCCGCTTGCGCCTTCGGCCTCGCGCCCGCTTGCGCCTTCCGCGGTTCGGGCTCCTCGCGTGGGCGGGCTCGGTGTAGAGCGAGGCATGCTCAAGCTCTCGCTGTCTCCCGAAGGGCGACGACGGACGACGTCGTTCCTCGCGCTCGCGGCGCTCGCTTCGGCGTCTTGTGGCGCTCTGCCGCCGAGGCCGAAGGGGGAGGCTCCGGCGAAGAAGTCGCTCGCGACGGCGGCGCTCGTGCCCTTCGAGGTCGCGAACGACGAGGACGTGGCTCGGGCGATACGTGAGTATTACACGAAGTTCGAGTACCGGATCCCGATGCGGGACGGGGTGAAGCTCCATACCCATGTGTACGTTCCGAAAGACGACGCCCACGTCTTTCCGATGATGCTCCAGCGAACGCCGTACGGCGTGCCCCCGTACGGTGTCGACAATGGGCCCGTGGCCTCGAATTCTCGGGTGCTTCGGCGGTTCGCGCCCCACCCGGCCATGATCCGCGAGGGTTACGTGTTCGTGCACCAAGACGTGCGCGGAAAGATGATGAGCGAGGGAACGTTCGTCGACGTGAGGCCACACCGCGCCGCCGGCGCCAACGGCCCGAACGACGTGGACGAGACCACCGACGCGTTCGACACCGTCGATTTCCTCGTCAAGAACGTGCCTCGAAACAGCGGCGACGTGGGCGTGTGGGGCATCTCGTACCCCGGCTTCTACGCGGCGCAGGCGGCGATCTCCGGCCACCCCGCGATCAAGGCCGTCTCGCCTCAGGCCCCCGTTACCGAGTGGTTCCTCGGCGACGACTTCCACCACAACGGCGCGTTCTTCCTCGCCGAAGCGTTCGACTTCTACTCGAGCTTCGGCAAGGTGCGCCCCAAGCCCGTGCCGAAGGCCACGTGGGGCTTCGACTACGGCACGGGAGATCTCTACGACTTCTTCCTGCGCCTCGGTCCGCTCGCGCGCACGAACGAGGTCCATTTCGAGGGCAAGCTCCCCTTCTGGAACGATCTCTTCGCCCACGGCTCCCGCGACGACTTCTGGAAGGCACGCGACCCTCGGCCCCACTACCGCACCGTCAAACCCGCCGTGCTCACAGTGGGCGGCTTCTTCGACGCGGAGGACCTCTGGGGCTCCCTCGAGACGTACAAGGCCTTCGAGACGCAGAGCCCGGGAGCCAAGAACCACCTCGTCATGGGCCCGTGGCGGCACGGCGGGTGGGCGCGCTCCGACGGCGACAAGCTCGGCGCCCTCTCGTTCGCCCAGAAGACCTCCGTGCAGTACCACGAGCGCGTCGAGGCCCCGTTCTTTCGTAAGTACCTGAAACACCAAGGAGATCTCGCGCTCGCCGAGGCCACCTGCTTCGAGACGGGCACGAACGAATGGCGGCGCTTCGACGCGTGGCCTCCGCGCGAGGCGGTCGCGAACCACGTGTACTTTGCACCCCAAGGCGCGCTGTCGACGAAGTCCCCCGGCACGGCCACGTCCGGCAGCGACGCGTACACGAGCGACCCGAAGAAGCCCGTTCCGTACCTCGGGAGGCCGTCCGCCGAGGTCGACGCGACCTACATGGTGGAGGACCAGCGCTTCGCGAGCCGAAGGCCCGACGTGCTCGTCTACGAGAGCCCGAAGCTCACCGAGGACCTGACCTTGGCCGGCCCCGTCGACGTCGACCTGTGGGTGAGCACGACCGGGACCGACGCCGACTTCGTCGTGAAGCTCGTCGACGTGCTCGGCGACGACGCGCAAGATCCGGAGCCGAACCCTACGGGCGTCAAGATGGGCGGATACCAGGCGCTCGTCCGGCTCGAGGTGATGCGTGGCAAGTTCCGCGACGGGTTCGACGCGCCGAAGCCGTTCGTGCCCGGGCAGCCCACGCGGGTTCGGTTCTCTCTCGCCGACGTGCTCCACACGTTCCGCCCCGGGCACCGGCTCATGGTCCAGGTGCAGTCCTCCCTCTTCCCGTTGGTCGACCGCAATCCGCAGACGTTCTGCGACATCTACGCGGCCAAAGAAGACGACTTTCGCCCGGCGACGCATACGCTGCTTCGCACCCCCGAGCACCCCTCGAGCCTCGGGGTGCGTGTGCTGCGCGGCAAGCTGCCGTTCTGACCCCGCCCGGGCGCGCCGGTGCTAAGGTGCCCGGCGCTGCCATGGCTGCCTACGTTTTTCCGTTCGAGAAGCCCATCGTCGCCATCGCCCAACGCGTGAGAGATCTCCGCGCGCTCACGGACACCGATCCCAAGCTCTTGCCCGAGCTCCGCAAGCTCGAGGACAAGGCGAACCGCCTCGCGCGCGCCCTCTTCAAGGAGCTCACGCCCTGGCAGAAGGTGCAGCTCTCGCGGCACCCGAATCGTCCCTACACGCTCGACTACGTGAACGCGCTCTTCACCGATTTCGTCGAGCTCGCCGGAGACAGGCTCTACGCGAACGACGCGTCGATCGTGGGCGGAATGGCTCGATTTCGTGGGCGCAGCGTCGTCGTCGTGGGCCACCAGAAGGGGCGCGGCGCGAAGGAGAACGTGAAGCGCAACTTCGGTATGCCGCACCCCGAGGGCTACCGAAAGGCCCAGCGCCTCTTCGACCTCGCGTCGCGTTTCGGCCTCCCGCTCTTCACCTTCATCGACACCCCGGGCGCGTACCCGGGCCTGGGCGCCGAAGAGCGCGGTCAGAGCGAGGCCATCGGCTCGTGCCTCGCGGTCATGAGCCGCGTGCGTGTGCCCATCGTCGCGACCATCATCGGGGAAGGCGGCTCGGGCGGCGCCCTCGCGCTCGGCGTGGCGAACCGCGTGAACGTGCTCGAGTACGGCACCTACAGCGTCATCACGCCCGAGGGGTGCGCGTCGATCCTCTGGAAGGACGGCGCGAAGGCCGAGCTCGCCGCCGAGAGGCTCAAGATCACGGCTCACGACCTGCTCGCGCTCCGCGTGGTGGACGAGGTCGTCGACGAGCCTCCGGGTGGCGCGCATCAAGATCCCGAGGCTGCCGCGAAGTCCGTGGGCGAGTCGCTCGCGCGCGCCCTCGTGGACCTCGATCGCCTCTCGCCGACCGAGCTCGTCGAACAACGCTACGAGCGGTTCCGAGCCCTCGGGACCTACGGCGGAGAGCTCACGCTCTGAACGTTTCGTCGTCGGACGAGGACGGGCACCCCACGCCCGACATGGTCACACGTCCGACCACCATGGACGACCCGTCGCGTCACGTCGTGTGGCGCGTTGCGGCGCAAAAAAAGGCACAAAACCTCGGAAATTCACCCGGGGTCACCTGTTCCGTGTCGTTCCGTATGCTATGAGCGGGGACAATGTCCGTAAGTCTCCCCCTCGATGGAACCGTCACGATCGTCACCGGCGCGAGCCGGGGAATCGGCGAGGCGATCGCCCGGGCCATCGTGGCGGCCGGCGGTAAGGTCGTGCTTGCGTCGCGCAAGATCGAGTCGCTCGAGCCCATCGCGCGCTCCCTTGGTGACGCGGCGTTCGCCGTGGCGGCGCACACGGGGCGCGAGGCCGAGTGCGACGCCCTCGTCGACGCGGCCGTGAAGAAGTTCGGCAAGGTCGACGGGCTCGTGAACAACGCGGCGGCGAACCCGTACTTCGGCCCCCTCGTCGACACCGACATGGGCGCCTGGGAGAAGACCTTCGAGGTCAACGTGAAGGGCTACTTCTGGATGGCGCGCGGGGTGATCCGGCACCTCCAGTCGCGCAGCGCGAAGGGCTCGATCGTGAGCGTCGCGTCGGTGGCCGGGCTCGAGGCCGCGCCGATGATGGGCGCCTACGGCATGACCAAGGCCGCCGTCCTGTCGATGACGAAGACCCTCGCCGTCGAGCTCGGCGGTCAGGGTATCCGCGTGAACGCGATCGCCCCGGGGTTCGTCGACACCCGCTTCGCCGCCGCGGTCGTCCAGAACGACTCGCTGCTCACCGAAGTGAAGAAAAAGACGCCTTTGGGCCGCGTCGCCGCCCCGGAAGAGATCGCCGGGGGTGTCGTCTTCCTCCTCGGAAACGGCGCCAGTTATTTGACAGGGCACACCCTTGTGATCGACGGAGGTATGACGGTGTCCTGAGAAGGCACCCCTTACCGCCTCTTCGAAGACCAACGAAAATCGAAACTCGAGGGCCGCGTGGCCCTCATGCAAGTCGCCCTCATCGGCAATCGGGGCGTGTGTCGGGGACGTCGTGGCAACCATGCAGTCGGGCCTAGTCATCGTCGGGAAATACCGCCTGAACCAGCTCCTGGGGACGGGCGGCATGGCCGAGGTGTGGTCGGCGACCAACGTGTTCACGGAGCGCGAGTTCGCCGTGAAGTTCCTGAGCCCCGAGGTCGCCAAGACCCCGGAGCACGCGGCCCGGTTCCTCAAGGAAGCCAAGGTCTCCGCGCGGGTCAACCACCCGAACATCATCGACATTTTGGACGTCGGCCAGACCGACGACGGCAAGCTCTTCTTGGTGATGGAGCTCCTCTCGGGCGTGCCGCTCGAGGTGGCGATGCGCCGCCAGACGCCGCCGATGACGATCCCCGAGCTCGTGTTCGTCATGACCGAGGTCGCCTCGGCGCTCGCCGCGGCCCATCGCGCGGGCGTGGTCCACCGCGACCTCAAACCGTCGAACATCTACCTCCACCGCGATCACAAGTCGCACGCGGCGGTGCCGAAGCTGCTCGACTTCGGCGTGAGCAAATTCCTCGAGGACGGCGGCCCCAACGTGGCCCTCACGATGGCCGGCACGGTGCTCGGCTCGCCCCTCTACATGAGCCCGGAGCAGGCCCGCGGAGACTCGAACCTCGACGGCCGCACCGACGTGTTCGCCTTCGGGGCCATCTTGTTCGAGGCCCTCACCGGTCAGCGCCCGTTCGACGCGGCGAACTTCAACGCGCTCATCGTCAAGATCGCGACGACCCCCCCGAAGGACATCGACGTGATCGCGCCCGAGGTGCCCGACGCCCTCCGCGACGTCGTGAAGCGCTGCCTCGAGCCGCAGCGCGACCACCGCCTCGCCACCTTCGAGGCCGTCGCCGAGCGCCTCGTCGCGATCCTGCCCGACCTCGAGAAGGACCCGCGGCCGCTCCCTCCTCCGCAGACGATCCTCTCGACGGACGACCCCGACGCCACGAACGCGCTGCCGATCGTGCGCCCCGGCGATCGCCCGCTGTCGGTCCCGCCGCCCCCGGCCGCGGGCACGCCCCACTTCTCCGCGTGGCCCACGCCCACGCCTCACCTCTCGTACACGACGTCACCCGCATCTTTCGCGCCTCCCGCGTCGGCCCCCGCCGCGCACATGCGCTCGATCTACGCGGGCGGAGCGGCGGCCGCGGCGGCCATCGTCGTGCTGCTCGTGCTCCTCGTGACGGCGCTGCGCCGCGAGCCCACGGTCATCACGGTCGCCGGGCCCGCACAGATCACGTCGGCCTCGGCCCCTGCCCCCTCGGTGAGCTCCGATCCGGCCGTTCCGACCGTGGCCGTCGATACGCTCCCGGTCGCGTCCAAGTCCACGATTCCACTCGAAAAAGGCAAAGGGCGCCTCTTCATCTCGGCGGGCCCGAGCTGGTGCACCGTCACCGTCGATGGGGTCTCCAAGGGGCCGACGCCGCTCCCCGCGCTCGATCTCGCCCCAGGCACGCACCAGCTCCGCTGCGACGCGCCGAGCAAGAAATCCAAGACCGTGAGCGTCGTCATCCAAGAGGCGGCGACGGCGAACTACAAGTTTTCGATCGACTGACCTTGCCTGCGCGCTACCGTAGGTGGCATGCGGCTATCGAAGGTCTCGGGGTCACTTTCGGCGCTGGTGCTCGTGTGGGGAGCGATGGCCTTCGCGGCCTGCGGCGACTCCCTGGGGACCGACCCGGGTGACGCCTCGGCCGACGGCGCACCCACCGCGACCGCCACGGGGACGACCACCACGACCGGTACGACCCCGGTCCCCGACGCGGCCACGCCCGACGCGGCCACGCCCGACACGGGCCTCAAGGACGCCACGAGCGACGGGTCCCTCGACGCCACGACCGACGCCGACACGGACGCCACGACCGACGCCGGAGCGGACGCGACGGTCGACGCGAGCGACGCGGGCCCGGTCGTGCCGCCCGCGGTGCGTTTCGTCGGGAGGTGGGACACCCGCAGCGCCGCGGGGCCGCGCGTGGCCTACCCGGGGGCACGCATCGTCGCGCGGTTCCAAGGCACCGAAGTGTCCGTGACCCTCGACAACACGACCGGCTTCGCGGGAGGGCCGAGCCGTTACGACGTCCTCATCGACGGCGTGCTCGAGCCCGCGCAGCTCGTGACCCAAGTAGGTCAAGTGACCTACCCGCTCGCGTCGGGCCTCGCGGCGGGCACGCACACGGTGGAGCTCCTGAAGCGCACCGAGGGAAACCTCGGCGTCACCACGTTCATGGGCTTCGATTTCGGCGCCGGGGGCGCGCTGCTCGCACCGCCGCCCACGCCCACGCGCCGCATCGAGATCATCTCCGACTCGACGATCGACGGCTACGGCATCGAGGGCATGGGCCCGGTGTGCCCGGCGGGGACGCTCGAGGCGAGCCACAGCGCGCGCCTCGGCCTCGCGGGTCTCCTCGCGAGCGATCTCGGCGCCGACGCCCACATGATCGGGTACTCGGGCAAGGGGCTCACCCGCAACAGCTACCTCCCCGACACGGCCACGATGGGCGTGCTCTATCCACGCGCCCTGCCCGACGACGCGACGAGCCTTTGGGACTTCACCACGTGGACCCCGGACGTCGTCGTCATCTCGATCGGCGGGACCGACTTCAACGCCGGCGTGCCGAACATCGCGACGCTCTCGACGAAGTACGACGAGCTCGTGCAGATGGTCCGCACGTACGCGCCCGACGCGCACATCTTCATGACGATCTACGCGCAGCTCAAGGACTCGTACCCCGTCGGGTACAACGTGCGGACGAACCTGCGGACCGCGATCCAGAACGTCATCGCGGCGAACCCCGCCGACACGAAGCTCCACCTCTACCAGATGACCGAGAGCGTGCCGTCCCAGGAGACGGGCTGCCAGTACCACGGCAACTTGGCGCTCCACAGGACCCTCGCCACCGCGTTCGTGCCCGTCATCCGGGCGGCCACGGGCTGGTAAACCTCCGGAACCACAAAGGTTTTCGAGCGAGCTGCGGGCGCCCTTCTCCGACCCGACGAGGTCGTGCACGATGGGGTGTATGCGCTGGCTCTACCACGCGTTGCCTCGCCACGAGGCCACGGCGGTGCTCTCGGGGCAAGGTCCGCTCGTGCCGGCATCGCTCGCGACCGAGGGCTTCGTCCACACGTCGTACCGTGACGTGGCGCGCGCCTCGGCCGAGCTCTACGTCGGCGGGGACGCCGTGGTGCTCGCGATCGATCCGAGGCGCCTCGGGCTCCGCGTCGAGATCGCCGAGACACCCCGCGGCCCGATGCCCCACGTCATGGGCCCTGTCCCTCGGGGCGCGATCCAGGGGGCGCTCGAGCTCTCGGAGCTCGCCTCCGCCGACGATCACGTGAAAGGTACACGTTTCGGGTTCGTCGCGTTCGAGGGCATGACGCTGCTCGATCTCGTCGGAGCGCTCGACCCGATCTCGCGGCTCGCGAGCATGGGCTTCGATCCGACGTCCACCTGCGAGGTCGTCGCGGGTACGCCGCGGGCGGTGGTGTGGTCGGGCAGCGCCGCATCGCTGTCGGTCACGCGCGTGCGCCCGGACCTCACCGACTTCGACGTGCTCGTCGTCCCCGGAGGGCCCGGGGCACGCGCGCTCGCGGACGACGCGGGCTTCCTCGCCTGGCTCGGGACCTTCCCGCGAGAGCGGCTCGCCACGTCGGTGTGCACGGGGAGCCTGCTCTGGGCCGCGGAGGGGCGTCTCTGCGGAAAACGCGCGACGACCCACGCCTCCGCGCGTGACACGCTTGAAGCGCTCGGCGCCACGTGGGAGCCCGGGGCCCGCGTGGTCTCGGATCCACCCTTGGTATCGGCCGCGGGAGTGACCGCGGCGCTCGACTTGGGCCTCGCGCTCGCGCACGCGTTCGGGGGCGACGAGGCCCTCGAACGCATCTCGCGTCAGATGGAGCTCCCCGAGGGTTACCCGCGCGCGCGGCTCACGTGAGCACGCGCGTCTTGATGCTCGTCGAGAGCGCCGAGATGTCGTTCTTCAGATCGAACGCGACGCGATCGTCGAGGTCCATGACGAGGTAGCCGACGTCCGTGTCGGTCGAGAGGACCTGGGCGCGAATGTTGGCGTTTCGATCGGAGACGATGCGGTTGATGTCGCGGAGCACGCCGGGCACGTTGCGGTGCACGTTGAGCAGGCGGTGGCCATCCCGGAGGGGAGCGACGTCGACCGGGGGGAAGTTGACCGTGCCCATGGTGCTGCCGTGGCGAGCGAAGCGAGAGAGCGCCGAGCCCACCTCGCGGCCGATCGACTCTTGCGCCTCTTCGGTCGAACCGCCCACGTGGGGCGTGAGGATCACGTTGCCGAGGCCGCGGAGCTCGGTCTGGAAATCGTCGACGTTGCCCTCGGGCTCGTGCGGGTAGACGTCGATCGCGGCGCCGGCGAGGTGCCCCGAGCGCAGCGCCGACGCGAGCGCCGGGATGTCGACGACGGTGCCGCGGCTCAGGTTGAGCAGGTAGCTCCCACGGCGCATGAGGGCGAGCTCGCTCTCGCCGATAAGGTTCTTCGTTTGCGGCGTCTCGGGGACGTGCAGCGTGACGAAATCGGACGCGCGGAGCAGGTTCGAGAGCGTCTCGGTCGCCTTGGTGTTCCCCATGGGGAGCGTCGCGCGGATGTCGTACGTGATGACACGCATGCCGAGCGACTCGGCGAGCACGCCGACCTGCGAGCCGATGTGCCCGTAGCCGACGATGCCGAGCGTCTTGCCGCGCACCTCGTAGCAGCTCGTCGCGACCTTGCGCCACTTGCCCTCGTGCACCTCGCGCGAGCGATCGAAGAGCTGACGCGCGAGCGCGATGACCTCGGAGATGACGAGCTCGGCCACGCTCCGGGTGTTGCTGAAGGGCGCGTTGAACACGGGCACCCCGGCGCGCGCCGCGTGCGAGAGCGCGATCTGGTTCGTCCCGATGCAGAAGGCGCCGATGGCGATGAGGTCCTTCGCGGAGTCGAGCACCTTCGGGGTCACCTTGGTCTTCGAGCGGATGCCGAGGAGCTGCACGCCCGGGAGCCGCGCGACGAGCTCGTCTTCTTTCAACGCGGACGACACCGTCTCGACCACGATGCCCTCGGAGCGGAAGACGTCGTGCGAGCTCGGGTGGATGTTCTCGAGGAGGAGGGCGCGGATCTCCTCACGGCCTTGGACCGGGTTCGACATGGCGCGGCATCATAGCAGGGAGCGACGCGTTTGACGCCGGACGTTAGAACCTCGCAACCGTATGAAACCATTGCAGTTTGCGATTTTCCCGGCGCGAAGGAAGGTCCGCCCGCGGGCTTACGTAAGACCCGAGTGAAGCCATGAAACTCTCCGCGCTTCTCCGAACCCTCGCCCTCACGGCCCCCTCCCTCGCCTTCGCCAAGGTCGCGTTCGCGGCCGACGAGTTCGAATCCCTCGGTTCGTTCGCCGAGGACGGCCAGCTCCTCCGCGCGACGCTCTCGCCGAACGGGATCTTCGGGACGGCGCTCTCGCCCATCCAGGGCGCCATCGCGACGGGGCTCTGTGTGTTCGCGGTCGGGTGCGCCGTGGCGCTGCTCGTGGCGCGCAGGGTCGACCGCGCTCGTGAGGCCTCGGAGCCCGAAGCGTTCGACGCCGACGGCTCGCGCGAGGTCCCGGCGCTCTACTCGTTCCAGCCCGGCGCGGTCCCCCCGGCGGACGTGCTCGCGGCCCGCGCGCCCCTCGCGCTCCCCGAGGCCCAAGCGCCTGTTCTCGCGGCTGCCCCCGCGCCGCTCCGTCTCCTCCCGCCGGCGCCCGCGAGCGCACCGACGCTCCCCGGCGCCTCGAGCGTGAAGCTGCGCGCCGCCCAGCTCGCCACCGACGACGGCTCCCCCGAGCCCACGCTGGTCGGGTGGCCGCCTCCTGCCGAGCTCCCGGTCGATCGTTCGTCCCAGAACGACACGCGCGTCGTCGAACGCTCGGGGGTCGTCCCCGCGTCGACCGCGGCCACGATTTCGGTTTCCGAGCGCGCCCAGCTCCTCAAAGATCTCCCGTTCGAGGCCGACATCTACGCCGCCGGCGCCGACCCCGACGCGACCGTGCAGTTCGTCCGTGGGCGCACGCCCGAGACGACCCGTCCGACGCTCGTGAGCGCGCCGCGACCGCGCACGCTCCTGCCCCCAGCCATCCGCCCGATCCCCATCAGCCCGCCGCGCGCGGCCAACGTCTCCGAGCTCTCGTTCGACGACTCGCCCACCGAGATCGGCGCGCCCTGCTTCGAAGAGGTGCAGCGCGAGCTGTCCCGGTCGAGCGAGATCCGCGCGGCGAGCGCCGTGAACGACCCGAACGCGACGCAGGCGTTCCTCCTCGTGAAGTCGAGCTGATTTCGATCGGCGCGGCCCGTCGCACGCAAAAGGCCTTGTGTACGACGCGAGAAGGCGCATGTTGGTGCGCGCGTGTGCCCCTACTGTCAAACCGATGCGCCCGTCGTCTACCGCGGGGTCATGGCGTACTGCACGGCGTGCGGCGCGCTCCGGCCTCCCGTGCTCCCGACCGACGCGGTCAACCTCGCCGGTCAGCCGTCCAAGGTTGGCGGTATCCTCGCGAAAGTATTCGGTTCTCTCGTCCTCTTCGTGGGGCTTAGCGTGGCCCTCGCGCTCGGCGCGATCTTTCAGGCGATCTTCCCCGAGGGGGTCGTCGGGTACGCGCTCGGCGTCCCTACGGCGCTCGTCAGCCTCGCCGTGGGGGTAAGCCTGCTCCTCGGCGGCAAGTCGCTGTCGAAGAGCGGCGCGCGCACCGAGCTCGAGGTCCGTGACAAGGCCATCCGCGCGCTCGCGGCCACCCACGGCGGCATCCTCACGAAGGACGACGTCGCCCGCGCGATCTCGGTGTCGCCCGCCGAGGGGGATGCCTACCTCACGAGGCTCGCGAAGGAGTCCCCCGACGAGGTCGCGGTCGACGTGGACGACTCCGGCAACGTGCTCTTCCGCTTTCGTGCGCTGGCGGCTCGGCCGAGGGTCGGCGTGCGCGTCGACGTCGCGCGGGGCCCCGTGACCTCGACTACGGGGGCCACGTCCCGCGCGTACGAAGAGGCGCTGCAAGCCGAGGCCGAGGCCGAGCACGCGGCCGGCGCGACGAGACGCGCGCGATGAGGGGTGTGCGGGCGGCCGTGGTGTGGGCCGTAGCCGGGGTCACTCTCGCGGGCTCTGCCGCGTGCCACGGCAGCGTCGAGGGCGCCGAGAAGACCCCGAAGCCGAGCGACCCTGGGCCCCGAAGCGCGCCCCCCGCCGACGCCGAAACCACGACCAAAGACGCCTCTCCGCCCGCCCCACGCGCCGACGAGCCACCCCCTCCCGAGCCCGACGACAGGCGCGCGCCACCGGCCATCACGCTCGCGATGGCCACGACGACGCTCTTCGGGAGCGCCGTGCCGCCCGAGGCCGGCGCGTGTGCCTCCCTCGGGGCCGACACGAAGGCGCGCGTTCGGTGCCTCCTCGGCGTTCGGTACGATGGCCAC
This sequence comes from Myxococcales bacterium, assembly GCA_016712525.1. NCBI lineage: Bacteria > Pseudomonadati > Myxococcota > Myxococcia > Myxococcales > Myxococcales bacterium. The sequence goes on from JADJQX010000008.1 coordinate 379,598, forward strand.
GAAAAAGAGAAGGCTCTCGTGCTCGACCTCTTCGACCGGTTCGGCACCGTGGTCGGCCAAGGTGAAGCCGAGACGATGGACGGCGGGTACCGCGGCACGATCCGCCTGCGCCCCACGCTGCCCGTGGGCGCCGACCAGAAGCACCTCGTCTGGCTCCACGGCGCGCTCGTCGCCATCGACGACGTGATGAGCAAGCTCGATGCGCGCGCCGCGCAGAAGGGATCTCCTCCGAAGCGCGTCGCGTACCGGTACGCGCCGGTGCTCGTGAAGTTCGTTCGCTCGCTCGACGGCAAACGCACCCCCTCGGGCTTCGCGAACGCGTGGACCTACTCGTACAACGTCGAGGGGTCGCTCAACACGTCGGCCGAGGCCGTGCGCTCGCTCGCCGTGCACGAGATCTTCCACCTGAACGACACGACCCTCGGGGGAGGCGCGTGGTCGCACGAGGCGCTCGGCGAGGACGTGCGCGCCATCATGGCCCGCTGCAAGGTGCCGAACCAGAAGGCCGCCGGAGCGGCGACGCCGTGCCTCCGCCCCTATTCGCCCACGCCGCTCGAGGTGCGAGGGGGCACCTTCTACGCGTTCCAACCCGGCAACGACGTGGTCATGGAGTACGCGGCGGAGCTCGCCACACGCGTCTTCGACGAGGCCCGCACGACGCTCGCGGGCGGCCGCGTGGCAGCCCCCTTCCGCTGCGGGCCCAAGGAGAACGCGCGGGCCTACGCGGCCATGGTCGAGAGGTTCTTCGGCGGGGTGGATCTCGCCCCGGCGTGCCCGCCGTAAACCCGAGTATTTTCAGGCACTTCCAAGTTTTTTCTTTCTCCGGGGAAGCTGCCTACGCGCCCCGTCGTACGAGAGGGCATGGAAACGGCGCAGTCCCCCTCGTCGCTCTCGTTCGGCATGACGGTGCTCTTCGGCCTCTTCGCCGTCGCGTCGATCGCGGCGTGCGCGAACGCCGTGCTCGGCTGACCTTCAGTCGCCGTCGCCGTCCCCCTCGGTGAGGCGATCGATGCGCCGCAGGTCGGGGAAGAAGATCGCCCACGCGAGCACCACGAGCAGCGTGCCGATGCCTCCGACCACCACGGCCGTCTCGGCGCCGAGCCAGTGCGCCGTGAGACCCGACTCGAGCTCGCCGAGCTCATTCGACGCGCCGACGAACACGTCTCCCACGGCGTAGACGCGGCCGCGCATCGCGTCCGGCACGCGCACCTGGAGCAGCGTGCGCCGCACGACCACGCTCACCATGTCGGCCGCGCCGAGCACGACGAGGCAGAGGAGCGAGAGGGCGAAGCTCTTCGACAGGCCAAAACCGATCGTGGCGAGCCCGAACACCGCCACGGCCACCAGCATGCGACGCCCCGCGAACCTTCGGAGGGGGCGGACCCCGAGAAAGAGCGCCGTCGCCGTGGCGCCGACGGCCGGCGCGCTTCGCAAGAGGCCGAGGCCCAAGGGCCCCGTGCCGAGCTTCTGCGCGAACATCGGCATGAGCGCCACGGCGCCACCGAGCAGGACGGCGAAGAGGTCGAGCGAGATCGTGCCCAAGATCGCGCGCTCGCGGAACACGTACACGAGCCCGGCGAACACCTTCGCGAGCGCTCCCTCGGCGGCGGGCGGCGCCTTGGGAAGAGGGTCCTCGGGCGCAGGCGGCAGGGGCTTCGTCGCGAGCACGCAGAGCGCCGCGAGCACCACGAGCGCGATCGACACCGACAGCGCGAGGCGCGCGCCCCCGACGCCATAGAGGAGACCACCGAGCGCCGGGCCACCGATGGTCGAGAGCTGCCACACGGTGGACGACCACGCGACGGCGCGCGGCACGAGCGCGCGTGGCACGAGGTTCGGGGCGAGCGCTTGCGACGCCGGCCCCGCGAACGCACGCGCCGTCCCGAAGACGACGAGGAGGCCGTACACGGTGCGGAGGCCGTGCGTCCCCCCGCTCCCGATCGCCGCGAGGAGGAGCGCCGAGGTGAGCGCCTCGACCACGAGGCACACGACCACGATGGCCCGGCGATCGAACCTGTCGACCACCTGCCCCGTCACGAGCGACAGCGCGAACGCGGGCACGAACTGCGCGAGGCCCACGTACCCGAGGTCGAGCGCGCGCCCGGTGAGCGCGTACACGTGCCACCCGATCACCACCGAGAGCACCTGGTAGCCCAAGATGCCCGCGGCGCGAGACAGCAAATAAATCGAATAGTTACGAGGAGGTAGGATCATCTTCGAGGCGCGTTCACGCGTTCGTGCGCGAGCCCTGGGGCGACCCTATCAGCCCGAAGCCACGCCCCGAAGAAACCCGGCCCCGACGGCGACCCCGCCCGTCACCGTCGAAAGACGCCGCCGGAGCTCTCGCACGTACGCTGCCCGGCGACGCCCGGGGGAAGGCAGAGCGCGTGGCACAAGGTCACCGTCGCGACGCCGACGTTGCCGAGGCCGATGGCTTGACGCTGCTCGGTCGCCTCGTCCTTGCCGACGACCTTCTCGTCCTTGAAGAGCACGCAGGTGTCGTTGCCGTAGTAGGTCGCCGAGTACCCGCCACCGAAGGGGACGATGCGGGCGACGCCGTATCCGTTCATCTCCTTCGACACCTCGGCGGCCGTCATGCCCGGCGCGACGTTGCCGTACCCTCCGCACGCGGCAGCGAGGCACGCGATCACGGCGAAGACACCGACCCACGAACCTTTCATCATCGACTTCCTCTCCACGGTCTGCATCGCGCCACAAGGTACTCGGGTCACTCGGGACGATCTCGACTTTCCTGTCCCAACGAGGTCTCGCCCCGGCGCCCCCTTCGTTCCGGCATGCCGCGCCGTGGGATCCCCCGAAAAAGGCTGGCCCGGGCGCCCGGCAGGCCCCTCGGTACGAGAAAATCAGGTGCAGGGTGCACGCCCATCGGACTAAGCGGGGGGCATGCCCATCGACCCCGAGTTCGTCGCCGACTGCCCCTACGGCCCCGGAGGCCTCCTCATCGACGAGGTCCTCGAGATCGACAAGGAGACCGGGCGCGTCGTGGCGCGCATGCCCACGCACGAGGACCTCCCCCTCACGCGCGAGCAGCGGGCCCACCCCGTGCGCCACCCGCGCCACGTGTCGGGCGGGCTCATGGTGCACATGACCGGCATGGTGGGCTTTCTCCACGCCTACTACGTGCTCGGCCTCCGCCACGCGGACGGGTGGGTCGGCTACGGTGGGCGCATCCACATGGCGAAGTTCTTGGCCCTCGCGAGCATGGGCGAGCCGCTCATTCTGGAGGGCAAGCCGACGCAGGTGCGCAAGATGCAAAAGAGCATCTTTTGCAGGTACTCGTTCGTGTTCACCCAAGGCGCGACCCGCATCTACGAAGGAGATCAGAGCGCCATGTGGGTGCGTCCCGACGAGGCCGTGGCGCTCCTCGGAAAGGCATGAGCGCGGGGGGGGCGCGGCGCTCCTTCGTCGACCCGCGGAGGGCCTCGGGGAGGCTCCTCGTCGCCACGGCGTTCGGCCTCGCGTGCGCGGCGGGCGTGCCGGGTCCGTGCCCCTTTCACCTCCGTGGGCTCGTGTTCTGGGACACGGGCTCTTTCGTGCTCCTCGCGCTCGCGTGGAACGTCATCTTCCGCTCGACGCCGGAGCTCACCAAGGCGCGCGCCGAAGAAGAGGACCCGGGCCGCAACATGGTGTGGGTCATCGCGGTCGCGTCGAGCCTCTTCTCGCTCTTCGCGGGCGTCGTGGTGCTTCGAAATGCGCACGCAGGGCCCGGCGGCTCCACCGTGTGGACGGTGCTCGCGCTCGCGGCCGTGGGGCTCTCGTGGTCGCTCGTGCACACGTCGTACACGCTCCGGTACGCGCGCCTCTTCTACCGAAAGGCGCACCCCGAAGGGGGCCTCGTGTACCCGGGCACGGCGCGCCCCTCGGACATCGACTTCGCGTACTTCGCGTTCGGGATCGGCATGACCTTCCAGACGGGCGACGTGCAGGTCACGGCGTCGCGCGTGAGGCGCACGGTCATGTTCCACGCGCTCATCTCGTTCGTGCTGAACACCGTGATCGTGGCGCTCGCGCTCAACGTGATGGTGGCGTTCCTCGCGCGGTGAGCCGAGGCCCGACGCACGAAAGTCGAGCCTATTCGGGCACTTACAGGTCGACCAACGTCCCGAGCTCGACGACACGATCGGTGGGGAGCTCGAAGTAGGCCGTGGCCGGGCGGGCGTTCCGCGAGAGCAGCGCGAAGAAGGACTCGGCCGTGGCGCCCATGTCTCCCGCCGAGGAGGCGACGAACGACTCGCGCCCGAGGAAGTAGGTCGCGTTCTCGATGTCGACGCGGAGGCCGTGGCGCTTCTTCGCGAGGGCGAGCGCGGGCGGGACCTTGGGCTGGTCCATGAAGCCGAAGCGGAGGTTCACGCGGTAGACACCCGGGCCGAGCTCCTCGACGGTGACGCGGTCCTTGTTCTCGACGTACGGATCACGCGTGATGTTGACCGCGACGAGCACGAGCTCCTCTTCGAGCACGCCGAGGCGCGTCGCGTGGATCGCGAGCACGGTGGGCACGCCCGTGGGGGTGGCGCCCATGAACACGCCGCAGCCCTTCTTTCGTTGGAGGCCGGGCAGGCTCGCGAGGAACGCCTCGGTCGACTTTCCCTTCTTCGCGATGATGCGGCCCAAGAAGAACCGGCCGCGGCGCCACGTGATCATCACGACGAGGAAGGCCGCGGCGATGACCACGGGCACCCACCCGCCGTCGAGGAATTTGAGCGCGTTCGCCCCGAAGAACGGCAGATCGAACGCGAGGAAGAAGACGAGCACGGCGCTCGCGACGGGGAGCGGCCACTTCCAGTTTTCGCGCATGACCGTGAAGAACGCGACGCTCGTGATGGCCATGGTGCCCGTGACGGCGATGCCGTACGCCGCGGCGAGCCGGCTCGACTCTCGGAACGCGAGCACGAGCACGATGCACGCGACCATGAGGAGCCAGTTGATCTCGGGGACGTAGATCTGGCCCTCGGCGTCCTTCGAGGTGTGCTTCACGGTGACGCGCGGGAAGTACCCGAGGCTTATCGCCTGCTGCGTGAGCGAGAACGCGCCCGAGATGAGCGCCTGAGAAGCGATGACCGTCGCCATGGTCGCGAGCACGACGAGCGCGACCGTGTACCGGCCCCCGGGGGACATGGCGAAGAAGGGCGCGTCGGCCGCCTCGGGGCGCGCGAGCAAGATGGCCCCCTGCCCGAAGTACGCCAGGACGAGGCACGGGAGCACCATGGCTACCCACGCGATACGAATGGGCTTTTTTCCGAAGTGGCCCATGTCGGCGTAGAGCGCCTCGCCGCCCGTGACCGCGAGCACGACCGACCCGAGCACGAGGAAGCCGTGTTTGCCGTGGTGCGCGAAGAAGCCGACCGCGTGCGCCGGGTTCAGCGCGGCGAGCACGGCGGGGTTCTTCGACGCGTGGTAGAGCCCGAGGCCCCCGATCGTGAGAAACCACGTGGCCATGACGGGCCCGAAGAGCACCCCCACGGTGCTCGTGCCGCGGCTCTGGATGGAGAAGAGCGCGACGAGGATGACGACGGTGATGGGGATCACGTACGGCGTGAACGCGGGCGACACCGTCTTCAGCCCCTCGACGGCCGAGAGCACGGAGATGGCGGGGGTGATCATGCCATCGCCGTAGAGGAGCGCGGCGCCCGCGATGACGAGCACCGCGAGCCAGGTGATGGGCCTCTCCTTCGGGGCACGAATGCGCTCGGGGAGGAGGGCGAGGAGCGCCAAAATGCCGCCCTCGCCGCGGTTGTCGGCCCGCATGATGAAGACGAGGTACTTCACCGTGACGACGAGCATGAGGGCCCAGAACACGAGCGAGAGCACCCCGAGCACGTTGTCGTGCGTGGGCGGCACGGCGTGCGGGCCATGCGTGCACTCTGCAAGCGTATAGAGCGGGCTCGTCCCGATGTCTCCGAAGACGATGCCGAGCGCGCCGAGCACGAGGGCGCCGACGCTCCCGTGCGGGGCGTGACCGTGCTCGGACGGCGGCGGGAGCGACGGTGGCGGAGAGGAAGGAGGATCGTTCCGTTCCCCTTTGGCGGGGGACGGGAGCTCGCTGGCTCCCGGCGTTTCGTCGGTCTCGGGCACGGGGGGCGCTTCGGAGGACATGGACGGGCCCAGGGTAGTGGGTGCGGCCTACCTTTCGCGTCAAAAATCGTGGAGGAAGGCTGACGGTTTCGTGACGGGGCGAGACCTACGGTGCCTCTCATGAACGCGCCGAGCGCCCTGCCCCAAAAGCCCACGTACTCGCTCGTGAAGAGCGGCCCCTTCCTGCTCGTGCACCTCGTGGCGCTCGTCGGGCTCGTGCTCATGCCCTTCTCGTGGAAGGGGCTCGCGCTCGCCGTGGGCTTCTACTACCTGCGCATGTTCGGCGTGACGGCGGGCTACCACCGGTACTTCTCTCACCGCACGTTCCGCACGAGCCGCGTCTTCCAGTTTTTACTCGCGTGGCTCGCCGAGACGAGCACGCAGAAGGGCGTTTTGTGGTGGGCCGCGCACCACCGGCACCACCACAAGACGAGCGACAAGCCGGGCGACGTGCACAGCATGGCGCGCGACGGCTTCTTCTGGTCGCACGTCGGCTGGATCTTGGCCGACACCCACGACAAGACGGACGAGAAGCGCATCTCCGATCTCACGCGCTACCCCGAGCTTCGTTGGCTCGACAGGTTCTACCTCGTGCCCGTCGTGACCTTGTGCGTGGCGCTCTTCGTCGCCGGCGGCTGGAAAGCGCTCTTCTGGGGCTACTTCGTGTCGACCGTCATGCGCTGGCACGGCACCTTCACGATCACCTCGCTCTGCCACTATCTCGGGAAGCCGCGCTACCGCACGGGGGACGAGAGCAAGAACAGCCTCGTCCTCGCGATCGTGACCATGGGCGAGGGCTGGCACAACAATCACCACTACTACCCGCGCTCCACGGCGCAGGGCTTCTTCTGGTGGGAGATCGACGCGACGTACGCCATCTTGAAGCTCATGTCGTTCGTGGGCATCGTCTGGGACCTTCACGTGCCGAGCGACGAGGTGCGCAAGAAGAACCTGCTCGCGACCCCCACCCCGGAGCCGCACGTGACACCTCACCCGCTCGTGGCCGAAGCGAGCCTCTCCGACGCCGAATAGCCCTCCCCGCGAGAGCCCCCGACGCCCCCTTCGCCCACGCGCGACGGGGGCGTCGTCGTGTCCGGCGTCGTGTCCGTCCGGCTCCTCGCGGACGGAGCGCGGCGGAGGGCCGGCGGGGGCGCCGGGAGCGCGTCCCGAGGCGCACGGACTGCGCCCTGCAACCATTGAAAATCATGAGGCATTTTACCGCAAAACGGCGTTCGCAGGTGCGCGTCGTTTACGCACCTCGAGGGCGCGTCGGAATCGCGCTTCCGTGCTTGGTGCGCAGAGAAAAAAGGCGCTAAGACACGCGCGCTCGACCTCCCGGCCACGCCGCCGTGATCTTCGCGAGAAGGCACGGACCTCGCAAGGCCCGGGGCAAGAGCGAGCGCGGAGAGACGCATGTCCACGACGACGAATCCTCAGGCCCCTACGCGAACCGAAAAAGAGCTCATCGCCGCCTCGCGCCCCTACGCGAGCGAGTCGAAGGCCCAGAGCTGGACGGCCGTCCTCGTGACGCTCGTCGTGCTCGTGGGCTTCTGGTCCGGCGCGGCGCTCGCGCCTCACTGGGCGCTGCGCCTCGTGTTCGGCATCTTGGCCGGGCTCACGATCGTGCGGATGTTCATCCTCTACCATGACTACATGCACGGCGCGATCCTCCGCGGCTCGGCGCTCGCGAAGGCGCTCTTCTACGTGTACGGCGTCGTGGTGATGACGCCTCCGCGGGTCTGGCGCGACACGCACAACTACCACCACGCGAACACGGCGAAGATCATCGGCTCGCACGTGGGCTCGTACATGATGGTGACCACGGGCATGTGGGCCAAAATGAGCTCGCGCGAGCGCTTCATGTACAAGGCGGTGCGGCACCCGCTCACGATCCTCTTCGGGTACTTCACGGTGTTCATGCTCGGCATGTGCGTGTCGCCGTTCGTGCGCGCGCCGAAGAAAAACTGGGACTCGGCGGTCTCGCTGCTCCTCAACTGGACGGTGACCGCGCTCGTCGTGTGGAAGCTCGGCGTGCTCGCGTTCGTGCTGGGATACTTCGTGCCGCTCGCGGTGGCCATGGCCTCGGGCGCGTACCTCTTCTACGCGCAGCACAACTTCCCCGAGATGAACGTGCAGCCCCGCCACGAGTGGACGTACGCCCGCGCGGCGCTCGAGTCGTCGAGCTACATGAAGATGGGCCCCGTGATGAACTGGTTCACGGGCAACATCGGCTACCACCACGTCCACCACCTGAACCAGCAGATCCCGTTCTACCGCCTGCCCGAGGCCATGGGCTCGATCCCCGAGCTCCAGAACCCGCCCACGACGACGCTTCGTCTGTCGGACGTGGTCGCGTGTTTCAAGCTGAAGCTCTGGGACCCCGACAGCGGCAAGATGGTCGGCTACCCCGAGGCCTGAAGGTCGCGGATACGACGACACCGAGGGCGGCCGCGAGATGCGCGCCGCCCTTCGTCATTTCATGGACGTGGTTTCGAGGCGCGACCCTGGTGAGTGTCTTCAAGGCACGACGGCGAGCGAGCGCACGACGGCCTCGAGCCCGCGCACGACCCGCGCGAGGCGTACGTAGTCGAGCGTGGCCGGGGTGTCGGTGACCTTGTGGTAGTTCGGGTTCCGGAAGGGCGCCGTGTCGGTGACCATGACGCCCGGGTACCCGGCCTGCCAGAACGACCACTGGTCGCTCCACCCGACGCCGGCGATGAACGCGGGGAGCGCCGCCCCCTCGGACGGCATGTCGACCGCGCCGCGGAACACCTGGAGCACGTTCCGTGTGAGCGAGCGCGACGACGTGTTGCCCACGAAGCCGATGAAGTCGGCCCTGTCGGGGTAGAAAAAGCTCAAGGGTGGCGGGTACTTCTGGGTACCTGCCTCGGTGCGAAAGTAGCCGATCGTCTCGAGGCTGAGCATGCCGACGACGTCCTCGTCGCGGGCGCGGCACGCCTTCGCGTAGACGAGGCTGCCCATCTTCTCGGTCCAGAAGCGGGGCGGCTCTTCGTTCACGAACGCGACGAAGCGGAGGGTGCGCTCGGGCTTCGTCTTGGCGAAGGCCTTGGCGAGCGCGAAGAGACCGGCCACGCCGCTCGCGTTGTCGTCCGCCCCGGGCGCGTCGTAGGCCGAGTCGTAGTGGGCGCCGACGACCACGATCTCTTTCTGCCGCGCGCCCCCGGGGATCGACACCTCGAGGTTCGCGACGTTTCGAATGCCGATGTCGTAGCCGAGGCGCTGGGGCGCGTAGCCGAGCTCGGTGAAGCGCGCGGTCACCTGCTTCTCGGCGCGCTGGAGCGTGCCCTCGAGCTCGACGTTCCTCGCCCCGATGGTGCCCGCGAGCGCGACGACGTCGGCCTCGAGCTCCTTCGCGAGGCGCTCTTCTTCGGGCGTGCCCGCGACGGGGCCGACGTAGCTCTTGCCCGGCATGCAGGTGCAGTAGAAGAGCCCCGACACGCCGAAGACGAGCAGCGTGGGGTAGAACGCGAGGCGACGTTTGTTCGCTCGCGAGAGGCCAGGACGGCGCTCACGGACGTTGCGCCGCGAAGGCCTGTCTTCGGGGATCTTGCGCCGCGAAGGCCTGTCTTCGGGGAGGTCGCGCGGCGGCGGATCGCTCGAGCCGTCCTCGCTCACGAGGCGCCCGCCTCGGCCTCGGCCACGTGCAGGCGGATCGCGTGAGAGACCTCGTCGGCGCCCTGGAAGATGACACCGTGGCCCGCGTCGGGGACGGCGTGGAGCTTCGCGCGACGAATGCCCCGGGCGAGGCGGTTCGAGTGCGAAGGGCGAACGAGGATGTCGCGATCGGGGCGGACGACGAGGGTCGGCGCGTCGATCGCGTGGAGCTTCGCGCGGGTGTCGTGGCGAGCCACCGCGCCGAGCTGGCCGAGCAGCGTGCGAGGTGCCGCGCGCTCGCCGAGCTGGAGCTTCATGCGCGCGTCGAGGCGCGCCGGATCGACCGTGGCCAAGAACTCCTCGGGGTAGAGCAGCGCCTTCATGGCCTCGAGGCGCCCTTCCCGCGGCCCGACGAGCGAGCGCACGAACGCGACGACACCGGAGAGCCTCGGCACGAGCCCGAGCGGCCCACCAGGGTGCGTCGCGATGAGCGTGAGCGACGCGACGCGCCCCTTCTCACGGAGCGCGAGCTCCTGCGCGATCATGCCCCCGAGGCTCACGCCCACGAGATGGAACGTGTCGAAGCCGCACGCGTCGGCCACCCGGAGCGCGTCGCCCGCGAGGTCTCCCATCGTGGGAAACCCCACGAGCGCGGCGCTCTTGCCGATGCCGCGGTTGTCGAAGATGGCCACCCTGTGGTCGCGCGAGAGCTCACGGACCTGGGGCTCCCACACCTTCCCCTGCATGCCGAGGCCCATGACGAGGAGCACGGCCGGGCCGCTCTCGCCGACGCGTTCGTAGTGCAGGGAGGGCTCGCTCGTCGTCTTCGGCACAGCTTCTTTTCGCGCGCCTTCGGGGCTTCGGCAAGCGCCGGACCGGAAAATCGTGCGGCGCCGTAGCCACGACAAAAACCCTATCGAATACGGACGGTTACACGAGAGTCACTTCGAACGACGCGGGCGCGCCGGGACGAGGCCGAGGGCGAAGACGAGCGCGGCGAGGCCGAGCACGGCGGCGAGCCGGGCGGACCGCGACACCTCGCCGGGGCGCACCGGGACTGCCGAAGGAGCGCGCGCGAGCGGCGCGGGGACGACACCGTCCGAGCTCCGTCCGACGAGCTCGAACAGCTCACGCCGCGCGTCGTGGAAGGGGCGAGGCTCGTCGGGCCAGGAGGGCCCGGCCGCGCCGTCGGCCTCACGGAGGGCGCGAGGCACCAAACGCGCGACGATGGCGTCGGCTTCGCGCGGGAACGAGGCGCGCGCGAGCCGCACGTACCCCACGTCTTGGATGCCTCGGCGAATGGCCTTGAGGCGCACCGAGGGGTACACGGTGTCCTCGCCGAACGAGCGCATCCCCGGCACGATTTGGGTCGCCGGGTAGACGAGGATACCGTCGCCGTTCGAGTGGTCCCCGTCGCGGTTCTTGAACGACTCGGCGACCACGAACGGATCCGTGTCGCCGCCGACCTTCCCTCCCCCGTACGAGGTCCAGCTCGTCGCCTCCCAATAGAACCACCGCGCGATGCCGTAGCGAGCGGCGATCCAACCGTTGGCGACGAGGTCCGTCGAAGGTACGTCGACGACGGGCGCCCCGGAGTAAGGCCTCCGACCGTTGTACGCCCAGACGGCCTTGGCTCGCTCACGCGCCGGCGCGACGCGGGACGGGTCGAGCTCCTCCGGGAGCTGGATGACCACGTCGGCCGCGTGCGCGAGGGGGTCCGTGCCGCACGTCGCGCCGACGGCGAGCTCCTTGGCGGCGCTCTCGGCGAGGAGCCGCTTCCACTCGGCGGGCCACGGGCTCTTGCACTCCTCGTCGACCGCGTAGAGGAAGGTCTCGAGCCGTGGATCCAGGGCCTTTACGCGACCATGAAGCCTCTCGACGAGCGGCACCTTGTCGCGCTTCGGCTCGCCGAGATCGCCGTACGAGCCGAGCACGACGATGCCCTCGCCCCGCGCCTCTCCCGGCCCCGTGTATCCTGCACCTTTCGTGAACGCCTCGCCGGTGAGGTAGGGGGCCTCGGCCTCGAGCGCCTTCTCGTCGAGGACGGGGCGAATGCCGGCGGCGTGATGGGCGTGGAGGAGCCGCCTCAGCGAAGGCTCGGCGCGGAGGCCCCCCATGCGGCGGCGGAGCGCTTCGGGCTCGTAGTAGATCATGACCGGCTGCGCCGCGAAGGGCATCTCGTGTGCGCCCACCGCCACCCGAACGACGACCTCGGCTTCCACGCCCCGGGCCGAGACCACTTGGAGCTTCGACTCGGCGAGGCCCGGCGTCGCGCTCTCGGGCACGTGCACGTCGACCCAGAGCGCCGCGCGACGCCCGCGCTGGAGCACGATGTCGGAGCCCGGCACGAGGGGATCCGCGAAGGCGCCGAGCATGGCGGGCCTCGGCTTCGCCGAAGGGGTGAAGGCGAGCGAGTCGTCGGGGCGATGGTCGTTGCCCGACGTGCGCTCGATCCGCAGGAAATGCTCGACGAACGGGGTCGCTTCGAGAGAGCTACCCGTGAAGGGGGAGAGGACCGCGTGCGCCGGGACGGGGGCCTCGGACGAGCCCGCAAGGACCACCTGGAACGCGACGGTCTCGCCACGCAGCGCGAAGAGCTCGACGCTCTTCCCGGGAAACGGCGAGGGGGGGAGCGCTCGCGCGGGGTCCTCGGGGACACGGAGACCGTCGTCGAAGAGGGCGACCTCGACGCCTACGCCCGGCGGCTCGGCCCCCCCGTCGGCCGCGAGCGCCGCGGCAGGAGAGAGCACGAGCCCCGCGGCGACGACGAGGGAAGGAAACGGGCGCGTGGACACGGCGAGACGGTACACAGGCCTTCGGGAGGGAGCGAGCGCGAAGTGTCCGGGGGCGCACGCGCGGAGAGACGTGCGAAAGATCCGGGTTCGGGGCATGGTCGTCGCATGACTCGCCTCGTCGTGCCCCGCCTCGCCCTCGGCGACTACCCGACCCGGGTCGAACGCATCGATGCACTTTGCACGGATCGGTGCGCGCTCTACGTGAAACGCGACGACGCGGCGAGCCCCGTCTACGGCGGAAACAAGGTGCGAAAGCTCGAGCCCATCCTGGCGGACGCGAAGAGGCGCGGCAGCCGGCGGATCGTGACCGTGGGCGCGGCCGGCAGCCACCACGTGCTCGCGACCACCCTCTTCGCGCGGGAGCACGGCCTGCGCGCCGCTGCGGTGCTCGTCCCACAAAGACGTACCCCGCACGCCGTGACCAACCTTCGTGTCGCGATCGGCGCAGGGCTCGAGCCGTTCGTCGCCACGGGGTACCCCGACGTCCCGCTCCGCGTCCTCGCCGCGATGCGCGCCGACAGCACGTTCGTCGCCCTAGGAGGCTCGAACGACCTCGGGACCCTCGGCTACGTGCTCGCGGGGCTCGAGCTCGGAGACCAGGTCGCGCGCGGCGAGCTGCCCGAGCCCGACCTCGTGATCGCGCCGCTCGGCTCCGGAGGGACGGTCGCGGGCCTCGCCGTGGGGCTCGAGGCCGCGGGGCTCCGCACGCGTGTCATGGGCGTCGCCGTGTCCGCGCCCGAGGGCATGTTCGGGGCCATGGCGAGGCGCCTCGTCGCTCGCGTCGCGCGCCGTGTCGGGGTCGCGAAGGGCGCCGCGCAGAAGCGCATCGCGGTGGTGGGGACCGAGATCGGCGAAGGGTACGGCATCCCCACGGCGCGAGGCGACGAGGCCACCGCGAGGGCCCGCAGCGTGGGCCTCACGCTCGATCCGACGTACACGGCGAAGGCGTTCGCGGCCACCCTCGACGAGGTCGCGCGGGGGGAGGCGAAGACGGTCGTCTTCTGGCAGACCCTGTCCTCGGCGAGCCTCGAGGCGCGCGCTCGAGAGGCCCCGGCCCTGCCGCGCGATCTCGACGACCTCTTCGTGTGACGGAGGCATCGCCGACGTGCCTCGGGCGAGGTGTGGTACCGTCCTCGTCGTGAGCCCATCTCCCCTCTCCTACACCCTCGAAGGCAAGACCGCGGTCGTCCGCATGGACGACGGCAAGGCCAACGCTCTCTCGTCCGACATGATCGACGCTCTGCTCGAGGCGATCACACGCGCCGAGGGCGAGGCCTCGTCGCTCGTCCTCACCGGCCGCAAGGACAAGTTCTGCGCCGGCTTCGACCTCAAGGTCATGATGAGCGGCCCCGAGAACGCCAAGGCCCTCCTCCGCCGCGGGTCGAACCTGCTCATGCGGCTCTATGGCTGCCGCGTCCCGCTCGTCATCGCGTGCACGGGGCACGCCCTGGCCGGCGGCGCGCTCGTGCTGCTCACGGCCGACACGCGCATCGGGACCGAAGGCGCGTACCGCATCGGGCTCAACGAGGTCGCCATCGGGATGCCCGTGCCCGTGCTCGCCATGGAGCTCGCGCGCGACAGGCTCGATCCCCGCGAGCTCGGCAAGGCCACGCTGCTCGCCACCATCTACGATCCGAGCGAGGCCGCCCGCGTCGGCTACCTCGATCGTGCGCTGCCCGAAGCCGACGTGCTCGGCGCGGCACTCGAAGAGGCCAAGAAGCTCGAGGCGCTCGCCCCGGCCGCGTTCGCCGCCACGAAAGACCGCCTGCGAGGCCGTACGATCGCCCACGTGAACGACACACTCGAGGCCGACATGCAGGCCCTGCTCATGCCCGTCGCGGGCTGAGCCAAGACGCCGAATTTCACAATATTTTCGACAACCTATACACGCTCGGCGATCCGCTCGTGAGGCGGCTCGTCAGAGCGTGTAGCCCATTTGGATGGTCGTCGTGCCGCTCCGCGCGGGGAACGTGAGCGCGCGGACCTTCGCGAGCGCGCACGACTCGACCGCCTTCGACACCGTGGAGCTCACGGCGGTGGCCGAGGTGACCTTGCCCGAGGCTGCGACCTCGATGCGCACCTGGAGCGCGCCGCCCTTGGCGTCTTTGCAGGAGCGCACCTGGGCGGACGACGCGTCGAGCACGCTCCGCATCGCGGACATGTCGCTCGGCCGCGTGGGCTGCGCCGCCGAGCGCCCATCGAGCTGCTTTTCGCCCGTGGTCGTCCCTTCGGCCACGTCGAACCGCGACGGGTTCGAGGCGAACGTGAAGGCCGGAGAGCCCTTCACCTGGCTGCCGGCGGTCACGCGGACCTCGGCGCCCGTCTTGCCCTGCACCGCCGGGCCTGCGCTCTCGACCGTGGCTCCGTCCACCGTGAGCTTCAGGTTGTAGTCGGCCGTGATGCCGAGGGCGTCCCCCTTCACCTGAGCGCCCTTTCGCAGGCGGAGCTCGGAGTTGCCGCCCAAGCGGAGGCCGGCCTCGTGACCTTCGATCTTGGTGTCCTCGATCTGGAGCTTGGACGTCGAGCCTTTGCACGAGACCGCGTCGCCCTTGGTCGACGCGATCGAGGACTTCTCGGCGAGCTTCACGTCGGCGCTGTGCTCGAGCGAGAGGCCCACGTCGCCGGACTTGATGGTGGTGCTCCTCGCGTCGAAGCTGCCGCCGGAGCTCTCGAGGACGACGCCGGCCTCGTCGGAGGTGATGGTGCTGCCCTTCGACGTGATCTTGGCGCCCGACGTCGAGTGGATGCCGTGCTCCTTGCCCTTGATGGTGGCGGAGACAAGCGAAACCTTCGCGTTGCTGCCGAAGGACAGGCCATCTTGGCCACCCGACACGGTCGAGTCCTTCACCTCGAGCTCGACGTTGTTCTCCCCATGGAGACCGGCCTCGTCGCCGTGCACCTCGCTCTTGTCGCTTATCCAGACCTTGGCGTTCGTCGCCGAGAGGTCCAGCGCGGTCGCCTTGCTCGTGAGCTTCGAGTTGACGATGCGGAGCTCGAGGTTGATGCCACCTTTGACGATGGGCTCGGTCGAGGTGAGCGTGCTGTCCTTGATGGTGATCTTGCAGTTTACGCCGGCCACGATCGGCGTCTCTTTGCCGTCGTACTTCTTGCCGGAGATCGTGATCGTCTCGTTCGGGCGGCAGGTGACGGGCAACGACACGAACCTTCGACCGAGCGCCGAGATCGCGCCGACGAGGGCGACCACGATGACGATGACGAGCGGGATGAGCGCCGGCAGGACGGACGCGCCGACCGTCGCCGCGGTCGGGATGTAGAGGACCGTGGAGGGGACGTGCCCAGGGGAGCCGAAGGTCGTCACCGGGGGAGCGACGCGCCCCTTCTGGCGCTGGATCGAGATCGAGTTGCCGCAGTAGCGGCACGTGACCGTAGCGTCCGCAGCTCCCACCTGGAGGGGGGCGTTGCACGACGGACACCGCTGCTCGGAAAGCTTCACCGCGCTCATGCGCGGTAGTCTGTCACAGATTGGCCTCGAGCAAGAGGCCGCTCAGGGTGGGGGCAGCGCCGAGGCCAAGGGTTTCCCCTCGCCGTCGCCGCGGGAGGGCGTGGGATCGGTCGCCGGGACGTAGAGCACGACGCTCTCGCCTTCGCGGAGAGGCTCGTCTTTGGCGCGACGGTTGATGCGCTCCATGAGCTTCGCGGTGACGCCGTGCCGTTTGCCGATCGCCTCGAGCGTCTCGCCCGCCTTCGCCGAGACGACGATCCGCTTGCGCCCCTTCTCCTCGAAGTGAGCGAAGAACGCCTCGCTGCCCGAGACCACCACGTCCACGTCCGACTCGGCCAGCGTGCGCGCGCGCTCGAGCACCTTCGGATCCCGGACGAAGACCTGGAGGGTCATGCCCTCGAGGAGGCGCGCGCGGAGATCGATCGCGTTCCACCGGCGGAGCTCGTCGAGCGCGACGCCGAAGGTCTCGGCGAGCTTGTCGACCGTGTCGCCCGCCTTGACCCTGTAGAATACACGCGTCCGATCGGGATAGACGAACACGTCCGCGGGCACCACGACCACGGGGCGCTCGGGTCGCTTCGTAACATCTCGTTTCGTATCCGTTTTTTGGCCGTCGTCCCCCTTGGGGACGAGGAGGACGGTGCCGCCGTGCAGCACCTCGCCGGGGGCGATCGCGTTCAGCTCGACGAGCTTCGACGTCTGGACCCTGTGGCTCTCGGCGATGTCGGAGATCGACTCGCCCACCTTCACGACGTAGCGGTCGGCGGGCTCTCCCTTGCCTTGGGCCTTCGCGAGCTTCTCGGCGCACTCGGGGCCTTTGCCGGCGGGCACACGCACGACGTAGAGGCTCCCTGGCTCACCGGGT
Organism: Myxococcales bacterium; assembly: GCA_016712525.1. Taxonomy (NCBI): domain Bacteria; kingdom Pseudomonadati; phylum Myxococcota; class Myxococcia; order Myxococcales; species Myxococcales bacterium. The sequence goes on from JADJQX010000008.1 coordinate 396,429, forward strand.
GGGGTGCGTTGCGCGCGGAGCTCGGGGTTCAGCACCTCGACCTCCTTGGGCTTGACGCCCGCGGCCTGCGCGACGCTCGAGAGAGGAGTCCCCGAGGGTACTCGCACCTCGTCGGCCGCGATCGGCGGATCGACGACCACCTGCGCGAAGCCGAACTTGGCGAGGTTCTTCGAGACGATCGCGCACGAGAGGATCTTCGGCACGTAGAGGGTCGTCTCCCACGGGAGCGAGCCTTCGAGCTTGGAGAGCGCGAAGTAGTCGTTCGTGTTGTACTTTTTGACGACCTGCGTGATGCCGCCGTACCCCATGTTGTACGCGGCCATGGCGAGCTCCCAGCTCCCGAAGCGGCGGTAGAGATCGGCGAGGAAGTCGGCGGCCGCCTCGGTCGCAGACTGGACGTGGATGCGCTGGTCGGCCCAGCGATCTTGCGAGAGGCCGTAGACCTTGCCCGTCTCGGGCATGAACTGCCACATGCCGAGCGCGCCCACGGGAGAGCGCGCGGTGGGCTCGAAGCCGCTCTCGACCATGGCGAGCCACACGAGATCCTCCGGGACGCCCTTCTTCGCGAACGTCTTTCGGATGGCTTCACGGTAGCGCCCGGAGCGCTTCAGCCAATGGGCGAACATGGCGTGCCCGCGCGGATCGTTCTTCCAGAACTCGAGGTACCGCACGAGGCGCGCGTCCCACCGGACGGGCAGGTCGGGCATCTCGAGGCCTTCGAGCCACGTGAGGTCGCGCCCTGGCTCGCGCGGCGGCTCGGCCGGCGTCTCGGGGACGTTCCCCGAAGCGTGCGGGCGGGGAGGATCCCCTTCGCGCGGCATCGGGCTCGGCGTCGTGCTCGGCCACGTGCTCCCGAGCGGAGGCATGGCCGGCGGGAAGAGCTCGCGCTCCGCTTCTTGAAGGGCCGAAAGCTCCGGGGTCTCGGCGCCGAGCGAGGCCTCGTCGAAGGTCGGCCCTCCGGCGACGTGACGACGCCCCTTCGGATCCGCCTTTCGCTGAGGCGAGACCTTCCCCGCGACCTTCGGAGGTGCAGCGGGCTTCGGCGGCGAGGTCGGCTTCGTCTGCGCCGCGGGCTTGGGCGCGGCCTTCGGCGTGGGCGCGGGCGGAGAGGGCGCGGGCTTCGGCGTGGGCGCGGACGGAGAGGGCGCTTGCGGCTTCGGCGCTTGCGGCGACGGCAGCGGGAGCGGCGCGGGCGAGCCAGGCTTCGACTCGGGCTTCGTCGGCCCCGCTTTGGCCGGCTCGGACCACGCGGCCGGCGAAGCGCCGAGGGTGGTCATGACGAGCCCGAGCGCAAAGAACCGTCGCATGCCCACCTCCTCGCACTCGACCGGCAGGAGGTCAACCTTTCGGCGCCGTCCGCCGGCCGACCGCGCTCCCGGTCGAGGCCCCACCGAGCGAGCATGAGATCATCTCACAGATCCATGATTTCATTCATAAATATGACACGCGCCGCGCCCCGCGAAGAGGGCCGTTCCGAGCGTCACCCGTGCTAAAGGCGTCCCATGGCGGAGCGCTTCGGTCTCGACGGCTACTTCCTGCGAAAGCTCGCGATGCTCGGCGCGTCCAAGGGGCCCGAGTGGTTCCTCCGGTACACTCCGCCGGTCATCGGGCTCGCCGCGATGGCGCTCGTCCCCTCGGCGCGGCGGGCCGTCGTGCGAAACCTCCGGATGGCTCACGGAGAGCGAGCGACCGCGCTCGAGGCCGTCGACGTCGCGCGGACCTTCGGGAGCTACGCGGCATCCTTGGCCGAGGCCCTCGCGGCAGGCTCGAAGAACCAAGTCGACTTCCAGAGCCACAGCGTGGACGGCAAAGAGAACATGTACGCCGCGCTCGAGATGGGCAAAGGCGTGGTCGTCGCGAGCCTCCACTCGGGCGGGTGGGACGTGCTCGGCTCGCTCTTCGCCGATCGTGTGAAGACCCCTTTCACCATCGTCATGGAGCCCGAGCGTGACGCGGGCGCGCGGCGCTTCCACGACGAGCTGCGAGAGCGCGCGGGGGTCAAGGTCGCCCACGCCGGGGACGACCCGCTCGCGGCCCTCCCTCTCCTCCGCGACCTCAAAGACAAGGGGATCGTCGCGCTTTTGTGCGATCGCACGCCCCCCGGCATGAAGACCTTCGACGTCTCGCTCTTCGACCGACCGGGCAAGATCCCTCAGGGGCCGTTCCGCCTCGCGCAGCTCTCGGGGGCGCCGGTCGTCCCGCTCTTCTGCGCGCGCTCCGGCTTTCGCAGCTACCACGTGGTCGTGCGCCCGCCGATCGTGGTCCCGAGGCGCGCGACCCCCGAAGAGCTCGACGCAGCCGCGCAGGCGGTCGCCTCGGCCATGACCGACTTCGTGCGCGCCTACCCGACGCAGTGGTTCCACTTCGCGAGCGACGGCTGACCCGCCGAGGTCAGTGTTTCATCGTCACGGAGCGGGCCGGCGCCACCTGACCGGCCGTGGGCGCGTGGACACCGCGGGCCTCGACGAACTCCACGTCGGCGGGTTTGTCGCAGTCTCCCGCGCACGCGACCGCGCCGGGCGAGCTCGGCTTCGCGGCGACCGCGTCGGGGGTCGCGTCTCCCGCGGGCAAAGCGGGGAGCTTGGACTCGTCGAACCCCGCGGGAACACGATAGATTTCGGTGGTCGGCGGGTAGAAGTCGGTCGAGTCCTCGACCTTCTTGGTGCCGTCGGCGTACACGATCTGCCGAGTGCGCTTGATGCGGTAGCCCTTGATGCCGTGCTGCTTCACGACGACGCGGTTCGAGGGCAAGGTCGAGTCCTCGACCACCTTCCGCGTGTAAGGGAGCGTGGCCACCACGTCGCGACCGAAGGTGACCTTGACCGGCTTGGTCTTGCCGAGGAGCTCGACCCGCAGCGTGTTGCCCGAGGTCTTCGTGTGGACGACCACCGGGAACGGATGAGGGTTTCGGACCTTGAGGTCGACGGCGGGGTAGACCACGGTCGAGTCGAGCCCCATCGTGATGTAGTGGCTCGGGCGCGAGTGGGGCAGCCGCTCGAGCACCTCGAGACCACCGAAGAACACGGCCGCGTGAAAGGTGGAGGCGACCTGGCACGTGCCGCCGCCGACCCCTTCGACCATCTCGCCCTTGAAGATCTCCCAGCTCTTCTGGAAGCCGTTCGCCTCACTGCGGTCCCCGACCACCTCGTTGAAGCTGACGAGCTGGCCCGGCGAAAGGATGAGGCCGTCGAGCTTGCCGGCGGCGACGTCGATGTTCCGTCCGCGGCGGGCCTGCTCTCCGCCTCGCGAGAAATGGGTCTCGAACTCGCTCACGACGGCGGACACGTCGAGCGAGTCGACGAAGGCCGTCGACACCCGAGGAGGGACCGCCACCGTGACGAGCGGCGCGGAGTCCACCGTGTTCGTGTACCCCGCGGAGGCGAGCGCCTCGACCCGCGCGAGCGTACCGTCGACGTCGATGTAGGCGCCGTCTTTCCCTGGGATCGTGGCGTGGGCGTCGAGGTCGAGCTTCGCGGCGACGGGCGCGCGGTCGAGCTCCGCCTTGAGCGCTTCGAGCTTCGCGAGCCCGACCTCGCGCTTCACGTCGAGCGCGAGGGGAACGTCGACCTCACCCCGCTCGGCCTTGCGGGTGGCCGTGACACGCTCGACGAGCGAGCCCTCTTTGCCGGCGCGCGAGAGGATCGCGAGGGTGCGCTTCTCGTCGACCGTGATGCCGAGCTCGGCGAACGAGACCGACGCGACCTCGTTCGCCCCGAAGACGAGCGAAACCCGACGCGCCTCGAACGCGGCCTTCCGCGCGGCGACCTCGGCGCTGCCGTCTCCGCCTCGCGGGACCACGGCGCCTGCGACCCGAGTGCCCGGGAGGACCGGCGCGTCCGGCAAGAGCCGCGGGCGCGCGACGGCCGCGGACGCGCCGGACGCGAGCAGAACGAACGAGACCACGAGGAGGCGTGCGGGGGTGGGAGTGCGCATGTCCGATGGGGAGAACGCTCGAGACCGAGCGACCGCGTCCCGGGATCGCGGAGGGACGCGGCCCGCACTATGACGCGAAATCCGGCCCACGACCGCATTTTGGCCGAACTGAGCAGACGTTCATCTCACACCGGGCGCGCTCGGCGCGAGCCTTGCGGTATGCTCGGCGCACGCTCGGCCCCCGCCGGGCGACGACGGAGCCGCGAGTGAAGAGGTGCCCCCGCTGCCATCTGCCGTTCGAGAACGCACTGACGACGTGCGTCTTCGACGGGAGCACGCTCGAGCGGATCCCCGACCCGCGCATCGGCACGACGATCGCCGACCGCTACCTCGTCGGGCAGGTCATCGGCGAGGGTGGGATGGCCACCGTGTACGAGGCCACGAACAAGGTCACCGGCAAGACCGTGGCCGTCAAGGTGATGAACCCGCTGCTCGCGAGCGATCCGGTCGTGCGCGAGCGGTTCCGGCGCGAGGCGAAGAACGCCCAGAAGCTCACGCACCCGAACATCATCGAGATCTTCGACCAAGGCGACACGGAGGACGGGACGGCCTTCATCGCCATGGAGCGTCTGCACGGCGCCCCCCTCTCGGCGACGATCGGGGCTCGCACCATGACGCTCCGGCGCGCGCTCCACATCATGGTGCAGTGCGCACGAGGCATCGCCCGCGCCCACGACCTCGACGTCATCCACCGCGACATCAAGCCCGACAACATCTTCCTCTGCCACCGCGAGGACGGGAGCGACCTCGTCAAGCTGCTCGATTTCGGCATCGCGCGCTCGCGCCACGACAGCCGCCTCACGGGCCAGGGAGAGCTCTTCGGCACGCCGCAGTACATGGCCCCGGAGCGCATCAAGAGCTCCGACACGGGCCCGTCCGCCGATCTCTACGCGTTCGGCGTCGTCTTCTACGAGCTGCTCACCGGCGAGCTCCCGTTCGACGCCCCCGACATCGCCACGTTCTTCGTCAAACACCTGCGCGACATCCCCGGGAAGCCGAGCGCGAAGAACCCCGAGGTGCCCGAGGAGCTCGACGCGCTCGTGCTCTCGATGCTGGCCAAGGAGCCCGACCAGCGCCCGGTCGACGGCCACCGTATCCAATCGATTTTGCTCGGCATTTTGGAGAAGCTCGCGCTCGATGCGCCCCCCTCCCCGGAGACGCTCAGCGAGAGCTCGGGGCCACGCATCACCCTCGAGCCGGCGAGCCCCGACGTGTGGAAGCGCCGCACGAGCCTGTGCGACGAGATGCTCGCCCTCGCCTACGGCCAGAAGGAGGCCGCTCCGTCGGAGCTCCTGGACGTGCTCGCCAACATCCACGAGCTCGTCGCCCGCCACGACTACGCGAAGGCCGCGCACGCCGACGCACGCCACGCCGTCGAGGACGCCGAGCAGCGGGGCCGCGACAAACGCCTCCAGCTCGGCTTCGCCGTCGACCAGCTCGGCCAAGACGCCTCCCGGGCCAAGGAGGAGTCACGCGCGGCCGCGGCCCTCGTGGTCGCAGCGCGCGCGGCCGACGCCGAGCTCCCGAAGGCCCTCCCCGCCCTCCAGAAGGAGCTCCTCTTCTGGGAGGGGCGCTGCGCCTTCCGCGAGCCCTCCGCCGACCTCGCCGCCGCGTACGAGGCCCTCGGCAAGACGATCCGCGACTGGCTCGAGTCGCGCGCGAACGTCGCGGTGCTCGAGGCGGCGACGGCCGGGAAGGAGGCCCGTGTGTCCGACATCGACTTCCAGATCCGGGAGCTCCGCGCCGCGCTGGCTCGCGCCGAACAAGAGGCCGAGGACGAACGCGCGCGGGAAGAGGCGCGGGCGCGCGAGCTCGAGGCGACACGGGAGCTCGTCGAGCGCGAGCTTCAGGCCGAGATGCAGAAGTTTTGCCTCCCGCTCAAACAGCGCCAGGAGCTTCGCCCGCTCTTCCGCGAGCTCGAAGGCGGCGAAGGGGCCCACGCGTGAGCCTCCCTCCCGAGCTCGCCGCGCTCGTCGAGTCGGCCCGGACGGTCGAGCGACGCCCGAGGCTCGAAGGGCCGGTCTCGGTGCTCTACGGAGGCGCCCACCTCTTCCGCGCAGGCTCCTTCGAGAAGCTCGGCGCCCTCGCCCGCGCGACGTTCGCCGACGTCGTGCGCGACGAGAGCGACGTGTGTGCGATCGTCGGCGAAGGTGCGCTTCCTCACGCGGCCGCCATCCGCCGGAGGGTCGAGAAGAAGCTCGCCGAGGCGCCCCTCGAGGACGTCCGCGTCGACTTCGAGGACGGCTACGGCCTCCGGTCGGACGACGAAGAGGACGCGGACGCGACGCGCGTGGGCGCGGTGCTCGCGAGCCGCCCGGCCGCGGCTCCGCGCTGGGTGGGAGTGCGCGTGCGAGCGTTCGAGCGCGCGACCGCCGAGCGCGCCGCGCGGACCCTCGTGCGTGTCGCCCGCGAGCTCGATCGCGCCTCGCTTCCCGAGCGGTTCGTGGTCACGCTCCCGAAGGTGCGCGGACCGGAGGACGTGGCGAGGTTCACGAGGCTCCTCCTTTGGATCGAACGGGACCGTGGGCTCCGTGAGGGGAGCCTCGGGCTCGAGCTCATGATCGAGCTGCCGAGCGCGCTCGTCGCGCGGGGAGGCCTCGCGCTCGGCGCCCTCCTCGACGCGGGAGAGGGCCGCGTCACGTCGGTGCACCTCGGCGCCTACGATTTGCTCTCCGCCTGCGACGTCGCCGCCTCGTTCCAGTCTCTCGCCCACCCCCTCTGCGACCTCGCGCGTGGCCTCATGGTGCTCGGCGCGGAAGGCCGCGTGCGGGTCGCAGACGGCGCGACGACGCGCCTCCCCCTGCCCGTCCATCGCGGCGCGCTCGACCCCGGTCAGGTCGAAGAGAACCGCGTCGCCGTTCGCGACGCGCTGCGCGCTCACGCGGCGAACGTCAGGGCCGCCCTCTCGACGGGCATCCACCAAGGGTGGGATCTGCATCCGGCGCAGCTCGTCGGCCGCTACCTCGCCCTCGCGGCGCACTACGAGGCGAACCTCCACAGGTCCGCCGAGCGCCTCGCCGCCTTCGTCGATCAAGCGGCGAGGGCCCGCGCCTCGGGCCAGACGTTCGACGACGCGGCTACCGCGGAGGGGCTCCTCGCGTTCTTCGCGCAGGGGCTCGCGAGCACCCTCCTCTCCGAGAGTGATCTCGCCCCCACGGGGATCTCGGCGAGCGACCTTTCGACGCTCGACTTCGCGCGCCTCGTCGCAAAATACGGCGCGCGCGGCTGACCGCTCGACCTCAGCTCCCTCGGTACGTCGAGTAGCCGAACGGGCTCACGAGGAGCGGCACGTGGTAGTGGGACTCTGGCTCGCGAATCTGGAACACCACCGAGACCTCCGGGTAGAAACACTCCATGCCTTGGAGGTGGAAGTAGGCGGAGGTGTCGAACGTGATGCGGTAGGTCGCCACCTCGAGCTTGCCCTCGGGCACGAGATCACGAATCCGGCCGTCGGCGTCGGTCACCCCGGCCCCCTCCTTCTCCCAGCGGCCGTCACCTCGTTTCTCTAGCAATACCGGCACGTTAGCAGCAGGTTTGCCGAACGTCGTGTCGAGGATGTGGGTCGATACGGAACGCATGGTGGTCTCCCTTTCTCGGGGCGCTCAGCGGCGCCCGAGGACGAGCTTCTCGAGGCGAAGCTCCGTGATCTTTCGTTGTTCGTCGGCCGCGATCGTGAGCTCTTCGTCCGGGCCGTTGCCGAGACGCCCACGGAGGATCGCGAGGAGCTCGTCGGCCGAGCGGCCCGTCGCGCACACGATGTAGATGCGACCGAACTTCTCTCGGTAGGCGGCGTTTCCCTTCGCGAGCTCGGCGAGGGTAGACGCCTCGGCCGAGCCGACCTTCGACTGTTCGCCGCGGCTCCACGTGGCGCTCGTGGCGGTCTGAGGTCCCTCCGCCTTCTTGCCGCCGATCTCGGGGTGCGCGCGGAAGGCCTCGTCCCAGTCGGCCGGAGAGAGTCCGCGCCACACCCGAAGCGCCTCGGCGATCATGGCCTCGAGAGAGGCGAACGGTCGGGCGAGCGCCATCGTCCGCGCGAAGACCTGCGAGCCGCAGCAGTGGAGGAACGCCCGCTCCGCGTCGCCCGCAGGGAGGGTGTTCACGTAGCGCACACCGTGGGCTTCGGCGCCGTCGGGGGACAGCGTGCCGAAGAGGCGGAGGCGACCCACGCCTCCGTCGGGCCAGACGCGCAGGCGAACGTGGGTTCCCGGGGCGTGAGGGCGGAGCTCGTCCTCGATCTCGTGGACGGTGTCACCGAGGAGCCTCGTGCGCGGGAGGATCTCGACGAAGTCGGTGTCTCCGAGCGACGCCACGTCCCGACCTCGCGCGTCGGCGATCTCGAGCGTGACGCTCTCGGGCGCGCTGCCGCGAAAGGGCGCCGTGTCGACGACGACGCGATGGAGGGCACCGCGACCGGCGAGCTCGACGAGCACGGAGTCGGGCCCGCCATCGCGACGGCGAGGTGTCTCCCACCCGTCGCTTCGGTCGAGCGCGCGCCCGGGGAGGACGAGACGACGGGCCGCGTCCACGGTCGTCCCCGTGCACGCGACGACTCGACCCCCGCGCTCGACCGCCCCGAGGTCGCTCTCGGGGCGCGCGAGCACACGAGGGCTCGGGAGCACCTCGCCGTGCACACGCAGCCTCGCCACGCCGCCACCCGGAAAGGTGCGGAGCCGGACGTGGGTGACCCTCACGTTCGCCGTGACCTCGAGCACGTTCTCCGCGCCGGCGGTGAGGGCGACGCGTGGCACGAGCTCGGTCCACACGAGGTCCTCCGAGAGGAGAGCGGCCACGTCGGGGTGACCGGGCAACGCGACACCTTCGAGGCTGCACTCTTCGGGGTGCTCCCCCTCGAAGAACGACGTGTCGACGACGACCGCCCGCACCCGGCCCGGCATGCCGAGGCGAACGATCGCGGCGTCGTGACCGGGACCTCGGCGCCGCCTCGGCTCCCACCCGTCCCTCGCGGAGGCCCCACGCGCGACGGGCGCGGTGACCACGAGCATGCCGTCGGCCCTCGCGGAGGTCTCGTCCGTCACGTGGAGAACGGCGCCCCCGGTTCGGGCGGCGGCGAGGTCGGGGTAGTCGCGATGGTCGGCCATGGTCGTCTCGTCTCTCGTCCGAGGTCGCGCGCTCGCGGGCCGGGCGCGGAGCCCATGCGTCGCGGCTGCCGAACGTCGAAGCGGTGGGCCGGGCATTTTCGGTGGCCGCGCTCGCGAGGGTCAAGGGCGAACGCGGAATTCGCCGTCGACGCGAGCTCGCCCCTACGCCCGCGCTCGCCAAGCGCGCGCCTTTCTGCCACAACGTCGGGCGTGAGCTTCGCCGAGACCCTCGCCTCCCTGTCGCCCGCGGCCGCCCTCTCGAGAGAGGGTAACATCCTGAAAGATTTGTGGAATTTCGCGAGCAAGGTCCCCGGCGGCAAGCGGCTCTTTTCACGCGCGATCGGCATGGCCGCGCCCTACACGGGCACGATCCCGTTCGAGGTGCGGAGGCTCGAGCCGGGGAGCTCCGAGTGTGTCCTCTTCGACAAACCCCACGCGCGAAACCACCTCCGCTGCATCCACGCCGTGGCCCTCGTGAACTTCGCCGAGGTCACCGGGAACGTCGCGCTCGCGTATGGCCTCCCCGACGACGCTCGCTTCATCGTGGCCGGCCTGTCCATCGAGTACCTCAAGAAGGCACGCGGGACGATCACGGGTCGCTGCACCATGCCGCCCATCACGTCCTCCGAGCGCCGCGAGTACGAGGTCCCCGTCGAGATGAGCAACGAGGCCGGCGAGGTGGTCGCCACGGCGACGCTCCGGACCCTCGTGGGGCCCAAATCCCGCGGGTAGCTCGCGCTCACACCTCGCGGCGCACGGCGACGAACGACTCGTGGATCGCGACGCCTACGTCGCTGCACGACCGCTGAAGCTCGTCGAGCCACACGTGGAGCCCCCGGGAGAGCACCTCGCCTACGTCGGTGCGCTCGACACGCGTCACGAGCGCGGTGAGGCGATCCTCGGCGGTCGACGCGCTCGTCCCGAGCGGACGCCCCGTGATCGCGTGGAGCGAGCGCTCCCCCTTGCGCAGGCAGTACCTCACGCTCCGCGGGAATTTCTGATCGAACAGGAGGAACGACACCACCTGGGACGGCATGATCTGGCCGTGCCGCTTGCGGTACATCTCGAGACCCGAGGCCGATCGCAGGAGCGCGCCCCACGAGATGTCGTCGTAGGGGGCCCCCATCGCGGTAGGGTCGGGCGTGAGGAGCTTGTGCTTCACGTCGAGGATGCGGCTCGTCATGTCGGCCCGCTCGAGCAGGCGCCCGAGCCTCGCGAAATGCCACGCCTCGTTGTGGGTCATCGTGAGGTACGTGATGCCCACGAAGAGCTGCGACGCCTTCTTCACCGAGTCGAGGAAGTCGAAAGGCGACTGTGCCGCGGCCGGATCGCGCGACGCCTCGACGGCCATGAGGTACGTCTCGTTCACCTGCTCCCACATCTCCGACGAGATGATCTCGCGGACGGTGCGGGCGTTCTCGCGGGCGCACGCGAGCGACGACACGACCGAGCCCTGCGCCTTCGGGTCGAACGCGAGGAAGCGCAGGACGCTCTCTTTCGTCGCCTGTCCGTAGCGCGAGGCGAACGTCGTGTGGTCGCCGAGGGTGCGAACGAGAGCCTCCCAGTCGATCTCGCTCTCGTCGGGGCCGTCGAGCGTGAGCAGGTGGTTCACGCCGATCACACGCGCCGTGTTCTCGGCCCGCTCGAAGTACCGGCTCATCCAGTAGACGGCGTCGGCGACGCGGCTCAGCATCGGCCTTCCTCGCGCGGCGAGACGTCGGCGCCCGATCGGTCGGGCGGCGCGCCGAGCACCCACGTGTCCTTGCTGCCCCCGCCCTGCGACGAGTTCACGACGAGCGAGCCTTCGACGAGCGCCACGCGCGTGAGGCCACCGGGCAACACCCACACGTCGTCTCCGTAGAGCGCGTAAGGGCGCAGGTCGACGTGCCGCCCACAGAGACTGTCGCCTACCAGCGTGGGGACGCGCGAGAGCCCGATCACCGGCTGCGCGACGTAGTTTCGCCCGTTCGCGAGGATCGCCGCGCGCACGTCCTCGAGCTGCTTCTTCGTGGCCTTGGGGCCCACCACGATCCCGTACCCGCCCGACTCGTTGACCGGCTTCACCACCATCTCGGCGAGGTTCGCGAGGACGTGCTCTCGCTCGCTCGGCACGTCGCACGAGAACGTGGGAACGTTCGGCAAGACCGGGTCCTCGCCGAGGTAATACTTAATCATTTCAGGAACATACATATACACCGCTTTGTCGTCCGCCACGCCGTTGCCCACGGCGTTCGCGAGCCCCACTCGGCCCGTGCGGTACACCTCGAAGAGGCCGGGCACGCCGAGCAGGCTGTCTTTGCGGAACACCTCCGGGTCGAGGAAGTCGTCGTCGATGCGTCGATAGAGGACGTCGACGCGCTCGTAGCCGCGGGTCGTGCGCATGCACACGTTCCCCTGGTGCACGACGAGGTCGCGCCCCTCGACGAGCTCGATGCCCATCTGCTGCGCGAGGAACGCGTGCTCGAAGTACGCCGAGTTGTACGCGCCCGGGGTGAGCAAGGCGACCGTGGGGGACGACGACGGCGAGAGGTGCCGGAGCGTCGCGAGGAGACGCGAGGGGTACTCGTCCACCGGGAGCACCTTCGAGGCCGACAAGACCCCGGGGAAGACCCGCTTCATGAGCCTGCGATTCTCGAGCACGTAGCTCACGCCCGACGGGCAGCGGAGGTTGTCCTCGAGCACGTACATTTGGCCGTCGCGGTCGCGGACGAGGTCCGTGCCGACGACGTGGCAATAGATGCCGCGCGGGGGCACGACGCCCTGGCACTGCGGGAGGTAGCCCTTCGCCGACAGCACGAGCGCCTCGGGCACGAGGCCCGCCTTCACGATGCGACGCTCTCCGTACACGTCCCCGACGAACGCGTTCAGGGCCAAGATGCGCTGCCGGAGCCCCCGCTCGATGACGGAGAAATCCGAGCTTTGGACGATGCGCGGGACGACGTCGAACGGGAAGATGCGCTCGGTGCCGCCGTCGGCGCCGTACACGTTGAACGTGATGCCCTTCTGGAGGAGATCCCGCTCGGCCACGCTCTGCCTGCGACGGAGCTCCTCGGGGCGGAGCCTCTCGAGCTCGCTCGTGATGGGGGCGCTCCCGGGGCGCGGGCTCCCGGGCGACGCGAACATCTCGTCGTAGAAACCACCGGTGTCGTAGAAGGAGAGGTCCACGGTTTCCCCCGTCTTGGGTTTTCCGACGATCACGCCGGGAGCGACGTGGCCGCGCCTTCGAGGAGCGCGCGGGCCGGCACGATCAGGTCATCAAGGTTTCCGTTTCCGAGAGGTTTCGCGTCACCCCGAGGTCGCGAGGTCGCCCCGCGTTCGGCGACGAATGGCCGCGAAAATGGCCTCGTGGGTCGCGGGGCTCGCGAGCAGCACGGGGCCTTGGTCCGGCGACCCGTCCCCGAAGGCCGCGACGGCGTCACGGAGGGCCTCGCGGGCGGCGATGGCGAGCATCAGCGGGGGCTCGCCGACGGCCTTGCTCCCGTGGATGGTGCCGGGCTGCGCGGCGTCGGGGAGGAGGGTCACGTTGAAGATGGGCGGCGTGTCGCCGATCGACGGGATCTGGTACGTGCTCGCCGAGTGCGAGAGGAGCCGCCCCTCGGCGTTCCACTTCAGCTCCTCGCCCGTGAGCCAGCCCACGCCCTGCACGAACGCGCCCTCGACCTGCCCGCGGTCGATCGCCGGGTTCAGCGAGTCGCCCACGTCGTGGAGGATGTCGACGCGGCGGAGCGACTTCATGCCGGTGTACCCGCACACCTCGACCTCGACCACGGCGGCGCCGTACGCAAAGTAGTAAAAGGGCTTTCCCATCCCCTTCGTGCGGTCGTAGCCGATGCCGGGGGTGCGGTAGAACCCCTGGGCCGAGAGGTTCACCTGCGCGAAGTAGGCGCGCTCGCAGACCTCGGCGAACGTCACCGCGTGCTCGGGGATGTCCTCGGCGTAGACCTTCCCGTCGGCGAACACCATGGCCGCTGGCGCCACCATGCGGCCGACCTTCTTCTCGACGAGCTGCGCGGCGACGGGCCGGAGGCGCTCGCGGAGGATGTCGCACGCGGCCTTCGCGGCCGCCCCGTTGAGATCGGCCCCGCTCGACGCGGCCGTGGCGCTCGTGTTGGGGACCTTGTCGGTGCGTGTCTTCATCATTCGCACCGCGTCGGCCGTCACGCCGAGCTCGCGCATGACTACGCCGCGAATCTTCGTGTAGAGGCCTTGCCCCATCTCGGTGCCGCCGTGGCTCACCTGCACGGTGCCGTCGCGGTAGGCGAGCACGAGCGCCCCGGCCTGGTTCAGGAAGGTCGCCGTGAACGAGATGCCGAACTTGACCGGTGTCATGGCGATGCCGCGCTTCACCCGCGCGCTCTTCGCGTTGAAGGCGGCGATCTCGGCGCGGCGCTCGTCGAGGCGCGCCGAGGCACGGAGCTCGGGGAAAATGCGCTCGATCCGGTTGTGCTCGAGCGCTTGCCCGTAGTGCGTGGTCGCGGTCTCGCCGGTGCCGCGGTAGAGGTTCAGGGCGCGCACGTCCTCGGGCTTTTTGCCCAAGGTGCGGGCGATACGATCGACGATCTCCTCGATGACCACCATGCCTTGGGGCCCGCCGAAGCCGCGAAACGCCGTGTGAGAGACGACGTTCGTCTTGGCCACGCGGCCCGAGAAGCGCACGGCGGGCAGGTAGTACGCGTTGTCGAGGTGGAAGACGGCGCGGTCGCAGATCGACTCGCTGAGGTCGAGGGCCCACCCGCCGTCCGAGACGAGATCGATCGCCGCGCCGACGATGCGCCCCTCGCCGTCGAAGCCCACGTCGAACGACGCGAAGAACGGGTGCCGCTTGCCCGTGAGCTCCATGTCGACGTCGCGATCGAGCTGGAGGCGCACGGGCCTCTTCGCGACGGACGACGCGAGCGCCACGATGGCCGCGAACGTGTTGCCCTGGGTCTCTTTGCCTCCGAAGCCACCGCCCATGCGCGGCGCGCGCACGACGACGCGGTTCCTCGGGACGTTCATCACGTGCGACACCACGGCCTGGACCTCGGACGGGTGCTGCGTCGACGAGGTCACGCGCACGTCGCCGTCGTCCCCCCACTCGGCGTGGGCGGCGTGCGACTCGAGGTAGAAGTGCTCTTGCCCGCCGATCTCGAGCTCGCCCGAGAGCCTGTGGGGAGCGCGCTCGAGCGCCGAGGCCGCGTCGCCGCGACGAATGACGTGAGGCTCCGTGTGGTAGCTGCCCTGCCGGATGGCCTCACGCAGCCCGAGGACCGCGGGGAGCGGCTCGTAAACCACCTTGACCTTTTTCGCGGCCCATTTCGCGGCCTCCCGTGTCTCGGCGACCACCACGGCGACGATGTGCCCCACGAAGCGGACGGTGTCGTGGGCGAAGAGCGGCTCGTCGTGGCGGACTGCGCCCACGTCGTTCGTGCCGGGGACGTCGCGGGCCGTGAGCACGCAGACCACTCCGGGCATCGCGCGGGCCTCGGCGTCGTCGACCGAGACGAGCCGCGCGTGCGCGTGCGGGGACATGACGGGCCACACCTCGAGCGCGCGCTTCGACTGGGCCTCGTCGTCGACGTAGAGGGCCGTGCCGGTCACGTGCCCCTTGGCGCTCTCGTGCGGCAGGTCGAAGCTCGGGGCCTTGCAGGTGAACGTTGCGCCGCGCTCGAACCACGGGAGCCCCTCTTGGGCCTCGCTCTCGTCGCCCGCGAAGAGCTTCTCGAAGAGTCCGACGACGAGCTCGCTCCGGAAGTCTTTGCCGGAGCGGACGTCGTCGAGCGGGGTGAACTCGCCCGCGAGCACCGCCGACACCTCGCGCACCGTCGCCGCGTTCCACGGCTTCCCCACGAGCGCCGCCTCGGCCTTCGTGGCGAGCGCGGGGGTCGCCGCGACGCCGCCGTACGCGAGCTTGGCCGCGACCACCACGTCGTTCGAGTCGAGGTCGACGGCGAAGCTGCTGGCCACGATGCTGATGTCCATCTCGCGCCGCTTCGACACTTTGTACGACGCGGCGATCCGCCGGGCCGCGCCGGAGGGCCCGCGCGGGATCACGATTTTCGAAACGATTTCATCACGTTCGAGAACGGTCTTTCGGTACCCTGCGAAGAACGCGTGGAGCGGGATCGTGCGCTCGCCACGGACGCTCGACGCGACCACGTCGGCCGAGAGAGACAGGAGCACCGGCGCCATGTCGCCGATGGGCGAGGCCGTCACGAGGTTTCCTGCCAGGGTGGCTCGGTTTCGAACCTGGCGCGACGCGAACACGAGCAGCATCTTTTTGAGCTGCGGGAGCTCCTCGCCGATGGCGTCCTCGAGCGCCGTGAGGGTGGCCGCTCCACCCACGACGAACGCATCCGCCGTGCGCTCGACACGCGTGAGCTCCGCGACGCCCTCGGTCGAGACGAGCAGCGCGTAGCGTCGGTCGTGTTTGTTCACGTAGACACCGATCTCGGTCGCGCCGGCGACGAGCTCCGCCTCGGGGTGCTTCGCGCGGAGCTCGAGGAGCTCGGCGAGCGTGGTGGGCCTCACGAAGCGCCGGCCCATGGCCTCGTAGTCGACAGGCCCGAGCTCGGGAGCCGGTTTTTTCAAGCGAAGCGCGAAGAGATCCCCCTCGGGAGCGCGGGCCTTCTGCTCACGGGCTTTGGCCGCGGCCTCCCGGATCGGGCGGTACCCCGTGCAGCGGCACAGGTTGCCGTTGAGCTGATCGACGAGGTCCGCGTCTCCGCGAATGTCGTCTCGGTAGTAGGCCTCGAACATGGAGCAGACGAAGCCCGGCGTGCAATACCCGCACTGCGACCCGTAGGCCTCGACCATGGCGGCCTGCACGGGGTGCATGGCTTCGGGTGTGCCGATGCCCTCGACCGTGACGACCTCGCGCCCGGCCACCATCGGGAGCAGCGTGATGCACGCGTTGATGGCGCGGTAGGTGGGCGTGCCGTCGGCGCGGCGCTCGACGATGGCCACGGTGCACGCGCCGCAGTCGCCCTCGGCGCAGCCCTCCTTCGTGCCGGTCTTCCCGGAGGCCCGCACGTACTGGAGGAGCGTCGTGTGGGTGGCCTCGGACGAGACCGTGACCGGCTTGCCGTTCAGCGTGAACGAAAACGAGGAAGCGTGCGCCATGACGGCCTAAGTTACCCGAAATTGCCCGGCTTTCGCACGCTCGATGCCCGGCCCGCGCGACGCTCTGCGGCATGACGCACGCGAACGGCACCTGGCGCCAGCGCAGCAGCGGTGTATAGGAACCGGATGCTCGTCGCTCGTCGGAAAAGCTCCCTCTTTTTTACCTCCGTGTGCCTGGTCGCGCTCGGCGCGTGCACCGAGGTCGTCGTCGTGGAGCGACCTTCCGGACAGCCCGCGCCCGAAGCCGACGGCGCTCCCCCGCCCCAGCCCGAGCCCGAGGCCGACGCCGCGCCCGAGCCCGAGGTCGACGCCGCCCCCGCCCTTCCCTGCCTCGAGGACCTCACGCAGCGGAACGTCCCCTTCACGAAGGCGCAGGCCCGTGGTGTGGTCGACGCGATCGTCGTGAACGCGCCCATCAACGGCGTCGTGTTCGCGTCCGAAATGGGGGACAAGCCCACGACGCAGCCCATGGCCTGCGAGTTCGTGCGCACCCTCTTCCGGTTCGCCGAGGTGCTGAAATCGAAGGGCATCCACAAAGTGGGGACGCTCGGCTCCTACTGCTACCGCTGCTGCTGCGCCTGGAGCGAGACGAACTTCTGCCGCGGCGTGAACGACCCCGAGCCTTCGTGCGGGTCGAACGGCTACTCGAACCACTCGTTCGGCCGCGCGGTCGACGTCCGCTACCTCACCTTCGACGACGGCCGCACGGTCGACATCAACAAGGACACCGACTTCAAGGCCACCGCCGGCGGGACGTGCGGCGCCGCGCGCACGAGCCAGACGGGCACGAGCAAGACCCTCTACGACATCGTCTGCGAGACCGCGGCGCTCAAGATCTTCTCGACCGTGCTCACGCCGAACTACAACTCCGACCACCGCAACCACTGGCACATGGACACCGGCCAGTCGGGCAACCCGAAGAGCACCACCGTGCGCTCGCTCGGCGAGATCGACGTCGATCGCGGCGACCACCCCGACTCCTGCGGCGAGTAATTCGTCAGCAGTTTCGTAGCCTTACACGGCCTCGTCAGGTCTGCCCCGGCCCTCGCCCCCGCAGGAACGCGACGAGCTCGGCCGCGATGGCCACGGCGATCTCGTCGGGGAGGCGCGCGCCGATGTCGAGGCCCACGGGCATGCGCACGCGCGCCGCATCGCTCTCGGAGAAGCCGCGATGCAGGAGGCGCTTTTTGGTGCGCTCGGCCTTGGCGCGGCTGCCGACCCCCCCGACGAACGAAAAGGAGCGCCGAAGCGCCCACTCGATCGCGCGCTGATCCTCTCCGTGATCGTGGGTCATCGCGAGAAAGATGCCCCGCTCGGGCACCTCGCGGCCGAGCTCGTCGAACGCGCCGACCAGCGTCCTCACGCCCGGGAGACGGCCCTCGGTGGCCCATGCCTCGCGCGGGTCGACCACCGTGACCGCGAGCCCGAGGCGCGCGAGGAGGGGCGCCGTGGCCGTCGCCACGTGACCGCCACCGACCACGAGGCACGGCTCGACCGACACGAGCGGCTCGAGCAACACCGAGACCCGCCCGCCGCAGCACATGCCGAGCTCGGCCCCGAGGAGGAGCTCGCGCACGCTCGCCCTGGGCGGATCGTCGGCGAGGTACGGTACGAGGGCGGAGAGCACCTCACGCTCGACGGCCCCACCGCCGACCGTGCCGATCGAGGTGCCGTCGTCGCACACGTAGAGCTTCTGCCCGGGCGTGGAGGGCGCCGACCCCTTGCGATCGAGCACCGTGGCCATGGCCCCGCGGCGACCGAGCGCGGCCTTCTTCGCGGCGGTCTCGAGCACCGCCGAGGGCGTGGCCGCGTGCGGGACGAACCCCTCACCGGCCTCGCCTCGGGGCTCTGTGCGATCTCCGTGTGGCACCGACGTGACACTTTACGCGAATTTGGGACGCTGCGGCAGGATGCGGGTATCTTCGGGAGCGGAGGCGTTCCCGCATGACTCGACGGCTCGAGCCGAACCAGGTGCTCGTCATGATCCTCGCCGGCGGCGAGGGCAAGAGGCTTCATCCCCTCACGTTCGACCGTGCGAAGCCCGCGGTCCCGTTCGGGGGGCGCTACCGCATCATCGACATCGTCCTGTCGAACTTCGTGAACTCGGGCCTCACCCGCATCAAGATCCTGACGCAGTACAAAAGCGCGTCCCTCGAGGAGCACATCGCGCGCGTGTGGCGGCTCTCCCCGATCCTCGATCAGTTCATCGAGGCCATCCCTGCGCAGCAACGCACGGGGAAATCCTGGTTCCGAGGCTCGGCCGACGCGGTGTACCAGTGCCAGCACGTCATCACGGACGAGCAGCCCGAGCACGTGTGCATCTTCGGCGGCGACCACGTCTACAAGATGGACGTGCGCCAGATGCTCGACGCGCACGCGACGTGGCAGGCCGACGCGACCGTCGCGGCGATCCCGGTCCCCAAAGAAGAGGCGCGCCAGTTCGGCGTCATCGAGGTGAACGCCGAGGGCCGGATCGTGGGCTTCCACGAGAAGGTCGAGAATCCGCCCGAGATGCCGAACCGCCCGGGGTACTGCCTCGCGTCGATGGGGAACTACGTGTTCCGGACCGAGGCGCTCATGGATGTACTCTACACCGATACCGGCCTCGAGGACTCGAAGCACGACTTCGGCCACGACATCCTCCCGGCGATGGTGGCCGAGGGCCTCAAGGTCTACGCGTACGACTTCATGACCAACGCGGTCCCGGGCGAGGATCCGGCCGCGCGTGGGTACTGGCGCGACATCGGGACGCTCGAGGCCTACTGGGAAGCCCAGATGGATCTCATCAGCATCCACCCGGCATTCAACCTCTACAACACGGCGTGGCCCATCCGCACGGGCGTCACGCACGACCCGCCCGCGAAGTTCGTGTTCCGTGACGCGGCCCAGGCCCGCGTCGGCATCGCGACCGACTCGCTCGTGTCGCACGGCTGCATCATCTCGGGCGGGCGCATCCACAGGAGCGTGCTCTCGGTCGGGTGCCGCATCAACTCGTTCAGCGAGGTCGAGGAGAGCGTGCTCTTCGAGAAGGTGCGCATCGGGCGCCACGCGAAGATCCGGCGCTGCATCATCGACAAGGACGTCGAGATCCCGAGCGGCATGGAGATCGGCTACGACTCCGAGGCCGACAGGCGCCGCTTCTTCGTCACCGAGACGGGCCTCGTCGTGATCCCGAAGCGCGCCAAGCTGCGCGACGACGGGTCGATGAAGGTGCTCGACATCAATGGCTGAGAGCGGGCGGCGGACGGTGTTCGTGGGCGACGTCCACGGGTGCCGACCGGAGCTCGAGAGGCTGCTCGAGCAGGTTCAATTTTCGGAGCGCGACAGGCTCGTGTTCGTGGGCGATCTCGTCGCTCGCGGGCCCGACTCGCTCGGCGTGCTCGCGATCGCACGCGCGCTCGGCGCCGTGGTCGTGCGAGGGAACCACGAGGAGCGTGTGCTCCGGGAGCTCGGCCTCGGGGCGACGTTCGGGGGCTCCCCCTCGCGCCCGCACCAAGAGATCGCCGCGCGCCTGGGCCAGGCCGACGTCGACCTCCTCCGCGAGACGCCGCTCTATCGCACCTTCGACGAACACGGGCTCACGGTGGTCCACGCGGGCATCGATCCCGAGGAGCCCCTCCACCTCCAGCGGCCCGAGACGCTCCTCTTCGTGCGGAACGCGCGCACGCCTTCGGGAAAAAAACGGCTCTGGGGCGAGGTGCACGAGGGGCCGGTCTCCTACGTGTTCGGGCACAACGCCATCGAGAAGCTCCAGCTCCACCCGTTCGCCACCGGCCTCGACACGGGCTGCGTCTACGGCGGCGCGCTCACCGCGCTCGTGCTCGGGGAGAACGAGACTCTCCCCCGCGACGTCACGGCGCGTCGCGCGAAGCTCGTGTCGATCCCCGCCGAGCGCGTCTGGTTCGATCCGCACTCGCGGGACGACTGACGAGCCGCGCATGGCGTGGCGCGGCGCGAAATAGCGCGGCGCGTCTTCTTTTCCCCTGCCACGAGGAGGCACGGAGGGCTTGCGCGTGCACGCTCGCGGCGCTAGTAACTCTCACATGAGTTACGACATGGCTCACGACGACGCCCCGGTCTCCTCCGACGATCGCCTCCTCGCCCGCGAGGCCGACGATTCCCCCGCGCGTGTCCTCACGCCGCGCCTCGGTGGCTTCTTCAGCGACGTCGTCTGGCTCGAGCCGATCGCCACGGAGCCCTCGGCGTCCACGTCCGTGGCGCGTGACGAGTAGGCTTGACGGAGGGCGCACGTCGGCGCTTTCGTGCGTAGCGTGAGCCAGACATCCTCCTCATCGACGCTCGACGACCTCCTCGCGTACCTCGGAGCCGCTCCGACGCCCTACCACGCCGTCGCCGAGACGCGGCGGCGCCTCGTCGGAGGGGGCTTCCGCGAGCTCTCGGAGCGCGAGCCGTGGGACGGCCTCGCCCCGGGTCGCTATTTCGTCGTGGCCGGGGAGACGACGCTCATCGCCTTCGTGCTCCCGCACGGTCGGAAGGTGGGCGGCTTTCGCATCGTGGGCGCGCACACGGACAGCCCCAACCTGCGCCTCAAGCCGAAGCCCGACTACACCAAAGAGGGCTACGCCCAGCTCGGCGTCGAGGTGTACGGCGGCGCGCTCCTGAACTCGTGGCTCGACCGGGATCTCGGCATCGCCGGCCGCTTGCTCGTGCGCGAGGGCGAGAGCATCGTCCCGAAGCTCGTGACCGTGGCGCGGCCCATGTGCCGCGTCGCGCAGCTCGCCATCCACCTCGATCGTGACGTGAACGACGGGCTCAAGCTCAATCGCCAAGAGCACCTCGCGCCGATCTTCGGCCTCGGCCTGGGCGACGACGTCCTCACCACGTGCGCGAAGGAGGTGGGCGTCGCGCGCGACACCGTCGTGGCCCACGAGCTCATGCTGTTCGACGTCACGAAGCCCACGCGCGGGGGCCGCTCGGACGAGCTCTTCTTCTCGGCCCGCCTCGACAACTTGGCCATGTGCCACGCGGGAACGCACGCGCTCCTTCGCGCCGTCCCCGAGGCCGAAGCCGGCAACGTCGTCCCGGTGCTCGCGCTCTTCGATCACGAAGAGGTCGGCAGCGAGAGCGTCACGGGCGCAGGCTCCGCGTTTTTGCCGCGCGTGCTCGAGCGCATCTCGATCGCCACGGGCGCCTCGCGGGAGAGCCACCTCCGAGCGCTCGCGAGCTCGCTCTGCGTCTCGGCGGACATGGCCCACGCCGTGCACCCGAACTACGACGGCCGCCACGAGCCGCGCCACAAGCCCGTGCTGAACGGAGGCCCGGTCATCAAGACGAACGCCCAACAGCGCTACGCGACGAGCGGAGAGACGGCCGCGCTCTTCCGCGAGCTCGGGCGCAAGGCCGGCGTGCCCATCCAAGAATATGCACACCGCACGGATCTCCCGTGCGGCACGACGATCGGCCCCATCACCTCGAGCCTCCTCGGCATCCGGACGGTCGACGTGGGCAACCCGATGCTCAGCATGCACTCGGCGCGCGAGCTCGGGGGCTCCGAGGACCCCGAGCTCATGGCGATGGTGATGCGCCTCTTCTTCACCTGCCACGACCCGTCGGCATGAGACCGAGTCGGGCCCTCTCGGGCGCTTCGGTGGGCGTCGTGGCGGCGCTCGTCGTGGCGCTCGGGTGCTCGAAGAAGGCCCTCTTTTCGGCGGGCGATCCGTGCCAACCGGGGCGCGTCGAGTGCGTCTCCGGGAGCGTGGCGCTCGTGTGCGGCGCCGAGGGGACGTTCGTCTCGGTGGCCTGCCGTGGCAAGGGAGGCTGCGTCGCCCAAGGGGCCCTCGCCACGTGCGATCGTTCGACCGCCGAGCCAGGCGACGCGTGCGAAGGCGACGACGGGCGATCCACCTGCACGAGCGACGCCCGACGCGCGCTCCTCTGCCGCAGCGGAAAGCTCGAGACCGCCTTCGAGTGCCCCACGTTCGACTGCCACGTCTCCGGGAAGCGTGCAGAATGCACGCGAGCCTTCGCCAAGGAGGGCGCGCCCTGCACGACGGAAGGCGACACCGTGTGCGCCGAGGACGAACGCTCGCTCCTCGTGTGCCGCGGAAAGGTCGCGGCGAAGAGCCGCCTCTGCCACGGCAAGAACGGCTGCAAAGGAGCGCGGAACCCCGCCTGCGACGACACCCTCGCGAGCCCCGGCGATCCCTGCACCCTGTCGGGCCAGATCGTCTGCTCCGAGGACGAGACGACCGAGCTCGTCTGCCAGAACGGCCGCTTCACCACGTCGCGCTCGTGCCCGAAGGCGGGCTGCCGCGTCGAGAACGCCGCGCAGAAACGGATCTCGTGCAGGTAGCCTAAGCGCCTGATTACTTTACAGTTTCGGAGCTATCCGAGGCGGGCTCCGGGGGGGCCTCGCTCGCCGAGATCCGTGCGTCGCGATCGCCGTCGAGGGCGCGCATGACGATCCCCGCGGCCACGTCGGAGGGGGGCCTCCGCGTGTGCTCGGTGATGGCGGCGCCGAGCTCGCTCGGGGTCACGAAGCCGTCGGAGTTCCGGTCGACGCGGGCGAACCCGCCGAGCTTCGACCATAGGTGACGGGCGAAGCTCTCGAGCAGCACGACCTTCACGTCCCTCCCGCTGCCGGCCGGGGGGATGGCGTCGGGCCTCTCCCTCGCGAAGTCGACGAGGGGGGTCACGTGGTCCATGCCCTCGAACAGGTTTCGCACGAGCGCGACCGTGTACGTTCGCGACGGATCGAACGGCGCGCCCGCGACGTGGGTGAGGCGCCCGTCGGGGCCGACGACCGTCCGATCGCAGACCTGGAAGAAGCTGCCCGACTCGACCGGAGCCTTGGCGCGCGAGACGGCGATGGCGCGCTCGATGACGGCCCCCGGCAAGGCGACGACGACGAGCTCGTTCGCGAACGGCACCTCGGCCTCGAGATCGCCGTAGGAGAAGGTCTCGGTGTAGTCCCTCGAGGCGCGGATCCCGCCGCCGTTGAACACGCACAGGTCGGCCCCGAGGGTGTCGCGGACCCGCGTCGCGAGCAGCTCGCCGAGGGTCGTCTGGCGGGAACGTGTGCCCTTCGACGACAGGGTGACGCCGGGCTCGATCACGAGCAGCACGGCCGACGCGAGCGCGTGGACCTTCTCTTCGTGCGAGCGCGCGCACGCGCGGACCTCGGCGACCTCGGGGTAGTCTCGCGTCTTCACGAGGGTGGCCGAGACCTCCGGTTTTCCTTTGCCGGAGGGCGGGAACGCGAGCTCGACGACGGCCGCCAAGATCGCGTCGGCGCCCGCCTTGACGAGGGTCGTGTCCGCCACCGTCTCGAGGTACGGCTGGTGATCGTGGCCCCCGAGCAGCACGGGGAACGCAAGGTCGCCGAGGGCGGCCGACGCCAGCGCCCGATCGTCGGCGACGGGTTGATGCGTGAGCGCCACGACCGTGTCGCACCCCGAAGCGCGGAGCCGCCGGGCCTCGTCGAGGGCCGCGCGATTCGCAGGCAGCACAGTGGCCGGCGCGAAGGGTGGCCTGCGGTACACGGCGCGATCGTCCATCACGACGCCGACGAGCCCGACCTTCGTGACGGCACCCGACGGCGCGCGCACCTCGACGACGTCGGACAACGGAAGGTCGGGATCGTACCCGCGGAGGTTCGTGCCGAGGAGCATCGCCCGCAGCTCGCGTGCGCGCGCCGACAGCTCGTGTGGGGGGATGTCGTCCTCGTGGTTCCCGAAGCACGCGTGTGTCACGCCGACGGCGTTCAACGTGTCGACCATGCCCGCGCCCGCGTCGAGGCTCGACAGCAGGCTAGGCGCCACGAAGTCTCCCGCGAGGGTCACGAGGAGCGTGTCGGCCGGGTCGGTCGCGCGCGCGTGCGCGACGAGCCCCGCCAGGTGCGGCAGGGCGTCGAGGACGTACACGTCGTTGATGGCGACGATGCGCAGCCTCGGGCCACGCGTGAGATCGGGCTCGGCCATGGTGCCTCGAAGCTTACCCGCGGCAGCGCACGCTCAGCGGGCGTTTTTGCAGCAGCGGAAGCCGGTCGAGTAGTCCTTGTAGGTCGCGTCGTGCGCGTCCGTTCGGTACTTGCAGCCGTCGCCGTTCTTGGTCGTGTCGAGGTAGTAGCCGCCGCGGAAGGTGCCCGCGGGATCGGACACCCACTCGTGCACGTTGCCGACCATGTCGTAGATGCCGAACGCGTTCTTGCAGTGCGGGTGGCTGCCCGTGCGCGCGAGCGACCCGGGCACCTGGTTCAGCCGGGGGTCGTTCATCTTGGTGCTCGACTGGAACACGGTGGCGTCGTTGGGGAAGACCACCGAGAGCGGCGCTTTGCCCTGGTCGTTGCAGTATCCGTCGTGCCGGTCGTTCCCGTACGGGAAGGTCGTCGGGTTCTTGCCCTGGCACGCGCTCACCCACTCTTCTTCGGTGCAGAGGCGCTTCTTCGCGGCGGTGCAGGCGGCCTCGGCCTCGTTGCGGCTGATGTGGGCCTGGGGCACGACGCCGGGACGCGACACGGCCATGAGCTTCTCCCCCTTCACCTGCTCGTACGGCGAGTGAGGGACCTCGCGGCCACCGGCGAGGCCCACCAACGACGCCTCCCATTTGTCGATGCAGAAGGACGTCTTGGCGGTGACGTGCGCCATGCCGGCGGGGCACGGGCCTTTGGCGCCTTCGGCCTCGTCGACGGGCGCTCCGACGAGAGCCGCGAAGGCACAGACGACGCCGAGGACGGCGAAGCGTGTACGGCGGGGCTTTCGCGTAACCATGGCCGGTGCCTAGCAGACCCGCGCTCGACGCGCCAATCGGGCCCGGGACGGCACCGCGAGCCTCAGCGCATACCGCTTCCGCCCGGGTACATGACGCCGAGGGTTTGGATGGTCTCGGGGCGAGACGACGGTTCGTTTGCGCCCGGCCCGCGGGTGGCCTTGTAGGCGACCGCCACCGAAACGACGGCCGCCGCGCAGGCAGCGACGACGACGGCCCGGCTCGTGTTCGAGGTCTTGGGTTTTACGCGGTCCAAACGAGGATTCCTTCCGTCGAGGCTTTTCGACCGACGCGCGGGCTTCGCCGCCAAATGGCTCCCGCTATTGGAAGCCGAACCCCAAGGAAGGACTCTATGAAAGCAAAGTTTCGTCCCCTCGGGAGAGAAAGATCGCGCCAGGCGGCAAATTGAGGCGGGACCTCAGGCGTGGGACGAGGGACGCACGACCTCCATCGCCCGCGCGACACCGCGGAAAAGCAGCTACGCTCGTCCGACGCGAGTCTCGCGTGCGACGAGAGCCCCCATGAGCACCATCGGACCCCGCCCCCGTTCCCTCCCACTTGCACCTACAGCCAAGCCCGCCGAGCGAAAGCTCCCGATCTTCGGCGAGGCGCGCGACATCGATCGGCGCTGGCGCCCGATCTACGTCGTGTGGGAGACCACGCTCGCGTGCGACCTCGCGTGCCGGCACTGCGGCTCGCGTGCGGGGCGCGCCCGGCCCGACGAGCTCACGACCGAAGAGGCCCTCGACCTCGTCGACCAAATGGCGGCGCTCGGCGTCAAGGAGGTCACCGTCATCGGCGGCGAGGCCTACCTTCGTGACGACTGGACGGACATCATCAAGCGCATTCGCTCGCACGGCATCTCGTGCAGCATGACCACCGGAGGGCGCGGGCTCACCCTCGAGCGCGCGCGCGCTGGCAAAGAGGCAGGGCTCCTCTCCGTGTCCGTCTCGATCGACGGGTTCCGCGAGACGCACGACGCCCTCCGCGCGGCGCAAGGCAGCTTCGACGCGGCCATGCAGGCGATGGACAACCTCAAGGCCGTCGGCATCCCGTTCTCGTGCAACACGCAGATCAACCGGCACAGCATGCCGGAGCTCGAGGCGCTCTTCGACTTCCTCGTAGAGCGGGGCATGCACTCGTGGCAGATGCAGCTCACGACGGCCATGGGGCGCGGCGGCGACGAGCCCGACATGCTGCTCCAGCCCTACGAGCTGCTCGAGCTCTTCCCCATGCTCGTGCGCATGAAGCGGCGCGCGGACGAGAAGAAGGTGCGCTTCTGGACGGGCAACAACATCGGCTACTACGGCCCGCACGAGGCCGAGCTCCGCCGCACGTTCCCGGGCAGCCATCGCGGCTCGTGCGGCGCCGGGCGCCTCAGCATGGGCATCGAGGCCAACGGGGACATCAAGGGGTGCCCCTCGCTCCCCACCCAAGACTACGTCGGCGGCAACATCCGCGACGCGAAGCTCGTCGACATCTGGGAGGGCACGAAGGAGCTTCGTTTCACGCGCGACATGACGGTCGAGGATCTCTACGGCTACTGCCGGACTTGCTACTACGCGGAGGACTGCAAGAGCGGCTGCAACTGGACCACGCACGTGCTCTTCGGCAAGGTCGGCAATAACCCCATGTGCCACCACCGCGCCCTCGATCTGGCCGAAAAAGGCCGAAGGGAGCGCCTCGTAAAGACCCACGGTGCCCCGGGGCTACCGTTCGACTACTCGCTCTTCGAGATCATCGAAGAGGCCTTCCCCGAGGACGAGCGCGCAAAATACCTCGAGCTCGCGCACGCGGCCATGAAGCGCCCACCGCGCGCGACATGACCCCCGTCGGCGCGACGCTCACCCGCGCCAGTCGACGGTCGCCTCGGGATCGAACGGTGCGTCGTCGCCGGGGTACGTGACCGCTCGGACGAGGCCCGTGCGTGCGTCTTGTTCGTCGTCGTCCATGCTCGGCGGGAAGTCGCTGTCGGACACGTCCTCGTCCGGCCAGGGCTCGTCGTCCGTGGGCTCGTCGTCCTCGATGGCGTAGGGCGATTGGCCTGGAAAGGCGCGCTCGATCGCGCGAGCGAGGAAGGGCCTCGCGTCACCGACGCCGTGCGAAAAGGCGATTTTCCGCAGCTCCCACGCGACCACGCGGGCGTTCGGAGGACGGTCGTCGGGGGACGTGGCGGTCGCGGCGAGCAAGAGCTCCGTGAGCGCCTCGGGGAGCCTCGGTCGGAAGACGGGCTGCTGCACCTCGCCGGCGCGCACCATCGCGAGGGCCTCCGCGTGCGTGACCTCGGCCGGAAATCGAGGCCCGAGGAACATGGAGCGCACGAGCATCCCCAACGCGAACACGTCGGAGCGCGCGTCTTGCGGTCGGCCGTGCACGAGCTCGGGCGCGAGCATCTCGAGCCGCGACGAGACCGTGCGCATGCTCCTCACGCCGGACTGCGCGCTCGACACGCGGCCGATCTCGAAGTCGGTCACTTTGACGGCCCCGGCGTACGCGAGCATCACCTGGCGCGCCGACAAATCGCCGTGGAGCACACGCGCACGCGCTCCATCGAGATCGCAAGCGACGAGGGCGCCCGAGAGCGCGTCGGCGACCTCCGAGGCGACGAAGAGCGCGACGTCGAACGCGAGCCGAGACGAGGCGCGATCGTGGGCCGCGAGGAGCTCGGCCAGCGAGACCCCGGAGACGTGCTCCGCGAGGACGTACGCCCGGCCGGAGAGGACGCCGTGCTCGTAGACCTGGGCGACGTTCGGGTGATCGACCAGCGCAGCGCGCGCGACCGATTGCCCGAGAGCGCGCACGAAGCCCTCGGCGTCGTCGCTCGGGACCGTATCGAAGAGCTTCACGATCACGCGCCGCCGGACACCTCCGTCGGACACGAGCTCCGCGCGGTGCGCCGACGTGCGCGAGCCTCGCCCCACGAGCTCGCCGAGCTCGACGCGACGCCCCGAGAGGGGGAGCGAAGCCTGAGGGAGACGCACCACGGCCATGCCCCGACGGGATTGCAAACGGCGAGCCACGTGGGGCCCGCCGGGTTCGGCCCATTTCCGTAGGCTCGCGCGTGGGGCGAGCGCAGCCCGGGCCGACCATCGGATCCACGTGCGCGATCCATGACCGATGTAGGAGAACGTAAGGCAAAAGCATTCGACGCTGTTGTGCTACTCGATGGGCATGCGACCGGGGCAAACGCCACGGAGTCACCTCTTCGTCTGCGAGAACGTGAGGCACGGCTCTCCGCTCGGGCCCGGATGCGGCGCGCGAGGGACCGAGGTCGTAACGACCCTCCGCGACGCCGTGCTCCGTTCGGGCATCGTCCAGCACGTGTGGGTCACGAGCACGAAATGCCTCGGTCTCTGCCCGAAGAAGGGGACGGCGGTCGCCCTCTATCCGCACGGTGGTCTCTTCGTCGAGGTCACGAAAGACGACTGCAAGGCCTTGCTCTCTCTCGCCATCGAAACGAAGGACTCGCCATGAACGCGCTCGATTCCGCCCTCACCGAGCTCGAGAAGCTCGAGGAGCTCCAGAGCCAGAAGGTCATCGACCTCGCCCGCCGCTTGAAGCCCGGCCTCACGTCGGACGACATCAAGAACCCTCACGACTTCCCCGAGCTCGACGACCCGGACTGGCACTACCAAGACGGTGTGCTCACGGGCATCCAGTCCGCGATCGCCACGGTGCGATCGCTCCTCCAAGGGGGCAGGTCGTGACCTCGAAGAAGAAGCCGGACGACAAGAACCGTCCGTTCTCGAGCGCGCTCGTCGGGCTCAAGAAGAAGCTCGAGGAAGAAGAGGCCGCGAAGAAGGCCCAGAGGGCCCAAGGTCAGAGGCCTGCCCCGCCGAAGCCGCAGACCTCGCGCCCGAAGGCGCCGAAGTCCGACGCGCGTGAGGACGAAGAGAGCTTCCACCGCATGATGGCCGGAGTCGTCCCGCTCGGCGAGGCGAAGGCGACCCGCCTGCCGAAGGGAGCCGAGACCGCGCAAAAGCGGCCCAAGCCCACCGTCGAGGAGCTCGCGACGCGCGCACGGACCGAGGCCGAAGAGGTCCACGAGCACCTCCGGCGCCTCGTCGGCGGCGGCACGCGCTTCGAGGTGCAAGACGATGGTCGCCGCGTCGAGGGCCGCCGCGTCGACGTGCCCCCCCAGGTCGTGCGATCGCTGCGCCGCGGCGCCGTACCGATCGACGCGCGCCTCGATTTGCACGGGCTCGGGGCGAGCGAAGCCCACGCCGATGTCGCCACGTTCCTGAAGGAGAAACACGCCAGAGGCGAGCGGTGCGTGCTCGTCATCCACGGCAAGGGGGAGAGCCTGCCCTCTGGCAAGGGTGTGCTCCGCGGCGAGATCGCGGCGTGGCTCTCGCAAGGCAAGGCGAGCGAGCACGTGGCGGCCTTCGCCACGGCGCTGGACGAGGACGGCGGCGAGGGCGCGGTTTACGTGCTGCTCCGGCGTGACTTGGGCTAAGGGCTCGCCCATGAACGATTCCGTCTGGCCGGGGCTCGTGCGGCGCGCCATCGGCACCGCGGGGGTCGCCTCGCTGGTGCTCGCTTGTACGCCTCCGGCAGAGCCGAAGGGCCCGGCGCTCGAGCCCTCGAGCGTGGCCCCGAAGGAGAGCGCTCCGCCCTTCGCCGAAGACGACAAGGCGTGGGGCTCGTTTCATTCGAGCCGCTTTCTCATGACCTTGCACCTCCCCGAGGGCAAGGCCTGGCGCATCGACGACCACACGAGGCCCGAGCTCGTCGGCATCCACGAAGCCACCCGCTCGGAGCTCCACTTCGCGGTCGAGCGACAGCCCGAGGTCGTGGGGCGAGCCCAGTGCGAGGCCGACGCGCGCAAGAGGGGCCGCGTCCCCGCGGGAGACCTCCGCACGCTCGAGGACCGCGTCACCGTGGGGCCGGAGGCCTACGATACGCGCATCTGGGTCGCGCTCGAGATCTCGACGCGAGGCACGATCCGCGGTCACCTCTTCGCCTTCGGCGGCATGGTCCGAAGCTGCCTCTTTTTCCACTACGCGACCGAGATCCCGAGCTTCGCGTCGGAGCGCGTGCTCTCGGCGCGCCTCGCCCTCGTGCGGGCGCGGGTGCTCGACACGATCGCGGTCGATCCCCCACGAACCACGACCGACGCCGAGCTCCCCCGGGCCAAAGACGGCCAAAAATAGTCGTAAGATCAGGTATTTGAGCGAAAGCGAAGGCTTCCCGGGTGCGCCGCCCTCGTGGCTTTTCGGCGCATCGCCTATGCTTCGGGCGCTCATGGCCGACCTCCGCGAAGCGCTCGAGACCGACGTCGCCATCGAGACGCCGGAGCACGTCGTGTTCCGCTACCGCGTCGCCGGGCCGGCGCGCCGCACGCTCGCCCACCTGGTCGATCTCCTCGTCTGTTACGGCGTGCTCGTGGTGCTCGGGATCGTGCTCGTCTTGGCCGCGGGCTCGGGCTCGTTCGGTGAGGACATGAGCGCGCTCGCGAAGGTCGGCGCCGGCGTGATGCTCGTGCTCCTCTTCTTCGTGCAGTGGGTCTACTTCGTCGTCGTCGAGACGATGTGGGGGCGCTCGCCCGGAAAGGCCGCGCTCGGGCTTCGCGTGTTGACCACGACCGGTCGGCCGGTGACCTTCGTGCACGCGGTCCTCCGGAACCTCTTGCGCGCGGCCGACGCCCTACCCTCGGCCTATGTCCTCGGGGTCGTGTGCATGGCGGCCACGCGCCGGTTCCAGCGCATCGGAGACCTCGTCGCCGGGACCATGGTCGTGGTGACGGACGGGCCACTCCACGCCGATCCGATCGCCCTCTACCCTCCCGCGTCGCCGCGGGAGCTGGCGAGCCTGCCCGAGCGTGTCACGTTCGATCCCGAGGAGCGCACGGCCATCGAGCTCTTCCTGCGCCGCCGGGGGAGGCTCGGTCCGGCCCGCGAAAACGAGCTGGCGCGCATGATCGCGCCGGCCCTCGCGGCGCGCTTCGAGGTCCGCCACGACGACCCCGTTCGTCTCGTCGCCCTCCTCTACGACCGCGCCATGTCCGGAGGGCGCGAAGAGGCGCCGCCCTCGTCGCGGAGCGCTCCACCCGTCGAAGCGAGGCGAGCACCATGGCGCTAGCGTCGGTCCCCAAAGAGCGCGCCTTCGCCGAGCGCCGTGCCCGTGACTGGAACGATCTCGACACGCTCGTCCGCGTCGCCGAGCAGCGCGGTCCGAAAGGGCTCTCGGACGAGGCCGTGCGTCGCCTCCCTCCGCTCTACCGTGACGTGTGCGGCGATCTCTCGCGCGCGCAAGCGGCTCGGTACAGCGCGCCGCTCGTCGACCACCTCCAAGACCTCACGGCCCGCGCACACACGGTGCTCTATGGTGCGAGCGCCGGGAGGCCCGCGCGAGAACGCGGCGCCGTGCCGTGGCTCGCTCGCTTCCCTCTCGCGGTGCGGCGCCATCGTCGCGCCATGGCGCTCGCGGCGGCGCTCTTCTTCGTGCCCTTCGTGATCGGCCTCGTCATGACGATCGGCAAGCCCGAGCTCGCGTTTCGCATCGTGCCCGAGGCCATGCTTCGCCCCCTCACCGAGGCCTACCAGCGCGGCTTCGACGGCGGGCGAAGCTCGGCGGACGACACCCTCATGACCGGCTTCTACGTGAACAACAACGTGGGTATCGCCCTCCGTTGCTTCGCGCTCGGCATTTTCGGCGGGCTCGGCTCGGCCTTCACGTTGGTCCAGAACGGCCTCTTCACGGGCGCCGTCGTCGGCTACGTGGGCTCCCAGGGCGCGGGGCTCAACATCCTCACGTTCATCGTCGGACACAGCACCTTCGAGCTCGGCGCGATCGTCATCGCGGGCGGAGCGGGCCTCGCCATGGGGTGGGCCGTCGTGAGCCCCGGCGAGAAGACCCGCCTCGGGTCGCTCCGCGCGATCGCGCCCGACGTCGTCACCATCGTGTGTGGCGCGGCGGTCATGCTCTTCGTCGCCGCCCTCGTCGAGGGGTTCTGGTCGTCGTCGTCGGTGCCCATGCCGGTGAAGCTCGTCGTCGGCGTCGTGCTCTTCGTCGTCGTCCTCGGGTACCTCGCGCTCGCAGGCCGCGAGCACGAACGAGGAAACGGGAGGGCGCCATGAACGTCCTCTCGTCCCGCGTGGTCCTCCGCGTTCGAAAGCCGTCCGACGTGCTCGATTTGGCGCTTCGTTTCGTGGTCGAAAACCGTATTCCTTTCGCGAAGATGGCGCTCATCGTGCTCCCCCCCGGGGTGCTCGCGACCTGGGCCCTCGGGCGAGCTTCCGGCTGGGCCCTCGCGTGGGCGTTCGCGGCGCTCTTCGGGCTGCTCGCGCAAGCGCCCTTCACGGCGCTCGCGTCGCGCCTCGTCTTCGAGCGGGACGTCCCCGTCCTCGCTGTCCTTCGAGAGTCGGCGCGGAGGCTCCCGTTCCTCGTCGGCGTGAGGGTCGTGCACCTCGTCGCGGTCGTCGTGGCCGCGTCGTTCTTCGTGGTGCCCGCGCTCTTCGTGCTCGGCTTCGCGCTCTTCCTCGGCGAGGTCCTCCTGCTCGAGAGGGCGAGCGTGTCCGCGGCCCTGACGCGGCTCCAGCGGCTCTCTGCGGGCGCCGCCGGCGACTCGGTGCTCGCGGTCCTCGTGCTGACCACGCTCCACGCCGCGGCCACCGTGCTGGGCGACGTCGTCGGTCGGGCGATCGTGGCCGATCTCCTCGCGTTCGACCCGCCCGCCGCGGCGTGGGAGAGCGGCATGGGCAGCGCCTTCGCGGCCGTGGGTTTTTGGGCTTTTCTGCCCTACGCCGCCACGGCGAGGCTCTTCTTCTATCTCAACGTGAGGACACGCGCCGAAGGCTGGGACGTCCAAACTCGCTTCTCGGCCATCGCCGGCCGCGCACGTGGAGACGACGACACGTCGAACCCCTCGAAGGAGGCCGCGTGAGGCCAGCGCGATCCCTCGCCTTCGCGCTGACGCTCACGTTCGCGCTCACGTTCGCGCGCAACGGAGCGGCCGAGCTCGATCCGTCCAAGGCCGCGAGCCAGGCCGAAGCGGCGCGCAACGAGCCGGCGATGGAATTCTGCCGGAAGCCACGCGCGCCCCTCGGGGAGCGCGCGCTCGAGCTCTGCACGATCGCCGAAGAGACCCCGACCTGCGAAGGGTTCCGCGCGGCGTGCGCTGCGGCGCTCACGAAGAAGCCCGACGACGCGCCGAGCGAGGCGTGGGCGCGTATCGTCCGCGCCCTCGGGGTCGTCGCCCACGTGCTCGTTTACGTGGTCGTCGCCGCGGCCGTGGCGCTCCTCCTCGTGCCCATCGTACGCGCGCTGCGCAAACGCAAGCGGGACCTCGCCGTCGACGAGGAGCGCGCGGCGATCCCGTCGCCCGAGCCGCGCCCCGACGCACCCCGGGATCCCACGACGATCGACGACGCAGAAGCCGCGCTCGCGCGGGCCGACACACTCGCGCGTGACGGCGACCTCCGTCGCGCGACCAATCTCTACCTGCTCGCCTCGCTGTCGGCCCTCGACCGACGTGGCGCCATTCACGTCACGAAGAGCCGTACCAACGGCGAGTACGTTCGCGCGTGCGCGGAGGAGTCGAGCCGAGCGAGCCTGCGCGCCATCACCCGCGAGGCCGATCGTCAAGCGTTCGGCGCCGAGCCCCCGGCGGGGGCCGAGGTAGACCGCATCGCGAAGCTCGCGCGCGCCATCGTCCGCGCCATGCCGGCGGGGCTCTTGCTGCTCGCGTCGCTCCTCGGCGCGGGTTGCTCGCCGAGGCCTCGTACGTTCGACGATCCTGCCGGGACCGAGCTCTTGTCCGAGGTGATGAAGCGCCAGGGCTCGCCCATCACCCCCCTCGGCTCGTCGCTCGCCAAGCTCGCGCCGGTGACCGACGACGCCCCCTCGCCCATCGTGCTCGTCGATCTCGAGAGGACGGCCCTCGAGCCCGAAGCCGAGGCCGCCCTCGTCGCGTTCACCGAGAGCGGTGGGGTCCTCGTCCTCTTCGGCCAAGAGAATCATAAACTTTCGGAAACGTTCGGCTTTCAGACATCGCTCGGCATCGATCGTGCGATCGACGTTTCGCTCACGCCGCTCTCGGTCGACGTGGACGACGACGACGAGGACGCCGCGCCGCTCGACGCGCGCCTCGCACGCGCGTACGCCGCCGAAACCCGGCACTTCCCCGGCAAAGTGGCCCGACCGCGCATCGTGCGCATGTCGGGCGCGCGCTCTCTCGCGACGATTCATGGCGAGCCGTACGCGGCCGCGAAGACCTACGGGAAAGGCACCGTCGTGGTGGTCGGGACGGACGATCTCCTTTCGAACGTCGTGCTCGCGCGCCCCGAGAACGCTGCCGCCATCGTGGCGCTCCTCGCCGAGCTCTCGGCCGTCCCCGCGCTCCCCGGGGAGGCGAACGAACGCCGCAGCGCGCTCGCGCGCCCGATCCGCATCGCGAGGCCGGAGGACGGAGCGTCACCCCCGTCCAACCCGTTCTCGGCGCTCGCGCGGGCCGGGCTCGCGCGCGGCATGTGGCACGCCCTCGTCGCGTCGCTCGTGCTCTTCCTGGCCTACGGGATCCGGAGCGCGCGGCCGAGGCCGGAGCCGGCCCCTTCGCGTCGCGCGTTCACCGAGCACGTCGAGGCCGTCGGAGCGTTCTACGCGCGAGCGCCGAAGCCACCCCACGCCCTTGCCGCGTTCTCCCGCTACTGCGAGGAGAAGCTTCGCCCCGCGTTGCCGCGAGGCTCCCACGACGTCCCCGCGTTCCTCGCGGCGCGGACGGGGCGAACGGTAGAGTCGTGCCGTGAGGTCTGGGAGAGAGCCCTCTCCGCGCGATCGGAAGACAGCCCCAAGGGCGACGAGCTCCGCGTCCTACGAGACCTTCGGGCGCTCGTCGTGGCTGCCATCGCCCACGACGACCCCGAGACCCGGAAAATGAGGCCATCGTGACCACCCAAGCGCTGACAGAAGATTCTTTGCGTCCGTTCGTCGACACCTTCGAGCGAATGCGCGCGCGCATCGGCGAGGTCATCGTCGGACAGGAGGAGCTCGTGTTCGGGCTGCTCGTCGCGCTGTTCGGAGGCGGGCACGTGCTCGTCGAGGGGGTGCCCGGCCTCGGAAAGACGCTCGTCGCGCGGAGCCTCGCGCAGGCGTCCGGCGCCGCGTTCAAGCGCATTCAGTTCACGCCCGACCTCATGCCGAGCGACGTGACCGGCTCGTCCATCTACGATCGTCAATCGGGCACGTTCGCGTTCGTGCCGGGGCCCATCTTCACGAACCTCCTGCTCGCCGACGAGGTGAACCGCGCGCCCGCCAAGACGCAGTCGGCGCTCCTCGAGGCCATGCAAGAGCATCAAGTCACGGTCGATGGGCACAGCCGCGCGCTCCCCCCGCCGTTCCTCGTGATCGCCACGCAGAACCCCATCGAGTCTCAGGGGACCTACCCTCTCCCGGAGGCCCAGCTCGACCGGTTCCTCCTCAAGCTGAACGTCGAGAGCCCGCCCCGCGAGGTCGAGGAGCGCATCGTCAAACATCACGCGCAAGGGTTCGATCCCAAAGACATTTCTAGCCTCGCGCCCGCTTCGAGCCCCGAGGAGATCGCGCGGCTCCAGCGCGTCGTCGGTGCCGTGCGTGTCGACGACGCGATCGTGTCGTACATGGTCGAGCTCGTGCGGCGCACGCGGGACGATCGCGCCATCGAGCTCGGCGCCTCGCCGCGCGCGTCCATCGCGATGCTGAAGGCGGCGCGCGTCGTGGCCGCGAGCGAGGGGCGCACCTTCGTGACCCCCGACGACATCAAGCCCATGGTGAAGCCCATCCTGCGCCACCGCGTGATGCTTCACCCGGACGCCGAGCTCCAGGGCCTGTCGGCGGACGACCGCATCGACGCCATCGTGAAGGCGACGCCGGTGCCTCGGGGCAAAGGATGATCTTCGTCCCGAGGAGGCGACTCGTCGCGCTCGCGTTCGTGGCCGCCGCCGTCGCCACCGTGTCGGGGTTCGTCCCCGGGCTCGGCGCGCCACTCGTGGCGCTCGACGTGGTGCTCGCCGTGGCAGCCCTCGGCGACGCATTTTTCGCGAGGAAGGCGTCGATCCGCGCCAGCCGTGAGGTGGCCGAGATCCTCTCCCTCGGCCGCGCGAACGCGGTGACCCTCACGCTCCAGCAACCCGACCCGGGCTCGGCTCCGCGGGACCGTGATGGACGATCCGCTCCCCGACACCGAGACCCGAGGCCTCCCGGCGACCTTCGATCTCGGCCCCGGCGAGAGCGCGGACGTACGCTACGAGGTCACCCCCACACGACGCGGCCCACGGCGCTTCGGGGCGGTGACCGTACGCACCGAGAGCCTCCTCGGCCTCGTCGACGTGCAGGCGTCTACGGCGTGCGCGGCCGAGGCCAACGTCTACCCCGACGTGCACGCGGCGCGCGAGCTCGAGATGCTCCGGAGGAAGGGCCGGGGCGACAAGAACGTCGGCTCCCTCCGCGCCCGAGGCGGGGACACCGAGTTCGAGCGCCTCCGCCCCTACCTCTTGGGCGACGAGATCCGGCACATCGACTGGAGAGCGTCGGCGAGGCGCGACGATCTGACCGTTCGCACGTTCCAGGCCGAGTCGAACCAGAACGTGGTCTTCGCGATCGACGTCGGCCGTGGCATGCGCGGGGAGAGCCAAGGCATCACGGCGATCGACCGCGCGCTGAACGCCGCCCTCCTCACCGCGGACGTGGCGCTGCGCGGCGGCGACAAGGCCGGTTTCCTTGCGTTCGACGACCTCCCGCGCGCATTCCTGAAGCCCGTGGGTGGGCGCGCCGGAGGTCAGAAGCTCACGCGGGCGGTCTACGATCTCGAGGCCGGGCTCACGGCGACCGATTTTCACGCGGCGACGACGTTCCTCCGCGCGAAGATGAAGGCGCGGTCGCTGCTCGTCGTCTTCACGAACCTCCTCGAGCCGCGCGCGGCGAAGGAGCTCGCGTCCTCGCTGAAGGGGCTCCTGCCACGCCACCTCCCGCTGTGCGTCCTCATGCGCGACGAAGAGGTCGAGCGGCTCGCCCTCGATCCGATCGGGCGCGAGGACGAGGCCTACGTGAGGGCCGCCGCGGCCGAGGCCCTCACGTTTCGAGAGCAAATCATCCGTGATTTGCGGCACGCCGGCGTGCTCGTGCTCGATGCTCGGCCCGAGGAGGTGACGCCGCTCCTCGTCAAACGGTACCTCGAGGTGAAGGCGCGCCGCCTCTTGTGAGCCCGCGCGCGAGGAGGCTCAGCGCAGCATGCGGTGCACGACGAGCAACACGAGCGCACCACCGACCGCGAGGCCGAAGCTCGGGAGGTTGAAGCCGGTCACGCTGCCCCAGCCGAGGCGAGTCCCGATGAACCCGCCGACGATGGCGCCGAGGATGCCGAGCGCCGTGGTGGTGATGAACCCTCCGCCGTCTTTGCCCGGCATGACGAACTTGGCGACGAGGCCCGCGAGGAGGCCGAACACGATCCAGCTCAGGATGCCCATCGTGTGCGGAACGTAGCCACAGATGCGCGCCCACGGAAGCTCCGACGTCGACCGCGCTCGTTCGACCCGCGGGCGGCTAGCCTCTGCGGAGCTCGAGCACGGGGAGCTCGGCGCCGCACCCGAGCCGGAACGGGTACCAGTGCCCGAAGCCACTCGTGGTGTAAAGCCTAGTGTTTTCGACAAGATAGGGACCCCACAGGTACCCATCGGGGGCGAGCGGCTCGAACGCGCTCTTCCCCGCGAACCCGATCTGCCCTCCGTGGGTGTGGCCCGCGAGCACGAGGCCCACGTCGAGGGACGAAGCGGGCACGATGCCCTCGGGGCGGTGCGACAGGAGAAGGCGAAAGTCCCCGTCCGCCCTCCGTAGGGCTCGCTCGATCGACGCACGCATGGGCGTCTCGATGTCCCCGCGCATGGCGCGCGGATCGTCGATCCCGAGGAGGGCGAGAGACGCACCGTCGACGTCGAGCTTCACACCGTCGTCGACGAGCAGCGGGACACGGGCGCGCTCGTAGGCCCGACGGACGTCGCGCGTCGATTGAAAGTGCTCGTGATTGCCGAGGCAGCCGTACACACCGAGGCGCGGCCGCGCGTTCGCGAGCACCGAGAGCGCGTCATCCCAGAGCCACGGCCTCTCGACGAAGTCGCCCGTCACCACCACGAGGTCGGGGCGCTCGAGGCTCGCGCGCTCGAGGGCGGCCTCGAGGTCTTCCGTCGTTCGGTACACGCCGAGGTGCACGTCGCTGACCTGCACGATCCGGAGCCCCTCGAGCGCCTTCGGTAGCTTCGGGACGGAGAGGACCTTCGTGCGGACGGCAGGCGACGCAAACCCCGTAGAAAACCCGATGGCGCCCGCACCGACGGCGCTCGCAGGGGGGAGCGCCGCCACGGCCGAGAGCGCGGCACGGCGCGTGATACGCGGGCGGGCGAGCGGAGGAGGGGCGGCCGAGGGAGGAGCCTCGGGTGACTGCCCGGGCGAGTCGATGGTGCCCTCGCTCGCCGGACGCGAGCGGCGCGTGAGCCACGCGAGCACACCCGCCGAAGGGATCGACACGAGCACGAGCGCGAGAAAAACTGGGGCGGCCGAGACGAACGTCCCTCCGGCTCGCCCCGCGAACGAGGACGTCCGAAAGACGAGCCACGCGCCGTGCGCCGCGAGCGCCGACATCACCAAGGCGAGCCACGCGCCCCGCAGCGCGGGCCTCGCATAGACCCGCGGCAAGAACACGCGCACCGCCGCGAGGTTCGCGAGGAGGAGCCCGATCGTCGCGACGAGCGACCACGACGAGCGAACGAGCGGGAAGATCATGCGCGCCTCGAGATCGACGTCGACGCCATCGTGGAGGGGAACGCTCGACCGAAGGAGAGGCTTCCGTTTCGCATGCCGAGAGCATGGGCCCGCGAGATGGGAGGGGTGCGAGGCTCGCGTGAAACGTCGTCGCAGGTCAGGTGAACGCCGCGTGAACGGGCGCCCCAGGGGCCGACTATGCCTTTGATTTCAAAGGACAAAATGCGAAAGGGGCGCCCTGTTTCGAGCGCCGCCTTCGGGGTGTCCGGAGCCGTACCCGCTATTTCTGGGGCACGATGTTCCGCTTCTGGAGGAGATCGGCGAGGGTGCCGAACTTCGCCTCGCGCTTCACCTGCGCGCGGTACTGCTGGTACGCGTTGCGCTCGGTGTCCTCGTTCATGGCGCGAATCGAGAGCTTGAGCTCACCGCGCTTCGGGTCGATCTCGACGATCTTGGCGTCGAGCTCCTTGCCCACGGGGAACTCCTTGCGGAGGTCGGTGCCGCGGGGGGTGCCCGTCGCGCCGGCCGTGATGAAGCCGCGCGCGTGCCGCCCGGTGGCGCCGAGAACACGCACGGTGAGCCCCGCCGCTTCGGCCGCCACGATCTGGACCTTGACGGTGCGATGCGGCGCGATCTTCTGAGGCGCCTCGCCCGCCGCGTCTCCCGAGGGGGCCGGGTGGAGCGCGATGCGGTGCGAGCCGGGCTCGACGTGAGCGACGACCACCTCGATCGCGTCGCCCTCTTTGAGCACCTCGTTCGGGTGGTTGATGCGCTTCACCGAGAGATCGCCGACCTGGATGAGGCCGTCGACCCCGGGCTCGAGCTCGATGAAGGCGCCGAAAGGCTTGAGGCGCGCGACCTTGCCGGTGTGCCTCGTGCCGACCGCGAACTTCTCGGCCACGGCGGCCCACGGGTCGTCGATCGTCGCGCGACGGGAGAGCCAAATCTTCTGCTTCTCGTCGACGCGGAGGATCTTCACCTTCACGGTCTCGCCGACCTTGAAGACGTCCTTCGGCTGATCGGCGCGGTTGTGGCTCATCTCGCTGAGCGGGACGAGGCCCTCGACGCCGCCGATGTCGACGAAGGCGCCGAACGACACCACCGTGCGGACCACGCCGTCGACCGTCTTTCCGATCTCGATCGACTTGAGCGCCTCTTCGCGCCGCTCCTTCGACTCGCTCTCGAGCATGGCCCGACGCGACAGCACGACGTCGCGGCCGCGCTTGCCGTACTGGGTCACGGCGAAGCCGAGCCGCTTTCCGACGAGCGGGTGGAGGTCGGCGCCGAGGCGCAGGTCCATGTGCGAGCCCGGGGCGAACGCGCGGAGGCCGTCGACGTCGACCTCGACGCCGCCCTTGATGACGCCCGTCACGATCCCGAAGACCATGGTCTTGTCGCGGAACGCAGCGGCGACGAGGGGCTTCGCGCGGCGAAGACGCTTCGGGTGGTGCGTGAGCACGACCAAGCCGCCGCGGCCGCCGTCGTTGTGCACGACGCCGACGAACGGAGCGCCCGGTTCGAGGATGACCCGCGGGAGCTGCACGGCCGCTTCTTCGGTCTTCTTCGCCGGAGCTTCGGCGGCAGCGGCAGCGGGAGCCTCAGCGGCCGCAGGAGCCTCGGCGGCCACGGGAGCCTCGGCCGCGGCCTCCACGCCTTCGGCCGGAGCCTCGGCGGATTCGGTCGCGGGAGAGCCGGGGGAGACCTCGGTCACGGGCACGGGCTCGCCCGCAGGCGCGGCGCTCGTGTCCTTGGCGTCGTCGTCGTCGTCGGCCGCGAGATCGGCCTTGGCGTCTTCCTCGGAGATGAGGAGCTCGCGAAGATC
Source organism: Myxococcales bacterium (assembly GCA_016712525.1). Taxonomy (NCBI): domain Bacteria; kingdom Pseudomonadati; phylum Myxococcota; class Myxococcia; order Myxococcales; species Myxococcales bacterium. The sequence continues at coordinate 436,839 of JADJQX010000008.1, forward strand.
GAAGAGGGCCGTGCCCTTGCCCGAGAGGTCGACGAAGAGCACATCTTCGGTGATCTCGAGCACCTTGCCGAACACCACGTCACCGAGGGCGAACGCGGGGCGCTCCTTCTCGGGCTTCGGGGCCTTCTTGGGCTTGGCCGGACGAGCGGCCTTCTCACCTTCGGCGCCTTCGGCCGACGCGCCCTCGACGGGCTGGCCTTCGCCCTCGGCACCTTCGGCCGACACGCCGGCTTCGCCCTCGGGGCGCGCGCCGGGCTTCTTCTTGCGGCGACGACGACGACGCTTCTTTTTCTCGCCACCCTCGGTCCCGGAGGCTTCTGCGGTCGCGCCCTCACCTTCGCCCTCTGCGCCGTCGTCGTCGCCGGCCCCTTCGGGCGCGGCACCGAGCGGCGTGGTAGGCGCCTCGGACGAGACGGCCGATGGCGCTTCGTTCGACGCGGAGGCCTCGGGGGCTTTCGGCGCGTCGACCGAGACGGCTTCGGGGGAGGTGTTCGGGGTTTCGGGAGTCTCCGGTGTGCTCATGGCTTTGCCCGATCGGGGGGGCCGACCATAGCCCATTTCTTCGCGCATCAAAGCCGATTTGGGCCCCGCACGAAGAAACCGGGCCTCGCGCCCCTCACGGCACGGCTCTCGGATGTCCCGCCCTCCGCCCCGCGAGCCCCCTCCGCGGTGCGGCTCGGGCGCACGACGTCCGCGCGAGCGACGATCGGAGCAGGGCCGTCGTAGAGAAGCCCCACGCCTCCAACGAATCCAAATAAACCAATAAGAACGGTTACTTCGCGAGCGCGTCGTACGCGAGCCCGTGGAACGCGAGGCGGTTCTGGTAGTAGAACAAGAGGCGCGTATCGTGCAGAACGAGCGACTCTCCACGAGGCGAGAGGACCTCCTCCACGTGGTACCCCGCGAAGGCGCGCAGGGCGTCCTCGAGCACACCGTCGGCGTCGCGGTTTCGGAGGCCGGGCGCGGCCACGATCTTGTTCTTCGACTCGAGCTCTCGCACCTCGGCGAGCACCCGAGCGACCTCGTTCGCGAGCTCGGCCCGGGGCATGCGCACGTCGTCCTTGGAGCGCAGCATGGCGAAGAGATCACCCTTGCCGACGTGCCGCCGTAGGCTCCCGAAGGCCGCGGCCGCGACGACGTGGGTCGCCATCACCACGGTCTCCTTCTTGAAGCCACGCACGATCGCCTCGCCGAGCTCGCGGGTGTACTCGACGTCTCGCTTCGCGTCGCGGCCGCGCGAGCCGTCTTTGCGCTGGAGGAGAGACTCGGCGTCCACGTGCCGGCCGCGCGCGTCGTGCGAGCGCCCCTCTTCGTCGACGAGGTTGCCGAAACAATCGAGGGGCTCGCCGAAGCGCACGACACACGCGCCGTCGAGCCCAAGGAACTTCTGCGAGAAGGCGGCGACACGCCCCACCCGCGTCGACTCGTCGTCCTCGATGATGTAGCGGGCCTTGCCTTCTTCCTGGAGGAAGTCGTCGATGAGGGTCTCGGCCTCGAGCGTGAGCAGGTAGTTGATGGTGGCCGGGACGAAGAACACCTTGCGGGGTCGCCCCGCTTCGACCGTGCGGGCGAAGGCCTCGAGGCCCGTACCCGCGAGACCGAGCTTCAGCTTTCGCTCGACCCCGCCGGAGCGAGACCGCGTGCCTCCCGGGAAGAACAGGCTGTGGTACCCGCGCTCGATGAGGACGCACGAGTACGCCTTCAGCACGTCCTTGTAGAGCGCGTGGCGGAGCCTTCGGTCGACGCGGTAGGCGCCGAGGTTGTGCATGAAGTAGCTCAGCACCGGGTTCGTGAAGAGGTTCTTGCCGGCGCCGTAGGTGGCGGGAGGAAGCCCCGAGCGCTCGAGCGCGAACCCGAACACGACCGAGTCGAGGTTCGAGAGGTGCGTGGGCACGTAGACCACGGTGCCGATCTCGGCCAGCCGACGCACGTGCTCGCGCGGCCCTTGCACGACGATGCGGCCGTCGAGCGCCGTGAGATCCAGCGACTGCGGCAGGTTCTTCATCATCGATCGCGGAGACATGAGCGCCCCGAGGAGGGGAGCCATGGCGCGCGAGGCGAACTGGTAGACGCGGGGGTCGAAGTTGCCCGCCACGTCCCAGGCGTACACCTTCGCGTACTTCGACACGGTCTCCCGGAGCTCGGCCTCGGACATGCGCCCGAGCGACGAGGCGAGGTGACGCCACTCCGCGAGCTCCGCCCCCCCCGACGAGGCGAGCCTCCGAACCTCGAGGTACGCCGCATCCGACAGCGTGTAGAGCGGGTCCTTGGTGGACGCCCCCACGCGCGACACGACCTCCTCGACGATGCTGCTCCGCGCCTCGTTGAAGCGGAAAATGGGGGCGGCGCTGTCGCGCACGGATACGGACCTTTCGAAGAGGCGCTCGAGGGGCACGCGCCGATGACACCAAGGGCGGTCGCTCGAGGCAAGCGGAAGCGCGACTATACGTACTCGTACACAAAGAACCGCGTGCCCGAAGCCGATCCGTCCGCGAGGCTCGTGCGTAGCCCGAATGACGCGGGAACCACGCGACCTTCGGCGCCATGCGCGGAGAAAATGCGTTAGGATCCTCCCGTCGAGCTCCCCTCCCCTGGCCCAACCACCCCGACCATGAGCGACGCCCCCGATTCCGATGCGCCCGACGAGCTGTGGGCCGAGGTGTCGAGCCTCCTCTTCGCGGCCCGCCACCCGCGGATCGAGGGGCTCGTGCTCGAGATGCAGCCCCCGCCGGTCGTCGACGCCTTCCACGCGGCCCGAGAGACGGCCGCGGCGGTGGGGCTCGCGCTTCCCCCCGAAGCTCCTCCCCCCGCCCTCCGGGAGCGCATTCTCGCCACGTTGGCCGAAAAACGCCGAGGGCCACGCCAGGCGCTCCTCGTGCTCGACATGCTCGTCGATCACCTCGCCCCGGGCGGCGCCCTCGAGGTGCCCCGCGCCCGCGACATCGTGCCCGCCCTCGCGAAGCGCATCGACGAGGCGCGCGCCTCGGGCATCCCCGTCATCTACGTCGTCGACGAGCACTCCGCCGACGATCCCGATCTCGCGATGTGGGGCACCCACAACGTCGCCGGAACGGGCGGGAGCGACGTGTGGCCCGCGATCGCGCCCCACGAAGGGGACACGGTGGTGAAAAAGCCTACCTACAGCGCCTTCTTCGAGTCCTCGCTCGACTCGGTGCTCGAGGGCCTCGCGGTCGACACGCTCGTCCTGACGGGCTGCCTCACCGAGATCGGCATCAAAGCGACGGCGATCGACGCGCTCCAACGGGGCTACGCGATCGACGTCCCCCCCGATGCGCAGGCCGGTGCGGCCGAGCCCCTCGAGCAGGGCACGTTGGCCTCCCTCCGCATGATGGCCCCCTATGGTCCGGCGCGGCGGGCGCGGCTCGCGAGGCTCGGCGCTACGGCTCCGCACGCGCCCTGAACGCCAGCGTTCACAGCGCCGCGCCGAAGCCGAACGTCGCCGCGACGAAGAGCTGCGGCCCTCTCCCGATGGGCACGTAGCTCGGCTCGAGCTCCGCGAAAATGCGAAAGCGCGACGCGCCCATGCCGTGCGACACACCTCCGACGAGGCCGAGCCCGGACCTGTGATCGAGCCCACGCGACGAGTCCCCGAGGAGCGACGCGCCCGGGTGGTCGCGCCACGTCTCGGCCTTCGCGTAATGGATATGGACGAGGCGAAGCCCGCCGTACGGCCTTAGCCCCCAGGTGTCCGTGCGTTCGACCCGCAAGCCGAGCGCCAGCCGAATCCAGATGTTGTTGGGCTCGGTGTCTCGCGCCGCAGAGAGCCCGGCCGCGCCGAGGAGCTCGAGGGCGAAGAGCCTCCCCAAAGGGAACGTGGCGCCGAGCTCACCGCCGATCGCGGGTACGGCGCCGGCCCCCGTGTCGAGCACCGAGATCCCGGCCGTTCCCGCGTAGATCGTGAGCGCCCGTGGGCGTGCGGCCGCGGGGGGAGCGTCGGCTTCGACGGCCCACGCGAGGCGCGGAGCCAGGGCCACGAAGAAGAGGGCGAGCGCGGCGAGCGACGAGCGTGCGACGAGGCGGTCCATGAGCCGTGGGTGGACCCACGCGCCACGGATTATGAGTACGCTCTTGCTCGAGGTGACCTTTGGGGTTCTGGCAGCGACGCCGTCGAAAGAAGATCGTGACGCGAGACCTCTCCCGCGACGAGCTCTCCGCGATCGTGCGGGCCGTGCACCTTTGGCCCGTCCTGCCCGAGCCCGACCGGAAGAGGCTCGTCGACGACGTCAAAGTCTTCCTCGCCGAGAAGACCTTCGAAGGCGCCCAAGACCTCGAAATTACCGATGAAATACGCACGACCGTGGCCGCCGCTGCGTGCCTCTTGGTCGTGCGACGCCCGCCCGAGCGCGCGGACGATCTCTACCCCGATCTCGAGACGATCGTGATCTACCCGCATCCGTTCGTGGTCACGGCGAGCGTGAGGCTCGGAGCCGTGACCCTCGAGGGCACCCAGGTGAGGAGCGGCGAGTCGTGGTCACGGGGGCTCGTCGTGCTCGCGTGGGACGAGGTCGCGCGGGACGTGAGGGTGCGAGGCTCGGGCCACAACGTGGTGCTCCACGAGCTGTCGCACCAGCTCGACGCCGAGGACGGAGACGTCGACGGCGTGCCGCTCCTCGGCTCGCGCGGCGCCTACACGCGCTTCGTGTCCGTGCTCGACGCGGAGCGTGCCTGGCTTGAGGGGAGGCTCGCGCGCGGCCTCTCGGTCGACATCGACGCGTACGGAGCCCAGAGCCCAGCCGAGCTCTTCGCGGTGACGACCGAGGCCTTCTTCGAGCGGAGCGTGCCCCTCGCGCGGCGCCACCCCGAGCTCTACGAGGCGCTCGTGTCCGCCTACGGAATCGACCCCGCGGCGCTCCTCGAGGGGCGTCAGGAGCGGCTCGGCGACGGAGACCACGAAGCGTGACGGGACGACGCGACGAGTGGCCTCAGGCGCCCTCGAGCGCCTCGTGCACCTCGACCGCCACCATGTCGGAGAGCTTCTCGTAGAGCTCGTGCCCCTCGTCGGCCGTCGCCAGGCTCGGCGCGCCCGTGTAGGCGTCGGGCATGCCGATCTCGCGGAACGTGGATTTTCCCTCGCGGATGCCGTCGGCGAGGCTCACGGTCAACGTGGGGAGGCTCGTGTAAGATGCACGCACCTCGCCCCCCGCGGCGAGCACGAGGGACGTCTCGTAGCGCCCGGCGTGGCAGTCTCCGCGCTTGAACTCGTCCGACAGCGTACGCCCCCACCTCCGCGTGAGCGGGCACGCCACCGACACACGCCCCTTCGGATGGAGCGCCGCCGCCGCGCGAACGGCCGCGTCGTGTGCCGGCTCGAGGTGGTTGTTCACGAAGCACACGTGCGCGAAACCCTCGCGCAAAAAACGCCCGGAGAGATCCGCGAGCAGGCTCGTGAGCACCTCGGCCGAGAGCCCGATCGCCCCCGCGAAGCCACCGGCGTAGTCCGTCACGCCGTACGGAACGCTCGGCGCCACGACGGCGACGATCCCCTTCGCGGCGAGCTTCGCGACGGCGCGACGCGCTGCCTCTTCGGAGATGCGCGTGTCCGTGTCGAGCGCGAGGTGAGGCCCGTGCGGCTCGCAGCTCCCCGTCGGGACGAGCGCCGCGACCGGTCCGGCGCGGAGCATTCCCGAGAGCTCCTCCGTGGTGAGCGTGGCGAGCCTCACGACGGCGACCTCTCCGTCTCGGGGAGCGGGGGCAGGCTCGGGCGCTCGCGTAGGGCCTTCTTGTCGACCTTGCCGCGATCGTTTTTGGGCAGGTCGTCCACGAACTCGATGACCCTCGGGTACTTGTGCTTCGACAGGATCGCGCGCACGTGGTCTTGGAGCTCGGCCTCCACGACGTCGTGCGCGCGGGTCTCGCCGGAGCGGAGCACGACGAACGCCTTCGGCTTCACGAGGCCCTCGTCCGTGATGCCCACGACGGCCGCGGCCTGCACCGCGGGGTGGCGCATGAGGCACTCCTCGACCTCGAGCGGCGCGACCCACTGCCCGCCCACCTTGAGCAGATCGTCGGCCCTACCTGCAAAGTACACGTAGCCGTCGGCGTCGATCGAGAAGAGGTCGCCGGTGCGGCACCAGTGACCATGGAACGTGCGGAAGCTCCGGTCCCGATCGAGCCAGTACCCGTGGCTCACGCTGTCGCCCTTCACCCAAAGCACGCCGATCTCGCCCGGAGCGCAGGGCACGGCCCCGGCCCCCTCCGCATCCTCCGGGAGCACGCGGATCTCGTAACCCTCGACCACCCGCCCGAGCGAGCCCGGGCGCACGTCGCCGGGCCGGTTCGAGGCGTAGATGTGGAACATCTCCGCCGACCCGATGCCGTCGTACACGTCGCTCGAGAACCTGTCGTTCCACCTCCGGAGGAGCGCCTCGGGCAAGGCCTCGCCGGCCGACAGGGAGAAGCGCACGCTCGAGAGATCGAGGCCCGGCCTCCCGGCGGCGCGCTCGGACTCGTCGTGGTCGAGGAGCTTGCCGAGCATGGTCGGGACGTTCGTCACCACGGTGGGCTCGTACCGCTCGAGGGCCGCGATGAGGCTCTCGGGCGTGGGCCGCTCGGTGAAGAGCCCGACGGTGGCCCCCACGGCGAACGGGAAGAAGAGGTTCGTGCCCGTGGCGTACCCGAAGAAGAGGCGCGGCACCGACACGGTCACGTCGCTCGCCTGGTACTTCACGGTCCGCTTCGCGTACATCTCGGTCGAGTAGGCGAAGTCGCGGTGGGAGTGCACGTTCGCCTTGGGCTCCCCGGTCGAGCCGCTCGTGAAGAGCCACATCGCGGGCTCGTCGCGGTGCGTGGGGATGGGCTCGAGCGCGGGCGTCACGTCCGCGATGGCGCGCGCAAAATCGAAGAATTTCGGATGCTTGGGTACATCGCAAGGGGCCTCCGGGTCGGCCCCCGTCGGCACGTCGGGCACGACGAACACCACCTGGAGCTCGCGGCCGAGCGTCGGGAACTCGTCGGCCACGTGCTGGGCGATCGACGGCGTGGTGATGACGCACGTCGCGCGGGTGTAGCCGATGAGGTAGTCGATCGACTCGACGGGCGCGTGCGGGTTGCCCATGGCCACCACGGCCCCACGGTGGAAGGTCCCGAAGATGGCCCACGCGAACGGAGGCATGTCCGGCAGCACGATGAGCACACGCTCGCCGCGACGGACGCCGTGTCTTCGCAGCGCCTCGGCCACGTGCCGCGCGCGGTGAGCCACGAGCTCGTAGGTGTAGGCGCGCTCCCCGAACCGGAGCGCCACCTTGGCCCCGAGGCCCTCGGCGATCCGCTCGAAGAGAAAGTAGCTGGCGAGGTTCAGGTCGTCGTCGAAGCGCATCGGGCGAGAGTCTTACTCAAAGACCCGCCGCTTGGGCACCCGACCTTCGAGCATCTTAGGACGCTCTGCGTCAGGTCACTTGAAGCCCTTCGGAGGGAGCGCGCGCAGGAACGTGACGAGCCCGTCCATCTCGGTGGGCGTCGTGGTCCACTGGTGCTTGACGCCCCCCGGGATCATGATGGGCTGCCCGTTGAGGATGCCCGTGGAGATGATGACGGCGACGTCCTCGTCGGAGACGGACGCGAGCGACGCCGGGGAGTGGTCGACCCCCGCCGCGCCCGCGTGGCACGTGGTGCACGCAGGCTCCGACTTCGGCGCGTAGCCCGACTTGTAGCGCGTATCGCCGGCCGTGTAGCGCGTCGGGGCGTAGCTCGTCACGGTGAGCGTGCTCGACACCTTCTTGCCGCCCACCTCGGCCGAAATCGTGAATGTTCCCGCTTTCTTGGCCGTCACCAAGAAGTAGCGCCCGTCGTCCCCTTGGGGGTTCTCGAGGGCCGCCGCGACGATGTCGACTGCGGTCGGATCCGACGCCGTGAGCTTCGTGTCGGGGCCCGCCCCGTAGACGGCGAACGGGACCTTGAAGACCCGCGTGCCGTCGAACCCGGTGAACGACGCGGCCGGGTCCATTCGGAGCTCGGGGGTGGCGTCCGGGACGGGGCTCGTGCCCGTGTCGTTGATGGTGCTCGTGTCCCCCGTGCTGCCGCCGTCGGTCGGGGTGACGCCTCCGTCGGTCGCGCCGGGGTCCGAGGAGCACGCCCCGAGCGGCGTCATGGCCACGAAGGCCGCGGCGGCGAGGGCGAACGAGGGAACGGCGAAGCGAAAGGACGAGGAGGCCATCGGGCCGCACTCTAGCAAACCCACGGCTCCGAGCACGCCCGCGTCGCCGAAGGACGTGCCGTTCCGCCCGGGCTTCAGCTTTGGGATGCGAGCACACGAAGCGAGCCGCGGACCACGCCGTACCCCGCCTCCGTGCGCAGGGCGCGGACCACCTCGGGTGGCGAGAGCGTGCCGGCGACGAGCTCGCGGTAGGCCGAGACCACACGACGTACGTCGTCGGGCGTCTCGCGGACGAGCTCGATGCGGAACCGCCCGACCCCTTGTTTCACCAAGGTCGGGACGATGTCGGCCGCGCTCTGCGAGCGCTCGTGGAAGACCGTGTTCCGGCATCCGACGTCGGCGATCACCGGGTGGCTCATGCCGGCCCGGTCACGGAGCGCCACGGCGTGCCGCTCGCACGGTCTCCCGCACGTCCTGTGGTCCCGCCCCTCGGAGAGCAGGTGGGCGAACACGCAGTGCTCGGTGTGGAAGAGCGGCATCGGATGGTGCACGACCACCTCGGCCCGCGCGGCCAGGTCTCCGCGCAGGAGCGACACGACCTGGGCCGCGTCCGAGTCGAACGAGGGAGTGAAGGCTCGGAGACCGCGCGAGAGCAGGTACCGCGCCGTGACCGCGTTCGTGACGTTGAGCGAGAAGTCGCCGATGCGCAGGCTCGTGTCGAGGGGACCGTCATGAAGCGCGCCGAGCCCACGAACGAGCGTGACCGACGGCTCGAGCGACGCGAGGTACCGGTCGATCTTCTCTTCGCCCGGTTTGCGAATGCGCGGCGGCGCGACCCCCACGACCTCGTGGCCTTCGGCGCGGAGCGCGCGGAGCGCCACGCCCACGCCTTGGAGCTCCAGAAAATCGAGGTACACCCCGGTCGCTCCGGCGAGGAAGGCCGCGCGCGCCTGCGGCAAATCACGCGCGAGCACGAAGAGCCCCGGCGGCACGGCGGGGGGCAGCTCCACGGCTCCGAACGCGCCGAGGTCGACGTCATGGACCACGTGCGCGCGTGACCCGAGAGCACGCGTGAGCTCGTCGACGAGCGCTCGCCGCGCGCGGTTCATCGACGACGGAGGCACGAGGGTCCGCTCCGGGACGCGCAGCTCGATCGCGTCGAGGAAGAAGGGTGTATCTTTCAGCTTTCCGAGCTTGTCGCGGACGACCGCCTCGGCGAGGGGCCTCTCGGCGGGCGCGAGCGGCAAATCTCCCTGGACCGAGACCTCGAGCCCCGAGGCGACGCGCGCGGTGAACGTAGGGAGCTCTCCGTGATTTCCCGACACGGTTACGGAGAACCCGAGCCTCGCCGGCTCACGCTCGAACGCCTTGCGCGCCTCGGCGGCCGCGACCGGGTCCGACGTCTTCCAGACGCGCCCCCCCGGCTCGGGAGGTACGAAGGTCTTGTCCGGGCCGAGCCAGACGCTCACGCGCTCCGAAGGCTCCGCCACCTCGACGTCGACACCGCCCCGGAAGATGGACCACACGCGCCCACCGACCTCGCCTTCGCCGGCCTTTTTTCCCTCGAACAGCACGCCGTCGCCGCGACGGAGCGGCGCCTCGAGCTGGACGTCGACGGTGCGGCGCGCGCCCGGCCTCGAGGGCGTGGGCCCCACCGTACCGAGGAAGAGCCCACGATGGTCGCACGTCTTTCCATCCACGAGCCGCTGGTGGTCCGTGCCCTTCAAGAAGCCCGGCCCCGAGCCGCGCGTGTACGCCTGGAGCGCCACGGCGCGGTCCTCGTCGCCCGGGGGCGGGGCGTCTCCGGCCGACGCGAGCGCCGCTTTTTTGTAGAGCCGCGTGGTCGACGCCACGTACTCGGGCCCCTTGAGCCGCCCCTCGATCTTGAGCGAGCGAACCCCCGCGCTCGCGAGCTCGGGCACGAGCGCCGAGGCCTCGAGATCCTCGGGCGAGAGGAGATAGGCCATGCCACCGAGCGGCCTCACGTCGCCATCGACGACGAGATCGTACGGGAGCCTGCAGGCCTGCGCGCACGCCCCTCGGTTCGCGCTGCGACCGCCGATGGCCTCGCTCGTCAAACACTGCCCGGAGTACGCGACGCACAGCGCGCCGTGCACGAACACCTCGAGCTCGGCCCGCGTACCTTCGGAGATCACGCGGACGTCGTCGATCGACAGCTCGCGCGCGAGCACGACGCGCACCGCACCGAGCTCCTCGGCGAAGCGCACGCTGGAGGCGTCGGTGCACGTCATCTGGGTCGACGCGTGCACGGCCAGCGTGGGAGCCACGGCCTTCGCCAGGAGCGCCACGGCCGGATCTTGCACGATGATGGCGTCCGCGCCGGCCCTCGCGACCGCCGAGATCGCCGCGACGACGGCGGGGAGCTCGTGCTCGAAGACGAGCGTATTCAGTGCAACATACACCTTGGTTCCCCGCTCGTGGGCGAACCGCACGGCCGACACGAGATCGTCCTCGGTGAAGTTCGTCGCCCGAGCGCGCGCGTTGAACGACGAGAGGCCGAGGTAGACGGCGTCGGCCCCGGAGAGCACCGCCGCCTCGAGCGCGTCCCTGTCGCCCGCGGGGGCGAGGACCTCAGGCCGGAGCGCCATGCGCCCCCTCGGCGACGAAGCCCGCTGGGCCATCGTTCGTCGGGAAATGGAGCATGTCGGAGGGCGCCGCGTGCACGCCGATCCGACCGAAGAGCGTCACGTACGCGAGCCAACCGAGCGGCGGTCTCGGCGGCTCGATGCCACCGGAGAGGACGTCCTCCGCGGCCGCGCCGAAGAGGTCGATCAACATGCCCGCGAACACGCGGCCGGAAGCGGCGTTCGCGTGGCGCGGCGCGCTCGTGTACCCGGGGAAAGGGCGGAGCCCCATCCACGCCGCCCCCCGCGCCACGAGCGAGAGCTCCTTCGCCGCGCGCGAGAAGCCGAAGCCCTCGACGAGGCGAAGCGCCGCCGACACGACCCTCGGGGGCGCGAAGGGCGGACAGTCCGGCACTTCTGTGTAGAAGGCACGGACCGACTCGGGCGCGTAGTGGAGCGCGAGGCTCGTCTCGAAGAAGCCCGCGTGAAAGTCGTCTTCCATGCCCGCGGCGAGGCGCGCCCGAAGGTGCTCGTCGGCGACCGGCTCGTACGCGCGGGCGTACTTGCGAGGGTCGACGTCGACGAGCTCGTGGAGCAAGAGGCTCATGGGCGAGAACGCCACGATGCCGTGCTCACGGAGCCACGACACGCCGGCCTCGAGGGCGGTCGTGTGGAGGGGGCTCCCGTGGAACGTCACGAAGACGACCTTGTGGGCGCCGAGCCGCCGGAGCTCGCGGCACGCCGACAGCACCTTCGCCTTCACGGCGTCGAAGGAGACGGGCACGCTGCCGGGCCCGGACGCCGGCTCGACGCCGACGTCGAGGTCCCGCGTGGGCAAGAAGGGAAAGAGGCCGTCGTCCCGTTCGCCGGAGCGCGCGCGGAGGAACGCGTGGAGATCCTTCGCGAGCCCCATCGACACGAGGTGGTCGTTCCGGAGCGAGAGGTGCGGCCCGTGGTACTCGATAGGGTTCACGAGGACGAACGCCGGCACCCCACGCGCGAGGGCGGCCGAGGCGAACGAGTCGTCGTCGAAGAGCTTCACCCGAGAGACCTTAGTCAAAAAGCGTCGCCTCGTCCTGCCCACGGCACCCGGACGGAGGAAATGAGACGCAAAAAACCCCGGAAGATCGGGATCTTCCAGGGTCTTCGGCCCGCGCGTGAGGCGCTTCAGTTGTTCGGGGCGCCGGCGTTGATCCAGCCCTGTACCGTGGCGAGCTCGGCCGCATTGAACGGGGTGCCGTTCTGCGGCATGCGGCCGCCACACGTGGTGCCCGAGAGCTTCTGGAAGAGCTTGCTCATCGCCGCGTTGTTCCGGACGACACGCTGGGTGCCCCCGCCGCAGGTGGTCGGGTTCGAGGCGTTGGCCACGCCGACGAGGTTCGTGTAGGCCATGGCCTGGTTCTGCATCGAGAGGCCTCCCGAGCCGTTGTTCCGGAGGTGGCACGCGTTGCCGCAGCGACCGCCGCCGCTGAAGAGGGCATAGACCTGCGTGAACGTCGGCGCGACTGCACCGTCCGAGGCGTCGCCCCCGCCGCCATCGGTGGGCGTGCTCGAGTCGGGGGTGGCGGAGTCGGGGACGCTGCTGTCGGGCAGCGGGTTCGTGCCCGTGCCGGTCGGAGTGGGCGTCGTGCTCGTCGAAGTCGACGTGGTGGTGCCCGTCGGGCTCGTCCCTGCGTCGTCGGTCGTCGTGCCCGTGTCGTCCGAGCACGCCGCGAAGGCGACGCCGAGACCGATGAATGCCGCTCCAATGCCAAGTCCACGAAGAATCATGTGCGTCCTCCTCCAGGTGCCGGCCGCGCGCCATCGCGCTGCGACGCACGGTTCGTATACGCAAGCCGAGGGCAAAGCGCACGGTTTTCGGCACAAATTCGCGGAGAACGCAAGCGTTGCTGGTACAGCGCCGTACCGGTCACGACCGATCCGGGCCCGGCCCCCTCAACGCGCATACTCAGCCGTTTTCGCCAAGCCGACGGCTCATGGTCGTTTCCGAAAAAAAGTTGGAGACAACCCGAGCGAGGGGAGGTAAAGGAATGCGCGTTCGGCCGTGGTCACCACCACGGAAGAGCCTTCCCGGGGTTGTAGCTCAGCTGGGAGAGCGCATCCATGGCATGGATGAGGTCAGGGGTTCGATCCCCCTCAACTCCACGAAAACCCGAGTGTGACTCCGAGAGCCGCCCCCTTCGAGCGGCTCTCTCTCGTTTTGTGCTTCTTTCACGCGGGACACCTCGGAGCTACGCGAGGCGGTCCCGGCAGCCGCTCGCGCGGGGAGCCTGACGACGATTCGTCGTCCCCCTCGTTCTTACCCCAGCGCTCGCCGGGCGCTCAGACGACCATGTAGCGATAGAGGCGATTGTCGCGGCCGAGCTCGGCCACGAGCGCGAAGACCACGTCGCCGAAGGCGTCCCCCTCGGCGAGGCGGGCGCGGCGGTACGTCGGGTCCGAGAAGAGGGTGTCTTGCTCCTCTTTCGACCGCGAGGTCCGCTCCAGAAAATCGACGTAGCGCGCGCGGAGGTCGTGAACGAGACCCGAGACGCGCGCCTCTTCCGAGAAGTCTCGCGCGACCTTTCCGAGCCGCGCCATCGGCGAGAGGCCCACGATCTCCCTCATGTCGTCGAGGCCGACGTGCCCCGTGCGGCGCGCGCACGCGAGCAGCGAGACGAGGACCGAGTAGCAGGTCATGCAGCGGCTGAAGCGGAGCTTGTAGCTCCGGAGCCGAAGGTCGGCCTTGAGGCGCTCCGCCGAGAGCTCGAGGCGCTTCTCGGTGTTCTTCGACTCGTAGTTGAGGAGCAAGATGCGCCAGTAGCGGACCACGTCGTTCACGAGGACGATCGGCAGGTAGTCCTGCGGGTGGAACTCGGCGTTCTTCCAGTAGGCGGCGATCACGTCGTCGACCACGGCCCGGTAGGCGGTCTCTCCCGCGACGGCCTCGCTCTCGAGGAGGAGCAGCATGCGCGCCGTGAACGTGTTCTCCGCGTCGTCCTCGGGCTTGCCGATGTTCGCGACGAGGCGCTCGGCCGTGTGCATGCGCAAGAACTCGCCGTCCCGCGAGGGCGGAGGAAACCCCACCTCGCGGAGGGTCCGCACGATCGCGGCCTGGATCTCGACGGCGTCGAGCGTCCGCGCCGGCCTACCCCTGCGGACGAGGAACACGTCGAGATCGCTGAAGGGCGAGAGCTCCCCCCTGCCGGCCGAGCCGGTCGCGTAGAGCGTCGTGTGGTCAGAGAGCAGCACCTCCGAGCGCTCGAGGTTCGCCGCGAAGCCTTCGCGGAACGTGGCGAGGCGCGTTTGGGACCGCGCCGCGCGGGCCGAGAGATCGTCGTCGACGTTCGTCATGGGAGGGCTCCGTCGTGGGCCGCGAAGAGCCGAGCGATGAGCTCGGCGAGCGAGCGAGCGTCGTCGAGGGCGGCGTGCGTGTGGGGCAACGAGGGGCGAAGGTGCGAGGGGAGCTTGCCCCTCCCCGCCTCGCCGATCGGGACCTCGGTCCGGAGCGCCACGGCGGTCTTCACGCAGAAGCCTCGCGAGTACGAAAAAGGGGACATTTTCGCGAATTCGTAGAAATAGTAAGTCAAAAACGACCAGTCGAAGCCGAGGGGGTAGGCGCAGAGCACGGGGGTCGTCTCGCCGGCCTCGGCCGCGACCCACGCCGCGAGCGCGGTCATCGCCTCTCTCGGGTCGCGCCCCTCGGCCGCGAGCCGTTCGCGCGACAGCCCCGAAACCCGTAGAGCCTCGGGGTCGAACCTGTCCGAGATGGGACGGAGCTCGACCGCGAACGACCGCTCGGGGCCCGTCGCGGGCCGGAACGAACGCCCGTCGAACGTACCCGCGACGACGAGGCCGAGCGACAGCATCGAGAACGATCCAGGGACGGGGCCGTCGGTTTCGACGTCGGCGGCGAAGAAGGTGTCGACCATCGGGCGCCAGGGTCTCCTACCGTGGGCGGGCCCCGACGAGAAGCCCCGGGCCGCCCGGGCGCCGATTTCCCCGCGCGGCTCGACCTTTCGAAACCCAGGTGGTGCACGCTTCGTGTCCTCGGGTACGTTTCGAGGGCTCGCCCATGTTGCCCCACTCCCTCGAAGAGACCGTACGGGTCGTGTCGATCGCCCCGCACGTGCGAAAGACCTTCGAGCTACTGCCGGAGCCCGTCCGTCTCGACGCCCACCTCCCGAAGGAGCGTACGCCCCGAGCCCACGTCGCGACCCAGCTCGTGAAGCTCGGGTTGCTCGGGTGCGGCGTCCGCCTCGGCGACGTCACCGTCTCGGGCGAGGGCCGCGCGACGATCGTGCTCTCGCGAGGCGGAAAGAGCATCTCGCTCGCGGACGACGTGGATCCCGCCGACGTACGCGCGCTCGTGCCTTGGATCCTCGGTGGGCTCTTCGACGCACGCGACACGGCCCACGTGCTCGAGCGCCTCGCGTTCCAGTCGTCGGCCTTGGCTACCCTGCGCACGCTCACGAGCGCCATGCTGTCGGCCGGAGATCCCGACACGGCGCTCACCTTGTTCTTGGCCGGGGTCACGTCCGGGCACGGCCTCGGTCTTCATCGCGCCGTCCTCTTCGCGCGGGACGCCGACGGTACGCTCCGTGGGACCCACGCGGTGGGACCCGACGACGAGGCCGAGGCGCACCGCGTGTGGGAGGCCCTCGAGATCGAGGACGTGGGCCTCGATCGGCTCGTCGAGGACATCGCCCGTGGGGCGTACGACCGCCGCCTCGAGACGCGCGCGCGAGGCATCGTGCTGCCTGAGTCGGGCGAGGTGTCCGCGCTGCTCGCAGGCGACGGCCCCGCGCGCTACACGCGCCCGCCCGAGAGCCCTGCGCTCGCCCTCCTCGGCGGCCGAGGGGGGTTCGTGCTCGCCCCGCTCCGCACGCGCGACGGGGTCGTCGGGGTGGTCTACGCCGACAACCTCTTCCCCGGAGCGCGGATCTCCGACGACGCCTTCGCGACGCTTCCTCTCTACGTCGGGCAGACCATGCTCGTGTGGGAGAACCTCGCGCTCTTCGCCAGGGTCGACGCCCTCTCTCGCGTCGACCCGCTCACGGGGCTCGCGAACCGCCGGGAGCTCGACGTGCGCTTCGAGGCCGAACGATCTCGGGCCGAGCGGCGCGGCTCCTCCCTCTCGCTGCTCGTGCTCGACGTCGACCACTTCAAGCGTGTGAACGACGAGCGCGGTCACGCCGAGGGCGACACGCTCCTCCGCGCGCTCGGAGAGATCCTCCGAGGCTCGAGCCGGCCGCACGACGTGGCCGCGCGCTACGGCGGCGACGAGCTCGTGTTGCTCCTCCCGGACTGCGGCCCCGAGGAGGCCGCAGCCGCCGCAGGCCGCATCGGTAAACTTGCGAAAGAAAAGGGTATTTCCCTGAGCATCGGAGGCGCGAGCTTCCCCTCGGGCGACGCCCCGCAGGCCACCGATCTCTTCCGCTCCGCCGACTCCGAGCTCTACCGCGCCAAGCGGAGCGGCCGAGGGCTCGCCTTCGTCGCGGGCGCGCGGGTCACGTACGACTAGGACGGCCGCGCGGCGCCCGCGGGACGAGCCGTGACTAGCAGCCCGTTGATTTTCTCCCGTCCCCCGTCGGGGACTTCCAAGGGTCGTCGGCCCGTCGCCGCCGCATCCCTACCGCCTTCGTTGCGATCCTGCGGTGCCTCCCCCGTCGGGGACTTCCAAGGGTCGTGCTCTCCTACAAACGACCCTTGGGAGTCCCTGACGAGGGAGTAGGCTCCGGGCGCTCCTCGGAACGCGCCTCGGCGGGTCGGGCGCGGACGTCGAACGGCCTCGGTCCCCCGTCGGGGACTTCCAAGGGTCGTCCGAAAATCAACAGGCTGCTAGCCCACCTTGATGCCGAGGCGCTTCATCATCTTCTGGAGCCCGAACCGCGACAACCCGAGGTCTTGGGCGGCGCGCGACTGGTTTCCGGCCGACACGCGGAGCGCCTCGCGGACGAGCTCGGCCTCGAGGGCGTCGACCTTGTCGCGGAGGGTACGCCCCTCGGGCCCCTGCCCCGCGCCGAGGGAGATCTCGGTCGAGAGCTCGCTCGTGTCGATGCGCTCGTCGGCCAGGACCAAGGCCCGCCGGATCTCGTTCTCGAGCTGACGGACGTTGCCGGGCCACCCGTACGCGACGAGCTTCGCCATGGCCGCGCGCGTGACCGTGACGGGCCTCGTGCCGCCGTACTTCGCCAAGAAATACGCGACGAGCTCGGGGATGTCGCTCGCGCGTTCCCGCAGGCTCGGCACCGTCAGCGTGACCACGTTCAGGCGGTAGTAGAGGTCCTCGCGGAACGCTCCGGCGCGCACCATCGCCGCGAGATCGCGGTGGGTCGCGCCGAGCACACGCACGTCGACCTTGCGGCCGCGCTCCCCCCCCAAAGGTCGCACCTCGCCGTCTTGGAGCACGCGGAGGAGCTTCACCTGCATCGCCGGCGACATCTCGCCGATCTCGTCGAGGAAGAGCGTGCCCTTGTGGGCGAGCTCGAAGAGGCCGACGCGGGTCGCGCTCGCTCCCGTGAACGCGCCGCGCACGTGCCCGAACAGGGTCGACTCGAGGAGAGGCTCGGGCACGCTCGCGCAGTTCTCGCTCACGAAGAGCTTGTCTCTTCGGGGTCCGCGCTCGTGGATGGCCCGGGCGACGAGCTCCTTGCCCGTACCGGACTCGCCCAGCACGAGCACGGGGACGTCGCTCGCGGCGACGCGGTCGGCCACACGCAGGACCTCGAGGAGCCGAGGCGCGCGCCCCACGATCCCCGAGAACGAGTGGGTCTCTTCGCCGAGCCGCGCGCGCACGTGGGTAAGCTCGGCCGACACACGACCGAGGCTCTCACGCGCTCGCTCGGCGGCGCGCTGCTCGCGCCGGAGCGCGCGGCGCAAGAGGACCTTGTCGCGTGCGTCCGAGATGGCCATCGCGGCCTGCGTCGACAGGAGCCTCACCCACGAGAGCTCGCGCGGTCCGAACGCGCCGCGCTTCACGCGATCGTCGAGGTACACCACCCCGAGCACCTCGCCCCGCGCCACGAGGGGCACGGCGAGCACGCTGCGGAGGCCGAGCGCATGCACCGACGCGTAGGCGTCCCCGTGGGTCTGGAACGCGTCGAGGGCCACGATGGCCTCCCCGGTCTCGAAGGCCCGCCGCGCGAGCGTCGTCGAGACGCGGAGCTTGTCCCCCTCGAGGTCCTTTTTTTCGAGGTTCCGAGCCGCGCGCGGGAGGAGCTTTCCGTTCGGCGCGCGCAGGAGCAAGAGCCCCCGCTCGACCCCGGTCCACAGCACGAGCGCGTCGAGCACCTGTTCGAGCAGGGGCCGCAGCCGCTCCCGTGAGGCGAGCGTCCGCACGATGCCCTCGAGCTGCGCGATCTGGGCCGGGAGAAGCTCCGACGGGGCGGCCGGCGTGCCCTCGATCGCACCGGCTGGCGCCGTGAGCCAGTGCCCGTCGGGCACGTTGGCCACGAGCTCGGGGCGCACCTCGCACCACTTTTTCACACGTCCTACGACCTCACGGAGCGCCACGTCGAGCGTTCGCGCGGAGGTCTCGTCACCGAGCTCGCGCGCGAGAGTGCGGCCGGCCGCGAGGGCAGGCCCCGACGCGCTGACGGCCACGTTCGGCCGCAACGTCGCGAGCTCGACGAGGGCCGCCAAGACCTCGCGAGCCGACCTCGCGCCGTCTCCGACCACCTCGGGCCGAGCCCGCGCGCGCGCCCCCCAATAGTCCCACGCGGCGGCCGACGGCTCACGGAGCGCCTTCGCGTCGCACGCGGCCATGCGGGAGGGTGACACGGTCTCTCGCGCGAACACGAGGAGCCGAGCAGTCGCCGACAGGTCGGGCTCGGCGACGGGCGAGAGCCCCGCGAGCAGCGTGTCGGCGCGTCGCGCGGCGTCGGCGGCCTGGCTCGCGTCGCGCGCGACCTCCGCGAGCCCGAGGAGCGCATAGGCCTCCGCGCGCGAGTCGGAGGCCGAGGCCGCGAGGGCGACGGCTTCGCGCGCCGCAGCCTCGCCTTCGCGAACCGCGCCCACGAGGCCGTACGCGGCCGACATCGACAGAAACGCGCGCGCCGCTCGGCCGGGCTGCCCGAGCCGCTCCCAGAGGAGCGCGGCGCGTGTGGCCTCCGCGAGGGCCGTGGGCACGTCGCCGACGTCCGTCGCGGCCGCGGCCATTCCGGTGGCGTAGCTCGCCTCGTCGACGATGGCCCCCTCGCGGGTCGCGTGCACCCGCGCGCGCTGGAACGCAGCACGCGCCCGCTCGGGCTCCCCCGCGGCGTGTGCGATCATTCCGCTCACGTTCTCGAGGCGCCCGACGAGCCCCCCGTCGGTGCACTCCGCGATCGCCGCTTCGAGCGCAGAGAGCGCCGGGAGCACGCGGCCGGCGTCCCCCTGGCAGACCCACGTGTACGCGACGAGCCCCCGCACCTCGGCGACGTAGGGGTCGAGCGGACGGAGCCCTTCGACGAGCGCCGCGGCCTCGTCGAGCTCACCGCGGTCCCACGCGATCCGGGCCCGAACCGCGCGCGCACGCGATCGGAGCTCTGTGGCTCCACCCGGGTGCGAGCCCTCGACGACCTTCGCGAGCCCCGTGGCTTCGTCCGGATCTCCGCGCCTTCGCGCCACTTCGGCCGCGACCACGCACGCCTCGGCGACGTCCCGCGACGACGCCTCGCCGGAAGCCTTCGCGGCCTCGATCGCCTCGCCCGTGGGCCCCGTGCGGAGCGTCGCGAAGGCCTCGCCCACGGCCCCGTCCCGCACGAGACGTTCGGCGTACGCCACGACCGACACGAGCGGCAGCGCAGCCCCACGCGCGAGCGCGGCCTCGACGCCACGCATCGCGCCACGCAGCGCCTCACGCGACCTCGGCTCGAAGAGGACACGGAGCAACGCTTGGCCCTCGAGCGGGGCCTCCTCGATCGGGTGCACGCGCGCGGGGGCGTCGAAGGTGAGGTCGCGGGCGGTGAGAGCACGCAGGTCCCCGAGCTCCCGAGCGCGTGCGACGAGGAGGCGCGCGAGCCCTCCCTCGTGTGCCCCCTCCGGCAGCGAAAACTGCGCCGCGTGCGGCCCGACGAGCCGCACGAGCCACCGCCGCAGCTCGAGGGGCACGAGGGCGCGGACGGGCGGGACCTCGGCCGTGACGCCGATGGCGGCCAGCCGCTCGCTCGCCTGCGACAAGTACGTACGTGTAGGCTCCTCGATGCCCTCGTCGAGCACCATGCCCAGACCGAGGCCTCGAGCCCGCTCGGGCGAGACCGCGATCGCGGCCCGCGCCACGCGACGGAGAAGGTCCTCGTCACGCGGCTCCTCACGCGGGAGACCGAGCAGCGCGCTCGCACGATCGGCGACCCACGCAGGCGAAGGACGCGCCGTCGGCAGGCGCGCCATGAGCGCCTCGGCCCACGCGCGGCAGGCATCGGCGCGAGGGCAGGCCCCGGGCAAAACACCCTCGACCAGCTCGCTCAGGATCACCCCGAGGGCGTACGAGTCCGCTTCGGGGAGGGCGAGCGCGGGACGGCCGGCGCCCATGGCCGCGAGGAGCTCGGGGGCGGCAAAATGCCTCGTCGCGCCGCGCGACTCTTCGGTGGCTCTCGCCGCGAACCCATAGTCGACCAGCGACGCGCCGCGCCCGTCGGGGCTGTCGCGTGTGGCAAGCCCCGAGACCACCACGTTGTCGGGTTTGACGTCACCGTGGCAGAACCCGAGCGCGTGGAGCTCGGCGAGGGCCCGCCCGACACCGTGGGCCACGACGAGCGCGAGCTCTTGCGCCGAAAAGGTCCAGTCACGCACGGCATCGCCGAGCGGTCGGCCCTCTGCCCATGTGAGCGCGACCCATCGGGCCGGAGGCCCTCCCGGAGCCCCCCCGAGGACCTCCGCCGCGGCCTCTCCGGAGGCGACCACCCTCGGGCCGTACGCGAGATCGAGCCGCGCGAGCAGCTCGGCCTCACGCCAAGCGGCCTCGTGGTCGACCCGCTTCACCGCCAAAAGCGCACCTCGTGCCGTGCGACCTCGGAAGACCGTCGCGCTCGAGCCCTGACCGACGAGGGCCTCGAGCTCGACCGGCCCGAGACGCGTTGTCAACGTAGATGCCACAGGAACACCGCCCAGCACCTCGGTATTTCAAGGTCCGTACGTGCACCTGTCAACCAAGTTTATAGCAGCCTCACCCGAGGCCCCACGGGGCGAGGTGACGCGCGGCCTCGGCGAGCACGCGCGGCAAGCTCTCGGCGAGCTCGTGACCGTCGTCGACCTCCACGAGGCGCACGTTCGGCCGGCCGCGAGCAAACGCTCGGGAGCGCTCGACCGGCACGACCTCGTCCCGGAGGCCGTGGACGATCAAGGTCGGGACCCGAACGTCGGGCAAGACCTCAGGATCGTGCGCGGCGAGGTCGAGGTAGAAGCCGTAGTCGACCGTGGCCTTGGTGCCCGAGACGTAGTCGTCCACCTCGAGCGCGCCCGTGGTCTCCCACGTCGAGAGCCCCTCACGCCCCAGGCGGGCCTCCCACAAGGTACGCAGTCCGAACGCGGGCGCGAGCAGCACGAGGGCCCCGACACGCGCATCCCGCTCGGCGACGCGGCACGCGGTGAGCCCACCGAGGCTCGAGCCGACGAGGACCACCCGTTCGGCCGGGCCCCCGATGCGGGCCACGGTGTGCTCGATCATGGCGGAAAGTCGGAGGCGCTCGAAGCTCGGACGGCGAAGGTCGAGCCGCTCGAGAGAGGCGTCGTGGTCGCGAGCGAAGTCTTTGAAAGCCATAGCTTTTTTGGACATGGGCCCGGAGCCGAAGCCGTGGAGATAGAGGATCTTGGGTGCGAGGGCGGGCATGCCCCGAGGAGACCACGAAAAAAGCCCCTCGGCGAAGCCACGGGCGCGCCTCTGCCCCTCGGGACCGCGGAGGCCATTGCCAGGGTGCCGCGCCCCTCGCTAGACTCTGCCTGCCCGCGGGCTCCGAGGAATTTCCCTCGGCCTTCCGCGGTCGTGGTCCCCTCAACGTCGCGCATAGGAACGAAGCCCGACCCCATGTGGAAGCTTGTCATCGAAGACGACGAGGGAAAGCGCACGGTCGTGCCGCTCTCGCGGGACGAGTACACGCTCGGCCGTCGCGAGGGGAACACGATCCGCCTCACCGAGCGCAACATCTCCCGGGATCACGCGAAGGTTCGCCGTAAGCCCGGCGCCAAAGAGACGTACGTCCTCGAGGACGCGCAGAGCTACAACGGCGTCCACGTGAACGGCCTTCGGGTCGCCGAGCCGATCGAGCTCCAGCACGGTGACCTCATCCAGGTGGGCGACTACCGCATCGTCTTCCAAGACGACAGCATGACCGAGGCCACGGCGCCGTACGTGCCCGTGTCCGAGGTCGAGGCCACCAAGAAGACGCTCCCCATGGCGAACGCGTTCCGCGGCTCGCTGCTCATGGAGCGCCC
Organism: Myxococcales bacterium; assembly: GCA_016712525.1. Taxonomy (NCBI): domain Bacteria; kingdom Pseudomonadati; phylum Myxococcota; class Myxococcia; order Myxococcales; species Myxococcales bacterium. Next base: position 458,928 of record JADJQX010000008.1, read on the forward strand.
CACGCGGCTCGTCATGCTCGTCGGCCCGACGCCCGGGGTCGAGTTCCCGATCGAGACCGAGCTCACCACGGTAGGCCGCAGCGAAGAGTGCACGGTGTCGATCGACCACAACTCGGTCTCGCGCGTGCACTGCGAGATCCACGCGCTCGGCGAGGGCCGCTACGAGATCGTCGACAAGGGCTCGTCGAACGGAGTGCGCGTGAACGGCGCCGATCTGCGGCGCGGCATCATCGAGGCCGGTGACTTGATCGAGCTCGGCGACGTGCGCTTCAAGTTCGTCGGCGCGGGCCAGGTGTTCATCCCGGGCGCAAACGAGAGCCAGCAGCTCACGGCCATCAGCGATCGTCAGGTCGAGCTCGCCGATCGTCGCCCCAAGCCCGCCAAAGGTAGCGTCGTTCCCTACATGATGCTCGGCGCGGTCGTGGCCGCGCTGCTCGTCGGGGGCGGGTACTACGCGCTCGCGCGAAACGGGAACGGCCCGCCCGCGGGTGGCACCACCGGAGACGCGATCGTCGACTACGAGAAGGGCAAGCTCGACGAGGCCGTGGCCGTGTGCGCCAAGGGGGCGACCCTCCCCGCGTGCGACGAAGCCTACGGGAGCGCGCGCGGGCAGATCCGCGAGGCCTCGCCGATCCGCACCTCGACCGACTACCGCACGTTCGAGGCCAAGTGGGCCGAGGGGCTCATCCAGCGCGCGCAGGCCACGGCCGACGTCGCCGCGAAGAACGCGCTCCTCCAGCGCGTCGAGGCCACGACGTCGCTCGACGCGGCGATCCGCGCGAAGGCCACGGCGCTCATCGTGCACGCCGAAAAACCCGAGACCCCGCCGCCACCGGCCACGGAGACGGCCGCCACGGCGAGCGCACCCACCGGAGCGCACGCGACGGCACCCACGGCTCCTGTCGTGGTGGTCACGCCGCCCCCTCCCGAGACCACCGCCCACCCGACGGTCGCCCCACCGCAGCCCACGGCCCCGACCGCGCCGCCCCCGAGCGTCACCGCCGCCCCCACGGCCAAGCCGTCGGCCACGGCCAAGCCCGAGAAGCCGGTGAGCCCCCTCGAGGCGGCCATCAAGGACGCCAACTGGGCCCAGGTGAAGAGCATCCTGCTTCCGCGCATGAGCTCGCTCGGGTGCGGAGATCTTCAGACGCTCAAGACGGCCTGCCGCGAGACGGGCGACGCTTGCGCCAAGGCGGCGGGTCAGCTCCGCGTCGACAAGGGCTGCACCCACTGAAGGGCAAAGCCCACCCAAGGCCCTGAATTCGTTCAGGTTCTTGGTGGGCTTGACGCCCGCCTCGCCGTGCGCCTCGAGGCTCGGCCGCGCATCGTCCAACCGATAGTCCGCGGTCCGAAGGGCGTGCTTCGATCGCCATGAACTTGGCGTTCGCGCCGAGCGCCGCGACGCTCTCCCTCGTGTGCGCGACGGATCCGGCCATTGGCCTCAGCGATCGCGTCCGGGCTCGCTGGCCAGACGTCGATCGACGCCTTCCAGAGTCGACGAAAGCCACGCGGCCCGACGGGAGGCCGCGGCTTTAGGGGACCGGATCGGGCTTCACGCCCTTCTCGAGCGCGTTTTTGCAGCCGAGCTCGACGCCCGTGGGGCCGTCGGCCGTCTTCACGATCTTGAACTCGACGCGCCGGTTCTTCTCCCAGGCGGCCTCGTTGTGCTCGGGATCCTCGGGGCAGTACTCGCCGTAGCCCTTGCTCCGGAGCTTGTTGGCCGGGGTCCCGCGCGCGACGAGCGCCGCGACGACCGCGTTCACGCGGAGCTGCGTGAGCTGGAGGTTGTACGCGTCGGGGGCGCGCTCGTCGGCGTGGCCCGCGACCTCGACGAGCTGGAACTCGGGGTGGTCCTTGATGGTACCCGACACGGCGTCGAGGATCTCGTTCGACTCCGGGAGGATCTCGGCCGAGCCCGTCTTGAACTGGATCTTCTTGAGGATGACGATGTTGTTGTCCTCGACCACGACGTTGCCGCGGTCGGGGCAGCCGTCCTCGTCGCGGAACTTGTTGAACGTCTCGGGCTCGTTCGGGCAGAGATCTTTCACGTCGGGGATGCCGTCGTGGTCGTTGTCGGGCTCGGGGCATCCGTCCTCGTCCTCGAAGCCGTCTTTGTCCTCGGGGTCGTCCGGGCACTTGTCGCGCGAGTCGGGGATGCCGTCGTGGTCGCGGTCGCCGTCCTTCGGGGGCTCGGGGCAGCCGTCGGTGTCCTCGTCGCCGTCCATGTCCTCGGGGACGTTGGGGCACTTGTCCTTGATGTCAGGGATGCCGTCGTGGTCGTTGTCGGGCTCGGGGCACCCGTCCTCGTCCTCGAAGCCGTCGAAATCTTCCTTTTCGTCCGGGCACTTGTCGAGGTCGTCCTTGATGCCGTCACCGTCGCGATCGCCGATGGAGGGCTCGAAGATGAAGCCCACGAAGGCGCGCATGTCGGCCGCCTCGAAGCCGCTCGTGTACCGGGGGCCGGCGCCGAGCATGAGGTAGCTGTTCCGCTCGATGAAGATCTTGAGCCCGCCGGTGACCTCGTTCGAGGGCTTCACCGCGCTGTCGGCGTTGCCGAGGAGGAAGGTGCCGTAGGTGTCGGCGACGATGTCGACCGGCTCGGCGACGCGAACCGAAGCGCCGAGGCCATACGTGATCCGCTGACCGTCGACGAAACGGCCGTCACGGAGGTCGAGCTGCGTGCCGCTCGCGCTGTGCGCGCGGAAGCCTGCGTTCGCGCCGATCTTCAAGATACCGGCGCCGAAGAAGCGCTTCTCTCCGATGAGCTGCGGCCAGATGAAAAACCCAGGATCGGCGCCCGCCGAACGAGGGGCGTCGGTGACAGGGACACCCACCTGCGTGGCGAGGGCGAGGCCGAAGCCACGCTCGACCCGAAGGATGCGGAGCTTGCCGTGCACGGCGATGAACCCGAGCGTCTGCGAGTCGAACGCGTTCGGCGACCACTGCCCGGCGTTCACCGTGGGCTGCGGAGGGTTCTGATTGTCGAACTGGGCCTCGCCCGAGGCGAGGTTCACGGGCGCCGAGAGCCCGAGGACCAGCATGTTCGCGATGCCGTAGTTGAACGAGAACGTGCCCTGGAACTGGTGGTTGATGAGCTGCGGGCTCGACTGGCCCACGTCTCTCACGCGGAGGAGGTTTCGCCCGTAGTCGATGACGAGACCGAGGCTGAAGTCGTTCGCGCCGAGGATGTCGGTGCCGTTCGTGTGGAAAAACCCCTTCGAGTCCATGGAAGGTCGGAAGAGGTGGGTGTCGAACCCCTGCCCGTTCGCCTCGGGGATCGGCTGCGCCGAAGCCGTACGAGGCAGCGCGAGCGCGCACGCCCCCGCGAGACAGGTCACCCCCACGAGGCCCAAGAGACCGCGACGATTCGGACGCATGACCCTATGCGACATAGCACCAAAGCGACGATTCGCGCTCATTTTCGGGGAAGAATCGCGTGAAGTGGAGCACCTCGGCGCCGTGTCCCCTAGCAGCCTGTTGTTTTTCGGACCGAGGCCGTTCGACGTCCGCGCCCGACCCGCCGAGGCGCGATCCGAGGAGCGCGCGGAGCCTACTTTTGTAGGCGAGCACGCACCGCAGGATCGAAACGAAGGCGGTCGGGATGCGGCGGCGAGCGGCCGACCGGAGAAAATCAACGGGCTGCTAGGGCCAAAAAGCACGAGAGCCCGAGGGATTTTCTTCTCCCGTCGCCGAGTTTGCTATCGTCGTCGGGTACCGTGCGTCGGAATCCGGTCCTCTCCTTCACTGCGCTGGCGCCGCTCCTCGGAGCCTTGGCGCTCGTGGGCGAGGCCCGCGCCGACTCGCCACTCGACGGCAAGTGGCGTCAGAGCGCCCTCCGCGAGGATTTCACGGTCCAGAAGTGGCAGACGGGCTGCGGACCACCGCCGCGTTCGTCGTCCACCGGGGGCGGCGAGACCGTGACCGTGCGCGCCGAAGGCGACGTGCTCTCGTTCGTCGGCGGGGGGCGCGTCTACCGCTCGAACCAGTGTTACGACCCCTTGCCCACGCTCGCCCGCGAGACGTACTCGCACGCGGCGGACAGCCGACTCTGGCGGATCCGCTGCACGACGCCCCCCGGTGACCCGCGCAAGACGATCATGCAAACGCTCGTGGCCGCCACGAGCGACACGCACATCGACATCACCGAGACCGGTCGCTACGAGATCGCCCACGAGGACGGGCTCTGCGTCGCCGACGTCAAACGCACACGGTCCTTCGATCTCGTGCAAAAAGACGGGCCCGCCGCGCCGGCCACCGCGACGGCGACGGCCCCTCCGCCCGCCCCGACGCCCCCTCCGCCTCCCAAAGAGGAGCCGAAACCCACCTCGTCCTGCGCCGCGCCAGGTCCTCCCGCGAGGCTCGAGGCCCGTCCCTCGAAGAAGCTGCTCCGGCCCGGGGAGACGTTCGTCTTTCGGGGGAAGACCGTCGATCGCGAGGGCTGCCCGCTCCCGTCGGAGGTCACGTGGGCGGCCTCGAAAGAGGCCATCGCGGCGAAGATCACGGTCGATTCGAAGGGGAAGGTCACCGTGCCCGAAGGCACCCCCGAAGGCGAGTACACCCTCGAAGCGACCGCCGACGGAAAGACGGCCAAGGTCGTTTTGTCCGTGACGAGCGCCGCGAACTACGAAGCGTTGCTGACGAAAGACGGGCTGAACGCCGCGGGCGAGACCGACACCGCGAGCGTCACGTCCTTCCCTGGCGTGAGCATCGGGTCGAGCGAGGTCGCGGCGGACGATGGCCATGCGCGTAGGCGAGCCGTGTTCGTCGGTGTCGTGGGCACGGCCGTCGTCGCGTTGGCGATCGCTTACGTCGTCCTGAGACGGAGGCAGCGGCGCGCCCAGGCGCTCGAGGCCGAGGCCGTCGATCGTTACGAGTCCCGCGTGCGCGAGACCGAGGCTCGGAACGAGGCATCGTCGCTCGACTACGAGAAGAAAAAGCGCGCGCACGAAGAGAGCCTCCGGGCGGCCGAGGAAGCCAAGGAGAAGCTCGCCGCGGCACGCGCCGCACGAGCTGCCGCGACGCGGGCCCGCGCCTCGGGGGCGGCCATCGCGGCGCCGGTCGAAGAGCGCACCTGCCCGACCTGCAAGCGCACCTTCGAGAACACCTACTTCTGCCCCCACGACGGCAGCAAGCTCGTCGAGGGAGCCCAACGCGACGAGCTCTCGGGCGCGCTCTCCTGCCCCACCTGCAAAAAAGGCTTCCCCGAGGGCACGAAGGTGTGTCCCGAGCACGGCGACGAGCTCGTGCCCGCGGGGGCTCCCCGGCCGGCCCCGGTCAAGGCGGCCCGCGGCAAAATCTGCCCGAGCTGCGGCGCTCGGTTCGACGGCGCGGCGACTTTTTGTGGCAAAGACGGCACCTCGCTCGTCTTGCTCAACTGAGCGACCACCCGCAACCATCCGAAATCGCTCGATAAAAGACATCCGCAGGGTGCCCGAGCGCCGAACGGGTGGAACTTTAGATCGTCCGCGGTTCTGCCTCGTCGAATCTGACCAAGCCGAGCCCGCCGGCCTTCGTCTCACCCCCGTCGACCCAGCGCCCCCGAGACGATTTCGGCCTTCACTTGATCGCCCAAAACGATGCCCGCTATAGTTCCAGGTGTGGTCGTCCCCTCGGGGAGCCACGAGCCTCCCGTGGCTCGTGACCCCGCCGGCGACGTTCACGACGACGATTGGATGCCGGCGCGAGCGACACGTGTCCCACGCCCCCAAAGGATGGTTCCGCGATGAAGATTTCGTGCCAATCGTGTCAAGCCAAGTACACCATCGCGGACGAGAAGGTCGTCGGCAAGGTCGTCAAGATCCGCTGCAAGAAGTGCGGCGCGACGATCGTGATCAACGGCGCCGAGGCCTCCGCGGGCGACGACGCGAGCGCGGGCGGCGAGGTGTTCGACTACGCCGCAGGTGCCGGCGACCAGTGGACGGTGAACGTCGCCGAGGGCGATCAGCGCACCATGTCGACCCAAGAGATCGTCGCCGAGTACCAGAGCGGCGTCGTCTCCGCCGAGACGTACTGCTGGAAAGACGGCATGGACGGCTGGCTCCCGCTCCGCGACATCGATCAGCTCCACCGCGCCGTCTCGAGCCCGAGCGTGCACCCGGTGGCCATCAACACGGGCGGCGAGTTCGCCCCGCAGCCCGCGGCGCCGCTCTTCGGCGGTGGGTCCTCGCAGCCCGCGAGCCTCTTCGGCGACAGCTCCGCGTCGACGAGCCCTGCGCCCGCAGCGGCGCGGCGCGACCGTGGACGGAACGCAGGCGCCGACCTCTTCGGTGGGGCGGCACAGGCCGGTGGCGAAGAAGACCGCCTCGGCGCAGCCGCGAGCCGTGAGGAGCCGAAGCTCACGGGTCAGCGCAACGAGTCGAGCGTGCTCTTCTCCCTGAGCGCGCTCACCAAAGAGGCCGAGAAGCCCAGCGCGAAGCCCGAGAACAAGACCACCGCGCAGGGCGATGGCTCGGGCCTCATCGACATCCGCGCCCTCTCGTCGGCCTCGAAAGCCAACGACAAGCCCAAGTCGAGCGGCGTCGACGACATCATGAACCTCGGCGGCGGCGGAGCCTTCGGTGCGGCCCTCGCGGCGCCGATCCTCGCGCCTCCCCCGATGGACCCCGCCGTTTCCGCCGCGGACGCCTCCTCGGCGTCCGGTTCGAAGGGCAACAAGGGCATTATCTTCGCCATCATCGGCGGCGTCGCCTTCCTCACGGTGGCGGTCGTGTTGGCGATCGTGTTCACGCGGCCCCCGGCCGACGCGTCGGCGAACAACGGCAAGACGACCGGCGGAACGGGCGCCACCGGACCGAGCGCCATGGCCATGAACGAGCCCCCGAAAGAGACGGCGGCCCCCACGGCGGCCCAGCCGCCCCCCTCCGATCCCGGCACGACGGCCAAAGAGCCTGGCGCAGGCGCCGCGGCCCCCACGAAGGGCGCGCCGGTCGCGGCCGCGGGTGGTGCGGCCAAGAAGACCGAGCCCTCCGGTGGCGGCGGCGCAGCGCCCGCTCCTGCGGCCCCGAAAGAGGCTCCCGCCGCGGGCGGCACCAGCCTCGAGGCCAAGATGCGCGCCGCTGCGGGTCAAACCGCGGCGCCTACGGCGGCTCCCGCCCCCGCGTCCGGCGCTCCGTTCGATCGTGGCGCCGCCGCGGCGGCCCTCGCCGGCGTGAACCCCGCTGCGTGCAAGAAGCCCGACGGGCCCACGGGCTCGGGCCACGTCACCGTCACCTTCGAGCCGAGCGGCTCGGTGTCGTCGGCGGTGGTCGACAGCGGCCCCTACCCCGGCACCCCGGTGGGTGGATGCATCGCCGGCAAGTACCGCGGCGCACGTGTCCCGCCGTTCGGTGGAAGCTCGGTGAAGGTGGGCAAGAGCTTCTCGCTCTAAATGCTCTGCCGGCCCTCGCGGCCCGCACGAAGGCACGCTCGACCCTCGCAAGCGGGGCTCCGGGGGTGCCTTCGGCGCTTTCGGAGAAGCCAGAAATGTCGGCTCTTTTCATAGCGATAGCGATCGCCTGCGGCTTCATCCTGGGCTTGCGCGTCGGCCTCGCGCTAGGCAAACGGAACGCCGAAAAGGCGGCCCTCGCGAAGCGAAAGCGCTAAGCCCAGTTCATGCGGCTCGTGCTCTCGGTGCTCGTGATGGCCCTCGTCTCGCTCGCCGCGACGAAGGCACGCGCCGAGGTCACGTGCGGGGCCCGCGACGCGAGGCTCGATCGGGTGGCGCAGACCCTCGCCGAGCGGAAGGCGCGTGGGCAAGGTCCCCTCGATCTGCCGGACCTCGCGCTCGCGGTGCAAGCCGAGCGCGTCGCGCACGTCTGGCCTCGCGCGTGGGTGGCCGAAGGGCCGTCACCGGACGCGCTCGAGCGTGGGTACGCCACCTACCGAGCGGGAGAACGGGGTCGTCCGGCGCGCGCCTGCGGCGTCGGCACCACCACGACGAGCGCGGGCCGAGCCGTGCTCGCGGTGCTCTCCCTCGAGGTGTTCGGAGAGCTCGTCCCCGTCAAGGAGCGTGTACGCGTCGGCGAGTTTCTTCCCGTGGAGGCCACGCTCGGCGGCGACGTCCGCGGGGCGCGAATCATGGTCAAGGGGCCCCTCGGCGCCCCGCGTGTGCTCCCGGGCGGCTTCGACCCTGCGACCAGCAAGGTCCGCGCGACCTTCGCAGCCGACTCGCGCGGAGCGTTCGTCGTCCAGGTCGTGGCCGACACCGACGCGGGCCCGCGGCCGGTGCTCGAGGCCCGCGTCTTCGCCGACGTCCCACCGAGCTACACGCGGCCGAAAGACGAGCTTTTGCCTCCCTCGGGCCCGCCGGACGAGGCCCTCTTTCAGCTCGTGCAGAAGCTCCGAGAGGACGCGGGCCTCCCGCGCTTCGTGCGAGATCCGAAGCTCGACGCGATCGCGCGTGCCCACGTCGAGGCCATGATCGCCGCGCGTGCCATCGCCCACGACACCGGCGACGGCGATCCGCGGCAGCGAGCCGAGGCCGCGGGCGTCCGCCCGAAGACGGTGGGAGAGAACGTCGCCGAATCGCGCGAGGTCATGGGGCTCCACCGCGCCCTCACCGAGAGCCCCTCGCACTACGAGAACCTGCGCAGTACACGTTTCGAGCGCATCGGCGTGGCGGTCGTGGCCGACGCTCGCGGCGCGCTCTGGGGCTGCGAGCTCTTCGTCGGAGAAAAACCATGATCCGTGCCCTCTTCGTGCTCACCCTCGTGTCCGCCGTGGCGTGCGGTGGCCCGCGGCCTCCGTTCGACGCGACCTCCGCGAACGCCGCCGTCGGCAACGTGGATCTCGCGTCGTGCACGACCGGCGCGCCGCTCGACTTTCACGCGACCCTCGTCTTCGCGAACGACGGCTCGGCAGAGAGCGCCATCGTCGACGGCGGGCCCCTCGCGGGTACGCCCGCGGCGGCGTGCGTGGAGAAGGTATTGCGGGGCGTGAAGGTCGCGCCCTTCGACGGCCCCCACGCGACGGTGCGCCGTTCTTTCCACATGAAATAACTCGGGTTTTTGCCACCCGCCCCCCCGCCGAGAAGACCGGGGTTGCGCTCGGCGGCGCGGTGAGAAAAACCATTCGAAAGGGCGCAACGTTCCGCCCTCGCTTGCCGACGATGGGGCACACCCCCGCGTCTCCCCCGAACCCACGAGCTTCCCATGCGCCTCTCCATTCGCCCGACGGCCCTCCTCGCCACGGCTCTCGTCTCCCTCCTCGCGGCCGCGTGCAGCGTCACCACCACCGAGCCCCCGGCGGACGGCGGCACGGGCCCGACCCCGACCGGCACGTCGACCGGGCCTGGCCCGACGCCCTCGGCAGGCCCGAACGTCATCGGCGCAGGCGGCATCGCCGCGTGGGACGCCCTCACCGACAAGGACGCGATAAAGGCCTTCCCGTCCCTCTATTTGCACCAGTCGGTCGGCCAAGACCTCGAGGACGGCGCCGAGGCCATCGGCTTCGGCTTCGAGTACTACGGCCCCGGCCAAGCCCCGAACAGCGTGGTGAACGGCTTGAACGGCGGGCTCTTCGCCGACGTGGGCCCCACCGACAACGGCAAGCCCATCTCCAAGATGAACGTCGTCCGGCGCGAGTTTCAGAAACAGAAGGGCAAGCTCAAGGTGATGACCTTCTCCTTCGGCTACGCCGACGTCATGGACACGGTCGACGACGGTGGCAGCGTGCCCCTCGATCGGGTGCTCTCCGAGTACAAGAAGCTCGTCGACGAGGTGAAGGCCGCGGGCGTGCGGTTCGTCCACGTGACGCCGCCGCTCGTCTTCGATCCTTCGACCAACGCGCCCAAGATGAAGATGCGCGCGTACATGCTCGAGACCTTCAAGGACGACAAAATCTTCGACCTCACCGACATCGAGAGCCTCGATGGCGGCGCGCGCTGCGAGAAGGGCGGCGTGTGGCACATCTGCCAAGCGAACCGCTCGACGGCCGCGTGCCCGAGCAAGGGCCAAGGGGTCGACGGCGACGGGCAAGGCCACCTCTGCTCGACGAAGGCCGCCGAGCTCTCCAAGGCGCTCCTCTATTCGATCTATCTCGCGGGCAAGTGAGGCGCTCGCCGAGGGCTCACCCTCGGCCCGTGACGCGCACAAAAACGAGAGCGGCGAGGCCCCGGAGGATCTCGCCGCTCGTTCGTTACGTGCAGAGCGCACGCAAGCTCACTCGGTCTTGGTCTCGCTCAGGATCTTGAACTCGACGCGGCGGTTGGCCGCGCGGCCGGCGTCCGTGAGGTTGTTGTCGATGGGCTTCTCCATGCCGTAGCCGTGCGCCTCGAGGCGCCCCGCGACGATGCCGTGCTCGGTGAGCCAGCGCATGACCGAGTCGGCGCGGTCTTGGGAGAGCTTCTTGTTCATGGCCGCGCCGCCCTTGTTGTCGGTGTGGCCCTCGATGCTCATGCGCTGGATGCCGGGGTTCGCGCGGAGCACGTTCGCGATCTCCTGGAGCATGGGGAAGCTGTCCGGGAGGATGTTGGCCTTGCCCGTGGCGAAGTGCACCTGCTGGAGCACGCGGATCTGACCGCCCTCGAGCTTGATGAACGCCGGGCAGCCATTTTTGGCGGGATCGGTGTTCGGAGCGCCGGGCTCCTTGGGGCACGCGTCCTTCGCGTCGACGATGCCGTCCTTGTCGTTGTCGTCGTCGGGGCAGCCGTCGCCGTCCTCGAAGCCGTCCTTGTCCTCGGGCTGATCGGGGCACTTGTCGGTCGCGTCGGGGATGCCGTCGCCGTCGCGGTCGGCCGGCATCGGGCAGCCGTCGTTCGGGTCGTTGCCCTGGTGATCCTCGGGCTCGTCCGGGCACGCGTCGATCTCGTCCGGGATGCCGTCGTGGTCGCGGTCGGGCGCGCTCGGGTCGACCTTGACGGACTTGTCGCGCTTCTTCGGCGAGGGGGCGTCCGAGTCGAGGATGGGCACGTAGGTGCCGAGCAGCGCGACGATGCGGAGGTCGGTCGCGCCGTAGCCCATCGCGATGCCGCGGCCAGCGCCGAGGCCCACCCACCAGCGATCGGCGTGACCGAAGCGCATCCGCCCCTCGACGTTGAACTCGATCGAGGTGTTGCGCGACGTGAAGGCGGTGGGGCCGGTGATGTTCGAGTCGGTGATACCGGTCTGGCCGAAGATGTTGAGCCCGAGGCGGTATTTTCCGTCTTGGATGGGCAAAAATCCGCCGAGGGCCCAGCGCCACTCGGTGCCCACGCCGAGGCCGTTGCCGCGGGTCGGGGCGTTCATGGCGCGGTCGGGGCGGAAGTGCACGCCGGTGTTCGCCGTGAGCACGATCGGGCCCGCGGTGACCTCGCCCATGACGAGGACCATGGCCGAGGCCTGCGAGTCGCCGCCGAAGTTCGTGGTGGTGCCGGTGGGCGCGAAGAGGCTCCCGCCCACGCCGAGCGCGTGTTTGCGGTTCTCGCTGCGGAGGGCCACGGCGCGCACGTCGACGCGCATGTCGCCCGCGCCGGGGCCGCTCGGGGTGAAGGCGGTGGTGCCGGCCGTGCCTTGGCTCGTGATGCCGGCCTGGTCGTAGTTCGGGACGTCGCCGTTCTGGATCGGCGTGAACGGGAACGTGAGCCCGAGCGAGAACCGGTCGAGGAACTGGAACCCCAAGCTCCCGTACATGGTGAGCTGGTTGTGGATCGCCCCCGACTTGGAGTTGAGCAGGGTGTTGCGGTCGGTCGCGATGGTCGCCGTGCGGAGCGGGCGGAACGAGTACCCCACCGCGAGCTGCCCGTAGAAAATGGGGCGCTGGTTCGTCACGGGGCGGAACACGGCCACGCCGTCGTCGGGTGCGCCGGGCACCTCGAGGCGGTCGAGCTTGAACGTGCTCTGCTGGGCCGAAGCCTGGCCGTACGCCGCAAAAACGCCCACGAAACCAAGGAGCCCGAGGGCCCGACCGAACCTGCGCTTGCTCGTCATCGCCACGGCACCGTACACAGGACATTCGGCCTTTTCTACCCGGTATTCGGCGATCCGCTCCGGGGCGCTCGGAGGGCCACCGTCTCGTAGCTCGCCGCGCGAGCTTCCCCATGGACGTCGAGGGCTTGGGGCCCCGGGCTCGCGCGGTCTCGAGGGCCTCCGCGGGTAGAAATCGACATGGATTCGGCGTGCTCGCGCCGTGTTCGCTTGACGTGGTCGAGGCCTAGTGCTTTCTTGCGCCGCCCTGGCGACGGGACGAGCCGTCCGCTAGCGCCCCACGACGAGAGAGAACCATGAAACGCACGTACCAGCCCCACAACCTCCGGCGTGTTCGCACCCACGGCTTCCGCGCCCGCATGGCCACCGCCGGCGGCCGCAAGGTTCTTTCGAACCGTCGCCGCAAGGGCCGCGCCCGCCTCGCCGTCACCACCTTCAAGAAGTGAGCGCGACGAAGGCGCCTCGCGCCTTCTAGCCTCATGCCTCGCTCCCCGCGACGAGCTTCGTCTCGGGGCGTGGGCTCCCTTCCATGTCGGCCGACGCACTCCCCGCCCCTCCCCGAACCTTCGGGAAAGAGAGGCGGCTCGTGCGTCGGGCCGATTTTTTGCGTGTTCAGGCGTCGACACACAGGGTCGCGACCTCGTCGTACGTGCTGCTCGTGGCCCCGCGGCCCGAGCCGCTCCGCGAGAGCCTGCCCGCGCGCCTCGGGCTGACCGTGGGCAAGAAGGTGGGGCACTCGCCGGACCGAAACCGCGTAAAGCGTGTATTTCGTGAGCTTTTTCGGCTCTGGCCAGCGCCGGGGCTCGTGCCCGCGGGGTTCGATCTCGTGGTGATCGCGAGGGCCGGCGCGCCGCGTCTCGGCCTCGCCGAGGCCCGCGCCGAGGTGCAGAAGGTGGCGAGGCTCCTCGCAAAGAGGTGTGAAGAATCGCTCTCCGCGCTGGCGAAGGCGCCCGCCGCGCCCCATGTTCCCGCCCGCGCATGACCGACGCACCGCCCGGCCCGGTCGCACGCCTGCTCATCGGGCTCGTGCGGCTCTATCAGATCGTGCTCTCGCCGTTCCTCGGCGGGCAGTGCCGGTTCTACCCGTCGTGCTCCCGGTACGCCCTCGAGTGCCTCGCGCTCCACGGCGCGGCCCGCGGCAGCTTGCTTTCGGTCATCCGCGTGTGTAAGTGCCACCCGCTGCATCCCGGCGGTCACGACCCGCCACCTCCACGGCTCGCGCCCCCTCCCCCCAGCGAAGCCCCGTAACACTTCCATCGCGCCGAGCGCAAAAAGCCCTCACGAACCGCGAGCCCGACCGAGAGCACCGAAAGCATGGACCGTAATACCCTCGTCCGCTGGGTCGTCATCGCGGCCGCGATCTTCCTCTTCATGAAGTTCGGCATGCCGCTCCTCCGCGGCACCGACAAGCCGCAGAGCGTGCCGCTCGAGACGTACGTGAACGCGCCCGGCTTCGAGCCCGACGAGCTCGATCCCCCGAAGGACGGCGCGCCGGTCGTGAAGCCGAAAGAGGGCGAGCTCTGCGAGATCGCGGGCGCCCGCTTCGACGCGGTGCTCTCGACGCGCGGGGCCTCGCTCGTCCACTTCGACCTGAAGGATCAGCAGTACGCGGGCGGCGGCACGTTCGACATGTCGACCACGCCCGACCACGAGCGCTGGCGCAGCCTCCGCACGACGTTCCGCGGCGAGGGCGCGAACGACCAGCTCAAGTACGACCGCTTCCTTTGGAAGCTCGAGCGCCTCGAGGGCAAGAAGGGCTGCGTCTTTTCGTACGAGGACGAGCTCGTCACCATCAAGAAGACCGTCCGCACCAACGATCGCCCCTTCGAGCTCGAGGTCACGACCGAGGTGAAGAACCTCGCCGAGGACGCGAAGAGCCACAAGCTCGCCGTGGGCATGTTCGCCTTCCGCCGCAACGAAGAGGTGAAGGGCAAGCTCGGTCGCGTCTCCCCCTTCCAGACCGAGCTCGTGTGTGCCCAAGGCAAGGACGTCACCCGAAAGAACAAGGACGAGTTCAAAGAGGGCTGGCAGACGGTCCAGGGTGTCGACCGATTCGCGGCGATCTCGAACTACTACTTCGGCCAGGCGATCGTGCCCACGGTCGAGGGCGGCCCCGCCGACTGCGCCATCCTCGCCGAGGACTGGTTCTCGCCCGGGCAGGCCCGCGACGACGACAAGGCCGGCGCCGTGTACCACGCGAGCCTCGTGTATCCTGCACGCAAGCTCGCCAAAGGTGAGAGCGCGTCGTACACGCAGGTCGCCTTCTTGGGCCCCAAGGAGCGCGACGTGCTCGCCGCCGTGGGCCAAGGCGGAAAGGCCGCCCCCGTCACGGGCAACCCGCACCTCGGCGAGCTCATCAACCTCGGGTTCTTCTCGCCCGTGGCGAAGGTGCTCATCAGCTTCCTCGTGTTCCTCCACGCGAAGGTCACGTTCGGGAACTGGGGCCTCGCCATCATCTTGATGACGATCTGCGTGCGCCTCGTGCTCTTCCCGCTCACGTGGAAGTCGATCAAGTCGACCGTGGGCATGCGCAAGCTGAAGCCCGAGGTCGACGCCATCAACGCGAAGTTCGCCGACGACGCGCAGGCGAAGAACCTCGCCATGATGGAGCTCTGGAAAAAACACGGCGTGAGCCCCTTCGGCGGGTGCTTGCCGCAGCTCGTGCAGATGCCGGTCTGGTTCGCGATGTACACGACCCTCCAGACGGCCGTGGAGATGTACCACGAGAAATTCTTGTGGTTCCAAGACCTCTCGGCGCCCGACCGGTTCTACATTTTGCCGCTCGTGCTCGGCGCGTTCATGATCGTGCAGCAGCGCATCGTGCCGCAGCAGCCCGGCATGGACCCGGCCCAGCAGAAGATGATGATGTGGCTCATGCCGGGCATCTTCACCGTCATGATGCTCTTTTTGCCGGCGGCGCTCGGCGTCTACATGCTCACGAACAGCATCCTTGGCATCGTGCAGCAGCTCGCGGTCGAAAAATTCGCCCCGAGCGGCCCCCAAAAGAAGGCCGGAGAGATTTCGGTCGAGGAAGTGGCCCAGTCCAAGGTAGAAGTCGGGAAGGGAAAGGCCCGGGTATGACGATGAGCGACGTGGAGACCAATAGCGCAGACGCGCAGAGCCAGCGGGCTGTCCAGTTCGTCCGGATGCTCCTCACCAAGATGCAGGTGGACGCGGACGCGATCCTCGCGCCCGACGACGGCGAAGGCTCGGCCGACGAGATCCGCATCGACATCGAGGGCCCCGACGCGGGCCGGGTCATCGGCAAGCGCGGCAGCGTGCTCGAGGCCATCCAGTACCTCACGACGCGCGTCGTGCATCGCCCCGGCGACGCACGCCGTCACGTGCAGGTCGACGCCGAAGGGTACCGCGCCCGCCACGAGGACCAGCTCGCCGAGATGGCCCAGAAGCTCGGGCAGCGCGTCGCCAAAGAGGGCAAGATCATCACCTTCGACCCGATGAGCGCCCGCGATCGCCGCATCGTGCACGTGGCCCTCAAGGACGTGCAGGGCGTCCGCACGGAGAGCCACGGCGAAGGCCCCGATCGGCGCGTGCAGATCATCCCGCTCAAGAACGGCTCCTGATCGGGAAGCGCCCGCGCGCGCGCGGCGGCCGAGCTCCCCCAAGGGCTCGGCCGTTCGCCATTTTTCCTCGTCGCGCGGAAAAATAGGTCGTTCGACCTACTGCGTCGAAGATCGCGGCGACGGGCAATCAAGGGCGGGTTCGCCCTGGCCGGCGCATTTCGCTACCATCGGCTCACCCGATGGCGGCCCGCTTCACGAACCTCGATGGCACGACGCCCGACAAGGGCCCTCTCGACATGTTGAAGTGGCAGGTCGGCGATCGCCTGCTCGGGAAGCGGCGGCGCTCGGGCCCTCCCTTTACGGTGCCCCATCGCCCGAACGACGGCGCCCTCGTGCGCGAGGCCCGCGCGAGCCTCACGTGGGTCGGCCACGCCACGTTCGCGATGCGCCTCGGGGGCAAGCTGGTGGTGACCGACCCGGTGCTCGGCACGCGCATCCAAGGCGTCGTGAAGCGGCTCTCGCCGCCCGGGCTGCGGCGCGAGGCGATGGGCCACGTCGACGTGGTCACCGTCTCGCACGACCACTTCGACCACCTCGACGTCCCCTCGCTCCGCCACATCGGCCCGGAGGCCACCTTCGTCACGCCGCTCGGGTGCGGCAAGCTCCTCCGCGACGCGGGCCTACCGAACGTGATCGAGCTCGACAGGTGGCAAGAGGCCGACGTGCACGGCCTCCGCGTGCGGCTCGTGCCGGCGCAGCACTGGTGCATGCGTGCGCCGTGGGACAGGAACACACGGCTCTGGGGCGGCTTCGTGATCGAGGGCCCCGAGGGCAAGGCCTACCACGCGGGCGACACGGCCTTCGCCGAGGACGTTTTTGCCGCGATCGGCGCGCGTGAGCCGGGCATCGACTGGGCCATGATGCCCATCGGAGCCTACGACCCCGAGTGGTTCATGAGCCCCCAGCACATCGGCCCCGAGGACGCCGTGCGTGCCCATCGTTTGCTCGGCGCGAAGCACTTCGTCGCGATGCACTGGGGCACCTTCCGCCTCACCGACGAGCCCATCGGGGAGCCACCGGTGCGCGCGCGTGCGGCGTGGGAAGCGGCTGGTAACCCTAGAGATCATTTGTGGATTTCGGATCTCGGAGAGACCCGGGATCTCACGCGCTGACGCGCGCTCCGGGCCGCACGCGCGCGAGCGACGAGGCCCGTCGCATCGAGCCTCGCCGCCGCGCCGACGCCACGACCATCAGGGCTTCGCCCAGAGCACCTTCAGCCTGTCGAAGGCCGCACGTGGGGTCCTGCCGTCGACCACCTGCACGCCGGGTCCCGGAAAATACGCGCCGCCGCGGCGGTTCTCGACGGCGTGGATGCCGAAGCCCTCTTCGTCCCAGCAGCCACCCGGGAAGGCCTCGCTCGCGGCCTTCGATGGCGTCGCGTGCCACACGTCGGTCTCGATGGCGTTCGCGTGGGCGCCCGCCTTGAAGTACTCGTCTTGCCACTCGAAGACGAGCCCGCCCGCTACGACGTCGCGGTTCGCGTCGATGTGCTTCCAGTGGCCCTCGATGTAGTCGGCCTGGGCCTTCGCCCGGTCGGGGAGCTCGACCATCGCGCCGTTCGGGCACATGCTCACGAGCGACGGGCTCGAGCCGGGGCGCACGGGCGCGCCGAGGGACGCGAGGATCTCCTTGCGGGTCGTGGCAGGGGCGCCGAACTCGGTCACGACGAAGGGCTTGTCGCTCACGTCCGCGAGCTCCTCGAAGAGGTGGTCGAAGTCGTTCGTGCTCGCGTTCGGATCGAGACGCCCACGGTACGAGTTCACGCCGAAGACATCGATGTTCGATACGTCGAAGCCCTTCTGCTTCACGATGCGGAGCGACTGCATGCTGTCGTCGATGAGCGCCATCAGCGTGTGCTTCTTCGGCGCCTTCGCCTTCACGGCGGCGCCGAGCTCGTTCATGTAGCCCCAGAACGCGGGATTTTGCCGGTTCTGGACGAGGTTCAGCTCGTTCGAGAGCACGAACCCGAGCACGGCCGGGTGGGACCCCACTTCCTCGGCGAGCGCCTCGAAGGCACGCTTGTCCGTCGCGCGCCGCTCGGCGGCGGTCTGTTGGCCGTTCCACGCCCACCCGGCCTCCGTTCGGGCTTCGTCGGCGACGAACGTGTCGCCCTCGGGGGTCGTCACGAAGAACGAGCCGTCCGTGGGGGGAGCCGAGACGCGCGTGTACCGGAAGATGCCGGGGCTCACGGGGAACGCCACGTACGCGCGGATCGGGCGGTCGCCGCCGTTCCAGAGCATGTCGAGGAACTTCGTGTGCGAGCGCATGGCACGCGGCCCCTTCTGGGCGTCCCACGGGTGCATCGCGTAGAGGCGGATGGTGTTGACGCCCATCTCGCGCATCTGCGCGACGTCCTTCGCCAGGACCTCTTGGTACGCGGGCTCGGCGAAGATGTCCCCGCCGTGTCCGTCGAGGTTCCCCGGCCCCCAGAAGGAGCTGTTGTCGCCCCCGATCGGGATGGGGGAGTAGTCGACGCCTCGCACCTGGTAGTCGTGACCATCGAGAACGAGCTTCCTGCCGACGATGGTGACGTCGGTCGCCGAAGGAACGAGGGCCGACGCCACCGACGCGCGCCCGTCGGCGTCGCTCGAGGGGAGCTCCCCAGGGTCGTGGGCGCAGGCGAAGAGGGAGGTCGCGGCGGCGAGGAGGGCGGCGAGGACGTGGCGGCGCATGGGGCTCTCTTTTCGGGTGAGGGGTCGTGCGGGCGGCCGGGCCATCGCGGCTCGGCGCCCGTCTCACGAGAGAGCATGCGGCGCCCCACGATGCAGCACAACGCAACCATCGTGAGCCATACCATTAGGGAAACTTATCTATTGGAAACCTGCCCCAGCGCCCGCACGTCGAGCACACGGAACTTTACGCGGGCCGCGTTTGCGAGCGTCCGCGGTCGGACGAATGCTCTCCACCGCGTGCGGCACTCTCGCCCACGTGTTCCCAAGCCCCGCCCCGAGCCTCTCGGGGCGCGTGGAGACGACACATGCATCCTGCATTTTATCATTGGTGGAAGACCTCGAGACGCGGCGCCGATTGTCACGCGGGGGCCCAGGCCTCGTGCGGCCCGTTCGGCGCGCGGCATCACGGCGGCGAGCCCGACGCGACCCGCAGCGCAGGCCCCCCCGGCCACGACGAGCCGTTCGGCGGTGGCCCCTTCGGCGTGAGGCGACCGCTCCGGTTCCTCGCGCACAAGCTCGAGCTCGACGAGGCCCAGGTCGAAGAGCTCGCGCGCATCATGAACACGCTGAAGACCGAGCGGGCCCAGGCCGAGGTCGATCATCAGCGCACGATCGCGGCGCTCGCCGACGCGATGGAGGGCGCGACGTTCGACGAGGCTCGGGCGGCCGAGGGCGGAAAGATGCGCGTCGAGAGCGCCGAACGTCTGAGGACCGCCGTCATCACGGCCCTCGGGCGAATCCACGCGCTGCTGAACGACGGGCAACGCAAGAAGCTCGCGTACCTCGTACGCACGGGCACGATCGCGGTCTGACCCCGGTGGCAGGGGCCCCAGCAGCTGCAGGAAGGGGCTCCTGCCTTCCCCGCGGGGCGCGCCGGACACGCCTCGCGAGCCCCTCGAAATGGGCGTAGAGTCGGCCCATGATGCCGAAGCTCGCCCGCGCCCTCCGGATCACCCTGTCGCTGTCCGTCGCGGGGCTCGCCGTGGCGTGCGGGTCGGCCAAGACGCCCGACGCCGTCAAGACGGAGCTCGCGCGAGGGCCCGCCGACACCGTGACGGTGGTGGTGTTCTCGGACTACGAGTGCCCGTTCTGCAAGGCCGCCCACACCGAGCTCGCCAAGGCGCTGCAGGCGTCGCCCGGCCTGAAGGTGCGGTTCGTACGGCACCACGTGCCTCTCCCGAGCCACCCGCACGCGGAGATGGCGGCACGCGCGGCGATCTGCGTCGAGACCCTCGGCGGGCGCACCGAGACCATGGACGACGCGCTCTTCGCCGCGGGCTCGGCGAGGCTCGATCCGGGGAGCTGCGAGGACGCCGCGGCCGACGCGGGCGTGGACCGCGACGCCTTCCGCGACTGCCTGCGCGCGCCCGCGACCGACGAGCGCCTCCGCCGCGATCTCGCCGCGTACATGGAGACCTCGGCCGGTGGCGTCCCGCTCTTCTTCGTCGGGAGCGCGCGCTTCGAGGGTGCGCAAGACTCGAGCACGTGGATCGACGCTTTTGCCCGGGCAAAACCGGCCAAATAGGTCCGACCAAGCCGCCGAGCCGATCTCCCTACATTGGCACCTCGGACTGCGCGGCATAGGCAAAAAACCTGGCCCGGGAAGGCGGTCGAGCTATGGTGCTGTCCATGCGGATGCGCCCCTTCCTTTGGTTTGCCGCGGCCTCGGCCGCAGCCGTCGCGGTCGCTTGCGCCACGGGCACCGTCGCGGAGGACGACGACGCAGGCGGAGGCATCGGCGAAGAGGAAGACTCGGGGGTCGTCACGCCGGTGCGCGACTCGGCCACTCCTCCACAGAAGGACGCGGCCGGCCCGACCGACGCGGGCACGGGCGACTCGGGGCCGCTCGTGGATGGCGGCGGAGACGGTGGCACCGACGGAGGCACCGGTCAGTGCGTAGCGCCGAACACCTGCGTGGGCGGCATCACGATGACCCCCGTGAGCGGCGACAAGAACGCCGACACCTCCACACAGACCGGCTCGACATCGCGCTGGCTCAAGATCCGCGTGAGCGAGGACGACAGCAGCATCGTCGGCGAGTCGATGAAGCTGAAGCTCACGCTCACGTCGCCCCCGGGCACGAACTTCGACATGCGTGTCTTCCTCGCGGGAGACGGCTCCGGCCAAAAGTGCCCGCCCGAGGGCGCCGACCGCACGACCAACACCGTCGCCGGGGCGGACGTGACGTCGATCGAGTGGGGCGAGATGGGCATCACCTCGAACGGCTCGGACGACGACCGCACCGTGAGCGTCGAGATCGTGCACGTGTCGGGCACCTGCACCACCGGTCAAAACTGGACCTTGCTCGCCGAGGGCAACAAGCTCTGAAGAGCGCTTCGTGAAGCGCGCTCGGGGCACGTTCGCCGTCGTCGCAGCCGCAGGTCTCCTCGCGTGCACGGCGCCGCCGAACGCCGTGGCGCGCGCGCCGAAGGTCGAGACACGCGCCGAGCCCCACGTGTTCGACGACGACTTCGAGGCCGCGCGCGCAGAGGCCCGGCGCAGGCAGGTGCCGCTCTTCGTCGACGCGTGGGCGCCGTGGTGCCACACGTGCCTCGCCATGCGCGCGAACGTGCTCGCCGATTCTTCGCTCCGCGCCGAACGCCTCCCCGACGGGCGCACGCTGGGCGAGGCGTTCGTGTGGGCCTCGATCGACACGGAGAAGCCGAAAAACCAGGCCTTCGTCGCGAAGTCCCCGAACCGCTCCTGGCCGACGCTGTTCGTGCTCTCCCCCGACGGCGATACCGCGCGGCTCGTATGGGGTGGCTCGGCCACGCGCGCGGAGCTCGTTTCGTTGCTGGTCGACGTGACCTCGTCCGGCGAGGGCTCGTTCGCACGAGCGACGAGGCTCGCCGCCCTCGGTCGAACGAAGGAGGCTCACGCCGCATACGAGGCCATCGCAGGGAACGACAGAGAGCCGCTCGTCGCGAGGGCGCGCGCGGTCGAGGGGATGGTCGGCCTCGCCGGCACGCCCCCGGAGGACGTGCTCACCCTCGCGCGCGCCGCGCTCGAATGGCTCCCTCGAGGCACGTCGCGCGCCGTCGTGCTCGCAGCCGCCCTCGAGGCCCTCGGCGAGACGAAGTCCAAAGACCCTCGCCTCCTCGCGCAGGCCCGGGCCGAAGCCAAGCCGAGCTGCGGAACGGCCCCTTGCGCCGATCCCATGGCCGACGACGATCGGTCGAACCTCTACGAGGCCTTGTGCGCCTACGACGATGCCGTGGGCGACGCCCTTGCCAAGACCGACGACGCGGCGAAGTGGCTCGCCACGATCGAGGCGACGCGGGCGTCCGCCACGTCGGCCGAAGCTCGCCTGGCGACCGACGCGCATCTCCTCCTCGCGGCCGAAGCGGCCAAGCGGGTGGCTCGTGTGCTCCCTGCCCTCGAGGCCTCGGCGCGTGCCTTCCCCGCGGACGGGAACACGCACGCGAGGCTCGCGCGCGCCAAGGCCGCCCTCGGGGAGTGGGAGGCGGCCGTGAGCGAAGGTCGGCGTGCCCTTTCCCACCTCGAGGGACCGAGGCTCCTCCGTGTGGCGGGAGCCCTCGCCGACGCGCTCGAGAAGGTCGGGCGCCCCGCAGAGGCCCGAGAGGCCCTCGATCTCGCGCTCCGAAGGACCTCGACGCTCGCGCTCACGGAACGCCAGCGCGCCCTGGCCGACACCCTCACGCGGCGAAGGGACGCCCTCCGGCCCAGCCCGGCGGCGCCCTGACGATCTCTGGGGTAGCCTAGTGACGTGAGCACGGTACGCTGAAGGGCATGCCGTACGCTGCCCTCGCCACGGTCACGGTCGCGCTCGTCGTGTTGGCGTTGGGTGGGCTCGCCGCGCGCAGAGCTCGCCGCGGACGACACCGTGGCCTCCCTCGGCGCCCCATCGCGGCGAAGCGCCTGCCCCGAGGGACGGGCACCGTCGAGATCGGCGACGGGCTCTTCGAACGCGCGCGCCTCGACGACGTGCCGCACCCCACCGCAGGGATCACGGCGTCCCCCCCCAGGGGCTTCTCACGCGTGCCCGCAGGGCCTCACGTCGTTCGCCTTACGAGCGACGAAAAACCGAACGAATTCGAAGAGATCAACATCACCGTCGTCGCGGGAGAGCGCGTCGTGATCGGGCTCGATCGCACACGCTCCCCGGCCGTCGTCGCGCGCGAGCCGGAGCCCGCCGCGTTCGATGCATCGTACATTCATTACCCGACGTGGGCGCGAGGTGTCGGGCTCACGATCCTCGACCGAGCCGTGCGCGCGCGCGATCCTCAAGGCGCTTGATGTCCTCTTTGGTGCTCCAGGCGACGAGCACCACGGCGAGCAGCGAGAGGTTCGCCCCGGCCTGCACGAAAAACCGAAGGCCGGGGAACTTGGCCGACGCGAAGAACGCCGCGAGGTACGCGAGCGACGCGAACACGAACCGAACCTCGGTCGTGACGGCAAGCATGACGGTGAGGAGCGACCAGAGCGCGAGGACGAGCGCCACGTGGAAGTGCAGCGGGAGACCGAGCAAGAGCGCGCCGGGCACGGCGAGCACCTGGGAGGCGTACCCCACGAGCAGCGTGTAGGCCATCGCCTTGTTGATGTGGGTCTTCCGGAGCGAGTCGCGCGCCCACACGACGAACGCCGCGCACATGACGGTGAGCCCCGTCGTGCGGAGGAGCAGCACGTCGACCGCGGGCTCGGCCTCGTGGAGCACCGCGAGCCCGAGCGGCCCTACGACGCCGATCACGCCGAACACGATCGCCACGAAGAGCCGCGTCCGCCGGCCGACGTTGGGATCGTATTGCTCCTCGAGCTTGTCGAGCTTCTCGAGGCGCCGCTTCTCTTCTTCGCGAGCCTTCATCGCGGCCTCGACGCGCGAGACGAGCTCCTCGGGGGGCTCGGGCATCTCGGCCAAGATGGAGTGCGCGGCCTCGGCCGAGCCGGCCTCGAGCTCGTAGCCGATCATGCGTACGGACACGGCGTGGAGACCGTCGCGTGCGTCGGTGTTGTCGGGCCACGAGCGCAGGGCCTCGAGGAAGCCGAAGCGCGCCGCGCCGAACAGGTTGTAGACGAGCTGCCGCTCGGGAGGCGTAGGCGAGGCGAGCGCGTTCAAGAGCTCGCGGCTCTTCTCTTCGGCGAGCGCCGTGAGCGCGCTCGAGCCGCGATGGGTGAGAAAATCCAAGATCGCGTTCCGGAGGTCGGCGACGTTCGCGTATCTATCTTCCTTTTTTCGCGCCATCGCGCGCAGGCACACCTGCTCGAGCTCCTTGGGCACGTCGCCCGGAAACTCGGGCGAGGAGCGCACGATGTGCTGCATCATCTCGACGAACGAGCGCCCGTCGTGCGGCGGTTTTCCAGCGACGATCTCGTAGAGCGTCGCGCCCACGAGGTAGACATCGGTGCGCTCGTCGATACGCGGAGGGGACTCGCCGAGCATCTCGGGCGCCATGTAGCAAGGCGTCCCCGCGGGCTCGGTGGCGTCGCGCGCGAGCGGGAGGCGACCCGAGCCGTCGTCGACGAGGCTCACGGCGATGCCCCAATCGAGCAGGTAGACCTCGCCGAGCTCGCCGACCATGACGTTCTCGGGCTTCACGTCGCGGTGAACGATGCCGACCTGGTGGGCGCGGCTCAGGGCGAGCGTGACCTGCACGAGCACCCGCAGGTGCCACTCGAGCAGATCGACCACGCCGTGTTTCTCTTTGACCAGGGACGGCTCGGCGAGGAGGGCGTCCCACGAGGTGCCCTCGACCTTCCGCATCACGATGTGAGGTCGACCGGCGTCGTCGGTGCCGAGATCGTAAATGGGGATGACGTTCGGGTGCTCGAGCCGGCCCGTGAGCCACGCCTCGCGGAGGAGCCGCATCGCCGCGTCGCCGCCGGATTTCCGCCCTCCGCCGGCCTCGCCCGCGTCGCGTAGGGTCTTGACGGCCACGAGCCTGCCGAGGGCCGACTGCTCCGCCATGCGCACGATGCCCATGCCGCCCTCGCCGAGGGTCGACTTGAGGACGAACCCTGGGAGGGTGCCCGCGCCAGGCTCCGCTCTGTGCAGGCCCGCCCGCGCGCGCTCGTCGGCCGAGGCGTGCCGAGACCGAGGCTCGATGGTGGAGCGAGGACGATCGACGAAGGTCGCGCCGAGGTCGCGAAGGAGCGGGAGCGTCGCGAGGTGCTCGGCGGCGTCGTCGGGAGACAGGGTGTCGTCGAGCTCGAGGCTCTTCACGAAGGCAGAATGCGCGCTCTGCCCCTTTTTTGGAAGCCTTCGGCCAGGTATTTGGGGCGCATGCGCTCCAAGAAGCCACTCCGCCTCCCGCCGTGGGCGCACGCTCTCCTCGCCCTCGTGGCCCTCGTGACGGCGCTCGCGGCGCGACCGCCTTCGGCGATGGCGCAGCTCAAGGTCCCCACGCCCGCGCCGTCGGCATCGGCGAAGGCCGCGAACCCTGCCGACGACGACGAGGCGGTCGCGTTCGACTCGCCTCGCGCCAGCATGACCCGGTACCTCGCGGCCGCGAACGAGGGGCGCTTCGTGGAGGCCGCGGCCTACCTCGAGCTCTCCAAGGCCGACGCCCCGAAAGGCCCCGAGCTCGCGCGCATGCTCGACATCGTGCTCGCGCGAAAGCTCTGGCTCGACCCGGGCCAGCTGTCGCCCCACGCCGCCGGCAAGAAGGACGACGGCCTCCCCGCGAACGTCGACGAGATCGGGCGGATCCGCACCAAGGACGGGAAGCTCGTCCCCATCCGCATCGTGCGCAAAGAGGCGCGATCGGGCGACGAAGAGCCAAGGTGGGTATTTTCCGCACAGACGGTCTCGTTGATCGACGGCCTCTACGACGAGCTCGGCGAGCGCTGGGCGCGCAGCAAGCTCTCTCCGTTCTTCTTTCGCGAGCTGCCGGGCTCGTTCCTCGTGTGGCACGCAGGCGCGCTCGTGCTGCTCGTCCTGCTCTCGGCGCTCGTCGCGCGGCCGCTCGGGTTCGTCGCGATCGGCGTCGCGGGCTACATGGCGAAGAGGGCGCGGCTCGCGTGGAGCCCCGAGCTCCGCCAGGGAATGAAGGGGCCGGCCCGGCTCGCGTGCGCCCTGCCCGTCATCTACGGGGGCACGCGCTTCTTCGGCCTCTACCAGCCCGCCGACGCGCTCGTCATGCGAGGGCTCCGGGCCGCGGCCCTCGTCGCGCTCTTCTGGTTCTTCTTGCGCGTGGTCGCGTCCTTCGGGGGCAGCGTGCTCGAGAGCGACTGGGGCCGAAACCGCCCTTCGCTCCGCGGCTTCTCGACGTTCTCCCTCAAGGTCGGGAAGTTCGTCGTGTGGGTGCTCGGCGCGGTGACCGTGCTCGGCGAGCTCGGTTACCCCGTCGGCAGCATCATCACCGGCCTCGGCATCGGGAGCATCGCGATCGCGCTCGCCGCCCAGAAGACGATCGAGCACCTCTTCGGCTCGATCTCGATCTTGGTCGATCAGCCCTTCCGCGTCGGAGACACGATCCGCGTGGACGGCATCGAGGGCACCGTCGAGACGGTGGGCCTCCGCTCGACCCGCATTCGTACGGCCGATCGCTCGCTCGTCGTGATCCCGAACGGGAAGCTCGCCGACATGCGCATCGAGTCTCTCTCGGCGCGCGACCGGACACGCTTCGTGTGCAAGCTCCGCATCACGCAGGGCGCGAGCGAGGCCACGCTCGCACGGTTCGTCGCGCTGCTCGACGCGCGCATCCCCGAGCACCCGAAGGTGCGCCGCGAGGACGTCCGCGTGAGGATCTCGTCGATCTCGGACGGGGTCGTCGAGGTGGACGCGGGGTGCAGCCTCGAGACGACCAAGCTCACCGAGCTGGTCGACGCGCGCCAAGAGCTCTTCTTCGTGTGCCTTCGCACGGCGAACGAGGTGGGCGTGGCGCTCGCGGGCCCGCGCGAGGCCCCGGCCGCCCCGCTCCCCGGGTGAGCGCCTGGATCACGCGGGGATCGCCGCCGTCCCCGGCATGGACGAGGGTGGATCCATGATGTGGAAAGTCAGGAAAATTCCGCGCCTCTTGCAGCACGAATTCCGATGTAGGCGCATGTCGCCTCGGCGATTCGGCGGCGGCACGTCCGTTGCTTGGTGGAGGGTGTGATGGGTGCACGCGGCCGGGAGTGGCTGCGGCCGTAACGCGAAGAGGAGTCGGAGGAACATGAGCTCGAAGCGCTTGACTGGTCTCGTGGGCTCGCTCGCAGCGTGTGCGATCGTCGTCGCGTGCGGAGGCGGAGGAACCGAGGACCCAGGCGCGTTCCCGACCGGAACCGGCGACGGCAACGGCAACGGCACGGGGACCGGCAACGGCAACGGCACGGGGACCGGCAACGGCCCCTTCGGCGGCCCGACGCAGCCCGGCGGCGGCAACGTCAACGCGGAGTGCGCGTCGGTCAAGGCGCAGGCCGACAAGCTCCCCCTCGAGATGATCGTGGTGCTCGATAAGTCGGGCAGCATGTGCGAGTACACGCAGAACACGAACCCGCGCGACTGCAACAACACGTCGTCGAAGTGGAAGGTCGTGACGAAGGCGCTCGAGACGTTCTTCCGCAGCTTCGAGTCGGCCGAGATCACCGTGTCGCTCATCGCCTTCCCCAACGGGAACGAGTGCAGCGCGGCCACCTACCAGACGCCCATCGAGCGCCAGAAGCTCCCGCTCGGCGCCGACGCCCTCGTGGCGAAGATGAACGGCCTCTCCCCGAACGGCTCGACGCCGACGACCCCGGCCGCCCAAGGCGCGGTCGCGTACGCGAAGACGGTCGACGCCGCCCTCGCGGGCAAGGGCAAGACCGTGATCGTGTTCGCCACCGACGGCCTCCCCCAAGACTGCAACGGCAACACGATCGCCGCCGCCGGCAACGCCGTGGCCACCGTGTCGTCGACGATCAAATCGTACGTCATCGGCGTCGGCAACCTGCTCACCCCCCTGAACGAGCTCGCCGTGAAGGGTGGGACCACGAAGGCCATCCTCGTGAGCACCGCCAACACGACCCAGGCGAGCACCGACCTCACCACCGCGCTCTCGGCCATCCGCGGCGAGTCGCTCGCGTGCGAGTACGCCATGCCGGCCGCGCCCCAAGGGCAGACGCTCGACATCAACAAGGTCAACGTGCAGTTCACGCTCGAGGGTGGCCAGCCCGAGACGCTGCCCTACAGCGCCGACTGCTCCAACATGAAGGGCTGGCGCTACGACAACGCCCAGGCCCCGACCAAGATCACGCTCTGCCAAAACGCGTGCGACAACGTGAAGGCCGTGGCAGGCACCAAAGCGAAGCTCGACGTCGTGCTCGGCTGCAAGACCGAGGGCGGCACGCCGCGCTGAAGCTCTCGCGCGGGGCCCTCCCACGTCGCCCCCCTTCGGCGGGCGTTTCGGGGTAGGATCCTGCGCGACGATGACCTTTCCCTCGCAGCCGGCCCGCGGACCGTCCGCCGAAGAAACGGCGTGGCAGGGCATGACCCTCGAGGGCTCCGCGTTCGGGCAGATTCGCCTCGACGTCCTCGTGGCCGTGCGCCGCGGAGAGGCCGTGTACCGTGGGCTCGCGATCGACTCGGGCGCGCCGATCGAGGTTCGGCTCTCGCTCGCGCACGCTGGAGACGAGGCCTTCCTCGCGCGGCACGCGGACGACGCCCGTGCGCTCGCCGAGCTTGCACACACGACCCCACATCTGGTTCAGGTCGTCGCGTCGGGCACCGCCGTGGGCCCATCGGGCAAGCTCACCGCGTTCGTCGCCACCGAGTCGCTCGGCGGTCGTACCCTCCGCGCCCAGCTCGATGCTCGCGCAAAAGGCGGAGCATCGCTCGCCGAAGGCCTCGTCATCTTCGGGCCCGTCGTCACGGCGCTCGGAGCCCTCCACGCGAGAGGGCTCTCGCACGGGGCGTTCTCTCCGGCGTCGATCGTCTTCGCGGAGATCTCCGGTCGCTCGGTCACCAAGGTGGTCGATGTCACGCTGGGCGCTTCGGGCGGGACGGAGCCCGAGCCTCGCCTCGAGGGCGCCGAGCTCTTCTACGCGGCCCCGGAGCACTTCAAGCGGACCTACGGGAGCACCGGCCCCGCGACCGACGTGTTCGCCCTCGCGCTGGTGCTCGTCGAGCATCTCTCCGGAGAGCGCGCGCTCCGTTCGTCCGACCCGACGGACCTCTACCTCGAGGTGACGAGCCTCCAGAAACGCCCTACCCCGAAGGCCCGGGGCGTGTCCGTGAGCGACGCGGTCGAGGCCGTGTTCGGGCGCGCGCTCGCCGTGGATCCGAAGAAACGCTACGACGACGTCCCCAAGTTCTGGGAGGCGCTCAACGCCGCGGCGGAAGACCGGCAGAGCCCGGTGTCCCTCGCGCCGAAGCCCCTCACGTCGGGCGAGGCCGCGCTCGCGCGGCGAGGGGAGCGCGCCGAGAAGGCCACGCGTCGCACTCTCGCGCTCCTCGCGATCGCCGCCACGTTCTTGGCGGGAATGGGCGGCAGCCTCTACGTGCGCTCGAAGCGCGCCAAAGAGGCAGCGCCCATCACCACGGCGTCCTCGCCCGTCGCTTCCGCCACGGGGGCAACGGGCGGCGTCGACGCGGCCCCTTCGCCCGCCCAGCTCGCCTCACCCGAAGCCGCGGCCTCGGCGGTCGGCGCACAAGAGTCCCCGGACGCATCCCCCACCGACGGCGGCGCCCCGGCCGAAGGCGCGATGATCCGCGTCCCGCCCTCGGCGTTCCCCATGGGCTCGGACCACGAGTCGCGCGCCGAGAAGCCCATGCATCGCGTGGTCCTCTCCAAGGCCTTCTTCATCGACGCGCTCGAGGTCACGGCAGGCGCCTACGCGGCTTGCGTCGCGAAGGGAGCATGCACGCCGCCGATCGTGCACTTCGGCGCGGGCAGCGACCCTCTCCAGAAGGGGTGCAACACGAGCCCCGAGCGCGCACGCCACCCGGCCAACTGCGTCGATCAAATCCAGGCGGGCAAGTACTGCGCGTTCGCCGGAAAGCGCCTCCCCACCGAGGCCGAGTGGGAGCTCGCCGCGCGTGGCACCGACGGCCGCGACTACCCCTGGGGAGACGCGCCGCCCAAGTCGTGTGCGCAGGGCATCCTGCGTGGGCTCACCGGCGGCTGCGAGAAGAAGCTCGAGACGTTCGAGGTCGGCCTCACCCCCGAAGGAAGGAGCCCGTTCGGTGCCTGGGACATGTCGGGAAATGTGTGGGAATGGGTCGCCGACGGGTTCGCGGACTATCCGGCGACGGAGGTGAAAGACCCGTTCGTCGCGCCGGGCACCGGACCCGACGCCAAGGGTGTCCTCCGGGGCGGCTCGTTCGACTACGCGACGACCGTGGCCAAGACGAGCTCGCGGCTCGGGTTGCTCCGCACGGCGGGCCACGTGAGCACCGGCTTCCGCTGCGCGAAGGACTGAGCTCCGCCGCGCGCTACTCCTTCATGCGGGTCGAGCGGTAGAAGAGCGCCGCGCCGACGACCCACACCGGGACCGACATGATCGCGATCCCCGTGTAGAGCTTGCTCGTGCGCAGCTCGGGTCCGGTCATCACGAGGGTGGCGCCGCCCATCAGGAACGGGAACACGAAGAAGAGACCTGCGAGCACGCGCGCCGTGAACCTGTCTGTGAGCACGGGCGGACCCTAGCAGCCTCCAGCCATTCGCGCATGGGCCCACGAGGCAGGGCGGTTCCGGACGAAGAACGCCGGCGCTCGCCCTAAAAAGACAGCGGGCGGCAGGTCTTGGTATAGTGCGGGTCGTTCCATGCGTACCCCCAAGGCCCTGGCCCTCCCTTCGCTTCTCGTCGTCGCCGCCACCGTGCTCTCGGCGTGCGGCTCGACACCTCCGTTCCTCGTCTTCCGGAGCGCCCCGGGCGAGAAGCTCGCGAGCGTCGACGGCGACCCCGTGCGCACACGAAGCCCCGGCTACGAGGTCTTCCCCGGCGCCAAGGCGGGCTACCACTTCATCCACTCGCCCGAGCAGTGGAAGGAGCTCTTCCCGGGTGGCGAGGTCCCGCCTCTCCCGACGGACCTCGATTTCAAGCGCAAGATGATGATCTTGGCCGTGGGCGACGGGAAGAAGGTCCAGGGCGTCAAGATCACCAAGGTGCTCGACACGGCGAGCACCGTGCACCTCTTCGTCCGCGAGACGCTCGAGGGCGAAAACTGCAAGTCCGAGACCGAATCGAACGCGTACGACGCGGTCATCACCGAGCGCCTCGACAAGAACGTCCAGGTCCACGTCGAGATGGAGCCGGGCAAGTCGTGCGGCGCGCCGCCGAGCGCGAAGGTCATGTGCCGCGTCGGGAGCAGCTCGTCGTGGGAGCCGAAGATCGCGGCCCAGCCCGGCGAGACGGTCGAGTGCGAGGCCGTGCCGCAGGTGAACGGGACGTTCGCGATCGTCGACCAGCACTGGCGCTTCGCCACGGTCCCGGCGGGATCGGCCACCAAGATGACGTTCTCGAAGAACAACACCCACGTGACGTTCCCGGTCGACGGCTTCGGCAGCTACGTCGTCGAGTTCGACATGACGGACGACGCGGGCCGCAAGGGCATGGGGCAAGGCACGGCCGAGGTGCTCCCCCCGAAGGACAACGACACGTACGTGCAGCTCGCGTGGGCCCACTTCGACGCGAGCGACGACCCGTCGACCTTCCCGCGTGTGTCGCTCAAGATCGCCGAGGACGGGAAGCCGAACCCCAAGGTGTGCGCGAAGGACGTGCCGAAGAAGCCCGACTTCTGCGACATTCGCGAACAGGCGCCCACCGTGCTCTTCCACCTCAAGGGATCGCGCGAGAAGTTCCTGGTCGATGCAAACTACATGGATGAGCGCGCCAAGGGCGGCCCGTACATCTGCGTGCGCACGTTCTTCAACGGCGCGAAGGTCGCCGACCAGTGCGACGACGTGCCCCGCCCGGCCGACTCGGTCTGGACGGTAGGCCTGCTCGACGCAAAGACCGGCCAGATCGGCGCGCCGCCGCCTCCCCCGCCTCCGGCCGAAGAGGCCCCCCCCTCGAAAAAGAAGAAGTAGGGGCGAAGGGCGACGCGCCGTCAGCCGACCATGGCGCGGCGCACGATCGACTGGACGAACCCGGGGAGCGCCTCGGGGGCCTCTCGAAAGAAGAGCGAGGGCTCCAAGAGCTCGAGCTCCATCAAGAGGAGCCCGAACGACGCGTCGCGGGCCACGTCGACCCTCGCGTAGAGCAGGTCCGAGTACGACGAGAGGACCCGCTCGGCGAACGCACGCTCGTCGTCGGCGACGGGGACGCGCGCGACGGCCTCCGCGTCTCCCGAGAAGCGGGGGCTCTTGCGCACGGCGTGCGACACCCGACCCTCGAGGACGACGATCGAGCGCTCCCCGTGACCGTCGACCGACGCGACGTAGGGCTGGACCATGACGTCACGCTCGGCGACGAGCGAAGCGAAGGCTTCTTCGGCCAAAGGCGCGCCCTCGGAGAAGCGCATCGTCTTCCACGAGCCGGCGGAAACCCTAGGCTTTACGACCACTTCCGAGAACCCGTGGGCTTCGCGGACGGCGGCGAGCGTGCGACGGTCCCCGCGATCGACGAAGGCCGTGGGCACGATCGGGATGCCGCGCGACGCGAGCCCTCGGAGGTAGATCTTGTCGACGTTCTCGAGGAGCACGGGGACCGGGTTCGCGACCTTGGCGCGCGAGCCGAGAGCGCGCAGCCACGTGACGAAGGCGTCGACGTTCCTCGCGTAGCTCCACGTCGACCGGACGAGCACGAGGTCGACCTCGCCCGGGGCCGGGAGCGGTGTGTCGCCGTCCCACGCGAGGAGGCTCACCCACGCGCCGGCACGCGCGAGCGCACCGACCAGCGCGGCCTCGTCGGGGTCGGGCTCGGGCAAGGTGCGGCACGTGGCGATGGCGATTCGAGGGAGAGACTTGGGGCTCGGCATGGGCCTTTCGCCGAAGGTACACCTTGGGCCGTGGGGGCCGGAACCGCGGTCGGCGCGACAAAGTGCGAGCGCGGCGCGCGACGCCTCCTAGGCCGCGGCATCCGATACCACATGCACGTCGTCGTCGTCGGAGGCGGGATCGCGGGGCTCGTCGCGTCGATCGACGCGAGGGCCCTCGGCATGGAGGTGACGCTCCTCGAGTCGCGGCCGGACACGGGGGGCAAGGTGCGTACGGTCACCGTGGGCGGGAAGCCCATCGACCGAGGTCCCACCGTGTTGACGATGCGATGGGTCTTCGACGAGCTCTTTCGGGAGACCGGGGCCGAGCTGTCGTCCGTGCTCGAGACGCGACCGCTCGACGTCCTCGCTCGGCACGCTTGGGGCGACACGCAGCTCGACCTCTACCGTGACGTGTCTCGGACCCGCGAGGCGATCGCGGCGGTGTTCGGCGAGCGGGACGCCGAGGCGTACGTCGCGTTCGCGGCGCGTACGAAGCAAATCTACGAGACGGCCCTCGGCCCGTTCTTGCGGTCGCAGCGGCCGACGATGGCCGGCATGCTCGCGCAGGCCGCGAAGATGGGTCCGTGGGCCCTCCACACCATCGACGCACATCGCACCCTTCAGAAAGCGCTCGAGAGCACCTTCGCCGACGAGAGGCTCGTGCAGCTCTTCGGGCGCTATGCAACCTACACGGGCTCGAGCCCGGTGCTCGCGCCGGCGACGCTCGCGCTCATCGCACACGTGGAACGCGACGGCGTCGAGGTCGTCAAAGGGGGCATGGTCGCCCTCCGCGACGCCCTCGAGGCCCGGGCGCGCGAGCTCGGAGTCTCTTTCGTACGCGGCGCACACGTGCGCAAAATTGCTACAAAAAACGGGCGGGTGAGCCACGTGGTCTGGGACGGCGCCGAGATCGGGGCCGACGCCGTGATGTTCGCGGGCGACGTGTCGGCGCTCGGCACGGGTCTCCTCGGAGACGATGTGCGCTCCGCGGCCCGCTTCGTCCCGCGCGAGGAGAGGTCCCTCTCCGCCGTGACGTTCTCGCTCGTCGGGCGCGTCCGCGAAGGGTCCACGTTCACCCTCGACCACCACAACGTATTTTTTCCGGACGCGCGCGGCGGTGGAAAAAAAGAGCACGAGACGCTCTTCGCAACACGCGGCCGCGCCATGCCTTCCGATCCGACCGTGTACGTGTGTGCCCAAGACCGCGGCCCCTTCGCTCCCGGCGTGCGCGATGAGCCCGAGCGACTCTTCGCGATCCTCAACGCGCCCGCCGACGGTGACACGAGCCCCCTCTCGGACGAGGACATCGAACGATGCAAAGACCGTATGATTTCCCGCCTGGAAGCGTCGGGCCTCTCGCTCGACGTCTCGAGCTGGACGGCCCACACCCCGACGAGCTTCGCCGAAGCGTATCCGGGCTCGGGGGGAGCGCTCTACGGGGCGGCCAGCCACGGGGCGTTCTCGGCGCTGAATCGGCCCTCCGCCCGTACCAAGGTGAAGGGGCTCTACCTCGTGGGTGGGAGCGTGCACCCGGGGGCCGGCGTCCCGATGGCGGCCCTCAGTGGGAGGCTCGGGGTCGCGGCGCTGTCGGAAGACCTGCCCTCGACCGCGAGGTCGCGAAGGGCGGCTACCACTGGATCTATCTCGACGCGCTGAGCGACTGCGGCTCCTTCGCGGTCGTCGTGATCGCGATGGTGGGGAACGCATTCTCGCCGCGCTACTTCCGCGCTCGGCAGCAGAAGACGGCTGCGAACCCCATCGACTACAGCTCGCTCCACGTCGCCGTGTACGGACCGGGCAAAGGCGCGTTTGCGTTCACCGAGAGGGCGTCTCACGACGTCTTCCGGTCGCGCGAGGCGCTCGCCATCGGCGCGAGCACGTTGACGTGGGAGACGACCCCCTCGGGGGAGGACGCGCTCGTCGTCCGCATTCACGAGATCACCTCTCCGTTCCCTTCTCTCGTCCCCAAGAAGCTCCAAGGCACGGTCACCCTCGTTCCTCGCCACACGGTCGACGAGCCCATCGCGCTCGACGCCAAGGGTAGGCACATGTGGTACTGCCACGCGCCCGACGCGCGGGTGTCCGTGCGGCTCGACGAGCCCGGTCTCTCGTTCGACGGCTCGGGCTACCTCGACGAGAACGGCGGCGACGAGGGCCTCGAAGCCGCGTTCTCCACGTGGCAGTGGTGCCGCGCGTCGCTGCCATCGGGGCGCGCCTTCGTGCACTACGCGACCCAGGAGAGCCGCGAACGCGGTCTCGTGAGGCGCACCTCGTCGCGCCTCTTCTCGAACGGGACGTCGACGCGCGCCGTACCTCCCCGCGAGCTCGACCTCGGGCGCACGCTGTTCGGTCTCGAGCGCCACGTGAGGCTCGACGCCGGCTTCTCCCCCACCTACGTTCGCACGCTCGAAGACGGGCCGCACTACGCACGAACGCTCGTGCGGGGCCGCGTGCTCGGCGAAGATGCGTTCATGATGCACGAGACGTTCGACGGAGAGAGGTTCCGCTCCCCGTGGGTTCGTTTCCTCCTCCCGTTCCGCATGCGGGGCGGACGCGCGGGGCTCGTGCCGTGACGCTCGGCTCGCCGTTCGAGGCGCTCGTGGGCCTCTGGGCCACCTCTCAGGTCGGGTTTCTGTCCGTGATGGTGGCGCGCTCGAGGTCGCGCCACGAGGAGAAAGGCACGCCGGGGCCAAGTGAGCCCTCGCGGCGCCGTGTCTTGCTCGTGCGCCCCGTCGCCGGGCTCGAGAGCGACCTCGAAGCGAGGTTGGAGCGTTCGGCCGGCGCGCCCGCCGTGATGCTCGCCGTGCGCGACGAGAGCGACCCCGGCTTCGAGAGCGCGACGCGCGCATCCCTGCGCCTCTGCGAGGGAGGCACACGCTCGAAGGTCGTGCTCACGTACGCGGATGGCCCGAACCGAAAGGCCGAACAGATAGCTCGGGCCCTGTCTCGGGCCGCGCGGGACGGCCTCTCGTTCGACACGGTCGTCGTCGCCGACTCCGACGTGGCACCGAGCCCCGCCGACCTCGACGCGCTCGTAGGGGCGCTCGACGGGGGCGCGAAGGCCGCGTACGTCCCTGTGTCGGAGGCGCCGCCCCCGGCCGACACGAAGCTCGGGGATCGCGCGAACGTCGCCGTCCTCTCGGCCTCTCCCCACGCCTTCCCGCTCTTGGCCGGCATGGATGGCGAGCTCTTCGTCGGGAAGCTGTGCGCCATCGACCGAGCCGCGCTCGAGGGTGCGGGAGGGTTCGAGGGGCTCACCCATCTGCTCGGCGAGGACGTCGAGCTCGAGCGCCGGCTCCGCGCGAACGGCCACGACGTGGTGCCCGTGCCGCGCGCCGCCGTGGCGACCCGGGGCGGCCGAGAGCTCTCCGATGCGGTCGCACGGTTTGCCCGGTGGCTCGGGGTGGTGCGCGCGCAAAGGCCTCACCTCCTACCCACGTATCTCTTCGTTTTTGCTTCGTTTTTACCCACCTTGTCCGCCTGTCTCCTCATCGGCTCACGCGGCGCTGACGCGGCGGCGTATGGCGCTCTCCTCGTGGGGGCCGTGCTGTTCGCGCGCCTCGCCGTAGCGTTCGAGGGGCGGCGCATCGCGGGACTTCGCCGGGGCCTCGGCGTAGCCTTCGTCGACGTGGTGCTCGCCGACGCCGTGCTGCTCTCCGCGCTCTTTCGTGCGGCGACGTCGCGGGAGGTGGCTTGGCGGGGTCAGGTCCTCCGCGTGACCAAAGGCGGCGTCGCTCGTGTCGGAGAGGGCGCGATCCGGCGCGGGGTCGTGCCATGAACGTTCCGACCGTGGCCATCTGGCTCCCCGTTGCGCTCGTGGTCGCGTGCGCGATGGAGCCTTGGGCCATGCTGCTCCACGGCGTCGTGTGGCACGGCCCGCTCGCCTTCGTGCACCGCAGCCACCACACGAAACGCACCGGGACCTTCGAATGGAACGACGCCCTCAGCACGCTCCATGCGCCCCCGGCCATCGCGCTGATCTTGTTTGGCTGCCGCGGGCCCGAGGGGCCGCTCCGCGAGGTGCTCTTCGGTGTGGGCCTCGGCATGACGCTCTTCGGCATGGCCTACGTGGTCGTCCACGACGGGTTCGTGCACGAGCGGCTCCCCATCACCTGGCTCGCGCGCTTTCGCTACTTCCGCACGCTGCGCGCGTGCCACCGCGCCCACCACCGCGGCGACGCCGACCATGGGCCGTACGGGCTCTTTCTCGGGGCGTTCGAGGCTCGATGGCACGCGCGACGCCGCGGACGCACGCGTGCCGTCTCACGGTAAGTCAGCGCCCGACGCGGCGCTTTAGCTTCTCGAGCTCTTCGTCGTCGTCGTCTACGGCGGTGGTCTCTCGCGCGTCGGCGAGGCGGGCTCGCCGAGGTGTCCGTGGGTCGGCCGACGCCACACGCACCTTCTTGGCTTCGTCGGGCTCGCGCTTCGCGAGGAGCTTGGCGGCGAGCGCGCCGCCGAGGAATCCGAAGAGGTGCCCTTGCCACGAGATGCCCTCTTGGCCCGGCAAGACGCCGAACAGCGCGCCACCGTAGAGGAAAAACACGACCAAGCTCCCGAGGATCGAGCCGAGCTTCCGCTCGACGACGCCACGCGCGAGCAAATAGCCGAGGTACCCGAACACGAGGATGCTCGCGCCGACGTGCACCGTCGCCGCGGGTGCGATGAGCCACGTGCCGAGGCCACCCACGAGGGCGGCGAGCGCGCTCACGATCGCGAGGTCTCGTTTCCTTCGCATCATGACGAAGGCGCCGAGCACCAGCATGGGCATCGTGTTGCTCACGAGGTGGGCGAAGCTCCCGTGCAGGAACGGAGCGAAGAGGATGCCGAGGAGTCCGAGGAGCGTGCGCGGGTGTACCCCGAGCGCGACGAGGTGCCCCTGGAACACGAGCGCGTTCACGAGGTGAACGACCCACATGAACCCGACGAGCCCGCCGAGGATCTTGCCTTGGGCGCGGACCTCACCGAAAAATTCGGATTTTGCCTTCGTGAGCTCGGACGCCATACCGGACACAGCGTAGCCCCTTCCTGCACGAGCGGAAGGGGCGGGGCGGTCGACCTTACGCCCGGGACGCGACGAGCGCTCGGCCGAGCTTCGCCGCCCAACGGGCCGTACCCAGCGCTCCGAGCCCGCGCGCCGCGTCCACGTAGGCGCGCGGCCTCACGAGGCTCGTGCGAGCGAGGAACTCGGCCATCGTCGCCGGCGACGCTTCGTCGCGGAGGACGGCGCCGTAGGGCTCGTCTCCCATCGCGTGGAGAGAGGCGAAGGCCGCGTCCAGGAGGCGATTTTGCGCGTCTCCACGGAGCGAGCCCCCCGCCATGATGCGAGACAGGCCGCCCGTCACGGCGTGGATGGCGGCATCGTGAACGATGGGATCGGGCAGCCCTTCCCCGCGGGAGAGCGCACGAGCGACGTGCCCGCGGACGAGCGAGAGGCTCCGAAGCATGGCCCCGAACCCACAAAACGTGAGCGGCGAGTGGCGCGAGGCCGCGTCGCCCACGAGGCCTACGCGCGGGTGCGGGGGAGCGGGCGGGGGCACGGCCCGAGACGCTCCTGGTATGAGCCCGAACGTGGGGCGGACGAGCGTCGGATCCCCGCCCTTGTAGTCGGGGAGCGTCTCGAAGAAGCGCGTGTAGAGCGCACGCAACGGGCCGACCTCTCCCACGGGCTCCGAGGTCAAGGCGTAGTAGAAGAGATACACGGTCGTCTCGCCGGTGTGCCCGGGGAACCCCTCCCACACGTGCTGGCGCCCACGCGCGTCGGCGTGCTCGGTGGTGACGAGGATCTCGCCTACGTCGGGGTCGATGTCGGTGGGGCCGCTCCCCTCGCGCACGCCACGGAGCACACCTCCGACCGTCGGGCACACGATGTCGGCGCGCGCGTAGGGGCTCGCGAAGCCGCGTGCGTCGAGGACGAGCCGCGACACGATCGTGGTCGCCCCGGACGGCCCTTGGACCTCGACCCGAACCGCCGTCTCCCCGCATCCGAGCCCTGTCACGCGGGAGCCATCGACGAAGGCGACGCCGAGGGCATCGCAGCGGCGGCGCGCGAGGGCGAGCAGGCTCCCGGCGTCGACGGCGACGTCGAGGGTGCGCGTGACGGGGTACGACGAGCCGCCAAAAAACCTACAGAATCCGTGACGATAGCGACGAACGACGAGGCCCTCGAGCTCGACCTCCGTGACGAGCCCCTCTCGCACGAGCGCGGAGAGCTCGGCGTCGCTCGCGTTCCACTCGCGGTGCCCGCGGCCTGCCCTCGCCCGCTCGACCACGGTCACGCGCACCCCACGTGCGGCGAGGGCCCAGGCGAGGAGCAACGACAAACCTCCGCCCGAAAGGACGACCTCGGTATCGGGGGTCACCGACGCATCGGGCGGCGCGAGCTCGCGATCGCGCTCGGGGCCCCGACGAGCGGCGTCGAGCGCATCGAGCCGCTCTTCGAGATCGTGGCCCAAGCGCTCGCGCAATAATCCCCGGTCATGCGTCACGCGGCACGCTCGCTCTCGGGGGTCACGGCGTCGACGAGGTAGCGGGTCGCGTCGAGCGGGCCGTCCACCGAGGCCCGCGACGGCACGAGCGCGCGCGCGCGGCCCTCGGCGAGCAAAAGGAGCTTCTTGCCCGTCGACACGACGGCCCGCGTGGAGACCGCGTCGTACCCGTTCGACGCCACGACACGCCCGATCTCCGCGTACACGAGGCGCGCGCCCCAAATGGCCGCGCGGCAGTCCTTCGGCAAGAGGCCGATCCCCGTCTCGGCGCGGGCGTAGAGGAGCTCGGCGCGACGGAGGAGCCTCGCCGTGGTGCGGCGGAGGCGAGGGTCGGCGGGCCCACGCAAGGCGAGCGCGAGCGCCTCGTCCCGGGAGAGGCCTTCGTCCGCGAGCCACGTCGTAGGGAGGTACATGCGTCGGAGGCGCGCGTCGGCCCCGACGTCGCGGGCGACGTTGGTGAGCTGCATCGCCACGCCGAGGTCGCAGGCCCTGGCGAGAGCCTCCTTGGAGCGGGCGCCCATCACGAGCGTCATCATCGCGCCGACCGCACCCGCGACTCGCGCGGCGTACGCCTCGAGCGACGCGAGGTCGGGCGTCTCGCGGTCGTCGGCGTCCCACGCCATGCCGTCGAGCAGGGCGTCCGGGAGCGCGCGAGGGATGGCGTGCTCGTGGGCGACCCGCGAAAAGGCGCGCTCGACGGCACCCTCGGGTTTCCGTGCGTCATACACGCGATCGAGCCGCTTCCCGAGCACGGCCACGGCGATGGCGCGCTCGCTCTTCCCGACGAGCGAAGGGTCGTCCACGGCGTCGTCGGCCGTTCGGCAGAACGCGTAGAGGGCGATCGCCGCCGGGCGAACGCGCGAGGGCAAGAGGCGCGACGCTCCGTAGAAGCTCTTCGAGCCCTCGCGGAGCATGGCCTCGCACTCCGCGAAATCGCGCGACGACGGGGAGCTCACCTCGCGCCTTTTCGGGCGAAGGCGCTCGCGTCGGGCACCACGGTGTCGAGCACCCGCGCCGACGAGAGCACGCCGGGGAGCCCCGCGCCCGGGTGCGTGCCCGCGCCCACGAGGAAGAGGTTCTCGATGTCCTCGCTCTGGTTGTGGGGGCGGAAGTAGGCGCTCTGGGTGAGCACGGGCTCGACGCCGAAGGCTGCCCCCCGGAACGAGAGCAGCTCGTCCTGGAAGTATTGCGGATCGATGTGCTCGCTCACCACGATGTTCTCCCCGAGGTTCGGGAGCACGGTCTTCTCGAGCACCTTCTGGATGCGCGCGCGGTACGGCTCCGCCTCCTTCGACCAGTCGGTGCCG
The DNA here is from genome assembly GCA_016712525.1 of Myxococcales bacterium. Taxonomy (NCBI): domain Bacteria; kingdom Pseudomonadati; phylum Myxococcota; class Myxococcia; order Myxococcales; species Myxococcales bacterium. The sequence continues at coordinate 498,689 of JADJQX010000008.1, forward strand.
CTCTCGAGGTGCGGGACCGGAGACAGCACGTAGAAGGTGTCGCACCCCTCGGGGGCGAGGCTCGGATCGGTGGCCGTGGGCCTGTGCAAGTAGAGGCTCATGTCCGTGGCGAGCACCTTCTTCTCGAAGATGTCGTCGAGCAGGCCCTCGTACCGAGGCCCGAGCAAGATCGAGTGGTGGGGCACGTCGGAGTAGACCTTCTTCGTGCCGAAGTACCAGACGAAGAGCCCCATGCTGTACCTTAGGCGCTCGATCTTGCGGTTCGTCCACGAGGGCCGCGCATCCTCCGGGACGAGGTGGCGATACGTCCAGGCCGAGTCGGCGTTCGACACGACCACGTCGGCCGCGACCTGCTCTCCGCTCTCGAGCAGCACGCCGGTCGCGCGGTTCTGCCGAGGGCGCGAGGCGAGGACACCTTGCTTCTTCGCGTTCGTGGGCGCGACCGTGATGCGGCGCACGGCCGTGCCGAGGCGCACGGTGCCGCCCTGGTGCTCGATGAGCTTCACGAGGCCGTTCACGAGGGCCCCTGTGCCGCCCATCGGGAAGTGCACGCCCCACTTTCGCTCGAGGAACGCGATGAGCGTGTAGATCGACGTGGTGCTGTAGGGGTTCCCGCCGACGAGGAGAGGGTGAAAGCTCAGGACCTGGCGGAGCGCGTCGTCCTCGACGAACTTCGACACGAGCCCGTACACGGTGCGGTAGCTCTCGAGGGCCACCATGTCGGGCGCGATCTTGGCCATGCTCGTCCACGAGCCGAACGGGACGTGCGCGAGCTTCTCGAAGCCGACCTTGAAGATCTTCTCGCTCATCGCGACGAACTGCTCGTACCCGGCGACGTCACGCGGGGAGAGCTTGCGCACCTCGGCGGCCATGGCGTCGGCGTTGCCCGTGTAGTCGAAGGTACGACCGTCCGAGAACCGAATGCGATAGAACGGCGTCACGGGGCGGAGGTCGATGTCGTCCGCCATCGTGCGGCCCGCGAGCTTCCAGAGGTCCTCGAAGAGGAAGGGCGCGGTGATGACCGTGGGCCCCGAGTCGAAGACGAAGCCCTGACGCTTGCGCACGTAGCCGCGCCCCCCGGGGGCGTCGAGCTTGTCGATCACCGTGACGCGGTACCCGCGGGCACCGAGACGGACGGCCGCGGCGAGCCCGCCGAAACCGGCCCCGATGACGACCGCGTGAGGCCTGTCGTCGGCGCCGCGGGGGCTCGGGTCGTGCGCTCGACCTTTGGTGGAAGCGGAGCCATTCAACGTGCGGGATTCGTTCATCGTCATGACCTCGGGCAGGTACGATGCCGCTCGGAGCCGGGCGTGCTTTCGGGCACGATCCTAGGGAAATCTTCGGCTCTTTTGCGCAGGTTGGGGGAGGCACCTGCATTTTTCGGCAAGAGAAGATTGACGAATGACACGAAACCTTGGCAAAAAGGCGTCGCGATTCGAGAGGATCTCTCCGAGGAGGACGTTTCCATGAAGAAGATTGCGCTTTTGTTTGCGGTGACGGCGGCGGTGGCGGCGGCGGCGATCGCCTGTGGCGACGTGAAGCCCCCGATGGACCCGTCGGCGCTCAGCTCGGCTTCGGCCGGCATGCCCGCGGCCCCCGAGGCCCCCGCGGCCCCGAGCGGCGCGCCCTCGGGCGCCCCCGCGGCCCCCGCCAAGTGAGCTCGCAGGTCGCGTAACGCGGCCGCGATATCCGAGAGAGGCCCTCGCACATGCGGGGGCCTTTTTCGTTCCATCGGTGCCGTCCGAAATGTGCAGCGCGCCGGCGCGCTCGCCCGGGGGGTCCTCGCCGAACGCCAAAACCTCGCCCTCACGGCGAGGCTTTTTTCTTAGGGTCTCGTGCCCCTCGCCCGCTTCATTCCAGGCGCCTGGAATGGAAAGGGCCCCGTCGCGAGCGGGTGACGCGAGCCTCAGTGGGACGTGGCCTGCGCCTTGGGCTTCGCGTTCCACACGCGGGTCGCGAGGAGGAGCCCCACGAGGGCGACGGGGATGATGGCCGTGGGCCACGTCCACCAGGCCGACGCGTCATGGGAGGCGGGCTTCGCGGGGAGGACGGCCTTCATGACACGAGAGCCGAGCGTCGAGCCCAGATAGACACACCCGTCGATGACGCCGACCACGATCCCGACGTTCTTCTTCCCGCCGAAATCCATGCTGGCCGTTCCCGAGAGCATGCCGTGCACGCCGATGATGGCGAGCGTCATGAGCACGAGCACCCAGCCCACGTAGGGTGTCGAGATGGTGGCGTACATCGCGAGCGAGCCGGCCAGCATGACCGAGTAGAGCACCGCCGAGACGGGACCACGGCGCGACTGGAAGAGGCGGTCGGAGATCATGCCCGCGACCACGCCGCCCATGATGCCGGCGACGCAGTTCAACATGCCCCAGTGCTGCTGGACGAAGTCGGTCGCTGCGCGCCCCGTGTCCTCCGAGAACGGCTTGTACGTCTTGAGGATCGCGTTCCGGAGGTAGCCGCTGCAGAACTCGACGGCCGCGATCGTGAGGATCGCCGAGCTGCCGAGCATCATCTTGAGCAGCTTGCCGAGGGGGAGCCGCTCTCCGCCGCCCGTCGCGTCGCCGAGGTCGAAGTCTTGGTGGCCCGCGTCGCCAGGCGTGTCGCGCACGAGGCCGAGATCGACCACGGCGAGCACGAGCAGGATGCCCGCGGGGATGAAGAAGGCGTAGGCGCCGCCCATCACGCGGACGATCGCCGCGCACCAATCGAAGGCGAAATAGAGGCCGAGCGAGATGAGGATGCCGAAGATGCCGCCGAAGGTGCCGCGCTCGCGGAGGTGGAACCAAGCGGAGTTCACCTTGACGATCGACACGGCGCCGAAGCTCTGGAAGTACATGTTCACGGCGTAAAGGACCGAGAACAAGGGCACGATCGTGGCGCGAGCGTCCTTCGGGATGCCGCCGTTCTTGATGGCCGACAGGGCGACGACGCCCATGACGACGTTGGCGACGGCCGAGCCCACGGCGGCCAAAATGGTCGTCTTTCGGCCGCCGATCTTGTCCGTCAGAGGGCCGTTGATGACGAACGAGAGGCCGTAGGTGAGGGCCCCCCACGAGTCGATCTCGAAAAATTGCTGTTTGTCGAAGAGGAGCGCCACGTCCTTCTTGTCGACGCAGGCGGCCAGGTTGTAGCGCGCCATGTAGAGGAACGCGTACGTGAGCCCGACCGGGAACCAGTTCATGAACCTGCGCCGAACGAAGGCCTGCGAGTGGCCGAGGTCGGGCTTGGGCAGCCTGACGACGACGACCACGATCACGACGAGCAGGATCGCGATGACGAGGAGCTCGGAGAGCCAGCCGGGCATGTTGGCGGCGGACAATGGCACAGCACGCGAGCCGCCCCAACGCAAATCGCGTGACATTTCGCGCACGCAGCCCCACCTCGGCCGAGGCGCTCGTTCCGCGCGGGCCGCCTACGCTTGCGTCCCCGGTGCGATGCCGTGCATCATCGCCGAGCCCCGAGGGGGACCTTCTACCGAATGCTTCACTCCGAGCTCCTCGCCCAGATCCCGCTCTTCGACACGCTCTCGACCGAGGACACGGAAGCCCTCGCGAAGCGCCTCGCCGAGCGAAAGTTCGCGGCGGGCTCGAAGGTGTTCGACAAGGGCGACAAGGGCTCGTCGATGTACATCGTGCTCTCGGGCGCGGCGCAAATTTACCTCCCGGGAGACGGCGACGACCGCGTCGTCCTGAAGGACGTCCGCACCGGGGAGTACTTCGGCGAGCTGTCCCTCTTCGACGACAAACCCAGGTCCGCGAGCGTCTCGGCGAGCACCGACACCGTGCTCCTCGAGCTCACGCGCGAGGAGTTCGCCGAGCACCTCGGGCGCTCTCCCACCGCCGCCATGGCCATCTTGGCCGAGATGGCCGAGCGCCTCCGCGAGACGAACGCGCTCCTCTCCCAGCGCGCCGCGAGAGACGTCGTCAAGGAGATCGAGGACAACCTCACCTGGGGCCAGAAGCTCGCCGACAAGGTCGCGGAGCTGAACGGGAGCTGGGCGTTCATCCTGTTTTTGTTAGGACTTACGGTAGCTTGGGTGATCTTGAACAGCGTGTTCCGGCTCGCCTTCGACGACTACCCGTACCAGTTCTTCAACCTCGCCCTCGCCATCTTGGTCGCGCTGCAGGGCCCGCTCATCGTCATGAGCCAGAACCGCCAGTCGTTGAAGGATCGCGCCCAAGCCGAGACCGACTTTCGCGTGAACTTGAAGAACGAGGTCGGCATCGAGGGCCTCCAGCGCGAGCTCGGCGCCTTCCGCGCGGAGACCTTGAAGCGGCTCGAGGTGCTCGAACGCTACGGGCGAAACGAGCGCATCCGCCACGAGCTGCCCTCGAAGAAGTGACGAGCCCGCTTGCGTCGACGCGGCCCACCGAGTAGACCGGGCGGCGTCGAAGGAGGCGGGAAGTCCGGTGAAATACCGGCACGGAGCCGCCGCTGTAACCGGGGACTTTCGTATCACGACCCACTCGGACCTCTCGCGAGGGAGCCTCCGGGGAAGGAGATACGAAGGGACGATCCGGGAGTCAGAACACCCCTCCCTCGAGGGCCCTCTCGTGTCGCTCATCCCGGGCGCCGCCGCCGAGGGCTCTTCCGAACCTTGCCGCGCGAGCTTCGCGGCCGGAGGCCCGAATGGTCCAAGGTGTTCGTGTCGGCGCTCTCGCCCTGGGTGCCCTGCTCGTCGGATGTGCGTCGCTCGCCGAAGGCCCCGAGGGCCCGGCCCCCGGAGCCGTCACGTTCGGAGATGCCCCTCCCCCTTCGTTGCCCGTCGGAGACGGCGGCCAGAAGCCTCGCGTCGACGGAGGCTTCCCGACCGACGGGGGCGTGCTTCCGGCCGCGCGGTTCGCGCAACGGGTCGTGTCGGTCACGCCGGGCGACTGCGCGGGCTTCGGCCTCGCCTCCATGCCCGACGTCGTGCTCGGGCCGCCCGAGGGCAGCGGCGACACCCAAGGCAGCCTCGACGTGCTCTCGCTGGGGAAGGGCGGCGCGATCGTGCTCTCGTTCGAAGAGAACCCGATCGTCGACGGCCCCGGTGCGGACTTCGTCGTGTTCGAGAACGCCTTCTTCGCTGGCGGAGATCCGAGCCGGCCGTTCGTCGAGCTCGCCACGGTGTCGGTGAGCGAGGACGGCGTCTCGTTCGTCGAGTTTCCGTGCACGAAGAGCGCGAGCGAGCCTCCGCCGTACGGCACGTGCGCGGGGTGGCGGCCGGTGCGCTCGTCCTCCGCGAGCGGGGTGTCTCCGTTCGATCCCGCGACCGGCGGCGGCGATCCCTTCGATCTCGCCGACCTCGGGCTCCGTCGCGTGCGGTTCGTCCGCATCGTCGACCGCGGGGAGGGCAACTGCGCCTCGAGCCCCACGGACAAGCTCACCACGGTCGGTTTCGACCTCGACGCGGTGGCCTCGATCCACGCCGAAAAGAAGTGACGTTTCGGCATGTTGCACTCGGCGTAAGGTTGGGCGTTTCGGCGCGTTGGCACTTCCGGTGGGAGTTTTTTCTCCCGCCACCGTCCATCGGGACGTAGACTCACGCCCGCTTCGGGTGCCCTCTCTCGGGAGGGTCCTCGGGCGGAATCAACCGAGGAGCTTTGCCGTGAACGTATCCCTGAAACTCGCCGCGACCATCGCCCTGACCTCGCTCGCCCTCACGGCTTGCGGCAAAGACGAGCCACCGCCCCAGACGCCCCCCGGCACCTACGGCGCGCAACCCGGACAGCCCGGCTACGGACAGCCCGGCTACGGGCAGCCCGGGCAGCCCGGACAGCCGCCGCCCGGTTACCCGCAGCAGCCCGGCGCTCCCCAGCCCGGCGCTCCTCAGCCCGGCGCTCCCCAGCCCGGCGCTCCCCAGCCCGGCGCTCCCCAGCCTGGCATCCCCGGCTTCCCCGGCACGGCCCCGGCCGCTGGCGGCGCTGCGGGCGGAACGGCCACGCAGATCGACCCGAACCTCGCCGGCCTCGCCGCCGGCCCCATGATGCTCTACGCCAACGGCGAAGCGCCCGGCATGGCCAAAGAGGGCAACCTCGCCGCCGGCAACTTCCAGCCCGGGCAGACGCTCGAGGGCGCGTTCACCATCCAGCCGGGCAAGTGCTACACGCTCGTCGCGGCCGGCGCTGGCGTCTCCTCGATCGACCTCGAGATGTTCCTCGTCACGCCGATCCCCGGCATGCAGGGCTCGTTCGCGAAGAACACGAACAAGGGCGCGCAGACCTCGATCGGTGGCAAGGCCAACTGCGTGAAGCTCGCGCTCTCGCCCGTGCCCGTCCAGGCCAAGTGGGTCGCCACGGCCAAGGCCGGCGCCGGCATCATCGCCGTGCAGCTCTACTCGAAGTGAGACGACGACCGCTGCCCACCGCGGGCAGTTAGGCCGAAGAGGCGCCGCAGGATCGTACGATCCGCGGCGCTTCGGCATTTCGGGCCGAAAATTCGGCGCGAAGCTCGGCGCGAAGTCGTGCTACTCGACCCTCGTCATGCTCGACATCGCCTTCATTCGCCAGAACCCCGAGCTCGTCCAAGCGGCCATCACGAACAAGCGCCTCGAGCTCGACGTGAACGAGCTGCTCGCCGTCGACAAGGAGCGCCGCGACGGCATCGTGTCGGTCGACGCGAAGCGCGCCCGCAAGAATCAGCTCGCCGCGATGATCCCGAAGGCGAGCAAAGAAGAGCGCCAGGCCCTCATCGACGAGGCCAAGACCGTGCGCACGGAGCTCGAGGCCCTCGAGCCGAAGATGGCCGAGATCCAGCGGCGCTTCGACGACCTCATGCTGCGCGTCCCGAGCCTCCCCCGCCCCGAGGTGCCCATCGGCAAGGGCGAAGAGGACAACGTCGAGATCCGCAAGGTGGGTACGCCACGCACCTTCTCCTTCACCCCGAAGGATCACGTCGAGCTGGCCACGGGCCTCGGCCTCGCCAACTGGGATGGGCCGCGCAAGTTCGCGGGCGGCCGCTCGTACGCGCTCACCGGCATGGGCGCGATCCTCGAGATGGCCGTGACGCGCCTCGCGATCGACGTGCTCGTCTCGCGGGGGCTCACGCCGGTCATCCCGCCCGTGATCGTGCGGGAGCGTGCGCTCGTCGGCACCGGGTTCTTCCCGCTCGGCCGCGAAGAGGCCTACTCCATCCCCGCCGACGATCTCTTCCTCGTCGGCACGAGCGAGGTCGCGCTCGTCTCGCTCCACGCGGACGACGTGCTCGACGCCTCGAGCCTGCCCATCCGGTACTGCGGCATGTCGCCGTGCTTCCGCCGCGAGGCCGGAGCTTCGGGCAAGGACACGAAGGGCCTCTACCGCGTGCACCAGTTCACCAAGGTGGAGCAGGTCGTGTTCTGCGCGCCGGACGAGGAGCTCGCCGAGAAGGAGCACTATGCCCTCCTCGCGAACGCCGAGGCGATCCTCGAGAAGCTCGAGATCCCGTACCGCGTGGCCATCGCGTGCACCGGCGAGATCGGCCTCGGGCAGACGCGCAAACACGAGGTCGAGTCGTGGATGCCCGGGCGAAACGCCTACGCCGAGACCCACTCGTGCTCGACCCTCGGCGATTTCCAGGCGCGCCGCTCGAACATCCGCTTCCGGAAGGAAGACGGCACGCTCGCGTTCCCTTACACGCTCAACAACACGGCGATCGCGAGCCCGCGCATCTTGATCCCGCTCCTCGAGAACCACCAAAACGAGGACGGCTCGGTGACCGTGCCCAAGGCGCTCGTGCCGTACATGAACGGCGTCGAGGTCTTGCGCCCCAAGGCGTGACGCGGAGACGAGGCGGCGGCGCGGCGCTCAGACGAGCCGGACAGGGGACGCGAACGCCGCCTCGCCGTGCCGGAACGGGAGCTTTTTTCCCTTCAGCGTGAGGTACGCCCCCGCCGAAGCGAGACACACCACGAAGGCGAGGAGCAAGAGCACCCAAGTGCTGCTCCTGCGGCGAGGCGCGTCGGTCGATGGTGGAGGCGCGACGGGCGCCGCGTCGGGCGAAGGCGCGCCGAACGGAGCGCCCCCGAACGATCCGGAGGGCACGGGCCCCGACATCGGCCCCGAGCCAAACCCGTTCGGCATCCCGCCAGGTTGACCGGGCATCGCGCCAGGTTGACCGGGCATCGCGCCAAGTTGACCGGGCATCGCGCCAGGCTGACCGGGCATCGCGCCAGGCTGACCGGGCATCGCGCCAGGCTGACCGGGCATCGCGCCAGGTTGACCGGGCATCGCGCCAGGCTGACCGGGCATCGCGCCGAACCCTTGTGAGGGAGAAGGCCCTTGCGGGCCTGGCAGCGGCCCACCGAGCAGCGCCGCCCCTGGTGGCCCGGAGAAGCTCACCGGGGTGCGGACCGCGAGCGGCCCCGGCGAAGGCGCGCCACTCTGCGGCGCGGGGAAGCCTGGCGCCACGGCTCCCATGGATCCCGAGGGATAGCGGGCGGCCTCCGGCATCGGACCGTAGCCCGGACCGGCCCCGTAAGGCCCGAGCCCCGGCATCGCGGGAGCCACGGGGGGGGCCACCGGCGACGGCATGGATCCGGAAGGGAAACGCTGGGGCTCTGCGCCCTGCGCCGGGCCGAGCGCGAAGGCTTGCGCGGGCGGTGGAGAAGGCGGACCCGCGCCCAGAGGCGGTCCTTGAGGCGCTTGCACCGCGCCCATTTGCCCCGAGGGGAACCGCTTGGGCTCGTTCCCCGAAAGGCCGATGTGCGGGTTCGACCCCGAGGGCGCGCGCCCCTCGGACGCTCCTGCCGGGAGGCCCACCGCGGGGGGACGCGGCGAGGCCTCGACCTCGGGCCAAGAGGGTGCATTCTGCACATTTTGGGTCGGCAGGGGGAGCCCACCCGGCGGGCTCTTCGTGGCGTCGTTTCGTGAGCCGAGCGCCATGGTGGCCGCGAACGGAGCGGCGGGAGCGGGGGGCGCGGGGCGCGGGGGCTCGGCGCGTGGAGGAGCTGGGCTGCCGGCGGGCCCGAGGCGACCCGCGAGGATGTCGGCGGGCGTGAGGCCGAGCGGGAGCGTGTTCGGGGCGTGGGGCTTCACGCTCTCGGCGAGGAGCTGCCGCGCGGCCGCCGGGCTCATGGCCGCCGTCACCTCGTTCGCCGCGGGGGGGTCGAAATCGAGGTTGGGGAGGCCACCCGTCGGATCGACCGGCTTCTTGGTGAGGAGCAGCGCCTCGCTCGACTCGACACCGCTCATGGGGACGAGCGGCTCCGGAACGAACCCGGCCTTCGTACCTGCGAGATCGCCCTCGAGGGCGGCGCGGGTGCGAAGGAGCTTCACGACCTCGGGGGCGACCTGAGTGGTGACGAGGCTGCGCGGCTCCCGGCTCGACCGAATCGACTCCACGTCGAGGTCGTCCGGGACGAAGATCGGCCCCCGCTCCGTCGCGTCGTCGAAGCCTCGCTCGGGGATCGTCGACGGGACGACCTCGGCGTTGCCCCACACGTCGAGCGAGGGCGCAGGGCGCGCCACGGTCGCCTCGTTCCCCGCGGGAGGGAACGACGAGGTCGTTCGGATGGCCACCATCGACGGCGAGGACACCTTGCGCGCGCGGAGGAGCGCCGTCGGGTCGACCGCACCGGCGGATGGCTTCAACCGCGCCCCGGGCCCCTCCATGATCAGGCGGCGAACGTCGGCGCGAGAGAGCTTCTGCGTCAGCGCCGCGTCCTCGTCGTCTTCGAGGAGCCCCGGGTCCGGCGGCTCTCCTGGGTCGCGTGGGGTCTTCCCCGCCATACCCAGATGCTAGCGTCGCTTTCGGGGCCTGGGCCAACTCGATTGCTAAGACGGTCGATTATTGGCCGAGGGGGGATCCGGCGTTCAGCGCCGCGGGGCGTTTTGCGCCGAGAACTTGGTCGCAGGGTTTCCGGCGATTTACCGGGGAAAGGTGACCTACGAACGCCCCACCACCTTCGCCGTGCTCTTCACCCTGTCGGCCCTCGTCGCTCCCGCGTGCGATTCGGGCGCGAGCCGCGCCACGGATGAGCCGATCCCCGCCCCGTCCGCGAGCGTGCCTCGCGACGAGCCGAAGGCCGAGAGCGAAAAGGACACGGGGCAAGGGGACACGGCGCGCCCCGCGGCGGAGCTCGACACGGGCGGCGCGTGCCCCGAGGGGATGGCGCTCGTCGACGGCGACTACTGCAGCGCGGTCGAGCAGCGGTGCAAAGAGGGCAAGAGCTGGTACGCGAAGTGGAACGACAAGACGATCTGCCTCGAGTTCGAGGCCCCGTCGAAGTGCGTCGGCACGAAAGAGCACAAGCGGTTCTGCATGGACCGCTACGAGTACCCGAACCGCGCCGGCGTGCGGCCCACGGTGATGAACGACTTCCCGATGGCCCAGCGTTTGTGCGCCGACCAAGGCAAGCGGGTGTGCACCGAGACCGAGTGGACGATGGCGTGCGAGGGGCCCGAGTACAAGCCGTACCCCTACGGCTTCGCACGAGATCCCGAGATCTGCCGAGGGGATCAGAAGGGCGTGGAGCCCGAGCCCGAGGGCACGAGCGAGAACGGGATCCCGTTCTACAAGTTCGCGTCGAAGGATCGCGAGGTCCGAAGGGCCGAGCTCGAGAGGCTTTGGCAGGGCGTCCCCTCGGGGTCGCAGCCGAAGTGCGTGAGCGACTACGGCGTCTACGACATGCCCGGAAACGCCGACGAGCTCGCCGCGGCCGAGTCCAAGGAGAGCCTCTACGACAACGTGACCACGGGCGGGCCGTGGCGCTACGGCGTCAGGAACCAGTGCCGCCCCAAGATCACGACCCACAACGAGGGCTTCGCCTACTACTACCTGAGCTTCCGCTGCTGCGCCGAGGCCGACGGGAAGCCGACCGATCCTCGCTCGCCCAAGCAGATCCGCAGGCACGAAGAGTGGCGAGGCGGCAAGCCTCCCGTACGCGACAGCTGGGACGGCGACCCGATGCCCGACGCGACCCAGGGCGCGCTCGAGCCCAAGCGCGAGAAGCCCGCGCGAAAGACGGCGAAGGCGCCGAAGCCCGAGCCTCGCTGAGGCTTCCCCTCCGAAGACGAATGCCCCTCGGCTCGTGTGCAGACTGCACGCATGCGCGAGGGGCATCGACGTTACGGGCGGAGGCGTGGATGGGATTCGAACCCACGTATGATGGTTTTGCAAACCATTGCCTAACCACTTGGCTACCACGCCGCCCGAGCTTGCGCTCTGCAACGAGGACTTAGCCGAAAGGGGCGGGCGAGGTCAACGCCTTCCGCGTGGTGGCCCTCCTCGGGCCGACGAAACCGGGTATGGTGCGGCCCATGCTCGTGCTTCGTTCCCTCGCATTTTTCCTGGTTCTCGCGGCGGCGGCGCTCGCCCTCTCCGGCTGCGGGACCCCATGGCGTGTGCTCAGCCAGGCGAACCCGAACCCGATCGGCCCGCGGTCGAAGCTGACCGTCCAGAAGATGACGTTCGAGAACCTCCAAGTAGGCGAAAAGAGCGACAAGCAGTACGCGGGCGAAAAAGAGGACAAGACCGCCGCGGCGTGGGAGGGCGACAAAGCCGAGATGGCGCAGGCCTTCGCGAGGGCCTTCATCGAGGCCCAGGAGCCGCTCCAGACCGGCGACAACGGGGACTTCGTCGTGCAGCTCAACTGCACCTTCATCGAGCCGGGGTTCTACGCGTACGTGGCGAGCGCGCCGGCCGAGATCCACGTCCGGGTGCGGGTCGTCGACCGCGCCGGCACGCTCGTCGACGAGATCGAGATCCGCACGGCCTCGAGCGACATGGCGAAACGAACGCGGCTTCGAAACGCGGCCGACGCCGCCGGCGCGGCGCTCGCCAAATACCTGAAGAAACGCGTCGGGCTGTGAGCGACGAGGCGAAGCCCTCCGAGCCCGCTCTCTTCGAGGAGGATCCGAAGGCGGAGCTCGCGTCCCTCCGCGCCGAGCTGCGAGAGACGCGCGAGCTCCTTCGTGAGCTCGTGGCGATGCTCGGGGAACGTGGGCTCGTCGATCCCGTCGAGGTGAGGGCGCGCCTCGCCAACGCGCGGAGGCAAGGGCACACCGACGCGCACCCCTACCGCGCCGCCGCACCCCCGGCCGAGCCGCCTCCCGCGGGCACGGTCGCGTGCGCCAAATGCGGCACGATCGTCCCCGAGCGAAAGGTGTTCACGAACGCGAACGGGCGGTTTTGCCGCGACTGCTTCGAGCCCGCATGAGCCACGCCGTCGTGCGACGTGACGCGCTCGTCGCGAGGCTCCTCGTGGTCTTCGCGAGCTTCGCCTTTCGCCTGCCGGAGCTCGTCCACGCAGGCGAGGTGAACTCCGACTCGGCGATCGTCGGGCTCCAGGCGATGCACGTCATGAAGGGCGAGACCTCGGCCTTTCTGTGGGGCAGCGGATACCAGAGCGCCGCGGACGCCTACTGGGCCGCACCGTTCTTTGCGAGCTTCGGCAAGACCCCGTATTCACTCGTCTTTTCGGCCCTCACGCTGCACGTGCTCGGCACCTTGGCGATGCTCTCGATGGGCGAGCGGCACGCGCGGCTCGCCCGGCTCTCGCGCCCGAGCTACGCCGGCGCCCTCGTGAGCCTCCCGCTCGTGCTCACGACCGCCGCGATCCACACCTACGCGCTCTACCCGCCGCGGCAGCTCTCGATCACGGCGGCCCTCGTCGCGCTTTGGCTCGTCGACAGGGCATCGACGTCGCGTTTCCGGCTCGGGCATCTCTTCGGCGGAGCGGCGCTGTCCGGGCTCGCGTGCGCAGCCGATCCGTACGCGCTCGTGTTCGTGCCGCTCGTGGGTCTCTCGGTCGCCTTGTCTTCGCTCGAGGGCCCCATGGGCCGCGCGCACGTGAGGCTCCTCGCGTCGAGCCGCGACCGCCGCGACGTCGCGGTGCGCCTCGGGGCGGCCCTCTTCGGCGCCGCGGCGGGGGCCGTGCCGGTCTGGCTCATGTGGCGTTCGCAGGGCGCGCGCCTCGGCGTGACGAACCTCGACGCCTCGCGCGTCGCGCACAACACGAAGCTCCTGCTGGAGACGTGCGGGCCGTGGGCGTTCGGCATGACGAGCTACTACGCCAGGGTCTCCATGGACTACGCCCCATGGGACATGCACCCGGCCTACGCGCTCTTCGCGAAGGCCGGAGGGTGCCTCTTTTTGGCCTTTTTCCCCGCGGCGCTGCTACTCGCCGTCACGAAACGGCGGCTCCGGTTCGCGTCGCGGAGGGCCGGGGTGGTCGGCGCCCTCGCCCTGCCGCTCACGCTCTACGGGTTTCTCACCTCGGTCATGGTGATGGACCATTTCTCGATGCGGTACCTCGCGAGCATTCCGCTGCTCGCGCCGTTCGCCCTCGTGCCGCTCCTCGTCTCCCTCGGGCCGAAGCGGCTCGCGTGGCTGCTCGTCGCGCCGCTCGCGGCGGCGGGGATCTCGGGGTGGGTGTCGTTCGGGCCGGACGTGCGTGGCCCGCTCGTCGCGCCGAGACCGGTCGGCCCCACGGACGAGGCGCGCCTCCACGAGGCGCTCTCGCGGGAGGGCGTGACCTATGCCATGGCCGACTACTGGACGGCCTACCGCGTGACCTTCATGACCCAAGAGGGGCTCGTCGTCGTCCCGACACACGAAAAACAAGACCGGTACCGACCCTACCGCGACGCGTTCGAGCGAGCCTCACGCGTCGCGTATCTCGTCGATCCGAAGCGGTCCTCCGAGGCCCCCGAGGTCGTCGGCGAGGCCCTCGCGAAGGGCGAGCTGTGCGGCAGAGGGCGCGTCCGCCGCGCCGATGTGGGGCGCTTCGTCGTGTTCGTGGTCGACCGCGCGCTCTGACGTTACGCCCCGGTCGGGCCGGGTCGCGCGAATCAGAAGAGGAGCGCGAAGATCTTCATCGCGACGAACGCCATGAGCGCGCTCAACGGCAGCGTGAGCACCCAGGCGATCACGATGTTGCCGGCGACGCCCCAGCGCACCGCCGAGAGTCGCTTCGACGCGCCGACGCCCATGATGCACGCGTTGATGCAGTGGGTGGTCGAGACGGGCACGCCGATGTGGCTCGCGCCGAGGATGACGAGCGCGCCGGCCGCCTCGGCCGCGAACCCTTGGATGGGCGAGATGTGGATGATCTTCGAGCCCATGGTCTTGATGATCTTCTGCCCGCCCGCCATGGTGCCGAGCGCGATGGCGCTCGCGCACGCGAGCACGACCCAGAGCGGAACGGCGTCGCCCTTCGGCGCGATCATGGGCGGCAGCGTGTGGCCGGCCTTGCCGTAGGCGAGGAGCGCGAGGGTGATGACACCCATCGACTTCTGCGCGTCGTTCGAGCCGTGCGCGAACGCCATGAGCCCGGCCGAGACGAGCTGGAGCTTCTTGGAGGCCCGGTTCACCGCGGCGACGCGGGCCTTCAGGAAGTGCACGATCCAGAGCACGCCGATCATGACGAAGAACGCCACGACGAAGCCGAGCGTAGGCGAGACCACGAGCGGGACGAGCACCTTCTGGACGAGCGCCGACCACTTGAACGCCGAGAGGCCGGCGTGCGCGACGACGGCGCCTGCGAGCGCCCCGATGAGGGCGTGGGAGCTGCTCGACGGGATCCCGAACCACCAGGTGACGAGGTTCCAGATGCACGCGCCGACGAGCGCGGCGAGCACCACCTCTTGCGTCACGATCGACGGATCGGCGAAACCCGACGCGATCGTCTTGGCGACCGCGGTACCGACGACGGCACCAAAAAAGTTCAATAGTCCCGCCAAGATAACGGCCGTACGAACCGGGAGTACGCCGGTCGACACCACGGTGGCGATCGCGTTGGCCGCGTCGTGGAAGCCGTTGATGTAGTCGAACACGATGGCGGCGATGACCACCGCGACGAGCAGGCTAAGCATGCTTGACCGCGAGGTTGGCGAGCACGCTCGCGAGCTCGTCGCAGTGATCGAGAGCGTTCTCGAGGTCGTCGAGGACGGCCTTCTCGCGGATGAGGACCTTGCCGTCGATCGAAGGGTCCTTGAAGAGCCGAGACACCTCGGCCTTGTAGATGCGATCGCCCTCTTTTTCGAGCTTTCGGAGCTCGCGCGAGAGCTCGACGATCTCTCCGTACGCGTGCTTTCGAAGGAGCGGGATGGCCTTGTCGACGACGACCGTGCAGTCGTGGAGGACCTTCATGAGCTCGCGCATGGCCGGCGAGAAGGCGTCGACCCCGAAGAGCCGCGCGGCCTTGGCGGCCCCGTTCGCGAGATCGAGCACGTCGTCGAGCTCGGACGAGAGGTGGTGGAGATCTTCGCGATCGATCGGCGTGACGAACGTCTTCGCGAGCGCCTCCTCCATCTCGTGCACGAGCTGGTCGCCCTTGTGCTCGAACGACTGGAGGACTTCCGACGCCTTCGCGACGTCGTCCTCGGCGAGCACGGCCGCGACGCCTTCCCTCGCCGTAGTCGCCTGTTTCTCGAGGATGTCGAAGAAGTGCTCTTCTTTGGGGACGAGCCACCGGATGACGTCTTGGATTCCCATGCGGTCGGCGCCACGGTGGCGACTTGTCGGGCGGGGGTCAAGGACCACGGCTCGAAAGTTGCGAAGCCTTCACATAGGCGTGCCACGGGAGTTTCGTGGCGGAGAGAGCCGCGGCAGAACCTGCGCGTTTCGGGCCCCCTCTCGGGGTCAGGGCTTCTTCCCGAGGTAGGCGCGCGCGGCGAGCGTGCCCTTTTCGTGGAGCGGCACGACCTCCGGGGAGAACCCGGCGCGGCGCAGCGACCCGACGAACGACGCCTCTTCGTAGCCGGACCAGACCGCGTACACCCCACCTGGGGCGAGGGCGTCCCGGGCCGTCGCGAGGCCGGGCGGTGCGTAGAGTCGCGCGTTCGGGCGGAAGCTCGCCCACCCCGGGCCATTGTCCACGTCGAGGAGGATGGCGGCGAGGCTCGTCTCGCGCGCGATCACGTCGACCACGTCGGCGGTCTCGAGGACGACACGCGGATCGGAGAGCACGTCGCCGACGAGGTGCTTTCCGTGCGTCTCGGCGATTCGGAGAACGGCCGCGAGCTTCTCGACGACGACGACGCGGGTTCCGGCCGGCACGACCGAGAGCACGCCGCGGAGGGTCGCGCCGAAGCCGAGGCCACCGACGACGACCGCGCGCGTCGCGTCCGGGAGGCCTCTCGCCGCGAGCGCCCCGAAGCCGTGCTCGGTGCCGAGGGCGCGGCTCGTGAGGAGCGGAACGTTGCCCAAGACGAGATCGAGGTGGCCGTCACGCTCGCGCAGGGTGAGGGTGCGCCCGGCCTCTTCGTACACCTCGACGATCCGAAGGGCCATCAGCGCCGCTCCGGAGCCACGCCCGAAGGGGCCGAAGGCGGGAGAGGTGAAAGCAGCACGGCCCCCGACGGCCTCGGTGGCGACGGCGTTCCGGCCTCGAGCGGCACGACCGGGTGCGAAGGGATCGCAGCCGAGTGAGGCGGCGCGACGGGGTGGGGTTGGGGAGCGGACCGCCCCGCGATGTAGGCGGCCATGAAAAACGCGAGCACGGCCGCCACGGCCGCGACGATGGCGAGACCGTAACGAGGTGGTTCGTGGGGGGGCGCCGCGGGCGGAGCTTGCCTCGGTGCCCCCTGGGGCGCCATCGGGTAGAACTGACCGGGCGTGGAGAGCCGAAGCTGGGCGCCCGCCACCCCGAGCGGCGTGGGCGCGATCGGGGCGTGCGAGATCGCGACGGGGGGTGCGGGGGTGTAGGAGAAGCTCGGACCGAGGATGGCCGCGCGCTCGAGCGACGGGGCGGTCGCGTGGGGCGCGTAAGGGGCGAGCGCGCGCGCGAGCTCGGGGATGTCCGTGTAGCGTTTCAGGCGGTCGCGCTCGAGGCACTTGGCGACGACCTCGCTGAACCCCGGCGGGCACTCGGGCAGGATCTCGGCCACGGTGGGGATCCTGTGCTTCATGACCTGCTGCACGAGCTCCCCGAGCGACTCGGCGGTGAACGGCCCTCGACCGCAGACGAGCTTGAACAGGATGACACCGAGCGACCAGATGTCGCTGCGGGTGTCGGCCGCGCTCGCGTTCAGCACCTGCTCGGGGGCCATGTAGCTCGGCGACCCGAGGAGATCGGTCGCGCGGGTCACCACGCTGTCGTTCGTTCGAGCGGGCGGCCTGCGGCTCCCGGCGCGTGCTTTTCCGCCGGGGTTCGTGTCGTCGGCCTGCGCTTCGATGTCGAGGAACTTCGACACGCCGAAGTCGAGCACCTTGATCGTCGGCGCGCCGCCCGGCCCCTCGGCGAGGAAGAGGTTCGCGGGCTTGATGTCCCGGTGCACGATCCCGTACGAGTGCGCCTCGCCGATCGCCTCGCACGCTTGGAGGATGTACTCGACGGCCTCGGGCACGGGCAGGCGGCCTCGGATCTTCAAGAGGTCGGAGAGGTCCCGGCCCTCGAGGTGCTCCATCACGATGTAGGGGGTGCCGTCCTCGAAGGCGCCGACGTCGAGCACCCGCGCGGCGTGCTGGCTCTTCAGCTTCACGCTCGCGCGCGCCTCGCGCATGAAGCGCTTCGTGTACGACGGGCTCACGACCTCGGGGCGCATGCACTTCAGCGCGACGGTCTGGCCGAGCTGGAGGTGGGTCGCGGCCACCACGATGCCCATGCCCCCCTCTCCGAGGATCCGCTCCACGCGGTACTTGCCGCCGACGATGCCCCCGGGAGTTAGTGCCACGCGCGCTCCAGACTGGCCTTTCTATCACGACCCGACCGGCCTCCACGAAAAGGCGGCGCGACCGGGCCAGGCCAAAAAGTGGCCGGGCCACCCGCGACACCCCGAAAATCGGCCAATTTCTCGGCCATTTTGCTTGGCACGGGGTGTGAAGATGTGTGGGCATGCACCACCGCTCCGCCCCTCCCCTCTCCCACCGCGCCGCGGCGTACCTGGTTCGCCTCGCGCTCGCGGTGCTCCTGTGGCCGTCGCTCGCGCGTGCCGACGAACCGATGCCCGAGTCGGTCATGGTCGACCGCCTCGCCGACGGTGACCTCGACGCATTCGACACCGTGGGTCCGCTCCGACGGGGCGAGACACGAGGCCGCTACCGGGGGCTCTCCCTCTCGCTCGGAGCGCACGCGGCGCTCGGGCCCGAGCGCACCGAGCACGGGGCGTTCGTGGTCGTGGGGATTCCGCTCGACGCCGCCCTGCCCGCGCCGAGGGCCCTCCCGGATCTCCGTGGAATCTACACCGATTCGCCGCCGGTCGAGCGCGCCGTCCTCCGCGCCCAGGGCGTCGGCACGAACGAAGGTCCGACGTCCGGTCCGAGGCCGCCCGGTGCGCCCTACGTACGCGCGATCGTGGCGGCGGCCGAGCGGGCCCAGGGCGTCTCTTCCGGGTTCGGCCGCCTCGACGCGCTCGCCGGTCGCGCGAGGACGAGCGGGCTCTTGCCCGAGCTTCGCCTCCGCGCCACGCGCTACGTCGACGACCGCGCCCAGGTCGACGCGCTCGCCGATCAGAGCCGGCTCACGGACACCTCGTCGAAGAACCTCGGGCTCGAGGCGAGGCTCACGTTTCGCCTCGACCGCGTCGTGTTCGCCGACGAAGAGCCGGCGCTCGAACGCACCCGTCTCGAGGTCGCGGCGTACCGCGCGAAGGTGTCGCAGAAGGCGCTCGATCTCCTCTTTCGCCACTACCGCGCGCGGGTCCTCGCGAGCGACGGAGGCCCCGATCACGACGAGGCCATCGCCCGCGAGGCCGAGCTCGCCGCGGCGCTCGATGCCCTCACGGGAGGTTTTTTCGCCGCCCACCCCCCACCGTGACCCGTGGTCTCGCGCGCGGCCCGGCGAGGCCTTGCCGCTTCAGTCGGCCTCGTCGACCGCGCCGCCCTTTTTGAGGGTGCCGCCGGCCGCCGCGAGCAAATAAGCCTCGATGAAGTCGTCGATGGCGCCGTCGAGCACGGCGTCCACGTTGCCGGCCTCGTGCGAGGTGCGAAGGTCCTTCACGAGGCGGTAGGGCGCGAGCACGTAGCTGCGGATCTGGTTTCCCCAGGCGATCTGCGTCTTCGTCGCTTGGTAGGCGTCGTGCGCCTCTTCGCGCTTCTTGAGCTCGACCTCGTAGAGCTTCGCTTTCAGCATCTTGAGGGCGAGGGCGCGGTTTTGATGCTGCGAGCGCTCCGCGCGGCACACGATGACGATGCCGCTCGGGAGGTGCTTCATGCGGACGGCCGTCTCGACCTTGTTGACGTTCTGCCCGCCCTTGCCGCCGGCGCGCATCGTCGTGGTCTCGAGGTCGGTGTCCTTCACGACGATGTCGATCTCGTCCTCGATGTCGGGCGTGACCTCGACGGCCGCGAAGGCCGTCTGGCGGCGAGCGTTCGCGTCGAACGGAGAGATGCGCACGAGCCTGTGCACGCCGTGCTCGGCGCGGAGGTACCCGTACGCGTTCGGACCGGTGACCGAGATAGAGGCGCCGTCGATGCCGGCCTCGTCCCCTTCTTGGTAATCGAGCAGCTCGCACTTGAAGCCGCGGCGATCGCACCATCGGCGGTAGAGCCGGAGGAGCATGAGCGCCCAGTCCTTCGCGTCGGTGCCGCCGGTGCCGGGGTGGATGCTGACGATCGCGTTTGCGTGGTCGACCGGACCCGACAGCATGCGCTGGAGCTCCGACGCCCGCACACGCGCCGACAGGTCGGGGAGCAGCGCCTCGACCTCGGCGACGATGCCCTCGTCGTTCTCGGAGGCTCCCAGCTCGAGCATCTCGGCGGCGTCGTTCACGTCGCGGTCGAGCTTCTCGAAGGCCTCGACCTTCGTCTCGATGTTGCCGCGCTTCTTCGTGGACGCTTGGGCCTTCTTCTGGTCGTCCCAGAAGCCTGGCGCCATCGTCTCTTGGTTCAGGGCCTCGAGCTCACGCTTAAGCTTGGGGAGGTCAAAGATGCCCCCTTAGCGTCATGAGGCGCCTTTGGAGGTCTTGGAGGATTTCCCGGGACTCGGAAAGCATGGGACGCGGGGGTTTAGGCGCCCTTCACGCCGAAATCAAGCGAGGCCCACCCGGCCGACCGCCTCGGCACACATAGGCACACGGCACACATGTGCCATAGGCCACGAAATTTCCATACGTTACGAGCACATAAGCACATGTCATCCGCTGGCATGGGCGCTGCAAACCTCCTCGGCACACACCGCCTTTGGAGGTCCCATGCGACTCGGAGCCCGTCTCTTCCTTCTTCCCATCCTGCTCGGCGCCACGCTCATGAGCGAGGGGTGCGCCGCCGAGAGCGACGACATCGACAACGGCTTCGAGTCCGACGACCCGCGCGGCGAGCAGGAAGAGGTCGACTACACGTCGTCCGCCACCCCAGGGGCAGCTCAGGATGCCGGAGCCGCGGCCCCTTCCGCGTCGAGCGACGCACGCTCCCCCGAGGCGGCGAACCGCGCCATCGAGGAGGCGGACATCATCAAGGTCGAGGGGAACCGACTCTACGCGCTCTCACGGTACGGGGGGCTCTCGGTCGTCGACACGACGAACCCGGGCGCGCTCCGTTTGCTCGGGCGGAAGCGCCTCGGCGGCATCCCGTTCGAGATGTACTTCCGAGACGGCCGGGCCATCGTCATGATGAACGACTTCGGCCACTACGTCCGCGACCAAGGCTCGTTCTACGGGCGATGGGTCCAGACGAGCGAGATCGCCGAGCTCGACGTGGCGGACCCCGCCCGGATCACCGAGGTCGCGACGTACGACGTGCCCGGCGCGATCGCCGACTCGCGGCTCGTCGGCAAGGCGCTCTACCTCGTCACGTACGAGAACGGGAGCTGCTACCGCTGCGCCGATAGGCCCTCGACGATCGTCACGTCGTTCGACGTCGGAGCCGCGATCACCAAGATCGATCAGCTCCCGTTCTCCTCGCCGAACGCGGGGTACGCGGCGTGGCAGCGGAGCGTCTCGGCGACGAACGAGCGCCTCTACGTGGCCGGCCCCGAGTGGAGCTGGAACGGCGGCGACGGCGGCCGCTCGGTCATCCAGGTGGTCGACATCAAGGACCCGAACGGCAAGCTCGTGAAGGGCGCCGACATCCCGATCGCCGGCCAAATCCAGAGCCGGTGGCAAATGGACGAGCACCAAGGGGTGCTCCGCGTCGTGAGCCAGCACGGCAACGGGTGGGGCCCGAACGGGGCCATCGATCCCCAGGTGGAGACCTTCGCCATCGACTCGTCGTCGAGCTTCCGCAAGCTCGGACAGACGAACCTCAAGCTCCCGAAGCCCGAGTCGCTCCGGGCCGTACGCTTCGACGGGACGCGCGGGTACGCCATCACGGCCGAACGGTCGGATCCGCTCTTCACGATCGACCTCTCGGTGCCCTCGGCCCCGAAGCAGGCGGGGGAGCTCCACATGCCGGGCTGGATCACGCACCTCGAGCCTCGAGGGGACCGGCTCGTCGGCTTCGGCTTCGAGGACACGACGTGGCGCTCGCGCCTCGCGGTCTCGCTCTTCGACGTGTCCGATCTCGCGAGGCCCACGCTCACGAAGCGCGTCGCGTTCGGAACGGCGGGCGGGGGGTACGCCGAGGACGCCGACCGCATCCACAAGTCGGTCCAGGTGCTCGACGACAAGGGCCTCGTGCTCGTGCCGTTCGCGAGCCGCGGCGGGTGGGACGGAGCCTCGTGCAGCCCGGGCAAGAGCGGCATCCAGCTCATCGACTACTCGCGGAACGACCTCGTGCTCCGCGGCGTCGCGCCGCAGCACGGCGAGCCGCGGCGCGCGTTGGTGACGGGAGACACGCTGCTCGGCGTCTCGGACCGGAGCGTGACCACGTTCTCGATCCAAGACCGCGATAACCCTACGAAATCCGACGACACCGACCTTTCGAATCCGGCGTACCGCATGGTCTCGGTGGGGGCGAGCATCGCCTCGATCACGAACGACGGGTGGTCGTCGGAGGTGATGCTCTCGCTCACCCCGAAGGAGAGCCCCGACGACGCCCGGGTGACCGGGAAGGTCTCGCTCGCGAGCCTCGCGGGAGAGGGCGCGAGCGCGTGTGCGATGTGGGGGAGCTCGTGGACGGCCTGGTACTCGGCCCGGCTCTTCGCGTACGGCCACCACGTGATCGTGACCGTGCCGGTGCACACGTACGATGGAGCGGCCTCGAGCAAGCTCGTGGTCGGGGTGGTCGACGTCGCCGATCCCTCGGCCCCCAAGCTCGTCGCCAAGAGCCAGATCGTCATGTCCTCGCGGGGCTACGGGTCGGGCTTCTTCGACGGCTACGGCTTCTACTCGAGCTACGGCGGCGCGATGCTCGGCGCGGGCGACGGCGTCGTCATGGTGGGCTCCAAGCTCGCCTACCTCGAGAACACGACGGAGGTCGCCTCGGGGCCGTTCGGCGCTCGCTCGAGCGTGGTGCGCCGAACCCTCCACGTGCTCGACCTCGCTGCCCCCGAGGCGCCCGTCGAGCTCCCCGCGATCACGCTCGGCGACAGCCTCGGGGCGTTCCCGCTCCTCGTCGACGGGACCAAGGTCGTGACGTCACGCTGGGTCGAAGGGTCGCGCGCAGGGAAGGTGAAGTTCTTCCTCGACCGCGTGGACCTCGACGGGCCCTCGCCCACGCGGCTCCCGGCGGTCAACACGCCCGGCTCGGTGATCTCCCTCGACGCGCCGACCTCGCGCCTCGTCACGGCCGACTACACGAAGATCACGTACCCGGCGTCGGACTACGCGTCGTGCGCGGCGGTGACGGGAGGGGACGGGCGCTACGTGACCTCGAAGGAGACGTGCACGACCGTGGCCCGTACGTTCAAGCTGGTCGACGCGGACGGGACGAAGCTCTCGGTTCGAAGCACGCTCGCGCCGCCGTCGCAGCGCATGGGCGGCCTCCTCGCGACGGACGACCGCGTGTATGTTACACACTACCCGAAGTACGACTACACGAGCGTGCGGACGTCGGACGGGATGTCGATGCCTCGGGTCCTCGACGAAGGGGGCATGTGGACCCTCGGGGGCGTGCGCGACGGGCAGCTCCGGATCGTGAACGAGCTCGTCGGTGACTCGAAGTGGCCGCTCGCGGCGCGCGGGACGACGATTGCACTCTACACCGAGAGCGGGCTCGCGCTCTACGACACCACCGCGGAGGCCTCGCCCCCGAGGCTCGTCGGAGAGGCCAAGCTCCGCGGCTGGGGGTACACGTCCCACGTGCTGCTCGAGGACGACCGCGCCGTCTGCGCGATCGGCGAGCACGGCATCCAGGCCGTCGCGCTCACGCGCTGAACCGGGAGCCTCGAGCATCGCCCGCGCGGGTCACGGAGCGCCGTGGCCCGCGCGACGCCGATTTCGCTCGACGAGTGGCTACGGGGGTCACGAGCTACGGAACGTCGCGTTCCATCCGCACGTGCATGCCGATGCCCGGCATGTCGAACGGCTCCGAAAACCGGCTGAGCCCGAGGCGCTCGTAGAAGGGAGCGGCCGTGAGGCGCGCGTTGCACCAGAGCGTGCCCCCGCCGCGTTCCGTGACGTGCGCGACCACCGCGGCGACCAGGGACGCGCCGTGCCCGTGCCCACGAACCTCGGGGGCCGTGGCCATGCCCCGCAGGCGAAACCCACGGCGACCGTCGCCGCCCGGGCGAGCCTCGGGGACGAGCGAGGCCACGCCGACGATACGCCCGTCGACCTCGACGCCGAAGTGCACGGCCAGAGGGCTCGTGTCCCCCTCGAAGACGCAGTCCGCGAGCGGCCTCCCGGGGCGAAGGACGAGGGAGCGGAGGGGGTGGGTGGCCTCGGCCGAGATCGAGACGACGCGTGGCATACCAGACGTTCTCATCGCGGAGGAGCGTATCAGAGCGCCCCGTTCGCCGACCCGTCGGCCCCGCCATCGCCCTTGCGTGGCGCGACGACGGGCGAGCCCGAAGGATCGAACGGCGAAGGGACAGGGGCGCGACGCGGGCCTTCCGTACAAGGTGGGACACGTGCGTCGTAGAAGGCACGCGCGACCTCGAGCCGGGGGGTCGCGCCGACGAGGCGGAACGGCGTACCGACGAGGGCGCAGTCGCGCTGGAGCAGAACGTAGAGCTCGCTCCCTCGGCCGTGCGGCTCCTCGAATCGCAGGCGGCCGAACGCGCGGCGCCCCTCGTCGTCGGGTCGAGGGCCGAAGAGCTCGACGACCTTCGTGACGCGGCTCTGCGAGACGACGTCCTCGCACGAGCCGGGGAAACACGCGGGGCTCGAGAGCTCTCGGACGGCGCCGCGATCGCCCCGCTCGGACGCCTCGACGAGCGCGCCGAGGAGCCGCTCGGCCTTGTTTTTCCCTGTGGCGACGGACGGCTCGGCCGAGGGCTCGAGGGAGGCGTCGGGAGACGTCGCCCACGCGGGGACGTCTTTTCCCTCGGGCGAAGCGCCGAGACGGCGGGGGGGGCCCGAACGCGCGAGCCGCTCGCGGAGGTCGTCCGGCGAGGGAGGTAAGCCTTCTTGCTGCGGCCAACACGCGACGGCGCCCGAGGTGGCAAAGGCCGCGCCGAGCGCGAGGGTGGTGAGCCACGCGGCGCGACGAGGCCTCACGCGATCCCCACGAGCGCGCGCGCCGAACGCACGGGGCCGAGCGTGACACCGAACGCGGCGAGGGCCGACCTTCGCATCTCGTCGGGGTCTCCGGTCGTGAAGAAGCCGGGCTCTCCGCCTCCCTCGGGCACGAGCCCCGACGCTCGCACGCGTTCGGCGAGGAGCGCGGCGGGATCGAGCAGCGCGACCCCCGGCAGCGCCTCACGGAACACGGGGAGCAGCGCCGGGTAGTGCGTGCACGCGAGCAAGACCGCAGGGAGCGCGCGCAGATCGGCGACCGCACGCCGAACCTCCCGCGACACCGCGCTCCCCGAGAGCTCTCCCCGCTCGACCATCGCCGAGAGGGGCTGCGCGACACGCGCGACGACGCGGACGTCTCCGAGCCTCTGGGCGTGGGCGCGCGAAAGGACCGTGCGCACGCCCCCCACGAGGCCTATCTCGCGATGCCCCGACGCGCGAACGAGGGCGACGCCCGACGAGATCACGTCGTGCACGGGCACCCCTTCGGGGACACGGGCGCCCGGGAAGGCGGTGCTCGCGGCGTTGCACGCGACGACGACCGCGACGGCCCCGCGCGACGCGAAGGCCGACACGATGGCCTCCATGCGGGCCCGCAGCGCCGCCCGCGACATCTTACCATACGGTAAGGAACCGCTGTCCGAGAGGTAAACGAGGCCAGCGCGCGGACGCCCCTCGGAGAGGCGACGAAACACGTCGAGCCCGCCGATGCCCCAGTCGAGCACCAGCACGAACGGACCACGCGCGAGCCCCGGCTCGGTCATGGATAGCTTTGGGGGAGCGTGAACCCGCGTGGGAGGGGGCCCGTGTCGAACGCGACGATGCGCGAGGCGAGGGCCACGTCGATGACCTCGAGCTTCTTGCCGGGGAAGCGCCCCTCGAAATACCACCGGTACTCGTGCTCGGCCCGAATGGGGTTGTGCTTCAGCATCGTGGCCCAGCCCGGATCGCGCACGAGGCGCCGGAGCTTCTCGCGGAAGGCCTTCTTTCGACCGCGCTCGCGGAGCCCTCGGAGCGTCGACGCGACGAGCGCGGGGGCGTCGGACGAGGTCAAAGGAGACGCGACCATGTCGACCACGAGGATGCGACCTCCCGGCGCGAGGACCCGCCGGATCTCGGCCATGATCGGGTCCCAGTCGAGGTAGCGGAACGACAGCATCGACACGACCACGTCGACCGACGCGTCGGGGACGGGCAGCGAAGGCCCCGCGATCGTGCCGAACGTCACGTTCGAGAGGTGACCGAAGCGCCGCTCGGCCCGGGCGATCATGGCCCCCGAGGCGTCGACCCCGTGGCCCGAGGCGATCCGTGGCGAGAGCCTCGCGAGCAGCGCGCCGTTGCCCGTGCCGATCTCGAGCACGCGCGGAGCACGGGAAAAAGGCATGTGGCGTTCGATCCAGTCGACCTCGGGCCCGCGCACCGCGATGTCGGCGAAGGCCTCGTCGTAGAGGTCGGCCACCTTGTCGTACGAGCCGTCGACCGGCGCCTCGTCGGGCTCGTAGCGGGTCATCGCCTCGACGGGTAGGACATGCGCGTACTTGAGGATCGAGGCCCCGAGCCCGTGCGATTTTCGGCCCGGGAGGGCGACCACGTAGAGGGCGGCGTCGTCGCTCGCGTGCGGCGGATCCCACACGAAGCGGCGCGGGCTCCGCGAGAACGTCGTGTAGAGGTGGTAGCCGTAGGCAGGCACGCCGAAGGTCCGCGCGAAGAACGGGCAGAACCAACGCGCGCTCCGGCAGGCATGAAAGTAGGCCGAGGCGCCCTCGGCGAAGGGGATGTGGAGGGTGCGCCACTCGTGGGGGCTGAGCTGCTCCGGCACCTCCGTCGTTCGGAACATGGGGCCGTACATGCCGGAGTGGCCGACGAAGTGGAGCTCGTCGATGCGCTCGCCGCGGGCCGCGATCCGTCGGATCGCCGCGACGAGCTCGGCCTTGCTCTCGACCGCGACGTCGACGACACGCACACCGGGCAAAGCGGCGCGCTTCTCGGCGGCGAGCGTGCGGGCCACCCGGCGAAACTTGGGGCCGCCCTCGCGGTAGAGGGTCGTGTAGGCGACGAGGACGGTCACGGGACGGGCTCCCACCGCTCTTCGGAGAGCACGACGTCGGCCGGGAGCCAGGCCCCGCCGCGGGCACGCAACGTGACACGCGCGGTCTCGTCGAAGAGCCGGAAAGACGCCACGTCGCCCGCGTAGACGTGCAAGGTGACCCCGCGCGCGTCGTGGCTCTTCATGGTGTGCACGCGGTCTTCGTCGATCTCGAGGACGTCCCCCAAGGAGAGCTCCCGCACCGCGCGCTCGCAGAGGCCCAGCGAGGAGCTCATGGCGTACCCTCGTTCCTCGAAGCGTCCCTCGAGCACGGCGACGACCCCCCGCGCCCCTCCGTGGTCGTGCGGCGCCGAGCGCACGCCGGGCGCCCATGTGGCGCGCATCACCTCGCCCACGTCCGCCTCCGCATAGAGCACCTCACGCGTGTAGGGGCGCCCCGCCACGACCTCGACACGCGGAGGTGGGAGCGCCATGGCCTGCGCGCGTGCGGCGGCGAGGGTGGCGGTCGACACACGGCCCGTGGCACGAAGCTCGGCGAGCGCCGCCACGAACGGGCGGTCCGGGCGATTGTCGTCGGCGTTCGTGCGGCTCACCATGTCTCGTGCTCCTCGAGCGTCGAACGCCGCGCGGGGCCCGACCGATTCCGCGGCGAGTCTTCGCGATGACGGCGCGATTTTCAAGGGAAGAGCCGGGCCGGTCGAGGGCAGATGCGCTAAGGGTGAGCCCCATGGAACGGCGCACTTTTTACCCGGAGATCGAGCCCTACAACCAAGGCCACCTCGACGTGGGCGACGGCCACACGCTCTACTTCGAGGAGTCGGGGAACCCGAACGGCAAACCCGTGGTGTTCCTGCACGGCGGGCCCGGGGGTGGAACGGAGCCGAAGCACCGGCGTTTCTTCGACCCGAAGGCGTACCGCATCGTCCTCTTCGATCAGCGGGGGTGCGGGAAGAGCAAGCCGCACGCGTCGCTCGAGGCGAACACCACGTGGCACCTCGTGGCCGACATCGAGCGCATTCGCGAGCACCTCGGTGTGGAAAAGTGGCAGGTCTTCGGCGGCTCGTGGGGCTCGACGCTCGCCCTGGCCTACGCCGAGGCTCACCCCACGCGCGTGACCGAGCTCGTGCTCCGCGGCATCTTCTTGCTCCGAAAGAGCGAGATCGACTGGTTTTACCAGGGTGGCGCGAGCGCCATCTTCCCCGACGCGTGGGAGGCGTTCCGCGATCACATCCCGGAGGCCGAGCGGTCCGACTTCGTGAAGGCGTACTACGCGCGCCTCACCTCGAGCGACCCGGCCGTGCGGAGCGCCGCGGCGCGGGTGTGGAGCGTGTGGGAGGGCCGAACGAGCTGCCTCATCCCGAACGTCGACCTCATCGAGCGCACCGCGGGGGACGACTTCGCCCTCGCGTTCGCGCGCATCGAGTGCCACTACTTCATCCATGACGGGTGGGTCGCGGGCGACAAGGCGCTGCTCGCGAACGTCGACAAGATCCGCCACATCCCGACCGTGATCGCGCAGGGGCGGTACGACGTGGTGTGCCCGGCGACGAGCGCGTGGGATCTTCACCGCGCCTTCCCCGAGGCCGACCTCCGGATCGTGCCCGACGCGGGCCACGCCGCGGCCGAGCCGGGCATCGTGCACGAGCTCGTCTCGGCCACCGACAGGTTCGCCAAGCGGGCATAAACACAAACGATTCGGGCACTTACGGGCGACCGATCGTGGGGCAGAGCGGGTCCCCGGGAACACACGGGGGCTCGGCTGCGCTCGGGCCCTTGGACGTGCCCGCGTGGGGGGCTCCCGTCGGCGCGTGGGTCGATGGGGCGTGGGCGCGGGCCGCGCGGAGCTCCGCTTCGAGCGCAGCGATGCGGGCCTCTCCGCGGGAGACGTCACGCGAGGCGGCCTCGGCCTTCGCCTTCTCGGCCGCGAGGTCGGCGCGCGCTCGCTCGAGGGCCACGCCGTCTTGCCGGAGCAAGGCGTCCGCTTCGGCGAGCCGCGCTTCGGCCGCGGGGCGCACGATGCCGAAGTACCCCGCCGCCGAGCCGAGCGCGACGAGGCCCGCGAGCGCGTAACCGAAGAGCCCCGCCGCGGGAGAGCGCTCCGCCGATGCGAGCACCTCGAGGCGCTTCACCGCGAGCTCGTGCTCCCGCTCGAGCACCCTGGCTCGTTCGGCGACCTGCGCCTCGGCGAGTACCCGCTCTCGCTCGATGGCGGCGCGTTTGTCGGCCTCGATGCGGGCCTCGAGCCTCCGATCCTCCTCGGCGCGGATCTCTCGGGCGCGCTCGGCGTCGCGTCGACGAGCCTCTTCTTCGCGGAGAAGCGCCTCGGCCGCGCGCGCTTCCGCAGCCAGCTTGGCCTCGTGCGCCGCGAGGTGGCGCTTCTCTTCGCTCGCGACACGCTCCTTCTCGAGCCTCATGAGCTCACCGAGGGACGAGACGGACGAGTCGTCGTTGGGCTTCGTGGGGGGCCGATTCATGGGGTGCGCCTCTCGACGGCGCGCGCGCGCGGAGGGGCCGACGACCGAGAGGAGCCTCGATCGTCGCCCTCACCGCGCAACCACGCGCGTGCATGGGGAGCCTGCTCGCGGCGTGCGCGAGCGGCGTTGCTCCGATGCGACACCCGGGACGCTCGAGCCATTGGGAGAGTCGCGCGAAAATTTCGCGAGAGGCCACAAAATGCGGAACGGCGCGCTCCGAAGAACGCGCCGCCCGACTCGGCCCGGCTTACGCCGAGCGACTCTTCACTTGATGACCGCGTCGACGACGTGGATGACGCCGTTCGAGGCCTCGATGTCCGTCTTGGAGATCTTGACCTTGTTGATGGTCACGTCCGAGCCCTTGACGGCGATGGCGAACTTCTTGCCGTTGAGCATGGTCGCGTCCTTCGCCTTGGCGACGTCGGCGGCCATCATCTTCGAGCCGACCACGTGGCCCTTGAGGAGCGCCTCGAGCTTCTTCTTGTCCTTCGCGAGGGCGTCCATGTCCTTCTTGGACACCTTGGCGAACGCCTCGTCGGTGGGCGCGAAGACGGTGAAGGGGCCCGCACCCTTGAGGGTGTCGACGAGGCCCGCGTCGCCGAGGAGCTTCGCGAGGGTCTTGAAGTTGCCCGCGTCGACGGCCGTGTCGACGATGTTCTTCTTCTCGGGGACGGCCGGCTTGGGGGGCTCGGGAGCGGCCGAAGCCGAAGCCGAGGGGGCCGCCGAGGGGGCCGCCGAGGGGGTCGGCGTCGGGGCCGGGGTGGGCTCGGGAGCGGCCGACGGCGTCGGGGGGACTTCCGGCGGCGGGGTGTCGCCGCAAGCGATGATGGCGGCCGCAGCCGAGACGACGATGAGCGAAACGATACCGAGCTTCTTCATGGGAATGGGTGCTCCTCTATACCTTGGGCGCCACTCCGATGCGCGGGGCAGAGCGCGTGTTGCATGGGGCGCCCGGGCAAGTTCCTCGGAATGACGCGCCCTTCCTACATCGGTTCCGCCGGAATGGCGAGCCCCTTTCGAAGGGGCGGTATGCTCGTTTTTTCCGACGAATCCCGATCTCGGCCAGAAATTGTCACCCCAAGAGCCATTTGCCGGGGCGGAATGGGGCGCGCGAGGGGATGCCGATAGGCCCCATTTCGAGGCGGAGCCGCCTCCCTCGCGATATCGTCCTGCGTCATGAACGTGCGCGAAGGCCTCGCAGGGTGGCTCGGACGGACCCCCCTCGTGAAAATCCCCAGCCTCTCCGAGGAGACGGGCTGCACCATTCTTGGCAAAGCGGAGCTCTCGAACCCCGGCGGGAGCATCAAGGACCGCACGGCGTTCGGGCTCGTCGACACGGCGCGGCGCGAGGGAAAGCTCGCCCCCGGGGGGCTCGTCGTCGAGGGCACGGCCGGCAACACGGGCATCGGCCTCGCGCTCGTCACGCGGGCCCTCGGTCACCCGCTCCTCATCGTGATGCCCGACAACCAGTCGGTCGAGAAGATCGAGACGCTGCGGGCGCTCGGAGCGGAGGTGGTACTCGTGCCCGCCCTCCCCTTCGCCAACCCTGGAAATTACTACCATGTCGCGCGCGCGCTCGCGGAGGAGCGCGGGGGCTTCTGGGCCGATCAGTTCGAGAACCCCGCGAATTTCGACATCCACTACCGCACGACCGCCGAGGAGATCCTCGAGGACACGGGCGGCGCGCTCGACGGCTTCGTGTGCTCCGCCGGCACGGGCGGCAGCCTCGGGGGCATCTCGAAGAAGCTCGCCGAGAAGAGCCGCGCCGAGTCGTGGCTCATCGACTGCGAGGGCAGCTCGCTCCACGCCCACGTCACGCGGGGCACGCTCGATGCGGAGGGCTCGTCGATCATCGAGGGCATCGGCATTCGCCGCATCACCAAGAACTTCGCCGAGGCCCGCCTCGCCGGGGCCTTCCGAGGCACCGACCGCGAAATGGTCAAGATGCTTCACTACATGGGAAAGAACGACGGCATCTTCGTCGGCGGGTCCGCGGCGCTCAACTGTGTGGGGGCGGTGAAGCTCGCGCGGAAGCTCGGCCGAGGGGCGACGGTCGTGACGCTGCTCTGCGACGGAGCGGGCCGCTACCAGAAGCGCCTCTTGAACCCCGAGTGGCTCGCCGAGAAGGGGCTCGACCCCGAAGCGAAGGACCTGTCGTTCGTGGAGTAAGGAGGGCGACCTGGCCGGCGGGCCCGGGAAAGGCTAGGATTTCGGACCCATGGCGCGACGCATCTCGACACTCGGCAAAGGCATCGTGGTGCTCACCGCCGTCTCCGGCGCGGCCTGTGGCCTCGCGTTCTCCGACATCGGCGACGAGCTCACGCCTTCTGCCGACGGCTCGACGACGTCCACGTCCCCGACGGGGACGACGCCCCCCACGGGAACCACGCCCACCCCTGGCCAGGATGGCGAGGCGCCCGACACCGGGGCCGACGCGTTCGGTCAGCCCGACGCCCTCGGCGGCCTCGACGGCGGGGCCGACGCCGCGACCGACGCCCGTCCTCCGAACACGACGGCGCGTCCGCGGATCGTCTTCCGCTTCGAGCTGAACTGGATCTGCGGGCTCTTCCCCACGGTTTACTGCACGAGGAACGAGGGGGCGTTCGGCGCGAATGGGACCTACCGCGGGCTCTCGGCGAACCTCGGCGGCACCCCGAGCGGCACGGGGCTCAACGCGTGGCGAGGCGAAAACGCGGGCACGAGCTTCCTCGAGATCGAGAACGCGATGGACACCGTCCCCACGGGCGCCGCCCCGACGAAGCTCACCGTGGCCGCTTGGGTGAAGCGCGCGAGCGGAACCAAGCGCGACACGCGGATCCTCTCTCTCGGTCCCAAGTCGGGGGCGGGCAAACCCGTCTTCGAGCTCGGGTTCAAGGCCGACAACGACACGAAGATCTACTTCTCCGTCGACGACGACCTCGACAAGGGCGAGGGCACGGGCATGCCCGATCTGATCCAGCAGGGGGTGTGGACGTTCGTCGCCGTCACCTACGATCGCGAGCTCACGAGCAACCGGGTTTGTTTCTACCGAGGCACGGAGGCCGTCGCCGTGACCGAGGTGGAGTGCCGCAACTACTCGGCGCGCGACATCAAGCGGCCGAACGCAGGGCGCTTCGTCGTCGGGGGACCGGCCAAGGACAGCGACCGCAAGAACGACACCTCCTTCGCCGGCGGCATCGACAACGTGTTCGTGTACGTGGGCGACGTTCTCCCGATCGCCGAGATCGAGAACCTCCGCAACGACTGAAGGCCTACAGCGTGCCCAGGTAGGCGAGCACGGCCTTGCGGTCGTCCTCGGGCATCTCGCTCGCGCGGCCCATGTCTTTGGCCTTCTTGAGCATCTCGTCGAGCGTCGTGTAGGCGCCGTCGTGGAAGAACGAGGGCCGCGTCGCGATGCCCGCGAGGGACGGCGTGACGAACTTGCCGCCCGAGCCGACGTCGTGCGCCTCGCGATCGCTCTCGAGGCCTCCGCCCGTGTGGCACGTCGCGCAGTCGTACTTGGCGGACGCGAAGACCTCGGCGCCGCGCTTCGCGAGCGGATCGGGCACGGCAGGGCGTGTACGCGGAGGTGCACCGAGGGACGACACGTAGGTGACGAGCTTGCCGAGGTCGGCGTCCGAGAGGCCCGTGCCGCCGAGCTGCCGCTCGGTCACCTTGATGTGATCGGCGAGCGTCTTGTGCTCGCCGAGCCAGCCGTACGGCCCCGCGCCGAGCTGGCCTGCGAGCGTACGCGTGCGGCGTTTGCCGTCGGGGGTCGCCCAAACGATGCCGTCGTCGAGCCCGTCGACGTGGCAGCTCGCGCACGCACGGCCGTCCTTGGAGATGCGCGGATCGAACGTGGAGAAGAAGAGATCTCGGCCCTCGATCCACGCGTCCTCGCGGGGCAGCTTTCGCGCGAGGGCGACGTCCAGCACCTTTCCGTCGAGCAAAGCGAGCTCCGGGACCTTGACCTTGAGCGGGGGGACGTCGAAGTCGGTCACGAAGAGGGTCTTCTCGACCTCGCGCATGGTCGAGCGCGGCGTGACGAGGTGCACCGAGAGGTGGCGCGTCGCCTGAGAGTACACGTAGACCTTGTCTCCGCCGGGGGCCAAGGCGAGCGCGGACGGCGAGCCCCCCACGTCGATCGACCGCCGCGCGGAGGACCCCGAGAGGGACGAGCCGTTCGCCGACGGGAGAGGCACGACCTCGACGCGCTTCGTCCCCGCGCAGGCGACGAGCGCGAGCCCCTTCGAGGCGGGCGCCACGGCGGCGACCGGGAGATCGCACTTCGTCGGGTCGTTGAACGCCGACCCGCCGCCGACGACCGAGGAGCGCCCGGTCGTGACGCCGTCGTTCACCGAGACGGACACCTCGCGCGCCTCGAAATGCACGGGCGCCCCGCTCTCGGCCGTGGTGCCGTAGCCCGTGACGCCTCCCCCGCCTCCGCCTCCGCCCATGGGCTCCATCGGGAAATCGCCGTCGCCCTGAATGGACGGCACGTTCCGAGCCCGCGGCATGGCGGTGAGCTTGGACGCGACGAAAAACGATCGCGGGCGCGGGCGGACCATCGCGACGGGCGCGAAGACGTGCTCGGTGACCTTGCCGTCACGCTCGTCGATCGTCGCGACGAGCGCGTTCCCGTGGCGCGACAGCTCGCTTTTGCACATCGCGTGCTCTCCGCCCGAGCCCGCCTCGCAGGCGCCCGAGCCCACGCCGTGGGCGACCTCGTGCACCTTCGCGTCGCCCGCGACGAGCGCTGCGCGGTGCACCACGGAAGTCGCGTCGTATGCGGCGTGCGCGACGTAGATCGTGCGACCGTCCCGCGAGACGACCATTCCACGAGGCTCCCGCGGGACCAATGCGCGCCCGAGCTCTCGGCCCGATCGCGCGTCGAACGCGAGCAGCGTGTGCGACGCGCCGCACGTGACGTAGAGCGACGCCTCGTCCGGAGAGAGTGCGAGGGCGCGAGGGTCGTCCGAGGTGGGGATTCGTCGCACCTCTCGGTAGCGCTGGCCGTCGACGTGCCGCGCATAGACGACGACCGCGTGCTCCTCGGGGTGAGCGACCGCGAGCGTGCCGTCCCCGAGGAGGAGGCCCGTGGCGGGCGCGCTGCCCACGAGCGTGCGCGCGAGAGGGGTCCCGTCGCGCGCGTCGACCTCGACGATGGCGGCGTCGTCGGCGTCGAGCACGATCGCCACGGGGCGCTCACCGATCTTGGCGAGCAGGAGCCCACTCGACCGCGCGACGTCCTCCCCTTGGCGGACGAGCGGCACCGACGGGAGCGCCGGACGCGTGCGCCGCACGAGGTGAGCGACGGCAGCGCGTTCGTCGGGGGAGGCCTTCGCGACGCCGAGGGCCGCAGCGGAGACCAAGAGAGAGACAGCGGCCAATGGGACGATCCACGTCTTTCGCATGCAGGGTCGTCGCCCGTGCGCCCGATTCCGTGACACGGGCCGCACGATTTTTTTCCGGAACCTGCGGCCGCACGCCACGACCCCCTCGACCATCGGGGCGCCCCCGACTATTCACCGCGAAGCCCCCATGACGAACGAGACCCCCAAAGAGCCGTCGACCACCCCCGAGAAGGCCTCGGCCGAGCAGGCCATCATCGAAGGCCGCAAACAGAAGGCCCAGAAGCTCCGGGAGCGCGGGGAGAACCCGTTCGCGAACGACTCGCGCCCCCGAAGCGGCGGCGAGACGACCACGCTCCGCGGCCTCCGCGACGAGGCAAGCGCCGCGCGCGACGACGCCGGCAAGTACGACGAGGCGAAGGTGAAGGGCGCGCTCCACGGCCGCTCCTTCCACGTGCGTGGCCGCGTGCTCGCCATCCGCGTGACCGGTGGGCTCTCCTTCCTCCGCCTCCGGGACGGGACGGGCGAGCTCCAGATCCTCTGCGATCAGAGCAAGATGGGTGAAGAATACACGCGGCTCGACGACCTCGACATCGGCGACGTCGTCGAAGCCGAGGGCACCGTCACGGCCTCGAAGCGCGGGGAGCTGTCCCTCGAGCCCACGCGGGTGCGCCTGCTCACGAAGGCCTACCGCCCGCTCCCCGAGAAGTGGCACGGCCTCACCGACGTCGAGACCCGGTACCGCCAGCGGTACGTCGATTTGGTCGCGAACCCGGACGTGGGCCAGGTCTTCCGGGCGCGGAGCTTCATCGTGCGGGCCGTGCGCAAGATCCTCGACGACGCGGGCTTCCTCGAGGTCGAGACGCCGACCATGCACACGCTCATCGGCGGCGCGGCGGCGCGCCCCTTCACGACCCACCACAACACGCTCGACATGGACCTCTTCATGAGGATCGCCCCCGAGCTCTATTTGAAGCGCCTCCTCGTGGGCGGGCTCGACCGGGTGTACGAGATCGGCCGCTGCTACCGAAACGAAGGCATCTCGACCCGCCACAACCCGGAGTTCACGATGCTCGAGTTCTACCAAGCGTACGCGACCTACGACGAGCTCATGGGCTTCGCCGAAGAGATCCTGCGCGGGGCCGACGCGGCGCTCGCGAAGGCCATGCCCGAGGCCCAGAAGGCCTGGAAAGAGGCGCGCCCCTTCACGTTCGACGAGCCCTTCGCGCGCGTCCCGATGGCCGACGCGGTCAAGAAGGGCGCCGAGGCGACGGACATCGCCGACTGGAAGGCCGCGGTCGCCGACGGCGGCACGGGGCTCGTCGCGCTCCTCCGCGGCGGGTTCGTCGACAAGATGAAGGAGTGGAGCAAGAGCTCGCCCCGCGCCAAAAAGCTCGACTGGGGTAACCTCCGGAAAGGCTTCGAGAAATGCGACAACGACGGGGAGCGCCTCTTCTGCCTCTACGAGTACGTGGTCGAGCCCTTCTTGGCCGACGACTACCGCTCGAAGGACGGGACGAAGAGCCTGCCCGTGTTCGTGAAAGACTACCCGTTCGAGACCTCGCCGCTCGCGCGCAAGAACGACGCGCGCCCCGAGCTCGTCGACCGGTTCGAGCTCTTCGTGCACGGCCGAGAGCTTTGCAACGCCTTCAGCGAGCTGAACGATCCCGAGGACCAAGCCGCGCGTTTCCTCGAGCAGGTCAGCAAGAAGGAGAAGGGCGCCGAAGAGACCATGGACTACGACGAGGACTACGTGCGCGCGCTCGAGCACGGCATGCCCCCGGCCGCCGGCTTCGGGATGGGCATCGATCGCCTCGTCATGATGCTGACGAGCGCGGCCTCCATCCGCGACGTCATCTTCTTCCCGCTGCTTCGTAAGGAGAGCTGACCGCTCGCGGTCCGCGGTCCCGAGCCGCGTCCTCCGCATCGTGCCCCGAGCTCCGGGAGCGATGCGAGGCGCGGCCACGAGGGAGCCCGCGTCGGCCGCCCTCACGTTCCGAAGCGACCCGCTGGCCTCGTCGGCGCCTCTCGTGGCCACTTCGCCCGACCGCCGAGGCAGGTGCGAGGAGCCACGCGCGAGGGCGTGCGCGGACTAGCGGAGCCGGGTGTGCAAGATCCGGAGCGCGCTGCGCGGAACCAGCAAAAACCAGGGAATAAACGCTGCCGCGGCCCGTGGCACGGTCTTCGCTCTCCTCCCTTCGACGCTGGAGGAACGATGAAGGATTGGATGGGTAGGATCGGGCTCTTCGGGCTCGTCGGGGCGTGCATCTTCGGGTCGAGCATCGCGGGCTGCGCCGGCGAACGGGACCCGATAAACCGCGTGCAACAGGGCGTCGTGCAGAAGTCGTTCTTCTTGGGGCAAAACCTAGAAGACCACCGGGACGACCCGGAGTTTCGGACGAAGAGCTTCAACATCGACAGCGGCGCGAACGTCGAGAACGCCTCGGGCACCATCGGCGGCGCCACGGCGGTCGATCGCGTGCGCTGGGAGGTGACCGAGGGGATGCTCTTCGCGCGGCGCTCGTACCAAGAGTCGCCCGGGGCGGACAACCGCGGATTGCCTCGCGTCGAGGTGGCCCCCGGGAAGTGGGAGTTTCCCACGAAGCCGACCGGCACGATCGTGGCCGCGTACAAAATCCTCTCTCACTTCGACATTCGCCGCGAGTACAACCCCTCGACCGGCGAAGAGCAGAACACGATCGTCGAGAACACGAGCGACAGGCCTTGGTACTCGCGCGAGTACATGCGCGTCGACTGGTCGATGAACCTGGCCGAGAGCTCCAGCGGCGATACGAGCTGGGTGTTCGGCGCGGGCTCGAGCGCCACCGCCATCCAATACTCGCCGACGAACGACAACGACGAGGACCGCCCCCACTTCGAAGAGGGGTATTTCGATATCACGAGCAAATACCAGCTCAAGTCGCAGGAGCTCCCGGGCTTCGGCGTGTCCGAGTGCGTGCTGCTCGGGTTCTTCAACGGGTCGAGCTCGTTCGACTGCACGCCCACGGAGGTCAAGTTCCGCTCGTCGTTCGTGAGGCTCGACGGGAGCGAGGACTTCGAGCCGTTCGAGGAGTCGCGCGCATCGCGTGACATCGTAGGCAATTGGGGCAACGCCGGGAACAACTTCAACCGCGAGTACGGCGCCGCGCCCATCACCGCGTGGGACCCCCAATACGGATATACCGACGCGAAGACCAAGACCTTCTTCGCGATGCACAACATTTGGGAGAAGAGCCACCAGGCGGCGGCGTGCACCTCCAACGAGGACGCCGACTCGGACGGCACGGCCGACGCCTGCTCGAACGAAAAGACCGGATACAAGGGGAGCCGGGGCTCGCAGTGCGACGTGCACGTCGGCAAGTGCACGCTACCCGTGCGCGACCGCGAGGTGAAGACCGTCGGCTACTGGCTGAACGCCGAGACACCCAAGGAGCTCACCGACCAGGTCGGCGCCGATGGCAAGACCATCACCAAGCCGGGCCCCATCGAGGAGATGACCATCACCTGGAATCAGCTCCTCCGCAACGCCGTAGCGACGCGGCGCGAGGTCGAGTGCCGGCGCACGAAGGACGGCGACCGTGACACCTGCCACGGACAGTTCTTCGACGGGCAAGGACCCGAGGCCAAGGAGATGGTCGCGTTCGGTGGCTGGGGAATCGACAAGGCCAAAGCGCTCCCCGTAGACAAGGGCAAGCCGGTCATCACGACGTGCCACAACCCGGTCCGTGCCTACGATCCCGAGTCGTGCGGCAAACCCGGAGAGGCCATCCGCCTCGGAGATCTCCGGAAAAACTACACGATCTACTGGCCCTTCGCGTCGCGCGCCCCGTACGGCGGCGTCGCGTCGATCGGCGCCGATCCCCTCACAGGAGAGATGCTCGGGGCCACGGCGACGATCATGGGCCGATCGGCCACGGCCGCGGCCGCGCAGCAACGCGACATCATCCAGCTCGCCATCGGCGACACCACCATCGACGACCTCGTGCAGGGTGGCCAAGCCGAGCGCTACGCCGATCTCGTCAAGAACGGTCGTGTCAACGAGACGATGGCCCGCGGGAAGACCCCGGAAGAACACCGTGAAATCGCGGGCCGCGTGGACCAAGCGCCCATCAAGGCGACCCTCGGCCAAGAGAGCGCTCGGCTCGACACGCTCGGTCAGGTGGACCGAAGCCTCGCCCGCGCCAAGCTCCGCGCGCAAGACAGCCTGCTCTCGCCCCGGATCACGGCGGACAACCAGCGCGTCGACGGCCTCCTCGGGAAGCTCGACGGCTCGCCCCTCAAGGCCGACATCGCCGACAAGAACCTACAACAGCTCGTCGCCCAGTCGAAAGACAGGCAGTCGACCGTGTACCGCGCGCTCGAGACGTTCGCGAAGAACGACCCGGGGAAGACGCAGGACCTCTTCGAGCGGTACGAGGCCTACCTCGGCAACAAGGGTATTTGTTTCCACGACTCGGCCGCGTCGGCCGGCGCGGGGAGCATCTACCAGGCCGCGCTCGCCCCGTACTTCAAGAAGAAGTACGAGGGGCTCGACCCGAAGGCGCGCGGAGCCGCGATCTACGAGGAGCTCCTCCGCGAGGCGGTCAAGGGGATCGGCTTCCACGAGATCGGCCACTCGATCGGCATGCGCCACAACTTCGCGAGCTCGTGGGACGCGATGAACTTCTCGCCCCAGTACTGGCAGCTCCGCACCGCCGAGGGCAGCGCCACCGGCAAGTGCGCGGACACCGGCCGAAGCGGCCCTACGGACTCCTGCATGGGGCCGCGCTACCTCGACCCGGTCACCACCGACGAACAAGGGCTCGATCCGAACGAGCCGCGCCCCGGCATCGAGTACTTCGCCAACACCTCGACGATGGAATACCAGATCGAGCGCTTCGGCGAGACGGTCGGGGCCGGCACGTACGACCTTCACTTCATGAAGACGATCTACGGGCGCGTCCTCGAGACGATGGACCCGCGCCAGATCGCCCCGG
Organism: Myxococcales bacterium; assembly: GCA_016712525.1. Lineage (NCBI taxonomy): Bacteria > Pseudomonadati > Myxococcota > Myxococcia > Myxococcales > Myxococcales bacterium. Next base: position 537,920 of record JADJQX010000008.1, read on the forward strand.
AGCAACAACAGTATTTCGGCTTGAAGACCCTGTCGCAGGGTATCCCGTCGAACCTCGTGTTCGTCCCCAACTCGGGATACGGCGTGCACTACACGAAGCAGGCGAACCTCGCCAAGGTGTTCGACCCGGCCCGCGACTGCCGCCCTGCGACCGAAGCCGAGAAGGAGACGGCGAAGTGGCGTGTCGTCCACGGGAAGATCTGCGCGCCTTCTCCGAAGAACCACCTCGCCTACGAGGACATGAAATCGTCGGAGATCGCGTTCACCGACAAGAAAGGCGTCAACACCCCCGTCGGCGTGGACGGAGTGCGCTGGTCCGGCACGGACGAGAATGGCGATCGCCTGGTGCGCTGGCACTACCGCTACGGCGAGGACTACAGCCGCGGAGGGTACATTCACGCGAAGCTCTTCGACAGCGGCGCCGACGTCTACGAGACGACCGTCAACACGATTCGTCGCTTCGACCTCACCTACCCGTGGACCTACTTCCGACGCCTGAACAAGGAGTTCGCGTGGTGGTCCGTCCCGAGCGCGGTCGCGGGCAACACGTTCGCTCGTCTTCGCGCCTACCACTGGAACACCACGACCGACATCGGCCGCGCAGGGCGGACCGACCTCACGAACCCGGACCAGGATCAGCCGGCGGTGTACGCGTCGAACGAGATGTTCGACTTCTTCCAGCGCGTCGTGCTCATGCCCGAACCGGGGACCTACGGGCCCTCGGCCGATACGACGCTCCGCACCCCGAAGCGCCCGAACGCCCTCACCATCTTCGATCTCACGACCGACACCAAGAACGCCGGCAACATCGGGGAGATCGGCCTCGTCGACGGCAGGTACGTGCAGATCGACTTCGACAATGCGCGAGGTGGGAGCTGGGACTACCAGCACTACCCCGTCCACATCGGCTTCGACGAAGAGAAGATCCTCGCGCTCCGTGAGATGGTCGACTCTCGCCCGACGCTCTCCACCATCTCGCGTGAGAACGCCCTCGACGGCCGGGACCCCTACATCAGCTTCCGGACCGACAACGCAGCCGGGCTCGATCGCCTCATCGGCGGCATCCTCGCGCAGGACTGGGAGACCATCGCCCCGTCGCTCTCGAGCGACAAACGCACCCTCCAGACCTTCAGCATCGTCGACCGCGACCCGAGCAAGCTCGTACGTCCGAACGGCGCCAAGATCGTCTTCCCGAACACGGGCTACTCGAACGCGATCGGCATGGGCATCTACTCCGTGCTCTTCTCGCGGTTCTCGAGCGACCTCACCCTGACGAACAAGCTGCGCATCCGCTTCGCCAACGACAACGGACCGCAGATCCCGGACGCGAGGCGCGTCTCGTTCACCGACCCGCAGACGGGCTTCCGGTACGACGCGAGCCGCTTCGGCGTCGAGCGCATCCAAGGGAGGGACGTGGAGACCGGCATCGCCTCGCGCATGCTCCAGCGCGCGAACGAGCTCGTCTCGGCGGCCTACCAGGTCAAAGAGGTCGACGGCGCCCCCGTCCTCGACGGCTTCGGCCAGCCGGAGCTCACCCTCGTGAACGGCGCTCCCGTGGTGAAGGCCCCCGACCAAGCCGCGGCGCTCCGGCGCTACATCGGCCTGCTAGACGGCATCCGGCAGGTCGGCCTCATCCTCGGCGACGGCCCGCTCGGGAACTGACGAGGGCCACGGCAAAGGCGGCGGGCGGCTCCTTTCGGGGGGCCGCCCGTCGGCGTTCGGCGAGGGATGGTGCGGGTGGAGGTGACCCCTGCCCTCCCCCGGGAATCGCGTGGCACAGGCTCGTGTCGCTTCCCCAAGCCCACCTCCGGGCGCTAAGAGAGGGGCCTCCGCATGTCCATCGCCCTGCTCGTCCTGCTCTTCTCCGTGGGCCTCGGCTCGGTGCTCTTCGTCGCGCGAGGCGTGCGTCGGGCGATGAAGCGCGAGCGCGGCAAGGTCTTGACGAGCGCGCTCGGCGCCGTCGCGGGCATCGTGTTCATCCGCCTCACCTACTGGGCCATGACGCTGCCGATCCTCCGCGGCTCGGCATGGACGGTGAAGGACGCGGCCGTTCGCGCCGGTGCGCTCTTGAGCGGGCTCGTGTTCCTGTGGGCGGGCCTCGCGGTGGTCGTGGCGCTCGCGTTCGACGTCGCCGAGCGCCGCGCGTTCGCGCTCTTCGTCGCGATCCGCCACGTGCGCTCGAAGAAATCCGGGTTCTTGTCGGCGATAAGCGGCCTCTCGATCGCGGGCGTCGCGATCGCGTCGTTCGTGCTGTGCGGCGCCACGAGCGTGATGGGCGGCTTCGCTGCCGACCTCAAACGAAAGATCCTGGGCAACAACGCCCACATCGTCGTCGATCAGACGTCCCTCGCCCCGTTCGAGGGTGGCGAGGAGCTGCTCGCTCGCGTGCGAAAGGCCCCTCACGTCATCGGCGCGTCGCCGGTGCTCTACGGCGAGGTGATGATCACCTCGAGCTCGAACCTCGCCGGCGTCGTCGTGCGTGGCATCGACCCGGGCACGATCGGCACGGTCATCGATCTCCCGACGAACATCGAGGTCGGGAAGATCGATTACCTGTCGAGCCCCGAGAAGCTCCTCCACCTCCCCGAGAAGGAGATCATCGGCCTCGGCCCCGGCGGGGAGCCCTACACCAAGGGCCCCGAGACGCTCGGGTTCGAGATCGACCCCGTCACACGCGAGAAGCTTCCCCCACCCCCCGTGAGGCCCGGCATCATCGTCGGGCGAGAGCTCGCGAAGACGCTCCACGTGTACGTGGGCGACGAGGTGACGCTCATCTCGCCGCTCGGCGACCTCGGCCCCATGGGCGTCATGCCCAAGACGAAGCGCTTCCGCGTGGCCGCCGTGTTCTTCAGTGGCATGTACGAGTACGACGCGAGCCACGTCTACACGACGCTCGACTCCGCCCGGGAGTACTTCGGCATGCCCGGCAAGGTGTCGGCGATCGACGTGAAGGTGGACGATCCCGAGCTCGACGGCTTCGACTTCGGGGGCTTCGAGGCCGCCGTCGCGCGCCCCGAGCTCCGCATCCGCGATTGGCGCGGCATCAACAAGAACCTCTTCTCCGCCCTCAAGGTCGAGAAGATCGCCGTGTTCCTGATCTTGACGCTGATGACCGTGGCGGCGAGCTTCTGCATCATCTGTACGCTCCTCCTGCTCGTCACCGAAAAGACCAAAGATATCGCTATATTGAAGGCTCTCGGTGCGACCGACGGGGCCATCCTGCGCACGTTCATCCTCGAGGGCGTGCTCGTCGGCTTCCTGGGTACGTTCCTCGGCGTGAGCTCGGCGACGGCGAGCTTCAAAGGGCTCGAATGGTTCGGCGTGCGCCTCGACCCCGACGTCTATTACATCGATCGCCTCCCGGTCGCGGTCAACGCGAGCGACTTCGTGCTCGTCGCGGTGAGCGCCATCGTGATCTGCACGCTCGCCACGGTGTATCCGGCCGTCGCGGCGTCGAGCATTCGGCCGGTCGACGGCCTGCGGTTCGACTGACGTGGCGAAGGCTCCGCGCCGCACCGTCTCTCCGGAAAAAAAAGACGACGAGCGCCCGCTCGGCGAGCGCTTGCGGGAGAGCGCGCGGTACACTGTCCGCACCGCGCGCCTCGTGTTCCGGTCGGCCCCTCGCCTAGCCTCGGCCTTCGTCGCCCTGACGCTCGCGGCGAGCGCCCTGCCCCTCGCCGTCGCGTTCATCGGGAAGCGCCTCGTCGACGCCGTGGTGGCGAAGCACGAGCGCGAGGCCCTCGCGTGGGTCGCCGCCGAGCTCGCCGTGGTCGTGACGCTCGCCCTCGTCACGCGGGGGGCCCAGCTCGCGCGCCTCGTGCTCGGCTCGCGTCTCGGGGTCGACGTGAACACGGCCATCTTGGCCAAGGCCACCACCCTAAGCCTGCCCGACTTCGAGGACTCCGAGCTCTACGACCGCATGACCCGCGCCCGACGCGAGGCCTCGTCGCGCCCCGTCGCCCTCGTGAGCGACGCCTTCTCGTTCGTGCAGAATACATTGACGCTCTTGGGGTACTTGGCGCTGCTCGTGGGGTTCGGCGGCTGGGTCGCGGCGCTCCTGCTCCTCTCGACCGTGCCGGCCACGATCGCCGAGGTTCGTTTCGGGAAGAAGCAGTTCAAGCTCCGCAACTGGCGCTCGCCCGAGTCACGGAAGCTCCTCTACCTGGAGCAGGCGCTCGCGAGCGACGAGCACGCGAAGGAGATCCGCCTCTTCGACCTCGGCGCGCTCTTCCTCGGGCGGTACGTGGAGACCGCCGAGGCCTTCTACCAAGAGGACACGAAGCTCGCGGTGAAGAAGTCGGCCACCACCACGGGGCTCTCGCTCATCGCGACGCTCGCCCTCTACGCGACGTACGCGTCGGTCGCGCTCCTCGCGGCCCGCGGTGCCCTCTCGCTCGGCACGATGACGATGTACGTGCTCGCGTTCCGTCAGGGCCAGTCCGCCTTCCAGAGCGCGCTCTCTTCGGTCGGGTCCATCTACGAGCACAACCTGTACATGTCGAACCTCTTCGGCTTCCTGGGTGACGACGAGGCCTCGTTCGGCGCCCTCGCCGTGACCTCCGGAGATGGCGCGACGACACGTGCGAAGACGGACGCGCTCCCGAGCGCGCCGAGGAGCGGCGGCGCAGAGATCCGCTTCGAAGGGGTCGGCTTTCGTTACCCAGGCAAGGAGGCCTACGCGCTGCGGGGGATCGATCTCGTCCTCCGCCCCGGGGAGAAGGTGGCGCTCGTGGGCCACAACGGCGCCGGCAAGACCACCTTCGTGAAGCTCATGACCGGCCTCTACACACCGACCGAGGGGCGCATCCTCGTCGACGGCCGGGACGTCGCCGAGTGGGACAGGCGCGCCCTCGTCCGAAGGTTCGGCGTGGTCTTCCAGGACTTCAACCAGTACCAGCTCTCGCTCCGCGAGAACGTCGGGGTCGGTGAGGTCGCACGCATGCACGACGACGACGCGATCGAGCGCGCCGTCGCGCGGGGCGGAGCGACCACGGTCGTCGAGTCGCTCGCCGAGAAGGGCGGCCTCGACGCCGCGCTCGGGCAGTGGTTCCGCGGAGGTGTGGAGCTCTCCGGCGGACAGTGGCAGAAGATCGCGCTCGCCCGAGGGTTCATGCGCGAGGACGCCGACGTGCTCGTGCTCGACGAGCCTACGGCCGCGCTCGACGCCGAGAGCGAGCACGTGGTGTTCGACCGGTTCCAGGCGCTCGCCGAGGGCCGCACGACCCTCGTGATTTCCCATCGATTTCCGACGGTTCGCATGGCCGACCGCATCGTCGTGCTGGACGGCGGCGCGGTGTGCGAGGAAGGCACACACGACGCGTTGGTCGCCCGTGAAGGGCTCTACGCGAGGCTCTTCAAGCTTCAAGCTCGTGGGTACACCTGAAGGATTTTCGCGATCGCCGTCGTGCTTGTCGGCGCGAGCGGGTTCGGGCGAGCATGGGGGAGGAGCGGCGGTTCGCCGCCTTGGCGAATGCGAGACGACGACATCCCGCAAGGGGAAAAGATTGGGGCCTATCGCATCGTCCGGAGGCTCTCCCGCGGCCCCATCGCCGACGTGTGGCTCGCGAAGGCCGAGGGCCCGCTCGGGTTCGAGCGCACCGTCACGCTAAAGAGGCTCGCCGATCGGCACCCCACCGACAGCGCCGTCGCGCGGACGTTCGCGACCGAGGCCGCGGCCTACGCCAAGCTCTCGCACCCGTCGATCGTGCGCCTCTTCGACTTCTTCTCGCACGACGACGAGCTCGTCATGGTGCTCGAGCACGTCGACGGCCCGACCCTCGAGGCGCTCGTCGCCGCCGCGACCGGCGCCGGCCTGACCGTGCCCGACGGTGCCGCGCTCTACGTCGCGATTTGCCTCTTCGAAGGGCTCGCCAAAGCCCACGCCGTCCGGGACGACGACGGCCTCGCCTCCCCCATCGTGCACCGCGGCGTGAGCCCCGCGACGATCCAGATCGCCTTCGACGGCGACGTGAAGCTCGCCGATTTCGGCGTGGCGAAGGTGACGGGGGTGCGCTCCGAGACCGAGGCTGGCGCGCTCAAAGGCACGCTCGGGTACATGGCGCCCGAGCAAGTCAAGGGCAAGCCCATCGGGCCCCACACCGACGTGTACGCCGCGGGCGTCTTGGTGTGGGAGCTGCTCGCGAGGAGGCCGGCCTTCAAGGCGCCTGGCGCGAGTGATTTCGCCGTGCTCAAAGCGATGGCCGAGCCGAGCCTCCCTTCGCTCGACGAGCTCCGCCGCGATCTGGATCGGCGCGTGCGCGAGGTCGTCGGGGCGTGTTTGATCGTCGACGACGCACGACGCGTGGTCACGGCCGCCGAGGTCGCGCGCACCCTCCGCGACGTGTGCCCGCCCGAGACCGGACGCGGGGAGCTCGTCGAGCTCGTGACCAAGCTCCGCGGCACCCTCGAGCCACGCGACGAGCCCGAGGGAACGAGGCCCTCGTGGCGATCGTCCGTGCCCGACGAGACCTCGGCCGACACGCTGCTCGACAGCCTTTTTTCGCTCGATGCGCCGCACGGCCCCGACAGCGCCGCCACACCGCCCAAGGCACCCGAGGTCGACGCGCCGAGCCCCGCGAAAGCCGTTGCCGCCCCCCCCTCGCCCAAGTCGCCCTCGCCCCCGCCCGCAGCTCCGCTCCCCACTCCGACACGCGACGAGCCGCGCGTGACCGAAGCCTCACCCCGTGCGACCGCCCCGCTCGCCTCGGCGCCGCGCTCGGGCAAGCCGGAGGTCGACGCGGCCGACGCGGACCTCGTCGCGAGCCTGCACGCCGCCCCCGCGAGCACGTCGAAGCCACGCCCTACCCACCGTCCGGTGAGCCCTCCGGCCGCCGCGCCGCGCACGACGGGAGGGTTCGCCGTCACCTACGGCATCGTGGCCGTAGCGCTCCTCGCGCTCTCCGGCCTCGTGTACGCGAAGCGCGCGGCCGTAGCCGAGATCATGCTGGACCATCCGACCGAGCCCGTCCCGTTCGTTCCGTCGGATCCGTTCCCGCCCCACGAGGCGCCGATCGTGCTCCCGCCCACGGCCGATGCTCGCGCGGCCGCGCCGTCCCCGTCCGCCACGACCGACCCCCCCGCGCCGAGCGGCCCCGTCCCGCGCGACACGGGTCCGACGGACGCAGGCCCCCGCGATGCCATCCTCGACACGTCCCCGGCCACGCCCGGGCACCGCATCTTCGTGGACGGGAAGGTCGTCGGCGAGACGCCCCAGCGCGTCGTCGTGCCGTGCGGAAAGCGCACGATCCAGCTCGGAAAGGGCGCCCCGGTGCGCACACTCGATCTGGCCTGCGGGAAGACGACCCCTCTAGGCGACAAATAACCACACAGTGCGCCTGTGCCTAGAACGCGCGGGGCGTGGTAGCCTCGCCGCGCTTTGCGCTCCACTTCCCCCCACGCCCGCTCCGTCGTCGCGCTCGTCACGGCCGCGGCCCTCACGCTCGAGCCGCTCGCGCTCGCGCAGCCGAAGGCCCCGCCCAAAGGGCCCGCGCCCTCGGCGACCCCTGCGCCGCGCGGGGATCTCATCGCGCGCGGCCGTGAGCTCTTCGAGGACCAGCAGTACGAAGAGTCGATCCAGACGCTCTCGGCGGCGCTCCTCCGACCGGGGAACACGAAGGCCCAGAAGGTCGACGTCTACCGCCTCTTGGCCCTCAACTACATCACGCTGAACCGCAAAGAAGAGGCCGAGAGCGCCGTGCGCGGCCTCCTCTGCATCGACCCCGACTACCAGCTCCCCGCGAGCGAGTCGCCGCGGTTCCGGGACTTCATCGCGCAGACCCGCGCCAAGTGGGAGCAAGAGGGCAGGCCGGGCCTCGAGAAGCCCGAAGCGCCGCCCCCTCCGGCCGTGGGCATGCGCCACACGTCGCCCTCCGAGGCGAAGCGCGGCGCCGAGCTCGATCTCTCGGCGCGCCTCGAGGATCCCGGGCATCGCGTCGATCTCGTCGAGCTCTACTTTCGTACCGGGACGAAGGGCCCCTTCGAGAAGGTCCGCGCGCGTGTCGACGGCGACGGCGTGCGCGCCACGATCCCGGCCACGGCGGTGAAGCCCCCGCTCGTCGAGTACTACCTCCAAGGCTTCGACAAGGCCGGGCTCCCGGTCGTCTCCCGCGGCGACGCGGCCGCTCCCTTCCGCGTGCCCGTCCCCGAGCCGAAGAGCGGTGGGTGGGTGCTGCCCGTCGCGATCGGCGGCGGCGTCGTGGGCGCGGCGGCCATCGTGGTCGGCAGCCTCGCGCTCGCGGGCGTGTTCTCGTCCACCACGACGCCCCCTCCGCCCGGCCCCGGCCAGGGGACCGTCACCGTCACCATCCGCGAGTGAACGCGGCGTTCGCGATCGATCCCTCCATGAGCCAAGAGCCACGATTTCCGTTCCTCCACGTCCACGTCTCGCCCGACGACGCCGATCTCGTCTCGAGCGATCTCTTCGATCTCGGCGCCACCGGCGTCGAAGAGCGCGACGAGACCACCCTCAAGAAGAACGAGACCTCGGGCAAGGTCACGCTCGTCGCGTCCTTCGAGGACGAGGCGACCGCCAACCTCGCCATCGAGTCGCTCGACCCGGCCCTCGAGCCGCGCCTCGAGTGGGTCGTCGGCGACGCCTGGCGCGACGCTTGGAAAGAGCATTTTCGCCCATTCGCCGTGGCCCCGGGCCTCGTCGTGCGCCCCCCGTGGGAGGCCTACGAAGCCAAAGAGGGCGAGCGCGTGCTCGAGCTCGAGCCGGGCCGCGCGTTCGGCACGGGCCTCCACGAGACGACGTCCCTCGTGTGCGGCGCGCTCGTCGCCCACGGAGACGAGCTCCGCGGAAAGCCCATCCTCGACGTGGGCACGGGCAGCGGCATCCTCGCGCTCGCGGCGATCCACCTCGGCGCCTCGCACGCGACCTGCACGGACAACGACGACGAGGTCATCCCCGTCGTGCTCGAGAACGCCGAGCGCAACGGCATGACCGACAAGGTGAAGGCCGCCGCGATCGGGCTCGACGCCGTCGAGGGCACCTTCCCCGTCGTGGTCGCCAACATCGAGGCGCGCGTGCTCGTGCCCATGGCGAACGACCTCAAGGCCAAGGTCGCGAAGGGCGGGCTGCTCGTGCTGTCGGGCATCTTGCTCCCGCAAGAAGAAGAGGTCGTCGCGGCGTACGCGCCGTTCCAGGTCGTGTCGGCGCCCAAGAAGGGCGAGTGGGTCGCGATCGTGCTCCGCGCGCCGTGACCCGCCTCCTCCGCGCCCCGGTCCGTGGCCTCCACCAAGGCGCCATGCGGCTCGAGGGTGAGCTCGCCCACTACCTCACGCGGGTGCTCCGGCTCGAGCACGGCGCGGCGCTCGAGGTGTTCGATCCCGAGGCGAAGCTCGAGGCGCGCGCGAAGCTCTCGCTCGACGGCGCGAGCGTCACGCTGCACGTCGAGGCGCTCGCTCCGGCGCGTGTCGTCGCGAGGCGCACGCTGTGCCTACTCCAAGGCCTGCCGAAGGGCGACAAGCTCGACGCCATCGTCCGCGACGCGACCGAGCTCGGGGCCTCGCGCGTCGTGCTCGTCGCCGCGGCGCGCTCCGTCGTGAAGCTCGATCCGAAGCGCGCCGAAGAGCGCCGCAGAAGGCTCCTGCGCATCGCCGAAGAGGCCGCGCGGCAGTCCGGTCGCGGCGACGTCCCCACGATCGAAGGCCCGTTCGCCCCCCGCGACGCAGCCTCGCGCGCCCCCGAAGGAGCCCGCTTCGTGCTCGCGCCCGGCACGCCCCACGGCCTCGGAGATGCGCTGCTCTCCGAGCTCGGCCACCCCGACACGCCGCTCACCTTCGCGGTAGGTCCCGAGGGCGGGCTCGCCGAGGACGAGCTCCGCGCCTTCGAGGACGAAGGCTTCCTCCGGGTGGGCCTCGGGCCCTTCGTGCTCCGGACCGAGACGGTCGCCGCGGCCGTGCTCGGCGCGGTCCGCGTCCTATCGACGTAAACTGCCGTATCTTCTCGCATTTCCGGCCGTGCTCGCGTCTGCCTTTCGAGCACGTGGTCCACGCTTCGTCCATGGCAGGGTCGAAAAGGCCTGCTATCTCTGGGCGTTACGGGTCCATCCCGAAAAACGAGGCTTCATGAAACGCTCGATCGCGCTCGCTTCTCTGCTCGCCCTGGCCGCTTCGCTCGTCGCCTGCTCCGCCGAAACGGACACCGGCCCCACCGCTGGGGACGACGAAGGCGCGGTCATCCCGAACATCGAGACGCTCACCGGCAAGAGCGTGCAGTGGGTCTATTCGGGTCCGCTCCCGAGCCTCGAGTCGCCCAAGGTGGAGGTGTCGATCCCCGCGAGCGTGGCGCTCGTGACGGGCCTCTTGCCCGAAGGGTACGACGTCGCCAAGCTCCCGCCCTACGCGCGCACGCGCCGCACCGAAGCGGGCCGCACCGAGCTCGCCATCGGCTACCCGGTCGCCACCGCCGCGACCGACAAGATCAACCCCGAGCGCAACGCGCCCTACCGCAACTGGCCGGGCGACAACAAAACGCTCTATTCGATCCCGTTCACGCCCTCCGTGAAGGACTCGGCGAACAGCGACGCCACCATGTGGGGCGGCTTCCCGTTCATCAAGTACTCGTCCGTCGGCCACGCGCTCCACGGCCCCATCGACGTCGCCCCGGAGGAAGAGGGCGGCGAGGTGTGGAAGCTGAAGCGCGCCCCCGTGTCGAAGGGCTGCAACCGCATGGCCGGCGAGCACATCGTCGAGCTCGCGCACCTCATCGGCACCGACATGGCCACGAAGAACTGGGCCGAGAACACCGTGCTCCGCACCGCGGGCAAGGACGGCGTCGGCGTGCCCGTGCTCGTGCGCGAGGCGCAGATCTCCTGGAACGGCAAGGCCGTCGACTCGGACTACCCCGTGCACCCCGGCTACGAGGCGCGCGTGAAGCGCCCCGCCGCGGCCGAGGCGAACGTCTTCCACGCGTGGGACGCGAGCGCCGCCGAGTACCGCTCCTTCGTCTGCCCGCTCGACAAGAAGTGGCTCCGGCAGAAGGCCCTCACGGCCGTCCCGAAGGACTACTGCAAGACCCGCTGGCCGAACGCCGAGTGGTACACCGACTGGTCGCGCTTCGGCTTCCGCTGAGATTCGTCGAAGAGGCGAAAACCGCAGCGAAACGCGCGAAAGCCCCCCGGACGAGCTCCGAATCCGCCTTTCCGCGCTCGGAAACACCGAGATCGAGGTCCATTTCGGTCGTTCCGCGCCCGGAAGGGTCGAGATGGACCACAGAATCGGTCCTTCTGCGCGTGGAAGGTCCTCGTTTGACCGGATTCTCGGTCCTTCCGCGCTCGGAAGCTCCCCGTTCGACCTCATTCTCGGTGCTTCCGCGAGAACGCCGGGACCTTGGGTGAGCCGCTTGTGCGGGCCGGAGAAACGGGCGAAAAGGGGCCCATGAAGCGCGCGTTCTCTTCGCTCTCCGCCCTCGCGGTCCCGTTCCTCTTCGCCGCCGCGTGCGGCACGCCCCCCGCGGCCCTCCCGCCGCCTCCGCCGCCTCCGGTGCCGAGCGCCGTGCCCGAGCCCGCGCCGCAGGGCAAGGTCGTCGAGGGCGCGTCGGGCGTGGACATGTCCGCGATCGACACGCAGGTGAGCCCCTGCGAGGACTTCTTCGGGTACGCGTGCAACGGCTGGATCAAGGCGCACCCCATCCCGGCCGAAGAGACGAGCTGGATGCGTAGCTTCTCGGTCATGCGCGAGGAGAACGAGAAGACCCTCCACGAGATCCTCGAGCGCTACGCGAAGGGCGAGGGCAAAGACGAGCCCTACGCGAAGCTCCTCGGCGACTTCTACGGCTCGTGCATGGACGAGGCCGGCATCGAGAAGGCGGGCAAGAAGCCGCTCGAGGCCGACCTCAAGCTCGTTCAAAACGCGAAGGACGCGAAGAGCCTCTCGAAGGTCATCGGCAAGCTCCACAAGTCGGGCACGGTGGTCTTCTTCGACTACGGCCCCGAGCAAGACTTCAAGGACGCGAGCCGCGTCATCTTCGCCGTGCACCAGGCCGGCCTCGGCATGCCCGAGCGCGAGTACTACCTGAAGACCGACAAACGCTCCGAGGAGCTCCGCACGGCGTACCTCACGCTCGTGCAGACGGTGTTCGAGCTGCTCGGCGAGCCCAAGGCGAAGGCCAAAGAGAAGGCCGCCGCCGTGTTCGCGGTCGAGAAGGCCCTCGCCGAGATCTCCTCGACGAAACAAGACCTCCGCGAGCCGCAGAAGAACTACCACCCGACGAAGCGCGACGAGCTCGCCAAGGTGGCGCCGAACGTCGACTGGGCGAGCTACCTCGGTGAGCTCGGCATGGAGAAGACGCCCGACTTCAACGTCGCCCAAGATGGCTTCTTCAAGGGGCTCTCGGCCCTCATGGACGGCAAGAAGCTCGACTACGCGAAGGTGCGCGCGTACCTCACCTTCCACGTCGTGCGCGACGCGCTCCCCACGCTCCCGAAGGCGTTCGTCGACGCGGGCTTCGAGTGGAAAAAGGCGATCTCGGGCGCGAAGGCCCAGCCCCCGCGGTGGAAGCGCTGCGTGCGCGCGACCGACGCGGCCCTCCCCGAGGCGCTCGCGCAACCCTTCGTAAAGAAGACGCTCGGCGCCGAAGGCAAAGACGCCGTGAAGAAGCTCATCGTCGCCGTCGAAGAGGCGATGAAGCAGAACCTCGACACGCTCGGCTGGATGGACGAGCCCACGCGCAAGATGGCGCTCGTGAAGCTCGCCAAGATCGCCAACAAAATCGCCTACCCCGACACGTGGCGCTCCTACGACGCGGTGAAGGCCGATCGCGCGAGCTACTTCGCCAGCGCGAAATCCGCCGACGCCGTCGAGATCGCGCGCCAGCTCGGAAAGGTCGGAAAGCCCGTCGATCGCGCCGAGTGGCAGATGAGCCCGCCCACGATCAACGCGTACTACGAGCCGCTCTTGAACGAGATGGTGTTCCCCGCGGGCATCTTGCGCACGCCGTTCTATTCGAACACCGTGGCGGCGCCCTCGAACTACGGCGGCATCGGCATGGTCATGGGCCACGAGCTCACACACGGCTTCGACGACGAGGGCCGCCAGTTCGACGCCGACGGCAACCTCAAGTCGTGGTGGACGCCCAAGGTCGACGAGGAGTTCGTGAAGCGCGCCTCGTGCGTCGAGAAGCAGTTCAACGAGTACACCGTGCTCGGCGACGCGCACGTCGACGGCAAGCTCACCATGGGCGAGAACCTCGCCGACCTCGGCGGCGTGAAGCTCGCGCTCATGGCCCTCGAGAAGCAGATCGGCCCGAACGCCCGCCAAGCGGACGGCCCCTACACACCGCGGCAGCAGTTCTTCCTCGGGTTCGCCCAGGCGTGGTGCGGCAGCTACCGCGACGAGTCGATGCGCCTCCTCGTGGCGACGAACCCGCACTCGCCGCCCCAGTTCCGCGTGAACGGCCCGCTGTCGAACACGAAGGAGTTCGCCGAGGCCTTCCAGTGCAAGCCGGGCCAGAAGATGGTCCGCAAGGAGCGCTGCGAGGTCTGGTGACCCTGCGGGCCCCCGCGGGCTCGGGTTTCGAGGGCGCTCTCCCCAGGGCGCCCTCGCGCATTTTGTCGACCACGATAACCCATGAAGATCGCTAACGAATTTTGACCGGAAAGGGCGTCCGTTTTCCCCTATCCTGACGGCGCATGCTCGAGCGGATCGCCCTCCACCAGACACGCCTCAGGACTCCCGGGCTCGGGCTCGAGGGAAAGGGCGTGGCCCTCGGCGCGAAGGGGCTCGTGCTCCTCCCGTCGATCGATCGGCTCGTCGCGTGGCTCTCGGTCTACACGCGGGAGCACTCGCTCGAGGATCTCATGCCGAGCATGGAGATCGAGCTCGTGCGCTCGAAGCTCGGCACGCGCGAGATCACGCTGTCGTTCGCGGCCGAGTCGAGCGATCGCATGGACCGCGTGGCCGAGACGGCGCGCCTCGTCGGCGGGTTCACCTTCACGGGCACGAGCCGCCACTTCGTGCAGTACCGCGACGCGGGCGCGCCCTTCGGGTACGACGCCACGCAGCTCCTCTCCACGGAGCTGCCGCTCTGCCTCTACCACGACAAATTCTCGCAGATGTACGAGGTCGACAAGAAGGTCGACCTCCGCGCGCTGCTCCTCCGCTTGATGCCCCACGTCGACCCGTCGACGAACGACGACGCGGGCCCGCGCTTCATCGTCGCCGAGGCGGGGCTCGGGCCGGCCCTCATCCACTACTTCGTGCGCTCGCGTGTCGAGGGCGAGGTGGCCGTCGGCGAGTGGCCCCCGGAGAGCGCGTTCGACGAGGGCCCGGTGCGCAGGTACGTCGTGCGCCTCGCCGAGCTCCCGAAGCGCATGCTCTCGCTCATGCGGCTCACCCCCGGGATCACCACGTTTTTGCCGGCGGGCCCCGGCGTGGCGGTCGAACAAGGCTACAGGCACCCCGTCGCGCTCCGAGCGTGCCCCGTGTTCGATCCGAACGGGCTCGTGCTGCTCCGTGGCCGCGGCGACGACCCGTGGACCCTCGAGCGCACGCCCGCGATGGGCGATCTCCGGGCCTTCGCGCGGGTCGAGCTTCGGCACGACGCGAGGCCCGACGCGCTCTCGGCGCAGAGCACCATGAAACCCGACGCGGTCCGCGTGCCGCTCCGGGTCGTGCCCTCTCCGGCTCCGTGGCGCAACGTCACGGCGAGCTGGGTGCCCCCGGAGCAGGTCTCGCTCCTGCGCAGGCTCGCGTACGTGCTCCCCCACGACACCATCACCCGCACGCGCATCGCGATCACGCCGAAGGGGGCGTTTTTGCGCGCGTCGATGGGCATCGAGGCGATCCCGATCGGCACGTTCTTCTACGAGTTCCACCCGAGCCTCTTCTTGCCCGCGGGGTACGACGTGACCCCGGCCGTGGCGCCCGAGGTGCTCCACCGCGCGCTCGGGGCGCCGGCGTCCCAAGTGCTCTTCGTCGACAACCTCGCGCGCGCCATGAGCGTCGAAGAGTCGGCGTTCGTCCCCCTCGAGACGGTGCTGCTCGAGGCGAAACCCTGGGAGCCCATCGTCGCCGAGTCGATCGAGCGGGCCCTCGCCGAGAAGACCGTCGACCTCAAGCTCGACGGCCTCGGCGCCTTCCCCATGAGCGCCGTCGAGCCGCCGAAGCCCGCGCCGAGCGGAGGGTGACGTGGCGAAACCCGCGCCGGGTCCCATCCAAGACGCGCTCTTCATGACGTTCCTCGCGCCGCTCGTCGTGGGCGGCGAGATGCACCTTCACAAGCCCATCGGCGGAGCCACCGCGCTCGCCATGGAGGGCGACCGGCCGTTCCCGGACCCGGAGCTCGGGAGCCATGTGCAGCTTGCACGTGTTCGGGTCGCGCGGGCCCTCGCGCCCGTCGATCGCTTCGAGGCCATCACGTCGAGCGAGTGGGCCCTCACCGCGATCCTGAACGACCTCATCCAATCGACGCACCCGGGCTTCGACGCCGTGCTCCGGAGGAGCGCCCCGGCGAAGCTCCTCGCGGTGCTCGACGACACGCTCTCGCTCGTCCCCTCGCCCGCCACGGTCGGAGAGGCGCTCTCGCGGCACACCCTCTTTTCTCGCATCTTCGAGGTCACCCGCACCGACGTGTCCCTCGCCTGGTGGACGGGCAAGGCGCTCTTCCTGGGCGAAGAGCCACCCGCACGCCTCAAGGCCTGGCCCGAGATCCGGCGCGTCGTCGAGACCCGCCTCCCGCGGCCGCTCGTCGAGCTCCCCACGAGCGGAGGTGTAGCGCCCCACTCGACGTTCCTCCTTACCCTCGCGAAGCTCCTCTCCAAATCTCCCCTCACGGACTTCGCGACGATCGACCGCAAAGAGCCGATATTTCACTGGTCGGCGCCCACGTTGGGCCTCGTGTCGACGCGCAACGGGCGCACCCTCGCGCTCCGCGCGATGCACGATCTCCCCGAGGACGCCGTCGACGAGGCGCTGGGGATCGCCACGCGGGTCCTCGTCGAGGCGAAGGCTTGGCAGCCCCTCGGCGTCGCGCTCGATGTGCTCGGCGAGCGAATGCTCGCGCGCGCCGTAAAAATCGCAGGGAAAGGGGGCGACGCGACCCCGATCCCCGAGGACAGGGCCGGCACGCCTTCGGGCTTCACGCGGAGCGCCGGTGCGTTCGCAGCGCAACGCATCGTCGCGACGACCGGCGCGGGCCTCGGCGCCGAGGACAGGGCCCGTGTGCTCTCCCTGCTCGGTCCTGCGGCGGGCTCGGGGGCAGGGCTCGCGCTGTCGCAGCTCCTCGGAGGTTAGAGATGAAGTCGGTGGTGTACGACGCCTACGGCCCGGCCAACGTCGCGCGCGTGCGAGAGGTCCCGGCTCCCACGAAGCGCCCCGGTACGCTCCTCGTGCGCGTCCGAGCGGCCGCCCTGAACCCGAAGGACGTGCTCGTCCGAAAGGGGAAATTCAAGGTCGTCACGGGCTTCCGGTTCCCGCGCACGATGGGCTACGACTGGGCGGGCGAGATCGTCTCGGGCGACGCGACCTTCCCCGAGGGCACGAAGGTCTTCGGCATGATCGGCGCATGGTCCGGCGGCGCCTTCGCGGAGGTCGCGAGGGTCTCCCCGAACGAGCTCGCTCGCATGCCCGAGGGGCTCTCCTTCGTCGAGGCGGCCTCGCTCCCCCTCGCCTCTCTCACCGCCCTCCAGGCGCTCCGCGACGAGGCTCGAATCGCCCCAGGCCATCGTGTGCTCCTCCACGGCGCGAGCGGCGGCGTGGGCGTGCTCGCCGTCCAGATCGCGAAGGCGCTCGGCGCTCACGTCGTCACGACCTCGAGCGAGGCGAACCGCCCGCTGCTCACGTCCCTCGGAGCGGACGAGACGCTGGACTACCGCGCGCTCGATTTCGCCAAGGGCGAAGGTTTCCCGCATCCGCTCGAGGCCTTCTTCGACATCTTCGGCAACCAGTCCTTCGCGAAGATCCGGCCCTTCCTCGGCCCCGAGGGCACCTACGTGAGCACGGTCCCGTCGGCCCGCGTCGTGCTCGACACGCTCACGACGCGCCTGCCCACGCGGCGCCGCGCGAGGCTCGTCGTGGTTCGGTCGCGGAGGAGCGACCTCGAGACCATCGCCGGCCTCGTCGGCGACAAGAAGCTCCGCCCCGTGGTCGACGCGGTCTTCCCGCTCGACGGCATCGCCCAGGCCTGCGAGCGTGTCGAGACGAAACGCGCTCGCGGCAAGGTCGTGCTCACGGTGCCCTGAGCGCCTCGTGCCCCCCTGAGACCCGCGGTTCACGAGCGCACGGAGAGCCGCGGCGAGGGGCCAGGCTTACGGCACACTTTTCCCATCGAATTCCGACACTTCCACGAACCCACGAGGATCGCGGGCGCTGGCCCGAGACGTGCTGAGGAGAGGGACGTGCTCCCTCGCTCCTCGTGCCTCGTGCTCGGCGTCCTCGCCCTCACCGCCCTCCCCCGAGAGGCCTACGCCGACGAGACCGTCCCCGTCGAGGTCCGAGTGCCCGAGGGGTTCTCTCTCCGCGGCACGGGTGCGCTCACGGGCACACGGGCGACGTGCTCGCCCCCCTGCACGCTGCGGCTCGCGCCGGGGACCTACACGTACACCTCGTCGCGGCGCACGGGCGACGAGGTCGCCTTCACGGGAGCGAGCCGCCTCGACCTCCACGGTCCGGCCGAGCCTCTCCACACCGCGGGCCTCGTGATGGCCGGGGTGGGTCTCCTCGGCGTCGCGGGGCCGGTCATCGCCATCTTCTCGACCTGCACCGACTCGACCGTCGACGCGTTCGGGCGCGTGACACCGCGGAGCTGCGTGCGATTCGGCGAGAGCACCGACAAGGCCTTGGCCATCGTCGCAGGCTCGGGCTTCTTCCTTGGCGTCGTCGGGGCCATCCTCTTCTTCGCGACCTCCGGCGGGCTCACGGTGACCGACGTGCCGCAAACTGCCGAAAAGGGCCTTCGGGCGGGCCTTTTGCGGGGTGGGACGTTCGTGTTCTGAGGTCCGCCCAATTTCTACCGTGGGGGCTGTAAGGCCGGGAGCGAGCGCCCGTTCGGAGCCCACGATGCTCGCCCTCACCCGCTCCCTCCTCGTCGGCACGGCCTCCTTCGCTTCCCTCCTCGCCCTCACCGGCACCGCCCACGCCGACGACTTCGGCACGCGCCCCGCACAGGCGGCCTCGCCCATCGCCCCGGTCGACGCCCCCACGGCGAGACCACGCCCGGAGACGAACCGCGCGACTCCGCCCGAGCCGAGCGACGAGCCCGAGAGCCCGCCCCAGCCCCAGCGCCTCGACCTCGTCCCATCGCGCTCGACGCCCGAGCTCGCGACCGATCCTCCGCGAGACTGGGCCGTGCTCTACGGCGGTCTCCGCCCGACGCTCGGCACCTTCGGAGGCATCGCCACCCTCGCCGTGGCCCAGTCCCGCACCGAACGTTTTTATGGCGCCTTCTCGCTGGCCCTCGTGCGCAACGACGCCGGCACCCACGCTGGCGCGCTCCAGCTCGCCCTCGGTCGGAACCTCGCCGACACCTTCGCGGGCATCGCGCAGGTGAGCCTCACCGAGAACCGGGCCCGCACCATGCGCGGCCTTCTCCAGACCACCCTCGCCTACAACCGCGCCGGGGACTTCGTGGGCCTCGCGCAGGCCGCCGGGTACAACCGCTCCTCGGAGTTTCTCGGGGTCGCGCAGGTCGGCGGGTACAACCGCGTCGATCATGGCTTCACGGGGCTCGCCGAGCTCGGGCTCGTGAACCACGCGCGCGGCGGCTTCACCGGGCTCGTGCAGCTCGGAGGGCTCGCGGCCACGGGGCGTGAAATCTACGGTTACGGCTCGAGCAAGGACGGCTTCGCGGGCGCCGCGCAGGTGGGCCTCATGACCAGCACGAGCGGCGACTTCGACGGCCTCGTGCAGCTCGGCTTGGGCGCGTACACGGGGCGCACGTTCACCGGGCTCGCCCAGATCGGCGCGCGGAGCGAAGCCGAGACGTTCCGTGGGCTCGCGCAGGTCGGCGCGTCGGTCGTGTCCGAGAAGTCTTCGTACGGGAGCCAGATCGGCCTCGCCGCGATGGCGATGCGCGAGCACACGGGGCTCCAGATCGGAGCCCTCGCGTACGCCAAGTCCACCGCGGGCGCGCAGCTCGGCGTCGTCAACGTGGCCACCGAGGTGACCGGCGTCCAGGTCGGGCTCGTGAACCACGCGGAGAAGCTCCGGGGCCTCCAGATCGGGCTCGTGAACCACGCGAACGACGGCGTGCTGCCGTGGACGGCGCTCATTAATTTCGGCTTCGGCGACGCCCCCGAGCCCACGCACGACGACAGCATCGCTCGGGCGTCTTCCCGCGCGACGGCCCACTGACGAAGGCCGTCACTCGGCGGTGATCGTGACGCGCTCGATGACGATCGGCGTCACCGGGCGCTCTCCGTGGACCGGCTCGTTGGCGATGGCGTGCACCACGGACACGGGCCCACACTCGCCGAAGATCGTGTAGCCCTTGTCGAGGTGCGGCGCCGACGCGTCGGTCACGAAGAACTGAGCGCCGTTCGTGTCGGCCCCGCGGTTCGCCATGCACAAGAGCCCCGCGCGATCGTGTTTGGCGCCGGGCCAGAGCTCGTCGGGAAGCACGAAGCCGGGCTCTCCCGTCCCGTTCCCCTTGGGATCCCCCCCTTGGATCATGAACCCCGGGATGATGCGGTGGAAGATCGTCCCGTCGTAGAGCGGGCGCGTGACCCACGTGCCGCTCGACGGATCCTTGAACGGTCGCAGGCCCCGGGCGAGGCCTACGAAGCTCGCCACCGTCACCGGGGCACGATCCTCGTAGAGCTCGCACCGCAGATCGCCGTGGCGCGTGGTCAACGTGGCGACGAGAGGGCCGTTCCCGGTGAGCCCTTGCGTGGCGTCGGCGAGGAAGAATTTGCCGCCGAGCGGGTCGTCGGGCGACGGGACGATGCGCTCGCGGGTACGGAGCTCCGCCTCGGAGGGTGGGCGGGGGGTGCGCGGGGGCGGGGCAGCGACCTTGGCCGGCGCGGGGGCCTCGACGAGGGCGCGAGGCGCAGGGGGCGGCGCGAGGACGACGCTCTCGACACGAGGGGGCTCGCACGCCGCGAGGAGCACGACGGAGAGCGCGCTCACGCAAGAGAAGACGGAGAGAGAGACGATGGCAGGTCGCATCGGCGCGCACCTTAGCAGCGTCGCTCCGCTCACCCGAGCCCCGCGAGAAGCGACCGGACGAGCAAGACGAGCGACGAGACCGCGAGGAGGCCGAACACGGCGACACGAAAGCGCTCGGGGGAGAGCCTCGCGTGAACACGCTCGCCCACGACGAGGCCGAGCACGACCGGCACGAGCAAGACGGCCGAGTCACGCAGAGAGGGCCCCGTGAGCTTGCCGGTGGCTGCATAGGAGACGACGAGGACACCGTTCAACACGACCCACAGCGCCGACAGCGTCGCGCGGAACGCGCCCTTCTCGGGCAGCGCGCGCCCTACCACCCACACGCACATCGGGCCCCCACACGCGAACATTCCATGCAGAATACCGGCAATCGTGAGCGCGGCGACCTGCGCGGGGCGCCCGGGCTCCGAGGGTGCGGCAGCGGACGGGCTCGAGGCCGCTCGAAGCTCTCGCGCGGCGAGCGCGAGGACGAACGCGGCGAAGACGACCTTGACGATTCCCGGGCTCGCGACACGGGCGACGAGCCCACCCGCGACCATCCCCGCCCCCATGAACGGCACGATCCTCCCGAAGAGCACGCGCTTCTCGACGAGCCGGTAGGTGCGCGCCACCATGACGAGCGAGAGGACCAGGTTCGCAGGGAGGAACCGGACGAGCACGTCGTCGACGGGGAGGAGCTGCGCGCCGAGCGAGACCGAGACGACCGTGCCTCCGAAGCCCGCCGCCGCCTCGACGACGAACGCAACGAGGACGACGAGGGCGAGGGCGAGGGTCGTCATGACGGAACGCGGCACCGTACGCGCGAGGCCCGAGAGGGGCACGTCCTCCGCGCGTCTCGATGCTACGCTCCCGCGTGGAGGCCTTGCATGATCAAATCCATCCTTCCTTTCGCCCCGTTCGTCGCCGCCGGCATCGTGCTCGCGGCTTGCTCGAGTGATCCGGACACGACCGGTGACGGCGGAACGGCCGACTCCGGCGCCACCACGCCCGACTCCAGCACCACGCCGACCGACTCCGGAACCACCACGCCCGACTCGAGCACCCCCGCCGACGCGAGCGTCGCGCCCACGTTCACGAACGTCTACGCGAACGTGCTCCAGGGCGCCTGCACCGGATGCCACACGACCGGACATGCGACCGGGCTCGACATGAGCTCGAAGGCGACAGCCTACACGAACCTCGTCGACAAGGCCGCTGGGCAAGGGGGCACGTCGACGAGCTGCACCGGCAAGACGCGTGTCACGGGCGGCGCGCCGGGCGCGAGCCTCCTCTTCACGAAGATCGACCACTCGGCCGGGTGCGGCAACCCGATGCCCCTCGGCGGCGCGAAGCTACCCGCCGACAAAGCCAAGCTCGTATCGGACTGGATCGCCGCCGGCGCCCGCAACGATTGACCTGCGCGCCCGAGCCCGAGGCCCGATCGTCGGCACGGTCGGGCCTCGCGCCGTTCACGGGCGAGCCACGCGAACCGCGCGGGCTTCGGGCGGCTCAGGCGGCCTTCGGCCCCTTGAGGAGGAACGTCTCCATCTCGCCCTTGCCCTTCACCTTGATGACCCCGCGAGCTTCGAGGTCGAAGCCGTCCCGGAGCTTCTCGAATGCGGCGCGTGTCACCTGGATCTCGCCGGGGGAGCCGCTCGATTCCATGCGGCTCGCCGTGTTCACGGTGTCACCCCACAAGTCGTAAATGAACTTTCTCTTGCCGATCACGCCGGCCACGACCGGCCCCGAGTGCATCCCGATGCGGAGGCGCAGGGAGTAGCCGCCTTCGCGGTTGATGCGCTCGAGGGCGTCGCGCATGCCGAGCGCCATCGCGGCGACGCGCTCGGCGTGATCGGGCTGGGCCGACGGGAGCCCGGCGGCCACCATGTAACAGTCGCCGATGGTCTTGATCTTCTCGACCCCCAGCCGCTCGGCGAGGTCGTCGAACGCGCTGAACGTGCGGTTCAACATGTCCACGAGGGCGGCGGGTGTGAGCTTCTCCGAGAGCTCGGTGAAGCCGACGATGTCCGCGAAGAGCACGGTCACGTCCGCGAAGCCGTCGGCGATGGGCTCGCCCTTCTCCTTGAGGCGCTCGGAGATCGCGCCCGGGAGGATGTTGAGGAGGAGGCGTTCGGAGCGGGCGTGCTCCTCGGCGAGCTTGTCCTCGGCGCGCTGGGTGTCGCCCGTGAAAAGGTGCACGATGAAGCAGAGCGTCGCGATGACGGCCAGCGCGCTCGACACGTCGAGGCCGACGAGCACACGCATCGGGATCACCTTCACGAGCTCGCTCGGCGGCGGCGCGGCCACGAGCATGTACACCGAGAAGAGCGTGCTGAGCCCCGCGAGGCCATAGCGCCCGGCGCGCTCCTTTTCGGAGAACACGAGGAACGCGACGGCCGCGAAGAGCACCATGTAGTACACGAACCCCACGCGCCCGCCGAGCAGAGCCGAGGCCACGAGCACCACGGTGTTGACCGGCACGAGCACGGCGACCTTCGCGAGCGTGAAGAGCCCCCGCTTCGACAGAAAGAGCGCCACGATCATGAAGGCGACCGCGATCACGTTCGCCAGAAGCGGGGCGAAGAAGACCCGGGCGTCCGCCACGGCATACCCCAGGGCGAAGCTCCCGCAGCTCAGCGTACCGAGCAGCGCGCTCTGGTTCGTGAGCCGGATCCGGCGCTGCTCTCCCGGCGCCTCGGTCGTTATGCCGAGGGACGACCATGTTCGAAGCAGAGAGAGCATCGCGGGCATGTTCGATCGGCAAGGGGGGCGAGTCAAAGAGGCATTTTTCGGGGGCGGTGCGCGCGGCACCAAGGGCCGTTCGAAACGCCGATTCCCTCATGACCTCGCGAGCTTGGGTACAAGCCCCGCCGTCGCTCCCGCCCTCCCCTCCCCGGCCGCCCTCGTCGCACGGAGAAATCGACGAACGACGAAGGAAGATGCCGGAAAGGCGCCTCGTAGGAAGAGACCGGAATGGGACGCGGGCGGCGCTTCGGCCGGCCACGCATCCTCGGTGGTTCCTATCCTTCTTCTCTCGATGAGGTAAGTGTCATGCGCTCCTACGTGAAGCTCGTCATGGTGTCGGTCGGCCTGGGTCTCTTCGTCGCCACGGCGACGGGCTGCGGCGGTGGCGCCGGGCAAACGAAGGTGAGCTCGGCGAAGGTGGAGCTCTCGGCGATGGACGAGCTCAAGGCGATCCCCGAGGACCTCACGAAGGACGTCGAGGCGCTCACGAAGCCCATCGACGACGCTCAGAAGATCGCCGACGAGATCGGCGCCCTCCCCAAGAAGCACCACATCAGCGCCGCGGACATGGCGGCGATGAGCAAGGCCACGTTCGACAACGGCAAGGTCGAGGTCAAGGTCAACGGCGACGTGAGCGCCGAGGCGAAGGCCGAGATCGAGGCCACGCTCAAGAAGCTCTCCCTCGTGGTCGCCGAGCTCAAGGCCACGCCCGAGAAGGTCGCGGCGCTCACGAAGAAGTGCGTCTCCGCGACGGCCCGCGTTCCGGTGCTCGCCACCGAGGTCACGTCCAAGGCGACCTTCGCGGTGTCGAACCCCTTCACGAGCGCCGAGGGCAAGGCGAAGGCGCAGGGCGAGATCTCGAGCGTGCAGAAGGTTCAGGCCGACGTGTCCAAGTCGATCAGCGACGCGCAGTCGAAGGTCACGAGCATCCCGGGGATGGCGACCGGCGCCCTCGCCAAGCTCGGCGCGTCGTTCACCTCGATGAACTGACACACACCGTCGCACGTCGACTCGCGTCAGCACGGAGGGCTCACGACGGAAATCGTGGGCCCTTTTCGTATGTTCCGCGTCGCCGCTTCGAAGGTCAGAGGTCGTCGACGGGGCGCGGGATGGTGCTCGTCGACGAGGAACGACCACGCTCGCCGATCGGGCCCGCGCCCCAACAGCGAACGTCCCGATCGCCGAGGACGACGCACGCGCTCGATTCGCCCACGGCGAGCAGCCGCACGCCCTGGAGATCGACCTTGGTGGGGCTGAGCTGGGAGGCGACGGGAGCAGCGACGCCCCGGGCCGTGAGCGAGCCGTCTCCGAGCACCGAGCCCGTGCTCGTACCCCAGCAGTAGACCTTGCCGCCGGCCGCGGGCTTCTGGAGCGCGCACGCGTAGCCGTCTCCGACCCCGACGTCCGCCACCTGGGCGAGGGCCGCGCCTCCGGCGATTTGCACGTCGAACGAGATGTCGGTCTGGGTGCCGCCGACCGGCTCGCGACCGGCCTGACCGACGTTGTTCTGCCCCCAGCAGCGCACGCGCTCGGCGCCCGTCACGGCGCACGCCGACGTGTCCCCGACCGCGAGGCGCGTGAGGGGAAGGACGTCGGGGACCAGCGTCTTTCTCGGCCGACCGTCGGTGACGGAGGTCGCGTTGCCGATCCCGAGCTTCCCCGAGCCGTTGTCTCCCCAGCACACCACGTTGCCGGGCTCGACGAGGGCGCAACCATGGGTGCGCCCGAGGCTCACGATGCGCGCGTTGACGAGCTGATCGACCTCGGGGAGCGGGCTCTGGAGCGCCGCGAGCACGGGGCGTGGCGTGATGGCCTCGGCCATCGGCGGGGTGCCGCGACCGAGGCCAAGGTTGTCACCACCGCTCACATAACCCCAGGTATAGACGCGGCCCAGATCGCCGATGGCGGCCGAATAGAGCGCACCAGCCGAGACGCGGCCCACACCCGACCGTTGCACGGGCCCTTTGAGCGCGCCGGCCGTGAGGGCATCCTTCACGATGCGCGCGAAGGCCGTCCGATCCTGGCTCGGAGACGAGTCGCGGGTGAAGTCCCCGAGCTGGTACTCGTTGTTGAAGCCCCAACACGCGTACGTCCCGTCGAGGAGGCGCGCACACGCGTGGCGGTACGAGGCGTGCACCTCGGCGACGCCACGCAAAAACCCACCGCCGTCCTCGGCGCGAATCGGGATGGGGCTCGGTTTGGGGGTGCTCGTCCCGCCACCTCCGGCGAGGCGGTAGTCGCCCCAGCAGCGCAAGATGCCCCCCTCGAAGACCACGCACGCCACGTTGTCGCCGACCGTGATCGACTCGACCTTGAGCCCCGCCGTCTCGCTCGCCGCGTCTCCCCCGCTGTCGACCGCGGGCACGTCTCCGTCTTCTTTGGCCGCGTCCAGGTCGGGTGCTCCGTCGGGGAGCGTCGGGACGATCGCCCCATCGGGGAGCACGGTCCCGTCGACACCTGCGTCGCTCGAGAGCTCCCCCTCGCGGAGCGCCGAGCACCCGCCGGCCAGGCCTCCGAACGAAACGAGCGAGAGCCCGACCGAAACCCACGCGAAGGAAGAGCGCACACGCGTCATGCCGTGGAACGTAGCAGACGACAGCGCCCGAGGGGCGACGAGCGCGCCCGGTAGGCTCACCCGGGGCGGCGGACGATACCGCGAATTCCCGAAAGGATACGGGCATTTCCGGGCCGTAGGAGCGGCGCGAGGGCCCCGAACGCGGCGGGCACGGACGCGGCGGGCTCGATGGCCATCGTCCACGTGAGACGCGTCCCCGAGCCGTGCGCGGAGAGGCGGAAGTCCTCGGCGAGGGCACGGAGCCACGGCCGATCGGCGCGGGTCACGCGGAACGTCGCGCGCTCGTTCTCGTCCCAGCGGTAAAACTCCTCCTCGACCTCGATCGCGCGCGCCACGCGCAGCCTGCGCACGCAGCCCGCCTCGTGGGGACGAGGGGTGAGCCACACGAGCCTGTCGATGCCGGGGAACCACGACCACATGCGGTCGCTCCCGAGCGCCTCGAAGACCGCCGGCGCAGAAGCATCCACGTCGACGTGGGCGTGGACGACGATCGGCGCGGTGTCGAAGAAGGAGTCGTCGATGGTGCGGAGCGTGTGCTTCATCTCCCCACGCCCTACACCAGGCGAGGCCCGCCGTCACGGCGAGGGAGCCCCGAGGCCGGGTCGAGGCACTCCCTCACGCAGAAGGCTCCGCGGCACGCTCAGCCGGTGGCTGCCGGCGCGGGCGGGGGCGCGCCGAGGCTCGCTTCGATCGCGGCGCGGAGGGCGTTTCGGAGGCCTTCACGGTCGGCGGCGATCCCCTCGGCGTAGGCCTCCCCGAGCGGGCGCGCGTGGACGCTCGCCTCGTCGTCACGTTCCTTTCGGAACGCGCCGAGGATGGCCCCGAGGACGTCCGGGCCCTTCGCGCGGAGGGCTTTCCACGCCGCGTCGCTCCCGCGCGCGAGAGGCCGGGTGTCGACCTGGGCGAGCGCCGCCTCGACCACGGGAGCGACCTTCGCCGCGCCGTGCACGAGGTAGTGCCCCTCACCGAAGACCACGTCGAGGGCGACGCTCCGCGCGTACCAGCGCCCGACGAGCTCCGTCGTCTCCTTGGCGTCGAGCACGAGGAACACGGCCTTGAAGAGCAGCTTGAGCGGGAAGAGCAACACCGCCTTGGCCGCCCCTTTCACGAAAGCGAAGAAGCCCTCGTCGGGCTCGCTCGCGAAGAGCTTGATCTCCTCTTGGGGGAGGCGGATCCCGTGGGTGCCCGCCACCGTCTCGACCATGCGCCGGGCGATCTGGCGCGAAATCACGCCGTCGAGCAAGGGCACCGGGACGAACCCGGAGAGGGCTTGGAGCACGGCGAACGTACCGAGGAGCGGCTCGGGCGTCTTTTCCATGGCTCGAGGCGTACCGAGGTCGGCCCCGCCTGTCGAGCGTCCCGTTGCGCTCGCGCTGGTGGTCTTGCCTCCCCGGACGACGGCCGGGCTCGCGCTCGCTCCCGGGGTAGACTATCGAAGACGTATGGTCCCGAGAGTGCTCCCCGCCAAGGCCCCGTCCTCGATCGCCGAGGCCGTCGCGCTCTTGCGTGAAGGCGAGCTCGTCGCGTTCCCGACCGAGACGGTCTACGGGCTCGGAGGTCGCGCGCTCGACCCGGCGCACGTCGCTCGCATCTTCGCGGCCAAAGGTCGTCCGGCGTCGCATCCCCTCATCGCCCACGTGCCCTCGGCCGACGAGGCTCGCGAGCTCAGTCGCGGCGGGAGCCTCGGGGCCGCCGGTGTCGCGCTCGCCGAGGCGTTCTGGCCCGGGCCCCTCACCCTCGTCGTGGAGCGTGCGGCTCACGTGCCGCCCGAGCTCACGGGGGGCTCCGACTCGGTCGCGCTCCGTGTTCCGCGCCACCCTGCGGCGCTCGCGCTCCTTCGTGCCCTCGGGGAGCCGCTCGCCGCCCCGAGCGCGAACCGTTTCCAGTCGCTGAGCCCCACGCGCGCCGAGCACGTCGTCCGCTCGCTCGGAGCCGAGGTTCGCCTCGTCCTCGACGGGGGGCCGTGCCGCGAGGGGATCGAGTCCACCGTCGTCGACGTCCGCTCGGACACTCCGCGCGTGCTCCGGCAGGGCGCGCTCTCCCTCGAGATGCTCCGCCGCGTCTGCCCTCACGCGGCCCTCGCCGAGCCGAGCGCGCCCTCGCGGGACGAGCTCCGTGCGTCGCCCGGGCTCGATCCGAAACACTACGCCCCGCGCGCACGCCTCGTCCTCGTGGAGCGCCAGGCCCTCGCCGCGGCCGTACGCCACGAAGCCGAGAGAGGCCGCCCCGTGGGCGTGCTCGTGCTCGGGCCGTTCGATGCGCGCGACGGTGTGAAGGTCGAGCGCCTCCCCGACGACGCCGAAGGGTACGCCCACGGCCTCTTCGCCGCGCTCCACCGCCTCGACGACGAAGTGGCGACCATCGTGGTCGAGCGCCTCCCCGACGACCCCGCGTTCGACGCCGTGCGCGACAGGCTCGCGCGGGCGTCCCACATCGCCTAAAACCCGGGCGAATTTCGCCACAGTTTCGGGCATTTACAAAATCAGGGCCGTGGGTATCGACCGGCCCCGCGGAGGCCCGCGAGCTTGCTAAGGTTCGGCGTCGAACGTGCCCCGGCGCCTGCGGGGGCCCCGGAGGTCGAATGTCGCACACGCCCGTCACACCGCATGGTTTCCCGAAGCCCCGAGGTTACGCCCACGGCATCGTCGCTCAAGGGCGCACGCTGTACGTGTCGGGCCAGATCGCATGGGACGGGAACGCGCGCCTCGTCAGCGCCGACTTCGGCACCCAGTTCCTCCAGGCGCTCGACAACTTCATCGCGGTCGTCCGCGAGGCCGGCGGGGGCACCGAGCACATCGTGAAGATGCTCGTCTTCGTGACCGACCTCGACGCCTACCGCAACGCCACCCGTGAGATCGGAGAGGGCTGGCGCTCGCGCCTCGGCAAGCACTATCCGGCCATGAGCCTCGTCAAGGTCGCGGGGCTGCTCGAGCCCGGCGCCATGGTCGAGATCGAAGGCGTCGCCGTCCTCCCCGAGTAGCCCGAGCGCGAGAGCCCACCATGCGTACCCCCGAAGGATTCCTCTACTCCCTCGCCCCCGAGACCGGCGTCGCGACCATCACGCTGAACCGGCCCGACACGCTGAACTCGCTCACCTTCGCGATCTACCGCGAGCTCACGGACTTCTTCGCGGCCCTCGACCACGAGCGCGACGTGCGCGCCGTGGTGCTCACCGGCACGGGGCGCGCCTTCTGCTCCGGCGGAGACGTCGAGGACATCATCGGCGAGCTCTTCGCCCGCGACATGCAGGGTCTGCTCGAGTTCACGCGGGTCACGGGCGCGCTCATCCGCAACATGCGCGCCCTCCGGAAGCCGCTCGTCGCCGCGGTGAACGGGACGTGCGTGGGCGCCGGCGCCGTCATGGCCCTCGCGGCCGACTTCCGCGTCGCCGCCGACACGGCCAAATTCGGCTTCATTTTCCCGAAGGTCGGGCTCTCGGGCGCCGACATGGGCGCCGCCTACCTGCTCCCACGCATCGTGGGTCTCGGCCGGGCGAGCGAGCTGCTCTTCTTGGGAGACATCGTGCTCGCCGACGAGGCCCAAAGGATCGGGCTCGTTTCGAAGGTCGTCCCCCAAGCCGAGTGCCTCGCGGCCTCGGTCAAGCTCGCGGAGCGCCTCGCGAGCGGCCCCGCCTTCGCCCACGCGATGACGAAGCAGATGCTCGAGAGCGAGGTCGGCATGACGCTCGACCAGGCGATCGAGGCCGAGGCCCAGGCTCAGGCCATCTGCATGCAGCACCCCGACTTTCGCGCCGCGTACGACGCGTGGGTCAAGAAGGAGCCCACCTTCTTCCAAGGGTCCACGCGCCCCTTCTCGGCGAAGCCATGAGCTCGCTCGGGATCCCCGCGTTTCTCCCCGAAGAGGGGCTCGTGAAGCTCGCCGAGGAGCTGCCCTCACGCGTCGCCGAGCACACGCCGACGAGCCACGATCCGTTCGGCGCGGTCGCGAAGCTCGTGCGGCAAGGCCTCTTCGCCCACGTGGTGCCCGAAGCGCTCGGCGGCGCCCCCTCCCCCACGGGCCGCCCCGACACGCTCGACGTACGCGCGCTCTGCCTCGTGCGCGAGGCCCTTGCCTACCGCAGCCCCCTCGCCGACAGCATCTTCGCCGTGCAGGGCCTCGGCTCGTACCCGCTCGTGCTCGGCGGCGATTTCCCGGGTCGAGACGCGATCTTGCGCGAGGTCGCGAAGGGTGAGCGGGTGTGCGCGTTCGCCCTCACCGAGCCCGAGGCCGGGAGCGACGTCGCCTCGATGCGCACGGTCGCCGAAGAAGAGGGCGGCGCGTACTACCTGACGGGCGAGAAGATCTACATCTCGAACGTCGGGCTCGCGCACCACTACGTCGTGTTCGCCAACGCCGATCCGGCCGCGGGCAAGAAGGGCATCTCGGCGTTCCTGGTCTCCGCGCGCGAGGCCGGGCTCGAGCTCGTGAGCGTGCCCGTGGGCGGGGGCCACCCGCTCGGGCGCCTCGTCCTCACACGGTGCAAGGCAGAGCGCATGATCGGCGAGAAGGGCCAGGGGCTCAGGCTCGCGCTCGGCACGCTCGACGTGTTCCGCACCTCGGTCGGCGCCGCGGCGTGTGGCATGGCGAGGCGCGCCCTCGACGAGACGCTCGCCCACGTGCGGAGCCGTACCCAGTTCGGCAAACGCCTCGTCGACTTCCAGCTCACGCAGGCCGCCCTCGCCGAGATGTGGACCAAGCTCGAGGCGGCGCGCCTCCTCGTCTACCGCGCCGCGCACGCGAAGGACACGGGCCACGCCGACGCGAGCCTCTTCGTGGCCATGGCCAAGCTCGAGGCCACGGAGAGCGCGCAGCTCGTCATCGATCGCGCGGTGCAGCTCCACGGGGGGAGCGGCGTGGTCGAGGGCTCCGTGGTCGAGCAGCTCTACCGCGACGTGCGCCCGCTGCGCATCTACGAGGGCACGAGCGAGATCCAGAAGCTCATCTTGGGCGCGGCCCTCGCGAAGCCGTGAGCGCGCCTTCGCTCTTCGAGCCGCTCCCGCTCCGTTCGGGCAAGACGCTCCCGAATCGGCTCGTGCTCCCCGCGATGGTCACGCGCCTCTCGGGCGAGGACGGGCACGTGAACGCCGACGTACGCGCCCGGTACGCGCGGTTCGCGAAGGGCGGCGTCGGGCTCGTGGTGGTCGAGGCCATGGCGGTGCACACGGCGAAGAGCGGCCCGCTCCTCCGCATCTCCGACGACGCGTTCTTGCCCGGCCTCCAGGATCTCGCGAGCGCCTGCCACGACGCGGGCCCCGGCCTGGTTTTCCCGCAGATCATCCACTTCTTGAAGGTGGCGAGGTCGGGCTACCGGCAGACCGTGGACATGCTCTCGCACGACGAGATCGACGCCATCGTCGACGCCTTCGCCCGCGCGGCCGTGCGCGCCCGTCGCGCGGGGTTCGACGGCGTCGAGCTCCACATGGCGCACGCCTACACGCTGTCGTCGTTCCTCTCGCTCAAGAACCCTCGGAAGGACGCGTACGGTGGCTCGCTCGAGAACCGCCTGCGGCTGCCGAGGCGGGTCCTCCGCGCGGTGCGTGCCTCCGTCGGAGACGACTTCCCGGTCGGGCTGCGCTTCGTCGGAGACGAGTTCATCCGAGGTGGCTACACCGTGAAAGACGCGGGGCCCATCGCCGTGGCGCTCGCGCGCGAAGGCGCCGACATCGTCTCGCTCTCGGCGGGCGGAAAGTTCGAGGACGCGCGCAAGATCGAGGGCGAGCCGCCCTACCCGTACACGGGGTACTCCGGCGACAGGTGCATGCCTGGGGCGCAGTACCCCGAGGGCGCGAACCTCGGCATCCCTCGTCACGTGCGCGCCGAGCTCCGCGCCCACGGCCTCGCGACCCCGGTCGTGGCCGCCGGCAAGATCGCGACGAAGGCCTTCGCCGAGAGCGTGCTCGCCGAAGGGAGCGCCGATCTCGTGGGCCTCGCGCGGGCGCTGCTCGCCGACCCCGACCTCCCCACGAAGTGGCAGAAAGGGGAGGAAGATCGGGTCGTTCGATGCCTGTACGGAAACGTATGCAAGGCCCTCGACGAGAGCTTCCGAAGGGTCGACTGCACCCTCTGGCCGAAGGGCGCGGGCCAGGCCCCGGAGAGCACCGACCGCACGCCCCCCACCTGGAGCCCGCAGGGCGACGCGCTCCGCGCCGAGCACAAGGACGGCCGCGTGATCGTGCGGTGGGAGAAGGCGCTCGACCCCGAGGGGCTCTACGGGTACGAGGTCCTTCGTGGCGAGGGCGACGGGGGGCTCCTCCTCCACGTGGCGACGGTCCGCGAAAAATCGCAGCGCTTCGAGGACTCGCGCGTGCTCCCCGGTGCGGTCGTGCGGTACGCGGTGAGGCCGTTCGATCTCGCGGGCAACCGCGGACCGCTGTCGGCCACGGTCACCGTCCGGGTCCCCTCGGACTGACCTCGGGGTGCCGCCGCGCACCGTTCGCGCCGAGACCCCTCGTCACGAGGGCCGAAGCTGCTATGTCCATCGCGTGAACAAGCTCCGGTGGGTCTTCGTGGGTTCGGCGCTCCTCCTCGTGGCGTGCGGGCTCACGTTGTCGACCGAGCCCGACGACGGCCCGCTCGACGCGAGCCCAGCGCCTTCGGGGACCGCGACCGCGACCACTCGCCCCCCCCTCCGAGACGCCACCCCCCCGGTCGAGCCCGACGCGGCGCTCCCTGACGCGGCGCTCCCTGACGCGGAGGCCGGGGCGGCTGACGCGAGCGACGCGGGCGATGCGGCCGACGCACGACCCGACGCGGGGGATGCGGGGGATGCGGCCGACGCGCGACCCGACGCGAGCGACGGAGGAACTGTGGTCGTTCCGCCGGCCACGTTCATCTTTCGGTTCTCCGGTCTCGTCGGAGGGCGCTTCGTGAACGACGCGAACGCCACCTTGCCCGGGGTGCCCACGAACGCCGCGGCCCAGAGCGACGCGCCCCTCGGCCTCCCCGGCCCCGCGACGAACCCTGGCTCCGTGCGCATCGCGCCGAACACACGCGGGTGGGTCAAGGTCGATGCGGCGCAGGCCGCCGTCACGGCGTCCCCTGTCACGAAGCTCACGTTGTCCGCGTGGGTGAAGCCCGAGGTCACGGCGGGCACGGCCACCATCGTGTCGTTCTCGACGGTCCGTGGCGCCACGCCCCTCTTCGAGATCGCCCGCTCGAACACGAACGAGGTCCGCTTCGGCATGGGCGAGCTCGTGACGGCCGCAGGCTCGACTCACGTCGGCTCGGCGACGCCCTTCCTCGCGCCCGGTGCGTGGCGCTTCCTCGCCGTCACGTAC
Source organism: Myxococcales bacterium (assembly GCA_016712525.1). Lineage (NCBI taxonomy): Bacteria > Pseudomonadati > Myxococcota > Myxococcia > Myxococcales > Myxococcales bacterium. The sequence goes on from JADJQX010000008.1 coordinate 570,601, forward strand.
GACGGGGCCACGGGGCAGGCGTGTTTCTACCGCGGCGCTCAGGGCCCTCTCGGAGAGGCGACGCTCGACGGGTGCGTAGCGTACGCGGGCCGCTCCTTCACCCCTTCTCCGAACCGCGACAGCGCGCTCGTCATCGGCAATTCGGCGAACGAGAACGTGGCCGATCCGACGAACCCGAACCGCTACGTGCCGAGCGTCGGCGGCGGCCTCGACGCCGTGCGAATCACCCTTGGAAGTACCCTGAATCTCTCACAAATTCGGGCCGTTCAAGCGCTCGACTGAACGGGTGCCGCGCCCGTCAGGCCTCGCGCAGGGCACGCAAGAAGGACTCGCCGTAGGCGTCGAGGCGGCTCGGACCGAACCCGTCGACGAGCCCGAGCTCGGCGAGGGACGAGGGGCGCCTCTTGGCGATCTCGGCGAGGGTCGTGTCCTTCGCGACCACGTACGCGGGCACGTTCTTTCCGCGCGCGAGCTCGGAGCGGAGCGCACGCAAGCGCTCGAACGTCGTGCGATCGTCCTCCGCGATCTCGACCGTTCGCGAGGGTTTGCGTGCCGTGCCCCCGGTGCGGCCCCGCCTCTGCGCCGTCTCTCGCGCGGGCACGACGACACGCAGGGGCTCCTTGGCGCGCAGGGCATCCCAGCCCTCTCGCGTGATGAACGGCACGGGGTGCTCGGTGGGGGTCAAATCGAGGAAGCCGGCCGCGAGCCCCACGCGCAGCACCGAGAGCACCCACGCCGGATCTTCGCCGCGAAAGAGGCCGAACGTGGAGAGATCGTGGAACCCGAACCTCTGCACCCGCGCGTCGTCGTGGCCGACGAGCATCGACACGATCGCCCCGAGGCCGGCGCGCTGCTTCGCGCGAGCCACACCCGAGAGCGCCTTCTTCATGACGAGGTCGGCCTCTTCGCGCGCGAGCGCCTCTCCCTCGCCCGCATCGAGCCGCTCGCACACGTCGCAGTGGCCGCAGCCGCCGAGCGTCTCTCCCTCGTCGCCGAAGTAGCGAAGGATGAAGTCGTGCCGGCACGAGCCTGCGTCGATGTACGTAAGCACCTCGCGGAACTGGGCCCAGGCCCGCCGCGCCGCCTCCGCGTCGCCCTCGCCGGTGGGGTCGAGAGCGACGAGCCGCCTTCGAACGGCAATGTCGGCGGACGAGCACAAAAGCAGCCCGTGGGCCTCGTCGCCGTCGCGCCCTGCGCGCCCCACCTCTTGGTAGTACGCCTCCACCGAGGTAGGGGGTTGTGCGTGCACGACGCAGCGGATGTCGGGGCGGTCGATGCCCATGCCGAACGCGTTGGTCGCGACGACGACGGCGAGGCGCCCCGAGGAGAACCCGGCCGACACCTTCGCGCGCGTCTCGCCTTCGAGCCCGGCGTGGTACGCGGCCGAGGCGTATCCCTCGCCGACGAGGAGCTCGTTCCAGCGCTCGGCCGACTTGCGCGTCGCCGCGTAGACGATGGCGGCGCCTTTGGGGGACCTCGGCCCGGAGAGAGCGTCCCGGAGCGCGCCGAGCACACGCTCGCGGGCCTCTTTCGGGCCGTCGATCGTGCGCGCGCGCAGGTGGAGGTTCGGCCGCGCGAACCCTCGCAGCACCTCGTCGTAGTCGGTGAAGCCGAGGCGCGAGGCGATCTCCTTGCGCACGAGCGGGGTCGCGGTCGCCGTGCACGCGAGCACACGCGACGGCGAGAGCATGCCGAGGAGATCCCCCACACGGAGGTAGTCGGGGCGAAAATCGTGGCCCCACTGCGCGATGCAGTGGGCCTCGTCGACCGCGACGAGCTCGACGCGCGCGCGCGCCAACCGGGCGAGGAACGCCCCCGAGGCGAGCCGCTCGGGCGCCACGAACACGAGCTTGTACTCGCCCGCGGAGAGGCCCTCTTCACGCCGCCGCCGCTCGTCCGCGTCGAGCGTGGCCGACAAGTAGGTGGCCGAGATGCCGCGCGCGACCAAGCTGCGGACCTGGTCCTCCATGAGGGCGACGAGCGGCGAGACCACGAGCGTCATGCCGTCGAGCACGGTGGCCGGGAGCTGGTACGTGAGCGACTTTCCACCGCCCGTGGGAGCGACGAGGAGCGCGCGACCGCGGCCCACCAAGAGCGACTCGATGGTCTCCCACTGCCAGGGGCGGAACTCCCGGAGGCCGAACACGTCGCCGAGCGCCGCCCGCGCGCGCACGAGGCGCGGGTCGTCGTGCCGCTCGCTCGGCTCGGGCGCTCGCAGGTCCATGGGCGGCGCACCCTACAGGCGGAAGGAGGAACCTTCAACGTGCGAGAGCCCACGGAGATCGACCTTCGTGGAGGGCTCGCTCGCGCTCACTCGGCGACACGAACCGTGTTTCGACCCGCGTTTTTGGCGGCGTAGAGGGCCTTGTCGGCGCGCGCGACGAACGCGGCCGGGGTCGTGTCGCGGAGCGGGTCGATCTCGGCCACTCCCGAGCTCACGGTGAGCGGCCCCGAGGTCTTCGGCGAAGGGAGCGCGAGGCGCTCGACCGCGATCCGCATGCGTTCCATGACCCTCGACGCGTCCGCGAGGGGCTGCTCGGGGAGGATCACCACGAACTCCTCTCCGCCGTAGCGAAAGAGCGCGTCCGACGAGCGCAGGTTCGTCCGCATGGCTTCGGCGACGGACCGGAGGGCGTCGTCGCCGGCGACGTGCCCGAGCGCGTCGTTGAAGGCCTTGAAGTAGTCGATGTCGCAGATCGCGAGGGAGCACTTGTGGCCGTACCGCTGCGCCCGCGAGATGAGCCCCTCGAGCTCGTCGTTCAGGCGGAGGCGATTTCCGGCCCCGGTGAGCGCGTCGGTGCGCGACGCCGCGAAGAAGCGTGTGCTGTCGTGACGGAGCGTCTCGGCGCGCGTCGCGAGTCGGCGATGGAGCCTCACGACCCGCGCCGCGGACAAGAGGCGAGCTTCGAGCTCGTCGAGATCGACGGGCTTTCGCTGGAAGTCGTCCGCGCCGGCGCGCATGCCCGCGAGAAGGTGAGCGCGATCGTGATGGCTCGTGAAGATGATGAAGTAGGTGTAGGGCGCGTCGTCCCCCGCGCTGCGGACCTTCGCGCAGAGCTCCGGCCCGCTGATACCCGGCATCTCCCAGTCGCTGATGACGACGTCGGCCGGGTGCACGGCGAGCTTCGCGAGCGCTTCGTCGGCATCGCACGCGCTGCGGCACGAGTGACCGAACGAGCGCACGGCCGCGGCGAGCCCCTCGCGCGTGGCGCGGTCGTCGTCCACGACGAGCACGTCGAGCCGCGCCGCGGCATAGTCGGGCACGGCGGACATGCCGTTGGCCGAAGATTCACCCTCGAGAGAGACCACGGCCAGACGAGGTGCACATCGTGTGCCTCCTCGGATTCTCGATGGTCGAGCACGCGACCGAAGCGCTCCACGCAGCACGTTCGCGACCCCCGCACCGATTGCACGCCCCCGGCGAACAGAACGACAATCGTTCGTCATTTCAAGCACTTAAGTCACTTCTTGTGCCAACGATGGGCCGTTGGCGCGCTTGACCTGCGCCGAGGAGGCGGCCACTGTGGAGCCGTGAGTCGCGTGTCGTGCTCGGCCTCGGTCCGGAGGTCCCTCGAGCGGGGGATCCGTGGGCCTCTCCGGCAGCTACGGCGAGCCGTCGCGGCCTCGTGGATCGCGCGTCTCGTCGTCGTCGTCGCGATCGTGCCGATGGCGCTCTCCTTCGCCATGCCGGCCCTCGCGCGCGTCGTGGCGGGCCCTCCTCCGCACGTCTGCCACTGCGACGTGCGGCACGGTCACGCGTCGTGTGCGTGCCCTAAGTGTTTCCCCGATCTCGAGGAGCCGGGCTTCGGGGAGGACGTGCTGCGTGGCCAGTGTGGGGACGTGGAAGCGGCGGCGCGTGACACGGTGGCCCTCGACATAGGCGTGCCGACCCCGGCGTTCGTCATGGCCCCGGCCTTCGTCGGCCCCTCGCCGAGGTCGCGTGCGATCGTGCTGCCCGAAGGGCCCCCGAGCGCGCCCCCGAGGCGACCTCCACGGAGCGCCAGGACGTCGTCCAGCTAGGCCTGATCTCTCGGAGATCGCTCCATTTTTCCTTCGTCTCCGGCGCCTCGCCGGGGAGGGTTCCATCATGTTTCGTTTTGTTCTCGCCGCGACGCTCGTGGCGCTCGCCGGCTGTGGCGGAGAGCCACCGTCGGACGACTTCACGGGCGGTACACGCTCGGTCGCGCTCGTCCCGAGCGGGAGGGAGCTGACGCTCCGCACCGAAGGCCCTGCCATCGTGAGGGGCACGAACACCTTCGTCTTCTCCCCGTTCGGCGGACAGGTCACCGGCGCGTCGGGCTTCATGCCGGCGCACGGTCACGGGACGCGCCCGGCCACCTTCGAGGCGCTCCCGGACGGGACACAGAAGGTAGGTCTCGTGCTCTACATGTCCGGCCGATGGGAAATGTCGTTCGACGTTCGCGTCGGCGAGGCGACCGAGACCGTCCGGCTCGACGTGCAAGTGCCGTGAAATATCCCTACCTCCGGGTCGCGACGACGCTCGCGACCTTCGGGGCCTTCGTGGCCCTGACGGAGCCTCGCGCCGAGGCGTGTGGCTCGTGCCGAGGCCCGGGTGGCGCAGGCTCGGCCGTCACGGCCCCGTACGAGACCTTCGGCGTCACGGTCGCGCAGACCGCACGCCTCGGGCACGGCATCTGGAACGATCGCGGCGAGTACGTGGCGTTCGGGAAGGCGAGCCGCGACGTCGCCATGGACGTCGCGTTCGGCGCGGCCTACCGCCTCCGCGACGACGTCGAGCTCGCCGCGTTCGGCACCTTCGGGCACGCGAGCGTGAGCGGGCCCGATTTCGCTCAGGCGCGCACGGCGTTCGGGGACACGTCTCTCCGTGGGCGGTGGGAGATCGTCTCCGAGCCCGCCATCGCCCTCCCCGGCACCTTCGGGTACCCGTCTCTGGGCGCGAACCTCACCGCGCGTGTCCCCACGGGCTCGGTGGAGCTCGCTGGGGCGTCGGGGTCCGGACCGAGCGCGGGCACGGCGGGCTCCACGGCGACGAGCCTCGGGCTCGGCACGACCGAGGTCGCCCTGTCGATCGACGTGCGACGCACCTTCGCTCAAAAGGTGCAGCTCGCGCTGATCGTCGAAGGGGCCCTCCGCGCCCCGGACAGCGCCCTCGGCATCGATAGGGGCCTCGGGCCGCGGTGGCTCACGCGGGCCATGGCCCTCTATTTCCCGTCGAGCACGGTCACGTGCGGCCTCTTCGTCGACGTGCTCGGAGAGGGCAACGTGTCGTACGGCGGGCGCACCATCGAGCGCTCGTTTCAGAGGGCGTTTTCGTTCGGTGGGCTCGTCGGCCTGAAACACGACTCGGGCTTCCGCGCGGGAGTGTCCCTCGGGCTCGGCCCACCGATACCTTCGCTTCCGGTCAACGTGGTCGGCATGACGACGGCGACCGCGTTCCTCGGCTTCACGCGGTAACGCGAACAGGCTCGGTCACTCGAACGAGGTGACCGAGCCGCCGTTCACCACCGTGTAGCCGAGCGCATGGAGCGCCTTCGCCGCGCGGGTCGCGCGTTTTCCGCTTACGCACACGACGACGAGAGGCTGCTCCTTCTCGAAGAGCCCGGGGGCTTTCGCCTCGATCTCGTCGACGGGCACGTTCACGGCCTTCGCCGGGTGCCCGTCCTCGAACTCGCCCGGCGTGCGCACGTCGACGAGCACGGCGCCCTTCGCGAGGGCCTCTTTGGCTGCCGCGACGTTCGGCGTGTCCGATGCGGGGGCCTCGGCCTTCGCGCCTTCGGTCGCCGGGAGCGGCGCGGAGCTCGAGGCCTCGCTCTTCGCGCACCCGGCGACGGAGAGCGCGAGCGCGAGGACGGAGACGGACAGTGACGACGACACGGACCGCACGAGCTTCGATCGTTTCATGGTGCTCCCTTCAGCAACGCACGTGCCAGCGGTCCACCCTGGCGTCGCGCCGCGAAATCGGGATTTCCGTTTTGATTCGCGCGTTTCCGACGTTTCACGCGACGTTTCACGTGGCGACGCAGGATCCTCTACGGATCGCTCCCCACGGCCCCCTTGAGGCCGCTCACGACCTTCGCGAAGCGCCCTCCGAACCGCTCGCACACGTCGCACTCGGCGAGGTGCGCGTCGACCTTCGCGCGCTCGTCCGGCCCGAGCTCCCCGTCGAGGTAGTCGCTCAGGCGCTCGAGGACCTCGCCGCACGAGAGGCCGCCCACCGTACGCATCTCGGGAAGCTTCACGACTCACCTCCGCGGTAGGCCCCGAGCAGCCGAAGCCGTGCCCTATGCAGACGGCTCTTCATGGCGGGGAGAGAGACGCCGAGGGCGTGGGCGGTCTCTTCGCCCGAGAGGCCTTCCACGTCCCGGAGCCACAAGACCTCGCGCTCCTCGTCGTCGAGGAGGGCATACGCATCGCGGATCGCGAGCTTCTCGTCTTCGCGAGGGGGCACGACTTGCCCCCACCCGGCCGAGATCCCGAGATCGAGCAACGTGGGCTCGGTAGTCTCGGCCCGGCGAGCGGACCGACCGTGGGAGCGTGCCACATTTCGTACGATCCCGAAGAGCCACGAGCGCCGCGAGCCCTCCCCGCGGAACGCGCCCGGATCGCGCAGCGCGACGAGCAACGCCTCTTGGGTCACGTCGTCGGCGGCGTCGGGCCGGAGCAGACGCGCGAGGCGACGCATGGGCTCGCGCGCGGCGAGGATCTCGGCTTCTTCATGGGGCTCGGGTGTCACGACTTGGTGGCAGGTACCTTACACGTTCCGATGCCGAAGAGCGTATAGAGCGGGCAGCTCCCGAGGAGCCCCGTCGCGAGCGGGACGAGCCCGATGAGCCCGAGCCAGGTCTTCGGACCCACGAAGACGAGGGTGAGCCCGACGAGCCCGAGGACGATACGAACGGCGCGGTCGATGACGTGGGTGTTCTTAGGGAGGAGGTTCATGCCCATCCGTGCGCCGTGGCGCCAAAAGGATTCGCGGGGCGACGAAAAAAAGAAATCGGGGCGCCCCTCACGCTGCGACGCGCAGGCCTTGCACCCACGCCGTCAGTAGCGCGCATCCTTCGGTTTGCCGCCCTTCGGCCAGTCTTTGGCTTTGCCCGCGAAGTCGGGGCGAGGCTGCGTCGTGAAATACGCCGCGACGTCATAGGCATCTTGCTCGGAGAGCGTGTTGCCGGCCCCGAGGGGCATCTTCGACTTCACGAAGGCCGCGGCCGTGTCGAGGCGGGCCATGCCGGCTCCGATGTTGAACGACTTGTCGCCCCAGAGCGGAGGGAATTGGTAGGCGGTCCCCGCAGGTTTGCCGAGCCCGTTCTCTCCATGGCACGCGACGCACTTCGCCGCGAATACCACCTTGCCGTGGTCCTTGTCGGGAGTCGGCGGATTGGCCATTTTCTCGAACCCGCGCCCCTCCACGGGGTGACCGACGGGCACGTCGCGCGAGAGCCAGGCGATGTAGGCGACGAGCGCGGTCATGTCGCGGCTCCCGGGCGGTAGGCGCTTTCCGTTCATGCTGCGCTCGAAGCAGTCGTCGATGCGATCCTCGAGGGTCGCCACCTCTCCGCTCCGGGCGCGGTACTCGGGGAACATGCCGGTGAGGCCGACCCACGGGGCCGCGCCCGCGACCGTGCCTCCGCCGAGATGACACGTCGAACAGTGGAGGGACGCGCCGACGTACTCGGGCAGCTCCTCGTACGTCGCGGTCGCGATGCGGCGCCCGCGCTTCACGGCCTCCCCGAGCGGACCTTCGGGGATGGTGGCGTCGTCCGGCACCTGGAGCTTCACCTTCTCTCCCGGCTTGAGCGCGGCGCTCGCGTGGGGCTCGGCGGCGCTCGAGAGGGTCGTGGGCTCTTCGCGAATGAAGCTCGAGCTCTCGCGACGCCCACAGCCGAGGCCCGCAGCCGTCGCCACGACCATCGCCACGAGACCGACCCGCACTCCGACACGATGTTTCATTCTGTTTCTCCCGGGGCTCCAAGGGTACGCCCCACCCCACACCTCAGCACGCGCCGTGCCAGATCGACTGGCATCGGTCGTGCTTTCCGCTCCGTGCCCAAGCGTGCGCGAGCGCCAGTGATCTCGGCGAATAGCACCGCACGCGCACGACGATGGGCTCCTTTCACGGCTCTGCCTGCCGTTCCTCCGCCCGGGGGCCCGGTCGTCGCGAGCGCGACGCTTCGAAGGCCTGAAACAAATGAAACAAACAGAAACACGAACGAGACGTATCGCGGTCGGCGCCCTGGCCGCGCTCGCCATCGCCCTCGGGCTCGAGCGACCGGCGAAGGCCGACCCACCGCAGATGAAAGAGGAGTCGGCCGTGCCACGCCTCGGCGTCGAGTCGAAAGACGGGTCGATGGCGCTCGCGCTCGGAGGGTTTCTCCAGGCGCGGTACGGGTTCGCCGCCAAGGAAGGCGAGCACATCGAGCCGGAGCTCGTCCTCCCCCGCGCGCGGTTTTACGCCTTCGGTCGCATCGCGGGGGAGCGCGTCCGCTACCGCATCGGCATGGGCAACCCTCTCGGCTCCACGGCGGTGGAGCTGCTCGACGTGTACGCCGAGGTGAAGGCGCTCCCCGAGGTTCGCCTCCGCGCCGGGAGGTTCAAGATCCCGGTCGTCCGCGAGTGGGTCGAAGCCGCCAGGCTCCTCGCCTCCGTGGAGCGCAGCACGGTGACCCAGGCCGTGCTCCCTGGGCGCGAGATCGGGCTCCTCGTGGCGGGCGAGCCGCTCGGAGGGCACCTCGACTACGCGGTCGGATTCTTCGGTGGCCGGGGGGACAGGCCGACCCCATCGACGAGCCGCGTGCCGTCGGCCGCTGCGCGTATCGTTTGGAACGTGCTCGGGCGTGGCATCGAGGGCGAGGCCGACTTCGAGGGCTCCGAGCCTGCGCTCTCGGTCGGCGCGAGCGCCTTCACGACGTTCGCGTCTCCCAACGACGCCCCAACGGATCGCCTGCACGCACGCGGCGTCGAGATCGCCTTCCGAGCCCACGGCTTCGACCTCGCCTTCGAGGCGATGGAGCGCGCGGACGCCCTCGGCCACACCCGCGGGGCCTATCTTCGCGGCGACTATTACGTGCGACCGCTCAAGTCGACGGTCGGCCTCCGCGCCGTACGTCGACTCTCGAGCGAGCCCGGGGGGACGTCGAGCGAGCTCTCCGTCGACCTCGGCTACTACCCGCTCGGCCACGACCTCAAGCTCATCGGCGACGTCGGTCTCGCCCACGTTCGCGGCACCTACGAGCCCTTCGCCACCGCCCAGCTCCAGGTCGGCTTCTGACTGCACGACGAGGCCCACCCCGGCGTCCGGAGCGGGCCTCGCCTTTCACGCACCAAGCGGTCTCAGCGGCCAGAGAACCGGCCGTTGCCACCCTTCTCCTGATCCGAGGTCGCGATGGCCATGAACGTGGCCTGGTCGATGTGCTTCGCCTGGTAGGTGCCGCCCACCGCCGAGAGCTGCCCGTAGTACGCCCGGAGGTGGTTTCGCGAGCCGCGAATGAGCTCGTCGAGCGCAACGCGGACGTCGTCGTGCGTGCTCCTCGCTTTGATGCCGTCGAGGTCGTGGATGTCGAGCTCCTCGATCTCGAGACCTACCGCCAAGGCCCCGTTACGACTGGCTTTTCCGGCGGCGACGAGCGAATCGTAGAGCGCCTTGAGCTCGGCGTTCTGAAACTCGCCCGGGCCGCGCCCGGCCACCGGGTCGGGTACGCCGTAGAGATCGAGCAGGTCCTTCATGCGGTCCATGTGGGTCTGCTCGCTCGACGCGATGTTCTCGAACGTCTGGCCGCCGATGGCCGCGAGCGCCACGTAGACGTCCCGCGCGAGCTTCTCCTCCTCGCGAACGAACGCGAGGTCCGCGGCCTCGACCGACGAGAGCGGCACGACGGTCTCTGCCGCGCACCCCACCACGGGCACGAGCGCGACCGCACCGACACCGACCAGGAACGAACGACGCGAGAGGAACATGGCACCTATCTCCTTCACTCGTAGGAGCCACGACCTCGTCGCGGGGGTTCGCACGATCCTACGAATCGGTAAGAAGTGGGCGCCGGCCTCTCTCCCCGAGCCTTCACTGTGCGGTGAGCACGAGCACGTACTGCTGCGGGAGGCGCGACTCCGAGCGCTTCACGAGACCGCTGGCCTTGGCCTCCGCCACCACCTCGTCGACCGAGAGCCGATGCTCTTTGGGCGGCCCCATGGTCGCCTCCGCGTGAAAGTCGACGATGACCACACGGCCCCCGGGCCGGAGGGACGCTCGGATCTTCTTGAAGTACGCCTCGCGCGCCCCGATGTGGTGCAGCGTGTCGACCACGAGGACGACGTCCACGGGCTCGGGGATCTTCGGATCGTCCGCCGTGGACTGCACGGCGACGAGGTTCGTGAGCCCTTCGCGCGTCGCGCGCTCCTTGAGGTAGCGGACCATGTCGCCTTCGACGTCGACGGCGAACACCTTGCCCGAGGGCACACGCTTCGCGATCTTGACCGAGAAATACCCCGTGCCGGCGCCCACGTCGGCGACGAGCTCGGTGCCCTTCCCGCCCTTGTCGAGCCCCATCGCCGAGAGCACCTCGTCGGGCTTCTGCCACGCGTCGCGGTCCTCGGCGTCGAACACCTTGGCCCAGCCTTCGGCCCCGTCGAACCGGTGCTGCATGCCCTGGCCGTGGTGACCGTGACCGTGCCCCGGGGCGTGACCATGACCGTGCCCGACGTGGGCCCCTTGCGCGGGCCCGGGCCCGGACGGGGGCGCCGCACCTCCCGATGCGCACCCAGCGACCAAGCTCACCACCACCGCACCGTGAACGATCTTCATCACCGCATCTCCTTCGGCCAAGTCGCGCTCGCCCGGAGGGCCGGTCGCGCGCGCTCCCTTCTTTAGAGAACCCGGGCCGACGAGAGAAGGGCCGGTCTTCGCTCGGACGGGAACACGTCGTCGAATTTTCACGAACCCTCACGGCGAGTGGCTGGCTCCCATTCGACGAAGAGGTGATTTCATGGCGACCGTCCCCGTACAGCTCTCGACCTTCACCGACACCGTTCAAAAAGAGGGCATCGTGATCCTCGACTTTTGGGCCTCGTGGTGCGGGCCGTGCGTCGCGTTCGCCCCGGTGTTCGAGGGTGCGGCCGACAGGCACCCCGACATCACGTGGGGCAAGATCGACACCGAGGCCGAGCCCGAGCTCTCCCACGCCCTCGGCATCCGCTCCATCCCGACGCTCATGGTCTTTCGCGATGGCATCCGTGTCTTCAGCCAGCCCGGGATGCTCCCCAAGGATGTCCTCGAGCGCCTGGTGGAGGACGTCCGCACCCTCGACATGACCGAGGTCAAGAAGCACGCGCGGCCCGCCTGACGAGCCGCGGTTCGAGCAAAGAAAGGAGGCGCCGAGCGACCCTTCCCAACCACCTCCGCACGACGACAGGCCCCGCTCCGGGAGGAGACGGGGCTCTCGTCATTTCGGAGCTCGAAAAGGCGAGCGGGACGGAGCGAGAGCTCGCCTCACCCCGGCTCGCCGCGCCTTTTTCAAGCCACTACGCTCGCCCCCGCAACATGCCATTCCAGTAGATCTCCGGGAGGCCGTGGAGCTTCAGCATGTACATGCTGAATCGTTCTTTCGTCTGGTCGAAGGGGAACGACTCGGCAGGGTTCCCGTCGTAGTCGAACTCGGCCAAAATCAGCTTTCCGTAGCCGGTCACGAGCGGGCACGACGCGTACCCGTCGTACTTCGCGGACGGCTCCTTTCCTGCCCTCACGGCGAGCAGATTGGCCACGAGGACCGGGGCCTGCTTGCGGATCGCCGCTCCGGTGCGGGACGTCGGCAGGCTCGAGTTGTCCCCCAGGGAGAAGACGTCGGGATACCTCGTGTGGCGGAGCGTGTACTTGTCGACCTCGACCCACCCGGCCTTGTCGACCAGGCCGCTCTCTTTGACGACGTCGGGCGCGCTCTGCGGCGGCGTGACGTGCAAGAAGTCGTATTTCTTGACGACCTCGGCTTGGGTGTCGAGGTTCTTGAACACGGCCTCTCGAGAGGCCGGGCGGACCTCGACGAGGTCGTGCCGAAAGAGGGTGTCGATCCCCTTTCGCGCGACGATCGGCTCGAGCGCTTCGCGGTAGTGCTTCACGCCGAAGATCGCGGGTGTGGCCGACGCGTAGAGGATCGTCGACCGATCCCGTACGCCGAGGCGGCGCAGGTGATCGTCCGCGAGATACATGATCTTCTGCGGGGCGCCGGCGCACTTGATGGGAGTCGACGGGAAGGTGAAGATCGCGGTCCCTCCGCGGAACGCCTTCAGGAACGACCAGGTCGAGTCGACCGTGTCGTACGAGTAGTTGCTGCAAATGCCATCTTTCCCCACGTTGCCGGGGAGGCCCTTGATTTTGTGCCAGTCGAGCTGCATCCCGAGGGCCACGACAAGCTGACCGTAGTGCACGGTCTCGCCACCGGCGGTGACGACATACTTCTTCTCCGGCTCGAAGCGCCCCACCTTGTCGCGAATCCAAGTCACCCCTTTCGGGATGTAGTCACCCTCGGGCCTTCGGGCAGACTCTTTGCTCACGACCCCGGCCCCGACCAGCGTCCAGAGAGGCTGATAGTCGTGGGTCTCGCTCGGCTCGATGAGGGCGATGTCGAGCCCTGGAGAGGCCTCTTTCAGCCTCGCGGCGACCGAGAGCCCGGCCGTGCCTCCTCCGCAGATCACAACGTCGTGGCGCCGCTCGGTCATCGGGATTCTCCTTGGGAAGTCGGAAGTCGAGGAACATCGTTCATTTCGCGTGTCGCGGCGCCGAATCGTTTGGCGAGGGACACGGCGAACCCGAGCGCATGTTTGATGTCGGAGTCGCCCAGGGCGAGCATGAGGCCCACCGGGCCGATACCGGTGCGCTTCGCGTGGGCCGCGTCGGCCAAAGAGCGCCCGAGCGCCCCCACGACCTCGAGCGCCGGCGCCCCGAGGAGGCCCGAGTCGAGGAGGCGTGTCAGGGCGTCCACCGTCTTCGGCTCGGAGAGGCGCGCGAGCGCCGCCGTGAGCCCCTTCCTTCGAGCGTCGAGGTCGACCCCCTCCGCCGTGAGCGCCGCGGCGTGGGTGTCGAGCGTATCGACCACGGCGGCCACGAGCTTCGGGAGCTCGGTCGACAGCTCGATCGCGTGGCGCAACCCGGCGAGTGTCTTCGGGCGGACGAGCACGTCGACCAGGGCACGCGCCTCTTCGACGGCGGCCTCGGGAGACTCTCCCCTGTCGTGCAGGCGCGCGGCGGCGGTATCGACCGCGTCCGTCATGGCGCCGACGAACGCCGGCGCCGCCGACGTCACCGTGTCGAGCGCCGCGAGCTTTCCCTCGATGCGGGCGAGGCGCGCCTCGATCGCCGCGAGCGACGCGGCGATCCCCCTCTCTTGGTTCATCATGCCGCTACGTAGAGCAACCCACGTGCCGGGGCGGAAACCGCCTGTTTCCGCGGGGCTGGCCGCTACGGCTCGCCGCCCTGTTTCACGGCCGTTTCACGTACCGCCCCACGAACGTTTCACGACGTTTCATTTCGCAACGCATCATTTTTTTCGCTCATTCGGGCTCGTTCAACTCTTCCCGAAGGGCCTCGCGCGCGCGGTGCAAGCGGCTCTTCAGCGCATCGACCGAGATGCCGAGCACGCTCGCGGCCTCGTTCGCGGGGCGGCCCTCGAGATCGCGCAGGAAGAGGACCTCGCGGTGAACGGCGGGAAGCGCGGCGACAGCCTTCGCGAGCGCCTCGGTGTCCTCGCGGAGGGCCATGCGCTCCTCGGGGCTCGGGGTCGCGTCGGCGGCGTCGGGCACGTCGTCGGTCGAGGCGTGTGGCCGGTTGGCGAGACCCCGACGGCGGCGCGCGCAAGCACTTCGCGCAAGCGCAAACACCCAGCTCGTGAGCGACGCACGCTCCTCGAAGTCTCCGAGGTGGCGCGAGAGCGCGAGCAGGGTGTCTTGTTTCACGTCGTCGGCGTCGTCGTCTTGGCGGCACAAGCGGCGCCCGAAGCGCTGGACCGTCGGCTCGAGCGTCGCGAGCAGCTCCTCGAGGGCGCGGTCGTCTCCCGAGCGGGCCCGGGCCACGAGGTCGGAGAGGTTCGCAGGAGGGGGATGGGTCGCCATGGCCCGGAGCATTGCACGCCCCGGGCCACCCGAGAACCGTCAGCCGCTCGGCTCACCCGAACGGGAAGAACCCCTTCTTGGCCTCTCTTGGCTGGGCCTTGCCGGCGTCGTGGCGCTCGTGGCACGAGCAGCGCTCGGCCTTGGGCACGTCGCCCAGCACGGCCTCGACGTGCATGCCGCAGCCGGCAAACGTAGGCTTGGAGCACGTATCGCAGGTGGTTCGTCGGCACATGATCAGGTCTCCTTCACGGTGAACGAAAGTCCGGAAAAGATTGTCTTTTTTACCTTGCAGCCCTCGACCGCTCGCACGATCGCGGGCCGGTATTTCTCGGGGAAGCCCGGAGGCAGGGTGAGCTCGAGCGCGATCGACGTCGGGAGGTGCGTCTCCGGGTCGACGACGTGCTTCTGCACGAGCGACAGGCCCTCGGTCGCGATGCCACGGTTCTGGCAGAAGCCGAGCGCGTAGATGCCCGCGCAGGTCGCGAGGGAAGCGAGGAAGAGGTCGTAGGGAGCCGGGCCGTCCCCCTCGCCACCGAGCTCCTTCGGCTGGTCGGTGTGGATGGTGCGGCCGAGCACGGTCGCGTCGACCCCTTTGCCACCCGGGAACGTCACCTGAATGTCTTCGATCATGCCCGTACGAGCCAGCTTGGCCGTCGGAGGGTTCGCAAAATCGTGACGCGTCAGGGCACGAACATCGAGGCCTGAAGCATCACGCGATCTCCCGCCGTGTCGACGATGCGCTTCGCGTCGGCCGTGCCGTCGGGCGCGAGGATCCAGCGCCGCTCGTAGTCGAGCATGAGGCGCATCTTCGGCGTCACGGCCACCTCGAGCGCGGGCGTGAGCGTGCGGAATACACGCGTGTCGGGCGCGCTCTCGAGCTGCCGATGGAGCTCGTCGTAGCGGAGCTTGAGGAGGACGTGGTCGAAGATCCGCACGCGGCCGAACGCCACGAACCCGAGCGCCTCGCCGTTCGGAGCGACCGCCACGTCGGCCCCCTCGAAGGGAGGCTGCTGCCCGAGGACCAGCATGCCCTTCGCCGACACCACCTCGGCGCGGAAGCGGAAGGGCTCCCGCTCGAAGGACAGCCCGGCGCCCGCGCGATTGCGGTTGTACCTTTGGTTTTCGAACGGGCGCGTGCCGTGGAGGCCGAACACGTAGAGCGACAGCTCCTGGCGGTGCGGGTCGGTCCGCTTTCCCGAGAAGACCCACGTCGCCGTCACCCGCCCCGAGACGTCCTTCGAGCCGTCGTCGTCGAGCGCGCCCATCCGCCCCTGCGAGAGCATCGCCATGTACGAAAGAGAGATCTTCTTGGAGAGCTCGAAGCTGTCGAAGGCGGCGACGCCGAGATCACGGAACCCGTAGGCGTTGCTCGTGATCTTGCCGGCCTCGACGCGGCTCTCGAGGAGCAGCTGCGTGGCCACGCTCGAGTAGTTGACGAACTCCGAGGCGAGCGGGTTCGCCTCGACCACCTCCTCCGAGAGCGGGAGCTTGAACTGCCCGAGCCTGAGGCGCAGCCCCGGGACGTACGAGAAGGTGAGCGCCGCGTCGGCCACCGTCGCCGAGGTCTGGCGGTTGATTCCCGCGCGCCCGAGCTCGACGGTCGCGATGTAGGTGATCTTCTGCGACGTGCCCGGCACCGAGCCTCGAACGCCGGGGCGGAGCCTGCGCACCGAGAGGCCCACGTGGGCGTCCGAGTCTTGGATCGTGTTGAACGTCGCCCACTGCCCCTCGTACGGGCGGAGCTTCGGCGCCGTCAGCCCGAACACCCGATCGCCGAGCACGTTGGCCTCGCCGACCACCTGCGCGAACCCAAAGAACCGGAAGGGCTGATCCTTCACGCCCTCCTCGGTCGCGGTGATGATGGGCCAGTCGGCCGCGCGCGCGACACGAGGGGCAGAGACGAAGACGAGGGCCGCGGCGAGCGCGAGGCGGAGCGAGGGGCGGAGGGTCACGTCCCCCTCCTTGCGCGCGCCGTGCCAGCCCGCTTTCCCCACGTTTTCGGCGCGCGCCGCGGGAACATGAAACATCGTGAAACACGGCACGCCCACAAACGAGCACGGGCCACCCGAGGGCGGCCCGTCGTCGGAGCTCCGTTTCGCGGCGAGGGTCAGCGCGCGACGGGAAGCTTCGCCTCGTTCACGGCCAACATGCCGCCCGCCATGTTCACGAGCTTCGAGAAGCCCTTCTGAGCGAGCGCGGCTGCTGCGCGGCCCGACCGACCGCCGGAGCGGCACACGAGCACGACCTCGGAGGCCTTGTCCCACGACGCGGCCTTGGCCTCGACGGTCGCGAGGGGCACGAGCTCGGCCTCGGGGATGTGCCCGAGCTCACCCACGTACTCGTCGGGCTCGCGCACGTCGACGATGCGCACCGTGCCACGAGCGGCGTAGACGTCGGCGACGGTGGCGTCGCGGTAACCTTGGGCGTTCGGAGTCGCTTTTTCGTAGACCATGATCTTCTCTCTTTCGTGTCAGCCGAGGGCGACGTTGCCACACGCGCGGTTCGCCGGTACGGCCTCGTCGAGCTTCTTGGGTTTGGGGAGGTTCAGGCCGTTCATGATGGCGGCGAACTCTTCGCGGCTCTTGCCCGCGACGCGCGGATTGAGCCGCTTTTCCTCGCCGATCGTCGACTGGGTGAACCCTCGGTAGTCGTGCCCGGGGAGCACGACGGTCGAATCGGGGAGGGCGAAGAGCACTTTGGTGAGGGAGTCGTAGAGGGTATCGGGGCTGCCATTCTGGAAATCGGCACGACCGCAGCCGCGCACGAGCAAGGTGTCGCCCGTAAGCACGTGCCCGTTCACGAGGAACGAGAGCCCGTCGTCCGTGTGGCCGGGGGTCTCGAGGACCATGATGGCGAGATCCCCGAGGCGGACGACGTCGCCGTGCCGGAGCTTCTGATCGACGCACGGTGCGCCCACCGCGCTCGCACACGTCCAGGCGCCCGTGCGCTCCCGGAGGAGCCCAGCCGACGTCACGTGGTCGGCGTGCACGTGCGTCTCGAGCACGTGGGTGAGCCGGAGCCCGAGCTCGGAGACGAGCTTGAGGTCTCGCTCGAGGTGCTCACGCACCGGATCGACGAGCGCGGCCTCTCCCGAGACGTCGTCGGCGAGCAGGTAGGTGTACGTGGAGCTTTCCGTGTCGAAGAGCTGCCTCAGGAGCATGATCATCCCTCGTTCGTTGGGTCGGACCACCTCGACTTAGCGAAGCCCGTGCCAGACCCGTTCTCGGCCAATTTCAGCGACAATCGGGGCTCGGGTGCCCCTTCTTCGCCCGTGGGCGAAACAAGTTGAAACACGGCTCACGGGCCGAGGCGACGCTTGCGGCCCTCCTCGATGCCGAGCTCCCGCATGCGCCGCCACAACGTCACGCGGGAGAGCCCGAGGAGCTTCGCGGCCTGCTCTCGATTTCCGCGCGCCCGATCGAGCGCGGCGCGAATCTTTTTTTCGTCGAGCGCCTCGCTCGGGGCGTCGGAGGGCGTGGGCCCCTCGTCGAAGGACGCCGTCGACGTGGGCTCCGTCCCCGAGACCTCGGGCGGGAGGTGCTGGAGCTCGAGGCGCGGTCCGTCACCGACCACGTACGCGTACGAGAGCACGTTGCGGAGCTCACGCACGTTCCCCGGGAACGGGTAGCGAACGAGCGCGTCCAGGGCCGCGTCGCTCACGTGGGAGATCTTGCGGCGGCTGCGCACGTTCATCTCCTCGACGAGCTTCTCGACGAGGAGAGGGATATCCCCGGGCCGCTCGCGCAGGGCCGGCAAGAACAGTGGTATGACGCGGAGCCGGTACATGAGGTCTGCACGGAACCGACCCGCCTCGACCTCGCGCCGGAGCGCCCGGTGCGTCGCCGACACGACGCGCACGTCCACGGGGACGGGATCACGCGCCCCCACCGGGAAGACGGTCCGCGTCTCGAGCACGCGGAGGAGCTTCGCCTGGAGGTCGAGGGGGAGCTCGGCCACCTCGTCGAGGAAGAGCGTGCCCTTGTGCGCGAGCTGCATGTGGCCCGGCACGTCGCGGACAGCGCCGGTGAAGGCCCCCTTCGCGTGGCCGAAGAGCTCGCTCTCGAGCAGATTTCCCGGGAGCGCGGCGCAGTTGATGGCCCGGAACGGACCCTTCGCGCGAGGCGAGGAGGCGTGCACGGCCTGGGCGACGAGCTCTTTTCCGGACCCTGTCTCCCCTCGCACGAGGAGCGTCACGTCCTCGGCCGCGGCGCGCGAGATCAGGCGAAAGAGCTCGAGCATCTTCGGGTCGCGGGTCCACATGCCGTGGAAGAGCACCCGACCGTCCTCGCCGGCCGTGCCACCGTCCTCGAGCGTGACGAGGTAGCCGGCGTGCAGACCGCGGGGCTCGAGGGGCGTCGCGCGGACACGAAGGAGGCGGCCCTCGTCCGCGGGGTGGACGATCGTCGTCGCCACGGGGCGGCCTTCGGAGAGCGCCTCGGCGAAGGGTTTCCGCGCGCGGGTTCCACAAAGCACACGCGGCCCCGAGGCCCCTCTCGGGATCTCGGAGCCGAGGAGCGCCTCGGCGCCCGGCGTGACGAGCACGACGTCGAGGTCCGCGCCCAAGACGAGCGCGGGCCCGACGATGCCCCCTACCGCCGATCGAACGAGCTCGTCGGCCGACGCCTTCGTAGGCGCCACGTCAGGTCGACTTCGCGGGCGGTGGCGCGCCCGTGGCCTCGGCGAGCGGCTTCGGAGCCTGCGCCGTGACGTGTTGGATGAGCATGCCCACGGTCATGGCCGCGACGAACACGAGGGCCGAGCCCTGGCCGGCCGCGGCGCTGACGAGCGCGGGTCCCGGGCAGAACCCACCGAGCCCCCACCCGACGCCGAAGAGCACCGCGCCGAGCACGAGCTTCGCGTCCACGTCTTGGCGAGTCGGGAGGTGGAAGATGTCGGCCAGGAGCGGACGGCCGCGCTTCTGGACGAAGCGGTTCACCGTGAGGTGCACCGCGATCGCGCCACCCATCACGAACGCGAGGCTCGGATCCCAGTCCCCCGACACATTCAAAAACCCAATAACTTTGGACGGTTGCGTCATACCCGAGAGGCCGAGCCCCACGGCGAACACGAGGCCCGCCACGAACGCGAAGCCGAGCTCGCGCGCCTTGTTCTCTTTCGGCTGTTTCATCGAACGACTCCGAGCTTGTGGAAGACGAAGGCCGAGACGCCGCCGGCGGCCATGAAGGTGAGCGTGGCGACGAGCGAGCGCCCCGAGAAGCGTGAGAGACCGCAGACGCCGTGCCCGCTCGTGCACCCGTTGCCGAGGCGCGTCCCGAAGCCGACGAAGAGACCGGCGAGGACGACCCAGACCATCGGCAAGCTCGAGGCTCCGGTCGGGAAGCTCTGGGGCCTCACGAAGGCGAGCGCGAGGCCGCCGAGCAAGAGGCCACCGATGAACGAGAGGCGGAAGTCGCGGTCCGAGACGCCCTTCTGGAAGAGCCCGCCGTAGAGGCCGCTGATGCCCGCGACCTTGCCGTGCACGGCGAGGATGATGGAGGCCGAGATGCCGATGAGGATGCCGCCGATGCCGGAGGCGATGGGAGTGAAGTGGCTCATGGTTATCAGGTGGCTTTCGAGGTTTCGACGAGGGCTTTTTTCTCGCGCGAGGCGCGCACGAGGAACACCGTGGCGACGAGGACGACCAGCGCGACGGCGACCGGAGTGCCGATGTCGCGGAGCGCCCCTGCGGGGAGCTGCTTGCCGAGCAGGAAGACGCCCATGGCCAGCACGAGCCAGCCGAACGAGCGGCGCAAGGTCTCCGGGTTCGCGAGCTTGGCGAGGCGCGCGCCGACGAGGCTGCCCCCGACCGACATGCCCGTCACGACGAGGAGGAGCGGCCAGTGCAGCGACACCGTCGCCACGTGCCCCGCGAAGCCCGAGAGCGACTGCATCGCGATGACCATGAGAGACGTGGCCACGGCGCGAGGCATCGGCAAGCCCCCGAGGATCGACAGGGCAGGCACGACGAGGAAGCCGCCGCCGGCGCCCACGAGGCCCGACACCCCGCCGACCAGGAAGCCCAGGCCGAGCGCCTTCCCGATGGCCACGTCGTGAGGACCATCGCCACTCCCACCCCGTCGGCCGCGGAGCATCGCGATCGACGTCGCGAGCATCATGGTCGCGAAGAGCACGAGGAGCAGGGTGGCCGGGAGGTAGTGCGCGAGGCGACCCCCCACGTACGCGCCGGCCATTCCCGCGACGCCGAAGAGCCCGCCGACCCGATAGGCCACACGGCCCGCCCGGGCGTGCGCGACCATGCCGACGAGGCTCGTCGTGCCGACCACGAAGAGCGAGCTCGCGATCGCCTCCTTCGGATCGACCTTCGCCACGTACACGAGCATGGGGAGCGTGAGGATGGAGCCTCCCCCGCCGAGGAGGCCGAGGAGCACACCGATGATGCCTGCGAGGACGGCCGCGATGACCAACATGCCCGGTGGATTACACGTTTCGTGCCAGAAGCGGACTGGCGCCCTTCCCCGTGATTTCGGCGGGTTCCAATGTTTCATCACGTTTCACGCCCTCCTGCACGTTTCTCGAGCCGGCGGTCGAAAAGGATGCGTCGCGGAGGGTTCACCGAGGCGTCATCACGGCGACCGCATGCCTCGGCAGGCTCGGCGCATGCACGACGAACCGAGGCCCGAGGGCCACGCCCCCCCCACCGCGTCCACGTTCGCGGGCGAGGCTCCGGGCTCCCCGATCTTCTTCTTCACCGTCGCGCGGCTCGTGTTCGAGCCGTACGAGGCCTTGGCGAGCCTCGCAGGGCGCCTCGCCGGGTCACCCTCGAGCGTGACACGCCTCCGCTACGTGCTCGACGGAGAGCCGAGCTCACGGCGCCAGGACCTCGTCGCGTCGGCGCTCCGGGCGGGTGCCAAGCGGACCCACGAGCGGACCTCGACCTTCGCTCCGTCGTGGGGCGCGCGGGAGAGGGGCTCTCGACCGTGGCCCCCCGTGCCCTCCGCTTCTTGGGCCTCGACCCCACGAACGCCCCCGAGCCCTTCGCCACGTTCTGCCGCGCCGCCGAAGAAGACGACGACGAGCGCTCGTTGCGTGGCGAGCTGTCGGTCCTGCCCGTTCGACTTCCCGACATGTCTTACCTTCTCTTCTTCGACGACGGCGCGCGCGAGATCCTCCGGGTCGGTGTCGAGGACGTGGCGAACCGCGCCGAAGCCCCGGCCCCGCTCGGTGCGGACGAGCTCGAGCGGCTCGAGCGGGTGCTCGACGGCTCCGGTCGCAGGCGCGAAATCCCTCATGATTCGGCCCATCTCGCCTTGCACGCGCGCGCCGATGCGGGCAAGGTCGACCGATGCGCCGCAACGTGATCCTCGGGCGAGGCCTCGCCTTGGTTTTTGTCCTCTTCGCCGCCGGTGCGAGCGCGGGCGCGGGCTGTGGCAGCAGCGAGCCCGACTCGATCTTCGACGGCGGAGATCGCACCGACGCCACCACGACGAGCACGACCAACCCTCCCCCGCCCGGAACCTTCGATCCGACCGAGGGAGGCCCTCCGAAAGACGCCGACCCCGACGCGCTCGGGCGGCTCGCCGTGACACCGGCCAACGCGACGGTCCAGGTGACCATCGTGAACGGCGTCGTCACCGTGAACGCGCCCGTCACGTTCAGCGCGACGTACAGCGGCCAGCCCGTCTCCCCCGAGTGGCTCTTCGATCGCGGCGAGCTCGGCGACGTATCACCTGCGGGCGTCTTCAGCGCGAACGGGCGCAACGTCGGCGAGGGGACGATCACCGCGCGGTTCGGCGCACGCGAGGGCACCGCCAAGGTCAAGGTCGTGGTCGTGTCGCAGTCGAACGGCTCCACCGCGGGCGACGCGGGAGCCGGCAGCGGCGGCCTCGGAGGGGTCGGCGGAGAGCCGCTCGGTCCGGCGGTCGACGCCGCGATCGTCACCAAGCTGAAGACACAGTCGACGCTCCCGGCGACGCCCCAAGAGCTCGGGTTCCTCTACCCGTACGACAAGACCGTGTGGCCACGCGGCCTGCTCCCGCCGCTCCTCATGTGGCAGACCACGCGCGAGGCTACAGCCGTCTACGTGAAGCTCTCGCAGGGGAATTTCACCTTCGAGGGCACCTACTCGGTGGCCCAGCACGCCGCCGGGAGCGCGGCCCGGAGGCGCACCCGCATCGAGGAGGCCGCGTGGCGTACGGCCACGTCGGGCAACCAAGGGGACGACCTCTCCGTCGAGCTCCGCATCTACTCGGCAGCCGACGACAAGGTCTACGGCCCCATCAAGCAGACGTACAAGGTCGCCCCCGGGGTGCTCCGCGGCACCGTCTACTACAACTCGTACGACTCGAGGCTCACGGGCGGAACGGGCGATCCCACGGGGGGTGTCATCGCCATCCAGCCGCGCGCCCCCGACCCGGTGCTCGCCATCCCGGGCGCCGCCGGCAAATGCCACGTGTGCCACACCGTCTCGGCCGACGGGTCCACGCTCTTCGCCCAAGACGGGAAGCTCACCTACCCCGGCGCCGACGACTACCGCCGCGGGGCCGCGTACGACCTGCGCTCGGCGAGCTCGTACGCCACGCGCACCGTCTACGACGGCTCGGTCACCCCGGCCCACGACCGCAAATTTACCTGGTCCGCGCCCTACCCCGACGGCTCGTTCGCGCTCGTGAGCTCGCGTTTCACACGCGAGGCCTACCTCGCGTCGGATGCCCAGCTCGTCTCGCGCGCCGACGGGAGCCCGGTCACGAGCACCACGGGCCTCGCCGGTGTCGTGACGAGCGCCGTCACCCCGACGTTCGCCCCCGACGGCCGCAAGGTCGCCTTCAACTTCTGGGAGGGCGCGGGCGCGGGTGGCGTCACGGCCGGCGCGGGACGAAGCCTCGCCATGATGGACTTCGGCTGCGGCGCGGCCACGGGCGCCACGGCATGCAACCCCGCGTCACCGCGAGCCTTCTCGCGAATCCGTGAGGTCTACAAGGATCCGGCGCGCTACCCCTCGTGGCCGAGCTTCCTCCCGGACGGCAAGGCCGTGGTCTTCAACAACCAGCTCGTCGGCGGCGACTGCGGACCGGGCTCGGCTGGGGCCCGCGCGGTCGATCGCACGAGCATCCACAACTGCCAAATCACGACCTGGTTCGGCGCGAAATCCGAGCTTTGGCTCGCGCGCGACACCTCGCCCACGCAGGCGCGCAGGCTCGACGCCGCCAACGGCACGGGCTACCTGCCCACGAACGCCGACCACCCCAACGACGCCGAGCTCTCGTACCAGCCCACGGTGAACCCCGTGCCCTCGGGCGGGTACTACTGGGTCGTCTTCACGTCGCGCCGTATGTACGGAAACCTGCTCACGGACAAACCCTGGGGCCCCTCGGGCGACGGCGGCGGCCCGCAGAAGAAGCTCTGGGTCGCGGCCATCGACATCAACAACCCCACGGCCGCCGCCGATCCGAGCCACCCTGCGTTCTACCTGCCCGGGCAAGAGCTCTCGTCGGGCAACACCCGCGGGTTCTGGGTGGTCGATCCGTGCAAGCCGAACGGCACCTCGTGCGAGACCGGCGACGAGTGCTGCAACGGCTTCTGCCGCAAGAACAACGAGGCGGGTGGCCTCGTCTGCGGAGACAAGCCCCCGGGCACGACCTGCGTGCAGGAGCTCGAGAAATGCAGCGTCGACGCGGACTGCTGCGATCCGCGCCAGAAGTGCATCGCCGGCCGCTGCGCGTTCGAGTCGCCCATCCCGCGGTGATCGGGCGCCGTCACGAGCGAGCCCCGCGGGCCTACGGGCTCACGGGGCTCGTCGTCTTTCGAAGGTCGAACGTGTGGTGATCGTCAGACGAGCACGCCGGGCAGCGGACCGCCGCCGGAGCCGAAGCTCCCGAGGTTCGCGCCCATCGCGCGCGCGATCGACACCCAGAGCTCGCCGTGGCGGCGGCCGTTCGTGTCGATGACGCGGCCCGTACGCACGGCGCCGCCGCCCTTGCCACACACGATGAACGGCATGTTGTCGTGCGTGTGGGTGTTGCCGTCGGAGACCTCGGAGCAGATGACGACGAGGCTATGGTCGAGCATCGTGCCGCTGCCCTCGGGGCGCGCCGCGAGCTGCTCGAGCACGTACGCCGCCTGCGAGACGAACCACGTGCGCTGCGCCGTGTAGTCTGCAAACTTCGGATCCCCCGGATCGCCGTAGTGCGAGGCCTGGTGGCTGCGCATGTCGAAGTTGGGCTTGTAGAGAGGAGAGCCCGGGAACCGGCTCATGATGAGCTCGCTCGTGTGCTGCGAGCACTGGATGACGCCCACGCGCGTGAGGCCGCACGCCATCGCCTGCACCATGAGGTCGCTCTGGGCGCGGAGGATCTGCGGGAACGTGGCGGCGTCGTAGAGGTTCTGGCTCGTGAGTCCGGCGAGGTTCACGAGCGGGTTCTGGCACGACGCCGTGGGCGTGGCGCCGAGGCCCTTCACGCGCTTCTCGACGTCCCGGAGGGCCTCGAGGTGGAGATCGAGCTTCGCCTTCTCGACGTCGCCCGTGCGCTTTCGCAGCTCCTCGAGATCGGCGAAGGCCGTGTCGAGCACGCTCACGTCGTCGGGGTTCGGGCCGGTCGGCGCCCCGCCGCCGGGGTTCGCGTTCCCGAAGAGGCGAGAGAAGGCGGCGCGCGGATCGTCCTCGGGGGCGACGGTGGTGCCCGGGCCGACGTACGAGATGAACTTGTCGCCGCTCGCGTTGTTCTGCGCCGCCATGGCGCCGAGGTAGAGGTGCGAGACGGGCGACGCGCTGCCCACGTTGCGCGCGAGCCAGCGATCGATCGACTCGCCCCCACCTCCGTCGACGGCCGTGAGGAGCTTCTTCGCGCCACCCGGGTGGCTGCCCGAGTCGGTCGCGCCCATGCTCAGGCCGCGGAGGAAGATCGAGTCGTTCTTGAAGCGCGCGAGCGGCTGGAGGTTCTCAGAGAGCGTGAAATTCGTGTCGCTCCCGCTCGGGAACCACTTGCCCGCCGCACCACCCGGGTCGGGCACCCCGTCCGGAAAGTAGAAGAAGATCACACGCTTGCAGGGCCCGTTGGCCCCGTCGGCCGAGGCCGTCTTGAGGAGCCCCGCGAACGGCGACATCATGGCGGCGCCGAGGACACCACGGAGGAGCGAGCGGCGAGAGATGGGATTGCGGTTCATTTGCGCACCGTGAAGTCATCGGAGGAAACGAGGTCGACCAAGAGCTCGCGGATGTCTCCGCCCTTCGCAGCGAGACGGGCCTCGTAAGGCCGCGTCGTGCACATGTCGTCTTCCATCACACCGCGAGTGAAGCGGTAGAGCTGCTTCGCGACGCACGCCTCGGCGGCCTTGCTGGCCCCCAAGGTCTTCCCGAGCGTCGTGAGGTCGGAGAACGGCGCGCTCGTGCCCTTGCCGAGCCCTTCGACGTCGGTCATGTCGCCCTTCGCGTCGATGGGCTTGCCGTTCTCGGTGTCGCGGAGCTTGCCCATGGCGTCGAACCGCTCGAAGCCGAAGCCGACCGGGTCGATGTGTTTGTGGCAGCTCGCGCAGAAGGGGTTCGCCGTGTGCTGCGCGAAGCGGTCGCGCGTCGTGGCGTTGGGGTCGATCTTGGGCACACCCCCGACGTTCGGCGGCGGCGGCGGGAGCTCCTGGCAGAGCAGGTTTCGCCGCACGAAGAGGCCTCGGCGGATGGGCGACGACTGGTCGGAGTGCGACGTCGTCGCGAGCATGCCCGCGTGACCGAGGAGGCCCGAGCGGGCCCCGTCGGGGTAGGTCTGCTTCTCGAAGGCGGCCTTCGGCGCGGGCATGCCGTAGTGCTTGGCGAGCTCGGCGTCGACGAAGGTGTAGTTGGCCGTGAAGAGCTCCGACGCCTTGTGCGAGCCGTCGAACACGACGTGCGTGAAGAAGCGCGAAGTCTCCTCCCGCATCGACGCGCGGAGGGCCGGGGAGTCGTTCGGGAAGAGCGACGCTTGCTTCTCGACCTCGAGGACTTTGTCGGCCCCGGTCCACTGCGCGGCGAACTCACCGAGGTGCGCTCGGGTGCGGGGCAGCGAGAGGAGGCGCCGGGCCTCGCGCTCACGCCCTTCGCGAGTCGCAAGCTCCCCCTTCTCCGCGGCGGCGAAGAGCGCATCGTCGGGCATCGAGCCTGTGATCCCGTACGACATGGCCGAGGCGATCTCCCAGCCGGTGAGCGTGAAGGTCTCTCCCTTCTTCTCACCCACCTCGGATCGGTAGAGGAAGGCCGGCGACGTGAGCATGGCGCGGAGCGCATGGCGCGCGCTCTTCGTGCGGTCCGAGCCCGAGAGCGCGAGCGCTTCGTAGCGCTTCACCTCGTCGGCCGAGAGCGGGCGGCGGAAGACCTTGCGGCCCATGCGCCCGACGAAGGACTTCGCGCAGCCCTCGTCGACGTTCGCGCACGCGAGCAGCTTGGGCATGTCGGCGCCATCCGTGACGACCTTCGCCATGCGGAAGACCGCCTCCGACAGGGTCGCGCTCGTGACGCGCGACGGGCCGTGGTGATCGAAGAGGAAGCCCTCGGGCCTCGCCTCTTTCGGGTACGACGCGAACGCCGACGCGAGCAGGGTGTCGTTCGGCTTGGTCGTGCCGGAGCCGCCCTGACAGCTCACGTCGACGAGGCTGTTCTCTCCGCCGAAGCCGTCGGGGCCGCGGCGCGTGTTCGACGGGTCGGGGATCCAGTCTTTTTCGTCGAGGACGAGCTTGTACTGGTGCTGCCCGTTCGGGAGCTGCTTGTCGAGCGAGAAGACGTTGCCCATCTTCGACAGGGCGTATCCGCCGCCGGCGATCGTGCCCGGCCACCCGTTGAAGCTGCCCGCGACGTGCACCTTGGTGACGGAGCGCGCGCCCGGGTCGTACGTGAACCGAACGACGCCGCACGTGTCGGCCGGCGCGGGCGCGGAGGCCGAGGCGATCCCCAAGAGGTCCGCCACGGTGGCCTCGAGCTCGCGCCGCGAGAGGAGGCGGAGCCCACGCGCTTGGGGCTTCGGCGCCTCGCACACGACCTCGCCCTTGAACGTGTCGAGGATGTAGCGCGCGATCTGGGGAGGGCAGTCGCCGACGCACTTCTCGGGTGCGCCTTGCGGCATGCGCTCGTCGATGATCTTGACCAGCGTCTCTTCGCCGCGCGACCAATCGCGGAGGCCCGGGGCGACGCCGCCCTCGCCCTTCGCGCCGTGGCAGCTCGCGCAGAGGTCCTTGTAGAGGGCCTGGCCCTTCGTGACGTCGGCGACGTCCGAGCGCGTGGACTTGTCGTTGCAGCCGAGGGCGGTCGCGCCGACGACCGCGAGCAACCCGGCGATGAGGAATACACGCATGAGACCCTCCGCGCGTCACTCTATGGGGAGTTACGCGAAAGGCAACCCATTCGGCCTAAGGAGTGGACCCGCCCGCGAAATCAAAGGAGAATTTGCCGCACTTTGGCTCGTCGTCCGCTCGGCATCGCCGTCCTCGTGGTGTGCCTGTGGCCCACCTCGACGTGGGCCCAGGTCAACACGGAGGCCCTGCGACCGCGGGTGGTGGACGACGGCCTCTCGCTCGGCGCCGAGCTGTCCCTCGGGCTCGCCAAGGGAAACGTCGATTTTCTCGACCTCGGCGCCACGGTCCGTGTCGTCTACGAGACGCTCCGCGACAAAACCGACGAGCCGGGTCCACGCTTCTCGAGCCAACGGGTGTTCGTCATGGCGAGCGGGCGTTACGCCGAGCGCACGGCCCTCGGCGAGGAGACCGCGAAGCCCTACATCAGCCAGACGTTCGTGCACGCCCGGTGGACCGCCATGTGGCGCGAGCGCTTCGGCACCGAGGTCTTCGCGCAGGTGCAGACGAACGAGTTCCTGAGGCTCCGCTCCCGCGCGCTCGGCGGCACCGGCCTGCGCGTCGACCTCGTGCACCGCGAAGGGCTCCAGCTCTGGGCCGGGACGGGCACGATGCTCGAGCACAACCGGATCGACGTCGCGCCCGGCGCGCCCGACCCCGAGACGGAGCTCTCCCATAGGTCGACGAGCTATCTCGCGGTGCGCGCCGAGCCGCGCGAGAAGAGCGTCCTTTTTCAGCTGACGTCGTACCTGCAGCCCGCGTGGGCTCGCCCCGAAGATCTCCGCACGCTCACCGAGCTCGAGACGCAGGTCAAGGTCACCGACGTGCTGGCCCTGGGCCAAGCGCTATCGCTGCTCCACGACACCCGTCCTCCCACGGGCGTGCGACCGACCGACCTCCGTCTCACGGCGTCGGTGAAGGTCTCGTTCTGACAGGCCCATCGAGGGGCCTTCGCGGGAGCGCGCACCTTGCCCCCGATCTCCCGACATGGGGGTGGCACCTGCGTGACACGTTCACTCGAGCAGCGCGCCCGCACCGAACGAAATCGTAAGGGAAGGCCCCGGCTATCGAGCGTGGGAGCATGTACCATGAAAAATGGTGCGGTTCGCGGCCCGAGCACGACCGACCAAGGCGCAGAAAGCATGATCCCCGAAGACAAGACGCTCCCTGGAATCGGCCCTCAGCGAATCGTCGCCTCCGAGCGAGAGACCGTGCGCCCCGCGAAGGTCGCGGTCCCCGAGGCCCCCGAGAGCGCCGTCGTCGCGCGGGTCGCGCCTTCGTCGTCCCTTCCGCCCACGCCGGACGAGCCCATCTCCGAGGTGCGCCTCGTCGCGTCCGACGCCCCTCCGGCGTCGCGCACCCCGAGCACCCTCCCGATAAGCCGGGTCTCCCCGAAGAAGCGGCGGCGCGGGTCGGTCGTGGAGCGGATCGAGGTCAGCCGCAAAGACCCACGGCGCGAGGACGACTGACGCGCAGACCGCAGGTTGCGGTTGACGATGCACGGGCGAACCCCGCACGCTCTTCGGCGATGAGCCAGACGAAGACGGCGACGTGCATGTTGTGCGAGGCCTCGTGTGGGCTCGTCGTGAACGTGGGGCACGACGAGGGCGGGGTGCTCCGTGTGCTTCGCACCGAGGGCGATCGGGACGACCGATTCAGCCAGGGGTACCTCTGCCCGAAGGCGGCCGCCCTGGACGACGTGAGGCTCGATCCCGATCGCGTGACCGAGCCCATGCGACGCACGCGCGGAGGCTCGTTCACGCGTGTCACGTGGGACGCCGCCCTCGACGAGGCCTCCACGCGCCTCGCCGAGCTCCTCGACCGGCACGGCCCGCACGCCGTCGGCACGTACACGGGCAACCCGCTCGTGCACTCGTACGGCGGGATTTTGGGCTCGATCGTGCTCTCGCAGTCGATGGGATCCTACTCGCGTTTCTCGGCCACCAGCGTCGACCAGCTGCCGCACATGCTGGCGTCGTACCTGATGCTCGGCCACCAGACGCTCCTCCCCGTGCCGGATCTCGACCGGGTGTCCCACTTGCTCGTGCTCGGGGCGAACCCGCTCGTCTCGAACGGGAGCATCATGACCGCGCCGGGCACCAAGAAGCGCCTCGAAAGGCTCCGCGCGCGCGGGGGCAAGATCGTCGTCGTCGACCCGCGTCGCACCGAGACGGCCAAGGTCGCGGACGCGCACCACTTCATCGTCCCCGGGACCGACGCGCTCCTCTTGCTCGCGATGCTCGAGACGATCTTCGCCGAGGGGCTCGCGCGGCCCGAGCGCATGGGTGTGCCCTTCGTGGGGCTCGCGGAGCTCGAACGCACGGCGCGGCGCTACCCGGCCGAGCGTGTCGCCGACGCGGTGGGCATCCCGGCCGACACGATCCGCGGGCTCGGGCGCGCCCACGCGACGGCGAGCGGCGCTGCCTGCTACGCGCGCTTCGGCGCCTGCACCCAAGAGCACGGGGGACTCGCGGCGTGGCTCGCCCTCGCCCTCGACGCGGTCACCGGCAACCTCGATCGCCCCGGCGGGAAGATGCTCGCGACCCCCGCCGTCGACGTCGCGAAGCTCGCCTCCCGCCTCGGCATGCGCGGCAGCTACGCGAGGTTTCGAACGAAGGTGCGCGGCTTGCCCGAGTTCGGTGGAGAGCTCCCCGTCGCCGCGCTCGCCGAAGAGATCGAGTCCGAGGGACGCACCAAGATTCGCGCGCTCGTCACCATGGCCGGCAACCCCGTGTCGAGCGCACCGAACGGTCCGCGCCTCGGAAAGGCCCTCGAGACGCTCGACTTCATGGTGTCGGTCGATCTCTACCGCAACGAGACCACACGGCACGCGCACATCCTCTTGCCACCGACGTTCGGGCTAGAGCGAGACCACTACGACCTCGTGCTCTACGCATTCGCCGTGCGAAACGTCGCTCGGTACGCCGAGGCCCTCTTCGCCCCGAGGGGCGACACACGCCACGACTTCGACATCCTCACGGACCTCGCAGGGCGCGTGCTTTCGCGCCGCAATCCCACCATGAAGGGCCTCGCCGCTCGGGCCGTCGTCGGCTCCGCGCGCGCCATGGGCAGCCGTCGCATCCTCGATTTGCTCCTCCGCACCGGGCCCTACGGGACGTCGCTCGAAGCCCTCCGCGCCGAGCCCCACGGCGTCGACTTCGGCGCGCTCGAGCCCCGCCTCGCCGAGCTGCTCGAGGGGCGCCCCGTGGACCTCGCGCCGAAGCCGCTCGTCGAGGGGACCTCACGCCTCGATGCGCAGCTCGAACGCAGCACGCGGCGCGAAGGAGAGCTCCTCCTCGTGGGACGACGAGGCCTCCGCAGCAACAACTCGTGGATGCACAACGTGCCTCGCCTCACGCGCGGCGCCCCCGTCTGCACGCTGCTCGTGCACCCCGACGACGCCGCGCCCCGGGGCCTCGGCTCGGGAGACCGCGTCAAGGTCCGCTCGCGCGCGGGGGAGCTCGTCGCCACGGTGACGGTGAGCGACGAAATCGGCAAAGGTTCCGTGAGCTTACCTCACGGATACGGGCACTCCGCGACCGAGCTGCGAGTGGCGCGCGCCCTCGAGGGAGCGAACGTGAACGACGTGACCGACGAGACCCGCGTGGACACGCTCTCGGGGACAGCCGTGCTGAACGGTGTCCCGGTCACGCTCACGAAGCTTGCCGTCGGGGAGAGCTCGGCCGCCGAATAGGGCTCACGATCGACAAAAGCAAACGAGGGGCACCGTGGAGGCCACGGCGACCCTCGTCTCGTCGCGGAAGGGGATGGTCAGCCGCCGCCGGGGAGGCAGAGGCCGGTCATCGTGTTGCACGACGCGCCCGCCGCACAATCCGTCGGCTGGAGGCACGGGAAGACGCACTTCTGGAACTGGGTGTTGCACTTCGCGAGGCCGCAGCTCTGATCGGTCTGGCAGGGGAGCGCCATCGGGCCCGGCGTGGAGAGCGTCGCCGCGGTGGGAGCCGGGGTGGGCTGCTGGGGGACGCCGGGTTGCGGCTGATAGCCTCCCTGCTGCGGGTAGCCCTGCTGCGGCGGCTGCTGCGGGTAACCCTGCTGCGGGTAACCCTGCTGCGGGTAGCCCTGCTGCGGGTATCCGGGCTGCCCCGGCGCGCCGGTCTGCGGGGGCGCGGTTTCGTCCTGGCGAGCGCAGGCGGTGGTGGAGACGACGGCCGCGACGACGAGGGCGAGACCGGCCGCGACGGAGATGCGGGCCTTCGGAGACGAGGAGGTCATGGTCGAGTAGGTCCTTTCGTGCGCACGAAGGCCAGGACGGCACGCCCGAAGGGGCGAGGCTGCGAGGGGGCCATCGAGAGCGCCAAGCTACGGTATCACGCAACCCGTGCGACGGCGGCGCAACACGAGGCATTCAATCGAGGGCCCCGAGGCCTCGGCCTCCGCGAAAAAAAGAACCCCCGGCGGCCCTTCGGCTCCGGGGGTGCTCGCGCGGGCGGGGGGCGCGGCGCGCCTCAGGCCTCGACGATCGTGACCTTGTTCATCTTGACCGGCGACACCGGGCGATCGCTCGCGTCGGTGCGGGTCTTCTCGATCTTCTTCACGACGTCCATGCCCTCGACCACCTTGCCGAACACGGGGTGCTTGGACGGGCCGGGCGTGAACCAGTCGAGGTACGAGTTGTGGACCGTGTTGATGAAAAACTGGCACGATCCGCTGTTCGGTCGTCCCGTGTTCGCCATCGACAAGGTGCCGGGCTCGTTCGAGAGCTTGGCCGTGTGCTCGTCCTTGATGGTGCCCTTGGGGCCGTCGCCGGTGCCGGCGCGGGGGCTCTGCGGGTCTTTGCTGTGCGGGCAGCCGAACTGCAGCATGAAGCCGTCGATGACGCGGTGGAAGTGGAGCCCGTCGTAGAAGCCGCCCTTCGCGAGCTCCACGAAGTTGCCGGCCGTGAGGGGCATCTGGTCGATGAAGAGCTCGACCGTGATGGGGCCGAGCGACGTGTCGAGAATTGCCTTGGGGTTTGCCATCGGGGCGAAACCTTAGTGCACGGCGGGCCGCTCGGCGCCCCAAAAATGGAGGGGCCGGGCCCACGCCGCCCGACGCCACGCCGGTGTTTGCTATCGTCGGCCCGTGACCGACCACGCGCCCGCCATCGCCTACCTGACCGACGCCGAGGGCATGTGGTCGAAGGTCGAGAGCTTCTGCCGCGACAACCCTGTCGTCCGTCTCGACGATGCGGGCGCCCTCCACGTCGCGCCGGGGGGCCTCTTCGTCTTCGGAGGCGACACCGTCGATCGAGGACCGTACGGCCTTCGCATCGTGAGGGCGCTCGTCGACGCCAAACGCCGGCAACCCGACCAGGTCGTCTTGCTCGCCGGGAACCGAGACATCAACAAGCTCCGGCTGGCCCGTGAGCTCTCGGGCGAGACGCACCGCCGCGCGCCACCCGAGGCCTCCGGGTGGTCTCGGCCCGAGATGCTTCGGTTCCTGCTCGAGCACACGATGGGGGCCAAAGGGGCGTTCGAGCACCGCCGCGCCGAGCTCATGAGGGACGGAGGCAAGGCCACCGACGCCGACGTGGTGGAGAGCTACCTCGCCGACATCACCCCCGATGGCCCCCTCTTTACCTACCTCTCGATGGCGCGCCTCGCGTTCCGTGCCGGCGTCACCCTGTTCGTGCACGGAGGTGTGACGGACGCCTCGTTCGGGGTGGTCCCGGCGGCGCCCTCGCGAGGCGTGCCGGCCCTCCGTACCACGGACCTCGAAGCGTGGCTCTCGGGGCTCGAGACGTTCTACCGCGACGAGCTCTCGGCGTTCGTCGACGGCGGCCCGTACGACGCGCTCGTCGCCTACCAAGCGCCCGTCTCCGGGACACGGCTCAACCAGGCGAGCGTCGTCTACGGGCGACCCGCCGACGACCTCAATAACCCCGTCCTCATGCCCGAGGGCCTCCGCGAAGCGCTCGCGAGCCAGGGGATTTTCCGAGTGATCATGGGGCACACGCCCGTGGGAGACGTGCCCTGCGTGCTCCGGGACCGAAACCGTACGCTCGAACAGGTGAGCGCCGACTGCTCCCGCGGCCGCCACGACGACGCCCCCTGCGTGCTCGTCCGCGGCGACGTGCTCGAGGTGCGAGGAGTGGCCATCCTCGACGACGGCGAGCGCGTGGACCACTCGGCCACGTTCGACGCACGCGCCGACGCGAGCCCCCTCGGGACGGTGCTCGCGGGCTCCGGTCACTCCGTGCGGAGCCGCACGGCCGACGGGCGCTACGTGGCTGCGCGACTCTTCCCGGGGTTTCGCACCGAGCAGCTCGCCCTCTCGCCCGACGACCTCGAGCGCCGCGCCTCGGTGGAGTGAACGAGCACGAAGGCACGCGGGCCCGACGCCTCCGCGCCGAGCCCGACATGTCATGGCGAGAGGCCTCGCGCCGCGCTCAGAAGAAGCCCATGGGGTTCTTGTCGTAGCTCACGAGCACGTTCTTCGTCTGTTGGTAGTGATCGAGCATCATCTTGTGGGTCTCGCGCCCGATGCCCGACTGCTTGTAGCCGCCGAACGCCGCGTGCGCCGGGTAGAGGTGGTAGCAGTTCGTCCACACACGACCGGCCTGGATGGCGCGCGCGGCGCGGTAGGCCGTGTGCACGTCACGGGTCCACACGCCCGCGCCGAGCCCGAACGACGTATCGTTCGCGATGGCCATCGCGTCGTCGAAGTCCGAGAACGTCGTCGTGGCGACGACCGGCCCGAAGATCTCTTCTTGGAAGACGCGCATGCGGTTGTGCCCGCGGAGCACCGTCGGCATGACGTAGTACCCGCCGGAGAGGTCACCCGAGAGCTCCGCGCGCACGCCGCCGGTGGCGACCTCGCACCCCTCTGCCTTGCCGATCTCGATGTACGAGAGGATCTTCTCGAGCTGCTCCTTCGAGGCCTGAGCGCCCACGGTGGTCTCCGTGTCGAGCGGATCGCCGGGCACGTGTTTCTTCGTGCGCTCGGTCGCGTGAGCCAAGAACTCGCCCGCGAACGAAGCCTGGACGAGCGCACGCGACGGGCAGGTGCACACCTCGCCCTGGTTCAACGCGAACATGTTGAAGCCCTCGAGGGCCTTCTCGTAGAAGGCGTCACGCTCGCGGCCCACGTCGGCGAAAAAGACGTTGGGCGACTTTCCGCCGAGCTCGAGCGTCACCGGGATGAGGTTCTCGGACGCGTAGCTCATGATGAGGCGCCCGGTGCTGGTCTCGCCCGTGAACGCGATCTTGGAGATCCGGTTCGACGAGGCGAGCGGCTTGCCGGCCTCGAGGCCGAACCCGTTCACCACGTTGAGCACACCGGGCGGCAGCAGATCGCCCACGATCTCGAGCCACTTCAAGATCGAGAACGGCGTCTGCTCGGCCGGCTTCAGCACCACGGCGTTGCCCGCCGCGAGCGCGGGGGCGAGCTTCCATGCGGCCATGAGGAGCGGGAAATTCCAGGGAATGATCTGCCCGACCACGCCGAGCGGCTCGTGGAAGTGGTACGCCACCGTGCCGTCGTCGAGCTCGGCGCACGTCCCCTCTTGGGCGCGCACGCACGCCGCGAAGTACCGGAAGTGATCGATCGCGAGAGGGATGTCGGCGGCGAGCGTCTCGCGGACGGGTTTTCCGTTGTCCCACGTCTCGGCGACCGCGAGGGCCTCGAGGTTCTGCTCCATGCGATCGGCGATGCGGCTCAGCACCATGGCGCGCTCCGCGACGGGCTTCTTGCCCCACGCGACCTTGGCCCGGTGGGCCGCGTCCAGCGCGAGCTCGATGTCCTCGGCCGTGGAGCGGGGGATCTCGCAGAAGGGGCGCCCGTTCACGGGAGAGACGTTCTCGAAGTACTGCTCGCGGCGAGGCGGGAGCCAGATGCCATCGATGTAGTTTGCATAACGCGATCGAAACTCGACCTTCGATCCGGGCTGATTGGGGGCAACGTATTTGGTCATGGTTCTCTCCGTTCGTTGCCCTGCGAAGAGCACACCTCGTGCCGCGCGATTCTCGGGGAATTTCGGCCTTTGGCGCACCGCGTGATGTAGCGAATCGCTCCACCTCGTGGGACAGTGTCGCTCCTTTCGCTCCAGCTCTTGGACACACGCCGATGGCGTCGTACGACAAGGGAGGGAACGAGGCTCGCCGCGCGACGCCCTCTTTCCAGCGACGGAGAGTGACACGCCGATGTTGACGTTGCCGGAGCCTGAACGAGAGCTGTGGGAGCGGTTCGTGAGCCGAGGTCGGGTGCTCGCGTCGCACCCCGTGCTCACGCGATGGAAGCGGGCGCTCTCCCTCGGCGTCGCCGCGGACGTGGTGGCGAAGCCCTCGGGGCTCGACGGCGCCCGGCTCCGTGAGCGACGAGAGCGCTGCGATACGCTGCTCGAGGAGGGCCTCCCCATCGTCGACCCGATGGCGAGCGAGCTCGACGCCCACGGGCTGCTCGCGGTCCTCACCGACGAAGAGGGCATCATCCTCGCGAGCCGTGGCGGAGGGGTGTTCGTGGGCCGCGCGGAGGCGGCGCGCCTCGTCGAGGGCGCCCGGTGGGACGAGCCCGAGCGCGGCACCAACGCGATCGGCACCGCCATCGCCGAGGCGGTCCCCGTGTGCGTCGTGGGGCGCGCCCACTTCGAGCGCGCGAACCACGGGCTCGTCTGCTACGCGACCCCGGTGCACGACGCCGCCGGGCGGCTCGTGGGCGTGCTCAACGTTTCCGGGCCGGTCGAGGCGCACAACCCCTACGCCAAGCTCGCCGTGCTCGCGTCCGGGCGGGCGATCGAGCGGGCGCTACGGGCGCGCGCGTTCGGAGAGGCCGTCCCCGGCGGCATCGACGTGCTCACGCGGCTCGCCGATCGCGCGTCCACCCCGACGTACGTGACGGGCGCGCGTGGCGAGCTCCTTCATCGAAACGAGGGCGCGCGCGCGCTCGGGCGGGCCGAGGGCCTCGACGCCGTCCTCGAGCAGCTCTCGTGCTCTCCCGAAGCGCGAGCCCGCGAGGTCGACCTCGGGCGCAGGTTCGTGGCCCACCCCGAGCCGCTCTTCTCCCGCGACGGCGCGCGGATCGGCACGATCGTGCACCTGGAGCCCGCACAAGGCCGCGCTCCCTCGCGACCGCCCCGGGCAAAGGCATCGGCCTTCGACACGATCCTAGGCTCGGACCCGTCGATCGTGGCGGCCAAGAACGCCGCCGAGCGGTTCGCGCGCACCGATCTCACCGTGCTCCTGCTCGCCGAGACGGGCACGGGGAAGGAGCTCTTCGCGCGCGCCATCCACGCCGAGAGCCCTCGCAAGGGCGGGCCCTTCGTGGCCATCAACTGCGGCGCGGTCACCGAGTCGCTCGTCGCGAGCGAGCTCTTCGGGTACGGCCCCGGCGCCTTCACGGGCGCGAGGCCTCAGGGCCAAGACGGAAAATTCGCGGCCGCCGCCGGAGGCACCCTCTTCCTCGACGAGGTCGCCGAGCTGCCCGCTTCGGCGCAAGCGGCGCTCCTCCGTGTGCTCGAGGACGGCACCTACTCACGCGTCGGAGAGAACGACGTCCGGCGCGCGAACGTACGCATCGTGTGCGCGACGTGCCGCGATCTGCCGGCGATGGTCGAGGCCGGGGCCTTCCGGAGAGACCTTTACTTCCGCATCAAGGGAGCGAAGGTGTCGCTCCCTCCCCTCCGTGCACGCGCCGACGTACGCGAGCTCGCCCGAGAGCTCGTCGCCGCGCTGTCGCAGGGGCGTGCGTCGTCCTTGCTCCCCGAGGCCGAAGAGGCGCTCGCCCTCTACGATTTCCCCGGCAACGTGCGCGAGCTCAAGACCGCGCTCACGTACGCCCTCGCGCTCTCCGACGGCGGCCCCATCGGCGAGGAGCACCTCCCCGACGACATACGCGAGGCCACTCCCCCACCCGCGCCCCTGGTCTCTCCCCTCCCCGACCGCCGTGAAGGGGCGCGCGCCACCGCCGAACGCGACGCTCTCCGCGCGGCGCTCGACGGCGCACGCGGCAACATGAGCGAGGCCGCGAGGCAGCTCGGCGTCGCCCGGAGCACCCTCTACCGGATGCTCGTTCGCCATAAAATTCCTGCGCCTTGACAAAGGTCAGACCTATTGTAGAGCGTCGTCATGCCCAATGGAGTTCTCTGGTCCGAGGCCTTCGGCCTCCTCCCCGTGCGCGAACGCCTGAACGACACGTGGCTCACGCTGCGGGGCGATAGCCACACACCGAAGACGAAGTTCGGTCCGAGCAGCCTTCGCATCTTCCGCCCCGAGCAGGCGATGAAGCTCTGGCTCGGCGCGTGGGCCGAGCGGCGCCGCGCCGTCGTCTACAACCTCTTCAACCACACCCCCACGCCGGCGAGCGAGGGGTGGAGCGTCCGCAAGACCCAGGTGCGCGACTTCCGCGGGGGCACACTCACGTACGACAGCCACAACGGCACCGACTTCGCGATCCCCCTCGGCACGCCCGTGGTCGCGCCCGCGGCCGCGCGCGTCGGCTACGTGACGAGCGAGTTCAACCGAGGCGGTCTGAAGGTCGTGCTCGACCACGGCGACGGGCTCGTGACCACGCACGCGCACCTCGCGCGATCGCTCGTGCGTCCGGGCCAGCGGGTGGCGCGCGGCGAGCCCTTCGCGCTCTCGGGCATGAGCGGGCTGAACGGCTTCCTCTTCTTCCCGTGGGAGAGCCCGCACCTCCACATGAACGTGCTCTTCCGCGGCGTCGCGGTGGACCCCTTCGCCTGCGAGGGAAAGAACCTGTGGAACGCGCGCGAGCCCTTGCCCACGGCACCCGAGGCCTCACGGGAGGTCCCCGCCTCGCGCTGGGACGAGGCCGCGATCGACGACGAGATCCGCGCGTGTGCCCACCCGGCTCAACGCGAGGCGCTACGGGCGATCCCCGATCTCGAGCTCCGCGCCACGGCGCTCTTGCACGACCGCCACTACTACCCGACGCGGTTCACGAAGCACCACGCCCTCTACCTTGGCGAGGGAGAACCCGCGGGGCGCCTCGCTCTTCCGTTCTCGCCCCGCGACGTCGACGGCATGGCCTTCCCGAGCTGACTCGCGCGCGCGACCGCCGTGCTCCGTCGACACGATCAGTAGCGTTCGAAGGAGAGGGTCTCCCGCGTGACGTCGTCGGCCGTCCAGCTCCCCGGGCCCGTGTGCTCGCGCGCGTACTCGGTCAGATCGCAGCGCAGCGTCGTGTAGGGCCGCCGCGGCTCCGGGAGCTCCGTCGTGAACGTGGGCGTTTCGGCGAGAGTCGTCTCCATGCGCTTCACCATCGGGCAACCTCCTTCGCGCCTCATGACGTACCGAAGTCGGGCCCCGAGGTGAAACATTCGGCGTCGGGTTTGTGGGTCGATGTAAGCGTAACGAATCGACTCAGAAATAGGCGTCCTGCATGTCGAGGGTGGTCGTGTCGAGCGACGCGAGCAGGTCGAAGAGCGGCCTCGTCCGCGGGAGCTCGTGCACGAAGAAGAACCTGCAGGCCGCACGCTTCCCTCGTAGAAAATCGGCGCGCTCGCCGACGCCCTCACCGTCCCCGGCCGCGAGCGCGAGCTCGAGCCACATCCACGCGACGACCACGTGGCCGACGGCCTCGAGGTAGGCCGTGGCGTTCGCGAGGGTGCGCGCCGGATCCCCCGCACCGAAGAGCGTGGCGGTCACCTCCGACGTACGCGCGACGGCCGCCCCGAGCTCGGCCCCGAAGCGGGCGCGCTCGTCCTTCGTCTCGGCCGCGCGCGTGATGGTGGCCTGCATGCGCGACGCGAGCACGAAGAGCGCTCGCCCGCCCTGCATGGCGGCCTTCCGACCGAGCAGATCCTGAGCCTGGATACCGTGCGTGCCCTCGTGGATCGGGTTCAGGCGGTTGTCGCGGTACATGCGCTCGACGGGGTAGTCGCGCGTGTAGCCGTACCCACCGTGCACCTGGATCGCGAGGCTCGTGCCCTCGAGCGCGTGCTGGGACGGCCAGCTCTTCGCGATGGGGGTGAGGATCTCGAGCAGGAGCGCCGCCTCGTCGCGCGCCTCCTTCGTCTCGGCCGAGCGGGTGTCGTCGACGAGCTTCGCGCAGTAGAGCCCGAGGGCGAGCCCCCCTTCGGCGTAGGCCTTCTGCGCGAGCAACATGCGCCTCACGTCGGCGTGCTCGACGATGGGCACCTGGGGCGTCGACGCATCCCGCTCGCCGAGCCTTCGCCCCTGCGGGCGGCTCCTCGCGTAGGCGAGCGCGTGGAGGTAGGCCGTCGCGCCGAGCGCCGAGGCCCCGAGCCCCACCATGATCCGCGCCTCGTTCATCATGTGGAACATGCACCGCATGCCGCCGTGGAGCTCTCCGAGCAGATAGCCCACGGCCCCGGGCGCGCCGCCCGGCGTGTGTTTTCCGTCGCCGAACGCGAGCAGCGTGTTCACCGTGCCTCGGTAGCCCATCTTGTGGTTGAGGCCCGCGAGCGACACGTCGTTGCGCTCGCCCCGAGCACCGTCCGGCGAGACGAGCCACTTGGGCACCACGAAGAGCGAGATGCCCTTCGTCCCCTTCGGGCCGCCCGGCACCTTGGCGAGCACGAGGTGCACGATGTTCTCCGACAGCTCGTGGTCCCCGCCCGAGATCCACATTTTGTTGCCGAAGAGCCGGTACTCACCGGGCCGCTCGGGCACGGGCTCGGCGCGGGTCGTGATGTCACCCACGCTGGAGCCGGCGTGCTCCTCCGACAGGCACATGGTCCCGAAGTAGCGCCCCTCGAGCATGGGCTTCGCGTAGGTGTCGATCTGCTCGCGCGAGCCGTACGCGACGAGCAGGTTGGAGGCGCCGAGCGTGAGCAACGGGTAGGCCGCCGTCGCCGTGTTCGCCGCGAGAAAATAGGCAAAGCCGGCCTTCTCGACGCACATGGGGAGCTGCATGCCGCCGAGGTCGGCGTCGTGGCCTGCGGTGTAGAGACCGGCCTTCGCGAAGGCGTCGAGAGCGACGCCGACCTCGGCCGGCAGGACGACCTTCTCACCGTCCCAGTGGGGCTCTCGTTCGTCGGAGGTGCGCGCGTGCGTCGCGAAGAGCTCGGTCGCGATGCGCTCGCACGTGTCGAGGACGGCGTCGAACGTCTCGCGCGAGTGGGCCGCGTATCTCTCACGCCGTGTGAGGGCCTCGACGTCGAGCCAGTCGTAGAGAAAGAACGCGAGGTCGCGGCGCCGGAGGACGTTCATCGCCCGGAGGAGAGTCGCTCGGCGACCGACGCGCAAGCCCCAATTCGAGCGTCACCGCCGCCACGCCACACGGGCTCATTTTCAACGCAATATCCAACAGTTACAAAGCCGCCCATCGAAGCCGAAGCGCTCGTCCTTCACGCGCCCGCGTCGAGCGACGCGACCCCTTCCATGATCTCGGCGACCCGGCCACCGACGAAGATGCCGTCGGTGTCGACGCGGAGGAAGAGCTCGGACGGGCGACCGACGTCGGCGCCTTGGAGGACACGCAAGGCCACGTCCCTTCGCCCCCGCGCCGACGCGAGGTACCCGCCGAGGTTCGCGCACGCGGAGCCCGTGGCCGGATCCTCGACGACCCCACCGAGCTGCGTGAAGAAGAACCGGGCCACGCAGGTGCCGTCGCCACGCTCGGCGACGAGATAGACCATGGACTCGTCGGGCGAGGCCCCGCGCGCGAGCCGCACGAGCCCCTCGAACGTGGGGCGCGCGGCGGCGAGGGTGGCCTCACCGTCGACGAACGCGACGATCTGAGGAGCTCCCGTGTCGACCCACATCGGAGCTTCGCGGAGCGCCCCGTCATGGAGCCCGAGCGCGACCTCGGCGTCGCGGCGCGACGGCTCCACCGCGCGCAGCGTGGGCTCTTTTGCCGCGCGGAGCTCGCAGAAGGGCCCACGAACCGTCACGGGGACGGGACCTGCGTTCGTTCCGAGCACGATCCGCGAGCGCCCCCTCGCGACCACGAACGCCGTCCCGAGCGAAGGATGGCCGGCGAAGGGCATCTCGTACGACGGCGTGAAGATGCGCACACGAACGTCGGTGTCCTCACGCTCCGGGGCGAGCACGAAGGTCGTCTCCGAGAGGTTCGTCTGACGCGCGAGCGCCTGCATCGTGGCGTCGGGGAGCCCGTCCGAGCCGGGGAAGACGCAGAGAGGGTTGCCGGAGAAGGTGCCCCCTTCGACGCCGAACACGTTGACGATTCGGAACGGGAGCTTCACACGAGCCCCCGTGGCACGTCGCCGGAGACGTCACGGCGCGCGCGGTCCCGTGCTCCCGCCTTCGGAGGGTGCGCGTCGTGCTTGGGCGAGGTCCGTGTCGGTGCGAGCATGGGATCCGGCGCCGCGACGGCGCGTCGTCGCTCATGCTTCTCCGATCTCGGCCGTAGGTTCAACCCGGCTCGACCTCGAGGTCTGCGAGCGACGTCTTAGGGCCTCGCATTTGACACCTCACCTGTGAGGTGCGAAACACCAGACGTGGCTCGTCTTCGCTCGTTCGCCCTCGCCGTCGCCCTCGCCCCTGGGGCGCTCGTGGCCTGCGCTCTCGATCTCGCGCCCACCACCGAGACCGCGCCCGAGCCGAGCGCGCCTGCCCCCAAGGTGACCGCCGACACCTCGAACGACGCCGCGCCACCTCCCCGCGCCGACGCCGAGGCCGACGCCGGCGAGCCCTGTGTGCCGGGCCGCCAAGCGACGGACGTCGGGCCGCGCGCCGAGACCTTCTCCCTCGACGTGCGCGGTCAGAAGGCGTTCGTGCACGACGCCGGGAAGACCGCCGGCTACTTCCACACGTTCGACGCGCTCACGGTCGGCGGCGGGGAGCCCCATAAGGTGCACGTGCTCCTCCCTCGGAAATACGGCGAGAGTTGCGCGCGCTACCCGCTCGTCGTCATGAACGACGGTCACACGGCGTTCTGGCCAGGGGGCCTCGCCAACAAGACGTTCGGCATGGCCGAGGCCCTCGCCGACGCGTACGCACGCGGAGCGCTCCGCGAGGTCGTGGTGGTCGCCGTGGAGCCGGTCTCGCGAAACCGCGAGTATACCCACGCGCCGTGGCTCACGGGCGAGGCGTGCTGCGGGGCGAAAGCCTACGCGGCCTGGCTCGCCGACGGGCTCGTCCCCTTCGTCGACGCGGCCTACCGAACGCAGGCCTCGCGCGACCAACGCTTCGTGCTCGGCTCCTCCCACGGCGGTCTCTCGGCGCTCTACGTCGCCGGCAAGCGACCCGACGTCTTCGGCGGGGCGATCGCCATGTCGGCCTCGCTGTGGGCCGGCCTCGACGATCGTGTGTCGGGCACGCGCGGCGGGCCCCTCGCGACGTCGGCGCTGCTGTCCGAGATAGGCCCCGGGCTCTCCTCCGCCACGCGGCCGAAGGTGTACCTCGACTGGGGCCTCTACCGAGAAGGAGGCACGCACAACACGGTCACCGAGGAGCTCGCGACGACACGCGGAAGGGAGCTCGCCGGGCTGCTCGTCACACCGGCCTACGGCTACCGGGACGGCCGCGATCTCTTCACGGTGGAGGACCCTCGCGGCGAGCACGACGAGACCTCGTGGGGCCGCAGGCTCGCGGGCGCGCTCGAGCGCGTCGTGGGCAAGTAGTCAGCGCCGCGAGCTCCGTAGGCGCCCGCTCCCGGTCGGCACGCGCGAACCGAGCTCCTCGACGACGGCGCGCACCCCGACCGCCAGCCCGTCCATCGCAGGCTTGCCGACCTTCTCACGGAGCTCGGCCTCGAGGCGTGCGAGCACCGCGAGACCTTCGAGGATCCCTCGACGTCCCTCGGCGGTGAACACGACGAGCCGGCCTCGTGCGTCCGCCGGATCGGCGATCCTGGCCACGACCCCGGCGCCCTCGAGATCGTCGAGGAGCTGCGAGATCGCCTGCTTCGTCACGCCGACACGCTCGGCGAGCTCCGAGACCCGCGTGCCGTCGAGGTCGATGTGCGGAAGGAGCGCCGTGTGCGACCGCCGGAGCGAGGGGCGCCCCGGGATCGCCGCGATTCGCCGCAGCGCCTCTTCGTCCACGAGACGCGCGGCCTTGAAGAGGAGCTGGAGCGTGCTCGCCGCCTTGGCGTCC
The DNA here is from genome assembly GCA_016712525.1 of Myxococcales bacterium. NCBI lineage: Bacteria > Pseudomonadati > Myxococcota > Myxococcia > Myxococcales > Myxococcales bacterium. The sequence goes on from JADJQX010000008.1 coordinate 613,926, forward strand.
GTGAGCTCGGCCTCCTCGTTCGTCTTCTTCGTGCGCGCCATTCGTCAACCGTCCTTGACCATTTCGTCAACCGAGCTTAACCATATCGCATGGTCGAGACCCGCCCTACACGGATGTCGTTCGAGCTCGAGCAGCGCTTGCCGGGGGGCCTCAGGCTCCCCACCCGCATGACCGCGCTCGCCACACGGAGCGGGGTCGTGCTCGTCTCCCCCATCCCCATCGACGACCGGATCGCGGCCTCGATCGCCGAGCTCGGTGACGTGTCGGCGCTCCTCGCTCCGAACCTCCTTCACCACCTCTACTTGGCAGCAGCCAAGCAGCGCTACCCGTCGGCCAGGGTGCTCGCGTACCGAGCGCTCGAGACGAAGGTCCCCGGGCTCACGCTCGATCACCCACTCGACGACGGCCTCCCGGAAGACCTCCGCGAGGACCTGCGGGGCGTGCTCGTGGACGGGGCGCCGAGCGTGTCGGAGATGGTGCTGTTCCACGTCCCGTCGAGGGCGCTCGTCGTCACCGACCTCTTCTTTCACGTCGTGCGGCCGGTGGGCATCGTCACCCACCTCGTGCTCTTCCTCGTGGGGTGCCATGGTCGCTTCGCCCAGAGCCGCGCATGGCGCTTCTTCGTGAAGGACCGCGAGAAGACGCGCGCGAGCGCCAGGGCCATCGCCGAGCTCCCCTTCGACGAGGTCGTGGTCGCGCACGGCGAGCCCGTCCGAGAGGGCGCCAAAGAGGCCGTCGTCCGCGCGCTCTCTTGGATGCTCGGGCGCCCGTAGCGGCGTGTGCCCCGCGATGCCGATGTGCGCTCTTGCGTCCGCCCCCGTTCGGCGAGGCACGGGCTCCTGTCTCAACGGCCCGACGCTTCGGCCTCGAGCCACTCGTTCTGTTTGTCGGCGCCCTTCTTCCAGCCTTCTTCGAGCTGCTTCGCGAACGACTCTTCGACGAGGCGCCCCACGAAGGCGACGGACGACTCGACGGTGATGTCGACGTGGCGCTCGGTCTTCTTGCCGAGCGGCTTGGTCGTCATGGTCCCCTCGACGCGAACCTTGTCGGCGAGCGTGCTCGGCACGAGCTTGAAGCGGAAGATCTCCGCGGCGCGATCGAACGTGCCCTCTTCCATGTACCGGAACCGGCTCCCGACGAGCTTCTGGATCGGGCCCGGGAGCGACAGCGTCGGCTCGACCGACACCGTGCGGCGCAGGACGGGGCCCTCCTCCGAGCGCTCCACGACCGACCAATCTCGAAACCCGAGCCCCTCGAGGAAGAGCTTCCGCGAGAGCGCCTCGTCGAAGAACGAGTCCCAAAAGGCGCTCGTTTCGCAGGCGATCACGTGCACCATCGACAGCTTCACCATGGCGCGGAAGCCTTTCGCGAACCACGCCCCGGCGCAAGGCTTCTCTCAGTCGAGCGCGAACGGCTCCTTCCCCGCACGACGGCGAAGGTCGTCGAGGGTGCGCTTTACCCCGTCGCGCCGAAGGAGGCGGACGAGGATCTCGCGCTTCTTCGGGTGGTCGAACAGGGCGACGCCGAGCGCGATCGTCACGATCCCTGGCCCCGGGAGGACGAGCATGGCCAGGCCGAGCACGACGAGCACCCCTCCCGAGACCTGGCGGACGAGCCGGACCAAGGGAGCGCGCTCGCGCGCGGGCCGCGAGAAGTAGTCGGAAGGGAGCGTCGCACACAGGTGGCGAACGAACGCGAGCCCCGCCAAAAACACGACCCCCGCCACGAACGCCGCCACCGCCACGTCGCGAAGGGTGAAGGAGATGGGACCGAGCTGCACGGCGTCACTCTATCGTTTGCCGCGCGGAATTCGGAGTCGGCAGCGGCGATTCGTGACCGGGCATACGGCCTCGACGCAGCCCCTCCCGACCGGCACGAAATCGCGAACCATGACGAACACTTAGAGAGTCTTCACGCACACGCACGAACGGCGAGCCGCCCTTGGGACAGCTCGCCGTACGCCCACGCGAGGACGCATGGTCACGAGGGCATCACTTGAGGCGCGTCTCGAACACCTCGGCGAGCACGCGGCACGCGTCGACCGTGGTGAACATGCCCACCACTTCGTTGTTCTGGACCACGATCGCCGAGCCGTACTTGTGCTCGGCCATCGTCGACGCCACCTCGGTGACCGGGGTCATGGCGTCGGTCTGGTAGGGCTGCGTCGCCATGGCCGCGTCGACCGTGACGGTCTTCGGGTCCACGCCCTGGAGCGTCTCGATGACGTTGATGTCGCGGAGGCTGAGGAGCCCGACGACCTTGGAGCCCGACATGACCGGGAGGTGCCGAATCCGGTGCTCGGCCATCTTCTTCGCGGCGTTCGCGATGCTGTCTTTCTCGTCCACCGTGTGGGGCGAGGTCGTCATGTACTTGAAGATCGGGGGAACGGGCTTGCTCATGACAAGGCTCGTTTGCAAACGGCGTGCACAACCAAAATACCCGCGAAATGCACGAGTTTTCGAGGATGCTCCGCAAGACGTGCGCGACGGGCGCAACCGGGGCGCCCCGGCACGAGGGTCGAGGACGCGGCAGCGCAGCGCGTGCACGAAGGCACGCCCGACGTGCGCAAACCCAAGGGCCGATGGGCAGGTCTCCGCCTCGCCTACACCGCTCGCGCGAGGTGCACCGCGAAGAGCGACGCGTCGTCGGTGTAGGTGACCTCACGCCCGAAGCCCGCGCTCGCCAGCATGGCGTCGACCCGGGTCGTGTCGTACTTGCGGCTCGACTCGGTGTGGATACGCTCGCCTCGCTCGAAATGAACGGTGAGGCCGAGCTGCTCGATCGAGACGGACTGCTCGCAGAGGCTCTCGAGGTGCATCTCGATCCGTGACGCTTCGTCGTTCCAGAGCGCCACGTGACGGAACGTCTCGACCTCGAAGCGGCCGCCGAGCTCGCGGTTGATGCGGGTGAGGACGTTCTTGTTGAACGCCGCCGTCACGCCCGCGGCGTCGTCGTAGGCGGGCACGAGCCGCTCGGGGCTCTTCCGGAGGTCCGTGCCGAGGAGGAGGCCATCCCCGGGCCGGAGCGCGGCGCGTGTGCCCGCGAGGAGCGCGTGCGCCTCGGCCTCGTCGAAGTTGCCGATCGAGCTCCCGATGAAGAGGACGAGCGTCGGTGAGCCGAGGTCACGGATGACGGGGAACGACGCCTCGTGGTGACCGACGAAGCGCTCGACCACGATCTCGGGCAGCTCCCGCGAGAGGCGTGACGCGGCTTCGCAGAGCGCCGAGGCCGAGACGTCGACCGCGAGGAATCGACACGACGCCTGCGCGCGCACGACCGCCTCGAGGATGAGCTGCGTCTTCGTGGCCGTCCCTGCTCCGAGCTCCACCACGGTGAGCGGACGCGTCGCGCCCGCTCGCATACGCCGCACGACGTCGTCCGCGTGGACCGCGAGGATCGCGCGCTCGGTGCGCGTCGGGTAGTACTCCGGGAGCTCGGTGATTCGCTCGTAGAGGGCCGAGCCGGCGGCGTCGTAGAAGAGGTAGGGGGGTAGGCTCTTGTGTGGGCAAGAGAGCCCGCGGAGCACGTCGGCGGCGATGGGCGACCTCGGGAAAGCTTCCACGACCGTCACTTCGTCACCTCGACGCCGCGCCAGAACGCCACGTGCCCCGCGATCGCGCGTGCCGCGTCTTTCGGGCTCGGATACGTCCAGGCGGCGTCCTCGTTGGTCGCGCCGTCGACGACGACGTGAAAGTAGCTCGCCTCGCCCTTCCAGCCGCAGGTCGTCTTCGTGGGGCTCTCGCGGAAGAAGCGCATGTCGAGAGAAGAACGTGGAAAGTACACGTTCCCTTCGACCACCTCGAACACGTCGCTCTCCGCCAACAAGGCCCCACGGTACATCGCCTTCGCCATCGTCGTTCTCCCTTCACGCGTGGCCCCGCCCGGAGGCACGGCCGCTCATTCGATGCCAGTACGCTCGCGGGGGCGCCCGGTTTCGCCCCGGACGTCACGCGCGACCCGAGCGCCGGTCATTTGGAAGCCCGTGTCGGGCGGCCAGAAATTGCGGTACGTCGCGCGCACGTGGCCCCGAGGTGTCAGCGCCGAGCCGCCACGAAGCACGTACTGCCCGACCATGAACTTCCCGTTGTACTCGCCCACGGCCCCCTCGGCCGGAGCATACCCCGGATACGCCGCGTAGGAAGACGACGTCCACTCCCACACGTCGCCGAAGAGCTGCTCCACGCGGCGCGAGCCCGACGCGGACGCGACCGGGCGAAGGACCTCGTCGTCCACGAAATTCCCGACCTCGGGATCGACGTGCGAGGCGACGTGCTCCCACTCCCCCTCCGTCGGGAGCCGTCCGCCCAGGAACCGCGCGATCGCGTCGGCCTCGTAGTAGTCGAGGTGAGAGGCTGGCTCGGCCGGATCGAGCTCGACGAGCCCCCGCAGCGTGAACCCCAAGACGGAGCCGGGCTCTACCCTCATGCCGTGCGGAGCCGTGAGGCCGAGCGCGCGAACGCGTTCGTACCCCGCGGAGAGCCAGAGCGAGGGGGTGCGATACCCACCCGCCTCGACGAACGCGCGCACCTCGGCCACGTTCACGGGGCGCGTGGCGATCGCGAACGGCTCGAGAAAAATGCGGTGACGCGGGCCTTCGTTGTCGAACGAAAACCTCGTGCCCTCGTGCCCGACGACGCACACTCCGCCCGCGTGCTCTGCGAAGACGAGGTCTCCTGGCGAGCGCCTCGTGCTCGAAGCTCCTGCAGGGAGGTACGCCGGAAGGAGCGGGCTCTCCGAGAACGCGTGACGAATGTCCGTGAGGAGGAGCTCCTGATGCTGCTGCTCGTGTGCGAGGCCAAGGTCGACGAGCGCTTCGAGCGCAGGCCAATCTTCGTCGGGAGCCTCCCGGAGGAGGTCGCACATCGACGCGTCGACGGCGCGACGGTACGCGCCGACCGCTTCGGCCGTCGGGCGCGACAAGAGCCCCCGCTTCGGCCTCGCGTGCCGCTCACCGAGCCCTTCGTAGTACGAGTTGAAGAGGTACCCGTACCGAGGATCGACCGGCGGGCCCCCCCTCGGCGCGAGCACGAACGCCTCGAAAAACCACGTGGTGTGGGCCCGGTGCCACTTCGTGGGGCTCGCGCTCGGCATCGACTGCAGGCCCTGATCCTCGGGAGAGAGAGGCGCGGCGAGGTGCTCCGTGCGAGCACGAACGGCGAGGTACCGTCGGGCGAGCTCCTCGCGCGTCACGGCGTGCCCTCCGCAGCCCAGCTCGGGACGAGGTCGAGCTCCGGGTACGCACGAAAGATCCCGCTCGAGGAGAAGGCGAGCCGCCGCGGAGAGGCGAGGTACGCGGCCACGCGAGGGCGCGCGGCGACACGTTCCTCGAGGGACGCGAGCGCCGGGAGGGTGCGCTGCTTCGCGGCCATGGCCCGTGGGAACGCGTAGCGCAGCCCCGCGAGCACGTGGAACATGGACAGGTCCGCGTACGTGTGCACGCCCACGAGCGAGCGCGGCTCTCGGGCGTCGGCATTTTCCCGGACGATCCGCTCGAAGTAGTCGAGGAATTTCGGGAGGCGATGCTCGAGGAAGGCGGTCGTCCGCTGCCGCGCCGCTTCGGTTTGTTCTTCGTAGTAGAGCGACGTCCCGATCGGGTGGTGCGTGTCGTGCACCTCCGAGACCAGGTCGGAGATCGTGAGCTGGAGGGCGAGCGTTCCGTGCCCTTGCCCTTCCCCCTCACCCGCGAGGCCGAGCCGAGGCCCGAGGTAAACCAGGATCGCGCCCACCTGGGCGAGCACGAGGGATCCATGGCGGAGGATCGGTGGAGCGAAAGGCCGGGCCCCCGCGCCAGGGTGCTCTTGCAGGAGCGCCTTGAGCGCCTCGACCCCGCCGTGCGCCGCAGAGCGCGCGACGTCGACGTAGGGAGCGCCTGCGTCTTCGAGCGCGAGCCGGACGAGCTCGCCGCGACCGGGAATGTGAGGCCAGTAGAAGAGCTCGTAGTCGACGTCGTTCATGATCGGGGTTCCTTGTGCGAGACGAGGCCGCGCGGGACGATGCGGCGCTCGGCGAAACGAAACACGGACAGCACGAGCAACGAGAGCAGCGCGGCGGGCACGGCGCCTTCGAGGATGGTCGGGGCCGACTCGAGCCGCACGCCCGTGAGGATCGGCTGACCGTAACCACCTGCACCTACCATGGCCCCTAGCGTCGCCGTGCCCACGGAGAGCACCGCCGCCGTTCGTACGCCCGAGACGATGCTCGGCGACGCCAACGGGAGGTCGACACGACGCAGGCGCTCGGCGCGCGGGAGCCCCAAGAGGTCGGCGCTCTCGACGAGGCGCGGGTCGATCGTCGTGAGCCCCGTCACGGTGCCCTCGACGACCGGAAAGAGCGAATACACGACGAGCGCGACGACGGCGGGCACGGTCCCGATGCCCAGCACGGGGACCAGCAGCACGAGGAGGGCGAGCGAAGGCACGGTCTGAACGACCCCGGAGATCCCGAGCACGATCGAGGCGAGCTTCGGCCTGCGCGAGCACACGACCCCGAGAGGCAGGCCGACGAGCATCGCTAGCAGTAGCCCGCCGAGCGAGAGCTGCACGTGCTCGAGGGTGCGCCGGACGAGGCGGCCCGAGAGGGTGTCGCGCGTGCTCGGGGCGACGATCCCGAGCGCTCGCTCGGCGAACCCGTGCGCGACGGAGTCCTCCGAGAGCCGGCTCACCAAGACGTCCGCGTTCATGCGGCGCATGGTCTCCGCGTCGATGCGCCCCTCCATCGAGAGGACCTTCGCGAGGCATGCGGGCGCGCGCTCGCCGAGGCGCGCGTCGTAGAGCACGATCGCGCGGTAGGCTGGAAAATAGCCGCGGTCGTCGGCGAGCACGCGGAGCCCGTGGGCCACGATCGCCGCGTCGGTCGTGTAGACGTCGGTGACGTCGACCCCGCCTTGGACGAGCGCGCGCTCGGCGACGTCGTGGTCCATCGCACGCACTTCCCCTGGGACGAGCCCGTAGGCGCGACGAAGCCCCTCGAAGCCGTCGGCGCGACCGACGATCTCGTGCGAGAGGCCGAAGACGAGCGGCCGCACCCTCGTGAGATCGCTCGTACGAACGAGCCTCTCCTTCGTCGCCAGGTCCTCGCGCACGGCGAGCGCGTAGGTGTTGTCGAAGCCGAGCGGGCGCGACACCGCGATCCCGAGCTCGGCGAGCTTCGCGCGGAGGTCGGCCTCCGGGGCACCCCGCGGCAAATGCAAGAGCTCCTGTTCGAGCGTCCCCGTGTACTCGACGTACGCGTCGATCTCCTTGGCGACGAGCGCACGAAAGAGCACGACGCTCCCGCCGAGCCCACGGAGGTGACGGACCTCGGAGCCCGCTCCGCGGCACGCCTGCGCCACGACCTCGCCCAATACGACGCCTTCGGTGAACGCCTTCGAGCCGACGGTCAAGGGGCGCGCCGAGGCCTCCGACGCCACGACGAGCGACACCACGACGAGCGCGAACGCCGAGGCCACGCGACGGGTCACGTGGCCACCTCTCCGAGGCACGCGTCGAGAAGGCGCGCCGTGAACGAGCCTCGCTCCGCCGCGCGGAGGTCGGCGAGGGAGCCACGCGCGTCGATGCGCCCTTCGTGCACGACGACGATCTCGTCGCCCAGGGCGACCGCCTCGTCGAGATCGTGGGTGACCATGACGACCGCCGCCCCCGAGCGACGCAAGAGATCGCGGAGGTCCCGTCGGAGCTCGGAGCGCACGACGGGATCGAGCGCCCCGAGCGGCTCGTCGAGGAGCACGAGGCCGGGCTCGTCCATGAGCGCGCGGACGAGCGCGACGCGCTGCCTTTGGCCGCCGGACAGCTCGAAGGGGAGCCGCGCGAAGAGCGAAGGATCGACGCGGGCGAGGCGGGCGAGCGACGTGAAGCGCTCTTCGATCTCTTCCGCGCCTCGACCGAGCGCGCGGGCACGAAGCGTCGCGTTCGCGCGCACGTCGAGGTGAGGGAAGAGCCCTCCCTCTTGGGTGACGTAGCCGATGCGGCGGCGCACCGTGTCGTGGCGTGCGGGGACGAGAGGCTCACCGAAGACCTCGACGCGCCCCCGATCGGCGACGACGAGCCCCGCGAACAGCCGGAGGACGGTGCTCTTCCCCGAGCCGCTCGCGCCCACCATCACGACCGTCTCTCCCGCCCTCGCCTCGAGGTCGATGGGGCCGAGGACGAAATCGCGAGACAAGCGGACGACGGTCTCCGCGAGCTTCGCCGTAACGACGGGTCCGGTCACGCGCCGGAGTCTACCCTCTCGTGCCGTGGAGGTCCGCGCGTTTCGCCCGCCGCAAGAGGGTATCGCCCACGCGCGGTTGCCGTATGCTCCCCGGGCTGCGCCATGGCAAACGCCACCCCCCTCAAGCTCGAAGGACGATTCTCGATCGACGACGTCGAACGCCTCGTCGACGCCCTTCGGACCTACGAAGGCTCGCTCGAAACACGCAGCGACGTCGTGGTCGATCTCGAGGCCGTCGTCGCGCTCGACGCGACCAGCATCGCCGTGGTCGCGAAGCACCTCCGCGCGCTCGCGAGGCGCGGCCACGAGGTGCGCATCGAGGGCGGCGACCCTTCGCTCCGCGACGAGCTCACGGCCGACGTCGGCCGTGCACCCATCGAAAAACCGAAAGATGACGGCATTCTAGCCGACGTCGGCAACGGCACACTCTCCCTCTACGCGACCGCGAAGGACATCTTCGCCTTCGTGGGGGAGGTCGTGCTCTCGCTCTTCGGAGTCGCCAAGGAGCCGCGCACCGGCAACTACCGCGACGTGCTCCGGATCGCCGAGCGCGCCGGCGCCGACGCCGTGCCCATCGTGCTGTTCATCAACTTCCTCGTCGGGTTCGTGATGGGCTTCCAGGGCGCGAAGCAGCTCAAGATGTTCGGCGCCAACATCTTCGTCGCCGATCTCGTCGGGCTCTCGGTCACGCGCGAGCTCGGGCCCCTCATGACGGCGATCATCTTGGCCGGGCGCTCCGGCTCGGCGTTCGCCGCGGAGCTCTCGACCATGAAGGTCTCCGAGGAGATCGACGCGCTCCGCACCATGGGCTTCGGTCCCATGCGGTACCTCGTCTTCCCGAGGGCCTTCGGGCTCATGCTCGTCGCCCCGATTCTCACGCTCTTGGCCGACTTCGTCGGCATCTTGGGCGGCCTCGCGGTCGGGGTCGCGGGGCTCGATCTCACGGTGCGGGGCTACCTCGTCGAGACGCGCCAAGCCGTGACCGCGTGGGACTTCAACTCGGGCCTCGTGAAGAGCGTCGCGTTCGCCCTCGTGATCGCGCTCGTCTCGTGCCAACAGGGGTTCGCCGCCGAGGGAGGGGCCGAGGGCGTCGGGCGAAAGACGACCACGTCGGTCGTCGCGTCCCTCTTCGCGCTCATCGTGGTCGACACGCTCTTCACCGTATTTTTCCGGGCGTTCGACCTATGAGCACCCCGCGCGAGAAGGGGCCGGGCAAGGGCCTCGCGTACCGCAGCCGCGACTCGGCCACCGCCAACGAGCGCGCCGAGGAGACGCGCCCCATGATCACGGTCCGCGACCTCACGATGGGTTGGGGAGACAAGATCCTCCAAGAGAACGCGTCGTTCGACGTGCCACGCGGGTCGACGTTCGGCATCCTCGGCGGCAGCGGCTGCGGAAAGTCGACCATGCTCCGCTACCTCGTGGGCCTCGAGAAACCCATGCGCGGGCGGATCGAGATCGACGGCATCGGCGAGCCGGATCTCGACGTGGGCCGCCCGCGTTACGGCGTCATGTTCCAGTCCGGGGCGCTCTTCGGCTCGATGACCGTCGAGGAGAACATCGCCCTCGCGCTCCGGCAGTGGACCCGAGTACCGGACGACTACGTCGACGAGATCGTCGCGAAGAACCTCGATCTCGTGGGCCTCGACGGGGCACAAGCCAAGATGCCCTCGGAGCTCTCGGGCGGCATGAAGAAGCGCGTGGCGATCGCGCGCGCCCTCGCCCTCGAGCCTTCGCTCCTCTTCCTCGACGAGCCCTCGGCCGGCCTCGATCCCGTCGCCTCGGCCGAGCTCGACAAGCTCATTTTGCGCCTCAACGACGAGAGGGGCACGACCGTGGTCATCGTGACCCACGAGCTCGAGAGCATCTTCTCGGTCATCCGAGACGCCATCTATCTCGACAAGAGCACGAAGAGCATCCTCGCGAGGGGCAACCCGAAAGACCTACGCCGCGACGACTCGAACCCCACGGTCTACGCCTTCTTCAACCGGATCGCGAGATAGCTTCATGAGCCGAAAAACGAACCCGACCAAGCTTGGGCTCTTCGTGGTCGCCGGCCTTTTGGCCTTCATGGTGACGATGGTCTACTTCGGCGCGAGCTCGCTCCAGAAGGAGACCTTGACCTTCAAGACGTACTTCAACGAGTCCGTCCAGGGGCTCGAGGTCGGCTCCCCCGTGAAGTACCGCGGCGTGACCATCGGCACGGTCTCGAAGGCCGACATCGCGCCCGACCGCAGGCACGTCGAGGTGACGATGGCGCTGAACCTCACCGACGTCGCGCGACTGAAGCTCACCGAGGGCGAGGCCGTGAAGGGCGCGACCGCCAAGGTTCCCCCGGACCTCCGCACGCAGCTCGCCTCTCAGGGAATCACCGGCGTGAAATTCGTCCAAATGGACTTCTTCGACGTCAAGTCCAACCCCCCGGAAAAATTGCCTTTTCCGGTCGGCAACGACACCATCCCGTCGGCGACCTCGACGCTGAAGAGCCTCGAGGACTCGCTCGTCGGCGCCGTCAACCGGATCCCCGAGCTCATCGACGGCATCATGGCGATCATGCTCCGCGTGAGCCACATCCTCGAGGACTTCGACTCGAAGAAGGTCCCCGATGCGGCGAAGGAGACGCTCGGCAAGGTCGACGCCGTGCTCACCTCGCTCGACGGTACGCTGAAGGACCTCCGAGGGTCGAACGTCATCGGCAGCACGGCCCGGACCGTGGCCGACATCGACAAGGCCGTGAACAAGATGAGCGCGCTCCTCGACAAAATCGACGGCGACAAGGGCCTCGTCGCGAGCGCGACCCGCACGAGCGACGCCATCGGCGATCTCGGCAGAAACGCCACGGGGACGACCCGCGAGCTCGACGCCACGCTTCGCGAGGTCCGCGAGGCCGCCGAGTCGATCCGCAACCTGACCGAGGCTCTCGAAAAGGATCCCGACATGCTCCTCAAAGGCCACGCACGAAAGAGGGCGAAATGAGCCTGCGACGCGCCATGCTCTTGGCCTCCGCGAGCGTCGCGCTCGCCGGGTGTGCGCTCACGTCCAAGTCGGAGCCGCTCGTCCCGAGGTATTTCGAGCTCGGGTTCGTGGCGCCCGAGGGGCGTGCCCAGGCCGTGGCGAACGGGCCCGAGGTGCGCCTCGGCAAGGTGAGCGCCGCGTCTCACGTGCGCGAACGGCGGGTGCGGAAACGAGGCGACGTGGAGCTCTCCTTCGAGGACGAAAAGCGCTGGACCGAGCGCCCCGAGGCCTTCTTGCGACGGGGGCTCGCCCGGGTGCTCTACGAAGAGCAGGGCTACAGGCAGGCCCTCTCCGGCGCGCCCTTCGTCGTCGATTGCGAGCTCGTCCGGCTCGAGGAGGTCGAGGAGAACGGCGCGGTCCGAAAGGTCGTCGTCGGCATCGTCGTCACCATCCACGACGAACGCCGGGTGCTCGTCGGAGACACGTTCGTGGCCGAAGAGGCGACCGCCGACGCGGAGGAGGCGACGATCGTTCGCGCGTACGGGAAGGCCCTTCGTCGCGCGCTCGATCACGTCGCGGACGACCTCGCGAAGGCATCTCGCGCCGAGGCCACCGCGAGCGCGCCGCGCTGACGTCCGCCGCTGCTTCATTTCGGTGTAGGCTCGCGGCCATGCAATCCTTTCGCACGGCGGCCGAGGCGGTCGCCCTGGTGAAGAGCGGCGACCGAGTGTTCGTGCACGGCAGCGCGGCGACGCCGACGCGGCTCCTCGCGGCCCTGCTCGCGCGCGCCGGAGAGGTCTCGGGCGTCGAGCTCGTCGCGATCAGCACGCTCGGCGAGATCGACTGGAAGCACGCCGACGTCGTGAAGAGCTTCTTCCTGAGGTCGCTCTTCGTGTCGGCGAACGTGCGCGAGTGGGTCGACGGCCCAGACGCCGACTACGTCCCCGTTTTTCTGAGTGAAATCCCGGGGTTGTTCCGTCACGAGCGCCTCCCTCTCGACGTGGCGCTGCTCCAAGTCTCACCACCCGACGCCCACGGCTACTGCTCCCTCGGGACCTCGATCGACGCCGCGCACGCCGCGGCCGAGTCGGCGAAGACGGTGATCGTCCAGGTGAACCGCAAGATGCCGCGCACACTCGGCGACGCGCACGTCCACGTCTCTCGGATCGCAGCCATGGTCGAGTGCGACGACGACCTCCCCGAGGTCACCTACGCGAGCGACGATCCGGCGACCGCGGCCATCGGTCGCTACGTCGCCGAGCTCGTCGAGGACGGATCCACTCTCCAGATGGGGATCGGCGGAATCCCGGACGCCGTGCTCGCCTTCTTGGGCGACCACAAGGATCTCGGCGTGCACACCGAGATGTTCAGCGACGGGCTCGTCTCCCTCGTCGAGCGAGGGGTGGTCACGAACGCCAAGAAGAAGGTCGAGCGTGGCAAGACCGTGACCACGTTCGTGCTCGGGAGCCGCAAAGTCTACGACTTCGTCGACGACAACCCCGCCGTCGCCTTCCGCGACGTGAGCTGGGTGAACGACGCCTCCGTGATTCGGAAGAACCCGCGGGTCGTCGCGATCAACAGCGCGCTCGAGATCGATCTCACCGGGCAGGTGTGCGCCGACTCGATCGGCACCTACCAGTTCTCGGGCATCGGCGGGCAAATGGACTTCATGCGCGGCGCCGCGCTCTCCGAGGGTGGAAAGCCCATCATCGCCATGCCCTCGACCACGTCGAAGGGGATATCGCGCATCGTCCCCGTCCTGAAACCCGGCGCGGGGGTCGTCACCACGCGGGGCCACATCCGGTTCGTGGTCACCGAGCATGGCGTCGTGAACCTCTACGGGAAGGGCCTCCAAGAGCGCGCCCAGCTGCTCATCGGCATCGCGGCGCCCGAGCATCGCGAGGTGCTCGAGCGCGCCTACCGCGAGCGTTTCCATGGCGACCCATGACCTGACCGTCTCCGTTCGAGCTCCCCTTCGCCCTCCTCGACCGACGTTCAGCCGCCTTCCCCCGTCGGGCGCTGCGAGGGCCTCTTCGCCGTGAGCGCGCTCCGCAGGGTGCGCTCGAGCTCGTCGATGCGATAGGGCTTCTGGAGGAAGTGGGCAGGCTCGCCGCGAGTGCGTTGGGTCGCCTCCTCTTCGCTGTACCCGCTCGAGAGGACGATCGGGAGGTTCGGGTCGAGCGCGCGCAGCGCCTTCATGGTCTCGACGCCCGAGAGCACGGGCATGGTCATGTCGAGGAACGCGAGCACGATGTCGCTCTTGTGGGCCTGGTAGAGCTCGAGGGCGCGCTTGCCGTCGGGCGCCTCGAGGCTCTCGAACCCGAGCGACCGAAGCAGGAGACCGAGCGTCGCTCGGATCGACTTCTGGTCGTCGGCCACGAGGATGGTGCCCTCGCCCTTCCAGTCGGAGGCGAGCGGCAGCTCACGGGCGGGCCGCGGCCTCCGATCGCTCGCCGGTAGATCGATCGAGAACCTCGTGCCGACGCCCGGCTCCGACCAGAGGCGGATCGCGCCGCGGTGCGAGCGTACGATCCCGAGCACCGCCGACATGCCGAGCCCACGCCCCGCGAACTTGGTGGTGAAGAACGGCTCGAAGAGGCGGAGCTTGGCCTCTTCGTTCATGCCCGAGCCCGTGTCCGACACCTCGAAAACCACGTAATTTCCAGCACTTATCCCGAGCTCGGACGCCTCGAGCTCGGCCACCGTACGCGTCGAGGTCATGAGCGTGATGGTGCCTTCGCCGTCCCCCAGGGCGTCGGACGCGTTCGTGAGCAGGTTCATCACCACCTGCTGGAGCTGCGCGCGGTCCCCGACGACGCTCGGGAGATCGGTCGAGAGCGCCTTCACGACCGTCGCCTTCTTCGACAGCACGACGTCGAGGATGCTGGCCATGTCGGCGAGCAGCGCGCCGAGGTCGACGGGCTCGACGGCCATCGAGCCCTTGCCCGAGTACGCGAGGAGCTTCTGGGTGAGGTCGGCGGCGCGGAGCGCGAGCTGCTCGATCTGGAGCACCGAGTGCGAGAGGCGATCGAAGTGCTGCCCCTTCTTGCTCTGCTCACCGAGCTCGCGCCTCGCGAGGCTCGCCTGCCCGAGGATGCCCGTGAGGAGGTTGTTGAAGTCGTGCGCCACACCCCCAGCGAGCACGCCGAGGCTCTCGAGCTTCTGCGCTTGCAGGAGCCGCCGCTCGAGCTCACGCTTCTCCGCCTCGGCGACGACGCGGCTCGTGACGTCGAACACGTAGCCGATGAAATGCGTGGCGGCGCCCGAAGCGTCCCGTACAAGGTACGTGTAGTCGTAGATCCAGATGGACGCCCCGTCGCGACGGGTCACCCGGTACGGCTCGTGCGCGAACGACGTCTCGGGGCGCTCGGTCGCCGACCGGACCTCCTCCGCGACCCTCGTGAGGTCGTCGGGGTGCACGAGGCTCCCGTAGGCGACGCGCCCGTCGAGGAAGTCTTGGACCTCGTAGCCGAACACCTCGACCACGTTCGGCGAGACGAACTCCACCGGCCACCCGGCCTCGTTTCGCCAGGTGAACACCACGATGGGGCCGCGCTCGAAGAGCGAGCGCTGGTCCGAAAGCCGAATGTCTCCTCCCACGCGCTCAGGATAGACCGAAACCCACCCGAGACGGGCCCCCTTCCTTCACGTATCGAGGCGTCGACGAGCGCACGAGCGTCCCCGTTTCGGGTACCTTCGGCGCATGCGTTTCTCCAAGCCCCGCTCGTGGTCGGCATTCTCCGTCGCGCTCCTCCCCGCGTTCGCCGCGCTGACGCTCGGTTGCGAGAGCACGGCCACCGTCGCGTCGAACCTACCGCTCCAGCGCGTCGTCGTTTATCGCAATGGGATCGCGTACTTCGAACGAGGTGGAAAGGTCGATGACCAGGAGGTGCGCTTCAAAATGAAGGAGGAGGCGGTGGGGGATTTTCTCGCCACGCTCGCCGTCATGGAGAAGGGAGGGAGCAGCGTTCGCGCGGCGGCTTTCCCCATCAAGAGCCCGGACGACATCCCGTCCTGCGATCCTAGCCCTCTCGCGACCGCCGATAGGCCTCCGCGCCGCCCGAACGATCCGGAAGAGCCGCCGCGGCTCCGCCCCTGCACCGAAGAGGAACGCAGGAGGATCCGCGAGGTCGTGCTCCAGCTCGACGGGAAGCAGCACGAGCTCCAGGTGGGCTACGTCACCGAGGCGCCGGTCTGGCGGCCCTCGTACCGCCTCGTCGTGGCGGGCGGCGGGAAGGCGCAGATCCAGGCGTGGGGCATCGTGCAGAACCTCTCCGGCGAAGACTGGAAGAACGTGAGGCTCTCGCTCGTCGCGGGTGCGCCCGTCGCGTTCGAGGCCACGCTCGGCACACCCGTCGTGCCGGCGCGTCCCGTCGTCACGGACGAAGGCGAGGTGATCGCCGCCGTGCCCCGCGCCGAGACCTCCCTCGCGCAGGCCGAGAGACGCCGGGAGCCACCCCCGCCGCCACCTGCAGCCGAGCCGAAGCCAGTCGTCACGAACGAGGATCGCGACGACAAGGAGCTCGAGGCCGACGAGGCCGCGGCGACCGTGAGCCGTGGGCCGAGCGCCGGCGCGCGGCCCGCAAAAGACGCCATGCGGCCGCGTTCCGCCGTGAAGGCACCGGCCCCCGAGGCCCCCAAGACCGCGCCGATGGACGGCCCCACGCGACCGACGTCGACGCCCGTCGTGCCGGGAGCCCCCCGCAACCTTCGAGCGCTCGCGGCCGTGAGCGCGACCGGTGGCGTCACGAGGTACGACCTCCCCGAGGCCGTGACGATCCCCGACAAGGCCGCCACGATGGTCATGCTGCTCTCGCGCGACCTCCCCGGCGACTCGGCGTTCCTCTTCGCTCCCGACGGCTCCGTGCCCGACTCCTACGCGCACCCGTTCCGCGTGGTGCGGTTCACGAACAAGAGCGGCGGAACGCTCGAAAAGGGGCCTATCGCCGTGTTCGAGGCGGGCTCGTTCCTCGGGCAAGGCATGGTCGATCCTCTCCCCGAGGGCGCCACGGCCACGGTTCCTTTCGCCCTCGAGCGGGGCATCGCGGTCGACCGTACCGTCAAACATGACGAGCTCGGGGAGCGCGTACAGAAGATCGAAAATGGTGAGCTTTGGGTCGAGCGGGACAGCGCGACCCACACCCTCTACCGGATCCGAAACGGCAGCGCCGTCCGCGCGAAGGTGCTCGTGAAACACCCCCGTATCGGCGGGAGCCACCTCGAGAAGCCCCCGACCGGCACCGAGGACAACGTCGGCCAAGGGTCGGCGCTCGTCCCGTTCGACGCCGCCCCCAACGCGGACGGAGAGCTCATGGTCGACGAACGCGTCAGCGTCGTGCGCCCCGAGAGCTGGACGTCGAACGTGGCCGACGCCGCGGTGAAGGCGCTCCTCGCGCGGAGCGACGTGCCCGACGCCACCCGGAGGTCGGTCGACGAGGCCTGGAAGCTCCGCCAGGAGATCCTGCACCTTACGGACGTCGAGCGGGAGCACGCGCGCACTCTCGCGGAGCTCTCGGCCCAGAGCGAAGAGACGCGACGGAGCCTCCGCGCCATCGAGAAGAACAAGCTCGCCGACAAGCTCCGCGCTCAGCTCACGAAGCGCCTCGAGGACCTCGCGAAGAAGAGCGAGGAGGTCGGGAAGAAGCAGGTCGAGGCGCAAGCGAAGCTCGCCGAGGTCAACGTTCGTTTTCGCGATCTCCTTCGGAGCGTGAAATACGTCGCGCCCGTCACCACCAAGCGAGGCTGAAGAGCGCCGCTGTCGTCGGTGCGCTCACAGGCTCGCGACGGCCCGCAGCGCTCCACGATCACACGCGAGGTAGGGCAGCCCTGAGCCGAAGAGGACGAGGTCGGCGCGCTGCCCCTGCGGGCCCTCGGAGACGGTGAGAAAGCCGCCCGAGGGCGTTCGGATGGCGTAGACGCCCGGCAAGTCGCGGTGCGGAGTCGCCTCGAGCACGACGCCCGGATCGACACCACGGAGCACGACGCGGTCTTGGAGGCGCACGACCGAGAAGCGCTTCTCTTCGGCCACCTTCATGTAGGCGTCGGGGGCGAGGTGCGAGTACCGGCGTGCCTCCCTGCGGCATCGCTGGTCGACCCAGAGCTCGTACGCGCCGGGACGGAGCTCGGCCGCCATGGGTGCAGCGGGGCGCTGTGGGGCGGCGGACGGGTGAGCTTTACACCCGACGAGGAGGGAGGCGGCGAGCGCCGCGAGGGTCATGCGATCGAAGGTCATGATGCACGGGTTGATGCGCCCGGGCGGCGCCTCGTTCAGCCCTTTTTGCGCTCGAATTCCACGTGAACGCCCGCGAACGGCGCGGCAACGAACCCTCTCTTCACGGCTCGAGGGGCAGCTTCGACACCACGATCGGCGAGGGTTGCGATAGGCTCACGCGCCATGTCCACCGTCGTCTACGCCACTCGGAAGTCGGCCCTCGCGCTCGCCCAGTGCAGGGCCTTCGTGGCCCGCCTCGTCGCCGCGAACGCGGGCCTCGAGGTCGAGGAGCTCACCGTGACCACCTCCGGTGACCGCATCCAGGACCGGCCGCTCTCCGAGATCGGAGGGAAGGGGCTCTTCGTGAAGGAGATCGAAGAGGCGCTCCTGGAACGTCGCGCGCACCTCGCCGTGCACTCGATCAAAGACGTGCCCGCGCATCTGCCCGAGGGGCTCGTGCTCGCGTGCATTCCGGAGCGAGAGTCACCTCTCGACGCGCTCGTGTCTCCACGACACGGCACCCTCGAGGCTCTCCCTCGCGGTGCGCGCGTGGGCACGAGCAGCCTACGCCGCGCCACGGAGCTCCGACGCACGCGCCCCGACCTCGTGATCGAGCCGCTCCGGGGCAACGTCGACACGCGCCTCCGCAAGCTCGACGAGGGGCAGTACGACGCGATCGTGCTCGCCAACGCGGGCCTCAGGCGGCTCGGCCTCGGCCACCGCGCGACCTCCGTGCTTCCCCCCGAGCTGTCCCTCCCGGCGATCGGCCAGGGCGCCCTGGGCATCGAGTGCCGCGCCGACGACGACACCACACGCGCGCTCCTCGCGCCCCTCCACCACCCCGAGACGGCCCGCGCCGTCCGCGCCGAACGAGGGGTGCTCACGGAGCTCGAGGGCGACTGCAAGACCCCGATCGGGGCCTTCGCCGAACGCGTCGAGCACGAGCAGCTCCGCATCCGCGCCATGATCGCGGCCCCCGACGGGACCGACATTCGCACCCTCGACCGTACGTTCCCCTACCCCTCGACCGACGACGCCGCCGAGGTGCTCGGGCGCGAGGTGGCGCGCGCGCTCCGAGGCTGACCAAGGTTGGGTCGCCAGGGCGTAGGCCGGGCACGGACGGGGCCGGCAGCGAGCCGGCCCCTCGGTGCTCACTCGTAGACGCAGCGGAAGCCGGTCTTGCCGTACTGGGTCTGGAGCGGGAACTGCTGCGCCCCCGTGTACCACTCGCGTCGGAACGGGACGGCCGCCGTGAGGTTGAACGAACCGTGGCCCTCCCAGCTGCCGCCGATCCACATGCTCTTGCTGATGCCGTTCGCCGCGCGGAGCACACCTTGGTTCGTCCCGAAGGCGTCGGTAAACTCGCAGATCGGGTCGAAGGACTCGCCGGCGCCGCGGACGCTGTAGTCGCAGAAGCGCGCGGTGCTGGGCTCGGCCTCGCTCATCTCCATGAGGTTCGCACCGATGTCCATCCAGCCTTCGTCACTCGCCGTGCGGAGGGCCGTGAGATCGAGCGGGAAGCGCCCCGGAGCCGCGATGTACCCCGAGGTGTCGAGGCCGTCACCGAAGGCCGGGAACCGATAGAAGAAGACGGAGTTGTTCGGGATGGCGTTGCCCCAGTTCACCGTCTGTGTCTCGTAGTTGGCGTTCGTCACGCCCTCGGTCGGGTAGCGCGTCGGGCCCCACGGGTAGGCGTCGCCGCCCCACACGGTCGCGTACTCGGCGCGCGTCGCGAGGCGACCGCCGTCCCACGCGCAGAACGCCGCGTACATCCAGTACGGCGAGCAGTTCATCGGCTTCTCGTCGTACTGGGCTTGCGTGAACCTGCGCGCCGGGAAGCTCGCTCCGTAGAGCGAGCGAAGCGTGGCCGTGGGCTGCCAGTACGTGGCGTGACCGTAGGCCTCGGTGCCGTTGTAGCAGCCCTGCGACATGCTCGGCTGGCGCCGATCCATGACGCCCGCGCCGAGCTGCACGATCAGGTTCAGGGGCTGCGTGGGGCTCGCGGACGCCGGCAGGAAGTTCCGCACGTTGTCCGGGAGCATCCGCTCGAGGCGCATGCCCGCGGCCGTCCCGCCGGCGATCTCGTTGGCGGCCCACGCGCGAACGTTCGGCCCGACGGCCTCGACGAACTTGCGCATGCGGCCCGAGGTGACCTCGTACTTGCCCATGCGGACGCCGAGCCCGGGCACGGGGAGCGCGCGGCAGCAGCTCTCGTGGCGGCGCGCCGCGTTGTTCGACTCCTTCACGCCGCACGTCGTGATGCCCGACGTCCCCGCGTTCTCGCAGGAGCGGCCCCCGATACACACGCCGCCGTAGCAGATCTGCGAGGCGCAGTCGGTGCCGGTGGAGCAGGTCTGCGCGTCCTCGCAGCGGGCCGCGGGCGCGCCCGTGTCCGGGTCGATGCCGCCGCCGCAGTCGACGTCGGTCTCGTCGCCGTCTTTGCGGCCGGCCATACGCGGCTCGCACACGTTCGCCGTGCAGTAGCCGCTGTCGCAGTCGCCCCCGACGCGGCACGCCTTGGTCGAGTTGCACTTCATGGCGGGGTTGCCCATGCTGTCGGGCATCGTGCCGCCGCAGTCGACGTCGGTCTCGCCGAGCGAGGGCGAGAGCTTGCCGTCGTTGCGGAGGGGCGCGTCGCATTTCTGCGTCGTGCACGTCGCGGCCTCGCAGTCGGTCGCGTCGACGCAGCCCTGACCTTGCGGGCACACCTTGGTGGCCTTGATCGAGCCGCCACAATCGACGCCGGTCTCCCCGGCGTTCCGGCGCCCGTCCATGTGCGCGGCGGCGGTGACCGCGACACACTTGCGCGCTTCGCACACGTCGCTCGTGCAGTCGAGGTCGGCTTGGCAAGGCTCTCCGTCCATGCAGAGCGTCGGAAGGCCCACGCCACACGTCTTCGTGCCGGGCGGCGCGCACTTGTTCAGGAAGCAGATGTCGCTCGTGCACTCGGCAGCGTTCGCGCAGGTCGCGCCGTCGCACTTCTTGCAACGCGTTCCGCCGCAGTCGATGCCCTCTTCGTCGCCACTCTGTTTCTGGTCGGTGCACGTCGCCGCAGTACATTTGTTCTGCGAGCAGTTGCGGCTCACGCAGTCTCCATCGATGGCGCAAGCAGCGCCGTCGACGCACTTCTTCGGCTCGGTGGCGCCGCACTTCTCGGGCGCAGCGTCGGCGGCGTCGGCCGTCGCGCCGTCGCGACCGGCGTCGGTCGAAGCGTCGGGGGGCGGGGGCGGAGGCGACGCATCCGTGCCGGAAGGCGGCGGAGCCGCATCGACGGGGACGGGCGTGTCCTCGGGATCGTCGGTCCCTCCGCAGGCCACGACCGTGAGCGTCGACGCGAGACCAACGAGAACGAGCAGTGCGGTCGGCTTCATGATTTCGCTCCGAGGATGAAAGTCCTTCACGATACCGCTCTTCGCGCGCTCGTCGCAACGCGACTTACGCAAAGGACAACTTGTCTTCGTCCCTACATCTCCCACCTGCTCCGCGCGGGCACCTGCCGCACTCGGGCCTTCGGGAGCTCACGGTCGTGCGCTCCGGCCGCGGCGTTCCCGATTCGAAAGAGAAGAGCGCCGCGGCCCTCGGGTCGCGGCGCTCTCGGTTCGGTTCGGATTCCGTCAGTACGTGAGAAAACCTGCCGACGTCAGCACGCTCGCACACGCATACGCCCACCGGCGGACAGGCGTGGTCTGGCGCGTGCCGGTCGGGGGGTTCTCGGTCACCGAGTCGGTCACGGCGACCTTCACGCACGCGTCGACGTCGGCCGGCGTGGGCGTGCGGCTCCAGAACTTGCGCTCCCAGCCTGCGCACTCGGTCTTCGCCGCGGCCTCGGTAGGCGCGCTCGCGAAGACACCTGCCGTGTTCGTCGCCGCGCAGAGGCGGAAGGCGACCTGATAGGCCTCGAAGAGGTTCACGGCCGAGGCCTTGGGCTCGGCGAAGAAGCGCGGCGCCGCCTCCCCGAAGGTGGCCGCGGAGCTCTGGAGGTTCGGGGCCGTCTGAAGGCCGAGGACGCGCATGTACTCGCCCGAGAGCGACGAGAACGGCTTGAAGCGGTCGCGATCCATCCCCGCGAGCGCCTCGGGCCTCGACGCGTGGAGCGCGATGCCTCCGAGCCCGACGTACCCGGTCTGCGTCTCCGCGCACACCTTCTCGGGAGCGGGTTTGTTCGGGTTGTTCGGGTTGTTCGGGTTGTTCGGGTTGTTCGGGTCGTTCGGGTCGAAGCCGTCCTCGAGCGAGCTCCCGTCGCCGGAGCAACCGACGAGCACGGCGAGGACGGGGACGATGGCAGCGAAGATGGCTTTCTTCATGGTGGGCTCGGGAGGGGCTATCGATCGTGAACCAAAAGAAGCTCGCGCGCCACACGGCGAAGCCCCCACCCAACGACTCGGGAGAGGGCTTCGTCGTCGAGGGGCGCCCTCTTCAGACCTTGAGGCCGGGGTGGGCGTTGGCGCCGAAGGGGTTGCCCGGGGCGTTGACGAGCGACGAGATGAGCGACCAGAAGCCGCGGCCGCTCGGGATGTTCGGGTCGAAGCCGACGTTCGCGGTGACCTGCTGGAAGCCGCCGACCTTCACGTTGGCGCCGATGACCGTCGCCGCGCAGCCCGTCGCGTGGTCGCTGCCGGGCAGGCTTCGCGAGAAGTCGCCCATGATGACCACGTTCACGTTGCGGTCGACCGGCTCGGGGTTGTTCACCCACATGCGGTTGAAGAACGTGATGAGCGGCGGAATGATGCGTTGATTCATCATGTTACGCACGTTCGCGCCGTCGCGGTCGCCGTGCGTGTCCCACCCGCCGTCGATCGCGAACACCACGTTCGTCCCCGACCGGATCATGAGCTCCGCCGCCGCGATCTTCGAGTTGAAGTTGTTCACCGCGGTGCCGTTGTTGATGCCGTATCCCGGCAAGATCGACGCGTAGTCGTACGCCGCCGCGCTCTTCGCCAGCGTCGCACGCACCGTGTCGTAGCCGTCTTTCAGGTGCGTGAGGCCCTTCGGGCTCGAAGCCAATCGACCCGCGCTCATGTTCTGCGACTGCTCGATCGCCTTGCCCGAGATCGCGCGGTCCGGCAGCGTGTCGTTGCCCTTCAGGGCGTCGATCGTCGAGCGCACGTCGCCGATGTTCTGCACCGACACGCCGTTCATCGTGCCCGCGAGGCCGTTGACGTTGCCGCCGCCGACCGTCGCCATCTTGATGCTCGCGTCGCCGCCCATCGCCGCCGCGAGCTGCACCGCGAAGCCCACCGCGCCCTCGGTCATCCCGTTGCGCTGCGCGCCGCCGTGATCGCTCGAGCGGTGGTTGATCTGCACCGTGCTGATTTTGTTGAACGCCGCCGCCGGGAGCCGGTTGAACGACGCGTCGACGAGCGGGCCACCGGGGACCTGCGCCGTGTTGCCGGCCGTGACGCCGAACGTCTGGTTGAGGAACGAGCGGGCGCTCGGGAAGAGCGCGTTGTACCCGCCGCCCAGGTACACGACGAGGACCGCGCCTTTGCCGGTCGGCGTGTTCGCGGCACGCGCTTCTCCGAGGAGACCGGGCGCCATACCCGCGCCCATCGCGGCGCCTGCGCCGACACCCACCGCCTTGAGGAACGAACGACGATTGAATTTGCTCATGGTCTCGCTCCAGCTTTCAGTAGGTCAAAAACCCAGCAGAGGTGAGGACGCTCGCGCAAGCATACGCCCAGCGCCGAACCGGCGTCGTCTGGCGCGCGCCCGTCGCCGGATTTTCCGTCACCGAGTCCGTCACGGCAACCTTCACGCACGCGTCGATCTCCGCGGGCGTCGGCGTGCGGCTCCAGTACTTGCGCTCCCAGTTCGTGCACTCCGTGCGCGCCGTCGCGTCGCTCGGGGCCGTCGCGTAGGTGCCGCCCGTGTTGTTCGCCTCGCACAGCCGGAACGCCACCTGGTAGGCCTCGAACAGGTTCACCGCCGTGGCCTTCGGCTCCGCGTAGAAGCGCGCCGGCGCCTCGCCGAACGTGGCCGCCGACGACTGCAGGTTCGGCGCGGTCGTGAGCCCCATCACCCGACGATACTCGCCCGAAAGCGACGAGAACGGCTTGAACCGGTCACGGTCGACCCCCGCCACCGCCTCGGCCCGCGTGCCGTGCAGCGCGATGCCACCGAGCCCCACATAACCCGTCTGCGTCTCGGCGCAGGTCTTCTCGGGCGAGTTGGGGTTCGGGTTCGTGCCCGGCGGGTTCGTGCCGGGGTTGTTCGGATCGCTCGGGTTGTTCGGGTTGTTCGGATCGAGACCGCCCGTGAGCTCGTCCGAGCCGCCCGAACAGGCCGCGAGGGCCACGAACACCGGAATTGCGAAAAGGAACGTCGATGCTTTCATGATGCCCTCCGTTCTCACTGGCAAAATCCGGGATCCTTCGCGACGCTGGCGAGCGCGGCTTGGATCGTTCCTTTGGACTTGAACTCGGTGACGCACGCGTCGAACACCTTCGACTCGCACACGTTCTCGGGGCGCCCGTAGAGGAACTTGAACGCGAGGCGGCACGCGTTGAAGCTGAAGTTCGGCGAGTCGACCAGGGCCTGCACGAGCTCCTTGTCGTCGTTCACCATCTTGTCGGCCACCATCTGCGGCGCCTCGGTGGGCGGCGTGAAGGTGACCATGCCGTTCTGCCGGCGAACCTTCGTGAGCACCTTCGCCGCGCGATCGAGCGCGAACCAGGGCGCCGCCGCGTTCTTGTCGGCCGGGCCGTGACAGCCCGTGCAGCCCGGGTTCGACGTACGCGCCGCCGTGCTGATGTCCGCGCCCGGCACGTTCGTCGACGCCACCAGGTTGAGGCCCACCGTGTTCCACATGATGCGGTACGCGGTCACGAGCTTGTACCCTTCGAGCTCGTTGCCGGCGTAGCGGAGCTGCCACGGCTGGCTACGGAAGTACCCGAGCCCGTTCGGGTCGGCCGTCACCTGGACGTTGTTGCCCTGGGCGTCGCCCGCCACGCGGTACTGCCCGAGGAACATGTCCTTGTACGGGAGCTTCTGCTCCAGCACGTATTTCATCATGTGGTACGACGAGTCCTCCGCGGACGTCGCGCCGGGCGTCTCGTTGAAGTCGCCGTTGATGAACCGCGAGAACCGCTCGATGAACGCCGGGTCCGCGAGGAGCGTGTCGATCGACCCCTGCGGGTTCGCGAGCACCGCCGCGCTCGCCTCTTTGCCCGTGAAGGCGATCGAGACGCGCGTCGCGCAGCGCTCGTTCTTGGCGGTCGGGTCGGTGTCTTCGGCGGAGGCGCTCTTGCCGCTGCCCGCCATCACCGCTCCGACGATCATGGCCGGGACGAGAAGAAGGGTCGCTCGCCGACCGAGGTGTGCCACGCTCATGGGTCCTCCTGGGGGGCGCCTCGTCCAACCGTGGATTCGCGCCGCATAGGCCATTAAGCACCGTCCGTGCCACATGCGCATTCAGCAGATTCTCGCTATTTGCGCGCCGACGATCGCCTCGCGCATGGGCTGCGTCCGATCCAGGCCGGTCGAGCGGTGAATCGGCGGAAATAGGGGTGGATGTAGGCTGCACCACCCCCCCTGTCGGCGTTTCCCCCCAAGGGCGCGGGCTCGGCGCGGGCTCGGCTACCGCTTTCCCGATTTTCGGCTAGGTTGGGCGCGGTCCCGCATGCCGTCCGTCTCCCGAGCCCCCACCCGAACGTTCCTCCGCCTCGTCGTCACGCTCGGCCTCACCGTGCTCGCGCTCGTTCTCGGCGCCGGGCAAGCGCAGGCCAAGGCGTCGACCGGCGTGGGTGATCCCATTCGCCTCGAGGTCCCGGGCCACCCCGACGCCTTCTATTACAAGGCGCGCGGCAAGGGCACGAAGCCGGTCATCCTCTATTTGCACGGCCGCAACGGGAACGCCGCGGAGGACTGCCGCAAGTGGGCGAAGGTCGCGACCCAGTTCGGCTGGGTGCTCTGCCCGCAAGGCCCGGGGGACTCGGGCGGTGGTGGTCGCACCTGGATGAACAGCGCGCAGGCGGGCAAGGCCGTCATGGACGCTTCGCTCTCCGCGCTCCGCGCCAAGCACAAGGGCCGCGTCCAACGCTACGGGAACATCCTGGTGGGCTTCAGCGAAGGAGCCTTCGTGGCGATGCAGGCAGGGCTTCAAGACCAAAAGACCTGGAGCCGCTGGCTCATCCTCGCGGCGAGCGATCGGTATTGGGTCGGCGATGCACCGTCGTCGCTCACGGGGGGCTCGGGCGGCGGCAAGCTCCAGCGCGTCTACCTCCTCACGGGCGAGACCGACGGCGTCGCCGAGAACACGACGCGCGTCGGCGACATGCTGAAGAAGCACAACGTGCCGGTGCGGGTCCGCATCGCGCCCGGCATGGGGCACGAGATCGCCAAAGACCGCATGGTGACGACATACAAACGGCCTCTTTCTTGGCTCGCGCGGGGCAAGTAGGCTCGCGCGCTCCACGCACGCGCGAAGGGCGTTGACCACGAGCGCCCGGCGATGGGATAAGCCGGGCGATGTCTGCTCCGACCGCCGAACTGCAGCCGCTCGTCCTGGGAATCGCCGGCGGCTCGGGCTCCGGGAAGAGCACGATCGCCCGCTCCATCTTGGGCGCGCTCCCCGAAGGCGAAGGGGTGCTCCTCGAGCAGGACCACTACTACAAGCCGCAGTCCCACCTGCCCGCCTCCGAGCGCGAGCTCGTGAACTACGACCACCCCGACGCGCTCGAGCTCGACCTGCTCGCGTCCCACGTCGAGGCCCTCCGCGAAGGGCGGACCATCGAGCGCCCCAGCTACGACTTCACCACGCACGACCGCGCCAAGGGCGGCACCATCGTGAAGCCCGCGAAGGTCATCGTGGTCGAGGGCATCCTGGTGCTCTCGGACGAGCGGCTCCGTTCGTCGTTCGAGGTGAAGCTCTTCGTCGACACCGACTCGGACATCCGGCTCATGCGGCGCATCCGGCGCGACCTCGAGCAGCGCGGGCGCTCGTTCGCGCAGGTGCGCAAGCAGTACTACGAGACCGTGCGCCCGATGCACCTCGCGTTCGTGGAGCCCTCGAAGCGCTTCGCCGACATCATCATCCCCGAGGGCGGTCAGAACCGCGTCGCGCTCGATTTCTTGCTCGGCTTCATTCGCTCGCGCGGCTGAGGCCCACGAGCCGAGGCGTGCGCGCGCGCGTGGGGTACGGATCGCGCCGTTAAGCGTGGCGCATGACTCCCGTAACCATCCGAAAGCAAAGGCTTTTTCGGGTAACTTACTTCTTCTTCGGCGGCGCGGCCGGAGCGGCGGGCTGCACGAGCTCGACCTCCCAGTCGACCGACGTGTCTTGCCCGGCCCACGGCGGGAACGCGAGGTTCGAGAACGCGTTGACGATGCACTTTCCCGCAGGCTTCTCGGCGTGCGAGGCCGGCACGGTGACGCCCTTCGAGTGCCCGTTCCGGCCGAGGAGCACCTGAATGGTGACCTTCCCGAACGGCCCCGAGGCGACGCCGTTCTCGTCCTTGGCCTCCCCGCAGGACTCTTTCACGCTTCGCGCCGCGCGCTTCAAGACGACCTCGGTGTTCTCCTTGTCGTACTCGTTCGCGCTCTTCCGCTGCGGATCCGCTTGGGCGGGCTTCGGCGGCGGAGGCGGCGAGTCGGTCGTCCCCTCGCCTTCTTTCACGTCGGCGGGCGACTCGGCGGGCTTTGGCTCGCCACCGCACGCGGCGACGAACGACAGCGCGGACGACACGACGAGGGCGGAGACGAGCGGCTTGACCATGGGGCGAATCTTGCCCCCACGAGCGACCGACGTCAAAGGCAAGACGCGCGAAACCCCTCGGAAATCCTCGGCCGGCCCGGCGACCAGGATGACCTCACGGCGGAGATGTGGAAGGCTCGAAGGAGAACCATGCCGAGCCACCGCCGACTCTCCCGCCGCATCGCCGCATCCACCGCCGCCTTCTTCGCTACGGCCCTCGCGGTCAGCGTCGCCTGCACGGGAAACGGCACGGTCGACATCGACGACGACGCGAGCGCGACGCGAGACGCGAGCGCGACGCCCCAAGACGCCGCCGGAAAAGACGGAGGAGACGCGCAGGCGCCGTTCGATCCGGGGGCCGTGTGCGCGCAGGAGCTCGCCTACTTCACGACCTGCAAGGTCGACCCGAAGGACGTCAACTGCGGCGTCGAGAAGTTCGAGGCCTGGTGCAAGGACAACCAGTCGAAGACGGAGAGCGACCAGCTCGTCCGCGCGAAGGCGAGCTGCCTCGTCGCGAAGAACTGCTCCGAGGAGAGCCGCAAGGGCTGCATCTACGAGAGCTACGCGGCCCAAGGCCTTTCGGCCGCGCAGAAGAAGCTCGTCGACGACTACTGCGCGACGTGCGAGCCGGGTGTGCCCACGTGCGCGACGGCGCACATCACCTACGATCCGAAGAAGGGGATCGACTCGATCGACGACCTCTTCATCGCCGCGTGGGAGCTCGCCGAGCCGCTCGTCGCCCAGATCCATGCAAAGTGCACGGGCCCCGCCATCGCCGACGCGGGCGCCGACGCGGGCACGTGCGAGCGCCGCTTCGCCCAGTGCGCCGGTGGCATCTACGTCGACGCCCTGCCGAACTGCCCGAAATGACCGTCTCGGACGACGCCATCTACGAGCGGCTCTCCGAGCTCGCGGGGCGCCTCGTCGAGGAGCCGCAGCACACCCCCGTGCTCGCGCGGATCCTCGAGGGGCCCGAGGCCACGTTCACCGACGTGAGCGCCTTCGCGCCGCCGTCGTCCCTCGTCGCGATGGAGCTCCTCCGCATCCGGCGCGACCACGGCGTGTGCCTCGTCGCGAGCCACATGAGGTGCCCCGACGGCAGGCCCCGAGGCGAGGCCGAGGCGCCGACCGGGGTGTCCATGGTGGTGTTCTACGTGCCCGAGCTCGCCGCGATCGCCGAGACGGCGCTCCTCGATCGACAGCGTATCTTCGAGCTGGTGAGGTCCTGATGCCCCTCGACGACGGCTCCATCGACTGGGTCTCTTCGAATCACTTCTCGCCCGAGGCGAGCTTCTTCTTCGGGGTCCTCGTGCTCGGCTTCGGTGGGGCCGGGCTCGTGTTCCTCTTGTTCCATCGGGCGAAAGCGCTCCGCGAGCGGCAGGCCGCCGAAGAGCGCGCGTTCGGGTCCCCTTCGGAGCTCACGCCCGGGCCGAACAAGCTCGTTCGCGGGACCGTGGACGCCGAAGGCGGCGAGGCCATCGCGGTGCGCGTCGAGGTCTTCCAGAAGGTGAAGAACCACACCTCCAAGAACAACAGCTGGCACACGTGGGAGGAGATCCACCGAAAGATCCAGTCGCGCCCGTTCTACCTCCTCCGAGACGGCGGCGAGCCCGTCATGGTCGAGCCCGGCGACGACGTGTTCGTCATCGACGACATGCAGACCACCTACAAAG
The DNA here is from genome assembly GCA_016712525.1 of Myxococcales bacterium. NCBI lineage: Bacteria > Pseudomonadati > Myxococcota > Myxococcia > Myxococcales > Myxococcales bacterium. The sequence goes on from JADJQX010000008.1 coordinate 642,664, forward strand.
ACCAGGGGCACGAGCGCCGCTGCCGCTACTGCGACGTCGAGTCCGGCGAGACGTTCTCCGCGTACGGCACCCTCGTGCGGGCGCCGCACCCACGCGCGGCGAGCGGCTACCGGGACGGGACGGGCTGGGTGCTGAGGCCACCCGCGAACGGGCGCACCTACCTCGCCTCGGGCGCGATCAAGGACAGATACCCGAATCGAATCCAGTACTTGCAGAGGTGGGGTGTGGGGGCGCTGCTCGCGTTCGTGGCCTTCCACGCGCTCGCCACCGTCCCGTACCTCGTGGCGTCGTTCGCGGGCGAGCGCGAAGAAGCGCAGATCGTCTCCCATAGGACGTGGATCACGACGAACAAGAACTCGAGGACGACCCACTACGGCCTCACCGCGAGGACCGCGTCCGGCTACACGTTCGAACGCGAGGTGCCGAGCTCGACCTACGAGCTCGGGATCCGGTACCAAGGCCTCGGCACGCGCGTGCCCTCGGTGCATTTCTCGGACTGGTCGTGGGCCGCGTATCTCGGCGATCGCCCGACCATGAACGGCATCGCGATCATCGTCGGCATCGTGGGCTCGGCGATCGCGGCGGGCGCGTTCGCGGCGAGCTACGGGGCGAAACACGCCTGGTACGACCGCAAGAAGCTCTCCGAGCACGGCGGCTCGGGCCACTACACGGGCCCGCCCTCCGAATGAGGCGCCGCGACGAGCGTCACTCCGTGATCTTGTAGTCTTTGATTTTGTAGAGCAGCGCCCTGTGGCTTATCTCGAGCACCTCGGCGGCGCGCGTGCGGTTGCCCTTCGTCTTCTGGAGCGCGCGGCGAATGAGGATCTCCTCGATCGCGGCCGACGTCTTCTTGATGGAGAGCTCGCCGGTCGCGAGCTGGGCCTGCACCGGGTCGAGGGACTCGCGTAGGCGCTCGGGTAGGTCGTTCGCGTCGAGCACCTCCCCCTCGGCGAGCACCATGGCGCGCTCGATGGTGTTCTCGAGCTCGCGCACGTTGCCGGGCCATGGGTACTCGATGAGGAGCTTGCGCGCCTCGGGGGAGACGCCACGGATGTGCGTGCCGAGGCGCGCGTTGTTCCGTGTGACGAAGTGATCGACGAGGAGCGGGATGTCGTCCTTCCGGCCACGGAGCGGCGGGATGTGCACGGGCAGCACGTTGATGCGGTAGTAGAGGTCCTCGCGGAAGCGCCCCGCCTTCACCTCGGCCGCGAGATCGCGGTGCGTGGCGGCCACGATGCGGACGTCGACCTTCGCGTCCTTCGTGTCTCCGAGCCGGCGAATGGTCTCCTCTTGGAGCACCCGGAGGAGCTTCACCTGGAGAGACAGCGGAAGCTCGCCGATCTCGTCGAGGAGGAGCGTCCCGCCGGTGGCCTCCTCGAAGAGCCCTCGGCGATCGGCGTTCGCGTCGGTGAAGGCGCCGCGGCGGTGACCGAAGAGCTCGCTCTCGAGGAGGTTCTCGGGGATGGCGCCGCAGTTGATCGCCACGAACGGCATGTTCTTCCGCGACGAACGTGCGTGGAGGGCGCGGGCCACGAGCTCCTTGCCCACGCCGCTCTCGCCGGTCACGAGCACGGTGGTCTTGTAGTCGGCGATCTTGGAGATCGTGCGAAAGACGTCCTGCATTTCCTGGCTCTTCGCCAAGATCGACTCGAACCTTTGTTCGGCTCGGATCTGCTCGCGCAGCGACCGGTTCTCGCGCCGGAGAGACTCACGCTCCTCGGCCTTGCGCAGGGCGAGCACGATCTCGTCCGGCTTGAAGGGCTTGCCCACGTAGTCGTACGCCCCGGCCTTCATGGCCTCGAGGGCGAGGTCGACGTTGCCGTACGCGCTCATCACGATCACGGTGGCCGGGCTCTGCTTGGCGCGCAGCGTGGCGAGCAGGTCGAGCCCGCCGAGCTTCGGCATGCGAACGTCGGTGAGGATCACGTCCGGGCCGAACGACTCGACGAGCGCGAGCGCCGTCTCGCCGTTGTCGGCGACCTCGACCTCGTACCCGTGCTTGCGCAGCAGCGTGCGGAGCACGAGCCGAATGTTCTCTTCGTCGTCGACCACGAGGACCCGGCGCATCTCCTCCACCCTACCGCAAGACATCGCAAAAGTTTCATAGCTCCGCCTCACAGAGCCCAGACCTGCGCGTAAAGCACTGAATCCTTTAGCTTTATCGTCCCATCATTTCTTGCGAGGCGAGGCGCGGTGCGAGGCTCGACGGAACCTTGTAGGGTGCATCGCGTGCGCACCGGAGCCGACCGCCTCGAAGCCGACCCGACCCTCTACGAACGCCTCCCCGACCGGCGCTTCGCGCTCCTCGCGCATCCCGCGTCGGTCACGAGCCGGCTCGAGCACATCAGCGCCGTGCTCGACAGGCTCCAGAGGCGGCCGCGAATCATCTTCGGGCCCGAGCACGGGTACGGCGGAGAGGCCCAAGACATGATCGGCGTCGCCGACGCGAAGGACGTGTACGGCACGCCCGTGCGGAGCCTCTACGGGGACGCCTTCGACGATCTCTCGCCGCGCGACGCCGATCTCGACGGGTGCGAGCTCGTGCTCGTCGACCTTCAAGACGTCGGCTCGCGGTACTACACCTTCGTGTGGACCGCGGTGCTGGTCATGCGCGCGGCCGCAAAAAAGGGCATCCCGGTGCTCGTGCTCGATCGACCGAACCCCCTCGGCCACACGCGCGCCGAAGGTCGCTCGCTCGATCCGGAGTTTCGCTCGTTCGTGGGGCTCGAGCCCGTGCCCGTTCGTCACGCGCTCACGCTCGGCGAGATTTGCGCTCTCCGCGCCGAGGAAGAGGGGCTCGCGCTCGACGCGCTACGCATCGCGCCCGTGCTCGACCTTCACGCGGAGGCGCTCGCGACCGCGTGGGACCGGCCCTTCGTCATGACGTCGCCCAACATGCCCACGGCCGACACGGCGCTCGTCTACCCGGGGGGCTGCCTCCTCGAGGGCACGAACCTCTCCGACGGCCGCGGCACGACGCGCCCGTTCGAGATCACAGGGGCGCCGTGGCTCGACGGCGAGCGGCTCGCGCGCGGCCTCGCGGAGACCGGGCTCCCGGGCTTCGTGGCGCGGCCCCTGACGTTCTCTCCCACCTTCCACAAACACGCGCGCGAGACCTGCGGCGGCGTCCAGATCCACGTCACGTCCCCCGGGGAGTTCCTCCCCTACGCGACGTACCTCGCCCTCGTCGCGCTGGCGCATCACGCTCACCCCGAGGCCTTCCGCTTCCGGACCGAACGCTACGAGTTCGTCGACACGATCCCCGCCTTCGATCTCCTCACGGGCAGCGCCGAGGCACGCGAACGGATCGTCCGAGGCGACGCCCCGCGCGACATCGCGCTCGCCCTCTCGGACCTCGGCCCGGGTGACTCCGAGAAGCTCGCCCAGGCCCGCGACGCCGCCCGCCGACGAGCCGTGTGAGCTCCGGGGGCTCGCGCTCCTTCAGGCCTTCCGTGCCCGCACGATGGCCATCACGGAGAGCACTACGGCGACGAGGCTCACCACGAAGAGCGGCACGGCGAACGCCGGTCGCATAGTGACCCACGTGCCGCCCATGGCCGCGGCATAGAGCGCGAAGCCGAGCCCCGTCCCTACGAGCACCCCGGACACACGCGGTGCCTTCGCGAACCCCGGGACCAGCGGTCGCCGCTCCGAGAACGGGAGGAGCATGAGCGCGAACGCGACGGCGCCCAGCACGACCCCGAGCCCCCGGAAGAGCCAGCTCGACATGGGCGTGTCGTCCTTGGCCGTGGCGAACATCGCCTTCGACTCGACCTCCCCCGCCTGCACGAGGAACACGGGCTCGACCCCGGGTGTCGGCTCGTACGCGACGAACGTCCCTCCCGACTGCTTGGCCACGACGCTCACGGGCTGAGGCCTTACCATTTGGTAAGAGATCCGGAGGTCGCCCACCTGAGGGTTCTGCACCTCGTTGCCGTAGAAGGCGGCGCCCTCGAGCTCGCTGAGCTTCGTCGCGTGGGGCGAGCGCGCGAGCATGTCTTGGGAGACGCGCACGGGCTCGAGCTTGGTGAGCTTCCCGAGGGCCTCGCTCGGGAGCACGAACGCGCCGAGCCGCGCGTCCTTCGCGGTGAAGTCTTGGTCGGCGAAGGCCGCTTTTTCAGGGTTTTTGTGGCTCTCGGACTCTTTGAAGCGCGACGAGTCGGCCGGGACCGCCTGGAAGCGCTTCGTGTACGAGTAGGTGGTGACGGTCTCTTCTTCGCCCTTGTCGTTCTTGCGCTTCTCCTCGCGCTTCGTCTCTTCCCACGCGTAGATTTCGACGTGCCGCACGAGCCTTAGCGCCGCGACCTTCACCCCGAACGTCTCGTCCACCAGCTCTTGGGTGCTCTGCACGCCGCCCTTCACGTGCACGAGCGCGCCCTCGTGGGAGGGGTCTATTCGGTCGGCGCCGACCGACATGACGGTCTCGGCGCTGCGGTCGAGGGCCGTGTAGCGCTCGACGCCGCGCGTCTCGGTCAGAACACCCACGGCCACCGTCGCGAGGAGGAGCACGGCGCCCACGGCGATCTGCCGAGGAGCTCGTTTGAAGGTCGCCGAGAAGCCATCGCCTTGTGCCGGAGCCGTTCCGAGAGCCATGCCTGCATCATGGCACACGGCGCGCCGGGAGACGGCATGACACTGGTCACGGCGCACGCGCTCGGCGTAGCATGCCGAAAGGGATGGAAGCAGAAGCCCACGCGGCGCTGGTCGGCCGAACGATCGCGCAGAAGTACGTCGTCGAGAAATTCCTCGGGGGCGGGGCGATGGGCGCCGTGTTCCGAGCCAAACAAACGGCGCTCGAGAAGGTCGTCGCCGTCAAGGTGATGCACGCCGAGCTCGCCAAGGATCCGTCGTTCGCGGTGCGGTTCCACCGCGAGGCCAAGGCCGCCTCGCGCCTCGATCACCCGAGCTCGATGCGCGTCGTCGACTTCGGCGAAGAGCCCGACGGGCTCCTCTACATCGTCATGGAATACCTCGAGGGGCGCGACCTCCTGAAGGTGATCCACGAAGACTGGCCGCTCTCCGAGGCGCGCATCGTCGACATTCTCTCGCAGGCCCTGGCCGCCCTCGCCGTCGCGCACGACATGGGCGTCATCCATCGGGATCTCAAGCCCGAGAACATCATGATCCTCGCCGGCAAGAACGACGAAGGGCGCGAGGTGGACGTCGTCAAGGTGTGCGATTTCGGCATCGCGAAGCTCGTCGACGCCGAGGCCGAGGCCGAGGCCGACCCGGCCCCCGCGAACGCCGCGGGCCGTGCGAAGGCCCCGAAGTCAACCACCCAAGGCCTCGTCATCGGCACCCCCGAGTACATGTCGCCCGAGCAAGCCCAAGGCAAGAAGCTCGACTCGCGCAGCGACATCTACTCGATGGGCATCATCCTCTATCAGCTCCTCACCGGACGCGTCCCGTTCGACGGCGAGAGCGCCGTCACCGTGGTGGTGAAGCACGTGACCGAGGCGCCCACGCCCCCTCGGGACGTGTTCTCGGGCGTGAACCCGCGCCTCGAGACGGTGTGCTTGAAGGCCATCGAGAAGAGCCCCGACGCTCGTTTTTCGTCGGCCCGCGAGATGCGCGTCGCCCTCCGCGCGGCGCTCGAAGGCGCTCCCTTGCCCGCGCCGAGCACGGGCTCGGCCCCCACGGAGCCCGCGCTGGTCCCCGTCGCGTTGGCGCCCACGGCCGCCATGCCCGCGCCCGCCGCGCCGACCCTCGACGCGCTCGCGACGTCGGGCACCGTCGCTGCCGCCCCTGCCGTCGTGGAGGTCCCCGCGGCCATCGCGACGGCGAGCCCGGCCCCCGCCCCTCGACGCACGAGCCCCGCGCTCGTCGCGGGCATCGCGGTAGGCGCCGCGGCCCTCTTCGCGGCCGCGGGCTTCGGCTTCGCGCGCTCGTCGAACAAGGTGAGCGACACGGTCACCCTCACCGTCGACCCGGCTCCGTCGGGCACGGCGCTCGTGCCCCCGTCGCCTCCCTCGATGGCGCCGTCCGCCGTCACGGCTCCGAGCCCGCTCCCGTCGGGAGAGATCTCCCCTTCGCCGAGCGGCCACACGATCACGAAGGTCACGAAGCCCGAGGTCAAACCTGCCGACCCGAAGCCTACCGACCCGAAGCCCGGTGCCGGGGACACGGTCGTGCCCACGCCTCCTGAGCCGAAGCCTGCGGAGCCGCCTCCCACGACACCGCCGCCCGCGACCACACAAGCCCCCACTCCTCAGCCTACGGCCGCACCTCCCCCTACTCCGAAAAAGTGCGCCGTCGGGCAGGTGAGCTCGCGCGCCGAAGGGGGCATCACACGCTCCGACATGACCGGCATTCCCGCGGCGGGCTCGTTTGCGGCGTGCGCGGCGCAGCTCTCGAGCGAAGCGAAGGTCGCGATTCGTGTCGGCTTCGACGACTCGGGGCGGCGTCGTGGTGCGCCGCAGGTCTCGGGTGCCGGCGCGGCGGGGCCGTGTTTTTCGGCCGCGGTGTCGGGGGTCGGAGTCCGCAAGACCGCCGACCTCACGGGCGCGCCGGTCGCGGTGATCGACGTCCAGGTGGTCTGCCCGTGAAGGTCGCCGCGGCCCTCGCGCTCGTCGTCGCTACCGTGTCGGCCGCGTGCACGTCCCCGGTCGCCGGCGGCGAGACACCATCCTGCAGCGACGCGGACTCGGATCCGCGGACCTCGGTCGACTACACGACCCAGATCCGTCCGCTCCTTTGGCGAAGGCAAAACGGCGCCGAGTACGCCTGCGTCGATTGCCACACCACGCGCTTCGTCGAGGGCTCGACCCCTGCGTACCTCTACCTCGACACGTACGAAGGCCTGCGCCGCGGAGGAAAGACGTCGGGGGCCCAGGTCGTGGTGCCAGGAAACCCGTGCGCGTCGCTCCTCGTGAAGAAGCTTCGCGGCACCACGCCGAACGGCGCGCGGATGCCCCGCGGCGGCCCGTATTTCACACCGGAGCAAGTCGCGCTCGTGTCCGACTGGATCGCCGAAGGCGCCAAGGGAGAAGCGGAATGGGAATCGAACGACGGAGGGACCGACGCGGGCCCCTCGCTGCCTGTCTACCCGGGATACTGAGCGGCGCCGTCGCCCTCGCGCTCGTGTCCACGGCGTGCCGCGAAGGGTCCGACGCGATCGACCCGAGCACGCTGCCCGAGACGGTCCGCGCCGACTACCAGGTGTTCGCGAGGCGCTGCTCGAAGTGCCACTCGCTCGCACGCCCGCTCACGTCGGGCATCACCGACATGGGCCAGTGGGAGCGCTACGTCGCGCGCATGCGCATGCAGCCCGGGAGCGGCATCAACGCGGCCGACGAGGCCATCGTCCTGCGCTTCTTGAAGCACTACTCGGCCGAGGAGCTCCGCAAGAAGGCCGAGCGAAACGCGCCCAAGCCCGAGACCCCCCCGGTGGCGCCCGCCGCCTCGACCCCCGGCACGACCCCTGCCCCGCCCCCCGTCGCGCCCCCGACCACGACCCCTTCTCCGTCTGGGAGCGTCGCACCATGAACGCCCTCGATCGACGGGCTCGGCTCATGGTCTCTCACGCCGCGCTCGCCCTACTCGTCGCCCTCGTCGCCGTGGTCGCGCTCCTCTCGCCCGGCCGCGCGAGCGCGCTCGAGCGCAATTTCGCCGGATCGGCGCAGATCGACTACCACTTCGTGCCGAGCGCGAAGAGCTTCCGCGCGTCCCCTTCCGGCTTCGACGGCTTCACCACCGAGCTCTCGGCCAAGCTCGCCGTCGACGTGAGCGAGCACCTCTCGGCGAACGTGAAGCTCTGCTTCGGGTGCCATGGCTTCGAGACCGACATGGCCTACTTCGACTACCGCGTGAAAGACTCGCTGAACTTCCGCGTGGGCCGTTTCTCCCCGAGCTTCGGTGCCTTCAACCTCCGCCACGATCCGGCGAACCACCGCCTCTCGGACAAACCCCTCGCGTACGACATGGGCCGCATGCTCCGGATGCGCCAGTGGAACCTCGGCGTGCTGCCGAGCCCCTTCCCCGACACGGGCGTCGAGGTCAACGGCACGAAGTGGCTCTCCGACGACGTCCAGCTCGACTACGCCGCGTACGTCGTGAGCGGCTTCAAGGGCGCGAGCGGCGGCCTCGATTTCCAGTTCCGTGACTCTCGCACCCCGTTCTACGTCGACAACAACGCGCGCCCCGCGGGTGGCGCGCGCGTGGCCCTCACGGCCAAGCTCGGGGAGACGTCCGACCTCACCCTCGGCGCGAGCGGCATGGCGGGCACGTGGGATCCCGAGAACAAGCTCACGTACGTCATCGCGGGAGGTGACATGACCTTGCGCGTCTCGAAGACCACGATCCGCGCGGAGTACCTCGTGAGGCGACAGCAGTTCTCGACCGACGACCCCGCGCAGCTCAAGTTCGCGCTGCCCGCGTCGAGCGGAGGCGACACGTTCCTCAAACACGGTGCGTACGTCGAGATCGAACAGGCCCTCACGCAAGACCTCGACCTCATCGGCCGCTTCGATCTCCTCCACCGCGCGGGGAACGTGGCCAAAGACAGCGAGCTCTCCGAGAAGAGCACCATGCTTCGCACGACGCTCGGCATGGCCTACGTCCTCGAGCGCGGGCTCCGGCTCAAGCTCTCGACCGAGCTCTACAACTACTCGGATCGGGGGGTCGACGACCGCAGGTACGACGTCTCCTCACATTTGGGCCTCGCAGGTACATTTTGAGCCTCTGCGGCTCGGCAGGAGACGCCTGAGAACCGCCTTCGAGGCACCCGAGCCAGCTTCCCTTCTGATGAACGCGTGTCAGAATGCGCGCCGAACATGAAGCGCCTGGCCCTCTTCGCCGCCGTCCCCGTCGTTCTCTCTCTCGCCGCCGCGTGCTCGAGCAGCACACGCTCGAACGTCTTCGAGGACGACGCAGGCACGGGTCCTGGCTCGCCCACCCCGGGCGACGGCGGCTCGCTCTTCGGCGACGGCGGCGTGGGCCCCGGCGGCGATCCGTGTGTGCCGAACCCGGCCAACGCCGAGATCCCCGGCAACAACTGCGACGACGACGGCGACGGCAAGGTCGACAACCCTCCGGCCTGCGACACGGGCCTCGCGCGGAACGGCAACGCGACCGAGTTCGCCAAGTCCCTCGGGATCTGCGCCGACGCCGCCCAAAAGGGCTACGGGCTCGTGTCGGCCACGTACACACGAGGGACCACCACGACGACGGCGCCCCGGGCAGGGCAGACCGGCATTTTGCCCAAGTTCGGCAACGTCATCGTGCCCCGCGAGGGCGCGACCTTGGGCGTCATTTCGACGGGCTGGGCCCGCGAGTTCAACCAAGACACCGGCTCGACGCAGCTCTTCGGCCAGAACGCGCAGCTCTGGGACACGGCCCCGAGCCGCACCGTGCCCGCCGGCTTCCCGAAGGCCGCCGCGGCGTGCCCCTCGACCGAGACCGACACGTACGACGTGGTCGACGTGAAGCTCGTGCTGAAGGCCCCACCGAACGCGAAGGGCATCGCGTTCGACTTCAACTTCTTCACCTCCGAGTGGCCGGCGTTCGTCTGCACCGACTACAACGACTCGTTCATCGCGTACCTCTCGTCGAAGGCGTTCAACGGGGGCAAACCCGACAACATCTCGTTCGACGCCCAGAAGAACCCGGTCAGCGTGAACAACGGGTTCTTCGATCGATGCACTCCGAACACCATCATAGGCTGCGCCGACGGCCCGACGACGACGCGCTCCCAGTGCCCCGGCGGCCCGGGAGAGCTCGCCGGGACGGGCTTCGCCAAAGAAGACCTCTGGTGCGGCCCCTTCTCGAACACGCGGAGCAGCGCGGGCGGCGCCACGGGCTGGCTGACGTCGACCGCGCCCGTCGAGCCCGGCGAGACCTTCACGCTCGAGTTCCTCTTGTGGGACACGGGCGACGCCGACCTCGACTCGGTCACCCTGCTCGACAACTTCCGCTGGGTCCAAGGCGACACCAAGACCGAGACCGCCCGCCCTCGCTGACGGGCCCTCCCACGCCCAGTCGTTCCCGCTCCCTTGGGGGAAGGGCCGCCGCAGGCGTGGCGTATGTGCTCGAAAGCGCCCGAAGTTTCGGTTCGCGGAACAAAATCGCCCTCCGCTTCCTTTACGCGGACGGCAACTTGAGTAAGTGTTACGGGGTTTTGACGGGGGCGAGAGCCCCCACCGCCTTGGGAGTCGACATTGGCCAAAGCTCCGCAGAAGAAGCTCGACCTGAGGAAGACCCTCTTCCTCCTGCCGAACATGATCACCCTCTCGAGCATCTTCTGCGGATTCGACTCGATCCGCATCTCCTGCTCGGCCCAAGGCGAAGGCGACGACGCGTTCTACAAAGCAGCGCTCCTGCTCGTGTACGCGCTCTTCTTCGACATGCTCGACGGCCGCGTCGCGCGGCTCACGAAGACGCAGAGCGCCTTCGGTCTCCAGATCGACTCGCTCGCCGACGTGGTCTCGTTCGGCGTGGCGCCGGCCCTCATGGTCTATAACTTCTCGCTCTACCAAAAGGGCACGGTCGGCCTCGTGGTGGCGTTCGTGTTCGCGGCGGCCGGCGCCGTGCGCCTCGCGCGCTTCAACGTGCTGTCGATGGGAGAGAACGGCGAGCCGACGAAGCCGCCGAAGTACATCGTGGGTCTTCCCGTCCCCGGCGCCGCGGGCATCCTCATCTCGCTCATCGTGGCGAACCACGCGGTGGCCGGCAAGCTGCGCAGCGCCGACTACGTGGTCCCGATGATGGGGCTCACGCTCTTCCTCGCGTTCCTCCAAGTGTCGACGATCCGGTTCCGCAGCTTCAAGGACATGAAGCTCAACTGGCGCTCGCTCGGCCTCGTGTTCTTCGCGGTCGGCTCGAGCGTGGTCGTGTCCCTCAAGACGAGCCCGGCGTTCGTGCTCGTGTGGCTGCTCGGCTTCTACATCACCATCGGCATCGTCGAGGCCATCGTCACGTTCCCCGCGCGCCGCCGCGAGGCCGCCGAGGCCGCCGCGACACGCGCCGCTCAGAAGAGCCTCCCGCCGACCTGAGCCCTGGTCGAAGCGACCTGGTGCACGGAGAGCTCAAAGGACCGAAGACGTCCTCCTGAGCCGTCCGTACGCTCCACGCGACCAGGTCCGAGGCCGCGACGACGCGTTTTTTTCTGCTCGGAACGGACAGCTTCTCCGTGGCACGCGAGGTGCTGGAAGAGAGGCATGTCGAACACCTCGGGTCGCCCCGTTCGCACGCTTCCGTACGGCGTCAAATCCCGACCCGCCCTCCCCTCCGCGCGCAGCGACGGGCGAAGGGTCGAGCCGAGCGCGCAGCCAAAGGCATCCGCCCGAGGATCTCGGCCGAGCCTCTCGGAGATCGACGAGGGCTGGGGCGAGCCGGCGAGAGAGGCGCCTGGTCAACCGCGTCGCGGGTCGGTGAGGCGGGCGCGATGCGCGTCCGACGCCCGAGGGCCCATTCCTCGCCCGTCGCCCGCGCCGAGCCCGGCGCTGTTCGTGCCCGTGCTGGAGCCGGCCCCCGAGCCCCGCGCCGAAGCGAAGACCCTCGAGGACATCGTCCCGACCGCGCCCCTCTCGTCCTTGGCGGGTGTGCCCACCCTCCACGAGCTCGTCGAGCTCCGCGCCGAGGCCCGCCTGCGCGCCGAGGACGAAGCCCCACCCCCCACGCGCGCCGCCCAAGGTCGCCTGCGTACGGCGCCCATCCTGTTTCCCGAGAGAGAGCTCCCGCGGCCCTCCCGCGAGCTCGACCTCGACACCCGCCGCGCGATGTTCGCCTACGGGGCGCTCACGGGGGCCGTGGCCGTGGCCCTCGCCGTGCTCGTCGCGGTGATGCTGCGCTGACACACGGGGCGTCTCGAGAGCCGAGCCGCCCGCGAGACGGTGTCAACGAGGCGCGAACGCGACCGCGGTCAAGACGAGCAGAGACGAGACGACGACGAACCACGGGAGCGCTTTGGACATCCACGGCGACAGCATGAGATGAGCCCTCTGCACCTTTCGCGCCACCCCAAACCCGTCCGTAACCATTGGATATCCAAGTCTTTTGTTCACGGAGGAGGCAGAGGCCGGCGCAGGGCCCATGACAGCCCGATCCTTCGTGAGGCGGCTCGGAGGCACAGGTCGGCGTCGATCCCACCTGTTCCCGAACGGCGCGCCATAAACTAGGGTCGAGGCCCGATGCTCGACGACCTCCACCACCTGAGGGAACGCGCACGCGCCGCGGTCAGCCGAGGCAACCTCGACGAGGCCGCGAACGCGCTCGTGCAGGCCGCGCAGCAGACCCACGTCGCCGAGCACGACTACGTGTCGGTGCTGAGGCCGCTCGTCGAGGTGCTCGAGCGCCGGGGTGATCTCCGCTCGGCGCTCACGGTCGAGTGGTACCTCGCGCTGAACGACCGTGAGGCCATGCGGCGCTGCTACCAGAAGCTCCCGCACGTCCCCCCGCAAGACCGCGCGCGCACCCTCGCGGCCGCCGAGGACATGGCGGCCGCCGCCCGCGAAATGGAGGACGCCGGGCTCGTCGCCGCCGCGGCGATCTACCGCGAGAAGGCCGAGGACTGGCAGGGCGCGCGGGCCCTCTGGTCGAGGCTCGGGCAGGTCGCCTCGAGCGGCGCCGACGCGTACAACGCCGCGCTCGTCCAGTTCAACCTGGCCCGCTGCGCCAAGAAGTGCAACGACCCCCGCCAAGCCCGCGAGGCCACGGTCGCGTCGGTGCGCCTGCTCGAAGAGGCCGCCGACCACTTCGAGTCGGTCGGGCAGCGAGAGCGGGCGTTCGACTGCTTCCAGGTGCTCGTCCAGATCGGCCGTGAGAGCGGCATGTTCGAGGACGTGCTCGAGGGCTTCGTCAACTGCATCCGCATCCTCCGCGAGGACCACCTCAAGTACTTCGCGCTCCAATATTTCGAGGACGCGCTCGCCGCGGCCCGCGAGAAGGGAGAGCTCTCGGCGGCGGCGACCCTCGCGCGCGAGGCCTCGGAGTACGCGCGCTCGCTCGGCATGTCGGCGACGGCTGCACACTACATCTTGGTCCAGGCCGACCTGTGGCGGAGCGTCGCGAGGCAGCACCACGAGCGCGGCGCGCCACCCGAGATCGCGGAGAACGCCGTGCTCGCGGCGGTCTTGGCGTTCGGTGAGGTGGGGCATTTCAGCCGCGTAGGCCAGCTCTACCAAGAGCTCGCGACGATGGACCTCGAGCCGCGCCGGAGGGCCCACTACGCGCGCGCCGCGCGCCGCTACGAGAACGTGCGCGACGAGTCGATCGACGCCGCCCCCCTGCCCTCGCACCTCCGACAGGACAACCACTTCCCCGACGTGTGGCACGTCGATCTCATCGAGTGGGAGCAGCAAGGCAGCGCGGCCGAGGCGTGCGCCGACGTGCTCTTGAACCGGAGCTGGCCCGATCTGATCCGTCGGAAGGCCATGCTGGCGCGTCTCACGGCGTTCGCGGTCGAAGGCCAGAACGACGCGAGCCCCGCCTCGCAAGCCGCACGCGCGCGCCTCGCCGACCAGCTCGCGGCGCTCCAGCTCTATGCCGTGCTCTCTCCTCTCGAGAAGCTCTTCGCGAGGCCCGAGCGCACGGTGAAGATCGCCGTCCTGTCCGCCATGGGCACGCTCTTCTTCAAGCGGAGCTTCATCACCGTGCGGCAAGCGCTCCGCGACGGCGACGTGGGCGTCGTCGAACAGGCCGCGAAGGCCGTCGAGGCGCTCTACTTCCAGCACGCGTTCGACCCGCTCTCTCGCATCGTTCGCGAGGCCCCGCAGCCGGGAGTGCGCGCGAGCGCCATTCGTGCGCTGGCCAAGGTCGACACGCTGGAGGCCGCCGAGTTCCTCCTCGGGATCCTCGAGCACGGCGCGCCCGCCGATCGCACCGCCGCGGTCGACGGCCTGCGAAAGTCGCGTGGGTCTCGGTTCATCGAGGTGGCGCGCTCGTCGATGGCGACTTCGACGCCCGAGGTGCAGGGCGCGCTCCGCGACATCTTGCGCGCGCGCGGCATCGCGGCCTGACGAGGCCCGACGATTCGCGCCGAGCAAAAGGTAAACCGACCTTACCTTTTGTCATCAAAACGCGAAATTCGTTGCAACTTCAATCCATTACGACCCCACGACGGCCGAGCTTTTGGGCGATACGCTGGGCGGCATGCATAGCCGTCTCCGCTCCGCACTCACCGCATCCGGCCTCGTCGTGGCCGCTCTCCTCTCGATGGCCACGAGCAAGCCGAAGAAGGACGACCCGACGGCGAACGCTCCGATCGACTCTGCCACCGAGCCGTACATCGGCGACTGGGAGAGCGACGACACCGTGCTCCTCATCGGGCGTGACCGCAGCGTCCACTACAAGAAGAAGACGGGGTCGACCACCAAGTCGGTCGACGGGACGCTGAAGGGCATCGAGAACGGCAACATCGTCGTGAAGGCCGCGTTCCTCGAGGTCAAATTCAAGATCGACGCCGAGCCCGAAGAAGAAGAGGGCATCTGGGAGATGACGATCGACGGCGAGGAGCTCACGAAGAAGGGCGCGGGCAACGGCAAGACGGCCTCTCTCAAGGAGAACCTCGAGGGCGCCGTGGTCACCCAGTTCGCCAACAAGGGCGTCACCAAGTGCGTATGCCCGAACCCCGCGGCGCGCACCAAGTTCACCTGCACGGCCACGCTGAAGAACGGGAAGACCGCGCCGGTCGAGATGACCAAGAACCCGACGACCCACCACTACAGCTTCTCGATCAAGGTCGCGGCGGTCGAGTCGTCGAAGCTCGAGGCCGATCTGTCCGACATGGTCTTCAAAGAGACCAAAGGGAAGATCAAGCCCACCGTGAGCTGCGGCGGCGGCACGGTCTACATCCCCGACGGAGACGGCGTCACCTGCGACGCGACCGACCCGAAGACGAAGAAGAAGGGCACGATCGACGCCGACCTCAACGGAGGCACCCTCCACTGGAAGCTGAAGGGGCTCTGAGCCGACCGGAGGGGCGCGACGCGCACGTTCGCCTTCGTGTCGCGCTCCTCGTCGTTTTTCCCCTCGTCGTCGGGGCCGCGACCTACGTCGTGCGAGAAGAGCCCATCGTCGTGCTCGACGCCCTCGGGCGCGCCCTTCTCGGCCGCGAGCGCTTCGGCGCGGCGTGGGCCTCCCTCGCCGTGGCGACGAGGCCCCTCCGCGAGGCCATCGGGCCCGTCGTGCTCGGGCACCTCGCCGACGCGATGCTCGCGGTCGCCACGGCCGGGTTCGTCGACACGACGGAGGGGGAGTCCTCCCTCGCGAGGCGCCTCGGGTTTCAAGCGGGGGGCGCAGGTCTCCTCGTCGGCCTGGAGGTGCTGCAAGGGCCCCTCGGTTTCGGCACGTTCGACCCGTGGGACGTGGTCACGCTGCTCCTGTCGGCCGGCGTGGTCGTGGGCGCGCGAGAGGGGATGCGCCGGCGCGCGGCTTTGGTGTAGAGTGCAACCATGAGCCTGTCGCTTCGCACCGTGAGCCTCACCGACTTCACGAGCCCCGATCCGAAGGCCAAGGCCTTCTTCGTGGCGGAGCTCGGGGCCGGCATCCGCGAGCTCGGGTTCGTCTCGGTCGCGGGCGCGAGCCTCCCCGAGGGCCTCGTCGACGCGACGTACGCCGCCATCCGAGACTTCTTCGCGCTCCCGCTCGAGCAGAAGCGCGCGTGCGAGCTGCCCGCCTCGAACGGAAACCGCGGCTACGTGACGTTCGGGAAGGAGCACGCGAAGGATCGCAAGGTGAGCGATCTGAAAGAGTTCTTCCACGTGGGGCGCGAGCTCCCGGAGCTCGGCGACGGGGGAAAAAACGCCTTCCCGGCGGAGCTCCCGCAGTTCCGCGAGACGACCACCCGGCTCTACGAGGCCCTCGACTCCGTGGCCCGCGAGCTGCTCGTCGCCTTGGCGCTCCACTTCGGCGAGCGGGGCGACGCGATCGCCGACATGGCACGCGGTGGAAACTCGATCTTGCGCCTCATCCACTACCCGCGCCTCCAAGACCTCTACGTCCCAGGGGCCGTTCGGGCGGCGGAGCACGAGGACATCAACCTCATCACGCTCCTCCCCGAAGCGACGACGAGCGGGCTCGAGATCCTCACCCGCGACGGGCGGTGGCTCGCCGTCGAGACGCCGAAGGGGCACCTCGTGGTCGACTCGGGCGACATGCTCGCGCGCATCACGGGCGGGCTCGTGCCGGCGACGACCCACCGCGTGGTCAACCCGAGCCGCCCCGAGGACGACGTGCCCAGGTACTCGATGCCGTTCTTCACGCACCCGCGCCCCGACGTGTCCCTCGGGCTCCTGCCGTTCGCCGCGAAGCACCCCGACGCGAAGCCCGCGAGCGACATCACCGCGCACGCGTTCCTCACCGAGCGGCTCACCGCCCTCGGCCTCGTCAAGAGCGGCTGACCGACCGCGGGGTCAGCCCGCCGCGAGAGGCCGACGGGCGACGAAATACCTCATGATACCAGTGTGTTACATACTCTGCAGCGAGGGTCGAGCCCCCGAGGCTCAGGCCGCGACGACGTTTCGCATGGCGGCGATCGCGTCGACCTGCCCCATGACGATGAGCGTGTCCCCGACCTCGAGGACGAGGCCCGGCTCGGGGTTGTAGACGAAGCCCTCGTCGCGGCGCTTCACCGCGATGACGAGCAGGCCCGACTCGCGGCGCACGAGGGTCTCGGAGAGCGCCTTGCCCACGCACGTCGAGCAAGGATCGACCGAGAGCTCCTCGAGGCGAAGGCCGCGGTTGTCGCGGAACATCTTGTCGAAAAACTCGTTCACCCTGGGGCGCAAGAGCTCCGACGCGATCCGCCGACCGCCGATCTGGGTCGGGCTCACCACGCTCGAGGCGCCGGCCTTCAGCATCTTCGCCTCGGTCGGATCCTCGACCACCTTCGAGACGATGCGGGCCGTCGGGTTGAGGCTGCGGGCCGAGAGCGTGACGAACACGTTGTCGCGATCGTCGGTGAGGGCGGCCACCACGCCGCGCGCGCGCTTCACCCCCGCGCGGAGGAGGGCGTGGTCGTCGGTCGCGTCGCCGAGGACGTAGAGCATTTCGCCGCCGCACAGCTCCTCGGAGATGCGCTTCACGTGGGCCTCGTTCTTCTCGATGACCACGAAGGGCGTTCGGGTGAGAAAGAGCTCCTCGATCACGTGGCGGCCCGTCGCCCCCGCCCCGGCCACGACGATATGGCCGCTCAAGCGCTCGATATCTTTCATCATTTTCCGTTTCCTGAAGACGTCGCCGAACGCCCCCTCGAACACGAGCACGGTCACGTTCGACTGGGCGTACGCGACCGCGCCGACGCCGAACGCCACGACGAGCACGGTGAGCGCCCTCGCCCCGGGCACCTCGTGCATGTGCGGGAGCTCGCCGAACCCCACCGTAGTGACGGTGATGGCCGTCATGTAGACGCACTCCCCGTACGTCCAACGCCCGTGGCCGAGCAGCCAGTACCCGAGCCCGCCGAGCAAGAGGAGGCCGGCGAGGATCGCGGTCGCACCGATGAGGCTGCGAATGGGGGGCGACACTCACCGATCTTGGTGCCGACGTGGCCATCGTGGCAACTTTTGCGGGGAGCCGCTCGGCCCCCGCCGAGGAGTGGACCTTCGTTCAGGCCGCGCTCTCGCCCTCGGTCAGGGCTGCCCGGAGCGCCCCGCCGAGCTCCGGGTAACAGAAGGAAAAGCCCGAATCGAGGAGCTTCTTCGGGACGGCGTTCTGGCCCGTCAAGACGACGCTCGCGCCCCCACCCACCACGGCGCGGAGCGCGAACCCGGGCACGCGGAAGAACGCAGGGCGCCCAAGCGCCGCGCCGAGCTCCTTCGCGAAGTGGTTCATCGAGACCGGCGTGGGCGCCGTCACGTTGAAGGGCCCCTCGAAGCCCGGGGTGTCGAGCGCGAAGAGCAGCGCGCGAACGGCGTCGTCGACGGCGATCCAAGGCAACATTTGCCGACCGTTCCCGAGCGGCCCGCCGAGCCCGAGCTTGAACACCGGGAGCATTTGCGCGAGCGCTCCGCCGCCCGAGCCGAGCACGACGCCGATGCGCGCGCGCGAGACGCGGACTCCGGCGGACTCGGCCGCGGACGTGGACGCTTCCCATTCGGCGCACATGTGGGCGAGCACGTCGTCACCCTCGGGGCTCGACTCGTCGCACGTGCGGTCGTCGTCTCGGAAGCCGTAGTACCCGACCGCCGACGCCGAGACGAGCGTGCCCGACCCACGGGCCGCGAGCGCCTCGGAGATGAGGGCCGTCGGGAGGACGCGGCTGTCGCGGCACGTGCGGAGGTGCTCGTCGCTCCAGCGTCGATCCATGATGCCCGCGCCGGCGAGGTGGATCACAGCGTCGGCCGCGGCGACCTCGTCGAGCCACGGGCCCTTCTGCTCGGGCGTCCAGACGACCTGCCGAACCTTGCCCGAGCCCCCGGCGCGGCGGCTGAGGACCGTCACGTCGTCGCCCCGCCGGCCGAGGGCCGCGACGAGCCGCTCACCGATGAAACCCGTCCCGCCCGTCACGAGGATCTTCATGGGCCTTTCGATGCCAGATGCCCCGAACGGGCGTCAAGGTGATGTACGCTCGGAGGATTGGCCATGGCGAACCGAACGAACCTCCTCGCCCTCGTGGGTGCGGCCGCAATCGCCTCCGCGGTCGCGTGCGGCACGAAAGACGTGCACGAGGCCGAAGCCCGCGGCGACGTCGCGTTCCTCGAGAAGAGCACCGCGGCCGAGTCGACCGCCGCCCTCGGGAGGCTCGCCGCGAAAAACCCGAAGGCGCTCGCCCTCGTCGATAGCCGCGCCCGCGAAGGCGACGTGAACGCGTACATCGCCGCGTGGCAAGGTCACACGCGGGGGGAGAGCTGGCCCGCGCCGCTCTTCCGGGCAGCCCTCGGCGACCCGGCACGCGCGACGGTCGCGCAATCGGCACTCCCTCGTAAAGACCCGAAAACAGTCGAGTTTCTACCCGACCTCGAGGCCGCGATGTCCCGCGCGACGAGCCCCGCCGACGCGGCCCGGCTCGGGGCGCTCGTGGCGAGCTTCGGGGCACCGTCGAAGGCCGTGGTCCTGCGCGCGCTCGCGAAGCCCAAGTCGCGCACGGCGATGTGCCAAGCCCTGGCGTCCCCCGACGCGAGCCCCGAGGCGCTCGCGTCGTTCCGAAGCGCCCCGCCCGAGCATCGCGACGACGTGGAGTGCGCGAGCCTCGCGGCGAAGCGCTCCGAGACGGACGACGACATGGCGACGTGGCTCGGCCAAGAGGCCGAGCAGGGCCTGCTCGTCACGGCGTCCAAGCGCGGCCTCCCCTGCCCACGCGCCACGTTCGTCTGGGAAAAGGCGCTCGCGGCGCGGCCGCTCGATGCGCACGCGCAGCTCACGTCCGAGCTCACGTCCACCATCCTGCGATGCGCGGACACGATGGACGCGGCCCTCCCGAAGGCCATGGCCACGTCGGACACGGCGCGCGCGTGGGTGGTCGCGGCGCTCGATCCCGACGACCGCAACCTCACCCGGCTGCCGAGGACGTGCGTCGCCATGAAGGCCGTGGCCGCGGGAGGACCGGGCACGTCGGTCCGCACACGCGAGCGCGCACGCGACACCGTGGCGCGCGGATGCGACAAGGTGCTCGGCGCGGCTCAGCCGCCGAGGTAGGCCTTCTGGATTTCGGGGTCGTCCGCGAGCACCCGAGATTTTCCCTCGAGCGCGACCTCGCCCGTCCTGAGCACGTAGGCACGCTCGCTCGAGCCGAGGGCCATGCGGGTGTTCTGCTCGACCACGAGCACCGTGACGCCGCTCTTGGCGATCGTACGGATCGCCTTGAAAATCTGGGCCGCCAGCTTGGGCGCGATGCCGAGGGACGGCTCGTCGAGGAGGAGCATCTCGGGGCGCGCCATCATGGCCCGGCCGATCGCGAGCATCTGCTGCTCGCCGCCCGAGAGCGTGCCGCCCTCTTGGGTCATGCGCTCGCCGAGGCGAGGAAAGAGCTCGACCACGTCGGAGATGGTCTCCTTCATGGTGGTCGGATCGCGGTGAAGGTACGCGCCGAGCTCGAGGTTCTCGCGGACGGTGAGGTTCGGGAAGATCGCGCGCCCCTCCGGCACGAGCGACAACCCCCGCTCGACCATCTCTTCGGTGGGGACGCGGGTGACGTCCTCGCCGTGGAAATGAACGCTGCCACCGGCGAGGGGGAGGAGCCTCGCGATGGTCTTCAGGGTCGTGGTCTTGCCCGCGCCGTTGGCCCCGATGATCGCGACCACCTCGCCCGGCATCACGCGGAGCGAGACGCCCTTGAGCGCCTTGATGCCGCCGTAGGCCACGCGCACGTCGCGGAGCTCGAGCAGGGGTGTGCCCTCGGGGAGCTTCTTCGCGGCCCGCGTCGGGTGTTTAACCCGCATCGCTCACCTCCGCGTCGGCCTTCTTGGTGGCGGCGTCGGGTGGGCTCGCGTCGTCGTCGTCGCCGCCGAGGTAGGCCGCGAGCACCTTGGGGTGGTTCTGGATCTCGGAGGGTGTGCCGTGGGCGATCGTCTCGCCGTGATCGAGCACGTGGATCTCTTCGCAGACGCCCATGACGACCTGCATGTTGTGCTCGACCAGCACGACGGTGATGTCGAACGTGTCGCGGAGCCAGCGGATCTGCGTCTTCAGGCCCTCGGCCTCGCCGTAGTTCATGCCGGCGGCGGGCTCGTCCAAGAGGAGCAGCTTCGGCTTCAACATCATGGCCCGCGCGATCTCGAGCCTGCGCTGGTTTCCGTACGGGAGCGACGTGGAGGGCTCGTCGGCCGCGTCGGCCAGGCCGAACACGTCGAGCAGCTCCATGGCCCGCTCTTGCATGAGGTGCTCGTCCTCGTAGTGCACGGGCGTACGAAGGAGCGCCGCCGTGAGGTGCGCGCGCTTCTGGAGCTCGCACGCGACGAGCAGGTTCTCGAGCACCGTGAGCTGCGTGAAGAGCCGGATGTTCTGGAACGTGCGCGCGATGCCGACCTCGGCGATCTTGGCCGGCGCGAGCGGGAACAGATCGCTCGCGCCGAAGCGGATCGAGCCCGTGTCGTGTTTGTAGACCCCGGTGACGAGGTTGAAGACGGTGGTCTTGCCGGCCCCGTTCGGCCCGATGAGCCCGAAGATGCGCCCCTTCGCGACGGTGAACGACACGTCGCTCACGGCCTTGAGGCCGCCGAAGCTCTTCGACACGTTCGTGAGGACGAGATCGCTCACGTGGCCCCCGCGTCGCCCGGGACACTCGCCCCTTCGTCAGGGGGAGGCGCATCCGAAGCGCTTGATTTCACTTCCTTTTTTGACGTATCTGGCGGAGGTGGGGCCGGCGGCTTGGGGCCACGGGCGCGCGCCTTTTGGAACAGCTCCCGCTCGCCGAGCAGGCCCTCGGGTCGCCAGATCATGAGCGCGATGAGCACACCCGCGTAGAGGATCATGCGGAGCGCGTTGAGGTCGAGCCACGCGGCCTGCCGCTTCAGCTCTTGGACCGCGCTCGTCGACTGGACGGCCTCGATCGCCTTGATGGTGAACGTGATGAGCACGCCGCCGATGGCCGAGCCCGTCACGCTCCCCGAGCCCCCGAGGATGACCATGGTGATGGCGTCGAACGAGGCTTGGAAATTGTAGTTGTCGGGCTGGACGGTGGGCGTGCCGTCGCGGTTCATCGCCATGAGGCCACCCGCGATGCCGGCGCCCACCGCAGCGATGACGAAGCTCCGAACCTTGTAGCGGGTCGGGTCGACGCCGACGGCCGCCGCGGCGATCTCGTCCTCGCGGAGGGCGCGGAGGGCTCGCCCCCAACCCGAGAATTTGAGGCGGTACGCGAGCAGACCGAGCAGGAGCGCGAGGCCGAAGACCCAAAACGGACCGGCGTAGAGCGGTACCCCTTGGTTCTTCGGGCCGGCGTAGCCGTTCTGACCGCCGAGGCTCGTGATGGCCACCGAGAGCATGTGGAAGAAGGGGCCGACGACGCCGTCTTTGCCGATCTTGGACGCGGCCTCGCCGATCGACTCCTTGTCGCCGAGCTGGGCGGTGGCGATGAGGAGCCTGAAGATTTCGGCGAAACCGAGCGTGACGATGGCGAGGTAGTCGCCCTTGAGGCGGAGGCTCGGGAGACCGACGAGGTAGCCGAAGAGGCCCGCGATCGCGGCCGAAGCGACGAGCGCGACGGGCACCACGACGAAGCTCTTGGCGAAGGTGGGCTCGCCCCCGCCCATGGCCTCGTGGAGGTGCGCGCTCACGACCGCGCTCGTGTACCCTCCGAGGCCGACGAACCCCGCGTGGCCGATCGAGAACTGGCCCGCCATGCCGTTGATGACGTTGAGCGACAGCGCCACGAGGACGTTGCACGCGGCGAGCATGAGGAGCTGGCGGATCGAGCTGTCGGGGACGATGCGGTCGAGGGTGAAGTCGAGCACGAGCACGACCACGAGCGCCGCGGCGGCCATGGCCATGCCACGCCCTCTCGACCTCACGACCGGACCCTTGCCCGCCTTGGGCTTCCCCGACGCCTGCTCCATCCGCGGACGGCTCTTACCACGAACCCGAGGGGAACGGCCGAGGCATCACTTCACGACGCGCAGGTACGGAGGCAGCTCGCGTTTCGGTTTTCCGCCCGGAGCGGGGCGCGGGACCGGAGGCGGCTCGGCGGGGCGCGGGTCGGCGCCGTCGAAGAGGCCGACCTGCTCGGGGGCCTTGCGAGGGGGCTCGGGCGCGGGCTTCGCGGCGGCGGGAGCTTTTTTGGCGGCCTTGGCCGGCGCGGGCTCCGGCGCGGCTTCGGCGGCCTTCTTGGTGCGAGCCTTCTTGGCGGGCTTCGTCGTGGCCTTCGCCTCGGCGCCCTCCGCGCTCTTCGCCGCGCGCGCCCGCTTCGTGGGCGGCTCGGCCTGGGCAGCCGTTTTCTCTTTTTCTTTCGAGGGCTTAGCCGACGCCTTTTTCGCCTTCTTCGGGGCCTTCTCGGCCTCGCTCGGGGCCTCGGCGACGGGCTCGGGCGTCGGCGCTTGGGCCGCCTCGGGGGCGGGCTCGTCGTCCTTCACGACGCGGAGAGCCGCGCGGCGCGGCGCTTGGGCTTGGGCCTGCGCTTGCGCCTCGACGAGCTCGCGGGGACGTCGTCCGGCCAGACCATGCCTTGGCCGTTCTCGTCGGTCAGGGCGAACACGGCACCCCAGGGAATCACGCAGAAGAACGGCGTTCGGTTGAAGCTGAGCGTGCAGCTCATGCCGCTGTCGTCGAACGTGAGGTCGCGGATGGGCACCGCCATGTTGAGGCCCACCTGGAGCACGAGCTTCGGCTCGCGCTTGAACCCCGCCGGCGTCACGACCCCTTCGCGGCGCGGGTCGAGGTACACGAAGACGCTCGAGCGCTCGATGAGGGCGAGGGCCACGTCCTTCTTCGGGGGCAGAGGCGACGTCATCCGGCCGGCTCATAGCGCGGGGCCGGGCCGGGCGCCAGAATGAAAGGCGCGCGGCGGTCGAACGGAGAGACCCGACGACCGCGCGAGGGCCGGCAGCGCCCTTTGGTGTAGGGTTCGGAGCGCCGTGCGAACGCGCCTCGCCACGCCTCCTGTCCCGTGCATCGTGCATGCGACCGTGTTCGACGCCTTCTCGTGGCACCCGAGCGAGTCGCTCGAGTGGCTCACCCGCGACGGGCTCGGCGCTCGAGATCTGCCCTCGAGCAAGAACCCACCGGGCCTAGGCTTCGTGCTTCGAGGCGAGGCCGGCGCGTTCCCGTTCTTGCCCCGAGAGGACGCGCACCTGCACCTCCCCGGGGTCCCGCTCCCCGAGGGGGCGACCATGCTCGCGCCGTGGGCGATCGACGACGCGACCGATCTCCTCTACGAGACGCGAACGCCGCCGAACGACGCCCTCGCCCTCGCGACGACGAGCCTCGCGGCGCTCTACTGGGGCCTCCACGACTGGGCGCATTTCCACTCGCACGGGCCCTTCGTCGAGATCGCCGCGACCGAGCTCCAGTGCGACGCCTCGGCGCTCGCGTGGCTCGCTTGGAACGCCGAGACCGTGGGGCTCGACGGCGCGACCTTCGACGCCCTCTGCCGCTTCGCGCGCGCCCTCGGCGAAGAGCGATGCGCCGACGAGGGGGTGTCGCTCGATCTCGACGCGCTCTCCCCGAGGCGCGTGATCGGCCTCTTGCCGACCCCCGGCGACGTGAGGCTCAGCGCGCCCGGAGGCGCCCGGTGATGCTCGAGAACGCCTTCTCGTAGTCGTTCTGGCTGCGATTGATGACGTCGTGGGCCTCATCGCGGCCGTAGACGCGCGCGATCTCGACCACGTGCTCGTGCGACCCCGGGGGCTGCTTGTACGTGAGGAAGTAGTGGTGGAGCCGATCGATGAGGGCGCGCGGGCACTCGCTCAGATCGCGCATGTGGCCGTAGACGTCGTCGCCCTGGAGCACGGCGATGATTTTGTCGTCGGCCTCGTTCTTGTCGACCATGAGCAGGCCGCCGATGGGGACGGCCTGCACGAGGATGTTGCCGTGCGGGATGTTGCGCTCGGTGAGGATGCAGATGTCGAGCGGGTCGTCGTCCCCGAGGGTGCCGGTCTTGCCGGTCTTCTCGTCGCACAAGAGCGCCACCTCGGCCCCGCAGAGCGTCTGCGGGATGAAGCCGTAGAGCGTAGGGCACGTGTTCGAGAACTTCTGCGGACGGTCGACCTTGAGGATGCCCGTGGCCTTGTCGAGCTCGTACTTTACCGTGTCGGTCGGCACGATCTCGACGTAGGCCGTGACGACCTCGGGGGCCTTCGCGCCGATCGCGGGGCCGTGCCAGGGGTGCGCGGCGAAGAGGTGCGACAGGGCTTGTTCGAAGGGGCTTCCGCTCATGACGCGCTTATACACCGCCCCCGGTCCGCGCGAGAGGCTCAGGCAAAACAAACAATCATTTCAGACAGATACAACCGACACTCGGAGCAACGACGCGTCGGCGGGCGGCCTCTGTCGGCTCGCGCTCAGCGCGGTTTCCCCACGCCCTTGCCGGCGAGGTAGGAGACCCACCCGTCCGGGAGGGCGCGCGAGGCCGTGATGGCGGCGCCGAGCGGCCGCGGGAACGCGACGACGGCCGGAGCGCTGCGGAGCTCTTCGACGATGTGGGAGGCGGCCCGCTCCGCGGTCCACAAGAAGGGGCGCGTCGCCGTGGCGCGGCTCATCTCGGTGTCGACGAACCCGGGCTGAACGTCGGTCACGCGGACGCCGGAGCCCGCGAGGTCGAGGCGCAAGGTCTCGAGGAAGGTCGTGAGGGCGGCCTTGCTCGCGGAGTACGGGCCCGTCTGCGGGAGGCCGCGCCGCCCCGCGAGGCTCGACACGCCGACGAGGTGGCCGCGCTTTCGCTCGAGCAGGTACGGGAGCGCCGCCACGAGCGTCACGAAGGCGCCACGAACGTTCACGTCGACCACCTTCACGACCTCGGCCACGGTGAGCCTCGTCGCGTGCTTCGGGGAGCCCACGCCGGCGTTCGCGATCACCATGTCGAGCCCGCCGAGCGCGTCGTTCGCTTCGCGCAGCGCTTCTTCGATGTCGTGCACCTTGGCGACGTCGGCGACGATCGGCACCGCCATGCCCCCGAGCGCCCGAATCTCTGCCGCGACGCCCTCGAGCTCGGCCTTGCGCCGCGCGACGAGCGCCACACGCACCCCTTTTTTGGCGTACGCGAGCGCGAGCGCCCGACCAATGCCACTCGAAGCGCCAGTGAGGAAGACGGTCTTGGGGGTCATGCTCGGCCGGGCGTCATAGCACAGGGGGGCCCGGTGGCCGTACGTCGCTGAAAACATTCGAGGTTTCGCGGCCCTGGAAAATGGCTCTCGCCTTCGCGACCCGAGCCTATGGAAGCTGCTTGAAACGGATGGGGCGCTCTGCAATCCTGACTTAAGTATGGGTAGCGAGCCCCCCCGACGACGTTCCTCCGCCCGCGTCCGCGCCATGGACGACGACATCGAGGCGACGAGCATCACGAGCTTCACGGATCTGCAGCGTGAGCTCGCGGCGCGCAAACGTCAGGCGCTCCAGGCCTACCTCGTGGTGCTCACGGGCTCGAACGTCGGCGCGATGCACAAGCTCGAGGCCGCCGAGACCGTCATCGGCCGCTCGAACCAGGCCGATCTCCGCCTCACGGACGACGGCATCTCGCGGCGCCACGCGCGCATCATCAAGTCCGGCTCGGACGTGATCATCGAGGACCTGAACAGCGCGAACGGCACCCTCGTGAACGGCGAGCTCGTCACGCAGCGCGTCCTCAAGAACGGCGACAAAATCAGCATCGGCGCGAACACCGTCGTGCGCTTCAGCTTCAACGACACGCTCGACGAGTCGTTCCAGCAGAAGATGATCGAGGCGGCCCTCCGCGACGGCCTCACGCGCGCGTTCAACAAGCGCTACTTCCTCGAGCGCCTCGAGACCGAGTACGCGTACGCGAAGAGGCACCACGCCGAGCTGTCGCTCCTCTTGTTCGACATCGACTTCTTCAAGAAGATCAACGACACGTACGGCCACCTCGCGGGCGACGCCGTGCTCGTGCAGCTCGCCGCGCTCATCCAAACGCTCCTCCGCACCGAGGACGTGTTCGCCCGCTACGGCGGCGAAGAGTTCGCCATCTTGGCGAGGGGCACGTCGCTCGCCAAGGCCGCCACGCTCGCCGAGCGCATCCGCGCCCGCGTCGAAGAGACGCAGTTCATGTTCGAGAGCACGCACATCCCCGTGACCATCAGCGTGGGCGTGGCGGGCCTCCCCGAGACCCGCTGCGACGACGCCACGCAGCTCGTGGCCGGCGCCGACACGGCCCTCTACGAGTCGAAGCGCGGCGGCCGCAACAAGGTCACCCTCAAAGACATCCCGATCTGACGCGGCGGGCGCGGCTCTCCGTCGCTGACCCCGTTCGTCGCGTGGGAGCTGCGCGCACCGAGCGTGTGTAGTCTTCACGCATCGCGCGGCACGGGCGGACCGGCGTAGTCCCCCTCGTAGCCGGGCACGCCGTCGGAGAGAGTGACCCAGTCGGCCTTGCTGCCGACGTAGATGTGGGCGAGCACCGGGACGCCCAGGGGCACGTCGAGCGCGCCGACCGCGACACCGAGGAGCTCGGGGTGGTCGTTCGACTCCCAGAAGAGGCTCGAGCCGCACGTCCCGCAGAAGAGCCGCGCGGCCTTCTCGGACGACGCGTAGCGGCGGAGCTGCGCCTTCGGATCGTCGATGGTGATCGCGGCGCGCTTCACTTGCGCGTACGTGGCGAACGCGGCGCCATGCTGCTTGCGGCACATCTGGCAGTGGCAGTGGGTGACGATCCGGATCGGGCGAGCGAGGGACCAGCGGATCGCGGAACAGAGGCAGCTTCCTTGGTGCACGGGATGCACGATACACGCGATCCGCACCCGACGAGCGCCCCGCGGTCCGCGCCGCCAATCGCGCCCGACCCGACGAGCGCCCCGCGCGACCCGCGACTTCCCTCGCGTCGCTCAGCGCTCGGGGTAGGCGCAGCGGAAGCCGAGCTTCCCGTATTTGTTCATGGCGTGCGACGCGTGCCGAAACCCGAGGCCGTGCCCCTCGAACGACCCGTTCGGGCCCCAGTGGAAGCGCGTCGTGAACGGGCTCTCCGTGACGACGCCGTCGAGCGGGCTGCCCGTGAGCTCCATCAGCCCGTCGGTGAGCGAGTGCCCGTACGCGCCTCGCCCGCGCATTCGCCCGGGCGCGGGGATGAACACCGCGTAGTCGGTCGATTGGAGCGCCGGATACTCGTAACTATAGGAGAACGCTGCCATTTCGATGCTCTGCATCGGCCCGGGGGCGAAGGGGCTGCCGCTCGCGCGGAGGCTTTGGTCGGTGGCCCAAGGGAAGCGGTTGCCGAAGTAGGTGCCGCTGCCCGGGCCGAATGGCCACGGCGCGTCGCCCCACGGGTAGGTGGCGGGGCCCCACGCCGCCTCGAGCTCTTCGCGGGTCTGAAGCCTCCCGCCGTCCCACAGGCAGAACGCCTGCGCGAGCAGGTAGCTTGTGCAGTTTGCACCTTTCGTGTCGACGAGATCGCGCGGCACCTCGTGGGGGACGTCGCCGAAGAGGCGTGACTCGGCCTCGTCCGGGATGAAGACCGTGTGGGTGCCGGGCGCGCCGTTCGTGCAGCCCGTGAGCACCTGCTCGTTGTCGCGGAAGATGTACCCCGACACGTGACGGTAGGCGCTCGTGTAGATCCCCGGGATCGGTGCGCCGCCGCCGAGGCCGGCCTCGGAGAGCTCGCTCGGCGACGTGTCTCCCTCGAGGCTCGTCGGGAGGTAGACGTCCCACGCGGGGGGCAAAATCGCGCCGAACGGCAGCGGTCCGCGCGCGCGCAGGCCGCGCACGAGCCCTCGGACATTTCCGGAGACCGCCTCGAGGAACGTGCGCATGCGGCCCGCGGTGACGCCGTACTTGCCGAGGCGCGTGCGCGAGCCCGGCACGGGCGCCGTGGCGCAGCAGCTCTCGTGCGTGGCCTCGGCGCTCCCCACTTCGCCGCGCCCGCACGTCTCTCCTCCTGCGCGACGCGCGCAGCTCGGAGCACGGGAGCAGGCTCCGCCCTCGCCGCAGACGCGAGAGCGGCAATCGGTGCCGACCGTACAGCGGGCCCCTTCGGCGCACCCCGGGGCGCGGGCGCCGCCGCAGTCGACGTCGGTCTCGTCGCCGTTCGTGACGCCGTCGCTCGCCGTCGGTTCGGCGCAGCGCGAAGCTATGCACGCCCGCGAGACGCAGTCGTCCGCGACGCGGCACCCTCGCCCGACCTCGCACGCAGGGGACGCCGAGCCGCCGCAGTCGACGTCGGTCTCGTCGCCGTTCCGAACGAGGTCGGCGCGTGGCGCGGCGCAAAGCCCGCCTTCGCACACCCGGCTCGCGCAGTCGCGCCCCGTGCGGCACGCGCGTCCTTCCCCGCACGAGGGTGCGCGTGTGCCACCGCAGTCGACGGCGGACTCGTCGCCGTTCATGACGCCGTCATCGGACCGAGGCGCGCGGCACCTCCCATCGACGCAGACGCGGTCGGCGCAGTCGCGACGTGTCGCGCACGCGCGCCCTTCTCCGCAGCGCGGCCCCGCGATCCCTCCGCAGTCGACGTCGGTCTCGTCGCCGTTCGTCACGCCGTCGTCGGCTCGCGCCGGCGCGCACGCCCCCTCCCTCGTGCATACGCCCGAGGCGCACTCGGAGCCCCTCGTGCACACGACGCCTCGACGAGGCCGGGCCGACGTCACGGGGCTCGGATCTCCGTCGCTCGGCGGCTCGACGACGTCGGGCGCGCGCGAGCACGCCATGGACATCCCCACGAGGACCCCGACCCCCATCGCTCGACGGACGAAGCTTCCCACACGAGGGGTACGCGGCGCGCGCGCCTCCGTCGCACGCCCACGACACGAGAGAATTTTTCACAACAGTTTTGAGCATTTACGAGCACACAACGCGTCCTTCGCGTTCCTCGGGCCGCGTTGGAGGGGGCCTCGTCCTGCCGTACGACGGAGACGTCACGAACATGCAGGATACATGCGATTCGGAGCGCGCGAGCTCGAGAGCGCGTCGCGCGACGTCGTACGCGGGGCGATGCGAGGGCTCGGGTGCCTAAGAAATGCGAGCCGTCGGCGCGCGCGTGAGGACACGATCGGGCCTCTTGCACCGGTGGAAACGTGCCGAAGCGTGCGCATTTCGTCCGGCCTCGGCGCAAGTTTCCAGTGAATGCACTCTGCATGTGGTGCGAGCGTCGCCACGTTCCCCACAGTTTCCCGAGCGGCAACACGCGGTGTTCTCGGCGACGACTATTCGCGCTCCGTCGAGATCCGTAAGCGTACTCCGCACCGAGCGACGGCGTGCACGGCGCACCCGGAGCTTCGGACACCTCGGAGGATTTCATGAGCTCGACCTCGGCACGCATCGGCTTCGTCCTCGTCGCTTCCCTCGGCTCCGCGCTCGGCTGCGCGTCCGCGGCCCCCGATACGCCGACCTACGCCACCGAAGAGCTCGGCGAGGTGAGCGACGCCATCGTCGGCGGCGTACGCGCGGAGACGTACCCCGAGGCCGCGCTCGTCGACATGTCGCGCGGCGGCCGCACCGTGAGCATCTGCTCGGGCTCGCTCATCGCGCCGAGGGTCGTCTTGACCGCGGGCCACTGCGTCGACGGCTTCGACGGCTTCTCCGTGAAGCTCCCCTACGCCGGCGGACAGACCGCCACCGCCGAGGGCGCGGCCGTGTTCGACTACTCGAACGACTCGGAGTTCGTGAACCCGAACCAACACGACGTGGGCCTCGTGTTCCTCTCGCGTCCGCTCACGATCCCTTCGTTCCCCACCCTCGCGAAGACGGGCCTCGCCGACGGCTCCCCTGTGGTGAACGTCGGGCGCATCAAGGACGGCACGGCCTCCCGGACCGATCTCTTCTTCGGCGCCGAGGTGACCGTGAGCGCCGGCGCACGGTACGGCTTCCCGCTCTCGTACGTGACCCGCGAGGTCATCCAGAGCGGCGACTCGGGTGGCCCCGTCGTGCGCCCCGGGCCCGCGCCCCGCACGATCGTAGCCGTCAACTCGGGGGCCGGCGGGGGCACGCAGGTGCTCGCCAGGGTCGATCTGCTCGCGACCTGGATCGATACCCAAGTGAAGGCCCACGGAGGCTTCGCGAGCGCGACGCCCACGCCCACGCCCACGCCCACGCCCACGCCCACGCCCACGCCCACGCCCACCTGCGCCCAACGTGAGGCTGAGCCGAACGATGGCTACCGCACGGCGACTACCGCCACGGCCCAAGAGCTCTGCGGCACGCTCGCGACGACCACCGACCAGGACTGGTTCTCGTTCACGGTGAGCCGCGCGGGCGGCGCCTACCGCGTCGCTACCCGCAGCGCCGGGGTCGAGCTGCGTGTGTGGAAAGAGACGACGTCGGGGTACCGCGCCGTGACGAACGTGGCGCCGAACGAGGTCTCGGGCACGGCACAGAGCGCCGGTCGCTACGTGGGCGTCGCCTACTCTCCGAGCGGCGCGCGCGGCGACTACCGCCTCGAGATCGCACGATGACGACCGAGGTCGCTCACGCTCACGACGAGGCAGAGCCCTCGGGCTTCGCCGCGCCTCCCAAACCGGCTAGGTTCCACGTCGTGAGCGAGCGACGCACCCGGGAGAGCCTCACCGATCTGCGGATCTCCGACCTCGCGACGTTCTTGTCGGTCGTGCGCGCGCGGTCGATCACGCGGGCCGCGCGCGAGCTCGACGTGACCCCCTCCCAAGTGAGCAAGACCATCGCTCGCATCGAGGAGAAGCTCGGTCGATCTCTCGTGCGTCGAGGCACCCGCGGCGTCGAGCTCACGGACTCCGGAGAAGGCGTCGTGCCGCTCGTCGAGACCATCTTCGAGCAGCTCGGGCGCATGGAGCGCGACGAGCGCGAGGCCCCCGCGACCCTCACGCTCGGGGCGACGTCGTTCTTGTGCTCGGCCCTCGTCCCCGCGGCGATCCGCGCGCTCCCGGAGCATCGGGTGCGCGGCGTCGAGCTGCCGGCCGCGTCCCTCCGCGCCCACCCGAGCGACGGAATCTTCGACGTGCTCGTGGTCACGGGGAGCGCGCGACGCCTCCTACCGGCCTGGTCGGTGGCGTCCCTCGGGACCTTGCGCAAGGGCCTCATGGGCTCCCCGAGGCTCGCCAAGAAGCTCGGCAAGGGGCCCGTGTCTCCCCGGGCGCTCCGCGACGTCGCCTTCCTGACCCCCGTCGAGAACCTCGGCGGACAGCTCGTCTCGACGGAGGACGAGTGCCCGCTCTCCCCGGGCGAACGACGCACGGGCCACGAGGTGCAGACGCTCGCGTGCGCGCTCGAATCGGCGGCTGACACCGAGCTCGCCGTGTTCGGCCCGGTGTGCGCGGCGAGGAGGCACATCGCGATGGGCAGCATCGTCGAGATCCCGGTGCGCGGCTGGGACGTGCGCGAGGAGTGCCTGCTCGCGGTGAACCCCGACCGCGTGCTCTCGCGGGTGAGGCGCGCCCTCGAGGACGCGCTCACGGCTCGTCTGCTCGACCTCGAAGCGACATAAAGACTAGAACATTCGAACTGTTACAGATGGTCGCCGAGAAACCGTGAGAGGCCCGTGACCACCTCGTCGGAGAGGCCGTGCCCGCCCTCGAAGGCGACCCACGTGAGGCGGGCCTCGGCGCGCTCGAGCCCGTCGCGGAGGCGCTCGGCGAGGGCGAACGGGAGGATGTCGTCGACGGTCCCGTGGCTCTGGAAGACCGGCGTGCCTCGCAGCGTGGGGAAGAGCGCCGCCCACTCGGCCTCGGCCACGAGCGTGCCCGACAGGACGACGAGGCCCGCGAGCTTCGGGCCTTCGCGGAGGGCCGTGTCGCACGCGAGCATGGCCCCCTGCGAGAACCCACCGAGCACGACCTTCGCGCCCGGAAAGCTCTCTCCGACCGCCGCGAGCAAGGCGACCACGAGGGCGCGCGCTGCGTCGATTCCCTGGGGCCGCTCGCGCGACAAGTCACGCACCCCGCCGGTCCGACGGGCGCGCTCGATGGCCTCGAGGTCGAGCTTCCACCACGCGCGGGCGTCGACGAATGGCGGCGCTCCGTAGAGCTCGGTGAACGAGTGCGGCGCCTTCGGGAACACGAACGCCGTACCGGGCGGCGCTTCGATCATGTCGGCGAGGCCCACGAGATCCTCGCCTGGCGCGCCGAAGCCGTGCATGAGGACGACGACGGCACGAACGGCCTCGCCGCGCGGCGCGACGACGACGGCCTCGAGGGATCCGAGCGTGCGGGTTTCCATGCGCGCAGCATGGCGAACGGGCCGCACCCTGGGAAGGGTTTTCGGGCTCACGAGCGCGCCGCGGCCGGCCGGGCCACAACCACAACCACTCGTAATCATTACACTTTCAACGCATCTCCCGGTACTCGGTGGGGCGTGGTAGACCCGAGCCCATGCAGCGCGTGAGACTCGTGGCGGCGGCGCTCTTGGTCTGTGCCGTGGGCTGCGCCGGTCGGTGCCCCGAGCCTTCGCCCGCGCCGACGAAGGAGCCCCCCGTGCCCCAAGCCCCCAAGCTGCCCCCCATCGTCCAGACCGGCGCGCTCGTGCTGCGCACCCCGGCGCGCGAGGTGCCCCCCGAGGCCTTCGGCTCGAAGGACCTGCGCGACCTCGTCGCCACCATGATCGCCGTGATGCGCGCCGCGCCGGGCGTCGGGCTCGCGGCGCCGCAGATCGGGCGAGATCTCCGCGTGATCGTGCTCGAGGATCGCAAGGAGCTCATCGCGAGCCTCTTGCCCCACGAGCGCGAGGAGCGCCTCCGCGAGCCGTTCGCGACCCGCGTGCTCGTGAACCCCAAGCTCACGCCCGTGGGCGACGAGAAGGCGACGTTCTTCGAGGGGTGCCTCTCGGTGCACGGGTACGTCGGGCTCGTCACGCGGAGCCTCGAGGTGGAGGTCTCGGCCTTCGACGAGCGCGGAGAGCCCGTGACGTTCCGCGCGAAGGGGTGGCCCGCGCGCATCCTGCAGCACGAGGTCGATCACCTGGACGGCACGCTCTACGTCGACCGCATGCGCACCCGGAGCTTCTCGACCCAAGCGCACGCGAAGGCGCTCTACGGGGGCAAGCGCATCGAAGAGGTGCTCCGGCTCGTCCCGTGATCGGGGCAAAACCACGGGTCGCCGCGCGCCTCGAGGCGAGGTATCGTCGTCTGCCCATGAACCGGCTCGCGAAGACGCTCGTGCTCCCCACCCTCGGCCTCGTCGCCGCCCTCGCGTGCGGCCCCGGAGGCGAGGCCAAAGTCCCCGTGCTCGGTGCAGGGCCGGCCCCGAGCGCGAGCGCGCAGGCTCCCGCGCCGAGCCCCCTCCCGTCGGGCCTCCCCGACGCGCTGCCGGTGCCTCCGATGGGCGTCAAGGGCTCGCACGTGGCCAAGCTCGAAGCAGACGCGTCGGCCTCGTGCACCCGGGGGGCCGTGGGCGTCGGGCGGCCCGAAGAGACCCTCGCGCGAATCGTTGCATCCTGCAAGCTTCGCCCCCTCGGCCCCGCATTCGCCGGGCAATCCTCCGACGGTGACCCGGCGAAAGAGACGCGTTTCCAAGCCAAGGCGGGGCGCTGCTACCGGGTACTCACCGCACGAGATGCGAGCATCACGGACCTCGTGGTGGTGGTACGCGACGGGCACGGCGACACGGCCGCCGAGGGCCCCGAGGTCGCCATCCCACGCGACGGAAAGCTATGTTTTTCGAGCGACGACGCCGCGACGGTGCTCGTCTCGGTCGGCACCGGGCGGGGCGCGTTCGCCGTTCAAGTCGTGGAGCCGTGATGGGCGCGGGCGGCGCGTAGGGCCGTGACGCACCCTCATCATCACGTCGGTCACGAGCACGGCCACGAGGGAAAACATGGCATCCCCGTGCATCGCCCGGGGCTCCTCACGCTCCTCGGGCCGATGCCGATCTTGCTCACCCTCGCGTCGATCGTGACGGTCACGGCGGCCGTGCTCAGCACGAGGGCGTTCGACGCGGCCGCGGCCTCTGCCGAGCGCGCCGAGGAGCTCGATCGCCGGGCGCGCGAAGGCCTCCTCGAGAAAGGCTTCACGCCCGACGGGACCGAGGTGACCGACGGGGTCGAGGCGATGCTCCCTCGCGCGGCGTTCTCCCTGCCGCTCTCGCACGGAACGGTGACGGCGCGCCCACCCTCGCGCGCGAAGCTCGAGGCCGCGAGGGGCGCGCTCGCGAAGGAGCTCGGGCGATATCCGAAGGGCTTTTTGCGCAAGGCGAAGCTCCGGCG
This sequence comes from Myxococcales bacterium, assembly GCA_016712525.1. Classification (NCBI taxonomy): domain Bacteria; kingdom Pseudomonadati; phylum Myxococcota; class Myxococcia; order Myxococcales; species Myxococcales bacterium. The sequence continues at coordinate 677,293 of JADJQX010000008.1, forward strand.
CGTGATCTTCTGCGAGGACCTCGAAGAGGGCGGGCGCTCCATCCCGTCGCTTCCGAACTACGCGTCGACCTTGCTCGTCGACGCCGACGCGAGCCCGGCCTTCCTCGCGAGGCTCGTGCACCACGAGGTCTTTCACTTCGTCGACTTCGCGGACGACGGCCTCGTCGTGGTCGATCCCGCGTGGGAGAAGCTCAACCCCGCGGACTTTCGCTACGAGGGTGGAGGCCGCACGATCCGCGATCCCGAGGCTTCTGCGCCCACCGGGCCCGACGGCTTCGTCACGCGGTATGCCACGGCCTCGCTCGAAGAAGACAAGGCCGAGATCTTCTCGTGGCTCATGAACGACCACGCCCTGCTCGCCGCGCGCTCCCGGGGCGACGCGGTGCTCGCCGCGAAGGTCGCCCGCATCGACGCGATCGTCCGGGCATTTTTCCCAACGAGTCCGGCACCTTATGGGTCATGGCCCTAGGCGGCCCGACCTTACGAACGTGATGTCGCGAACCGGGCGCGACCGGTGTACGGTGCGCGTCCCGTGAGCACCGACGTCGCGACGGAAGGAAAGAAGCCCGAGCCACGGCGCGGCTTCTTCGCCCTCGATCCCCTCGACAACCGTTTCCCGATGCTCCACGGGCTCCGTGTGCTCGGCATCTTGAGCGTCGTGCAGTACCACGTGACGCTCGTCTTCGCGGGCGAGCAGCACCTCCCGATCGACGGCGACTACGCGGCCACCTCGCTCGCCGTGTTCTTCGGCATGGACCTCTTCTTCGTGCTGAGCGGCTTCCTCATCGGCACGATCCTGCTGCGTTCGCTCGAGCTGTCGGGCACCCAGAACCTCAAGCGCTTCTACATCCGCCGCATCTTCCGCACGTTCCCCTCGTACTACGTGGTGCTCGCCGTGCTCGCGCTCACGACGCACATCTCGGCCGAGCAGCGCGCGCACCTGCCCTACGAGGCCGTGTACCTCACGAACTTCTTGCCCCTCGGCAGGGACAACCTCGTCATGTTCTGGGGCTGGTCGCTCGCGCTCGAGGAGCAGTTCTACCTCACGGTCCCGCTGCTCTTCTACGTGCTCTGGCGCCTCCGGACCGACGCCCAACGTGTCACGCTGCTCGGCATTTTGTGGGCGTCGGCGCTCGTCGTCAGGTTCGCCGTCTACCTCCGCGGCGCCCCTTGGACCGACATCGCGCTCTCGAAGGCCGTCTACTTCCGGACGTATACGCGCTTCGATACGCTCGTGTGCGGCATCGCGCTCGCCTTCGTGTTCTTCCGCTACGGCGATCGCATCGCCAAGGTCATCGAGGATCCGCTCGCGCGCGCGCTCCTCTCGCTCCCCGCGATGCTCGGCGTGTGGCTCCTCATGAAGCCCGACCGCTTCGGGACCGACGCGGTGCAGATCTTCCACCTCTTCGCGTGGGGGACGATCACGTCCATCATGTATTTCACGGGTCTGCTCGTCTTCCTCACGGGGAAGGGCGCGTTCGCCCGCGCCATGTCGCACCCGATCTTCCGCGTGGTGGCGACGCTCGGGTACGGCATCTACCTCATTCACATCCCCATCCTCGACTACGTGGTCGTCCCGATGGCGAAGGCGCTCGACAAACGAGGCGTGCCCATGTGGGCGAACTGGCCGCTCTCCTTCGTGGTCCTCATGATCCTCTCGATCGCGCTCGCGTACGTTCTCCACGTGCTCGTCGAGAAGCCCACCCTCCGCATTCGCGAGAAGCTCGCGCGCTGACGCTCAGGGATCGAACGGCGCGCCGAACCCCGGGTCGGGGAGGGTCTCGATGCGAAAGCCCTTCTGCGTCTCGGAGACGAACACCGCGTCGTCGAGGGGGCCGTCGAACACGAAGCGGACGGCCGTCGGCCCCGACGCGTTCGCCTCGAGGACGTGGGCCGTGAGCCCCGGGATCGTGACGACGCTCCCCACGGGGAGGCGCGCCTCGTCCTTGCGAAAGAGGTTGCCGTGGCCGAGCGGGAACACGGTCGAATCCTTTCCGACGTTCAGCGAGAACGACGTGTCGCCGTCGCGGAGCGTGAGCACGTGACCCGTGTGGGCGAGCACGCGCCACGAGCGCGGCGGCGCCCCGGTCGGCCCGAGCGCGAACGGCAGGTAGAACGCGCTGCCCGAGTCGCGAAGGACGATGACCCGAGCCTTCTCCGGATCTCCCAATCGTTCCGAGAACTTACCCGCGTAGTAAGCGAAGCGCATGCCCACACGCTGGACGGTGCGCGCGTGGGTCCGCGACACGATCGGGGCCTCGACGAAGTGCGCGAAGAGGAACAAGAGCGCCACCTGCGCGGCGCGCTCCCCCTTCGGGAACGGGCCGGCGGTGCGCTCGGTGAAGAACGCGTGGTCGACGACGAGCGCCACGATCGCGGCGACACCGACGAGCGCGGCCTCGAGCAGCCGAGGCGACGGTTGCACCGACAGCACCGGCACGAGCGACAAGAGCGAGCCCGAGCCGAGGGCCATCGCGCGCCTCCTCGGCAGATCGTCCAGGGCGCGGATCGCGGCGAGCACGGCGGGACGGACGAACACGAGCAGCGCGACCGCCGCGAGCACCAGCGCGACGGCCGAGTACGACGGCCGCATCGCCTCACCATCGAGCGCGAGCCACGCCCCGAGCACGAGCCACGAGAGCCGCTTCGGGGCCGCAGCGAGGAAGCCCAACGGATCGCGCGTAGGGTCCGAGTAGAAACCGGACGCCGTGGTCCCGTAGCCGAGCGCGCGCCGCGCGACGAGGTACGCGACGAGCGGCACGACGAACGGCGCGAGCCCTGCGACGCGACGCCCGAGCGACGTGCTCGGCCCCTTCGGCCGGAAGACCTCGAAGGCGACCACGTAGCCGCCGAGGAGGAGCGCGTACTCTCCGGCCAGGAACGCGAGCGCGAAGAGGAGCGTCGCGAGCACGGCGTCTTTGGGCCGCGCCTCGTCGCGAAAGTCCTCGTAGCGGACGAGCGCCACGAGTCCGAGCGCGAGCGACACGAGCGCCTCGCGGTTCGCGAGCCACGCGAGAGGCAGCACGTGGGCCGGCGCGAGGGCGAACGCCGCGGTGGCGAAGAGGGCCACGCGAGGCGAAAAATAGCGGACGAAGAGGGCGCGCGCGCCGAGCACCGCGAGCACCCACCACAAGAACGAGTGCACGTGCAGGACGAGTGGCGCGCTCGCGAACGTGCGGTGGTCGCCGTAGAGCAGCAGGCTCGAGAGCGGGCGGAAGAAGCGAATCTCGAGGGCCGGGTCGGTCCACCAAGGGACGATGCCGCGCTCCAGCAAGAGGGCGCGGTCGTGGCCGTTGACGAAATCGTAAAAGTCGAACGGTCCGCGCGGCGCGGGGAACGTTCCGTTCGCCATCGACCGGTGGATGTAGTCGTCGAAGAGGAGCGGCGACCGGATCGCAGGCAAAAACACGAGGATTCCCACGACCACGAGCCCGACGAGGAAGGACCTCTCCGGTCCTCGATCGAGGAACGCCCGGAGCACGTGACGCACCCCGGGTCGACCGGGTGCGTCAGGACTTGGGCTCTCGGGGTGAGACATGAACCTACGCCTCGGATTTTTCGGGTTCGAAGGTTGTCGAGGGGCAGTTCCTCGAGTACTCCATCTGCAACCGCATGTCGTCCCCTACGCGCACCCCGGGCTCCCGCAACGTCTCCCCCGCCGCTCTCGTGGCCATCTGCACGCTGTTCGTGTCGGGCGGAATGCTCTTCGCGTGCGCGGGCTCCGAGGTGCCGGTCGAAGACGGCCCGGCCGACGCCGCCCCCACCGCCACGGCGACCGACGCGGCCCCGAAGCCCTCGGCGACGACCCCGAAGGACGCCGCCCCGGTCGACACGTGCAAGGTCGGCTGCACGAACGACAGCGAATGCCAGAACACCTGCCCCAAGGAGGCTTCCGGCACGAGCTGCTGCGACACCACGAACGGCAAGTGTTTCCGCTACACGGGCAACGCGTGCCCGGTGCCCACCCCCCCGTCGGACGGCGGCGGCGGCACCTACTGAATTCGTAGGCCTCGCGGAACGACAGAGCCCCGCCGACCCGAGGGTCGCGCGGGGCTCGTTGCATTTTCCCGGTCGCCTCTATTCGCCTTTGAACACGGGCTCGCGGCGCTCCATGAAGGCGGCCATCGCCTCGGCGAGGTCACTCGACGCGAGGAAGGCCGAGTTCCACACGGCGACGAAGCGCTCTTTGTCGCGGACACGCGAGCGCTCGCCGAAGTCGAGCACCTCTTTGATGCCCTGGACCACGAGCGGCGGGTTCTTCGCGATGTCGCGAGCCATGGCGCGCGCGCCCTCGAGGAGGGCCTCTTTGTCGGCGAACACCTCGTTCACGAGCTGGATCTCCTTGGCGCGCGCCGCGGACACGTCTTTGCCGGTGTAGGCGAGCTCGCGCGTGATGCCCTGCCCGAGGATGCGCGGCAGGCGCTGGAGGCTCCCGAGGTCGGCCACCATGGCCACACGAACCTCGCGCACGCTTAGCTTCGCGTCGGCGCTCGCGAGCCGGATGTCGCACGCGGCGGCGATGTCGATACCGCCGCCGATGCACTGGCCGTGGAGGCACGCGATGACGGGCTTGCGGCACGCCTCGATCGCGTCGGCGGCGCGCTGGAGATCGATGACCAAGTCGAGGAACGCGGTGCGCTGCTTGGCGAGGTTCGGCGGCGCGACGAGCGGCATGAGCACGGGCATCATGGCCTTGAGATCGAGCCCGTACGTGAAGCTCTCCCCCTTGCCGTAGAGCAAGACGGCGCGGACGTCGTCGTCCTTCGAGAGGCGCTCGAACACCTCGGGGCACTCGCGCCAGAACTCGGGACCGAGCGCGTTTCCTTTGCCGGGCCCGAGCATCGTCACCTCGGCGACGTGCCCCTCGACCTTCACCTCGAAGGCGCTGTAACCGTTCGTCATCGTTTACCTTTTTAGCCCTTGGCGGCCGCGGCCGCGCCCTCAGCCTCGAAGCTCGCGCACCTTCGCGCGGGCCTCGACGATGTTGTCCTCGATGGAGCAGTACGTCCACCCTCCGTAGCGCCCGATCGTGTGGACGCCGCCCTTCGCCAAGACCTCGCGCACCCGGGCGACCTCGTGATTCGACTTCTGTGTAATATGCACATATGCCGGGTCCATCAGCACGTGGTGCTCGGCGACGAGCTTCTGCCCGGTCACGACGCCCTCGCGCTCGAGGTCGGCGAGCACGCGCGGCAGGAGGACATCGGGCGCGGGGACCTCGGCGTCCTTCGCGTAGCCGAGCTCCACGTAGAGGCTCATCCGGTCGGTGCCGAAGATGTTGTCGTAGAAACCTATGCGGTAGAACGAGGTCTCCCGGGACGGGAAGTACATCCAGTGCACGTCGTCCGGGCCCTTGCGATCGAACCCGAGGTTGAACACGAAGACCTTGTTCCACGAGTACGTCGCGGGGTCGTGAGGTACGCCCGAGAGCCGCACGAGCTTGTCGAGCGGGATCGAGGAGACGAGCGTGTCGAAGGCGATCTCACGCGACGACGTGCGCGCGACACGGCGCTCGAGGTCGATCGCGACGAGGCGCTCGCGGAGGGCGATTTTCGAAGGATCCACGTCGCGGGCGATCGCGTTCACGTACTCGATGGCGCCGCCCTCGGGGTAGGTGAAGGTCGCGTTGTACGAGTGGTTGTCGCTCGTGCGCATGTTCGCCACGATCTCGGTGAGATCGGCGTGCGGGAAGAAGCGCCCCATCGCGTCCTCGTCGAGGGTCGAGAGGTCGCACGCGTAGAGCTTCTCGTTGTACGGGACGAGGAACTTCTCGGCGATCGAGCGCCCGAAGCGCGCGTAGAGCATGTCCTTGAAGCTCCCCCGCTCCTGCGAGGGGGCGAGGTGCGCGTACTTTCCGAGCAGCTCCTTCGGGGCGCGCGCGAAGTAGAGGTCGACGAGGCAGTCGACGAAATCCTGTTTGGGGAGCTGGTGGATGTTCTTCTGGAACGGGAAGTCGACGCGCCCGCCGGGGTACGCGATGAAGCTCTTCTTCTCGACCGTCACGATGTTCTGGCCGGGCATGCGCTCGCGCAGGTAGGCCTCGATCTCGGGGTGCTTGAAGTGGAAGAAATGGCCCGAGTAGTCCCACACGAAGCCGTCTTTTTTGACGGTCTTGCAGTACCCGCCGAGCTCGCCGTCGGCCTCGAGCACGAGGTAGCTCTCGCGAGGACCGAGCGCCGCGGCGGTGGCGAGGCCGCTCATGCCCGCGCCGACGATCAACGTGGAAACCTTCGTGATCATTGTCGATTTTCTCCGTGTTGGCCCACGTGCATGAGACCTTCGTAGGCGACGAGCAAGCCCACGATGGGCAGCCGGACCGAGACCGAGATGCGCGCCGAGCCCTCGTCGTTCGGCGCGACGCGCCCTTCGGCCTTAGGGCCGAGCCAGAGCGGGAGGGAGACCGTGAACGCGCCGCGGCCGAGGGTCGTCTTTTCGTGGCGGTACACGAGGGCCCCCGACGGCTCGACCTCGAACGCAAAGTGCACGGCGAGGCCCGAGAGCGCCTCGACCACCCGACCGCCGAGGACCCACTGCTCGGTGCGAACGACGTGCCCGTCGTACGAGCGGGTCCAGCGAAATCCGCGGCCCTCCGGGGCCACCTCGAGCGTGACCGGGCAGGCACGACGCGCGGGGGGCGCGCCAGAGACACGGGCGAGCGCACGCGCGAAGAACGAGCGGCCGTGGGTCACGTCGAGGGTACCTCGCGCCGAGAAGCGCGCCCCGTGCATCGCACGAACGGCGGGCGCGAGGTCTCCATAGAGTGGCCCGAGCACCTCGCGGTACGGGCTCTCGGGCTCACCCAAGCCGCCGCTCCGCCTCGAGGTACGAGAGAGACGACGCGAGCATCGCCTCGAGCGCCGCGCCTTGGCCCTCGCCGAGCGCCGCGACGAGGCCCGCCTCGAGCTGAGCGAGCTGGGCCGTCACGTCCGAGACGGCCTTTTTTCCCCGTGGCGTGAGCTTCACGCGCTTGGCTCGGCCGTCCTCGGGGTCGGCCTCGCGCACGAGGAGGCCTTCGCCTTCGAGCTCCTCCACGAGCTGACCGGTCGCCTGCTTGGTGACCCCGAGGCGCGACGCCAAGACCGTGAGGCGCGTGCCCTCCGCGTCCACGTAGGGCAAGAGCCTCGCGTGAGACGGCCTCGCCTCGGCGCGCACCCGCTTGAGGCGCGCCACGAGCACCTCGTCGAGGAGCCGCGCGGCGCGGAGGAGCTTCTGTCCGGCGCTCTCGGAGGGCGGAGACACGTCGGGGTCCTGGGCGGCTCTCTGCGCTCTCCCGGGCTTCGGCGGGCGGGGCGCGGTCTTCGGGCGGTCCATGCGATGGTCGTAGGCCGGCCCACCGTAACTTGTCAACATAGTTGACGAATGCCGACCGAGGGTCACAACCTCCCTCTTCGCCGGCGATCTTTGCTAAGAGCGGGGCGTGCCGAAGCCGCTCGTCGTCGCGTCGAACGTCAAGAAGTCCTTCCTCCACATGGGGAGCTCGCTCGACGTCCTCCAGGGCATCGATCTCACGATCGACGAGGGAGAGCTCGTGGGGATCGTCGGGCAGTCCGGCGCGGGAAAGAGCACGTTCCTCCACTGCATCGGCACCCTCGACGTGGTGAGCACGGGCTCCCTCAAGCTCGCCGGCGAAGAGCTCTCGACCATGTCGAGCGCCAAGCTCGCGGGGCTACGGAACCGCCTCATCGGCTTCGTCTTCCAGTTTCATCACCTCCTGCCCGAGTTCAACGCCCTCGAGAACGTGATGATGCCCGGGCTCATCCAGGGCCGACCGCGCAAAGAGCTCGAGAACCAGGCCATGGCGCTCCTCACCGAGGTCGGCCTCGAGAAGCGGGCCTCGCATCGGCCCGGCGAGCTGTCGGGTGGCGAGCAACAGCGCGTCGCGCTCGCGCGTGCCCTCGTGCTCGAGCCGAAGCTCCTCTTGGCCGACGAGCCCACGGGAAACCTCGACTCGCGCACGTCGGATCAGATCCACGAGCTCTTCTTCTCGATCAACAAGACGCGCGGGACGACCATCGTCGTCGTCACGCACAACATGGCGCTCGCCGACAGCATGCCCCGCAAGGTCACGCTCCGGGACGGGCGCGTCCTCCACGACGAGCGCCGCGAGTCGGGCCCGTACCGAAACGACTCCGGCCCCGCGGCGACGAGCGAGGCATGAGCGAGGGCACGCCGGTCTGCGTGGGCGCGTTCCCCATGCCCGGTATGCTCGTCGACGACGCCGAGGGGAGCCGCGTCCCCGAAGGCTTCCCGCCCGTGGTCGACGCGCACGTGCACCTCTTCCCGGACCGCGTCTTCGAGGCCATCTGGCGCTGGTTCACCGCGCACGGTTGGCCGATCCGCTACCCGCTCCGCTCGAGCGAGGTCATCGCCTTCCAGAAGGCGCGCGGGGTCTCGGGGGTGATCGCGCTCACCTACGCCCACACGGCCGGCATGGCGCGATCGCTCAACGCGTACATGGCGGAGATCGCCGCGAGCGATCCCTTCGTCACGGGCCTCGGGACGGTGCTCCCGGGCGAGCCCGACGCGGTAGGGATCGTCGAAGAGGCGTTCGCGATGGGCCTCTCGGGAATCAAGCTCCACTGCCACGTGCAGTGCTTCTCACCGGACGACGAGGCCCTCGAGGGCATCTACGACGCCTGCGCGCGCCACGGCAAACCCATCGTCGTGCACGCCGGGCGCGAGCCCAAGAGCGCCGCCTACAAGTGCGATCCCCACGCGCTCTGCTCGGCCGAGCGTACGCGGCGTGTCCTCGAGAGGCACCCGCGCCTCACGCTCGTCGTGCCCCACCTCGGCGCCGACGAGTACGACGCCTACCTCGCGCTCCTCGAGCGCTACGACAACCTCTGGCTCGACACGACCATGGTCCTCGCCGACTACTTCGGCGCGCGGCCGAGCCCGCTCTTCTTCGCGCGCCCCGAGCGCATCCTCTACGGGACCGACTTCCCGAACCTTCCGTACGCGTGGGATCGCGAGCTCGTGAGGCTCGAAGCGCACGGGGTGAAGGAGCACGATCTGCCCGCCATCTTGGGCGAGAACACGCGGCGTTTGTACGGGCTCGGGCCTATTTAGGTCGATCGACCTATTTCAGTCGGAGGCCGCCGTGCGCGCGGGACGGATCACCACTTCAGCACCACCGACGACGGCGTCACGTGGGCCTCGCACCCGTCGACGGCGACCACGACGGGCGCCGACACGCTGCCCGAGGCCTCCTTCGAGGTGACCTCGGCCTGCGGGACGACCTGCTCGGTGCGGAGCTGACGCACGATCTCGGGTGGGCACACGAGGCGCACGTCGACCTCGGCCGGCTTCGCCTTCGCCTTCGTGTTTCCGACCACCACCACGGCGAGGCGCGAGAAGGGGCGCTCGGCCGTCTCGCGGACGATGTTCGCGGTGACGAACACGGTGGGCGGCTCGGCGCGCATACGCGGCGGGAGGGCCACGATCGGGAGCTGACGCGGGTAGGAGCCCTCGGAGAGCCCGCGCACGTCGAACGCACCGACCTTCACGTCCTGCATGGCCATGACGTCGCTCGCGGGCCCCGTGACGCTGACCTTCGTCGGCTCGGCGAGCGGCGCGCCCTTGACGACGTACCCGGCCGCCGGCGTGCCGACGACCGAGACCTGCACGGGCACGTCCCTCTTGATGCGATCTTCCCACTCGACGTCGATACCCGCCGGATCGAACTCGATCACCTCGAAGCGCGCGCCCGCCGGCCCGCGCACCATGCGAGGCTCGAACGTGACGTGGCCCGAGCGCGCGCCGCGCAGGTCGACCTGGAGCCCGAGAGAGCTCGCGCGGAGGTTGTCGAGCTCCGCGCCCGTGCCCTTGATGGTGATCCGCACGCCCGGCGGGAGCATCGTGGCGAGCACCTTGTCCTCGCGGTCGGGGAGCTGCGCCTCGAGGTTCACGACGACGCTCTTCGCGTCTTGTCCGCTGTGGCTCTGAGAATAGAGCGCGAGCGCGCAGAGCAGGCTCAAGACCTTGAGGCGCCAGTTCTCGAGCACGGCGTCGACGATGACCGCCATCAGACCTTCCCCTCGCCCGAGTCGACCCCGGGCACGTCGGGCTCCTTCGGGGCCTCGCCAGGTCGCGGCACGGGGTCCATCTTCGGCATCGGCCGCGAAAGCTCACCCACGGAGACGACGCTCGGCACGGACTCTTCGGGGATCGGTACGGTGACGGCTTTCATCGTGCCGGGCATCGGCGTCGCGGAGCGGGCCCCCTTGACGGGGAGGAGCGAGCCAGGGAGCGGCGTCTTCCCGACGGGCACGAGCGAGCCGGGGAGCGGCGTCTTCGCGACGGAAGGCGCCTTCGGGATCGTGCTCGATCGAGCGGGCTTTTCGGGAGCTTGGGGCCTCGCGACGGCCGCCCCCTTCTTCTTCGCGGGCTTCTTGCCGAAGAGGCCCGCGAGCGCCTCTTTGAGCGCGGCGCCGTCCACGTTCGGCACGATGTTTCCGTTGAAGAAAAAACTAATAGTTCCGCGCTCTTCGGAGACGACGACCACCACCGCGTCGGTCTCGTCCGTGATGCCGATCGCGGCGCGGTGACGCGTGCCCATCGACTTGTCGAGGACCTTCGTGTCGGGGAGCGGGAAGAAGACGCCGGCCTTCGCGACGCGGAGGTTCCGAATGATGATGGCCCCGTCGTGGAGCTTGTTCGCGCCCTCGGGTACGAAGAGCGAGACGAGCAGATCGCGCTGCACGGCGGCGTCGATGGTGGTGCCCTGGGCGTTCGCGAACTCGTCGAGGTTCGCCTCTTGCTCGAGGCAGATGATCGCGCCCATACGATGGCGGGCGAGCTCCGTCGCCGCGGCGACGATCTCGTCGATCACGCGCGTCTCTTGTTGGCGCGTGAGCCCTCCGACGAGCGCGCCAGAGCCGACGCGCATGAGGCCGCGCCGGATGTCGTTCTGGAAGACCACGACGACGAGCACGAAGATCGACGAGAGCAGCGACGAGAGCACGGCGAACGTGGTCACGAGGCCGGCCCACCGAGCCACCACGTACCCGAGCAAGATGAGCCCGAGGCCGAGGCCCATCTGCATCGCGCGGGTTCCCCGAAGGACGAGGAGCGCGCGGTAGATGAGGTAGGCGACGATGAGCAGGTCGACGACGTCGATCGCCACCTGGGTCGCCGGTCGGCGCGAGAAGAGCTGGAGGAGGCCCTCTAACACGAGACCACCTCGACGCCGCCGCGACGCGGGCCATGCGCCCCGAGCGCCGCCGAAAGAGAGAGGGCCTGGCGCGTCTCTTTCACGTCGTGCACACGGACGATCGCCGCGCCGGCTGCCTGCGCCGCGACCGCCGCGGCGATCGAGGCGCCGAGGCGCGCCGTGGGGGGGCATTCTCCGGCGGCGAGGGTGAGGAACGACTTTCGGCTCGCGCCCACGAGCACCGGGTGGCCGGCGCGCGCCACGAGCTCGGACGTGCGACGGAGGAGCTCGAGGGAGTGCGACGAGCTCTTCGAAAACCCGAGCCCCGGATCGACGACGAACGCGCGAACGCCACGTTTTTCGGCCTCGTTGCGGGCGACGTCGAGGTCACGGAGCACGTCGTCGACGACGTCGCCGTAGGCATCCTCCGGCCACACGCCGAAGCCGGCCATGGCCTCTTGATGCCCGCGCGCATGCGAGAGCACCAGCACCGCACCGTAGGAGGCGACCACCTCGGCGAGCTCTGGCTCCGACAGCGACGAGACGTCGTTCACGACGTGCGCGCCGAGCTCGAGGGCGCGGGCGGCGACCCTGGCCGACGTCGTATCGACCGACACGAAGCCCCGCGCGCTCGCGTGACGAACGGCGCTAGAAACGCGGCGGATTTGCTCGTCGGCGCTCACCCGCGGGGCCCCGGGACGGGTCGACTCACCGCCCACGTCGACCACGAACGCGCCATCGTCGAAGAGGGCGTCGACGTGCGCGACGGAGGCATCGGCCTCGAAAGTGCGGCCACCGTCGCTGAAGCTGTCGGGGGTGACGTTGCACACGCCCATCACGGCGGCCTCACCACGCGCGACGACGCGGGCGAGCTCCTCCATGAAACGTGTGGACCTGTCACTCAAAACGAACCTCCGGGCGAAGGCCCGCCTCGGTGGTTCCTGAGGTCGTCACACGACGACGCGTGTGCCGCGCGGTGCGTTCCTTGGAGCCTTCGACAGAACCCTCGCCTCATTGCCGTAGCAAGGTCTGGACCCGCGGGCAATGCGTTTGGCCCCACGTCGATCGACGCTTCGGCAGGTGCCGCCGCTCACCCTTCGTGGGCTCCTGATCGTGACAGACGAGGGGCGCTCGCGCAACCGAGGTTCTTCGCAAAAAAACGTCTTGATTTCGTACATTTCGAACCAAGGCTTTCATGTATGAGGGAAGCAGTTGATTCCTCCCGGCGGGGGGCCCGCCTCGCCCGCGTCGGCGCGGTGCTCTCGGCCATCTTCGCGATCGCCGCTGCGGCTCCGGCCGAGGCCCCCCGAGCCACCGCTCCGCCCGTCGAGGCTCCGAAGGCCCCCGCGTACACGACGGTCACCGACCCTCCCCCCGAGGAGCCCGCTCCAGCGGGACCGGCGAAGACCACCTTCCCCTGGCGCAACCTCGAGGGCAAGTTCTGGCAGGTCGTCGCGGCCGCGCCGGAGGACCCACGCATCACCGACCTCCGCGAGGGAACACGCGGCGCGTGCGCGACCGGGATGGTCGAGGTCGCCGGGAGGATGAAGGACGACTCGGGCGACTACTTCGGCATCGACGGGCTCCAGCAGCTCACGTGCAAAAAGTGGATCTCGCGCGAGTGGCCCGAGCGGTGCGCGGAGTACGACCGAGCGGCCTGGCTCGAGCGCTCGAAGAACCTGCGGACGGTGCCCATGCACTTTTGCATGGACCGGTTCGAGTATCCGAACCGCCTCGGCGAGAACCCGATCGTCCTCGTCGACTGGTACGAGGCGAACGCGCTCTGCAAACGCGAGCAGAAGCGGCTCTGCACCGAGGACGAGTGGACGTTCGCCTGCGAAGGCGAAGAGGCGCGCCCCTACCCGAACGGCTACGCCCGCGAGGACGTCTGCGTGAACGATCGGACGTGGCGCGAGTTCAAGGCGTTCGGGCGACGCGACAGCGAGCAGACGATGCTGGAGCTCGACAGGCTGTGGCAGGGGGAGCCCTCGGGCAGCAAGCCGCGCTGTCGAAGCCCCTTCGGGGTGTACGACATGACGGGAAATGTCGACGAATGGACGCGCGGGACACGCCCCGGAGAGCGCCCGTCCGTGCTGAAAGGCGGATACTGGGGCCCGGTCCGCACGCGGTGCCGACCGGCGACCCGCGCCCACGGCGAGACGCACATGTTCTACCAGCAGGGCCTACGCTGCTGCGCAGACGCCCCCGAGGTCGGGCGCTGAGACGAGCCCGGGGCGCGGAAGGCCTTGCGCTCGGGGGATGACTAGGAAAAGACTCGATCTCTCGATGCCCATAGACGAGTCGTTCGCGAAGGCCCTCTACTTCGGCGAGGTCGCCGAGAGCCTTCTCTTCCCGTTCCCCAAGCCGGACGACGCCGAGTCGGACCTCGTGCACGCCACGATCGACTCGGTGCGGAGGTTCTGCCAGAAACACGTCGACTCGGCGCGCATCGACCGCGAGGAGCAGATCCCCCCCGAGGTCATGCGAGGCCTCGCCGAGCTCGGGCTCATGGGGTTGCTCGTGCCCAAGGCCTACGGAGGCGCGGGCCTCTCGCAGACGGCCTACGCGCGCATCGTCCAGGAGCTCGCCGGCATCGACACCTCGCTCGCGGTCACGCTCGGCGCGCACCTCTCGCTCGGCACCATGGGCCTCCTCCTGTTCGGCACCGAGGCGCAGAAGCAGAAGTACCTGCCGAGGCTCGCTCGAGGCGAGATCGTGGCCGCCTTCGCGCTCACGGAGCCGGGCGCCGGCAGCGACGCGAGCGCCATCACGACGTCGGCCGTCCGAGACGGCGACGACTACGTGCTCGACGGGACCAAGGTGTGGACGTCGAACGGAGGCATCGCGGACCTCTTCACGGTGTTCGCGCGGACCTCGCCCGCCGAGTACGGCGCGAAACCTCGCATCACGGCCTTCTTGGTCGAGCGAGGAGGCGGGCTCACCACCGGGCCGAACGAGAAGAAGCTCGGCATCCGGGGCAGCTCCACGACCGAGGTCGTGCTCGAGGGCGTGCGTGTGCCCGCGAGCGCCGTGCTCGGCGAGGTCGGTCGCGGCTTCAAGGTGGCCATGGAGGTCTTGAACCGAGGCCGCTTGAGCCTCGCCTCGGGCTGCGTCGGCATCGCGAAGCGCCTCCTGCGCCTCTCGGTCGAGCGGGCCGAGGAGCGAAAGGCGTTCGGTCGGCCGATCGGGCAGTTCGGCCTCGTCAAGGACAAGATCGCGCGCATGCTCGCCGAGACGTACGCGCTCGAGAGCATGACCTACCTGACCACCGGCCTCGTCGACGCCGGCGCCACCGACTCGTCGGTCGAGAGCGCGGTGTGCAAGGTCTTCGGCTCCGAGACGCTCCAACGCGTCGCGAACGAGGCGCTCCAGATCGCCGCGGGCATCGGCTACATGCAGGCGTACCCCTACGAGCGCATCTACCGGGACGCGCGCATCAACCTCATCTTCGAGGGGACGAACGAGATCCTCCGCTGCTTCGTCGCGCTCTCGGGCATCGAGGGGCCCGGGCGCGAGCTCAGCGACGTGGCCAAGGCGGTGCGCGAGCCCATCAAGGGCTTCGGCCTCCTCAGCGACTTCGCCATGCGAAAGGCGCGCTCCGCGCTCTCACGCGACAAGCTCACCCAAGTGCATCCCGAGCTCGAGGCCGAGGGCGACGTGCTCGGGGCGTACACGACGCACCTCGCGAAGCACGCCGATCGCGCGATCCGGCGGCACGGCAAGATGATCCACGAGATGCAGTTTACACAGAAGCGCGCGGCGGACATGACCATCGAGCTCTACGCGATCGCCGCGGTGCTCTCCCGCACGACCCGCGCCCTCGAGAAGCGGGGGATCGAGGGCGCGCGACGCGAGCTCGACGTGACGCGCATGTTCGTGCGTAGCGCCGAGAAGCGGCTCGCCGAGCTCGTCGCCGAGTTCGAGGCCAACGACGACGAGCTGCGGAAGGCGGTCGCCGAGCGCGCGTACGTCGACGGCGGCTACCCCTTCGACGTGATGTAGGGCCGCCATGGCGAAACGCGAGTACCTCGTCTACACGGACGGCTCGTGCAAAGCCGGCGAGCACGGGAGGCGCCCCGGCGGCTTCGGCTTCGTGGTGAGGCCTCCCCACGGGGAGCCCATCGAGGGGTACGGCTCGGAGGACGACACCGAGGCGAAGACGATGGAGGCGCGCGCCGTGGCCGAGGCCCTCGCCGTCCTCCCGGAGGGGTCCGAGGCGCGTGTGCTGTCGGACAACCAAGGCCTGATGACCACGCTCGAGAAGAAGCTCGGAGACTTTCGCCGGAGCGACTTCCGAAACGTCGATCCCGCGGTGTCGGCCGAGCTCCGCGCGATCGCCTCGACCATCGCGGACAAGGGCCTCACTGTGACGTTCTCGTGGGTGCGCTCGCACAACGGAAACCCCGGAAACGAACGTGCCGACGCGCTCGCGGCGCAGGGCGCGCGCGAGGCCAAGAGCAAGGCGCAGGGGCCACGTAAGCCCAAGTAGGGGGCACGTCGGCGCATGTAGGTCGACCCACGCGGAGGTGCGAGCATGCGTAGGCCGCGCCCTCGCGCGCGTGGAAGCGAGTGCTAGCGTCCATGAACGAGAGGAGCTGCGCCGTGAGCACGCGACACAAGCCCCGCGATCCCTTCGAGGACGACGAGCACGGAACCGCGAAGCGCGACTACCCCCCGGGGTTCGTGGAGGCCCGTGGAGATCAGGCCACCGCCCGCATCCCGCGTGAGGATCTCGATCGCCTCCTCCGCCGCGAGAGCGGCACACGCCCGAAGGTGTCGATCTCGGCCTCGTCCGACCCCGAGCCTCGAGAGCCGGACGAGCCTGCCAAGGCGCTCGAGAGCGGCACGCACCTCCGCCCCGGGGCGACCCCGCGCGATGCTCGCCCGTTGACGAAGCCCACCCCCCTCGCCGTCGTGGTCCCCGAGGACCGCGCGACACGAGACGGAGCCGGAGAGCGACCGACAGAACGAGCCGGAGAGCGCGGCGAGGCCCTCGACGATCTCGCACCGATGGCCCCGCCCCCGTCCCTCGAGCGTCGCGCGATCGTATGGACGCTCGCGGCGATCGTCGGCCTCGCGGCGCTGCTCTCGGCGCTCGCATGGGTCGCGTCCCACACGAAGCGCTGAGCGCGAGCGGTTGCCGCTCAGGACGAGCCTTGAGCGCCCCGCCCTTCGTCTCGCGTTTCGAACCGCGCGAGCTCCGGTAGGCCCAGGAGCGCCGCGAGCGCCGCGTCTCCTTCGCCCTTCTCCTCGACCCTCCGAAGGGCCCGCTGCATCGCGCCGCCGGCCGAGAGGTCCCCCTCACCCACGGGGACCACTCCGTCCGGCGTCCATCGTACGAGCGTGCTCGCGAGCCTCTCGGCGGGCTCACGACGCGGGAGCGCGAGCAGCGGGGAGTGCGCGAGCGGGACGAACGCGGAGGCCGTCCTGTAGCCGATCGCCACCCTCACGACCGCGGACTTCGGGAGCTCCCGCAGGAAGTAGTCTCCCACGGGCGAGAAGACGTCGTGGTCCCTCGACCACGTGCGCGGCCCGTGCCACCCTGGCTCGACCACGAGCGCACGGAGGGAGAGCACGCCCGCCCCGCGCGCCTCGGCGACCTTCGCCAGGAGCGCCTCGCGGACCTCCCAGTAGACGAACAAGGTCTCCGGATCGACAGGGAGCGCGACGCACTCGTCGACGTCGTACTTCGGCGGGAGCGGCTCGTCGTCGAGCATCGCGGGCACCTCTTCCGGCGACGCGCTCGGCTCGGGCGACGCGCTCGGCTCGGGCGACGCGCTCGGCTCGCGGGCCTCGACGCGGGTCCCCTCGGCGGGCTCGAGCGCCTCGTCCGTCTCTCGGCTCGGGGCGTCTTCGCTCGCGGAGTGTGCATCGACGTCGCTCGCGGGCTCGGCCGACGCGAGGACCTCGGGAGCGACCTCGGCGGGGCCGGGTGTGGAGGCAGTCTCGCCACGCAAACCATCGACATTTTTAGACTTTTCGGAATCCTCTGGGGAATCGAGGGGCGCCTCTTCGGGGGGCGCGCTCGCCTTCGCGGCGGCCTCGGCGCGTTCCTTCGCGGCCTCGTCCTCGGGAGGGAGCGGCGGCTCCGGGGGCACGTACGACGGGTGCGAGAGGCGCTCGAGCAGGTCGCGCGCCTCCGAGTGGTCGGGCTCGAGCGCGAGCACCCGTTGGAGGGTGTCTTTTGCGCGCGCCGTGTGGCCTTGCGCGGCGTAGATCTGCGCGAGGGTCACCGTCGGCAGCGCGGCGGGCGGCGTCGACTTGCCGCGGGGGGGCTCGAGGTGCAGGCCGCGGATCTTGGTGGCCGCGTCGGGCAGGTGCAGCCCGCGCTCGACCACCCGCGCGACGAGATCACGCGCCAACCCGAAGAACCCGCGCGCGATGGAGACCTCGGCGCCCGCGTCGGCGTCGGCCGTGCGCAGGAGCAGCTCGTCGATGAGCTCGGGCCGCGTCAGGATACGGGGCCGGGAAATTCCGTGCGATTCGGCCAGCCGAATCAGCGCCTCACGATCGAGCCCGTCGAGCTCCGCCCGTTTCATGGTCTCCTCCGCTCACGCTTCCGCGAGAGCCTACGTTGGTACCAAAGCGCCCCTCTTCCCGGTACGAAAAAGCGCGCCCCAAGAGGCGGTCGACGGGGGCGGGTCGGGCCGCCTCGCTGCGATGGTGGACGGTACGCCGCCGTGGCGGGCCGACGGGAGCCCTCATGGACGCGCGGCCAGGCGCCGTACGTCGCGCGCGCCTTGCTCTCTCGAAGCCGAATCGCTCGTGCTAAGGAGGCGTCTCGTGTCGACGCGTTCGCCGCTCCCCGAGGTCGTGAAGGTCGTGCCGTTCGCGCGCGCGGAAGCGCGGACCGACGCCCGTCCCCAGGCCGTGGTCATCGGCAACTTCGACGGCGTGCACCGCGGACACGTCGCCGCCCTCGCCCAGATGACGGCGCTCGCGCGCGAGCGAGGCCTCGTGACGACGGTGCTCACGTTCGATCCGCACCCGGCCCTCGTGCTCGGGAAGGCCACCCCCGAGCGGCTGACCACGCTCGAGCGCCGCATCGAGCTCTTCGGCGAGCACGAGGTCGAGCGAGTGGTCGTCGCGACCTTCTCCCTCGACTTCGCCGCGACGAGCCCCGAGGCCTTCGCCGAGCAGTTTCTCTTCGGAGAGCTCGGCGCCGAGGTCGTCGTCGTCGGGGCCGATTTTCGCTTCGGGAAGGGCCGAAAAGGCGACTTCGAGACCCTCGACGCCCTCGCGCGTGCCCACGGGCGGCGCGCGTTCGCCACGGTCCTCGAGACCGACGACGAGGGCGCCATCTCGAGCACTCGCATCCGCAAGGCGCTCGGCGCCGGGCGCGTCGAGCACGCGGCCGCGCTCCTGGGGAGGCCGCACGCGTTCACGGGCACCGTCGAGCACGGCCAACACAAGGGGCGAACGATCGGCTTCCCCACGGCGAACCTCGCGCGGCTCGACGAGATGTGCCCCGCGAACGGCGTCTACGCCGTCTCGGTCGAGGTCGAAGAGGGGGCCGCGTTCCGCTGGCTCGGCCACGGCGTCATGAACATCGGCACACGCCCCACCGTGAGCGACGGCGGCAAAACGCGGCACGTCGAGATCCACGTCTTCGACGTCGACCAAGATCTCTACGGAAGGCGCGTCCGCGCCCACGTCCACGCCCGCGTGCGCGAAGAGCGCAAGTTCCCGAGCTTCGACGAGCTCCGCGCCCAAATCGAGCGCGACGCCGCGAAGGCGCGGGAGCTCACGTCGCGCCTCGAACGCTGAAGCTCTGGAGGCCCGCGCGGGCGGGCCTCAGCGAGGGAGGCACTCGGGCGGAACGGGCGCCTCGGCGCACGTGCGCTCGCCCTCGGGGGTCGTCGGAGGGACGATCTCGAGCACCGCGCGAGGCCCCTGCGAGTAGAGGATCGGGCGCGGTTTTCGCGAGCACGAGCCCACGCCATTGTTCTCGAGCAGCCGCCCCTCGAGCGGCGCGCACGCCCCCGCTTCGTTCGGCACGCTCCAGGTTTGCCCCGACGGGTACGAGAGCGCCATCGCGTAGCGCCCGGTGGGCAAACAGCCGCGACGCACCTCCGCGACGAGGCGCCCGAACGAGGCCTTCACACGCGCCTCGTCGACGAGAGACTTGTCGCCCACGACCGCCGGATCCGCGCTCTTGCCCGCGAAGTGCGGCACCACGAGGACCCCGCCCTTGTCCGGCCGACGAGCGTCGATGCAGAGCGCGGCCGGGCGCACGAGCACCTTCAGTCGCTCGCGCAAGGTCGACTTGGCGGGGCTCGCCGGGACGGGGCCGGCGACCGTCTTCGCGAGAGTCTCGTCGAGGAGAGTGATGCCCTGCATGACGACGATAGGCGACCTTTCCCCACCTTGAAACGCGAGGCTTTGGGGGTCTTTTTCGTGGGTTTTGTCGTCCTCGAGCTTGCGGAACGAGACGCTCGGCCAGAACGCGGGGATGCGCGCGCTCTCGGGCAAGGACGCTCCCCGACCGAACACGAGCAACCCCCCCTTGACCCGTGGGAGGGGTCGGCTCGAGAGGCAACCCGAAGGGCTTGTCGAGGGCGGTGGCGTCGCCGAGCTCGTCGCCCGGTACTCCGTACCGAAGGCTCACGGCCTTGAACGACTGCTCGTACCGCTGGAGCGTCTCCAGGTTGAACGTGTCGGGGACGGCGAGGACCTGATGGTCCTGGGTCATCGTGATGACGGGCACGTACTTCGCGTCTCCCGAAGGGTTCTCGGGGGTGGGCGTGACGGGGGCCGGGTCTTGCGCGCCTTCGGGGAAAAAGTAGGGGCGATTCGTCGAGAGCGTCTGCCCGATCGTGACGGGCACGTTGTCCGTGAGGGCTCCCTGCGACGGGATCGTGAAGGTCGAGTCGGGCCCGGGAACACCCACGTCCACCGGGAGGTAGCTCGGCGTGTACAGCGGGTTTCCGCGATTGAGCTCGGCGTCGCGGACGTCGACGTAGCCACCGACGAGGTCGCCGGCCTCGGGCTGGTTTCGGTAGCGAAACTGCGGCAAAAAGCGGCCGCCGCGATCGTAGAACGCGACGAGGATGTACTGACCTCCGTCGAGCGGCGAGAGGGTGAACGGCGACGACACGCTGACGAGCTCGTTCGTCGGGGGGCACGAGAGCGAGGGCCCGCGAAACCGAGGCTCGTTGGCGAACAGCGTGTCGCCCGGGACCACCGCGAAATTCACCGGGCTCGTGGCGAGGCCGAGAGGCGGCGGAGGGTTCTTGCGATCGAACGCCATCACGATCGCGTTGCCGACGATGCGGCGATCGCGGCTGCACGGCCTCGGCCCCACGTACGTGACCGTGCCGCGAACCACCCCTTGCGCAGGGAAGAGGCGATTGTCGTCGCGTTGGTCGTCGATCGGCACCGTGCACGCGCCGAGCACCAGCGCGGCGAGCACCACACGCGCGGCGGCGGCGGTGGTTTCGCGCTTCGAAGGTCTTTGGGGATCGCGGCGAGGCGTCATGGGAGGCTCAGAAGCGGAAGGTCGCGAGCCCCATGACGCGGCGGTCGAGGAGCTGGCCGAAGGGGTGTTGCCGGTGCTGCACGCCGACGAGGTTGAAGCCAGCGACGGCGAGCTCGGCGCGGTCCTCCATGAACCGGTAGCCGACGCGCGCGTTGAGGAGCGTGTACGCGGGGAGATCGAACTGTTGGTACTCGATGCGCTGCGCCGAGGCGTTCGTGACCTGCTCGGCCCACGTCTGCGGTCCGACGAGGTGGAAGTCGACCGACCCGTCGATGCCGACCTTCGTACGCACTTGAACGCCGGCGTTCAGCTTGTGCACGCTGGTGCGCGCGTCGGTCGTGATGACCTGCGCGATACGATCCTGGGCGCTGCAGCCGCTCTCGTCTTGGCTCGCGACGTTGAGCGTGTAGCTCCCGTAGAGATCGAGCCCCTCGACCGGGAACGTGCGGACCGACAGCTCTCCTCCGACCGTGTCGTAGAGCTGGCACTGGTTCGAGAAGCCGCCGATGAGCAGCGGGAACTGCCCCGCTTGCGGGTCGAACGCGCGCGCGCCGGACGCGATGTCGCCCACGGTGATGGGCCGCGCGCCCGAGAGCTGCATCAGGTTCGAGACGCGGTTGTAGTAGGCCGACACGTCGACCACGACCTTGTCCGAGTCCTCGGTGCGGTAGCCGAGCTCCGCGTTGAAGATGCGCTCGGGACCGACCTTGAAATTCGGGTCCTCCGAGCGCACGCCCTCGGTGATCGACGTGCCGCCCGCGACCGGCAGGTTCACGGGTAGGCGCAGGTACGACTCGAGGAACGTGGGCTTGCGGAAGGCCGTCGCCACGGTGGCGCGGAGGGTGGAGCGCTTCGTGGGGTGAACGAGGATCGCGCCGCGGGGCGAAGGCACGAACCTCGCGAGGTAGGGGACGTAGTCGAGGCGCATGTCGCCGACCACGGTCACTCGCTTCCCGAACGAGAGCTCGTCGTGGAAGAACATGCCGAAGTGGTGCTCGGTGCGCTGCCGATCGAGGAACGTCCAGTCGACGTCCTTGAAGCGGTAGCTGCCGCCGGCGCGGAGCTCGTTGCGGACGCCGTCGGCCACGTCGAAGCCGGCCTTCACCTGGGCCTCGTTGTCGACGATGTTCTGCTCGGCGCGGGAAGGGAGGAGCGATTGGCCCTCGTAGGCCACGTTCAGCACGCTGTCGGTCCGGAACCGGTTCCAGAACGTGCGAACGTCGACGTACTTCGACGTGAGCCCTCCCGTCAGATCGGTCGAGACCAGGTTCGGCAGCATGAGGTCGTTGAGCGCGCCGATGCCGAGCACCTCGAGGTTGCCCTGGACGAGGCCACCCCCGAGGTAGACGTTCGTGTCCTTTCCGAGCTTCTGGTTGCCGCGCAGGTCGATGCGGACCGTGCGCGCGGACTCGACCTGATCCGACACCCCGAGGCGCACGTCGGCGCGGCCGTTCGGGACCTCGCGGGACCAACGTGGGAGATAGTCGTACCCGGCCGCGGCGCGCCAGCCGAAGCCCTTGTTCTGGCCCGACGCCCAGAGGCTCCCGTGGGCGGTGCTCTGGGAGCCGAACCCGCCCGAAACGCCATTTTTTCCCTGCCCCGGGCGCTTCGTGAGGATGTTGACCACCCCGTTGAAGGCGTCGGCGCCGTAGAGCGCGGAGCCCGGACCACGCACGACCTCGATGCGATCGATGTCCTCGACGCCGATCGACAGCGCCTGCCAGAACGTCGCGCCGAGCAGATCGACGTAGACGCTGCGGCCATCGACGAGCACGAGCACCTTGTTCGAGAGGCGCTGGTTGAACCCGCGGATGCTGACCTCGGTTTGACCGCCGGTCACCTGCATGATGTCGACGCCCGCGAGGCGGCGCAGGAGCTCGGGGATCTTGGTGATGCCCGAGAGGCGAATGTCCTGTTCGGTGATGACGGCCGTGGAGTTGGGCGCGTCGAGCGGGCTCTGCTTTCCGCGCGACGCGGTGACGACGGTCTCTTCGAAGACGTCCTCGGTGCGCGCGGCGACGACCGGCTCGGTCACCTTCGGCGGCGGTGGCTTCTTCGGCTCGGGCTTCGGCGGCTCGGGCTTCGGCGGGCTCGCGGGCTCCTTCGGGTCGGGGCACGGGGCCTCGGGCTTCGGAGTCGGCGTGGGTGGGGGCGGAGGCTCGGTCTGCGCCTTCTCTTGCGCGAGGCGCGCTTCGAGCGGGAGAAGGACCTTCTGGACCTCGTCGCGATCGGGCGGGTCCCCTTCGAGGTACTTTCGGTACGCTTCGACGGCCTTCTCGGTGTGGCCGGCCTCGGCGTGCGCCCGCGCGATGTTGAAGAGGACGTTCGGGTGGGGCAAGATCGCGTAGGCCGCCTCGAGCTCGGCGATGCCCTTTTCGTAGCTCTTGGCCGCGATGGCGGCCATGCCGGCCTTGAAGTGTGCACGCGCCTCGGCTCGCGCGTCGGCGAGGGCGGCGCTCGGCGTGGCGAGCCCCGACGCGAGGACGAGCGCGAAGAGCGCGCGGCGTACGGGGGACGAATCGCGCCACTTCGAGGTCACCATGCGACCTCGCACCTTACCAGGCCCGATCCCGAGGAAAAAGGACGACGCGTTTCGCCCGCGACATTTCCCCGACGTGCCTTCGTCGCAACGCATGCAAGATGCATGCATCGAGGGACGGTATCAGTACGCGCCCTTGTACCCGCTCGGCGTGGGGGGGGCCTCTTTCGGTGCGCCGCCGCCGCCACCCGCGTACACGAGCTTCGCGACCACCTTGCCGTCGGCGACCTTCGCGTCGACCGGGAACGGCTTGAAGTTGGCTTTCTGGAGGACCAACGAGAGCACACGATCCGGAGCCGCGTCGGACCCCGTCAGCAAGACGTCGCACGGCGTCGCCCGACAGAGCTCGACACCGTCGCGGCGAACGCTCGCGCCCGGCGGCACGGACTCGACGTGCAAGAGCGCTTGGCGGTCGTCGGGTTTGGCCGAGGGGACGGGCGCGCTCACCGCCGGGGTCTCGACGGGCTGGCTCGGGAGCGGCTTCGCCGTCTCGATGGGACCCGCGGCGACCTTCGGGGGCGCCGTCGACACCTTGTACGCCAAGAGACCGCCGAGACCGCCCACGACGGCGGCGAGCGTGAGCGCGATCGGGAGGGTGTAGCTCGGCTTCTTCGATCGACCGATGCCTCGAGGCATGTCGTCGTGCGTGAGCGACATCGGGGTCTGGCTCTGAGCGCTCGGGCTCGCCGACGGCCCGTGCACCTCGACCTGACCCGTGACGTGCACGGGGACGCTGCCGCTCCCGTTCACGAGGATGCCGCCGCTCGAACCCGGCGCCAACGCGAGCGGACCGGACCGCAAGACCACGGGCTGCGACCCGCTCGCCCCCGCCCTCCCCGGGTAGCTCCCACGCCCGACGGGGAACGCCGAGATTTGCCCCGTCATGCTCACCCCGGCGGCGACGCGGAGGGCCATGAGGAGATCGTCCATGCTCGCGTAGCGGTCGGCGGGGTTCTTCGCGAGGCACCGACGCACGATGTCCTCGACCTCGACCGAGACCAACGCGTCGGGGTTCAAGTCCGTGAGGGCCGGGGGAGCCTCGCTCACGTGAGCCATGAGGATGCTCACGCTCGTCGCGCGGTCGAACGGGACACGGCCCGTGAGCATCTCGCAGAGCACCACGCCCAGCGAGTACACGTCGGTGCGTGCATCGACCGCGGCCCCGTGGATTTGCTCGGGCGCCATGTACTTCGGCGAGCCCATGAAGAGGCCGGTCTGGGTGATCTGATCCTCGGCCTTGTCGAGGACGTTCTTCACCAAGCCGAAGTCGAGGATCTTGACGAAATCGGGCTCGTCGCCGTGGCGCACGAGGAAGATGTTCGCGGGCTTCAGATCGCGGTGGATGACACCGATCGCGTGCGCCTCACGGAGGCCCCGGCAGATCTGGCTCACGATGTTGACGGCCCTCGCCTCGGGCAGGAGGCCGTCCTTCCGGATGGCCTGGTGGAGCGTCTGCCCCTCCAGGTACTCCATCGCCATGAAGTAGTACTCGTCGTCGGTGACGCCGTAGTCGAAGATGGTGACGGTGTTGGGGTGAGAGAGCTTCGACGTGACGCTCGCCTCGAGGAAAAACCGCCGGTGGAACTCGGGCTCGGCGCTCCCGTTGTAGCTCGGGTTCAGCACCTTGATCGCGCACAAGCGGCCGAGCGGCGCCTGCTCCGCGAGGTACACCTTCCCCATGCCACCCCGAGCGATGAGCCTCGTGATGGTGAAGCGGTCGTTGATCGTCCGCCCTATCAAAGGATCGACGGCGTCCGATCGGGTTGCGCCAGAACGATCCGACATTTCCCGCATAAAGTGTGCCCAAGACCGACCCGCATGTCAAACCCAACGGCCCTCGCCACGGCCGAAGGACCGACGCGCCAGACCCGATTCCGTTGGCCAGCCCCTAGCCCCATCCCGGCTGCACCCACATCGCCACACATGCGTTCCCTCAGGCCGTCGGCTCGGAGGCCCGGGATCGAATTTCCGCCGATGGGGTCTGCCGCCGCCGCCCGATTGCGAGTAGCGTTTCGCCTCGTGAAGCCCCGCCTCTCGCTGCCAAGCCTTCTCTCGTTGGCGCTCGCCGCCTTCGCCTTCGTCCTCTCCCTCGCCGTTCCCCGCACCGCGTTCGCGGCGGGCTCGTTCAAGCTGAAGCAGGGCGAGGCGACCGAGGTGTCCGGAGCGTGGCACATCTACGTGAAGATCGAGCTCCCCAAGGCGCCGCCGATCGCTCACCAGCCGCTGCGCTTCGTCTTCACCAAGACCATGGTGTACGAGCGCTCGCTCGTCGACGGCAAGAGCGAGCCCGTCGTGAACCGGCAAGCCCTCCAGAACCAGAACCCTCAGGTCGAGAGCCTCGACGTCGATTTCGCCGACGCGAGCGGCAAGATCTACAAGGGCACGAACTTCGACTTCGGCATCAAGCGAGACCGCGGCTTCGAGGCCGGCGAGTACAAGATGCAGATCCGCACGCCGGACGGCACCGACATCGGCGGCAGCGCGACCTTGATCCTCAAGGGCGACAACCCCGTGGTCGACCGTCGGAGCATCGCGTTCAACGCGAAGGACACGAGCATCAAGAAGGTCGACAACGGCGTCGACGCCGGCCCCAAGGTCGCGAAGAACGACGAAGAGGCGGCGAGCCCCGTGCAGGGCGACGTGGCCGCGGTCGGTACGCCTCCGCCTTTCGTCGGCAAGGACGCGTACAACCACACGCCCGAGGAAGACATCAAGGTCGCTCCCAAGTCGGGCTGCGGCTGCTCCGTGCCCGGGACATCCTCGGGAGATCTCACGTTCGCGCTCCCGCTCGTCGGCCTCGGGCTCGCCTTCGCGCTCCGCTCGATGCGCCGCAAATCGGCCTGAAATGACCCCCGACGCCGCGATCGCGGCGGCCAAGCGCGGCGAGCTGCTCCCCGTCTATGGTGTCGTCGGCGAAGAGCGGTGGTTCCGTGAGCGCGTGATTCGCGCGCTCCGCGAAGCCGCGCTCGGGGGGGGCCTCGCCGACTTCAACGAGGACAAGCTCACGGCCGGCGACGCGACCGTCGACCGGGTGCTCTCCGCCGTGCGCACCGTGCCCATGATGGCGCCTCGGCGCTTCGTCATCGTTCGTCAAGTCGACCGGTGGGAAGAGAAGGACGCGGCCGACGACGCCGGTTTTCCGACCGATCCGCTCGCCGAGTACGCCAAAGCGCCCGTGCCTTCGACGTGCCTCGTGCTCGTCGCCGACAAGCTCGACGGCCGCCGAAAGCTCGCGAGCACCCTGAAAAAGGGGGGAGTGGTCGTCGAATGCGCCAAGATCGAGCGGCGCGCGCTCCCCGCGCGGATCGCGGACGTCGCGAAGGCGAAGGGGCACGACATTGCCATCGACACGTGCGAGCTCCTCGGCGAGCTCGTCGGCTCCGACCTGTCCACGCTCGACGACGCGGTCGAGCGCCTCTCGCTCTACGTGGGGCCCGGAGCGCGCATCGACGACGACGCCGTCGCCGAGTGCATCCACCGAGTCCGAGCCGACGACTCGTGGGCCCTCGTCGACGCCATCGGGCAGCGAAACCTCGCCCGCGCGCTCGCCGTCCTCGCGGACGCCTACGAGCCACGGGATCGTGGCCTCCCGCTCCTCGGCGCGATCGCGTGGTCCGTTCGGCAGCTCGCGAGGTTCCAGGCCGCGCTCGAGTCCGGGGACCGCGAAGACGAAGCGGCGCGAAAGGCAGGCGTGTTTCAGCCGTTCCGTGCGCGAGAGCTCGCCCAGAAGGCGAAGGCCATCAAACCGAGGGAGGTCGAGCGGTGGCTCGTCGTGCTCGGGGAGACCGACCTCGCGTTGAAGGGATCGCGACGTCCCCCGGACGCGATCCTCGAGGACATGCTCATGAGCCTCTGCAAGCCTGCGGGCCGCGCGCGTGCGTGACCACGTCGAAACCTCCCGTCCCACCCGCGCATCGTACGGAGTGAGCAGGCCACGATTGGTTTGACTCCCCGTGTTTCGGCTTTACATTCGCCCGGCGGTCGTGAAAAACCGCCCCGATCCGCGCGGTCTTTCATCAACGAAGCGTCACAGAAAATCCTAGGAGCAAAGAGATGCACGTCTCCCACGAACGGGTGATCCGGCCTCGAACCGAGTGGCAAGCGATGGCGGAGCTGCCTACGCGCCACGGCACCTTCAAGGCCCACGTCTTCCGTGGACCGCGCGGCGAAGAGCACGTGGCGCTCGTCTTCGGCGATGTCACCAAGGGTGAGGCCATTCCCGTACGCGTGCACTCCGAGTGCATCACGAGCGAGGTCTTCGGGTCGCTCAAATGCGACTGCAAGGAGCAGCTCGACGCCGCGATGGCCGAGGTGGCCGCGCGAGGGCACGGCGCCATCCTGTACCTTCGCCAAGAGGGCCGGGGCATCGGCCTGACGAACAAAATCCGAGCGTATGCGCTCCAGCAATGCGGCCACGACACGGTCGACGCGAACCGCCTCCTCGGCCTCCCCGACGACGCCCGCGAGTACGACTGCGCCCAGGACATGCTCGAGTTCCTCGACGTGCGAAGCGTGCTCTTGCTCACCAACAACCCCGCCAAGGTCACCGCGTTGCGCACCCTCGGGGTCGATGTAGTCTCGCGCGAGGGGGTCGTCGTCACACCGAACCGCTTCTCGATGAGCTACCTCGAAGCCAAGCGCCTTCGGATGGACCACTTCCTCCCCGACCGCGCGGTCCGGGCCGTGAACGACGCCGAGTAGCCTTCCGGCTCATTTTCGCGTGTCTAAAGGGGTTCGGCTCGCGTAAGTTGAGCCCCGATGCGCTCTTCCGGGGTCTTCTTCGGCGGTCGGTCTCACGCGCGGACGGTACGGCGCTCCCTCCGGGGCGCCGTTCTCGCCGCGATCCTGTGCGAGAGTGTCACCGCCGGAGCGCAGTCGTTGCCTTCGTTCGACGCCCGCACGCTGCGTCCGTCGGCCGACCCGCAGGCCTCGCTCGTCTACGAGCCCGTGACGACTCCGGGGGCGTTTCAGTGGAACGTGGGCGCCTCGCTCGCCTACGCACACCGTTCGGTCGTTCTCTCGCGCGGGGGCGAGGACGCCTACGTGCCCGTCCGAAATCAGCTCGCGCTCGATCTGACCGGAGGTCTCGGCATCGGCACGCGCGGCTTCGTCGGCGTGGCCATCCCGCTCGCGCTCGCGCAGGAGGGCACCTCTCTCCCCGCGAGCGTGTCGTCGACCTCACGTGTCCCCACGACCGCGCTCGGTGACCTCACCCTCCTCGGGAAGGCGAACGTCCTCGACAACCGCGACGGGGGCCTCGGGCTTGCGGCGCTCGCCTCGTTCTCGCTGCCGACAGGCAACCGCGAGGCCTTCATGGGCGAGGGCTCGGCCACGGCGTCCGCGCGCGCGCTGGCGAGCTACTCGTTCATCCTCGCCGAGCTCTCGGCGAGCCTCGGATACAAAGTGCGCACCGAGCGCCGCACGTGGCCCGAAGCGCGTGTCGGAGGCACGACGTTCGGTGACGAGATCCCCTACACCCTGAGCCTCACCCTCCGGCCGAGCGTCCTCAGGCTCGACCCGGGCGGGCGTCAGCGGTGGGAGGTGTCGATCCACGGGGCGCTTCCCGCGGGCCCCGTCGCCCCCTTCGGCGCGGGTGACGCCGCGAGCACACCGGTCTCACCGATCATGCTCGCCCTCTCGGACCGCATCGAGCTCGGGCACATGCGCGACACCTACGTCGTCGGCGGTGTCGACCTCGGCCTCAACGACGCGGTGGGCGTGCCCGCGTTCCGGGGCGTCGTACAGCTCGGTTGGGCTCCACGCTCCCACGACGAGGACCAAGACGGCGTCCCCGACGACGTCGACCAGTGCCGCCAAATTCCCGAGGATCGCGACGGTTTCGAGGACGACGACGGTTGCCCCGAGATCGACGACGACGACGACGGGATCGTCGACAAAGAGGACGCCTGCCCACGGGTCGCGGGCGTGGAGAGCCGTGACCCGCGGCGAAACGGCTGCCCCGTGGCCGACCGCGACGGCGACGGTGTCCCGGACGACGTCGATCGCTGCCCGAGCCTCCGCGGCGTTCGCAGCGACGATCCTGCGCGAAACGGCTGCCCTCTCGTCGACAGCGACAGCGACGGGATCCCCGACGAGGCCGATCGTTGCCCCGACGCGCCCGAGGATCGTGACGGCTTCGAGGACGACGACGGCTGCCCCGATCCCGACAACGACCGCGACGGCGTGCTCGACACGGTCGACATGTGCCCGCTCGTGGCCGGGGTCACGAAGGCGAACGCGAAGCGAAACGGTTGCCCGAAGGTCGACGTCGACAACGACACGTTCGACGACGAGGACGGCGACGCGTGCCCCGACAAGCCCGAGACCTGGAACGGCGTCTCCGACGACGACGGCTGCCCCGACGAGGGCAAACGCGCGCTCGTCACCTTCGATCCCGCCGCCAAGTCGCTCAAGCTGAGCGCCGTCGTCGCCTTCTCGGGAGAGGGCGCACGTGTGTCGCTCGACCCGAAGAGCCTCGCCATAGCGCGCGCCGTCGCGTCCGAGCTCCTCGCCCACCCGACGTGGTCGCTCGCCATCGGCGCGAAGCCGGTGGGCACCGACAAGGAGACCGCCGCCGAGGTGTCGCTCGCTCGAGCCTTTGCACTCCAGGCCGCCATCGCGGCGTTCGTCCCGCGCGACGGCGCCGTCGAGACCGTGGCCTGGGAGGCCGTGGCGGCGCGCCCCTCGGGAGACCCTAACCTATCGTTTTTGCTCATGGATTCGAGCCGCCCAAGCCCGCCCGTTTTGCCTCGTCCGGCCCCGGCCCCGAAGAAGTGACGCGGGGACGACACGGGCCGGGTCGAGCCGCCCTCGACGCCCGATTCGCTATCGCGCCGACCGCGCGCTCGGCTACGCTCGGCTTCGTGCTCGGCACGCGAACGACCCGTCCCATCGGCGCCGCAGCGCTCCTCGTCACGGCGCTTGGCGTCTTGTGCGGTCCCACGGCCGCGGCACAGCCCCGGGCGACGCCACCGGAGCCCAACGCCGCGTCGACGAACAGCCCCCAGAACCTTCGAGGCCGGTTCGGCATGGAGGTGCTCCAGCGCCTCATGCGCTCCAGCTCGCAAGAAGACCGCCTTCGTGCGATCCGGCGCGCGGCCGAACAAGGCACACCCGAGGCCATCGCGCTCGTGGCGTCGAGCGCCGAGTCGAACCCCCTCATTCGAAACGATCCGAAGGCGCTCCTCGAGGCAGCGCGCGCCCTCGCGCCTCACGCCAAAGAAGACGGACCGCGGACCGCGCTCGTGAGCATCGTCAACGTCCCGACGAGCGCCGTTCGCCTCCCCCAAGACGACAACGACCCGTTCGCCCGCTTCGACCTCGCGCGGTCGACGGCCGCCCTCGCGCTCGCGAAATCCGGGGCCGGGCCGGCGGTCGAGGCGCTCCTCGCGGCCATTCGGGTGCAGGGCGTCGGGACCGAGCCTGCCACGCGAGCGCTCGCTGCGGCCCCCCCGACGACCCTCCGAGGGCTGGGCTCGGCCACGTCGCTCTCCCCCGCCCTGCTCACGGCGGTCGATCGCACCGACGACCTCCGCGCCGCCGACGTGCTCCTCCTCGCGCTCGGAGGCACGGATCCGAAAGCGAAGGCGGTCGCCCTCGTCGCGCTCGCGCAAAAAGGGGACGTTCGGGCCACGGAGCCCGCGAGGAAGCTCGTCAAGGATCCCAGCCCATCGCTACGGATCGCAGCCACCCGAGCGCTCGTCGCGCTCGCGACGAAAGACGCGGCCCCGAGCGTGCTCGCGCTCTTCGGAGACGAGGGCACGGCCACGGTCGCCGTGGAGCTCTCCCCGCTGGTCGAGAACGACGAGGTCGTGAAGGCTCTCGCGGCGCGCGCGAGCTCTCACCCAATCCCGGCGCGCCGCACCGAGGCGCTGCTCGCGCTCTCGCGTGGCACCTCCCCTGCCGCCGCCAAGGCGCTCGGCGCGCTCGTCCTCGACAAGTCGATCGAGAGCGAGGTCGCGCATGCGCTCGGTCGCTCCCGGAGCGCCCACGTCGACCCGTGGATCATCGCGATGCTCCGCTCCCCCGAGGTGAAGCGGCTCGGCGCTCGCGCGTACGTGCTCCGTGTGCTCCGCGGCGCGCCACGGCTCGACGAGGGAGACAGGGCGCTCGCGGCGCTCGCGCGTGACACGTCCCCTGCGAACCGCGCCGCCGGCGTCTTCGGCCTCGTCGCCACGGGCGCCGAAGGGCCGACGCGATTCCTCGCCGACAACGACCCATCGGTGAGAGCCGCGGCCGCCATGGGCGCACGCCCACGACTCGACGACGCCCTTCGAGAGCGCATGTTGCGGCTCGCCATCCAAGAGCGCGACGACGCGGCTCGCTCCGCGCTCTTCGGCGCCCTCGACCGCGGCGACGTGCTGGGTATCGTCCCCACGCCGTTGCTGGTCGATCGCGCCGAGTCGGCGTCTCCCGAGGCCGCGCTCGCGGCGTTCGCCCTCGCGAGGCGCACGGAGGAGGAACCGTCCGACAAGGTGCGCGCGCTCCTCGAGTCGCGCTCGGCCTCGATTCGCGCGCACGCGCTGCTCGGGCTCGCCGAGAGCGGCGCCCGAAACGTGTCCGGTCGGCTCGCCACGGCCTACGCGTACGAGCCGGACGAGAGCCAGCGACGGACGCTCGTGCGAGCCCTCGCAGGTCGCTCCGTCGACGCGTCCGCCAAGGTTCGGCTCGACACGCTCGCTCTGGCGGAGAGCCTCGATCCGAGCCCCGAGGTGCGTTTTCTGGCGAGCCGCGCCCGGCTCGGCGTCGCTACCCCTGCGGCGCGCGGCGAAGCCGACGAGATCGCGTGGCTCCGCGTGACCGGCCCCGACGGCAAACCTCCGTCCGAACGAGGGTACGCCGGAGCGCTCTTCACCTCCGAGGGTCGCGTGGTACCCGTCGCGTTCGATCCCGACGGCTACGCGCTCGTCCCCGCCATCCCCCCCGGGCCGACACGGCTCTTCCTCGCGCCTCGCTTTCCGAAAGACCTCCCATGACCCGCAAGCCTTCGCCTCCCGAGGAGCAAGAGCCAAAGCCCGAGCCGGCCTTCGAGGCCACGATGAAGCGCCTCTCCGAAATCGTCGCCAAGCTCGAGAAGGGAGATCTGCCCCTCGAGGAGTCGCTCCGCCTCTTCGAAGAGGGCGTTCGGCTCTCGGCGCACTCGCAAGCGACCCTCGACGCCGCGCAGAAACGGGTCGAAGAGCTCCTCTCGGTGGACGACGACGGGCGCACCAAGCGGGCTCGCTTCGAGCTCCGCGACGACGAGTGAACGTCCCCAGGGGCGCCGATCGCGCGCGGCGCTACTTGCCGATCGCGCCCCTGTAGACCCACCCCTCACCTTCGGGGCAGGTCACCTTGAACCAGCCGTCGCGAGACGACTGGATCGTCACCTTGGTGCCACGAGGGAGGCGAACGACGACCGCACCGGTCTTCGGAGCGTCGCGCAAGAGGGCCGTCTCCCACGTGACGACCGCCGAGCCGGACTCGGCCTTTCCATCGTTGGGCTTGGCGTCCCCCGTCTTGCCGGGGTCGGCCTTGGGCTCGTCCTTCGGGGCCTCGAAGGTGACCCCGTACGCGACGACGTACCGCGGGTGCTCGTGAGAGAGCCCCTTCAAGACGACCCCGTTGAACTCGGTCCGCATGCACCCGAGGAACGCTTCGGGGTTCTGCACGGTCGACGATTTGCCGAGGCTCATGTCCATGCGGCCTCCCCCGTAGTCGACGGTGAACACCGCGGAAAGCTTACCCTTTTCGTTGGCCGCGGCCGCGCACTGGCCGAGGTTCTTGAGGCGCGGCACGGCGACGGCGTCGAACCCCGAGGGGCCGCACTCTTTCGTCCCTTTGCGCGCTTCACCGTCGCTCGTCTTGCACGAGACGACCGCCCCCGGCCCGACGTTGACCGACACCACGGACGGGGCAGATGGGGGCCGCGCCGAGGCCGACGCGCTCGGGCTCGCAGAGGGTTTGGTGTTGGGCGCTTGAGCCGAGAGGGGGATCTCGTGGGGGGCTTCGGGCGCCCGCTGGCTCGAGCCCGCCGCAGCTTGGGTCGACTCGGAGGGAGCGCTCGGACCGAGCTTCACGCCGGTGAGCCGAGGCCACGCGACACCGACCACGAAGCCGATGATCGCGATCGTGCCCACCTTTCCCCACGATGGGGAATCGTCCTCGGGGACGTCGACGACGACGGGAGCGGGCTTCTTCATCTCTGGCAAAAACCTCGGAGTTCTTCGGCATTACCACGAAGGTACGGGCGAAGGAAAATCTCCGGCGAAGACAACGCCGGCCGAGCCCCCCCGAATCCCGCGTTCGAAACACACGAGGCCCGCACCCCTGACGAGCGTGCGGGCCCCATCGCGAACGACCTTGGCCTAGCGGAGCGTGATCGCCAGGACCAGGTTGCCACCTTGGTACGACTGCCCGGCCACGAAGAAGGTCTGCCCGACCGAAGCCGATACCCGAAGGAGCTTCAAGAACGAGTTCCCGTCGGCTTGGCTTATCGACGCCGAGACGTCGTGGCGGTTGTCGGGGGTGAGCCCGGCGTACGAAACCTGGAGGCTTCGGCCGTTGGGGAGCTTCACCGAGCCGTTCTTGCCCGACTCGAGCTCGAGGGTCTGTTTGTCGAGGAGCTTGTAGGTGTTGAAGGCGCTGAATGGCGGCTCTTTGAGGCGCGAGACGTCGCCGATACGAGCGTCGTACGAGCCTGGCTCGGGCCCCTTCGTGGCGTGGATCACCATGACCTCCGCTTTCACCTTCGAGGGCGCGCCGGCTACGGCCACCCCCGACACGAGCGCCGCCGACGCGAACAGCGCGGCCGAGAGTACGTTCCTGCGGGTCATCGCACGCATCAAGGGGCTCCTTTGTCGTCGATCCACACGACGACGCTCGAGGCGGCGTTGCCTCCCGAGGCCGGCAGGTAAAACACGGAGACGTTCGAGTCGTCGTTCGAGTCGATGCTGGACACCTCGACGCCGCGATCTTGCCCGGCCTGCGCCAGTTCGGCCTTACCGGGCTCGGCGTTGCGTCCGCGCAAGAACAAGATGCCCGCGGCCGCCATGGCGAGCGCTCCGACCACCACGACCATCTGCGAGCGCTTGGCCCGGCGATCGCGCGCGGCGGCGAGGCTCGACACCGCAGCGGCCGGCCGCGCCGAGGGCTCGGCGTCGATCTTGGCGAAGATGGCGTCCGTGAGGTCGACCTCGGGGAGAGGCTCGAGCGCGACAGCGGCGCGTGCGGCGTGGGTCAAGACGCCGAGAGACGACACGAACTCGCGGGCATGGGCGCTCTCGTCGAGCACACGCTCGGCCTCCGCGAGCTCGTCGCCATCGAGCTCGCCATCGGCATACGCCTGGAGCATGAGGAGAGTGGTCATCGGAAGGCTCATGGGGTGCCTCGCTCGTCGTCGTCGGAGGCGTCCGACTCGGGTTCGTCCGCCGGCTCGGCGGCAGCGTCGTCTTCGTTGCGGCCTCGGATGGGGCCGTCGACCTGCTCGCCGTAACAATCGGCGAGGGCCTTCTGGAGCTTCTGTCGGGCGTGGAAGAGGCGGCTCATGATCGTGCCCTTCGACACGTTCATGGCCTGCGCCATCTCCTCGTAGCTGAGCCCTTCGATCTCGCGCATCACGATGACCCCCCGGTGGTAGGGAGGGAGGGCATCGAGCGCCACCTTGAGGCGTGCGGCGATCTCACGACGGCGAACCACGTCGATCGGGTCGGCCCCGTCGATTCGGGCGACGAGCGGGTACTCCGAGTCGCGGGCGTCGTCCGCGTCGACCCGGGACGGCTCGAGCTCGACGAGCTGGCGACCAGGCTTTCGAATGAGGTCGATGCTGAGGTTCGTGATGATGCGGTAGAGCCACGTGAAGAACGACGAACCGCCTTGGAAGGTCCCGAGGCCCTTGTACACGCGGAGGAACGCGTCTTGGACGAGCTCCCGAGCGTCATTTTCGTCGCGGACGAGAGAGAGCGCGATGGCGAACGCACGGCGTTGGTGCCGTTCGACGAGCCGTCGAAAGGCAACCTTGTCTCCGTTTTGCGCGCGCGCGATGAGCTCACGATCTTCCTCGGCTTCCTTGATGCGGGCTAACTTGGCGTTGGACGCATCGGGAGAGCCGGTATTCAGGGGCCGTGCCGGCATGTTGGGCCGAGGGCGCACCTCGCCCGTCGCCTCGGGCGCCTGGCCGTCGTTCGCCGCCGGGCCGTCCGGGCGCACGGAGCCGCGTCGCGGGCCTTCCCCGGGGGACTCGGGGCTCTCCGGAGGCATCGCCGTCATGGACCGGTACTCCAAGGTAGTACGTTTTCGCCGCGCACCACCGAAATCGTCATCGGCCGGTGCCTCCCACGTGAAGGGCGATGTGTGCGAACCGCCGCACGAACGAAAGACGCGGCGGGCTCACGGAGAACCGTGAGGCCTCGCCGCGACGTAGCAGCCCGTTGACGTTTTCCCGTCCCCCGTCGGCGGGCGCGGACGTCGAACGGCCTCGGTCCGAAAATCGACAGGGCTGCTGCTAGGGCCGATCAGTGCTTCTTCGTGAGCTCGACGTAGCGCATACGAACGTCGAACAGGACCTGGCTGAGGAGACGCTCCTCGTCGCCCGTCAGGTTGCCCTTGGTCTTCTCTTCGAGGAGGCCCAGAAGGTCGATGTTCTGCTTCGCGAGGGGGAGGTTCTTCTCGATCCGCCCGTCCTCGGGGTGGGGAGCCTCGCCGAGGTGCATGAGCGCCGAATGGCTCACCGAGAGCACGAACGTCGCGAAATCGATGTGGGGGAGCTCCTGCTCCGCGTCGGACGCCACGGCTCAGCCGGGCTCGGAGGCGGGGGTCTCGCCTTCGTCGCCGTCGCCGTCGTCCTCGTCCTCGTCGTCGGCCTCTTCGGGCTGGGCGAGCGCGGGCTGGGCGAGCGAGACCGGCTCGGCCGCGTCCGCGAGGTCGGGGAGACCGGTGAGGAACTTCTCGACGTCCTTCTCGGAGAGGGCCCCACTCTTCAGGTGGCGGTCGCGGACACGGATGTCGAGATCGAAAGCGGACATCGTCTTCTGGCTCATGGGGTTCTCAAACCTTTCTACGGGCAGCGCCTTGGCCTAGCGAACCAGGGCGTGAATGGCAACGACCTCGCGCGGCCGAAGCGTGAACACTCGTTCAGTTCGTGAGCTTTTTTCCGAGCTGCACGAGGTCGGCGTCGTGGCCGCAGTCGGGACCGTGGACGTGGTGGGCGTCCTCCGAGTCCTCGAGCTCGCGGGCCGCGTCCTCGATCTCTTCGGCGGTCGCGGCGCGCAGCTCGACGACCGTGATGGCGTACGAGAGATCGACCCCCGCGAGCGGGTGGTTCGCGTCGACGACGACGTGATCGTCGTGGACCTCGACGACGTGCATGGAGGCCTCCTCGCCGTCCGGAGACTCGGCGACGAGCTCGTCGCCCACGACGACGGCCTTCGGGTCGGGCAGCTCTCCGCGATCGACCTCGAGCACGAGCTCCTCGTCGTACTCGCCGAACGCCTCGGCGGCGGGGACCGCGATCTCCCGCGATTCGCCCTGCTTCATGCCCACGAGGCGCGCCTCGAGCCCTGGCACGAGCATGCCGTACCCATGCACGTACCGAATGGGCTCGCCCTCGCCTTCGTCGCTCCGGTCGACGATCTCGCCTTCGGCGTCGCGGAGGATGTAGTCGAGGACGACGAACGCGTTCGTTTGGATGCTGTCCATGATGCGCCGCCTTTACCGCGCTTTCCTGGAAAAGGCGAAGGGGCACCGCGGAAATCGGCGCCCCTTGGCGAGTGAGCCCCGGGGAGCTCGAACGGGGTGAGATCGGTCGGCCCTCCCGCGACCCTTCAGAGGTCGTCGGGGGACGCGATCTTCCCGAGCACGGCGCTCGCCGCGACGACGAGGGGGCTCGCGAGGTACACCTTCCCAGGGCCGCTTCGGCCAGGGAAATTCCGGTTGATCGCGCTCACGGTCACCTGCTCGGGCGAGTCGCTCACGCCGGGGCCGGCCTTGATGCATGCCCCGCACGACGGGTCGACGAGCTCGGCGCCGGCGTCGGCGAAGATCGTGAGGTAGCCCTTCTGCTCGGCGTAGCGCCGGATGTCCTGCGAGCCGAACTGGATGTAGAGGTGCACGCCGTCTTTCACGCGCTTTCCCTTGGCGAGCGCGGCTTTGAGCACCTCGGCGTACATGTCCATGTCGGCCTTCTTGCCGCCGGTGCACGAGCCGCCGTACGCGATCTGGATCGCGACCTCGCGCCCTTCGACCTGCTCGAGCGCCTCGAGGGGCACGCCGTTGCGAGGATCGCCGGGGGTCGCCACCATCGGGCGGATCGCGGAGAGATCGACCTCGAAGGTCGCGAGGTAGGACGCGCCCTCGTCGGCCCGGACGATGCGCGCGCGGACGTCTTCGGCGGAGAGACCGCGTTGAGCGACGAGGTAGTCGACCACGACCTCGTCGGCCTCGATGATGCCGGTGAAGCCCCCCGCCTCGACCGCCATGTTCGTGAGGGTCGCGCGCTCGTCGAGCGAGAGGCCGCGGACGCCGTCCCCCGCGAACTCGAGCACCTTGCCGATGCCCGCGCCGGACTTGAAGAACTCCTGCGAGAGGATGTGGAGCATCACGTCCTTGGCGCAGACGCCCGGAGAGAGCTTGCCCGTGAGGACGAACCGCGCGGTCTCGGGGACCGTGACACGAACGTCCCTCGTGAGCCAGGCGTTGGCCATGTCGGTCGAGCCGACCCCGAACGCGAAACATCCGAGCGCGCCCGCCATGCACGTGTGCGAGTCGGTGCCGATGACGAGCTGGCCCGGGAGCGCGATCTCCTCGATGACCTTGTTGTGGCAGATGGCCTCCGAGCCGACGAGCTTCCCCTCGCGGACGACCTCGCCGTAGAGCCTCACGCCCTGCCTCTTCGTAAACGACTCTTGGACCGTCGCGAGCTCCTCGGCCTGCTCCTTGAGGCCCATGTCGCGGTGAGCCTTGGGCATGACCAAATCGAGGAACGTGAGGTGGTCACGGAACGCGAACACGCTCTCGGGCTCGGTGACCTTCGCGTCCTTGCCCATCTCCTTCACGAACAAGGACTCGGCCATCGGCGTCACGTACTCGTGGCTGAAGCGCACGTCGGTCCGGGCGAAGAACGCGTCTCCGGGGGTGACGGCGGGCACGCCGACCGCGCCCGACTTGGCGTCGACGATCGCGTGGGAAGCCAGGATTTTCTCGCACAGCGTGAGCTTGCGCGGGGCCGTCTCGATCTTCGGAGGCGAGACCGCTCCGGCGAGGCGAGCGCGGTTGTAGGCGAAGAGGCCCCCGTGCTCGACGATCCCGGCGCTGATCGGGTCGAGCCCCTTCGTGAACTCGCTCATGGGGATCGCCTCACCCCGCTCGATGCGTGGGATGAGCGAGAAATCGGTGCTCGTGAGGAGGCCGATGTTCTGCGCGTTCTGGCGGTAGATCTTCTCGATGCTCTTCGCGATGACGAGCCGGACGCCGCAGACGAGCTCGCTGTAGGGCGCCGTCTCGCGGCTCGAGCCGCACCCCTTGGAGATGCCGCTCACGATGACGCCGAACCCGCCGTTCTTGATGGAATCTTTGAGGATTTTGCCGCCCCGAAGGCCGACGAGGCAGTACCGGCCGAGCGTCTCGTCGTAGTAGTAACAGACCCACCCGGGGGTAAGCTCGTCGGTCGAGATGTTCGACACGAGCGGGCGGTCCGCGTCGAACGCGAGCGACTTTCCCGCGAGCTGCTCGGCGAGGAGCTCCTGGTCCTCGGTGACGTACAGAATCCGACCTTCGATTTTGACCGCGTTCTCGGGTGCCGACATGCCCTCTCCTTATCAGAAAGGCGGGCCGCTTTCGCGGGTCAGGACCGCATCTGCAAAGGCGATTGCGCACCGCCGCGAAGAGGTGCGTCCACCCCTTTCTCCTTGGTTCTCGGTCGCCGATTGGCTATGGGGCTCGGGCTTGCGCATCGCGGTCGTCACAACGAGCTACCCGGAGAGCCCCGGCGACCCGAGCGGTCACTTCGTCCTCGCCGAGGTCGTCGAGCTCCGCGCCCTCGGGCACGACGTGGAGGTCGTCACACCGCGCCCCGGTGGCGCGTTCGGCTGGCCGGGGGTGGCGGCGCGAGTTCGCGCTTTTCCGCCGAGGATCCTCGAGATCGGCGACTTCGTCCGGAACGCGCGCGCCATCGTGACACGCGGGGGCTTCGACCGCGTCGTGGCCCACTGGGTCGTGCCGTCGGCGTTCCCGATCGCGATGGACAGCCGCTCCCCCCTCGACGCCGTGTCCCACGGGGGAGACGTGCGGCTCCTCGCGACGCTCCCGGCCCCCGTGCGAGACGACGTCGTCACCCGAATCGCCCGGCGCGCCGAGCGGTGGCGGTTCGTCTCGGAGGCGCTCCTCTCGTCCCTCTTCCGAACGCTCGGAAAAGGCGCGCGGACCGAGCTCGATCGGGTGGCCACGGTCGTCCCCCCGCCGCTGGAAATCCCTCATATCTCGCCCGAGAACGTCGCCATGCGACGTTCGTCGGGGCGGCCCCTCTTCGTGAGCGTCGGGCGCCTCGTCCACAAAAAGCGCGTCGATCGTGTGCTCTACCACGTGGCCGATCGGCAGAAGCGCGGCGAGCCCGTCGACCTCGTCGTCGTCGGGGACGGGCCCGAGCGACCGAGCCTGACCCGCCTCGCCGAGCGCCTCTCCGTCCCTGCGCGTTTCGTCGGAAAGACGTCTCGTCCGGAGGCGCTCGCGTGGATCGCCGCGGCCGACGCGCTCGCTTTCGCTTCGGAAGAAGAGGGGCTCTCGACCGTGCTCCGAGAAGCTGCCGCCCTGGGCACGGCCGTCGTCCACGTGTAGGCGCCCGCCGCGCCTCGGGCCCGCCCCTGTGTCACCGCCTCCGGGAGATCCCGAGCCACGCGACCGCGGCGACCGTCACCGTCGCCATCAGCGTCCCGAGGAGGCGCGGCTCGGCGAGGACGACGAGCACGAGGACCGAAACGACCGCGCCGCCCATGGCGAGCTTCCGTGACGAATCTCCCTGGGCGCGACGGTGGGCTCGCTCCCGCGATCGCTGCTCGGGCTCGGCGAGCAGCGAGTCGATGATGCGACGCCGCTCCTCGGGGCTGAGCACGGCGCCTCGACGCTCGACCTCGCGGTACGGAGAACCCTCGGCCATGCGTCAACGTACCACGACGCTGGGGCCCCGTTCGAAACGAGACGGGCGAGCGACCCGGGAGAGCCGCTCGCCAATTCATTCGTACTTCTGGATACTTACTGACCCTTGCGTTGGAACGCGGGCACGTCCCAGTCGTTGTCGAACGCGGGGAACGACGCGTGGGACGGCCGCTCGCGCACCGCGAGGCGCGGCTGCGACGCCGGGTACATACGCGAGTCGGGCGCCTGCTCGCGCGCGACGGGGGCCGTGCGCCGGGTCGAGAGCGCGGGGATCATGTCGGCCGAGGCCGCGGGGGCTTGGCTCTGGCGAGGCGCCGGCGCGAACGACGACGTCGACCGCGGGGCGAAGGACGAGATCGTCTGCGGCGCCTGCGACGAGGCCCGCGCGTGCGACTCGGCCTCGCGCTCGCGCTCGAGCGAATCGAACCCGGTGGCGATGACGGTGACCTTGAGGTTCTCGCCGAGCGTCTCGTCGATGCTCGCGCCGAAGATGATGTTCGCGTCCTCGTGCGCCTGCTCCTGCACGAGCGACGCGGCCTCTTCGATCTCCTTCATGCGCATGTCGGAGCCACCGACGACGTTGATGAGCACGCCCGTGGCGCCGTCGACCGAGATGTCGTCGAGGAGCGGCGACGAGATCGCCATCTCCGCGGCCATGCGGGCGCGGTTCTGCCCCTTCGCGATGCCGGTGCCCATGAGGGCGCGGCCCATGTTGCTCATGACGGTCTTCACGTCGGCGAAGTCGACGTTGACGATGCCGCTCTGGGTGATGAGATCGCTGATGCCCTTCACGGCCTGGTAGAGGACCTCGTCGGCCTTGCGGCAGGCGTCGATGAAGGTGAGGTCCTCGTCGCCGATCATGAGGAGCTTCTGGTTCGGGATCGTGATGAGCGTGTCGACCTGCTCGGCGAGCTGCGCGAGGCCCTGCTCGGCGCGACGCGAGCGCTGCCGCCCCTCGAACAGGAAGGGCTTCGTGACGACGCCCACCGTGAGCGCGCCCTCTTCCCGGGCGATCTGCGCGATGATCGGCGCGGCTCCCGTGCCCGTGCCGCCGCCCATACCGGCGGTGATGAAGACCATGTCGGCCCCGGCGATGAGCTCCTTGATGCGCTGGACGTCCTCGAGGGCGGCCTTACGACCGCGGTCGGGGTCGGCGCCGGCGCCGAGGCCCTTCGTGATGTTCTGCCCGATCGTGAGCTTCGTGGGCGCCGCGTTCGCGTTGAGGGCCTGGACGTCGGTGTTCACGACGATGAACTCCACGCCCTCGAGGCCGAAGTTGATCATCGTATTGACCGCGTTGCCGCCGGAGCCGCCACAGCCAATCACCTTGATGCGAGCCTGGTACTCCTGCGACTCGTCCGCGAACTCGATGGAAAAACTCATGACCGTAGCCTCCCGGGAGGGCCCTTTCGCCCCTGGTCCTAATCGTCTGTCACGCGAGCCTCTTCGGCACTCGCGCGGACTAGCCAGCTCGACCCGGGCGCCTCTTCCCGGAGCGGACGACTTCGTCCTTATTCATCTACTTCTACATTCGTTCGGAGTCGGGCCTCAAATCTTCGGCGAAGATTTGTCCTACATTGGAGCCGCGCGATTTCGCGCGACAGGCTCTTTCAGAAAGCGGCCTTCAGCCACTCCCAAACTTTGTTGCCTTGCGGCTTGGCGGCTTCGGGCGCCTCGGCCTCGGCCACGACGGCCTTCTTCACGGTGGCCTTCTGGCGCGTGAGCGACGTCGGTGGCGCGGGCGCGCGCGACTCGGCTTCGGTAATGGCCTGTGCGCCGTATTTCACGAGACCGACGGCCGTGGCGTACTGCGGGCCTTGCACGAGCTGAGTGAGACCGCGGACGCCGGTCGGATACCCGAGCCTCACGGGCATTCCGAGGATCTCTTCGGCGAACTCGGGCATTCCCTCGAGGAGGACCGCCCCGCCCGTGAGGATGGCCCCGGCCGAGAGCTGCTCGAGCAACCCCGTGTCCTCGATGCGCTTCCGGATGACCGCGAACATCTCCTCGACGCGCGGCTCCACGATATCCGACAAGACCCGACGGGCAGTGCGCCGCGGCTGGTGGCCGCCGACACCCGGCACCTCGATCTCCTCTTCGTCGCCCACCATACGCCCGAGGGCGCAGCCGTGCTTCTGCTTGAGCCGATCGGCCTCGGCCATCGGCGTCCGGAGCCCCGCGGCGATGTCGCTCGTGATGTTGTTTCCGCCGACCGGGATGACGAACGTGTGCGCGATGCCGCCGTCGACGTAGAGGATGACGTCTGTGGTGCCGCCGCCGATGTCGATCACCGCGGCGCCGATCTCCTTCTCGTCCTCGCTGAGCACGGCCTCGGCGCTCGCGAGCGACTCGAGCACGGCGTCGGCCACCACGAGATCGCAGCGCTCGGCGCAGCGGATCACGTTCTGGACGCAGCTCGTCGCCGCGGTGACCAAGTTCACCTTGGCGCCGAGTCGGACGCCGCTCATCCCGATAGGATCGCGGATCCCGTCTTGGACGTCGACCGTGTACTCCCGCGGGAGCACGTGCAGGATCTGCCGGTCCGCGTCGACCGGGATGGCGCGGGCGCCCTCGAGCACGCGCTCGACGTCGGCGCGCGTGACCTCTCCACCCGCGATCGCCGCCACTCCGTCGGACGGCTGCGAGCGGATGTGGCTCCCGGCTACGCCCGCGAAGACCGTGCGGATCTCGACGCCGGCCATGGTCTGGGCCGCCTCGATGGCGTCCTTGATCGACCGCACCGTCCAGTCGATGTTCGACACGATGCCCTTCCGCAGTCCGCGGCAAGGCACCTGCGACACTCCGAGGATCGTGATCCCGTCCTCGCCCACCTCGCCGACGACCGCGCACACCTTGGTCGTCCCGATGTCGAGGCCCACGACGATTTCACCCTGCGATGCTTGCGTGCTCATCCTGTCTCGGAATCGCACGCTGGGGAGGCTCGGGCCAAAATTTCGGCGACGTTTTCCGCGGCGCCGAACGATGCCAAAAAAGCTCCGTCTTTCCGGGAACTTACGGGACGACCTAGCGCATCCGAACGACCACCCGGTCGGGCCGTGCGTCGTCGTCGAGCAGGATCGCGTCGGCCTTCGCACCACGTTTGTCGAGCTCGGCGACCACCCTCGCGGCCTGTTCGAGCTTGCGGCGGAACGGGGCCTCCCCGAGCTCGATGGTCATCGCGCTCTTGCCGACCACGAGCGACGAGGAGAGCGTGCCCGACACGTGGACCTCTTGGAGCGGTGACCGCTTCGCGAGCGACGTCCGCTCGTACTCCGCGGCGAGCTCGAGCCCCCTCTTCACCGCGGCCTCGGCGCCCTTTTTGTCTTCGGTCAGGAGCTGCACGGTGATGCCGGTGACGATGGGGAGGTCGGTCGGATCTCCGGGCTCGAGCTTCTTGAAGAGCTCGCCCTCGGCCGTGACCAGGTACGTGTCCCCGGCGGCGACGAGCCCCGCGGCCTTCCGCTCCTCGAT
Organism: Myxococcales bacterium; assembly: GCA_016712525.1. NCBI lineage: Bacteria > Pseudomonadati > Myxococcota > Myxococcia > Myxococcales > Myxococcales bacterium. The sequence continues at coordinate 721,057 of JADJQX010000008.1, forward strand.
CGAGATGGTGACGGTCCCGGGCAGACGGCGCTCGAGGCGCGCCTCTTTCACCCAAGGGTCTTGGAGGATCTGCGCGCGCGCCGCATCCAGGTCGACCGAGAACACGTTGCGGCCTTTCGTTACCCCGGACAGCGCCACGATCTCGTCCACGGACCTGTGCTTCTGCCCGAGCACGATCACCTCGTTCACCGCGAAGCGAGGGGTGGTTTTGACGTATTTTCGCGCGGAGTAGGCCACACCGAACGCGAGGCCGACGACGAGCACGAGGCCCGCGAGGACGCGACCGAACGCCACGGCCCGCGCGAGCCCGGGCCCGAGCGGCGCGCGCTTCGGCCCTGCGGCGGGGGGCGCTTCGGCTCGACGCTTCCGTGCCGGAGCGGGCTCGAGGGGCTCGGCGGGGGCGGCTTCGTCGAGCTCGTCGACGCGGAGCTTTCGGTTCGAGGGGCGCATCAGGCAGGGTCCTTGGCCTCGGCCTCGAGGCGCTTCGAGAGCTCGCGGATCTGGGCGTTGATGTCCCCTGCCCCGAGCGCGAACACGATGTCGCCCGGGCGCACGATCTTCTCGAGCTCTGCGGCGACGTCTTTCTTGTCGGCGACGTAGCGCACGTTTTTGTGGCCGTGCGCGCGGATCGCGTTGGCCAAGTGCTCGCCGTTCGCACCGGCGATCGGCGCCTCGCCCGCGGCGTACACCTCCGTCACGAGGAGCACGTCGGCTTTGTTGAAGGCGCGCGTGAACTCACCGAAGAGGTCCCTCGTGCGCGTGTACCTGTGCGGCTGGAACGCCACGACCACGCGCCGCTCGAACCCTCGCTGCGCGGCGTCGAGCGTGACCTCGACCTCGGCCGGGTGATGGCCGTAGTCGTCGATGAGGAGCACGTCGCCCGTCTTGCCCCCGCGCGTGATCGTGGGCTGGGAGACCACCGTGAAGCGCCGCTGGACACCATGGAACCCAGCGATCGCCTCTTTGACCACGTCGAGCGGGACCTCGAGCTCGTCGGCCACGGCGATCACGGCGAGGGCGTTCAACACGTTGTGCGCGCCCGGCATGCGCACGGTGAACTCCCCGAGCGGCTCGCCGCGCTTCGTGGCCTCGAACCGGGTCGAGAAGCCGAGGTACTGCTCGTGGCGCGCGCGGAAGTCGGCCTGACGCGACACGCCGTACGTCATCACGCGGCGCCCGACACGCGGCACGATCTCTTGGACGTGCGGGTGGTCCATGCACATGATCGCGAGGCCGTAGAACGGAATTTTGTTCGCGAACTCGACGAACGCGTCCTTCACGCCGGCGTGCGAGCCGTAGTGATCGAGGTGCTCCGCGTCGATGTTCGTGATGACGCCGATCGTCGGCGTGAGGCGCAGGAACGAGCCGTCGGACTCGTCGGCCTCGGCCACGAAGAGATCCCCCGCCCCGAGACGCGCGTTCGAGCCGAGGGCGTTGACCTTGCCCCCGACGACTACGGTCGGATCGAGGCCGGCGGCGCGGAGCACCGTGGCCACGAGCGACGTCGTGGTCGTCTTCCCGTGGGAGCCCGCGATGGCAACCGTGTATTTTACACGCATCAGCTCGGCGAGCATCTCGCCGCGCGGGATGATGGGGATGTCGAGGGCCCGCGCGCGGACGAGCTCGGGGTTGTCGGGCTTGATGGCGGACGAGTACACGACGACGTCGGCGCCGACGACGTTCTCGGCCCGGTGCCCCGTGACCACGCGCACCCCGAGCGTCTCGAGGCGCTTCGTGATGTCGTTCCCTTTGAGGTCCGAGCCCGACACCTCGAAGTCCATCGTGCGCAGGATCTCGGCGAGGCCGCTCATCCCGATGCCACCGATCCCGACGAAATGCACGCTCCTCACACGACCGCGAAACATCAGTGAACCTCCCGGGGCCGGCGCGCGCCGGTCGTGGAACCACGCTCTTGAGACCGCAGCGTGAGCCCGCATAGCTCGACGACGTCGCACGCGACCTCGATCGCCGCGTCGGGTCGCCCGGCGCGCTGCGCGGCACGAGCCATGTTCGAGCGCAGCTCCGGGTCCGCGAGCACGCGGGTTATCTCGGACGACAAACGGTCCACCGTGGCCCGGTCCTGCGCCACCACGCGGCAGGCGCCTCGTCCTTCGTAGAGCAGGGCGTTCTTCAGCTGGTGGTCGTCCGCCGCGTAGGGAAAGGGCACGAGCAGGCTCGGCCGGCCGAGGCACGCGATCTCGGCCACGGTGACGGCGCCTGCCCGCGCGACGACCAGATCGCTCGAGGCGATCTCCTGGGCCACGTCGTCGAGGAAGTCCACGCATCGCACGTTCGCGACGCCCGCGCGGTCGTAGAGGGCGCGCACGAGGGGCTCCTTGTCTCTGCCCGTCTGGTGCACGACGGAGAGCCCGGAGACGTCCTTCGCCACCTTGCCGAGCGCGGGTGGCAGGCGCTCGTTCAACGCCTGAGCGCCGAGGCTCCCCCCGAGGACGAGCACCTTGCGGGACGGACCCGGCTCGTACGTGCGCGGTACGAACCCGCGCCGCAGCGGCACGCCGAACGCACGCGCCCGATCCCCGCCGAACGTCGCCTTGACCTCGTCCCAGGCGACGTAGGCGCGAGTGGTGAAACGTGCGAGAGCCCGGTGCGTGAACCCGGGCACGGCGTTCGGCTCGATGACGAGGAGCGGCACCCCGGTCGCGACCGCGAAGACCGACGCGGGCCCCGCCGAGTAGCCACCGACCGACACGACCGCCTTCGGTTTGTACTTCCGAAACTCGGCGGCCACGGCCCCGAGAGAGGCGACGACGGAGAGCGCGCCCTTCGCGAAGCGCACGGGGCCCCCGCCCTTCATCGGCGAGACGGGCAAGAGCTCGAGCGGGTATCCGCGCTCGGGCACGACACGCGACTCGAGGCCGCGCGCCGTCCCGAAGAAGCGGCACTCGACGTCGGCCACGCTCGTGAGCGCGTCGGCCACGGCGAGCCCCGGGAAGACGTGGCCTCCCGTCCCGCCCGCACAGACGAAGACCGTGTCTTTCACTCGGCACCTTCCGCGTCGTCGAGCCCGGGCAGCGCGAGGTCGTCTCCGGCGCCGTCTCCGTCCGTGGGGAGCCCTTCGTCGCCATCGCGGCGGCGCTCGGACACGTCGGGAGGGAGCGGCGTCTCGTAGACGGTCTTCTTCTCGCCCTGACGCGAGATGTTGAGCAGCACGCCGGCCGCGATGGCGTTCATGAGCAGCGACGAGCCGCCGTAGCTGATGAACGGGAGCGTGAGGCCCTTCGTGGGGAGGATCGCGAGCGCCACGGAGAGGTTCAAGATCGCCTGGATCCCGAACATGGCCGAGATCCCGAACGCGAGGTAGCTCCCGTAGTCGTCGGGGGCGCGGAGGGCCGCGCGCACGCCGCGCGCGACGAGCGTGAAGAAGATGGCCGAGAGGCCGAGCACGCCGACGAACCCGAGTTCCTCGCCGACGATCGCGGCGACGAAGTCGTTGTGGGCCTCGGGGAGGTAGAGCGTCTGGAGGCCGCGGCCGATGCCGAGCCCGAACGTGCCCCCGGAGCCGAACGACATGACCGACTGGAACGGCTGGTACGCGAGGTCTTGCCGGTGCGCGTCCATGTTCATCCACGCGAGGTAGCGGGCGTACCGGTACTCGCGCGACACGATCGAGATGACGGCGAAGGCCCCGCCCAAGATGGTGGCGCCGAGGATGTACCCGACCTTCGCGCCCGCGACGAACAGCATCGTGAACGTGAGGAGCAAGAGCACGACGGCCGACCCGAAGTCCGGCTGCTTCATGCAGAGGAGCACGAACACCCCGGCGACGAGGAGGTGAGGCAAGAAGCCCACGGTGAACGTCTTCACCTTCTCGGCCTTCTTCGCGAGCGAGTAGGCGAGCCACGACACGAGCGCGAGCTTCGCGAGCTCGGCCGGTTGGATGTGGATCGGGCCGACGGAGAGCCAACGCGTCGCGCCGCCGCCCGTGTGACCGAAGCCGGCGACGCACAAGACGAGGAGCGCCCCGACCGAGACGAGCACCGGGTAGGTGAGCTTGTAGAGCCTGTGGTAGTCGAAGAGGCTCGTCACGAAGAAGAGCGTCAGCGCCACGAGCGCGAAGGACCCCTGACGCTTCAAGAAGAACTGAGGGTCGTGGTGCTGCGTCGTGCCTTGAACGGTCGACGCGCTGTAGACCATCACGACGCCGAAGCCGATGAGCGCGACGACGACGGCCGCGAGCACGAGATCCACGGGGCGCTGCGACGCCTCCTCGTTCGGCTTCGCGTCGAGGGGCACGGCCAGGTTCTTCACGGCCTCGACCGGGTCACGGCGGACGTTGCGGAAGCTCACGACGAACCTCCTTTTCCTTCGAGGTTACGGACACATGCGGCGAACACGTCGCCGCGCTCCTTGTAGTCCTTGAACATGTCGAAGCTCGAGCACGCGGGCGAGAGCAGCACGGCGTCGCCCGGCTTCGCGAGGGAGCGCGCGCGGCGCACGGCGTCGGCCATGTCGGTCGCGACCTCGAAGGGGACGGCGTCACCGATGGCGCCTCCGATGAGCGGAGCTGCCTCGCCGAAGACGACGGCGGCGCGGGCCTTCTCGCGGAGCGCGGCGACGAGCGGGGCGTAGCTGCCGCCCTTGTCTTTTCCGCCGAGCAGCACGACGGCCTTCGGCTCCGTGAGGCCCAAGATGGCCGTGACCGAGGCGCCGACGTTGGTGCCCTTCGAGTCGTCGTAGTAGCGCACCCCGTCCACTTCGGCGACGAGCGCGGTGCGGTGCTCGAGGCCGGAGAACCGCGCGAGCACGCGCTTCACGTCGCCCTCCGAGACCCCGAGGTCGACCACGGCCGCGAGCGCCGCGGCGACGTTGAGCGCATTGTGGCCGCCGGCGAGGCGAATATCCGACCGCGGGTAGGCCGCGCCGAGCGAGCGCTCGAGGACCACCGCGTCGGTCACGAGCACGTCGGCCCGAGGGTCGGCGCCGAAGGTCTTGATGCGACCACGACCGCGCCGCGCCTGCGCGAGGCACACCTCGTCCCCGAAGGGCACGACGGCGAGATCGGCGGGACCTTGCGCCACGAACGCGTTCCCTTTCGCGTCGGCGTACGCGTCGAACGACGGGTAGCGATCGAGGTGATCGGGGGTCACGTTCAAGAGGAGCGAGACGCGCGGGCAGAAGCGGGACACGCGCTCCATTTGGAAGCTCGAGACCTCGAGCACCACGAAGTCGAACGTCTCGTCCACGTGGGCCGACAGCGGCTCTCCGAGGTTTCCGCCGGTGAAAACGCTACGGCCGCCCTCGGCGAGGAGCTCGCCGATCAAGGTCGTCACGGTCGACTTTCCGTTCGTGCCGCCCACGGCCACGATCGGCGCGGGGTGAGACAAACAACGGACGGCGAGCTCGACCTCGGACACGATCTCGGCGCCGCGGCGCTGGGCGGCGTCGAGCTCGGGGAAAGGCGGCACCCCGGGGGAGAGCACGACGAGGTCCGACTCTTCGATGCCTTTTCCCGAGTGCCCTCCCAGGGCCGACACGGCGCCGCGGGAGAGCAGAGGCTCGAGCCCGGTGACCGAATCTTTGGAGTCGTTGAGTGTCACTTTCGCGCCGCGGGAGAGGCAGAGCTCGGCCGCGGCGAGGCCACTCTTCCCGAGGCCGACGACGGTCACACGTTTGTCGCGAAGGTCTTCCACGGTGTCACCTGAGCTTCAGGCTCGAGAGCGCGACGAGCGCGAGGAGCACGCTGATAATCCAGAATCGAACGATGATCTTCGGCTCGGCCCACCCCTTTTTTTCGTAGTGGTGGTGGATGGGGGCCATCAAGAACACCCGCTTCCCGGTGAGCTTGAACGAGGTCACCTGGACGATGACGCTCACGGCCTCGAGGAAGAAGATGCCGCCGAGCACGATGCTGAGGAGCTCGTTCTTCGTGAACACGGCGCACATGCCGAGCCCGCCGCCGAGCGCGAGCGAGCCCACGTCGCCCATGAACACTTGCGCGGGGTACGTGTTGTACCAAAGGAAGCCGATGCCCGCGCCCACGACGGCCCCGCAATAGATGGAGAGCTCACCCGCGCTGGCGATCCCCGGGATATCCAAATAGCGAGCGACCACGAGGCGCTGCGACACGTTGGCGATACCGAGGCTCGCACCGGCGAGATAGGCCCAGAGCAGGTACGTTCCGCCGTTGATGATGACCGGCCCGATGGCGAGACCGTCGAGGCCGTCGGTGAGGTTCACGGCGTTCGACCAGGCGACCACCACGAAGATGGCGAATGCCAGGTAGAGGTACGGGTTCAACGACACGGGGTGCTTCTCGAAGGCCACGAAGGGGATCGAGAGGCGGTCGCGGATCGCCCACCAGTCGGCGGGCACGGCGCTCTGCTTGAAGAACACGTAGGCGAGCACGCCGCCCCCGATGACGAGCTGGCCGAGCAGCTTGAAGCGGCCGGGCACTCCCTTCGAGTTCTTCGCTTTGATCTTGAGGTAGTCGTCGAGGTACCCGATGACACCGTAGCCGGCCGTGACGGCCGTCGTGGCCCACACGAAGGGGTTGTGGAGATCGCACCAGAGGATGGTGGGCACGAGCACGCTGAGCAAGATGAGCGCGCCGCCCATGGTGGGCGTGCCTTGTTTGACCTTGTGGCTCTGGGGGCCGTCGTCGCGCACCACCTGCCCGATCTGCTTCTTCTGGAGCTCGCGGATGAACCACGGCGACAAGAAGAAGGAGAAGAGCATGGCGGTGAGCGTCGCCATGATGATCCGGAAGGGGACGTACCGAAGGACGTTGAGCCACCCGAGCCACGCGGCCGAGGTGCGGAGCGGAAAGAGGTACTCGTAGATCACCGCGCGACCTCTCCCGATGCGACGCGACGACCGTGCGCGGCGACGAGCGCTGCGACGACCTTCTCCGTGGTGATGCTTCTCGAGCCCTTCACGAGGACGATGTCGCTCGAATCGATGTGAGAAGTCACGAAAGTGGCGGCGTCTTCTGCGCTCATGTATTCAAATGTAGGCACGCCGGCGGCCCGTGTCGCGTCGGCGACCCTGGAAATCAAGCCTCCGCACGAGACCATCACGTCGACGCCGGCCGCGACGGCGCGCGCCCCGAGGCGCACGTGCTCTTCGTCGGCCAAGGCTCCGAGCTCCCGCATTTCGCCGAGCACGGCCACCTTGCGGCGCCCTTCGCCGAGCTCACGAAGCACCGACAGCGCGGCTTCCATGCTCTGCGGGTTCGCGTTGTACGAGTCGTCGACGAGGAGGGCCCCGTTCCCGAGGACCACGAGCTGCCCTCGACCGGAGAGCTCCGTCCTCGCGACCGCGCCTTCGATCTCGCCCCTCGTGAGGGCTCTGCCCAGCGCCACTTCGGCCGCCGCAAGGGCCGCGCAGAGATCGATGGCCGCGTGCTCACCGAGCAGCTCGAAGCTCACTGCGATTTCGCCGTAGGGGCGCGTGATGCTGACCTCCGAGCCACGGACGCCGTCGACGCGGCGGTCGACGAGCCGGTAGTCGGCCTCCGGCGCGCGCCCGAACGTGACGGCCCGTGCGCCCTTGGACCGCATCACCTCGCGCACCGACATGTCGCAGTCCGCGTTCACGATCGCGGTGCCGTGAGGATCGAGCCCCGCGAAGAGATCACCCTTCTCGCGCGCTACGCCCTCGCGGCCCCCTACCCCTTCGGAGTGCGCGACGCCGATGTTGGTCACGATCGCCACGTCGGGCCGGGCGATCTTGGCCATCGCCGCGATCTCGCCCGGCACGCTCATGCCCACCTCGAGCACGACGAACGTGTGCTCCTGCGTCACGGTGAGCACCGTCGACGGCATCCCGATGCGGTTGTTCAGGTTCCCGCGGGTCTTTTGGACGATGGCCGACGGCTCCCCTGCCGGCACGCCGTTCGTCGCGAGGAGGGCCGCGGTGAGCTCTTTGGTGGTGGTTTTTCCCGCCGAGCCCGTCACGGCGACGACGCGCCGCTTCGGGTCGGAGGCGCGGAGTCGCTCGAGGTGGTGTGCGGCGATGGAGCCGAGCGCAGTGAGGGTGTCGTCGACCTCGACGAAGGCGCTCTTCGTGAGCGCGCGACCACGGCCGCGGGCGCACACGACGAGCTTCGCGACGCCGTCGATGCGGTCGAGGAACGAGTGCCCGTCCATCTTCTCGCCGACGAGCGGCACGAACACGTCGGCCCGGCCCGCGGAGACCACGCGAGAGTCCGTCGTGACGCCGACGAGCACGTCGAGGTCTCGGCCGTGGGTCACGAGCACCCCCGCCGTCGCGCGGGCCACGTCGTCTGCGCGGAGCTCCGCTCGATTGTCGGGGATGGGGGTCGCCACGTCAGTCTCTCCTGGTTCCTCGCGCGCGCCGCACGGCCAGCGCGGCCCGCGCCTCTTCGCGATCGTCGAAGTGCCGCTTCTCGTTCCCGAGGATTTGGTAGTCCTCGTGCCCCTTGCCGGCGAGCAGCACGATGTCGCCCGGCCGCGCCGCCGAGATCGCCTCGAAGATCGCGCGCTTACGATCGACGATCGTCACGAGCCCGGCGTCCGCGGAGGCGAGATCCTCGGCCGAGATCGGGGCCTTGCCCGCCTCGAGCACGCCCGAAGCCACGGCCTGCACGATGAGCTCGGGGTCCTCGCTGCGAGGGTTGTCGGAGGTCACGATCACGACGTCGGCGCGCTCGCCGGCGGCGAGGCCCATGGGCCCGCGCTTCGTCGTGTCGCGATCGCCCCCGCAGCCGAACACCACGATGAGCCGGCCGTCGCGGAAGGAAGCGAGGCTGTCGAGCGCGCGGGCGAGGGCGTCCGGAGTGTGCGCGTAGTCGACGAGGACACGCACGTCGTCCTCCGGCCCATCGCATCGCTCGAGGCGGCCGGGCGCGCCGAGCTCGTCCTCGAGGGCCGCGGCGACCTCGAGCGGGTCGGCGTCGAGGGCGATCGCCACGCCGAGCGCGACCATCAGGTTCTCGACGTTGTGGAGCCCCATGAGCTTCGAGCGCATCGGGAGGTCGCCGTACGGGGTCTGCACCTTGAGGCGAACGCCCGAGGGCAGGTGCTCGATCGAGAGCGGCACGATATCGGCGTCTTTCCCGGGGGATCGGCGCACACGGAGGAGCGGCGCACGGACCCGCGAGGCGATGCGCTCCCCGACCGGATCGTCGACGTTCACGACCGCCGTACCGGGCCCGAGCTCGGTGAAGAGGCGCGCCTTCGCCTCCGCGTACTCCTCGAGGGTCTTGTGGAAGTCGAGGTGGTCTTGGCTCAGGTTCGTGAAGGCCGCGACGCGGAACCGCACGGCCTCGACCCGCTTCTGCGCGAGCGCGTGCGACGAGACCTCCATCGCGACCGTCGACGCCCCCTTCGCGCGCATACGCGCGAGCACGCGGGTGAGCTCGTCGGCCTCGGGCGTCGTGTGCGAGGCGGGCTCGAGCTCTCCCCCGAACCCGTAACCGACGGTGCCGATCGTGCCGCAGACCGGGCGCTTCGCCGCGCCATCGAGCGCCGCGCGCACGAGGTGAGCCGTGGTCGTCTTGCCGTTCGTCCCGGTGATGCCGACCACGTCGAGCGAGAACGAGGGCTGCCCGTAGACGGCCGCCGCGGCGTACGCGAGCCCGAGCTCCGGGTAGGGCGTGAGCACCACGGGCACGCGCAGCCCCTCGGGCAAAATAATGTGTTCTTTCGAAAGGATAGCGACGGCACCCGCCCTCACGGCGGCCTCGGCGAAGCGCGCCCCGTCGGACTCCGAGCCTCGCCGGGCGACGAAGAGATCTCCGGGCTCGATAGCGCGCGAGTCGTGGCGGACCCCCGTCACGCGCACGTCCTCCGAGCCCTCGGGCACGGCGTCGACGTGGGGAATCTCGCGCGCGACGTCCGCGAGGCGCATGCCCCTCGAGGGCGCGCCACGGGTCATGACGCGGGCTCGAACACGAGGCGCACCGAGCTGCCCTTGGGGACCGCCTGGCCGGGCTGGGGGTTCTGCCGAACGAGCTTCCCGGTCCCCTCGATCTCGGGGACGAGCCCGGCGGCTCCGACGGCGCGCACGGCGTCGCGGGCGGCGAGGCCCGACGCATCGGGGACACGCACGGTGTTCGGAGGCGGGGGCCCCATCGCGAGCGACTCGCTCGGGGGATCGGCGGTCTTCTTGGGGCGGAGCGCCGCGAGCGCCACGTCGGCCGGATCGTTCGTGCGCGTGACCTGGGCGATCTTCGGCTGCGCGTTGCTCGGGGGCACACCGAGGTAGCGGAGGCTCGCCTCGGCGACGCGACGGAACACGGGGCCGGCGAGGTCTCCGCCGTAGCGACCGATCATGGGCTCGTCGAGCACGACGGCCACGACGAGGCGCGGCTTCTCGGCCGGCACGAACCCGACGAACGAGGCGGTGTACTTGTCCTCCGAGTACTTGCCCGTGGCCGGATCGGCCTTCTGCGCGGTGGCGGTCTTCCCGGCCACGCGGTACCCGTTCATGGCGGCCTCGACGCCGGTGCCGCCCTCTTCGACGACCGCCGTGAGCATCTCGCCCATCATCTTGGCGACGTGCGCCGGCACGGCCTCGCGACGCACGTGCGGAGGCCACTCGCGCACCACGTTGCCGCGGGCGTCCGTGATCTTGCGCACCAAGATGGGCTCCATGAGCTTGCCACCGTTCGCGATGGCCGACATGGCCACCGCGAGCTGCATGGTGGTCACGCTCACGCCCTGGCCGAACGACGCGTTCGCGGTCTCGACCTCGAACCACGGGCGCCCCTTCGGGCGAAGCACACCCGACGCCTCGCCCGGCAACGGCAGGCCCGTGGGCTCGCCGAAGCCGAACCTGCGGAACGCCGAGTAGAGCCCGGGCTCGCCGAGGTTGAGCGCGATCTTGAGCGTGCCGATGTTCGAGCTCTTCGCGAGGATCTGGGTCGGCGCGAGCCACTCCGACACGTGGGTGTCGTGGATGGTCACGTTCGCGAGCTTGTACGAGCCCTTCTCGCAGTAGATTTGTTCGGTCGGCTTGAGCGACCCCGACGCCAGCGCCGCCGAGATCGTGAACACCTTCATGACCGAGCCGGGCTCGAAGCGGTCGGTCACGACGCGGTCGCGCCGGGCGTCGACCTCGGAGTCGCCGTAGTCGTTCGGGTTGTAGCCCGGCGTCGACGCGAGCGAGAGCACCTCGCCCGTCAGCGGATCCATGACGACGAGCATGGCGCCCTTCGTCTCGTAGGTGCGCTGCGCGATGTCGAGCTCGCGCTCGACGACGTGTTGGATGCCCTCGTCGATCGAGAGGTGAAGGTCGTGCCCGGCGAGGGCCTGCTCGTCGGTCGCGCCCTCGGAGAAGATGAGCCTGCCCGCGCGATCGCGGATGCCGTGCATCTCTTCGAGGTGGCCGCGGAGCTCCTCGTTCATGGAGAGCTCGAGCCCGTCTTTGCCTTCACCGTCGGGGGCGACGAAGCCGAGCACCGGCCCCAAGAGCTCGCGCCCGGGGTAGTACCGTTTGCCTTCGCCCTCGATCGCGAGGCCCTTCACGGGCTTCACGCCGGGCGGCTGCGCCTTCGGATCGCCGAGGGCTCGGATCTGCGCGGCCTCGTCGCCCGGGATGCGGCGCTTCAGCCAAATGAAGCGCCTCTTCGACGAGAGCTTCTGCTCGACCTCGTTCGCGTCGAGCTTGAGGGCTTGCGCGATGCGCACCGAGGCGTCGTGCACGATGGCCTTCTGGGCCTCGGGCTTGTCGACGCCGCGCAGGAGCTCGACGACGTCCATCGTGACCGAAGGCACCTCGACGCTGACGGCGAGCGACGCCCCGTTGCGGTCGTAGACGCTCCCGCGCTTCGGCTCGACGTGAAGCCTCCGCTGGCGCTGGTTCTCGGCGGCCTCACGCCACGCGGCGCCGTCGTCGATCTGGACGCGGTACGCGCCGGAGACGACACCACCCAGGCCCAACGCCATGATTCCACACAGGATTCCCATGCGGAGGCGCATCCATTTCGCGCGCTCGGGGGGCAGGTTCCTCATGGCCGCCTCTCCATGCCCTCCTGGGCCTGCGCGGTCTTGATGGGCTCGCTCGGCGCGCCCTCGTCCTTGCCGAGGGCCGGGAGGACGACCACGCGATCGGGCGACGGCGGCTCCATGCCGAGCAGCGTGCGCGCCACGATGTCGACGCGCTCGGGCGTCTTGTAGCTCGCGGCCTCGAGCTCGAGCACCCGCTTCACGTCGCGGAGGCGCGCCTGCTCGGCACGCGCGCGACCGAGCTCGTACCCGAGCGACACGGTGCGACCGCGGAGGGCCAAATGCACCACGAACGCGCTCACCGTGGCGAGCACGGCCAAGGTCCACGTGACGAGGAACGTCCGTGCGCGTTTGACGCTGCGGCTCATTCGTCGCCTCCTCGTTCGTAGCGCCGGGGGGCCTCGCTCGAGAACGTGGCCGCGCGGAGCTTTGCGCTACGGGAGCGCGGGTTCTCGACGCACTCGGCCTCGGTCGCGACCTGGGGCTTCTTGGTGAGCGGCACGAAGGGGCCCTTCTGGAAGGCGCGCTTCACGAGGCGATCCTCGTGCGAGTGGAAGCTCAAGATCGCCGCGTTCGCGCCCTCGGCGAGCACGTTCGGCAACGCCTCGAGCAGCGCCTCGAGCTGGCCGAGCTCGTCGTTCACCCGGATGCGAAGGGCCTGGAAGGTACGAGTCGCCGGGTCGACGCCCCCGACACGCTGCGGCCCCACCGCCCGCACGACCGCGCGGCGCAGGTCGAGGGTGGTGACGAGCTCACCGTCGGCGTAGGCCTTCTTCACGCTGCGCGCGATGCGGCGCGATCGTCGCTCGTCGCCGTAGCGGAAGATGACGTCGGCGAGCTCGTCGTCCGAGAGCTCGGCGATGAGGTCGAGGGCCGTCTCGCCGCTCGATTGGTCCATGCGCATGTCGATGGGCCCCTCGCGGCGGAAGCTCATCCCGCGCGACGCCTCGTCGAGCTGAGGGGAGCTCACGCCGAGGTCGGCGCAGAGCCCGTCGACGCGCGCGATCCCGAGCTCGTCGAGCGCCTCGCGGATGCGACCGAACGGAGAGCGAACGAACGTGACGCGGTCTCCGAAGGCGGCGAGCGCGACCTTGGTCGAGGCGAGGGCGACGTCGTCGCGATCGAAGGCGATCACACGAACGTTCGGCGCCTTCTCGAGCAGGGCGCGCGTGTGGCCGCCGCCGCCGAGCGTGCAGTCGACGACCACCCCGGTCATCTCGGGGAGGGTCACGACGGCGTCGCGCACCTCGTCCCGCATCACGGTCACGTGGGCGAACTCTTGCGTCACGGCATCCTCCAACGGGTCCTCGGTCCAGACCCACTCGGCCTCGGCGGCCGCGTCCACCGCCACTCCGGGGAGGGCGAGCTGTGCCTCTGCGCGCGCGCCGCTCATAGCCCGAGCTCCGCGAGGCGCGAGGCGATCTCGACGCGCTCGTCCTCGGTGGTCTCGAAGTGGCTCTTCCAGCGGGCCTTGTCCCACAGCTCGGCGTACTTGCCCGAGCCGGCCCAGAGCACGTCCTTCTCGAGGCCGGCGTGCTCGCGGAGCGTGGGCGGCACCAAGATGCGGCCCGAGTCGTCGACGTCGCACTCGACCGCGCCCGACACGTAGATGCGCCGGAGCTTCTGCACCGCGCGGTCGAACTGCGGGAGCTTCGCGAGCTTCTCCTCGAAGGCGGCCCACTCGGGGGGCGTGTACGCCACGAGGCACGGGTCGAGGCCGCTCGTCAGCACGATGCGGCGCTCCGAGATGGACGAAAGGACGTCGCGGTACCGAGCCGGGAGGCTCGTCCGTCCTTTTGCATCCATCGTGTGCTCGTACCGGCCGCGAAACACCGTGCCCTCACGCGCTTCGGGGAGTCCGTGGCACCTCCGCCCCGTCTACGGGCCGGATTGGTACTTCTTGCCACTTCATCCCACGTCCAGCCGCCACCCTATGGAGTTGGGCACAACTGTGTCAACAATCTGCGGCGCTTTGTTGCCCTCATGTAGGCGGGTGTGCGTTCTCTGGGTTTCCTGCAGCACCGGGCGCGTGTTCAGGCCCGCCGGGACCTTATCCATGGTCCCCGCGGATGGACAAGTTCGGCGCGATGGCGCTCGAAGCGCCTTTTCTTGGCCTTTGACGCGCGTGCCCCCGAGGGGGACCCCGCGAGGCACAAGGCGACCAACGGCTCCCCCGAGGAGAACGGCACGGCCTTCCGGAGGAGCGCAGGCCCCAAATGGGCGAAGGGCGCGTGAGGCCTCGGCCCCACACGCCCTCGGTTCAGCTCGATGCGATCGGCGTCGCGTCAGCCCGCGAGCAAGCCCTTCGCGATGATGAGGCGCTGGACTTCGCTCGTGCCCTCGCCGATCTCGCAGATCTTCGCGTCCCGGAGGTGCCGCTCGACGGCGAACTCGCGCGTGTAGCCGTAGCCCCCGTGGATCTGGAGGGATTTGTTGCAGGCGCGCGACGCCGCCTCGCTCGCGAAGAGCTTCGCCATCGAGGCCTCGCGCGAGTAGGGCTTGCCCTGGTCGCACAGCCAGGCCGCGCGGTACGTGAGGAGGTGGGCCGCGTCGAGCTCGGTCCTCATGTCGGCGAGCATCCACTGGATGGCCTGGAACTCGCCGATGGCCTTGCCGAACTGCTTTCGGTCCTTCGCGTACGTGACGGCCATGTCGAGGGCGCCGTAGCCGAGGCCGAGCGCCATCGCGGCGATCGAGATGCGGCCGCGGTCGAGGATCTTCATGGTGTCGATGAAGCCGTGGTCGACCTCGCCGATGCGGTTCTCGTCGGGGACACGCACGTCCTCGAAGGTGAGCTCGGCGGTGTCGCTGGACTTGCAGCCGAGCTTCTCGAGGTGCTTCGAGGAGTTGAAGCCCTTCGTGCCGTGCTCCACGACGAACGCCGTGATGCCCTTCTGCTTGGGGGCGTCGACGTTGGTCCGGGCGAGGACGACGCAGAAGCCGCCGACCGTCCCCTGCGTGATGAACATCTTCGAGCCGTTCAGGATCCACGCGTCGCCGTCGCGGCGGGCGGTCGTCTTCATCGACGCCGAGTCGCTGCCGGAGCCGGGCTCGGTGAGCGCCCACGCCGCGAGCCACTCGCCCTTCGCGGCCTTGGGCAGGTACTTCTTCTTCTGCGCCTCGTTGCCGAACGAGAGGATGTGGCCCGTCCCGAGCCCGTTGTGCGACGCCACCGTGAGCGCGGCCGAGCCGTCGACCCGCGCGATCTCCTCGACGCAGATGGCGTAGCTCGTCGTGTCCATGCCGGATCCGCCGTACTCCTCGGGGATGCGGATGCCGAGCAGGCCGAGCTCGGCGAGCTTCGGGACGAGCTCCTTCGGGAAGCGCTCCTCTTCGTCCCACGCGCGCGCGTGCGGCTGGATGTGCGCCTTGGCGAACTCGCGGACGCTCTGACGGAGGAGGGAGTGGTGCTCGGAGAAGGTGAAGTCCATGGCGGCTCGCGTGGCTCCTGTGCGCGCCCGAGGGACGGGCGAGGCACGTGCGCCCGCACGGGACGGGCGTGGGTCGTTGGGCGATGCCCGGGAACGTGGAGCTCCCGAAGACACCGCCCTCGACTCTTAGGAGCCGCGGCCCCTCCCGGTCAACGCGCATCCCCAACCGAGACGCGAAGGACACGCGGCTCCACTGACACCTCATCAATGAGTTGCGTCAGCTCTTCGCCCCACGGCTCATCATGACGCATCGCGCCAGGTCACTTCGAGCCCATGCAGACCTGCGCCCCGTCCATGAGCTTCGTGCAGCGGTACCCGTTGGGGCACCGGCTCCCCGCGCCGCAGGGCCGGCTGCAGTACGCGCCGTCGTCCCGCGCGATGCACACGCCCGAGGCGCAGTCGGAGCCAGCCATGCACGCGCCGCCGACGTCGCTCGGGGGCTTGGCCTTGCCTCCGGTGGTGGCGGGCTCGATCCCGGCGTCGGCGCCCTTCGACGAGGGTTTTCCAGCCGCTCGGAGCGCCTCTTCGAGCAGCCATCCGAAGACGTCC
This sequence comes from Myxococcales bacterium, assembly GCA_016712525.1. Classification (NCBI taxonomy): domain Bacteria; kingdom Pseudomonadati; phylum Myxococcota; class Myxococcia; order Myxococcales; species Myxococcales bacterium. The sequence goes on from JADJQX010000008.1 coordinate 736,967, forward strand.
GTGCGCGTGTACACGTTGTGCACGTTGCGCCCCTCGCACGTCGGGCCACCGCGCGAGACGACGCCGACCACCTCGCCCGTCTCGGCGTCGATCGCGGGACCGCCCGAGTCTCCCTGGCAGGTGGCCTCGCCCACGAGAAACTCCGCCGGGGTCACCGAGAGGACGCGGACGTGGTCGCGGAGGAGCTTCTGCCCCACGGCTCCATCGGAAGGACGACGCCCGTAGCCCACCGCACGCACGAAATCGCCTTGCGCGACGCCGTGCATCCGCACCCCCACGGGCTTGATGCCCGACACCTCGCGGTCGAGCACGAGGTAGGCGATGTCGGACTCGCAGAGCGTCGTGCCCGAAGGCGCGACGATGCTCGCCCCCCGCGCGACCTCGCGGCCGTTTTCGACGGCTTCTCCAGCGATCACGGCGATCTGCGCCGCGTCCCTCGCCCCGAACACCTGCACGCCCTGAGGGGGGCAGGCGATTCGCTCGGTCGTTTCGAAGAGGCAGTGACGCGCGGTGAGCACGAGCCGCTTCGAGACGAGGGTGCCGGAACAGAGCCCTTTTCCACCGAGATCCAGCGCGACGACCGCGGGGTCTCGTCCGCGATCGGGCACCCCACGCACCACCTCGACGTCCCGAACGTCGACGCCGCCGTCGGGCGAGGGCCGCTCGTCGCGCAGCTCCGTCGCGCCGTCGACCCCTCCACACCCGAGCGACCACGAGACCACACCGAACACGCACGCGACAACCAACGAGAGCTTCATGCCGTGACCTCCTGGCCCCGGCCTTTCCAATCCTCGTGCCACACACATTACCCAATAATTTCAACAAACTAGGCCCGTAGAAATGTGGCCCGGCCAGGCCCGGGGGTGGCCTGGGCCACATGGCTCGCGCGGAGCTTACGGTTACGCAAACTCGGGTTCACACGCGGCCCCCCGCGGGACCACGTCGCCTCGAATTTCGCGAGGGATCACGCTCTTTCGGGACGGCACATGGGTTGCTGAAGAGAGCTTCGTGCGCTTCTCCTCCCCCTCGACCCCACGTCGCTCCCTCCTCCCGCGCCTCACGACGATCGCCGGGGCCGCTCTCGCCGCGTGCCTCGGCGTTGGTGGCACCGCCAAGGCCGGGGGCATGGTGGTCGGAGGCACGGGCCCCGTGTCGATGCGTGTCGCCGCGAGCTCGGACGGGACCCGGACCACACGATGGCAGGCGGTCGTCGTGCCACCGGGCGAGCGCGTGACCTGGCTCGTCCCGGCGAGGCCCGGCGCGCGTGTCGACCTCGGCGGAGAAGCGTTCATGCGCGCCCTCGACGAGACCACGGCCGTCCGTGTCGTTCGGCCGAACGGTGGGACCACGGCGTGTGGGCCCGAGGGAGTCTTCGAGACGATCGACGAAGGCACCCCGAACGAACGCGCCGACCTCGACGGCGCCCCTGTCGTGCTCACGGGTGGCGCCGACCTCGACGCCCTCGCCGCGGCGCGGGGCTTGTCTCTCCCCGCGGGCCTCTCCGCGCGCGCGTTCCGTGACGGGTTCCAGCTGGTCGCGCTCTCGTTCCAGCCGAGCGCCAGGCCCACGACCACCCCGGTCGTCCGTGTCACCGACGACGGCCCCATGTCGCTCCCCATCGTGCTCGGCCACGCCGCCACGCGCGACGTGACGGTCACCACCTACGTCATCGCGGAGGGCTCGCAGTCGGTGGGGACCCGCGTCGCGCTCCCCGAGACGCAGGTAACGTGGGGCATGCGAGGCTCGTCGTACCGCACCGCGCGCGAGGCGGCGCTCGCCCCGTACCGTGGCTTCGGGTTCTTGACCGAGGCGGCCGGGCACGATCTCGTGTTCGGCCCGCGGCCCTCGCTCCCCGAGGGTACGCTCCCTCCGAGCCTCGTCTCGGCGTACGCCATGCGCGTCTCACGGTCTCCTCAAGAGGCTGCGGCCTGCGCCTCCACGCTCGCGGCCATGACGAACCACCCCGTGCGCTTCGGTACGGCCTGCTCCCGTGGAGAGCTCGCGAGGCTCGCCCCCGAGGCCGAGTGCACCGACACGAGCGGCGGCGCCGACGTGACCCACGCGACCTGCGGCACCTCCTCCGACGACCTCGCCGTCGCGCTCGCGGGCAAACGAATCGATGCGATCGCCGTCACACGCGCGGTCGGGATCGTGCCCGCGGGCAGCACCGGTGGGCTCGTGGCGATCGCGCCGGGCTCGGCCAAAGAGCCCACGGTCACGCCCCGCCTCGACGAGACCTGCCTGCCGCCAACGCCCTTCAGACCGACCCCCTCCCCCTCCTCGGCCCCCCCTTTCGCGAGCGACTGGCCGACCCCCGAGCAGCCCTCTCCGGCGACGCCCCGGTACAAGAGCACGTACTCGGACGGGTGCGGCGGCGGAACGATGGTCGTCACCGACACGACCTCGGACACGACCTACGAAGACACGGGAGCGTCGGACTCGTGCTCGAGCGACACCTCGGACAGCTCGTCGGACAGCTCGTCGGACGACGTGGGCTGCGGCGGCGACACCGTGGGGGGGGACAACGACGGCTCGAGTGACGCGTGCTCGAGCGACTCGAGCTCCGACTCGTCCGACTCGTGCAGCTCGAGCTCGGGAGACTCGTGCGACTCGCCCGAGACGCGGAACCACAAGGGGCGCCGCGGCAAGAGCCCGGTCTCGCGCGCCGCGTTCCTCGTGGTCGCGCTCCTCTTGCCGCTCCGCCGGATGGCCAAGAAGCGCGAGAACGGCTAACGAGGCCGGATGACGCGACGCCTCGCAGGGCTCCTCGCCGCGCTCACCCTCGCGGCCGGGTGCCATGGCCCTAAGTCCCCGGAAGAGCTCAAGAAAGCGGAGTGCGAGAAGCACCCCGAGCGGGTCGCTCTCTTCCGCGAGGGCGAGCGGCCGAGCCGGCCGTACCGCGTGCTCACCGAGGTCGGGGCCACGCTCTTCGTGTCGGCGGCCTCCCGCACACGCACCCTCCAGGTGAAGGCGTGCCAGCTCGGCGCCGACGCCGTGCTCGACGTGTCGTCGGAGTCTCCGATGCGTGGCAGGAGCCAGACGAACGAGGGCCGGGGCCTCGCCATCCTCTACGTCGACGACATCGACGCTCCGACCGTGGTCAAGGCTTCGGGGGCTCCCGTCGCGCCGACGAGCCTCGACTCGGCCGTGTCCATCCCGCCTCCCACGCGACCTCTGCGACAAGCGACGCCCTGACGTCGCGGGCGCCCGAGAGCTTCAGCGAGGCTTCACGTGCTCGCGGACCCAGCCGATGATCGTCTCGAGGCGCGTGCCGGGCGTGAAGACGCCCTCGATGCCCGCGGCGGTGAGGCGCTTCACGTCGTCGTCGGGGATGATGCCCCCGCCGAAGAGGATGACGTCGTCGGCGCCCTTCTGCTTGAGGGCGTCTTTGACGGCGGGGAAGAGCGTGTTGTGCGCCCCACTCATGATCGAGAGCCCGACCGCGTCGACGTCTTCTTGGACGGCCGCGTTGGCGATCATCTCGGGCGTCTGGTGGAGGCCCGTGTAGATGACCTCGAAGCCCGCGTCGCGGAGGGCACGAGCGACCACTTTGGCCCCGCGATCGTGGCCGTCGAGGCCGGGCTTCGCGACGAGGATGCGGACTTTTCGTTCGGGCTGCGTGGGTTCCGACATGGCGCCTTCTTGCGCGTTTATCGGCGCTCTCGCCGAGCCTGTCAATTCGCTTGAGTTTTCGCCGCGCCGGCGTCGGGCTCCGGGGCCCCCGTCGGGATCTCGACGGTGACCGCGATTTCGTCCTCCCCGCGGCGGACCGTGCCCGACACGTGGGTGTGCCCGGCGAAGATGGCGGCGGTGACGATGCCGGAGATCTCGCGCAGCGAACGCACGCTCGCGCCCCCGACCCGCACGACCACGTCCCCGTCGGCGAGGCCATTCCCCGTGCCGACGCCACGAAGCACGACACCGCCGGGACCGTCGCTCGCGGGCACCGTACCGCGCTTCGCGTAGGCCATGACGACGCTGGCCGGGACGTACACCCCACGCGTGCGAACGGAGGCCGAAGGAGCCGCCGCGGCCCGAGGCGCCTCGGCGTGCGCGACCGGGGCCTGTCCCTGGGGCACGTCGTGCACGTGACCATCGGCCACGACGTCGCCCTGAGGGACGCCGTAGATGTCCTTCACGCGCCGTGGCGAAGGCGCGGCGAGCCGACCGAGCTCTTCGCCGAGCGTGTCCCCCAAATGGCCAGCGCCCCGGCTCCCCACGACGAGCGCGAGGGGCACCGAGGCGCCGAGGAGCACGACGAGACGGAGGCCCACACGGAGCCTCGCCTCGCGGCGGCCGTCAGGACTCTTTCGTGTCCTTTGCGTCTTCTTCCTCGTCGTCGTCGTCATCGTCGTCGTCTTCGAGGTCGGGAAGCGACGGCTCGGACGGGAGCTCGCGGCCCTCTTTCGCGGCCTGCTGACGGTCCTTCTCGCGCTGGGCCTTGAGCTGCGCCACACGCTGCATGATCGCGGGCTTCGGTGCCACCATGACCGTCATGGTGCGCGCTTCCATCATGGCGCGGGTCTCGACGTTCGCCAGGTCCTCGGTGCCCTGGATGACGAGCGTGAGCTGCTCTTGCGCCTTCTCGGGGTGCGTGATCTCGCGGCCACGGAAGCGGACCGTGAACTTCACCTTGTGACCCGCCTCGAGGAACCGGCGCGCGGCCTTGATCTTGAAGGCGATGTCGTGGTCGTCGGTCTTCGGTCGGAGCTTGACCTCTTTGACCTCGACGACGGTCTGCTTGCGCTTCGCCTCGGCCGTCTTCTTCTTCTCTTCGTACTTGTACTTTCCGAAGTCGAGGATCTTGCACACCGGGGGCTCGGCCTTGGGGTTCACCTCGACGAGGTCGAGGCCCGCTTCTTGCGCGCGCTTCAACGCTTCGTGCGTGGCGAGCACGCCGAGCATCTCGCCGTCGGCGCCGATGACTCGGACCTCCGGGACGCGGATGCGGTGGTTCACTCGAATCTGAAAGCCGCGCTGCTGTTGACGCGGATCGAAGCGGGGACGACCCATGGCCATGCGGTGTACTTGACCTCCGAAAGGGAAAAACCGAGGCAGAGAAGCTCTGCGCGCGCATCTTCCGGGCATTTTCGAGCCCGCGTCAATGGAAACCCCGAAAAACGTACTCGGCGCGCCCCGTACGGGCCCGCTCAGTCGTGGTCGTGGTCCCGCGAGGGGAGCCCGGCCCCGCCGAAGCCGACGAGCGCCCCGAACGCGCCGACGAGGGTGCCCCTCCCCCCGAGGTCCGCGGCGAGCACCTGCCCGTCGAGGCACATGGCGAACGCCCCGAAGGGCAGAATGCACCCGAGCGCCTGGAGGGTGTCGACGGGCGGCCCGCCGGACCCGCCGCTCGTGACCCGCGTGTACACGAACGAGAAGAGCCCTCCGTCGCCGCGCGCCGTGGCGAACGCCCCCGCCGAGAACGACGAGGTGAGCGAGCGCCCAGCGTCGTCCACGAGGAGACGCCCCGTGAGCACGGGCGACACCCTCCCACCTACCTCGAAGAGCGAGCCCCCACGGACGCGCTGGTACCCGAGCTCGCCGAGGGGCAAGTCGAACCTCGAGTACAAATACCTAGAATTACTTTGAAATTCACCCGAGAGACCCAACCTTAGGAAGAGGGCGCGGTGGGGATCGAAGCGGGTGCGCGCGCCGAGCAGGAGCGCTCCACCGAAGATGCCCTCGACGTTGGCGGTCCCTCCGCCGAGGCCGAAGTCGAGCGCGGCGCGGCTCGCGAGGATCCCCGAGTCGTCGTTGTGGGACTCGAGCCGGCCGGCGAAGGTGACCCCGATCGTGGGAGACTCGGCACCGGGGGGCCGAAGGCCCGTGACCTGCGTTCGGAGACCTACGAAGCCGCTTCCCGGAGAGCGGGTCTTCGGGGTGTCGCCGCAGGGCGCGGGCGCGACGCAGGGGGGTGCGGGGACGGCGGGCGTCGCGGGCGGCGGTGAGGCGGGCCCCGTCGCGAGGGGAGCGGGCTGCGCGGGCGGCGGTGGCGAAATCGGCGCGGGCGCGGGGACGGCGGACGGCGCGGGCGGCGGGAGCGGCGGCAAAGCTGCGCCGGCCGCGGGCTCGTCCGAGTCGGCGAGGGCGCGCGACGAAGCCAAGGCCGAACCGAGGACCACGAGCGCGAAGACGAAGGACCGCACCCGGAAGAGACGACGCCCCCGTGGGCGGCATTCATCGGCCGACGGGGCACACACGGGGGCGGTCACTCGTCGGCTCCGGCGGGGCGGAAGGTCTCCCCGTAGCCGAACGTCAAACCGAGGTAAAATACACGCGTTCCGCCGAGCTCGGGCGCGGTCGCGCCCCCGTTGGGGACACGAAAGACCTCGCCGTCTCCGCAGACGAGCAGCGCGCCAACGACCCCGAAGCCGCACACGAGCGCGCGCACGACCTGGACGGGCCGCGCGTACGCATCGTCGCGTTTGTCGATCAGCATGGCGGAGATCTCGCTGCGCAAGAGGGGCGTTCGGGCCGAAAAATACGCCCCGTACTCGGGGCTCACGCCGAGATCGCGCGGGCGCGCCCCTTCGACATGATAACGGCCGGCGAGCACCGGGGCCCCACGCGCGCCGAGCTCGAGGAGGCGTTCGCCTTCGCGGAGCTGCACACCGACCTCGGTGATGGGGAGCTCGAGCCGCGAGAAGAAGTAGTTCCCGTTGCCCTGGAGCTCCCCGCCGAAGCCCGCGCGCACGAAGCCGCTCCACGGGTCCCCGAGCGGTACGCGGAGGCCGAGCGTGAGCGCCCCACGGAGCCACCCCTCGACCGTGGCCGTGCCGGAGCCTATCGCCCCGATGAACGAGCCGCGGAGCGAACCGTAGCGGCCACGCGTGCCATGGAACGAGGCCGAGGTGACGAAGAGCGCGCCGTAGCTCGACACGTCGTCTTTGCCGGTTCGAACGTTGGTCGTCGTGAGCCGCCCCCCGAAGAACACGGTGGGCGCGCGCATGCCCGAGTCGTCCTCGTCGTCGTCGTCGGCGGCGCGTGCCTCCCGCGGTGCCCCAAAGGCGAGGGCGCCCGCGAGCACCGCGAGCGCCACCACCTTCTCCGCGCGGGAGGCGACCACCGTCAGCCTCGCGGCGGCTTCGACTCGCCCGAGAGCAGACCTACGAACGTCTCGAGCGGCATCGCGCCGAGCTCGCCCTTGTCACGCGAGCGCACGCCGACCTGGCCGGTCTCCGCTTCTTTGGCGCCGACCACGAGCATGTAAGGTACACGCGAGAGGCGCGCGTTGCGGATCTTGGCGCCGAGCTTGTCCGCGCTCGTGTCGACCTCGATGCGGAAGCCCTGCTCGCGGAGCTTCTTGGCGACCTCGATCGCGTAGTCGTCGGCCTTCTCGCTCACGGTGAGCACGATGGCCTGCTTGGGCGCGATCCAGGCCGGGAAATTCCCGCCCGAGTGCTCGAGGTACACGCTGAAGAAGCGCTCGAGCGAGCCCAGGATCGCGCGGTGGAGCATGACCGGGCGGTGCTCTTTGCCGTCCTCGCCGATGTAGCCGAGGTCGAAGCGCTCGGGCAGGTTCGGGTCGAACTGGATCGTGCCGAGCTGCCAGCTCCGCTTGAGCGCGTCGTGGATGTGAACCTCCACCTTCGGGCCGTAGAACGCGCCCTCGCCGGGCGTCACCTCGAAGGGGAGACCTGCGTTCTTCAAGCCGAGCTCGAGCGCGCCCTCGGCCTCGTCCCAGTCGGCCTCGGTGCCGATGCGCTTCTCGGGCCGGGTCGCGAGCTTGATGTCGACCTTCTCGAAGCCGAACGCCTTGTAGACGACGTTCAAGAACTTGATGAACTTCTCGATCTCGGCCGGCACTTGTTTGCGCGTGCAGAACACGTGGGCGTCGTCTTGGCAGAAGGTGCGGACACGCGAGAGCCCGTGCACGACGCCGCCGCGCTCGTACCTGTGGAGGCGCCCGAAGTCGGCCACGCGCCAGGGGAGCTCACGGTAGCTGCGCTTCTTCGAGCCGAAGATCACGCAGTGGCTCGGGCAGTTCATGGGCTTCAGCGCGAACGCCGCGTCACGGAGGGACTCGTCCCACGAGCCCTTCTCCTTCACGGCCTGGGCGATCTCGTCGAGCTGGTCCTCCGTCCAGAGACGGAACATGTTCTCGTTGTAGTTGCCGAGGTGACCGCTCGTGCGAAAGAGCTTCGGGTCGAAGGCTTGCGGAGTGATGACCTCCTCGTAGCCCTCGTCGTCGTAGAGGCCGCGCACGTAGCCGACGAGTGCATTGTACACGAATGCCCCCTTCGGCAAGAAGAAGGGCATCGCCGGCGCGACCGGGTCGAACATGAAGAGATCGAGCTCTTTTCCGAGCTTGCGGTGGTCGCGGGCCTTGGCCTCTTCGACGAGCCGTAGGTGCTCCTCGAGCGCCTCTTTGGACGGGAACGCCGTGCCGTAGATGCGCTGGAGCATGGGGTTCCGCTCGTCGCCTCGCCAGTAGGCGCCGGCCACGCTCGTGAGCTTCACGGCCTTGAGGTAGCCGGTGTTGGGCACGTGGGGGCCCTCGCACACGTCGACCCACTCTTTGCCTTCTTCGCCGTGGAAGTAGAGCGAGATCTCTTCGCCCGCGGGGATGCTCTCGATGATCTCGACCTTGAACGACTCGCCCATGTCGCGGAACTTCTGGAGGGCCTCGTCGCGAGAGACGGGCACGCGCCGGAAGTGGCTCTTCTTCCCGATGATCTCGAGCATCGCCTTCTCGATCTTCGAGAGGTCGTCCTCGGAGAAGGAGCCCTCGGGCTTCTTGAAGTCGTAGTAGAAGCCGTCGTCGATCGCGGGGCCGATGGTGACCTTGGTGCCCGGGAAGAGCCTCTGCACCGCGTCGGCCATGACGTGGGCCGTCGAGTGGCGGATGACCGCGAGGCCGCGCGGGTCTTGCGTGGTCACGAGCTCGTACGCCGAGGCCGGGTCGATCGGCGTGTGGAGGTCGACGATTTTGCCGTCGATCGAGAGGGCGACGACGTCCTTCAGGAGGCCTTTTTCGGCGAGGAGCTCGCGCCCCGTCTTTTTCGCGGACATGGCGCGGCCATAGCACGTTTTGCCGCGGACCGCCTCACGCGCGAACGAGCCCCCATGGCGCACCTACGCTTTTACATGCATGATGCACACGTCGCCGGGGTCGCCGGTCAGGGCTTCGTGATCGAGCGCGAGAAGAGCATGTTGCCGGTCTCGTCGACGAGCTCGGCCGTGAGCTTCTTCCCCTGGATCACGATGTAGAAGAAGCTGAGCGCGTTCGTCTGGAAGTAGCTCTTGTTGCGGGCAGAGAGCTCGGTGCCCTCGGCCCCGGCGCCGCCGACGATGAGCTCGGTCGTCTTGCACTTGTCCTCGAGCCACTGCGACGAGTGATCGTGCCCGGAGATGTAGACGTCGACCTTGCCGCAGACGTGGTCGTCCATGAAGCTCTTCATGCTGCCGCCAGAGACGACGGGGATGCCCGGGATGCCCTCGTAGCGGCCGGCGTTCCCGTGGGGGCCGTTCGAGAGGTACGGGTGGTGGCCGAGGGCGATCTTCCACTCGCTCGTGGACGCGGCGAGCCACTGGGGGATCTGCGCCTTTTGGTCGTCGTCGCGGCCGAACATGATGAGGTTCGTGTCGAGCGCGAAGAACTCGACGTTCTCCACCGTGCGGTGCCAGAAGTTCGAGGGGAGCTTCCACTTCTGGCTCTTCGCCGTGTAGTCGACCTGGTTTTTGCCTTTGCCGAAGCTCGTGCCGGCGCCGTTGCCGCCGTAGTCGTGGTTGCCGAGCACGACCCAGAAGGGCACGTTGATCTTGGCGTAGGGCTGCTCGAACCGCGACTGGAGCAGCGGATCGTCGGCCGAGTCGACGCCGCTCTCGTAGATGTTGTCGCCGAGGAGCTGCACGAAGTCGCAGCCGTCGTTCTTGCACTTGGTCTCGACGGCGACGGCGACGCGCTGCTGGCCGTCGTTGCCCTTGCCCGTGTCGCCCATGGCGACGAAGCGGATCGCCTTGGGCGGCGGCGGCGCGGTGTCGGGGACGGACGCGTCCTTCGGGGCGGGGGGCGGAGGCGTGGAGCTCGCCGGCGGGGCGGCGGAGGACGAGGGAGAGCCGGAGGCTTCGGGGGCCGCGGGATCGGGCAGCGCAGAGCTCCCGCAGGCGCTCGCGAGGGCGAGGATGAGGGCGGAGCCGAGGCCGATGCGCGTCCCGTTCGTCATGGGGCTTCGGGGTACGATCCGGCCGGCCCTCGGTCAACCGATTCCGTCGGCCACGAGTCGCTTCGTGCGTCAGGCGGGCAGAGATCAGCCCCCGAACGGGAAGAGGCCGTCGGCGAGGGTCGCTCGCACCTCGGCGTAGGTCCTCTCACCTCGACGGACATCTTCGACGAGCTCCCCGAGCTCGCATGGGCCGAGGCCCGGGAGGAGCCGCTGCCCCGACGACGCCACCTGCGCGAGCACGAGCAGCACGGTCATGGTGCGTGCGCCCGCGAAGGCCCGCGGAGAGCGCGCGAAGGCGTACAGCAAGGCCGCGGGGCCCTCGTAGACGTCCTCGGCGAGGTGCTCGGCCTCCCGGAGCGCGGCGCGGATGGCGGGGCGCGAGCAGGCCTTCCCGAGGGCGAACCGCGAGGCGACCCAGGCATACGCGGCGACGACGTCGTCTTCGGCGGGCAGCACGCTCAGCCCCCCGACCCGCGGCGCACGGTGCGCTCTCCGAACGAACGATCCGCCTCGGCGAGCTCTTCGAGGGCGGCGAGCTCGGCGCGCCCCGCCCGGGCGACGAGGGACTCGATCCGCTCCGCGAGCCCGTCGCCTTGGCCTTCGAGGGTGGTCGTCTCGCCCTTGGGATCGTTCATGACGACGAGGCTACACGCGAGCCTTCGGTCTTCGCGAGACCTTGGGCGACGTGGGCGAGGCCGACGAAGAAGAGACCGAGCGGCACCACGAAGAAGCGCGAATGCCAATCGGGGAAGGCGAAGAACCGGGCGACGGAGAGCGGGACCATCGCGAGCGTGAGGGCGACCACGGGCGACGGACCTCCCGCCCCCGAGTCGGCCGTGAGGAGCGCTCGCACACGCGGCGACGCGGCCGCTCCGGCCACGACCACGACGAACGCGACGAGGGCGACGACCTCGCACGTGTAGAGCTCGAGCGCGTTCTCCTTCAGGATGCGCAGGTAGAGCGAGGCGTCGAGCGTGTGCCGCGCGTCGGCCGGAAATGGCTCGAAATGGACGCGACGAAAATGCACGAGCGCGGCCCACCCGTAGCTGCCGCGCTCGACCCACGCTCTCGCTCCGAAGGCGAGCGCGGCGGCGATGAGCGCGTCGCGCGGCGAAGCCAAAAAGGGCCTCTTCCGTGCGGCGAAGGCGAGCGCGAGCGCCGCCACGAGGCCCGGGTACATGGCCGCGTCGGAGCGCGCGAGGACGGCGACGACCATGAGACCGAGCCCTACCCTCGGGCGGTCGCGCGCGAGCAGCCCGAGGCCCGCGAGCGCGAGCGCGGCGCCGAGCGGATCGGACAGCGGCGACGCGGCGAGCTCGTCGAAGTGGAACACCCCGGCGATGACGAAGAAGGCCACGCTCCGAACCACGGCCTCCCGCACCGACCCGTCGGGAGAACGTGGCCGGAGCGCCACCCACGTGACCGCGGCGAGGGCGAGCGTCGACAGGAGCGTCACGAGGTGGAGGGCACGGGGGACCTTCACCCCGAGCTTCGACACGAGCCACGCCGATCGTGTGAAGAGCGGTCTCCCCCGGAACCAGACGAGCTGCTGCGCGAACGAGCGGTCGTCGTACGCCATCCAGTGGGCGTAGTCGCCCGGGAAATCTCGGCCCGTCATCCACGCGTAGCGCTCGGGGGTGAGCGCGTCGCGGAGGTCTCCGAGCGTCCTCTCGCGCGCCGTGGCTTCGCCGTCGTACGCGTGGACGACGCCCACGTACGCCATGAGATCGAAGTCCTCGCGGGGGTGCGCGAGCGCCGAGAGCGAGACGAGCAGGCACACGATCGCCACGATCGCCGACGCGACGAGCGCAGGGAGCCTCGCCCGCACAAGCCCGTGCGCGGCCTTCGTGGGGGGCGTTCGTGCCACGACCGGACCCTACTCGAGTGCGCGAACGGCCGGGGGAAAAGCCTGGCAATTTTTGCGCGTGCGAGGCGATCGTGTGTCGTCGGGTGCGCCTCGAGAGTCGGAGGCGCTACCACCTCTCGCCGCGGAGGCGAAACTCTGCGAGGATTGCGCGCATCGTGTCGTCCTCCGAGCGCCCCGCGGCCGCTGGCCCGTCGGGGGACCTTCTCCCCGAGCTGCTCGCCGTCCAGGCCGAGCGAAGGTCGTGCGTCGTGCGCGTCCTCGGAGAAGGCGCCGAGGCGCGTCTGTCGTTCGAGGAAGGGACGCTCGTCCACGTCGAGGAGGGCACGACGGGCATGGCGCTCGGCCGCCTCTTGGTCGACGACGGGAAGCTCTCGGCCGAGGACCTCGCGAGCCTCCTCGACGCGCTCGCCGAGGCCGAGGCGCGCGGGAAGCAGCTCCGCCTCGGAGACCTCGCCGTTCAACGCGGTCTCCTCACGCGCAAAGAGCTCTCGCTGTCGCTCTTCGCGCAGGTTCGAAAGAAGGTCGTGGCCGCCCTCACGTGGGAGTCGCCCGAGGTCAGCGTGCTCCCGCTCCCGCCGGCCGCGAAGGGCTCGCCCCGCCCACGGTTCCCGACCACCCTCGAGCCGCTCGTGCTCTCGGCGTTTCGCAAGTGCCCGCGAGACCGCCTGAGGGCGCGCTTCGATCCGCGCGGCGCGTGGTCTCTCGTCGGAAACATCGAATCGATCGCCACGCTCTTCCGCCCGAAGCCCGAAGAACGAGACGCGCTCGTGGCCATCACGGCCGACGTGCCACCCGAGGCACTCGTCGAGGGGCTCTCCCGGGACGACGAGCCCGAGGATGGCCTCGCGTTCCTCACGACCCTCGCGGCCACGGGCCACCTGGCCCCCCGCGACACCCCGGGCTCGCGGCGCGGACCTTCGCCAAAAAAGCGAATCATATCGAGCATTTGCACCGCCGCCGGGGCCAAACGTGAGGCGCGTTCGGGCGCCGCGAAGGGGCGGTTCTTGTCTCCGGTCGCGCGTCCCCGCGCGAAGGTCGAAGCGGGGACCGACACGCCCGCCCGCACGCACGACCCGTCTCCGGGCAGCCCGGCCGCCAAGCTCCGCGGGGAGCGCGCGTTCCTCGAGGGTAAGGCGCACATGGCGCAGGGCCGCGAGGCGCAGGCCAAGGCCGAAATTTGGCGCGCTCATAGGCTCGTTCCGACCGCGGCCGAGTACGAGCTCTACCTCGCGTGGCTCACGCACCGCGGCGACGAGCGGCGGGCGGCGGAGCTCGAGTCGGTCGCCCTCCGCGCGAAGCGCCAGGACCCGGAGCTCGGGTTCGCGTCGTACGTGCTCGCCCACCTCGCCCTCCTCCGCGGCGACGTCGAGCGGGCCGAGGCCGAGCAGGCGCGCGCGCAGCGGCTCGGGGTGAGCCAGAAGGCGACCGAGGAGCTTACGGCGTCCTCGGCGATGCCGATCCCCGAGGCGGGCGCGTCGACGGCGTTCGCCGCCATGAGGCCCGAGATCAAGCGGCGCACGAGGCGAGGGCTCCCTTTCCTCGCCCGGGCCCCGAGACCTCCGACCTCGGCCCCGCACGAGGCCGCGCCCATCGAGGCGGCCCCCGTCGAGGCGCCCCCCGTCGAGAGGACGACACCCGAGGACGCCCCCGCGTCCGCTCCGGGCGCGCTCTCGACGAAGGAGCCTCCCGCGATCCCGAGGCCCGAGGCCCGAGCCCCTTCCCTGGCGGAGGCCCTCTCTCCCGCGCCCGCGGCCGTCCCCGACGGGGCGCCCACGGAGGCGCCCGCTGCGCCCGCGAACGCCGAAGCCGCGGCCTCCCCAGCGGCCTCGGTCGAGATGGCCGCGCCCACGCCGGTCGACGTCTCGCCTTCGTCGACGAAGGCCAAGGACGAGCCCAAGGCCCCGGAGGTCGTCGGGGAGAGCCACGCCGAGCCCCCGCGCGACGAAGCCCCGGTGAGCGCGAGGTCGAAGGCCCCCGTCGAAGGAGAGCCCACGACCGACGGTGCGCCCCCCTCGTCGGCCCCCGAGAGCGCTCCCGTGTCCTCGGCGCCCGAGAGCACCCTGACCATCCCGACGACCTCGCGCGGGCCGTGGGTCGGGGTCGTCCTCGCGGTGGCCATCGTGGCCACGATCCTCTATGTTTTTCAGCCTTCGAGCGATCCGAAGCCCACGCCGACGCCCCCGACCGAGGCCGCCCGAGAGGCCGCGACGCCCGACGCGGCGAGCTCCACCTCGAACGTCGACGCCACCGTGGCGCTCGGCTCGGGCGACGACGGTGGGGGCGACTCGGCAAGTGACCACGACGCTACGGCGCGCGACGCCACGGCACTCGACGCCACCGCGCTCGACGACGCGAACCTGCCCGAGGCGGGAAAGACCGACCCGAGCCCCACGAGGGCGAAGACCGGGCTCCTGGTTCCCGAAGGAGCCCCGAAGGGCCGCCGCATCTTCGTCGACGGCCGCGCGGTCGGAGAGACCCCCTCCGAGGTCCCCGCGCCGTGCGGCAGCCACGAGGTGCGCGTCGGCAGCAAGGGCACGGCCCGCACGATCGACATCCCTTGCGGCGGGCGCGTGGTCGTCGGGCCCTGACGAGAGACGAAACGCCCCCCTCCCGGTGACGAGAGGAGGGCGCGCGCACGGACGGTCAGGATCAGGAGGCGAGACCGAACACGGACAGCGCCTTCTTGGCGGCGGCCATCTGGGCCTTGCGCACCTCGGCGGCCATGTCGTTCGCGTACGAGAACGACTCCTTGGCGAGCTTCTGCATCTCTTGCGCGACGTGCTCGGTCTGCGCGGCGTGGAGGGCGTTCCACTTGCCGAGCTCCGCCGTGAACGCCGTCACCTGGCCCATCTGGGTGGTGGCGAGCTGCTTCCACATCTGGATGAATTGCTGCATGTGCGAAGTCTCGTTCGTCTCGTTCGACATGGTCTTTCCCTCAGTATTTTCGCCACATGTGTGACGTGCGCCGAACCTACGTCCGGCACTGGGGAGCGTCAAGTGTTGCACCGCAACATCGTGGTGACGGGCGCCCGACGAGCTCCCCCACGTCCGCGCGTCATCCGCGCCGCTTCGGGGCTCCGGCGCGCAAGCTTCGTTTGAGCTCGTCGAGCTCGCGGCGGAGCTCGGCCACGTCGTCGGCGGTGGACGCCGAGGGGCGCGGGGGCAAGGGCGTCGGCTCGGGCTCGACCACGACGTCGTCGTCGGACGGCGTGACGAGAGGCGGAGGCGGCCGCGCGTCGTCGCGCTTCGGGCGGAAGGGGTTCTGGCCCATGAGGGCGCGGGCGAGCGCGCTCGACGCCGTGAAGGGGAGCTGCGCGAACGGGTTCATCGGGAAGAGGGCGCTCGAGCCTTGTTTCGCCTGGAGATAGAGCTCCATCGACCAGCTCATGTACCGCCCGAGGAACTCGGCGAGCGCGTCGTCGCCCATGCGGATCATCTGGACGAGGAGCGGCACGGGGAGGAGCCTCCCGCCCCCTCGGCTCTCCAAGATGACCTGGGCGAGCGTCGACTGGGTGAGGTCGGCCCCGGTCTTCGCATCTTGGATGAAGACGTCGGCGCCATCGCGCACGAGGCCCGCGAGCTCGTCGAGCGTGATGTAGCGGCTCTCCTCCGTGTCGTAGAGGCGCCGGTTCGAGTACTTCTTCACGATGCGCATCGCAGGGTTCCTTACGATGCTTTGGGCCCGGCGTCCCGTACCTTGTGCGTCGCAAAATCATGCCGCACTGCGGCGCAACATTCCCGGGTTTCGCCGACGAAATCGCCTTGACCGTCCCAGGTCCGGATCGTACCTGTCCCCCGCCCCGTGTTGCGCCGCAACACGGCACCCCGAGGAGCCCGCATGTCCGTCCGCCGTCACCCCGTCCGCCGCACGCTCGTCATCGCCCTCGGCCTCGCGGCCCTCGCGGCCGGCCCCATCGTCGAGGCCGGGTGCGCGACGTCGGGCCCCGAGTGCACCCGCGGGTCCGACTGCGCGACCGGCACGTGCAACGCGGCCGGCCGCTGCGTCCCGGGCGAAGAGGTCGATGGGAGCACCCCCGACGGCGGCTCCCCGGTCGACGCCGACGGCGGCGTGCCCCCCGTGACGGACGGCGCCGTTCCCGACGTGATCGTCCCCGACGGCGGCTGCATCCCCAACAAGGACTTCCGCATCCTCCGCGAAGAGGTCCCCCTCGCGGCCGGGCTGCGCGCCACGTTCAAGGTCGCGCGGGACGCGGACGTGTCGACCGCGGGCACCCCCGGCCCGAACGACACGCGCGAATGGGATTTCTCGGGCGACCTCACGGGCGACGTCACCACGCTCGTCGAGACCCAGAAGATCTCGGACAAGTGGTTCAAGGACGACTTCGCGACGGCGACGTACGCGACGAAGCTCTCGGAGACCTCGGCCCTGCTCGGCGTGTTCGAGATCACCCCCTCGGCGCTGAAGCTCCGAGGCGTCGTCTCGCCCGACGAGGGCATCTCGCGCACCAACGTGTCGTACTCGCCCCCGGTCGACGTGCTCGCGTTCCCGCTCGAGCCGCAGAAGACGTGGTCGACGAACGCGAGCGTCTCGGGCCTCGTGAACGGCTTCTTCACGGCCTACTCGGAGAAATACGACTCTCAGGTCGACGCGAAGGGCACCCTCAAGACCCCGCTCGGCACCTTCACGGTGCTCCGCGTGCGGACCACCCTCACGAAGACCGTGGGCGTGCTCGTCACGACCATCCGCTCGTTCGCCTGGGTGAGCGAGTGCTACGGCACCGTCGCCACGGCCACGTCGGACGACAACGAGACGACCCCCGAGTTTACCCGCGCCGCCGAGATCCGCCGGATCGCCCGCTGATGCACGCCTCGACGAAATCCTTCCTCGCGAGCGCCGTCGTCCTCGCCTCGTGCCTCGGGTCGACGGGCTGCTTCTCGTTCCACCAAGGCCCGCTGCCGGGCGAGCCCAAGACGGCGACCTACACCAAGGTCGACGGGGTCCGTGTCCGCTACCTCGACACCGAGGGCAGCGGCGCCTCGAGCGCGAAGCCGACCGTGGTGCTCGTGCACGGGTTCGCGTCGTCGCTCGACGTGTGGGCCACGGTGGTGCCCACCCTCAAGACGACCCACAGGGTCGTGGCGCTCGATCTCAAGGGCTTCGGCTGGAGCGAGCGACCCGAGGGCGACTACTCCCCGGCGGCCGAGGCGCGCCTCGTGCTCGGCCTCATGAACCAGCTCGGCATCACGCACACGTCGATCGTGGGCCACTCGTGGGGCACGAGCGTCACGCTCTCGGCCGTGCTCCAGGCCCCCGAGAAGTTCGATCGCGTGGCCCTCTACGACGCGTGGGTCTACGAGGAGCAGCAGCCGACGTTCTTCCAGTGGTCACGCGCCGCCGGTGTGGGCGAGGTGCTCTTCGGGCTTTATTACAACCAGCGCGCCGAGGATCGGCTCGGGCTCGCCTTCTACGACAAGAGCTTCGTGACCGAGGAGCTCATCGCCGTGGCCGAGTCGCACCTCGAGAAGCCCGGCACCACCGCCGCCCACCTCGCGGCCGTGCGCGGCCAGCGGTACGGAGAGCTCGAGACGCACTACCGCGAGGTGAAGCAGAAGACGCTCCTCCTCTACGGCCGCGAGGACGTCGTCACCACGGTGAAGTACGGCGAGCGCCTCCTCCGCGAGCTCCCGAACGCGCGCATGGTCGTGTACCCGCGCTGCGGTCACTTTCCGATGCTCGAGGCCGCCAAGGCCTCCACGCGCGATCTCCACGCGTTCCTCCTCGAGGACGAGGGGCGCCGCCGCGGCGTCGACGAGCCCCGCCAAGCCGAAGGCCCAAGAGCCGACGCCCGAGCCGAAGGTCGAGAAGGCCCCGTGAGCACGAAACGTACGACCCTCTGCGCGGCGCTCACGGCCGCGGTCGCCACCTTCGCCGTCGCCCGCGACGCCCACGCCACGGGCTTCGCCGAGCTCGGCGAGGACATCGTCCAGCGCGACAAGGTGACCGTCGAGCTCGACGGCTACCTGCGCACGCGCGGCGAGGCGCTCCACAACTTCGACCTCGACCGAGGCCTCTCGCCTTCGGGTACGCCGCTCTTCCCCGTGTCGAAGGCCGACCCGACCGCGCAGACCCTCACCCACTGGGACATGCGCGCGCGCCTCGACGTGAAGGTGTTCGCGCCCGGTCAAACCTTCGCGGTGAAGCTCCGCCTCGACGCGCTCGACAACCTCTCGCTCGGCAGCGTGCCGAACGACGTGCCCGCCGCGACCACAGGGCAAAGGAGCCCCGCCGATCCGCTCAAGATCCGGCGCGCGTACGGCGAGGCGCTCCTCCCGTTCGGCCTGCTCGTGGCCGGCCGCATGGGCACGCACTGGGGGCTCGGCCTCGTCGCCAACGGGGGCGACTGCCTCGACTGCGACTCGGCCGACGCCCAAGATCGCGTGGCCCTCGTCACGCCCATCGCGAACCACGTGTTCGCCGTGGCCTACGATTTCTCGGCCACCGGGCCCGTGGGCACGCGCCCCGCGCAGAACCGCTTCCTCGACCTCGAGCGCACGACGAACGTGCAGACCGCCACGATGGCGTTCCTCCGAGGGTGGAGCAAGGAGTCGATCGCCCGGCGAAAGAAGGCCGGCAAGGTCACGGTCGACTACGGCGGGTACTTCACCCACAGGTGGCAGACGAACGACGTGCCAGGCTCGTATTTGCCTACGGCGCAGGCGATCGACGTGTCGAGCGCGAACCAGATCATGGCGCGCGGGCTGACGGCGACGGCGTTCGACGCGTGGGCCAAGGTGGTCACGAAGAACATGCGCCTCGAGGCCGAGGCCGCGATGCTGCTCTCGACGATCGAAGAGGCCTCGGCCATCCCCGGGGTGTCGCTCCGTGACCCGGTGAAGGCACGCCAGTTCGGCGCGGCGTTCGAGTCCGACTTCGGCTCCGACGACGGCCTGCTCTCGGCGGGGCTCGATCTCGGCTACGCGAGCGGCGATCCGGCGCCCGGCATGGGCGTCTCGCAGAAACTCGGCCAGCGCGCGCCCAAGGCCGGCGACCTCGACGGGCCGCAGGCGAACCCCCGCCGCGACAACCGCATCGACAACTTCCGCTTCCACCCCGACTACCGCATCGACCGCATCCTCTTCCGCGAGATCGTGGGCACCGTGACCGACGCGGTCTACGCGCGGCCCCACGCCCGGGTGCGCCTCGTCGAGGAGACGAGCTTCCGCGTGACCGCGACGGGCGCGGCGGTGGCCAGCATGGCGTCGTTCGCCGAGTCGACCCCCGGCGGCAAGAAGCCCCTCGGCGTCGAGATCGACCCGTCGATCACGTACGAGCACAAGGACGGCTTCTTCGCGACGCTCGACTACGCGGTACTCTTCCCCCTGGCGGGCCTCGACAACCCGCAGGTCGGCCTCTTCGCCAAGCCCGCGCAGCTCGTGCGCCTCCGCTTCAACTACGTGTTCTGAGCCAAGGCCATGAAAAAGAGTCCAAGCTTCGCCCTCGCGCTCCCGGCCCTCGCGGTCACCCTCTCGCTCTTCGCGTGCAGCGAGAACCTCACACCCCAAGGGGAGCGCACGCCCTACGAGGCCCCCGCCGTCGAGAAGCTCGCGTGCGTGCCGAACCTCGACGGCAAGATCGACGCGAACGAGCTCGCGCCCGCGATCGGCGTGCCCGTGCGCTACCTCGTGTCGCCCTCCGGAAAAGACCAAGCCGTGGACCTCGTGCCGAAGCCGAACGGCGAGGGCAAGGTCCGCTGGGACTACTCCCTCGACAAACGCGACGACCAGGCGGCCACGATCGAGGCCTCGGCGATCAAGGGCAAGTGGTACGAAAAGAGCTTCCCCGAGAGCGCGTTCGTGGCCCCGTTCGACATCGGCGGGCGCGTCGAGGCGGTGTACCAGTACACGCCCGAGGCGATCTCGCTGCTCGGCCTCGCCTCGAAGGAGCCCAACGCCCCCGAGGGCCAGACGCTCTTCGTGTATACTGCACCTGTTGCGATCTACAAGTTCCCGCTCGCGCCCGGCGTGACCTACACGTCCGTGGGCGAGGTGAAGAACGCGACGCTGCGCGGCCTCCCGTACGCCGGGAAGGACACGTACGAGGTGAAGGTCGATCAGATGGGGCAGCTCGATCTGCCCGACGTGGTCTTCGCCCAGGCCCTCCGCGTGCGCACCAAGGTGACGCTCGAGCCTGCCGCCGGAGCCGTGACGTCGCAGATCCAGGTCTCGTTTTTGTTCGAGTGCTTCGGCGAGGTCATGCGCGCGACGAGCAAGACCGGCGAGAAGAACGAGGACTTCACCGTCGCGAGCGAGATCCGACGCTTCGGTTTGCCCTGAGCCACGAGGAGAGCACCATGGTCTGGGACGCCTGGAAGAAGAGCTTCGACACCTGGGAGGATCGCACCGCGAAGCTCCTCGAGGTGGCGCTGAAGAGCCCCGTCGTGCTGCGGCCCGCCGCCGCCGCGCTCACCGCGGGGCTCCGCGCGAAGGCCGCCGCCGACAAGGTGGCGACGTACGTGGTGGGCCACATGGGCCTGCCCACCAAGGCCGACCAAGAGCGCGCGCTCCACGCGATCTACCGCCTCGAGAGCCGCATCATCGATCTCGAAGAGAAGCTCGACGCCGAGCGCGAAGAGAAGCGGACCATCACGGTGCGCGAGGCGAAGCCGGCCGAGCCCCGCGAGCGTGAGGCCCTCTCGGCCCACGACGAAACCCAAAAGACCCTCGTGGGCCTCGCCCACGCGCCCGCCGAAACCACGGAACCGAGGAAGTAGCTCGTCATGGACGTGTCCAAGTATCTCGACATCGCGATCGCCCCGAAATTCCTGTTCGACTCGCTGCCCGAGCGCGCCGAGCGCGTGCGCTTCTGGGTGCCGAAGCCCGGCGCAGGCACGAACCTCGAGGCCTACGCCAAGGTCACCTACGGCGAGTTCGCGGCCGAGGTGAAGGCCGTGGCCGGCTTCTTGGCCGACGTGCTCGCGCCCGGGGATCGTGCGTCGATCTTCGCGCCGAACCGCGTCGAGTGGGCGTCGGCGGCGCTCGGCATCCAGGCCGTGGGCGGCGTGATCGTGCCGGCGTACCCCGCGAGCACCCCGGCGCAGCTCGGCTACGTGCTCTCGCACTCGGACGCGAAGGTCGTGTTCGTCGACACCCCGGCCCTCCTCGCGAAGCTCTTCGAGGCGTGGCCGCTCTGCACCCACGTGTCGCACGTGGTGCTGCTCGACGGCGCGCTCGACGCGTCCCGTGTGCTCGACAAGATGCGGGCCGACCAGAAGCCCACCCCGGGCGACGACGTGCTCGCCAAGATCGTCCCCTTCCCGGAGGTCGTGCGCCTCGGCGACGCGTGGCACGAGGCCCACCCGGGCGCGTTCGAGGCGCGCATGAACGCGGTCGACGTCGACGCTCCCGGCATGATGCTCTACACGAGCGGCACCTCGGGGAACCCGAAGGGCGTGCCGCTCTCGCACCGCAACGTGGGCACGAACGGGCGCGACTGGCTCGAGCTCAACGGGCCGCTCGTGCCCGAGAACGCGGTCGACGTGCTCTGGCTCCCGATGAGCCACATCTTCGGCTTCGGCGAGATGAACCTCGGCAACATCTTGGGCATGACGAGCTACATGTCCGACCCCGCGGGCTGCATCGCGCTCGTGCCGGTCGTGAAGCCGCACGTGTTCATGAGCGTGCCGTCGCACTGGGAGAAGCTCGCGGCGCCCGCCATGAAGGAGCAGGATCCCGCCACGCAGAAGGCGCGCCTCCTCGAGTGCACGGGCGGCAGGCTCTCGTTCTGCCTCTCCGGCGGCGCCGGCCTCTCGCGCGACGTGAAGGAGTTCTACCACCGCGCCGGCATCCTCATCGTCGAGGGGTACGGCCTCACCGAGACGTCGCCCACGCTCACGTTGAACCGGTTCGATGCGTTCCGCTTCGACTCGGTCGGCAAGGTGCTCCCGTCGACGAACGTGAAGCTCGCCGACGACGGCGAGATCCTCGCCAAGGGCCCGAACGTGTTCAAGGGCTACCACAAGGACCCGGCGGCGACCGCCGAGGCCTTCACCGAAGATGGCTGGTTCAAGACCGGCGACGTGGGCCGCTTCACCGAAGATGGCTTCCTCCAGATCGTCGATCGCAAAAAGGACATCCTCGTGACCGCCGGCGGCAAGAACGTGCCCCCGGCCAACATCGAGCTTCGCTTCCAGGGCGATCCGCGCTTTTTGCACGTGGTCGTCTACGGCGACGGGAAGAAGTACCTCGTCTGCGGCGTGTGGCTGAACGACGCCGTGGTCGACGCGGAGCTGTCGCACGTGGCCCCGGCCGACAGGCGCGCCGCGCGCGAGGCGCTCGTGCAGGCGAAGGTCGACGAGGTGAACCGGGACCTCGCGAGCTACGAGTCGCTGAAGGCGTTCGTCATCGTCGACACCCCGCTCACGGTCGAGTCGGAGCTGCTCACGGCCTCGCTCAAGGTGCGCCGCAAGAAGGTGGTCGAGGCCTTCAAGCACCAGTTCGAGTCGCTCTACGACAGACCCGCTCCCCCGAAGAAGGCGGCCGAGGCCGGCAGCACGGGAGCCTGAGGCCATGAGCGAAGACACGAAGTGGCCGGCGCGGCTCAAGAACCTCGCCGAGCTCGGCCTCCGCGGAAAGCCCCCCGTGGGCACGACGCCGGCCGACGTCGTGCACCGCGAGAACAAGTGGCGCCTCCTCCGCTACCGGAGGAAAGCACCGCCGAAGTACGCGACGCCGGTGCTGCTCGTGCCGTCGCTCATCAACCGGCACTACGTGCTCGACCTCTTGCCCGGCAAGAGCCTCGCCGAGTGGCTCGTCGCCGAAGGGCACGACGTCTTCATCATCGACTGGGGCACCCCCGGCGACGAGGACCGCTACGTCACGTTCGAGGACGTGGCCGACAAGTACATCGGCCGCGCGCTCCGCAAGGCCGCGTCGTATGGCAAGTACGGCAAGGCCCACCTCCTCGGGTACTGCCTCGGCGGCCTGCTCACGGTCGTGCACGCCATCCGCTACCCGGATCGTGTGGCCTCGCTGCTCACGCTCGCCGCGCCCATCAAATTCGGGGACGACGGCCTCCTCTCGCACTGGGCCCGCACCGAGACGTTCGACCTCGACGCCCTGCTCGAGGCCTCGGGCAACGTGCCGTGGCAGCTCATGCAGTCGACGTTTCAGCTCCTCCGGCCGACGATGAACCTGTCGAAGACGGTGACGCTCGTCGATCGCGCCTGGAACGACGAGTTCCTCGACGGCTTCTTCGCCCTCGAGAAGTGGGGCAACGACGCGGTCGCGTTCCCGGGCGAGTGCTTCCGCGAGTACATCACCGCGCACTACCGGAACGACGAGCTTTGCCAAGGCACGTTCCACTTCGCGGGCAAGAACGTGCGACTCGAAGACCTCAAAGTGCCGCTCCTCGCCATCACGTTCGAGCACGACGCGATCGTCCCGAAGGAGAGCTCGGCGCCGCTCGTCGCGCTCGCGGGCTCGAAGGACAAGGCGCATCTCCACCTGCCCGGCGGACACGTCGGCGCGGTCGTCTCGAGCGCCGCCAAGACGCGGCTCTGGCCGAAGCTTGCCGAGTTCTGGGCGAAGCGCGACGTGCCCGAGGAGCTCCGCGCCCAAGCCTCCCCGAGCCTCCCGACGAACGGCGTCTCCTGAGAGGGGAGGCATGCCCGTGCCCCGAGCCCACCCCGGTGGTAGGCTCGGGGCATGCGTTGGTCCCCTGCCCTCTCTGTGACGCTCGTCTCGGGTGCGTTCCTCGGCCTCGGCGTGGCCTTCTCGGCGTGCGCCTCGTCCACGACGGACGACACCACCGACGCGGCCCCCTCCCCCACCGCCACGCTCACCGGCACCACGGGCCCCGACGGCGCCTCGCCCCCGAAGGACGCCTCGGCCGACGCGGCGAGCCCCGACGCGACCTCGGCCGACGCGAGCGATCCCGACGCGGCCTGCGGCGACGCGGGCGTGACCACCTTCGGCCCCGGCGACACGTGCGCCCCGTTCGGCGAGGGCACTCCGTGCGGCGGCGGTTGCGTGCCGAAGTACGGCTACGTGTGCACCGGCGGCGGCCCGCCGAACCTCACCGGGTGCCGCCAGATGAGCAACTCCACCTTCGGCGGCACGTACTGCTGCCCCGAGCTGTCGTGCGTGCGAAGCACCTTCCAAGACAAGGACTGCGCCGGCAAGCCCGGCAAGACCCAGATGCGCGTGTGCCCGGTCGACGCCCAGAAGAACCTCCGCGCCCAGCCGCCCGCGGGCTGCGAAGAGGTCACGGGCCCCGAGTACCGCTACTTCTGCTGCCCGCCCTGAGGGGCGCGAGATTCGTCAACGTTGACGAACGCAATCGTCAACGTTGACGATTGGCCGAAGCACCTCTTCGCGCGGGCCTTGTTTTTCCCTGGATTTGGTTCGTCAACGTTGACGAACGCGATCGTCAACGTTGACGATTGGCGAAGATTCGCCCCGCGCGGCCCGTGAGCCACGGCGCACGAGGGACGCTCCGTGGGGGTCGTGCGGGTGTGCCCGCCGACGCGCGTGACGAACGGCCACGGGCCCGCACGCCGCACCTTTTTGCCGCATGCCGGGTGGCCGAAGATTCGTCATCGATGACGAACGCGTTCGTCATCGATGACGATTCGCGATCGGACCTCCGCCAAAGTACCTAGTTTTTCCGAGGTTTTCGTTCGTCATCGATGACGAACGCGTTCGTCATCGATGACGATTGGCGAAGATTCGCCCGTGAGAGAACACTGCGTTCTTTCTTTGCGCCCGTTGAAACCGGCGCAAGGCTTGCGCGTAGTTGGGGTAATGTCGGCCCCGATGACCGCACCCGCCAACGAGACGTTCAACCCCAAACCGTTCTTCGTCGGCAGCGCCGTGGCGGCCGTGGTGTCGATCGCGGCCTTCGCGGCGCTCGGTCAGGGCCCGGAGCTGATGCCGTTCGTCGGCCGCTTCCACCCGCTGGTCGTGCACCTCCCCATCGGCGTCCTCGTGCTCGCCGCCACGCTCGAGGCCGCGACGGTCGGCTCCGAGACGCGCCGCGAGAAGGTCGACGCGGCCCTCGGCGGCGTGCTCGGGTTCCTCGTGGCCTCGGCGGTCGTCGCGTTCGTGGTGGGGCTCCTCCTCGGGCGCGCGGGGGACTACCCCAAGAACCTCCTCGGCAAGCACCGCATGCTCACGCTCGTGTCGGTGGTGCTCTCGTCGGCCACGCTCGCGGCGTACGCGGCGCACAAGGGTCGCGGCCTCGCGCGGGCCGCCTACCGCGGGCTCCTCGGGCTCGCGGTCGTCGCCATGAGCCTCGGCGGTCACGTCGGCGGGAGCCTCTCGCGCGGCGAGGGCTATCTCTTCCAGCATGCCCCTGGCTTCGTGCAGAAGCTCGCCGGGTACACGCCCCCGAAGGCCGCCTCGGCCGAGCCCCCGCCGAAGACGAGCGAGCCCCTCGTGTGGGACGCCGTGGTCGCGCCGGCGCTCAAAGAGAAGTGCGGCGAGTGCCACTCGGGCGACAAAAAGAAGGGCGGCCTCAAGGTCGAGACGATCGACGATCTCGTGAAGGGCGGGCTCTCGGGCACGTCGCTCGTTCCGGGCTCGGCCGATAAGAGCCTCCTCGTGGAGCGCATGAAGCTCCCGAAGGACAACGACGATCACATGCCGCCCGACGACAAGCCCGCGTTCACGCCGGCCGAGCTCGCGGCCCTCACGTTCTTCATCGACCGCGGCGCCCCGAAGGACCTCAAGGTCAAGGACGCCCTCGCCCCCGAGGCCGCCCGCGCCGCGCTCGAGAAGGCCGCGAAGGGCCCCTGAGCATCTCGAAGGGCCAGCGGGCTTCGCCTGGTTCGTCGTAAGCTCTCCGGCATGGCCCGCGTGCTCTTGGTCGACGACGACCCTTCCCTGCTCGACGTGCTCTCCCTCGCGTTCGCCGACGCGGGGCACGACGTCGTCACCGCCAAGGATGGAAAAGCCGGGCTCGCGCTCGTCGAGCGGGGCGGGCTCGACCTCGTCGTGACCGACGTGAACCTCCCCCACATGGATGGGTTCTCGCTCGTACGCGAGCTCCGCGCGAAGGGCCACGCCTTGCCCATCGTGCTGCTCACCTCGCGCGACACCGAGGTCGACGAGGTGCTCGGCCTCGACCTTGGCGCCGACGATTTCGTATCGAAGCCGTTCTCGACCCGCGCCTTGCTCGCGCGGGTCGGCGCGCTGCTCCGACGCGATCCGAAGCACGCCGCGCCGCGGGAGAGCCCGCCGGGCGAAGCCGATACGTGCATCACGCACAAGGAGCTCGCGGTCGATCCCGAGCGGCTCACGGCGACCTACGGAGGAAAGGAGCTCTCGCTCACGCTCACCGAGCACCGCATCCTCGAGGCGTTCGTGCGGCGGCCGGGGCGCGTCCTCTCCCGCGCGAAGCTGCTCGAGCTCGGCCGCGGCGACGACGGCGTGGTCGACGATCGCCTCGTCGACACCTACGTGAGGCGCCTCCGCCGCAAGATCGAGGCGTTCGATCCGGCCTTCGACGGCATCGAGACCGTGGTCGGGGCGGGCTACCGCCTGCGCGCATGAGCGCCGCGCCGAAGCCCCGGTTCCGCGCGCGGTACTCGCTCAGGCTGCGGGTCTTCGCGGCCGTCACGGTGTCGACGCTCCTCCTCCCGCTCGTCGTGTTCATCGCGAGCCAGCTCGAGCGCCGCGTGCCCGTGGGCCTCTGGCAGAAGACCCTCGAGGCCACCGACGAGGCCGCGCTCACGGTCGAGGCGTACTCGAACCCCGACGCATCTCGCTTCGTCGCCATCGCGGCGAAGCACAACGCGCGCATCCGGGTCGTGCCGCGCGTCGAGGGAGAGCCCCCGATCGACGCCGACCGAGACGATCCGCGCGACGCCCTCCACCCCATCGAGGCCTTCCTCTTCTTGAACCGGAGCCGCGCCACCTCGAAGGACTTCGACGCGGTGACGCCCGTGCTCGCGCGGCCCGAGACGAGCTACGCGATCGCCAAGGGGCTCTACATCGACTGCTTCAAAGAGGAGCTCCGGGTGTGCCGGGCCGTGCGCGCCCCGAAGGACCGCGAGGGGCGCACGTACGTCGTGTACGTCGACAAGAGCTCGGCGCGCGCAGTCGAGGAGGTCTACTACGTGCGGCGCGCGCTCCTCCGCCTCTCGCTCGTGACGGTGCCCTTCGCCCTCATGATCGGGGCGTGGGCCGCGCGGCGCGTGACGATGCCCATCGAGAACCTCCGGCGCGAGGCGCTCGAGAAGGCGCGAGGCGAGAGCCCCGGCGCGAACCTCACCGAGCACGCCGACGACGTGGGCGACCTCGCCGCCGCCATGAACACCCTGCTCGACGCCATCGCCAAGCGGCGCGCCGATCACGAGGCCTTCGTCGCCGACGTCGTCCACGAGATGAAGAGCCCCGTCGCCGCCATCACCGCGGTGGCCGAGGCGCTCGAGTCCCCCGTGGACGACGCGCGGCGGGCGCGGCTCGCCAGCGCCCTCTCGACCAGCGGAAAGAAGCTCGACGATCTCGTGACGCACTTCTTGGAGCTCGCGCGCGCCGAGGCCGGCATGCCGCGCGAGGAGCGCGAAGAGGTCGACCTCGGGCGCCTCGTCCGGCTCGAGACCGAGCGCGCCAAGGACGACGTCCGCTACGCGCAGGTCGACGTCGTTTGCCGCGTGCCCGAGGGGCCCGTTCCCGTGCGAGGCGTCGCGCGTCGCCTCGCCGCCGTGGTGCGCGAGCTCGTCGACAACGCCGCGCAGTTCGCAGGAGAAGGTGGGCACGTCGAGGTGCGCCTCTCGTCGACGACCAAGCTCGTGGTCCTCGAGGTCGAGGACGACGGGCCCGGGATCGCCGAGGCGGATCTCCCCAAGGTGTTTCACCGCTTCTTCACGACGCGCGGAGAGAAGCGCGGCACCGGCCTCGGGCTCGCGCTGGTGCACGCGGTCGCCCAGGCGCACGGCGGGAGCGCCCAGGTCGTCTCGCCGGTCCGCGAGGCCCGCGGCACGACGTTTCGGCTCACGCTCCCCGCGGCTTGACGAAAGCCCGATCGCGTCACCCGAGGCGCGCCGCGACCGAGCCGGAAGCGATCTGCAAGGTGCGCAGGCCGAAGTCGGCGACCTCGACCGGGCGGAACCCGGGGAACACGATCATCTGCCCGTACGTGGGGCTGTTCGGGTTCGTGTCGCGGATCATCCGGGGTGTCGACGTATGGCGGTCGGTGCGCGTCCACGAGCGCCCGTCGGACGAGGACCACACGTCGGTCTGGTAGTAGCCTTGGACGACGTCGCCGCCCACGATCCACATCTTGCCGTTCCAGGTGTGGTACCCGGCAAAATGACGGCCCTCCCAGTCGGCGGACGTGTCGAACGTGGCCGCGTCGAGGAAGGTGTTGGCCTTCTCGAGCACCCACGAGGCGCCGTCGGTGCTGCTCCACACGTCGTTCGCGCTGATGAGCGGGAACACGTCGCCGTTCCAGCCGCCGATGAGCCACATCTTGCCGTTGAACACGATGCCACCGGCGCCGTCGCGCGGGCCGAAGGGCGTGCTGTCGGCCATCTTGGTCCACACGTACGACTTCTTCTGCGAGGGCGTCAGCGTCACGTCCGGGGTCTCGATCGTGCGGAGCACTACGGTTCCGGAAGGTCCCGTGCGCGTGAAGCTCACGCGGGCTCGCGCGCTCGCCCCGGCGGAGGGCATGACCCACCGGTAGAACTGCTCGTCGAGAGCGACCTCGGCGACGAGCCTCCACGTGGCGCCGGCGTCGGTGCTCTCTTCGACGACCACTTGCGAGTCGATCGTGCCGAGGTCCGTCGGGATCGGCCACTCGAGCGGGTGGATGCTCTCACGCGCCCACGACGTCCCCTCCGGGATCGTCGGCGGGGTCGTCGGCGTGGGCGTCGGGGTAGGCGTCGGCGTGGGCGTCGGCGCGGGCGTGGGGGTGGGGCGCGCTGGAGTGCTCGAGGGAGCCTGGGCGTCGGCGGTCCCGGGCACGCCATCTCCTTCGGGGAGCCCGGCACACGCGGCAGGCGCGCCGACGACGGCAAGGAGGGCGAGCACGGTCGGGACATGCCCCCGAGGACGCCGGGGGGGCTGCACAGGCTCTCTCGTCACGAAGGACCTCCTCGGTTCGTCTCGCCCCACTTGTGTAGCCTATCGGCCGAAGAAAGGATCACGCGGGCGCACGACATCACGGCGGTTTAACGAATCAGGCCCCCCACGCACGAGGCAGACCCTATGGCGCGTCCGATGCCCGAGAGGCGCCTCGCGTTCACGACCCTTAGACGCGGGGTCAGGCCCACCGCTTCCACGGCGGATTCCCGCTCTTCCAGTGGGCCTCGAGAATGCCCAAATCTCGAACGGTATCCATGCATTGCCAGAAATCGCCGTGCCGGTACGCCATGAGCTCACCGTCCCGCGCGAGGGCCTCGAGGGCGTCGGCCTCGAGGACCGATTTGTCTCCCTCGAGGTACTGGAAGATCTTGGGCTCGAGCACCATGAAGCCGCCGTTGATCCAGCCCTCGCCAATCTGGGGCTTCTCGGTGAACTCGGCCACACGGTCGCCCTCGAACACGAGGCCACCGAAGCGCGCGGGGGGTCGCACGGCGGTGACCGTGGCGGCCTTGCCGTGGGCCTTGTGGAAGGCGAGCAGCTTGGCGAGGTCGACGTTGGACACGCCGTCGCCGTAGGTGAGCATGAAGGTCGAGTCGAGGTGCTTCTCGAGGCGCTTCACGCGGCCGCCGGTCATCACGTCCTGCCCGGTGTCGATCGCGTGCACGGTCCAGTCTTCGATCTCGACCTCGTGGGTGTCGACCTCGCCTGTCTTGAGGCGCACGGTGAAGTCGGTCGAGAGGGCGTGGTAGTCGCGAAAGTACCGCTTGATGACCTCGCCCTTGTAGCCGAGCGCGAGGAAGAACTCGGTGAAGCCGTGGCTCGCGTAGAGCTTCATGATGTGCCAGAGGATCGGCCGCCCGCCCACCTCGACCATGGGCTTCGGCTTGGTCACGGTCTCTTCGCCGAGCCTCGTGCCGAACCCGCCTGCCAAAATCACCGTCTTCATGCTTGCCTCGTTCTCGCGCATCTTCGCCGAAGTCACACGGATCGTGGGGAAAACTTAGGGCGCTCGGCGAAGGGCGCCGCCTCAGCGGAGCGCCACCTTGCGGACCACGTCGGCGAGGCGCGTACGGGCCTCGCGGAACGGCCCGGCCTTCTCGACGAGGTCGAGCACGGGGCCCACCGGCAGCCCGCTCACCGAGCCGATCTCGCGCGCGCAGGTGTGCGCCTCTTGTGCCCCCGAGGCCGCGAGCCAGCCCCACCCGAGGTGGAGCACGTGGAGCCGCTTCACTTGCCGCTCGAAGAGGCGCGTGTCGAGCGGCGAGCGCCTCTCGCGGAGCTCCTCGATGTAGGAGAGGAAGATCTTGGTGCGCATGGGCACGCTGTCGCCGAGCGACATGAGGGACGCTTGGCCAGGGTGCAGCCTTACCCGCACGAGCGGCTCCGCCAAGAAGCCGACGCGCCACGACTCGGCCATGCGCATGAGCAAGATGAAGTCGCCGAAGAAACGGGACACGGTCGTGTCGAAGCCGCCCTCGGGGAACACGGTGCGGCGGAAGAACACCGTCTGCATCGCGAGCGCGCTCCGACCTTGACGCATGAGATCGCCGATGAACGTGGCCCCCGCGACCGACTCGGTCCGCGCGATCCGCTCGCGCAGGGCGAGCACCGCCCCGTCGGGCCCGATGTCGTAGTGGTTCGAGCCCACGAACCCGACCGCGGGGTTTTCGTCCATGAACGCGACGTTCCGCTCGAGGAACGTGGGGCAGAGCTCGTCGTCGTCGTGGCAGAAGGCCACGTACTCGCCGCGCGCGCCGAGCACGCCGCGGTTGAAGTTTTCCCACATGGGCACACGCTCGTCGACGCGGAGCACCCGGACGCGCGCGTCCTCGCGGGCCCACGCGTCGAGTTCGTCGCGCACACCTTCCGGCGACGCGTTGTCGAGCACGAGCACCTCGAAATCGCCGCGCGTCTGGGCCGAAATCGAGGCCTTGACCGCCGGGAGGAACTCGAGCCGACCGATGGTCGGGACGCAGATGGTGACTTTCGGAGCGGGGGATGGGGTCATGGCGATGGCTCAGCGCTCGGAGACGAGCCTCTCGAGCAAGGTGTCGGTCTCGGCGGCGAGCGCGTCGTTCGGGCGGTACCCGAGGGCGCGCAGGCGATCGATAGCGTAGGTGAAATCGGCCGACTCGGGGCCCGTCGCAGGGCGCACCACCGAGACCTCCCGACCGAGCTTCGCCTGCGCGCGCGCGGCGACGACCTGGGCGATCTCGAAGATGGTGAGCGTCTTGCCGCCCCCGAGCGCGAACACGGACTCGCCGAGGGCCTCCCGCGAGGCACGGAGCGCGAGGTCGGTGGCCTGGGCCACGTCGTCGAGCCACACGAAATCGCGGCGCTGCGTGCCGGCGCTCGAGAGGGTCACGGTGCCCTTCGTCACGGCCTCGCGGCAGAACGCGTTGTGCGCGAGCGTCCACCGCTCGACCGCGAGGTCGGCAGGCGCGCCGTACCCGTTCGACATGCGGAAGACGACGCACGACGGCCCGCCCGTCTCGTTCGCCTCGCGGCAGAAGCCCTCGCCCGCGAGGTGCGCCACGGCGTACGGGTGCGACGCCTTCGTCGGGGTGTCCTCGTCGATGCGCGAGGGGAAGGTTCGCCCGTAGACGTGAAACGTCGAGAAGTACACGAAACGGTTCAGGTTTTCGACCTTCGAAGCCTCGATGAGGCGGCGCGTCCCTTCGCCCGAGACGCGCACGGCGAGGTCGGGATCCCGCACGGCCTCGATCTCGTCGAGGGCCGCGAGGTGCACGATCGTGTCGACCGCGTGAGCGCGGACCTGGGCCCGCAGCTCCTCGACGCTCGAGAGCACGTCGAACGTGGCCGTGGCCATCCCGAGGGTGCCGCTCTCACGCACGCGCCGCCCCGCGAGCACGACCTCGTGCCCACGCGCGCGGAGGCCTTGCGCGAGCCGACCGCCGAGGTACCCGAACCCACCCGTGAGGAGAACCTTCATCGGCCTCGTGCTCCCGCGCGCCCGCGCTCAGTGGTTCCGCGCCGCCCAGTCGTACCCGATGATGGGGCACGTGGGCTCGCGGCGCTCGCTCCGCTTCGGGTCGTGGATGTGGGTGCAGCAGTTCGCGACGATGGCGTCGGTCATGCCCTTGAAGCCGTTCCACACGAGCGGCGGCACGATGAGCAGGTTGTAGCTGTCGGGCCCGAGGAAGACCTCCATGAGGTTCCCCTTGGTGGGCGAGCCCTCGCGGTCGTCGAAGAGCGCGCACTTCACGCGGCCGGAGACGCACGCGTAGTTGAGCGTCATGTCGGCGTGTTTGTGCCAGCCCTTGATGATGCCCGCGTTGATGCCGGAGAAGTAGATCTCGCCGAACTCGATGAAGTGCGGATCGGTCTTCTTCATCAGGTGGAAGATGGTGCCGCGCTCGTCGGGGATGCGCCGGAGCGGCACGACCTGTACGCCTTCGATAGGGCCGCCGCGGTGGTAGAAGACGCCGTCGAGCTTCTGGGTCATCGGATGCGAGCCTCGGGGACGGGGACGATGAACTTGCCGCCGGCGGCGCGGTACTCGGCCTGCTGCGCGAGGATCTCGTCGGCGAAGTTCCACGTGAGGAGGAGGCAGTAGTCGGGGCGTCGCTTCGCGAGCTCGCTCGCGGCGACGATGGGCACGTGCACGCCGGGCATCACACGGCCCTGTTTGTACGTGCTGCGATCGGCCACGAAGTCCAAGATATCGTTACCGATTCCGAAGAAGTTGATGAGCGTCGAGCCCTTGGCCGCGGCGCCGTACGCGGCGACGGTGCGCCCCGCCTTCTTGAGGTCCCGGAGGAGCTGGACCAGGTTCTTCTTGAGGGCGTTCACGCGGCCCGCGAAGCCCATGTACGAGGCGTGGTCCATGACGCCCCACGCGGCCTCTTCGGCGAGCAGCTTCTCGACCGCGGGCCCGCGCTTCGAGTGGCCGGCCTTGCCGAGGAAGTACCGGAGCGAGCCGCCGTGGATCGCGAGCTGTTCGACGTGCTCGACGACGAGCCCGTGGCGCGCGGCGAGCTTGTCGACCGCGGTGAGCGAGAAGTAGCAGAGGTGCTCGTGGTAGATCGTGTCGAACTCGACGTGGTCGAGGAAGGGCTTGGCGTACGGGGCCTCGATGACGGCGACGCCCGAGTCCTTCAGCCAGGCCGAGAAGCCCGCGATGACGCCGTTCAGGTCGGCCACGTGGGCGACGACGTTGTTCGCGTGGATGACGTCGGCCTTGCGGCCCTCCTTCGCGAGGCGCTCGCCCACCTCTTTGCCGAAGAACTCGGCGAGTGTGTCGACGCCGCGCTCCTCGCGCGCCACCTTGGCCACGTTGACCGCGGGCTCGATGCCGAGCACGGGCACGCCGCGGTTTTTGTAGTGCTGGAGGAGGTAGCCGTCGTTCGAGGCGATCTCGCAGGCGAGGCTGTCTTTCCCGAGCTTGCGCTCTTTCACGAGGCGGTCGGCGATCGCCTCGGCGTGCCGCACCATCTGGTCGGAGAAAGATGAAAAGTACAAGTAGTTCCGGAAGAGGATCTCCGGGTCGACCGTCTCGGTGATCTGGAGGAGCGAGCAGTGCGGGCAGAACACGAGCTCGAGCGGGAACGTGGGCTCGGGGGCGCCGCTCGCCACCTCTTCGGGGGTCGGGAGCGAGTTCGCGAGCGGGGTCTTCCCGAGGTCGAGCACCGGCAAGAGGCCGGGTTTTTCGCAGGAGCGGCAGGCCGTGATCGTGCTCATGGAGTCTCCGAGAGGTAGCGCGTGTACCAGTCGACCGTGCGGCGGAGGGCCTCTTCGGTCGTGAAGAGGGGCTTCCAGTCGAGCATCTTGCGGGCCTTCTCGGCCGAGAGGTACTGGAGCCGGATCTCGTTCGAGGCCTCGTTGCGCACGTCGGGGACGAGGTTCGAGCCCATCAGCTTGAGGAGGCGATCGACGATGTCGTTCACCGTGAGCTGGATCTCGTTCGAGAAGTTGAACGCCTCGCCGGCGAGCTTCGGGTCCTTGGCGAGGGCCTCGGCGAGCTGCATGTACACGTGCGCGCCGTCCTCGACGTAGAAGTAGTCGCGGACGAACTTGCCGTCCGACCGGATGATGGGGCGCTCGTTCCGGAGCACCGACCGGATCGTGCCCGGGATGATGCGGTTCCAGTTGAGATCGCCGCCGCCGAAGAAATTCCCGCAGCGCGTGATGACCACCGGCAAGCCGTAGCTGTGCGCGTACGCGTGGGAGATGAGGTCCGAGCAGGACTTCGACACGTCGTACGGGTGCGTGCCCTTGAGGGCCGTCGTCTCGTCGTACGGGAGCACGTCGCAGTCGCCGTAGGCCTTGTCGCTCGAGGCGCAGATGATCTGCTTGACCTTCGGGCTCCTCCGGCACGCCTCGAGCAGCGCCCAGGTGCCCTGGATGTTCGCCTCGAACGTCGAGACCGGGTTCCGGTTGGCGATGCCGACGATCGTCTGCGCGGCCAGGTGAATGACCGTGTCGACCTCGTACTCGCCGAGCGCGCGCTCGAGCAGGGCCTGGTCGCGCACGTCGCCGCGGACGACGCGCACGCTCTCCATGAGGCTGCGGTCGCCCTTGTCGGTCTTACCGGTGACGAGCTCGCTCCGGGGCACCCAGTCGCGCACGAGGCACACCACGTCGGCGCCAGCGGCGACGAGACGCCGCACGAGCCAGCTCCCCACGAGGCCCGTTCCCCCAGTCACCAGCGTCGGTCTGTCGACCCAAAATGAGCTCACGTCGTCGTCTCGCTTTCTCGGTTCTCGGATGGGCCCGGGCTTAGCGCGACACCGGGCTTTTTTCGAGGCAAAACGGCCGCCTCCGCGCCCGAAGTGGGCCGGGCAGCGCCCGAATTTTCACGGCAAATTCGATAGGTTACGCAAGCTCAAAGGCTCACGCCGCCGCGCGTCCCCGACTCGATGAGCCGGAGGGCCACGCCGAGGGCCGCCTTGCCGTCCTCGCCGGTGACGTAGGGCGTCTGGTCGTCGCGGATGCACTCGACGAACTTCGTGTGCTCGACGCGGAGCGGCTCGACCTTGGGGATGTAGGTCTTCACCATGTCTCCCTCGACGGCGCCGGAGAAGTTCGACGCGGGCGTCCAGCTCTCGTTCACGCGGCCGTTTTTGTAGAAGAACACGTCCTGCGAGAGGTAATCGGCGACGACCATACCGCCCTCGCCCACCACGCTGAGCTGCCGGATCTTCTGCGGCGAGAGCCAGTGCACGTCGATGACGCCGATCTCGCCCGTGGAGAAGCGGAGCAGCGCGGAGACCATGTCCTCGTGGGTTTTGTGGGCTTTTCGGGCCGTCTCGGCGACGGCGCGGGTGACCTCTCCGCCCGTGATGAAGTGCATCGCGTCGATGTCGTGCGTCGCGATGTCGAGGATGACGCCCACGTCGAGGATGCGGGGCGGGAACGGGCTGATGCGCCGGGCCGAGAGCTGGAACACCGTGCCGAGCTCGCCCGCGGCCACGCAGCGCTTGATCTCGCCGACGGCCGGGTTGAAGCGCTCGAGGTGGCCCACCATGAGCTTGACCTTGTGCTTCTTGGCCGTCTCGATCATCGTCGTGGCCTCTTCGAGGTTCCGCGCGATGGGCTTCTCGACGAGCACGTGGATGCCGCGCTGCATGGCGTCCACCGAGATCGGCATGTGCAGCTCGGTCGGCACCGCGATGACCACCGCGTCGGGTTTTTGCTCGTCGAGCATCACCTTGTAGTCGGTGTAGGCCTTCACGCCGGACGGGAGCTTCCCCGTGAGAGGACGCGCCTCGGCCACACCCACGAGCTCGGCCCCCGGGAGATCCGAGAGGACGCGAGCGTGGTTCCGCCCCATGTTTCCCATGCCGATGACGCAGATCTTGATCACGAACGCCCTCTCTTCATGATGCCGCACCGAGCGGAAGCGCCCTCGCTACCACGATGGCAGGGAGGGTCAACGACTGAACGCCTCGGGTGCACGGCGGGGCATCGGCATTCGCGGGCACGAAACCAGCCGCTCCTCGAGGGGTAGAGCGGCGGTCACCGGGATGTCACCCCAACGTGGGCTTTACGGGCGCCCCCTCCTTTGCCATACCGCGGCCACCACGATGAAGGTCGCCCTCCTCGGCAACATGAACAACATCTTCTTCGCGACGGCGCGGCACCTGCGCGCCGCCGGGGTCGATGCGCACCTCTTCTTGTTCGACGACACGCCGGCGCACTTCCACCCGTCACAAGACAGCTTCTCGCTCGAGTACCAGAGCTACACGACGCAGCTCCCCTACGGCACGTGGCAGACGTTCGCCCAGACCCCGCGCGACGCCATCCTCGACGCCGTCCAAGGCTACGATTTCCTCATCGGGATGGGCACGGCCCCCGCGCTCCTCCACCGCGCCGGCCGCTCGCTCGACGTCTTCCTCGCGTACGGCGACGACATCATCAGCTTCCCGTTCTGGCTCGGCATGCCGACGTCGAGCACCTGGAAGAGCGTGCTCGGGTTGCCACCGCATCAGCGCGGCGGGATCCGCGAGGCGGCCGTGTGCATCGGCATGGCGTCCCCCCGTGACGACGCCCTCTACGCGAAGCTCCAGATCCGCGGAAAGCGCGTGATTTCGGCCGTCCCGCTCGTGTGCAGCCTGGAATTTTCACCCGAGAAGGTGGGCGAGTACGCGACGCGCAGCAACTACTACGCGTACTTCAAGGAGCTCCGCGAGCGCTCCGACGTGCTCGTCTTCAACCATAGCCGCATCGCGATCGACAAGACGGTCAACTACAAGGGCACGGAGAAGCTCCTCGAGGGGTTCGCCTCGTTCGTGAAGAAGCACCCGAAGGTCCGCGCGAACCTCGCCATCCTCGAGTACGGGCCGGACGTGGCCCGCGCGAGGGAGCTCGCCGAGCGCCTCGGCATCGGACATGCGGTCCGCTGGTTCCCGCTCATGGCGCGCAAAGAGGTGCTGCTCGGCCTCTCGCTCGCCGACGTCGCGTGCGGGGAGCTCGGGTACTCGTACCTCTACGGCGGCGCCATCACCGAGTGCATCGCGATGGGCAAGCCCATGATCCACTACCGGAACGACGCGGATTTCCCCGCCGAGGATCTCTTCCCCATCTTGCCCGCGTACACCGCGGAGGACGTGCTCGCGCAGCTCGAGCGGTTCCTCTCCGATCCGGCCGGCGTGCGCGCGGTAGGCGAGAAGGCGCGCGAGGTCTTCGAGACCCGCATCACCACCCGCGGCGTGCGTACCTTGTGCGCGCTCATCGAGGAGAAGCGGCGCACCGGGAAGGTGACCGCGAGCACCATCGAGCCCGACCTCGTCGCCACGCTCCCGGACGCGTCGACCGTGCCGGCCCTCGGCGATCACGGGCGCGGCCCCGTCGCGAAGGTGGGCGCCCTCGTGCGGAGGGCGCTCTACGGGATCTGACGGTGACCCGGGCCGGGAGCCTTGACCGCGCCGGCCCCGCGAGTTAACACTGTTTACATGCCGCCCGCCGAGACCCGAGAGCGTATCCTCGCCGCCGCGAGGGACGTGTACGCCGAGGTCGGGGCGCTCCATTTCTCGCTCCGCGAGGTCGCGCGGCGCACCGGCGTGACGGCGGCGGCCATCTACCGGCACTTCGAGGGCAAAGAGGCGCTGCTCGCGGCCGTGTGCGACGAGGGGTTTCGGGTCTTCACCGCGTACCTCGTGCGCTCGCTCGCGGCCCCCACGCCACGCGAGCGCCTCCTCACGATGGCCGACGAGTACCTCCACTTCGGCCTCGAGCGCCCGCGGGACTACCGCGTGATCTTCATGACCGAGCCGGGAGAGCTGCTCTCCCCGAGGGACGTGAGGGAGGCGCCCGTCCCGCCGTCGTTCCAGCTCCTCGTCGATCGCGTGGTCGAGTGCATGACCGACGGGACGATCGCCCCGGGCGACCCCGCCGAGGTCGCGGTCACCGTCTGGGCGCACGTGCACGGCCTCCTCGCGCTCCACCTGTCCGGCCACCTCGCGCCGTTCGGCGACGAGGCCGCGTTCCAGCGCATCTTCCGCGCCTCGACGCGCCGCCTCGTCGACGGCCTCCGCCCATGATTTTTTTTGCCCTCCGAGTTAACACCGTTCACACGAGGTCCCCATGCTCGATCTTCGCCGCGTCACCGCCCGCCCCGACCGCTCCTTCGTCGTCTTCCTCATCGGCATGCGCGTGAACGCATGGTGGAAGCCGTGGAAGTGGATGCCCGTCGCGGCCGCGATGCCTCGCATGCTCGAGGAGCTCGGCCGCGCGCCATCGCTCGGCTTCCTCGGGGGCGAGAGCTTCTTCGGGAGGACGACGCTGATGCTCTCGTACTGGGAGTCGACCGAGCACCTGCTCGCGTTCGCGAAGGACGACGCGCGGGCTCACATGCCGGCCTGGAAGGGCTTCTATTCGGCCGGCCGCTCCGGGGACGTGGGCATCTGGCACGAGACGTACACGATCGCTCCAGGCACGTTCGAGAACGTCTACGTCGCGATGCCGCCCTTCGGGCTCGGGCGTGCGTTCGGGGTCGTCGAGGCGCGCGGAGAGCTCTCGCGGGCCAAGGGTCGGCTCGCAGGTAGGCCGATCGCGGCCTGAAAAAGCCTCACGAGAGCGGCCCCAGGGCGTCCCGGCTCACGACCTCGTGGGGCGCGCCGACGCTCCGAGGTGCGCCCGGCCACCGTTCTGTCTACGCTCGGCGTGTGCCTCTCGCGCTCCCTTCCGGACGCCCCGGCGTCCCATCGCGGGTCACGTCCGCGTTCGTGCACCCGCTCGCGTTCGTGTCCGCGCTCGCGTTCGCCCTCGCCGCGTGCGCGGCCCCCGAAGCGTCGCCCGGTGCGCGCGCGCCCGTCGAGCCTCCGCGCGCGGCGAGCCTCCCACCTCCACCCACGCCGCCCCTCGTGCCCCCCGCGCCGCGCGAGGCCTGCGCTTCCGCTCCGCCGCTCCGGGTCACCTTCTACGACGCGGGCCAAGCGCTCGCGGCGCTCGTCTCGCTGCCCGACGGGAGGCACGTGCTCGTCGACACCGGCGAGAGCCCGAAGCGCCCGGCGTGTGCCCCGTGCGACGCCTGGCACGCGCGCGTCATGGCAGGCCTCAAACGCGACCTCGGGGGCTCTCCCCTCGACATGCTGTGGGTCACGCACCAGCACTCCGACCACCTCGGCGGCGTACCCGACGTGCTCGCGACGTTCCGCACGTTCCTCTACGTCGACAACGGGGAGGACACGGGGGAGCCTGGGGTGAAGGCCGCACGCGCCGCGACGACGGCCCGCGGGGTGAGGGTCGTGGTGGTCTCTCCGGGCGCGACCGCCGTGCCCCTCTCCGAGGCCGGACCGGTGCGATTGTCGGCCATTTTGCCGCAAAAATGGCCTCGTTCGTGCCGCGCGAGCCCGAACGATTGTTCGCTCGTGCTGCGCGTCGACCACTGCGCGACGAGCTTCCTCTTCACGGGGGACGCCGAGGCCCCGCTCGAGGCCGAGCTCGCCCCCGGCCCGGTCACGGTGCTCCAGGTCGGGCACCACGGGAGCGACACGTCGACGACCGACGCGTTCCTCGCGAAGGTGCGCCCGACGTACGCGGTGATCTCGTCCGGCAGGCCCGACGAGGGTACGAACGCGACGTACTGCCACCCGCGCGCGAGCACCGTGGCGCGCCTCACACGGGCTACGGGAGGCAACCCCGGGGGCGTGGTGCGCGCGTTCGACGGCCGCGCAAAGTGCAAGGGCAGCGACCCTTCGAGCTGGCACGACGAGCCCACGAGCGAAAACCTGTGGGTCACGGCGCGCGACGGCGACGTCACCCTCGAGTCGACCGGCGACGGCACGGTGCGCCGCGTCCCGAGCGCGCGAGCCCCTTCCGTCGCCGCGCTTCAGCACCCGTAGCGGAACACCCAGCCGTCCTTCTGGCCCCGCATTCGGCACACCGTGGCGAGCGCTTCCATCCCCGAAATCGGCGACTAGGCGACCACCCGAAGCGCTCCGGACGGCGCCTCGCTCGGCATGCGCAGCGATCTCCCGTCTTTCGCCCACTCGACGAGCGCGTCCAGCGCGAGGTGCGTCGTCCTCTGCACCGTCATCGCGCCGCTCTCCATCCGAGAGATCGTCGCGTTGTCGAGCTCTAGCATTTCGGCGAGCTCTCGCTGCGTGAGCCCGAGGATCTTTCGAACGGAGCGCATGATCTTGCCGTCGATCGAAGGCAAGTCGCGGAGCACGGTCATCGCGGCGCGGAGCTCGGCCGCCTTCCACGCCGCGTCCGTGATCCACTCGTGCTTGCACGCCTCGCACGACGACCACGTGATCTTGTCGATGGTCTCGCGGTCTCCGATGCGCTCGCGGTGCTCCTTCACGACGACGGCGGTGGTCTCGGCCTGGCAGTGGATGCAGCGCATGTCTTCTCCCGAGCTCAAAGGACCGTGACGACGAAGAGGCCTGACTGGATTTCGACGACCACGACCTCCAGAGGGTCGCCGTCGATGTCCACCCCACCCTTCAGCCGGATCTTCCGATCCTCTTGGCCTTCCAGATCCGTCGACGTGGCGATCGCGCGGATCACGTCGGCCCGACTGACACTCCGCTGTTTGGCGCGTTCCAGGGCATGGCGCCCGTAGGTGAGGTGTCCGTTCTTCGCGGCGTGCTTGATTCGGTCGAGGTCCCCAGCCTTCAAAGAGCACCATGATCCCTATTTGATATTTTGTCAACTCGTGGCGAGGCTCACGGGGACCCTCGAGTCGACCGGCGACGGCACGGTGCGCCGCGTCCCGAGCGCGCGAGCCCCTTCCGTCGCAGCGCTTCAGCACCCGTAGCGGAACACCCAGCCGTCCTTCTGGACGGCGAGCTCGAGCGACTTCACGAAGATGCCGGCCCGGAAGATGCGCACCGTGTAGGTGCCCGCCTCGAGCTCGACGTTGTGCTGGGCACGGTTCGGCTCGAGCGCGGTCTCGAGCACGACCTTGCCGTCTTTCATGATCACGTACTTGTCGACGCGGTCGGCCACGCGGCAGGTGTTCGTCGCGTTCTCGAGGCGGCCGATGAGCTTGTGCGCGGGGGCCGCCGGAGCGTCGGGGGCCTTCGCGGCGGCCTTGTGGGCGAAGTGCACCACGGTCTGCTTGTGCGCCTTCACCTCGACCTTGCCGGTCCACGTCTCGCCGTCGGCCGACACGATCTTCACCGGCACGTAGGCGTCGTGGTCGGGCAGGTTGAAGATCGCCGGGAGCGACTCTTCTTTCGTCTCGTTCCCGAGGGTCACGAACACCTTGGCGTGGGCCGGGTCCACGATCTTGAGGCTCGTCTTGGCCGAGTACTCGTACGACTCGGTCTTCTGCCACTCGGCGTGGGCCGGGAGGGCGAAGGACATCACGAAGGCGGCGGCAACGAATCGAACGAGCTTCATCTTCGGTCGGGCTCCAGCGGGGTGCTTCTCATCGGCCGGTGCGCCCCGTGCGCCCGGCACCCTGGAGACGGGGGGTTGGGCGCGCCGTCGCGAAAAAAGATCGGCGCGCCCACCTGGACCCACGTAAGCCCATGATCACCATGGCATTTTCGGCGACGCGTCGCCCGACCGAGGCCGGCTCGGGCGGGCGACACGTGCCCCGAACGGGGCGCGCGACTCACGCGCTCACGGCGCGGAGGTCACGCTTCGGCTTCGGTCCGCCGCCCGGGGCGCACGGGGCC
This sequence comes from Myxococcales bacterium, assembly GCA_016712525.1. NCBI lineage: Bacteria > Pseudomonadati > Myxococcota > Myxococcia > Myxococcales > Myxococcales bacterium. Next base: position 778,642 of record JADJQX010000008.1, read on the forward strand.
CGTCGCGACGATGGCCTGGCGCAGCGTGCTCGCGAGCTCCGCGTTCCCGAGCACGGCCTCGCGCGACCGCTCGCGCCCGTTGCCGAGCGTCGTCCCCGCGAACGACAGGTGGTTGCCGCTCTTGTCGAGCAGGCCCCGCGTGAGGCCGAGATCGATGAGCTCGGCGGCGCTGTCGACCCCTTCGCCGAACCGGATCTCGAACTCGGCCTCGGTGAAGGGCGGCGCGCACTTGTTCTTGCAGATCTTCACGCGCGTGCGACCTCCCACGAGCTCGTCGCCGACCTTGACCTGGCCGATGCGCCGCACGTCCATGCGCATCGACGCGTAGAACTTGAGCGCGTTGCCGCCCGTCGTGGTCTCCGGGCTCCCGAAGGTGACGCCGATCTTCTGCCGGAGCTGGTTGATGAAGAAGAGCGTCGTGCCCGTCCTGTGGGTGATGCCCGTGAGCTTCCGCAGGGCCTGGCTCATGAGCCGCGCCTGGAGGCCCATGTGCGAGTCGCCCATGTCGCCCTCGAGCTCGGCCTTCGGCGTGAGCGCCGCGACCGAGTCGATCACGACGAGGTCGACCGCGCCCGAGCGCACGAGCATCTCGGTGATCTCGAGGGCCTGTTCGCCCGTGTCGGGCTGGGAGACGAGCAGGCGCTCGACGTCCACCCCGACCCCCTTCGCGTATTGCACGTCGATGGCGTGCTCCGCGTCGATGAAGGCGCACACGCCGCCCTGGCGCTGCGCCTCGGCGATCGCGTGGAGGGCGAGCGTGGTCTTGCCGCTCGACTCGGGCCCGTACACCTCGACGACCCTCCCGCGCGGGTACCCGCCGATGCCCGTCGCGAGGTCGAGCGCGAGCGAGCCCGTCGAGATCGTGCCGATGGGCTCGACGTCCGCGTCGTCCCCGAGGGCCATGAGCGAGCCCTTTCCGAACTGCTTCTCCACGCTCGTGACCACCGTCTTCAACGCACGCATCTTCTCTGCCACTTGCTCCATCATGCTGGCCTCGTAGGTGTTCGGATCGTTTCGATTTTTCGTGAGCGCGAGCGAACGGCTCGGGCACCCGCGTCGCGCGCGCGGGGCCGAGATCGGGGAACGGTGGGCGCCCCTTCGGCGCCCCCGAGAGTCATGGAGCGGCGGAGGCCACCTTCGGCGTGTCGGTCCGAGCGCCGCGATCGAGGGCCCGCGCCGCGACGGCCTCGGCGACGTGCGACGAGGTCACCCCCGTCTTTCCGTCGAGATCGGCCACGGTACGCGCGAGCCGGAGGACCTTGCCGTAGGCGCGCGCCGAGAGGTTCAGCTTCGAGATGGCCGCGGAGAGCAGGCGGGCCCCGGCGTCGTCGGGCGCCCCGACGCGCTCGAGGCACGCGATCGAGAGAGACGCGTTCGTGGGGCTCAGGGTCTCCCCCGCCCGAAACCGTGCGATCTGCACACTTCTCGCCCGCTCCACGCGCTCCCGCACCACGTGGCTCGCCTCGCCCCCTCCCCCGCGCCGCAGATCGTCGACGCACACGGGAGGCAGCACGACGTGCACGTCGAGCCGATCGAGGAGCGGGCCCGAGAGGCGCGCGCGATAGGACCGCACCCGCTCCGGGGAGCACCGGCACCTGTCCGTGCCGTCCCCGAGGTGACCGCAGGGGCAAGGGTTCGTCGCGCCGACCACGATGGGCCGCGCGGGGAACGTGGCCTTCGCCTGCGCGCGCGACACGGTGACGTGCCCATCCTCGAGCGGTTGACGGAGCGCCTCGAGCGCGGCCCTGCGAAACTCGGCGAGCTCGTCGAGGAAGAGGACACCGTGATGCGCGAGGCTCACCTCGCCCGGGCGCGGAAAATCGCCGCCACCGACGAGCCCGACCTCGCTCACGGTGTGGTGCGGCGCACGAAAGGGCCGCTCGTGGACGACGCGCTCGAGGCCCGAGGGCAACGCCAAGCTGTGGATCGCCGTGACCTCGACGGCCTCTTCGTGGGAGAGCTGCGGCAGGATCCCGGGGAGCCTCCGGGCGAGCATGGTCTTCCCTGCGCCGGGCGGGCCCACGAAGAGCAGGTTGTGCCCCCCGGCCGCGACCACCTCGAGCGCGCGCCTCGCGGCGGCTTGCCCCTTCACCTCCGAGAGATCGTGCGCCACGGAGGCCCGCGTGTCGGCGACCGCGGTCTCCGGTGCGCGAGGGAGCGCGATGTCCCCGCGGAGGGCCGCGACGAGCTCACCGAGCGACTCGGCCGTGCGCACCGTGATGCCGTGCACGAGCCCCGCCTCCCGCTCGTTCGCCCGAGGCACGACGGCCACCTTCACGCCGCGCGCGCGGGCACCCAGCAAATGAGGGAGCACACCTCGCACGGGCCGGATGCCCCCGTCGAGCGAGAGCTCCCCCAAGAAGAGCACACTCCCTCCCACCTCGGCCGGGAGCGCTCGAAGGGCCGCCATCGTCGCCACGGCGATGGCGACGTCGAACGCGCTGCCGGACTTTCGAAGGTCGGCCGGCGCCAGGTTCACCACGATGCGGCACTCGGACGTGTCGACCCCCACCTGGGCGAGGGCGCTCTTCACCCGCACCCGGCTCTCCCGCACCGCGGCCTCGGCCAGCCCCACGAGCTCGAACGAGGGCACGTTGCGCGACGCGTGGACCTCGACCCGCACCGGGTGGGCGTCGAGACCGATGAGCACAGCTCCCATGACCGTTGCCAGCATGACGGACCCTTTTGCGAGCCGCGTGCCAGCCAAAATTCGTTGAAATGATTACGTTTTTCTCCCACGTCAGGGTGGCCGGGCCTCTTTTCGGGGTGGCCCCGGCCACTCGGAGGTCGCGCCCGAGCGGACCCTCGGAGCCCGAACCCATGGAAAGGAGGCGCTTTTTTTCGCTCCGAGGGCCCCACGTGCGGCCCTTTTTTGGCCCCATTCGCCTCGGTCTGAGTATGCTCTCGCCATGGGGAAGGAAGCTCTCCGCCTCTCGACGGTCCTTGCGGCAACGCCTCAGGTGATCTTCAGGGCATGGTTCGACTCGGCTCAGCACGCCGCCTTCACGGGTGCGCCCGCCAAAATCGAGGGCGACATCGGCGGCAGGTTCAGCCTGCGCGACGGGGCCATCACCGGGCGCACGATGGCGCTCGAGTTCGGGCGGCGTCTCCTTCAGTCCTGGCGGAACGACGACTTCCCGAAGGGAGCGCCGGACTCTCGCCTCGAGATGCTCTTCGAGACGGTCGGCGCCGGCACGCGCCTCACGGTCATGCACGCCGAGCTCCCCGAGGGCCAAGCCGAGAAGCTTCGCACCTTCTGGCACGACGCGTACTTCGCCCCGATGACCGACTACTTCGGGAAGTTCGTCACGCTCCTCGCCAACACTCCGCCGAGCCAAGCGGTCATCGCACTCGACACGGAAGAGGACGACGAAGAGGCCGAAGAAGAGCCGAAGCCCAAGAAAAAGAAGAAGAAGCTCAAGGTGAAGGCGTCGTCGCGCGGCGCGTCCGAGCTCGACGTGGGCCGCATGCCCCCACCCAAGGTGAAGGCCGAGAGCAAGCCCGAGAAGCCCAAGAAGAGCGCCACGCCCGCGCCCGGCAAGGCCGAAAAGTCCCCCGCGAAGCCCGAGAAGAGCGCGTCGAAGGCGGCCCCGCAGAAGCCCGCGCCCAAGGCCGTCCCGGCGAAGCCGGCCGCCAAGTCTTCCAAGTCCGCCCCGGCCAAGCCCGCCCCCAAGTCCGCTCCGGCCAAGCCCGCCCCCAAGTCCGCTCCGGCCAAGCCCGCCCCCAAGTCCGCTCCGGCCAAATCGGCCCCGGCGAAGGCCAAGAAAGCCGAAAAGCCCAAGAAAGCCGAAAAGCCCAAGAAAGCCGAAAAGCCCAAGAAGGCCGAAAAATCCAAGGGCAAGAAGGACAAGGCCAAAAAGAAGAAGTAACGGCGTCTCGGGCGTCGTTCGTCGTCAGGGCGGTGTCCTTCGGGGCTCCGCCCTGCGCCATTTCGGCCCGATCACTCGTGCCGGAGCGCGTGGATCGGATCGAGCCGCGAAGCCCTACGGGCCGGGAAGAACCCGAACACGACGCCCGTGAGCCCGCTCGTCCCGAGCGCCAGCGCGAGCGCCGTGCCGTTGATCCCCATCTTCCACTCGAGCGCCGACGAGAGCCCGTAAATGGCGAGCCCCCCGGCCACCGTGCCGAGGATTCCGCCGATGAGCGACAGGGCGACGGCCTCGACCAAGAACTGCGTGCGAATGTCCCCCGCGCGCGCCGATGGCCATACGAATGCCGATCTCGCGGGTGCGCTCGGTGACGCTCACGAGCATGATGTTCATCACGCCGATCCCGCCGACGACCAGGCTTATCGCGGCCACGCACACGAGCAGCACCGTGAGGAGCGAGTAGATCGTGTCCTGCATGGCCTGAAACTCTTTTTGCGTGCGAATGGCAAAATCGGGCTCACGATCGTCGGGGATCTTGTGCCTTTGCTTCAGGATCGAGGTCACCTGGGCGACGGCGCGGTCGGTCGTGTCGATCGACGTCGCGCTCGCGAGGATCATCCCGGCTTGGCCCGGCGGCGTGCGCAAGATGCGCGCCCTCATGCTCGCGATGGGCATGAGCACGATGTTGTCTTGATCCCCTCCGAACGGGGCCTCTCCTTTGGACTCGAGCACGCCGAGCACGCGGTACGCATACCGGCCGATGCGCACCTGCCGGCCCACCGGGTCTTGCTCGCCGAAGAGGTCTTTTTTGACGGTGCTGCCGATGACGATCACTTTGGTTTTGGCGGCCTCGTCGTATTCGGTCCAAAGGCTACCCTTCTCGACGTTCCAGTTTCGTACGGCAAAAAACGAGGTCGTCGAGCCGATGATCTGGGTCGAGGTGTTCTTGTCGACGTAGACGAGCTGCCCGCGCGCGCGCAGGGTCGGCGCGTACGCCGCGACGCTCACGGCCTCGCGGCCTATCGCCCGGCCGTCGTCCTCCGTGAGCTTCGCGCGGGCGCCCGTGGCCGAGCGCGCCCCCGAGGCGTTCGAGTCTTGGGGAATGATGATGAGCATGTTCGAGCCGAGGCTCGCGATCTGCGATCCGACCGACTCGCGCGCCCCCGCCCCGAGCGCCGTGACGGTGACGACCGCGGCCACGCCGATGAGGATACCGAGCACGGTGAGGCTCGCGCGGAGCCCGTTGCGGCGAATGGCACGTAGCGCGAGCAGCACTCCGACGAAGAACGCCCCCATCACTCGCTCCTCAAGGCTTCGATCGGATCGAGGCGGGCGGCGCGCCGCGCGGGGACGAATCCGAAGGCGACACCGATGAACGCGCTCGTCGCGACGGCCACGAAAATGGCATTCGCCCCGGGCGCGATATCCCACCCCAGCGCGCGGCCGAGCCCGACGACCGACCCTCCACCGACCAGGATCCCGAGCGCGCCGCCGATGAGGCTCAGCACCACGGCCTCGACCAAGAACTGGACGAGGATATCGGCCTCTCGCGCGCCAATGGACATCCGAATGCCGATCTCGCGCGTCCGCTCGGCGACCGACACGAGCATGATGTTCATGACCCCGATCCCGCCGACGACGAGAGACACGCCCGCGACCCCGAGCAAGAGGGCCGAGAGCACCGTCGCGATGCCCTCCGTCGCCTTCTGGAACTCGCGCTGCGTATTGACCACGAAGTCGGCTTCGGCGCCCTCGCCTACGTGGTGGCGCTGTCGCAAGATGCTCTCGACCTGGGCCTTGGCGCGGTCGGTGGTCTCTTCGCTCGTCGCGCTCGCGAGCAGCATGTCGACGCGGCCGGGGCTCGTCCGCTGAATGCGCCCGCGGTAGCTGCCAATGGGCATCAAGATGCGGTCGTCTTGGTCGTCGCCGAAGGTGGACGTCCCGCGGGCCTCGAGCACCCCGACGATACGAAACGGCGAGCGCCCGATGCGCACCATACGGCCCACCGGGTCCTGGTTCCCGAAGAGCTTCTCGGCCACCGTGGCGCCGACGACGCACACCTTCGTCTTCAAGAGCTCGTCGGACTCGGTCCACGGCTCTCCCTTGGCGACCTTGTACTTGCGTATGGGAAAGTAGGAGAGCGTCGTACCCACGGCGAGGGTGGCCGCGTTGCGATCGCCGACCACCATCTGCACCGGCGTCGAGAGGAACGGCGCGACGTTCGCCACGCTCACCGCCTCGCGCGCGATGGCCTTGGCGTCCCCCTCGGTGAGGCGCCCCGTCGCCTTCGAGCGCGCGCCCGACTGCTGCACCGGCTGGGGGTTGATGAAGAGCCCGTTCGACGCGAACCCCGAGATCTCGCCGCCCACCTTGGCGGCCGCGCCGTCGGCCAGGGCCGTGACGGTGACGACCGCGGCCACGCCGATGAGGATGCCGAGCACCGTCAGCGCCGAGCGCGTCTTCTGGCGCACGATCGCCGTGAGCGCGAGGCGAATGGCGTTCGTGAGGAGCCCGAGCATGCCTCAGCGCCTGGGAGAGAAGAGGGTGACGAGGCCGAACGTCACGGCCGACACGACGAGCATCCCGAGGCACGCGAGGCCCGTCACGCGGAGCGCGAGGAACGGAGCCCCGGCGCGCAGGGCCGCCTCGAGCGGCTCGGGCACCTTCGCGAGCGCCCCTAGCCCGAAGAGCACCGCCATCGACGCGGCGAAATAGAGGGAAAATCGCCCCCGTTGGTCGCGCGTGAGCGGGTGGCCGTACACGCTCTTGGCGCGGACGGCCGCCACGTACGACGCCGCGACCACGCCGAACACGAGAGGTACGAAGCGCACGTCGCGCTCGAGCACGAAGGTGTCGTACGCCCGGCCGAGGAGCTGCCCCGCGAAGGCCGCGACGTGCGCGACCACGACGTAGCCCACGGTGATCGGCGCCCCTTTGCGCTCGCGCCCGGGCGCGTCGGCCTCGGCGTCGGGTTTGCCTTTGGCGTCGGCGGGGGGCAGCTTGAGGAGCTCGGCCTGCGCGTCGAGCGGGGTGTCTTGGCGCACGTCGCTCACCATGCGGCCGTCGCGGAACGTGATGACCCGCGAGGCGCACGCCGCGATGTCGTGCTCGTGCGTGACGAGCGCGATGGTGATGCCTTGTTCGCGATTGAGCTTCTGGAGGAGCGCGAGCACCTCGAGGCTCGTGCGTGTGTCGAGGTTGCCCGTGGGCTCGTCGGCGAGGAGGAGCGGAGGATCGGTCACGAGCGCCCGCGCGATCGCCACGCGCTGCTGTTGACCACCCGAGAGCTGGTTCGGCGTGTGGCCCATGCGGTCTTGCAGGCCCACCTGGGCGAGGGCCTTCTCGGCGCGGGCGCGGCGCGCCGCTCGGCCGACGCCGCGGTATTGGAGGGGCAGCTCCACGTTCTCGAGGGCGCTCGTCCGAGGGAGCAGGTTGAACCCCTGAAAGATGAACCCGATCAAACGGTTACGTACGATCGCGCGACCGTCGTTCGTGCGCCCGCCCACGTCGATCCCGGCGAGCGCGTAGGTGCCGCGCGTGGGCCTGTCGAGGCACCCCAAGATGTTCATGAGCGTCGACTTGCCCGAGCCGCTCGTGCCCACGATGGCGACGAACTCGCCCTGCTCGAACGTGAGGTCGATGTCACGGAGCGCGTGCACCACGCTCTCGCCCGACTCGTAGTCCTTGGCGACGCCGCGGAGCACGATGAGCGCGTGCTCGCCTTCTCCCTCGCTCGGAAGAGGAGGGCCTTTCGCGGGCGCGGCCGGGGCTACCTCCGACGGGAGCGCGCTCATCAGAAGGGCTTGCCCTTCTTCTTCTTGTCGTCGGTCTCGCCCTCGTCCGTCACGACCTTGGCGCCCTCGGAGAGCCCCGTGACCTCGGTGTGGATGCCGTCGGTGATGCCGATGCCGACGACGCGGACCTCTTCTTTTTCGTCGCCGGGCTGCTCGGACAGGAGCACGTGCACACGCCCCTGCCCCTTGGGGAGCGGCGGGAGCGGCGCTTGGGGAACGGGCTTCCCGTTGGGGCCGAGGGGCGGCGAGGGCTTGAAGCGCAGCGCCGCGTTCGGGACACGAAGCACGTTCTTCGCTTCTTTGGTCTTTACGGTGACCGTGGCGGTCATGCCCGGCCTGAGCTTCTCTTCGGGGTTCTGCACCTCGACGACGGCCGAGTACGTGACGACGCCCTGCACGTTGTTCGGCGAGTAGCGCACCTGCTGCACCGTGCCGTGGAAGATCTCTCCGGGGAAGGCGTCGACCACGGCCTCGACTTCCATGGCCTCGCGGAGCTTGCCCACGTCGGCCTCGTCCACGTCCGCGAGCACGCGCATTTTGCGGAGATCTTGGGCGATGACGAAGAGCACCGGCGCCTGGAACGACGCGACCACGGTGGACCCGGGATCGATCGTGCGCGAGATGACCACGCCGTCGACCGGCGAGTAGATCTTCGTGAAGCTCTTGTTCGTCGAGGCCTGCGTGAGCTGCGCCTGGATGGCCGACGCCTGCGCCGAGGTGGCCGACACCTGAGCCTGCGCGACCTCGTACTGGCCGCGCGCCGCGTCGAGCTCGCCCCGCGAGGCGAGGTTCTCTTTGAAGAGCTTCTCGATGCGCTCGAAGTTGGCCTTCGTGGCCGCCAAGTTCGCCTTGGCGCTCTCGTTCTGGGCGCGCTGCGCGAGCAGGTTCGCTTGGGTCTGGCTGACCTGCGCGTCGAACACGGTCGGGTCGATCTCGGCGAGCAGATCCCCCTTCTTCACCACCGTGTTGAAGTCGACGAGCACGCGCGTGACACGACCGTTCGCCTGCGCGCCCACGTTCACCTGGAGGAGCGGTTGGACGGCACCCGTCGCTTGCACCTTCTCGCTCACGTCGCCTCGACCGACCTCGGCCGAGAGGTACCGCGCGGCGGGCGGCGGCTTGTTCTTGGCCCGCACGACCACACCACCGGCGACGAGCGCGACGAGCCCGAGCACGAGCGCGAGCCTACGCACCCACACCCTCCCGCCTTCCTCCGCGGAGAGGGCCCGCCGGAGCTCGTCGGTCGTGGCCGAGGTTCGAGGGGTGGTTTGCGCAGACATCGAGCTTCACCTTTCGGAATCGAGCGGCGACGGCCGGGAGCGACGCGTCGCGCGGAGGACCATAGGTCGTGGGGCACGAAAGCGCCACCCTGCCGAACGACGCCACATTTCCGATGAGTTACGGAACTTTACGTAGTCGTCACGGGGGCGTGGAGAGGCCGCCTCCGATGGAAACGTCCGCCGGGGCCAAAGCTTCCGGCCCACTTTCTGTCAAAGCCCTCGTGGAAGCGGTATGGTCCCCAGCCTGCTCGTCGGTTCTCGCCTCGGACGAGCCGTGGCCGCCCAGCACCGACGGCCGGCCCGGCCCGACGGCCACCACCCGGCGTGCCCCCCCCGTCGCGATGGAACCCAAGCCGCTCTCGCCTACGCCCACGGACCGCGACCTCGTCGAACGCACCAAGACCGGCGACCAAAAAGCGTTCGGTGAGCTCGTCCGGCGCCACCAGCCCCGCATCCACCGGCTCGCCGTGCACATGGTGCGCGACCGGGCGCTCGCCGAGGATATCGCCCAAGAGGCGTTCCTCCGGGCCTACGGGGCCATCGAGCGGTTCGACGGGCGGAGCGAGCCCTACACCTGGATTTACCGCATCGCCGTGAACCTCTCGCTCAACGCGATCCGGTCGCGCAAGTCGTCGCGCATCTCGGGGGACGACGACGACGCCCGCCTCGAGGGCCTCGCGAGCGACGGGCCTGCCGGCCACGACCCGCAGAGCCGCAGCGCCGAGCGCGAGCAGTACGCGGCGCTCTGCGAAGGCATCGACGCACTCTCCGAGACGCTGCGCACCACGCTCGTCCTCGTCTGCATCGACGGCGTCTCCCACGAGGACGCCGCCACGATCCTCGGCGCACCCGAGGGCACCATCGCGTGGCGCGTCCACGAGGCGCGTCGCAAGCTCAAAGAGTTCATGGAGTCGCGGGGTTTCGGCCCCGAGGCCCTCCGCGGAGCGCAAAAATGAGCGATCCTTCTTCCTCCCGTACGTCGAACGACTGGCTCGACGCGGCCCTCGCCGCGTGGCCGAACGCACCCCGCCCCGAGGCCGAGCTCGAGGCCTCCGCCGAGGCCGTCATGGCCCGAATCGCGAAGGGCGAGCGCGGAACGTCCCTTGCGTCCATCGACGACGGAAATATTTTCGGAAGTCCCGTTGGACAGACGCCAGAAGAGAGTCATAACACTGCCGCCTCGGTCGCGGCGAACAGCACGACGAGCGCAGCGCCTGCATCGAGCAGGGCACGTGGAAAGTCGGAGGAGTCGATGTCGATGTCGTCAGATCGTGAGCGAGACCGCCGCAGCCTTCAAGACCTCGCGAAGCTCGCGCAGAGCTCTCCGCCGTCCTCCATCAAGTTCGACGTCGGCCCGCTGTCGAGCCCGTCCTCGTCGCGCGCCGGCGAAGACTCCGGCCTCGTCGACTTCTCGGCCCTCGCAGGCCCGCCCTCGAAGCCCGAGCCCGCGGTCGCCGCGCCCGCGCCGAGCGCGCCCCCCTCGGCCGTCGCTGCGCCCGCGTCGGTGCCCGCGCCCGCTTCGGCGAAGGCCCCGCTCTCGGCGCCCCCCGCCGTCATCTCCGAGGCCCCCTCGGCCGACGCACCCCTCTCGGGTCCGTCCGTCGCGGCCGCCGCAGCCCCGTCGACTCCGGCGCCTGCCCCCGCGGTCATGGCGGTGGCGTCGAAGCCCGAAGAGAACAAAGGCAACGGCAAGGTCATCGCCATCGGCGCGCTCTTCGCGGCCGCGGCCATCGCAGCGGGTGCGTTCTTCGCCATGAAGAAGCCCGCCGAGGCCCCCACGGCCATGGCCACGCCGCCGGCCGCCGAGGCCCCCAAGGTCGAAGCCAAGCCCGTCGAGGCTCCCAAAGCCGAGACCAAGCCCGAGGACACCAAGGTCGAGACCGCCGCCCCCGCGAACGGCGCCCCGAAGACGGTCGTCGCGGCGAAGGCCGGCGCGGCCGTCGCCAAGGTCGACACCTCGAAGGACAAGCCCGAGGCCAAAGAAGAGAAGAAGGTCGAAGCCAAGGACCTGCCCGCCTCCGCAGGTGGCACGAACGACCTCGGCGCCGCCATGCGCCAGGCCGCGGGTCCCGGCGCCGGTTCGGGCGAGTCGGGCGACAAGCCCACGGGCCCCCAGTTCGCCGCGGGCAGCGTCCCGCAGAAGCCCTCGCAGGGCGCCATCACGGGCGCGCTCGGGGCCGTCCTCGGTGGGGCTCGCGCCTGCGTCGGTCCCGACGATCCTATCTCGCGCGCCACGGTCACCTTCGCGTCGGCCGGCAACGTGACCTCGGTCAGCGTCTCCGGTGGTGCGGTCGGCAAGCCCGCCGAGGGCTGCATCAAGGCCGCGCTCTCCAAGGCCAAGGTCGCCCCGTTCGCCGAGGCGAGCTACTCCGCGCCGGTCACCATCCGTCACTGAGCCGAACCCCGGCTCGGGCCCGCGGGGCGCGAGGTCTTCCCTCGTGCCCCGTGGCCATTTTGTAGCCTCGACGGGATACGCAGCTCTCGCGCGAGCTCTCCTCTCCCGCGTGCCCGTGCCCGTGCCCGTGCCCGTGCCCGGCGCCTGCGGGCCGTGACGAACGTGGGTCGCCGGACGCTCTCCCCGTGCCCGTGCCCGGCGCCTGCGGGCCGTGACGAACATGGGTCGCCGGACGCTCTCCCCGTGCCCGTGCCCGTGCCCGTGCCCGGCGCCTGCGGGCTGTGACGAACGTGGGTCGCTCTGCGCGGACGAGGTGCGTCCCTTTTTCGGGCACGGGCACGGGCGAGATGGAGGGACGCGCGACGACGTCCGCTCTGCGACCCTGCGTGAAACCAGGTGCGTCCCTACCTCGGGCACGGGCACGGGCACGGGCACGGGACGAACGACGTGGCGTCCGCTCTGCGACTCTGCGTGAAACCAGGTGCGTCCCTACCTCGGGCACGGGCACGGGCACGGGCACGGGCACGGGCGAGATCGGAGGGAGACGTGCGACGACGTCCGTTCTGCCACCCTGTGCGTCCCTACCTCGGGCACGGGCACGGGCACGGGAGAGCCCCAACGAGGCGAGCCCTCCTCAAAACGGGGAACCTACACGTACCCCGACGCTCGCCGTCACGCCGAGGGCGCCGTCGGAGTCGTCCTTCCATGGTCCGATGACCGCGCGCGCGAAGGACACCTGCGTCACGACGGAGAGACCTCGGGCGATCGGCTCCTCCCACTGACCGCCGTACGAACGAAACGGGCCCATCGGGGAACCCCAGGCCGAGAACACGCGCCTGTGAGTGTCCCGCACGGCGTGGTCGAGCCGCACGACGAGCGGCACGCTCATGCTGCCTAGCGCGTGATGGGCCGTGATCCACCCCTCCCAGCTCACCCTCGGCCCGACGAAGAACGACACCTCGGGGCTGCGGTAGCCGCCGAGCAGCTCGTAGCCTCCCACGCCGCGGAGGTGCACGTCGCCGAGGCTCGCGCAGTCGTGTTTCGTGCAGATGGCCCCGATGCCCGCTTCGAGGAAAAACGAGTCGTAGAGGGCCACGTGCCCGCGCGCCGGCCGATCGCCCACGGTGCCGACCGGGTCGACGCGCGAGATCCCCCTCACCTCGCCACGCAAGTACCACGGCGCCCCCAGGGCTGATTTGGAGGGACCGTCCGGGATCGAGGCCGCGAACATGAGCCCGAGCCCCAGGCGAAGCCCCGGATCGGCGTGGGCCACCCGGGGGAGGACGAGCCCTCCAACCAGGAGCCCGGCCAAGAGCCCCCGAAGCCGAACGTCCCCACGCTGCTTGCACCGCATCTCGAGGCCCAGAGCGAGGGCCGTGCCGGCGTGATACGGCGCGCAGAACGGCCCTTGGCCCCGCGTTCGTCACCCTCGCTTCGCGCCTCCGGCGTGTCGACACGGTCACGCCGACGAACGGAGCCACCGGCCCTTCGAAACGACGATACGGGCACCCCGGACCCCGTCCAAGCTACCCGTAACGTACGGAATCCGTTGCCTTTTTCGGCAGCCTAGATCAGGCCTTCGAGGGCTTCGCGTCCGCGGCCTTGGCGTCGTAGCCGGCCGGGTGGATCGCGAACACGGGGGTGCCGTTGGCGCGGCGCTCACGCTTGTTCCGCTTGCCGTTGGTGGTGGCCTTGCGCTTGCGAATCCGCTCGAACTGCTGGGTCGACGAAACCATGATGTCCTCTTCCGGGGTGCGTGACCGTTCGGCTGGGCCGGGAGGTCAGGGAGGCGGGTACTTAGTAGGGGCTTTCTAGCGTGTCAAGGCAGGACCGCTCACGCGACGCCCACGCCCACCGCGTACACCGCCAGGGTCACGAGCCAGGCCACGGCGAAGTACCCTTCTCCGAGGGACCACGCGTAGTACGGGGCGAGCGGCGGGAAGACCACGAGGAGCGCGAGCCACGGCCCGCGGAGCTTCTTGGCGACCCCGTACGGATCGGCGTCGGGCACGTTCGTTCGGGCGCGCGCCACGACGGCGCACCGCACGACCACGACCGCGTGCGCCACCACGAAGACGAGCAGCGCCACGAGCAGGAAGATGCCGTACGCGCGCGGGTTCACGTGAGCGGGCCCTCGACCGAGGCCTCACGCGGCGCGCCGTGGGCGCGGAGGATCTTGCCCCAGGTGCGCGCGCTGCCGACCAAGATCGCCACGATGAAGACGAGCAGCGTGCCCGTGAACGCGATGTTCACGAGAGCGCGCCCGTGGAGCTCCGGGCTCGCCAGCATGGGCACGTAGAGCTTGCGGATGCTCTCGACGCCCGCGGCGAGCGTGGTCGTCCCCACGAAGAGGAGGGGGACGAACGTGACGAGCGCGTACACACGCTTCTTCGCCTCGCGCAGCAGGATGGTGGTCGCCACGGCGAGCGCGGTGCACGCGAGGAGCTGGTTCGCGACGCCGAACATGGGCCAGAGCGTCTGGATGTTGCCCGTGAGGATGAAGTACGTCCATCCGCCCACGATGATCGAGGTGGCGAGCACTCCGCCGGCCACGCTCGTCGACGCGCCGAGCTTGGGCGACACGCGGCCTATCATCTCCTGCATCAGGAAGCGCCCGATGCGCGTGCCCGTGTCGATCGTCGTGAGCACGAAGAGCGCCTCGAACATGATCGCGAAGTGGTACCAATAGGAAAGGAGCTTTCCCATCCCGGGCAGGCCCGAGAAGACCCGCGCCATGCCCACGGCGAGGGACACGGCGCCGCCCGTGCGAGCCGCGACCACCTCGTCGGCCTCGCGCGAGAGCCGAGGGAGATCTTTTACGGTGAGCCCGAGGCGCGCGAAATCGGCGTCCTCGAGGGACGTGGCGCGAGGGTCCTTCGGGTCGACGCCGTAGCCGAGGCTCGCGAGCGCGCGGTTCGAAAGGGCGAGCGCCTTCGACGCGGGCACCTTCTTCGCCGCGAGGGCCTCGATGGGGATGGGCGCGCCATCGGCGCTGCCGAGGAGCTGCCAGTCTTTCTTGCCGAACGACGCCGTAGCCGCCGCGAGGGACTCGCGTGACCTCGCGAGGCCCGTGCCGCCCGTCGACGCGCTCGCGACGATCGCGACCGAAGGGTCGGTGTTGATGGCCACGTAGTCTTCTTGGGGCATCGCGCACGCGGCGATGAGCGCCGTGATGCCGACGAGCCCCTCCATGAGCATGGCGCCGTAGGCGATGGGCCGGCAGTCGCGCTCCTTGTCGACCATCTTGGGCGTGGTGCCGCTGGCGACGAGCGCGTGGAAGCCGCTGATCGCGCCGCACGCGATCGTGATGAAAATGAAGGGAAAAAGCGGGCCCTTCACGACCGGGCCGCCGCCGTGCACGGCCTCGGTCACGGCGGGCATCTCGATGCGCGGGTTCACCACGACGACGCCCACGACGAGCAGCGCGATGGTGCCGATCTTGAGGTAGCTCGAGAGGTAGTCTCGCGGGCAGAGCAGCATCCACACGGGCAGCACGCTCGCCACGAAACCGTACGTGGCCATGCCGAGCGTGAGCGCGGTCTTCGAGAGCTTGAGGTGCTCGGCGAAGGACGAGTCGCTCGCGGACTTGCCGAGCACGAGCGCGCCCACGAGGAGCACGACGCCGAAGATCGACGCCTCGCGAATGCCTCGGTTCGTACCTTTTCTCACCTTGTAGATGTAGAGCCCCATCGCGAGCGCGATCGGGATCGACGACGAGACCGTGAAGACGCCCCACGCGCTCTCGGCGAGCGCCGCGACGACCACGTTGCCGAGGCCCGCGAGCGCGATGACGACGATGAACAGGATGGCGAACGCGGCGACGAGGCCGAGGCCCGGCCCGAGCTCCTCGCGCGCGATCTCGGCGAGCGACCGCCCTCCCCTCCGGACCGAGGACACCAAGATGACGAAGTCGTGGACGGCCCCGGCGGTGCACACGCCGACGAGGATCCACACGAACCCGGGGAGGAACCCGAACTGCGCCGCGAGCACGGGACCGATGAGCGGGCCCGCGCCGGTGATGGCCGCGAAATGGTGCCCGAACAAGACCACGCGGTTCGTCGGGTGGAAGTTCTGGCCGTCGTTCTTCTCGTGGGCCGGTGTCTCCCGCGTATCGTCGAGGCAGAGCACCTTCGCCGCGAGGAACGCCGAGTAGTACCGGTAGGCGATCGCGAGGACGGCGAGCGCCCCGAGCATGAACGTGGCCGCGTGCATCGGAAAGAGGGTTTACCACCCTTGAGCCGCGCCTGTCTCTCGTGGGACCCTCCCGAAACCATGGGGACGACGACGGCCACACGACGACGCACCGCGCCCAAGGAGCGCCCTGGCTTCTTGATGCAGGAGGCCCGTTTCCCGGACGTCGAGGCGTTCATCACGCACATCGAGGCTCTGAAGGGCATGGCCGGGGGACACAAGTGGGCGTTCCGCGGCCAGCGCGACGCGACATGGGCGCTCCTCCCCTCGGCGTTCCGGAAGGGCGCCGAGCTCGGCTACTCGCACGCGCCGAAGATCGTGGGCGAGGTCCCCACGAACCGCGAGCAGGCCGAGGCGGAGTTTCTCCGTCTGCGCGAGTTCTTGCTCGCGGTCGACGGCACGGGCCTCGCGATCCCCGAAGATACGCAGGCGCTCCGCGCGCCTCGCGGCTGGAACGAGCTCCACGAAGAGTTCGAGGGCGTCGGGTTCCCGTCGCACCGGGTGCTCTCGATGCTCGCGCTCGGACAGCACTACGGCGTACCGACGCGGCTCCTCGATTTCTCGGAGCGCTGGGAGGTCGCGCTCTATTTCGCCGTGGTCGACGCCGTCGGGGCCCCGCCCGTCGAGCTCGCCGTGTACGCCCTCGATCTCGACTGGGTGCTCTGGCGCGGCTTCCGGCGGAGGGGGGGCGCGCTGCCCGCCGTGCAGGTCGTCTCGGCGCCGCGGTCGTCGAACCCGAACCTGAACGCGCAGGCGGGCTTGTTCTTGGCCCCGAGCATCTTCCCGAGCCAGCACGATCGCGCGGCCGACCTCGCCCCGCTCGACGTGAGGCTCGCGCGGCTGACGGAGCCCGGCACCGTCCCCGTGCTCTGGAAGCTCGTCCTGCCGAGCGCGTGCGCGGGCAGAGCGCTGCGCCTCTTGTCGATGCGCGGGGTGAACCACGCGACGCTCTTCCCCGGGTTCGCGGGGGCCGCGCAGTTCTTGAAAGAGCGCAAAAAATGGGACATTCCGCGCGCGCGGTGGACCCCGTGGACACCCGAGTGAGACGGCCTTTGGGCTGTTCCGTGCGCGAAGACGAGGTGTAAGATGCTCGGATGCCCCTCTGGTCCACGCCCGTCCGCGAGTACATGAGCCACGCCCTCATCGGGACGGTGCCGAGCACCCCCATCGAAGAGGCCCGCACGCTGCTCGTCGAGCGCGACGTCTCGGCGCTCCCCGTGGTGGACGGCCAAAAGCTCGTGGGCATCCTCTCCACCACCGACCTCTGGCGCGGGACGATGGCCGGCAAAGAGGCCAAGACGGTCGCGGAGCTCATGACGACGGACGTCGCCACGATCGACGAGGGCGCGAGCCTCCGCAGCGCCGCCGAGGTCATGCTCGCCCGCAAGACGAACCGCGTGATCGTGCTCCGCAAGGGCCGCCCCGTGGCCGTGCATTCTACACGCGATGCCATGCGCGCCGTGCTCTTCCACCACGTCGAGGCGCCCCTCTCGCGCGTGATGCACACGCCGGTCGTCACGGTGAGCGTGAGCGAGACCATCGCCAAGGCCGACGCGCTCCTCAAAGAAGACAACACCCGCGGCCTCGTCGTCCTCGACGGAAAAAAGCCCGTCGGCGCGTACACCCACACCGAGTCCCTCCGGGCACGCATGAAGGGCAAGGTCCCCGAGCGAGACACCGTCGAGAGCATCATGAGCTACGAGACGATCTGCCTCGACGAGAAGACCCCGCTCTACCGCGCCGCCGGCCACGCCGTGCAGATGGGCATTCGCCGCATCTTCGCCCTCAAGGACGAGACGATCTCGGGCATCGTCACCGGCTTCGACCTCGTCACCGTGATGACCCTCGACGACATCTGACCACACCAGCCCGTCGTCGGACGCAGCATGGCGTACGAGCTCAGTCGGTCTCGGCGCAGTAGATCGCGAAGCTCTTGTCGCACGCGTCGATGAAGGCTCCGAAGGCCGCGTTGACGTAGGACGGGCCTCGATACGCCGCGCCGCCGAGGACCAGGCCGCTCGTGCTCGTCCACGCGGCGCAGGTGGACGGGCTCGTGAGCCACGAGGTCCACGTGTTGGCGCCGTTGGCGGCGAGCCCGGTCCACACGAAGCCGTCCACCGTGTCGACCGAGGCGCGGAGCACGTCGAAGAGGCCCTTCGCGTTCGTCGTGCCGAGGACGGTCGTGCCGTCGAGCCTTCGGTACTCGGTGCTCGGGGCGAGCGGCCAGTCGACGTGCTCCCCCGCGCCGCCGACCGCACAGTCGGCCGTGGTGCACGCGGTGCGTGTGGGCCCGACGAGGAGCGCCTTCACCTTGGCGACCTGCGCGGGCTTCGCCGCCACGCAGAGCGCGTCGGCGGCCGCGATCGACGAGAGCGACGCCCGAGCGGCGGGCACCGTGGCGAAGAGGTAGCGGAACGCTCGAGGCGGCCCCGCGTCGACGGGGGCGTCCGACGGCGCGTCCACGGGCGCGTCGGCCGGGGCGTCGAGGGAGGCATCGGGCGTCGCGTCCGGCGTGGCCGCGTCGACGGGAGATGCATCGCGCGCCGTGGCCGCATCGGACGAGATCGATGCGTCGGGCAGCGCGCCACCTTCAGGGTCGGAGCCGCACGCCGCGAAGCCCGCCGAGACCGACACCACCACGAGGAGCCCTACGAGAGTCACCGAACGCGTACGCATACGTGCAGCGTACACCGAACCGGCCCCCCCTCGACGTCGGGCCTCCATCGGCCACCGCGGTGACCGATGGAGTGCACCGGAGAAATAGGTAGGACCTGAGGAGCCCCGGAGGGCTCACCCGGTCGGAAGCGTGTCGTGCGTGTAGGTTGCACGCACCGTGCCGGCCATTCACGGGGCTCGAGGCGCCGATTTCTCGCGACCGAGCCCCACGAACGGGCGAGCCGAGGCCCGAATGGAGCCTCACGAGGCCCGAACGGGTCCTCGCGCGCGGCTCACTTGCAGTCGATCTTGAGCCGGTCCTTCTGCGCGGCCCAGTTCTTCGCCGTGATGTCGTCGCAGCCCGACATCTTCACGTTTTTGCACTGGCTCTTCAGCACCGCGAGGCCCTCGGCGCACTTCTTCGTGCTTTCGGCCACGCAGATCGCGGCCGGATCGTAGACGTTGCCGGCGAGGGAGGCGGCCCGCTGATCGAGATCCCAGCCCGTCTTGTTGGTGGTCGCGCTCTGGTCGAGCTTGGGCACGCGCTCGGTCACGCCCGCCGCGAGCGCCTTGCACCGCGGGCCGTCCTTCACCTTGGCGGCGGCCTTGAGCTCGCGGTAGGCGCGCGTGATGTAGTCCCGGGGGACGGTGGCCGTGGCCGAGGAGCACACCTCGTTGGCGACCTTCTCGACCTCACGATCGAGGAAGAAGTCGGTCTTCTCGTGCTTGCGGTCGCGGGTCGAGAGCACGGCGCGGTAGTCCTTTCGGCCGTCGTCGCATTTGCCCGCGAGCATGACGGCGCGGGCGCGGAACTCCATGAAGCCCGGGCGGCGATCGTCTTGCGGGCCGACCTCCTCGTCGTACTCGTTCTTCAGCCGAGGATCGAAGCCCATCGCGCGGTTCGCGAGCTCGAGCGCGCCCACGCCGTCGCCTTGGTCGTACTTGCGAATGGCCTCCTTGAGGAGCTGCTTCGCCTGGGCCTCGGGCGAGTCGGCGCCCGGTGCCGCGGGGGCGTCGGGCTTCGCGGGGGCGGCCTGCGAGAGCGGGTTCTCTCCGGCCGTGATGGTGCGCAGGGCGAGGCGGATGGGCACGCGGCACGCGCGCTGATCCTGGGTCTCGCACGAGGCGAGCTTGCCGCCGCTCGACACGGCCTTCTCCGCGTGGCTCTTTTTCCCGCCGCCCGCGGCCATGGGGCCCGACGCCTCGACCTCGGCCGACGAATTCGCGGCGCTCGCGAGCTCGAACGCGCCGAGGTTGTAGGCCCACACGAAGTGGGTGGCGCCGGCGCAGCCCGGGTTCGCCTTCACGTCGCTCGTGTAGATCGCGTCGCGCGTGTTCTGCGCCACGCCCGACACGAAGTACTTGAGCGCGAGCGACTCGCCGGCTTGCACGCGGCCCGAGAGGTTCGCGGCGCCGAGGGGAAGCTTCGCGTAGAGCTCGCCCTCGTTCTTGATCTCGAAGCCCTGGACGGTGCCCGTCGTAAACTGAGGGGTGCCGTACGAGCCGAGCTTGCCCGAGACCACCCCGTCGGAGCAGCGATCGAGCACCACGAGCTTGCAGCCCTCGTACTTGACGAAGATCGTGTCGCGGGCGGCCTTGGCCTCGAAGCTCGCGAGGTCGGTCGCGTCCCACTCGACGACGAACGGGCGGTCGTGCCCCTTGGCCGCCTCTTCGCACTTCTGGGCGACGGCGGTCTGCGAGAGCATGCCTTGGCGCCCGGCCATCGTGGGGGGCACGCCACCGCCGCCGCACGCGACGGTCGACGCGACCACCGAGAGGGACGCGAGCACGGGGAGGAGGGGACGACGAAGACGGAAGAGGTTGGCCGAGGAGTGCATCGCCCCATCCTACGCGGCGAGGGCGCCGGGCTTCCCTCGAGGTGCCAAGGAGCCCGCACGGCCCCAGGCCACGCGCCCCCGTCGATTTCCACTGAACACACGAGCACCCTGCGCACCGATTGTCCTTGCGTTCCCGAAAGAGACGGCTAAAAAGCGCGGCTCCCACCCCGCCGAGGCGGGGAAACTCCGGGATGACCCACGACCGAAGGCCCCCTTCGTGCGTGTGTAAACCGGTTCCGTCCGGGCCAAAAGCCCGGCTCGAAAGGTCGAAAACGCATGGCTCGTTATATTGGTGCAGTGTGCAAGCTTTGCCGCCGTGAGGGCATGAAGCTCTTCCTCAAGGGCGAGCGTTGTTACACCGAGAAGTGCGCGCAGACGCGCCGCCCCTACCCCCCGGGCCAGCACGGCCAGGCCCGCATCAAGCTCTCCGAGTACGCGGTCCGCCTCCGCGAGAAGCAGAAGACCCGCCGCATCTACGGCCTCGTCGAGAAGCAGTTCCGCGCCTACTACTTCGCCGCGACCCGCAAGAAGGGCCGCACGGGCGAGCAGATGCTCGGCCTCCTCGAGAGCCGCCTCGACAACGTCGTGCACCGCATGGGCTTCACCTTCACCCGCGCCGAGGCGCGCCAGCTCGTGAAGCACAACCACTTCCTCGTGAACGGCAAGCGCGTCAACATCCCGTCGTACCAGCTCAAGGCCGGCGACAAGATCGAGGTCCGCGAGCCGAGCCGCAAGATCAACAACATCGTGGCCTCGCTCGCCACGGTCGAGAAGCGCCCGATGCTGTCGTGGCTCGAGCTCGACAAGGCGAACTTCGCCGGCACCTTCAAGGGCGCCCCCGTCCGCGAGGAGCTCAACGAGCCGGTCATCAAAGAGCAGCTCATCGTCGAGTACTACTCGCGCTGAAGCCGCCGGCGGAACCAGGGCTCGGGGCACTCCCCTCGGGCCCTCGGCGAAGCCACCCGCGCACGCCCTCTCGAGAGAGCGCGCGAGACGCGGGACGACGACTCTCATGCCCCCGAGGCTCCGGGGGCGACACGGCCTGGTGGCAGGATGCGAAGCGACGAGAGCGGGTTCTCGTCCTTCCCTGACCGCCGCGTGAACCCGACGAGCCGCGCACGAAAGCAGAGAAACACATGTCGAACATCGTCACGCGCAACTGGCGCGACCTCATTCGTCCCCGTGGGATCCACATCGAGTCGGAGACCCTCACCGACTTCTACGGGAAATTCACCTGCGAGCCCCTCGAGCGCGGCTACGGCATCACGCTCGGCAACTCGCTGCGCCGCATCCTGCTCTCGTCGCTCCAGGGCGCCGCGATCACAGCCGTCAAGGTCGAGGGTGCGCTCCACGAGTTCACCACGGTGAGCGACGTCGTCGAGGACGTGACCGACATCATCCTCAACCTGAAGGAAGTCGTCCTCAAGTCGGCCACCGTCAAGACGTACCAGGTGCGCCTCGAGAAGGAGGGCCCCGGCCCCGTCTTCGCGAAGGACATCCAGCTCACCGACGGGCTCAGCGTCCTCAACCCGGACCACCTCATCGCGACCCTCGACAAGAAGGGCCCCGTGCAGATGGAGCTCACGGTCAACGTGGGCCGCGGCTACGTGCCGGCCGAGAAGAACAAGACGCCGACGATGAGCATCGGCACCATCCCGATCGACGCGCTCTTCTCGCCGATCCGTAAGGTGAACTACACCGTCACGAACGCTCGTGTCGGCCAGGTCACCGATTACGACAAGCTCACCCTCGAGGTGTGGACGAACGGGAGCGTGAAGCCCCAGGACGCGGTCGCCTACGCGGCCAAGATCCTGAAGGAGCAGCTCTCCATCTTCATCAACTTCGAAGAGACCGAAGAGACGGCCTACGTCGCCGGCGATGCCGAGGACGCGCCCCTCAACGAGAACCTCTTCCGCTCGGTCGACGAGCTCGAGCTCTCGGTCCGCTCGGCCAACTGCCTCCAGAACGCGAACATCAGCCTCATCGGCGAGCTCGTTCAGCGCTCGGAGCAGGACATGCTGAAGACCAAGAACTTCGGCCGCAAGTCCCTGAAGGAGATCAAAGAGATCCTTCAGAACATGGGCCTCTCGCTCGGCATGAAGATCGAAAACTGGCCCCAGATGCTCGAGCGCTGGAAGGCCCAGCAAGCCCAGGCCTGAAGCGCCGCCTCACGGCGCGCTCTCCCCCAAGTTTCAGAAAGTTAGGATTTTTCAATGCGTCACGGAAATCTCGGCCGCAAGTTCGGCCGCAACACGAGCCACCGCCGCGCGATGTTCCGGAACCTCACCGCGAACCTCGTGCTCCACGAGCGCATCGAGACCACCGATGCGAAGGCCAAAGAGCTCCGCCGCGTGGCCGAGCGCCTCATCACCAAGGCCGTGCGCCTCGGCGACGTGGCGTTCACCGCGCAGGCTCAGCTCTCGGACGCCGACAAGGCCCGCCGCCTCCACGTGCAGCGCCTCATCGGCTCGTTCATCCCGCGCTTCGGCACCCGCACCGAGTCGGGCGGCGAAGCCAAGAAGGTCGACCTCGTCGAGAAGATCCTCATCGACCTCGCGAAGCGCTTCAAGGGCCGCCCCGGCGGTTACACGCGCATCGTGAAGTTCGGCCCCCGCCGCGGCGACAACGCCCCGATGTCGATCATCGAGTTCGTCGGCGACGCGAAGGCCCAAGAGGCCGAGGCCAAGTGATCCAGCGCCCGTAAGGGCTCGAAATCACGAGAGAAAGGCGTGGCTCTTCGGGGTCACGCCTTCTCCTTTTTGTCGGGCGAGCTTTTCGTTCGACGTGTGGACGAGCTGAGACGTCGGTCGAGGGCGCGACATCTCTCGAGCCATGCGCCTCTCTCGACGTCCGAGCCCTGCGGCGAGCGCTCCCTCGATCGTGCGCCCTCGAGCCGGGACGATGGGCGGAGAGCGAGCTACGGTGGGCATCGTGCCTCCGCGTCACACGGTCCGTGTCGCCGTTCACGTCGTCGTCGCGCGCGAGGACGGCGCGATCTTCTTCGTGCGGCGTGCAGGCACGGGCTTCATGGACGGGAAGCTGTCCCTGCCCTCGGGTCACCTCGAGGAGGGCGAGAGCGTGCTCGAAGCGGCGGCCCGGGAGACCCTCGAAGAGGCGGGCGTCGTCGTGCGCCCCGACGACCTCGAGCACGTCGCGACCGTGCACGGCAGGTGGAAGGTCGCCCCGTACCTTCACCTGTTTTTCCGTGCGGTGCGCTGGGAGGGCGAAGCTCACGCGGCCGAGCCGGAGAAATCCTCGGGCTCGGCGTGGGTGCATCCGAGCGCTTTTTCGGACGAGCTCATCCCCTACGAGCGCGAGGCCCTCGAGGCCCCGAGGGGCGCGGTGCTGGTGCTCGGCGAGGTGCGCACGGCGTGACGACGTAAGCCCCTCTCCCGCGTCGCGAGAGACCACGCGCGCACGACCTCGAACCGCTCCCCCGCCGCCATCCCACGGCGAGGGGCGGCGAGCGCGCTCCGAGGTGCGACTTGCCTCAGGGGCCGACGGTGTCCCACGCCGGATCGTCGCTCGCGAAGCGCTGGAGCCACGTGACGGCCGACACGCCCTGCGCCGACGGCAGCGGGTTCTGCTTGATGATGACGTGATCGTCCCCGCCCACCACGAACATCTTCTGGCGCGGTCCGAGGCGCGTCTTGAGCTCGCTCACGGCGGCCGAGAACTGCTGCGGGAGGAGCACGCCGGTGAACGAGCGGATCGTGCGGTCCTCGGTGTAGGTGAGGAGGCCGAAGCGCGCCTGAGGGCCCATCTGGGTCGCGAGGTACGGCAAGATCGCGCGCGGGTCTTGCGTGCATCCTACACACGAAGCGGGCAGCCTCATGTTCCATGCACTCTGCATGTCTCCCCAGATGCTGCCCGAGGGCTCGATGGGCGTGCCCGAGTCGTTCAGGATGTCGAGGCGCTGCGCCGGGAAGTACGCGCGGAACTGGTGGTAGCCGAGCATCGTGCCGAAGCCGCCCGCGCTGCCTCCTCCGATGACCACCTTGGGCGCGCGTGGGAACGTGGCGGCGACGTGGGGCAAGAGGGCGTCGAGGTTGCGGGCGCCGCGGTGCTCGATGGTCTGCGATTTGGTGAGGAGCCGGTACGTCTTCTGGGCGTTTCCCGCGTGGAGATCGCCCGTGCAATACGGCACGAAGACGTACGAGTGCGTCTTGAACGCGTTGTCGGCGAGGGCGCGATCGAACAGGATCGGGAAGCGCGCGATGTCGGCCCGAATGGCCGCTTCGTCGATCTCCGTGTCCAGGTTGGAGGCCGCGCCGCCGAGGCAGGTCACGTCGTTCCAGCACGCCCCGCCGCCCATCAAGAGGAAGAGCACGGGCGCGGCCGGATCGCTGGCGGGGTTCACGGCGATGCCCGTCTGGCTGCCGTTGCCGCAGACCATCCCGGGGATGGGCACGTACGTCCACGTGTTCGCCGGCGCCACGATCGGGGGCACCTTCGGCCCGTCGGTCGGGGCGTCGATCGATCCGTCGGCGCTCGCGTCGTTCGCCACGGCATCGGGGGCCGAGGCCGCGTCCTTCGCGGGAACGGAGGCCGACGTGCTCGGGCCCGGAGGCGCCACCGTCCCTTGCGGGGTCGCGCCGGCGTCGTCGGCCGTCCCTTCGGTGGATCCACACGCGAGCGGCGCCACGACGAACGCGGCGGCGAGCGACAAAAAAGCGAGCAGTCTTACGCGCATGGCTTGGCGTTACCACGAATTCGGCGGTGCGCCGCCGACGCGCGCCTTACATGGCGCGTTTCACTCACGAAGGCGGCTACGGCTCGGAGAGGTCGGCCGTGGCCGGCGCGTCCACGCGGCGGTAGTACTGCTTCACCTCGAGGCTCAGCCCCTCGCGGCGCGGGTTGTTCTCTCCGACCACGAGGATCGCGCTGGCGTGCGCCTCTCCGATGGCCGCCTCACGCCGCTCCTTGGTGCCGAGGTCGTCGTCGATCGAGAGCGTCTGGAGGTACTGGGCCGGGGCCTTCGAGTTGAGCTTCGCCTGGCGCATGCTCGGGCAAGGGGCCTTCGCGCAGAGGAGATCGGCCTTCTCGACCCGGAAAAACGTGCCTCGCGGCACCTTCCCGAGGAGGACGTCCGGGCTCCACACCTCGGACGCGACGAAGACACCCTCGCCCCCCTCCGAGACGAGCTGCCCTCGAAAGAGCGTCTCGGGGACACGCTCGGCCGCGATCGCGGGCGCCCGCATCGTGCTCACGTGGCACTCGATGGCGCGCGCGCCGTCCGGGCACTCGATCTCGTCGTAGTTGGCGCGGCGAACGTGGATGCCCTGGGCATCTTCACGGAGCAGGAAGAACGTGCCTCGACCGTCGAGCGTGACCGCGGCGGGGGCCGAGTCGTCTTCTTCGATGGCTCCCGTGGGCGGCTCACCGACCGGCGGGTTGCCACACGCGAGCAGCGTGAGAGCCAGCAACGTCGAAGTGAGAGCGGCGCGTCCCATGGCGGGGATGGACGTAACCCACATCGGCCTACCTCGCAAATGCTCTGGCGTCATTCGCGCGTCATTTTGACGCAAAGCATCGATCTCATTCGAGATTTTCGACGCTCGAGGCGCCACGCGACGAAGGAGGCTCGGGCCCGGCATGCCCCATCGTACGGAGACGTCACCGAGACCTTCCCGGCCCCGGCACGAATCGACGCTTCAGCCCTCCGAAGCGGCGGTCGGGCGACGACGACGCGGCGCCTTGCCCCCGAAGAGGAAAATGCCCATGACCCCGACGGCGAGCACGGCGCCGGCCGCGGCGTACCTGCGTGTGTGGTCGGTCGAGGCTTCGCTCGCGGCCTCGAGGCGGTCGAGCTCGGCGCGAGCCTTGGGGTGCCCCGGATCGAGGGCGAGCGCGCGCCGGAAGGGCTCCGTGTCGGCGATCCCCCGGCCTTGGAGCTCTTTGCCTTCGAGGAAGGCGATGTCGGCCTGGATCTTGGGCGCGCGTGCGCCCTCTCCCTCGAGGCGCGCGGCCTTGCGGTAGAACGCGAGCGCGTTCGGGAGATCGTTCTTCTCGACGAGCTCTTCGGCGCGAGCGAGGTACGCGGGCACCATCTCGACGCGGCGGTCGATGAGCGGCTGGCGCGCGAGCACCTTGTCGAACGCGGCGAGGGCGTCGTCGAGCTTGCCCTCTTTCTGTTTGGCGAGCCCTTCGTCGAGCACGACGTACACCTCTTCGAGGCGCGCGCGGTCGTAGGCAGAAAACAGCTCTTTCGCCGTCTGCTCGGCGTTCCATCCCTCGCCGGGTGCCTTGCCCGTGAGGTTCGTGTACGCCTCGCGGAGCTTCCACACCGCGTCTTGACCGAAGACGAGGATCGACTCGCGCGCGGCCTGGCGCACGAGTGCCCGATCGGTGTTCACGAACGAGATGATGACCCCGATCGCGTCGTTCTCTTTCACCTCGGCGTACGCCCGGAGCACGTCGGCCAGGAGCTCGCCGTTCGTGGTCTGCACGGCGTCGCCGGGGACACGCTTGCCCATGCCCTCGAGCGTGACGATGGCCCATCGCCGCAGGTCTTGATCCGAGCGGCGAAGGCCGATGAGCGCGGGGACGGCCTTCTCGCCGAGCGCCTTCACGACCCGCGTGACCTCGGGGCGGAGCGCGCCGTCGTGGTAGGCCGCCACGTGCACGAGGGGCTTGAGCGCCGGGGTCGTCCCGATCTTCGCGAGCACACGCAGGCAGAGCGCTATCGACAGCGTGGCCTTGTACCCACCTCCGTCGCTCCGACCGACCTTGAGCAGACCATCGACGAGATCTCCCCCCTCCGGAGCGAGCTTGCCGGAGTTGGCCTCTTTCACGAGCTTCACCGCCGCGAAGACCCCTCCCTGGCGCTCCTTCCGGAGCTCGTGGAGCTTCTTGGTGAGGGCCGGGATCGCGTCGGGCCCGAGACGACCGAGCGCTTCGAGGGCCTTCTTCTGGGGCTCTCCCGTCGTGTCGACCGCGGCGGCGATCATGCGATCGACCTCTTCGAACGACTGGGCGCCCGCCTGATCCTTCGTGGGCGCGGCTTGAGGCTCCTTCGCATCGACCGACGGAGCGCCCTTGGCCGGCGCCTCCGCCGACGCCGTGCCGGGCGCACCGAGCCCGAGCGCGAGCGCGAGGACGAACGCGGAGATCGCCGGGAGCCCTTTGGAAGAGCGAGGCGGCACGAACGAGAGGAGCGGGGCGGAGAGCTTCATGGTCGTGAGCAAGAACGGCCAGTGGAGGGGCGCCGATTCCAGGCGCCGAGGAAAAGCGAGGGCGGGAGCGAGCCCGCCACGGCCGTGCGGGTCATGTAGCCGAGCACGTCGGAGATTTCACGTTCGTGGCAGGGCGGAGCCGAGGACCACTCCCCACGCGCGTCGCTTGCCGAAACGAAAAGGTGTCAGGATCCGAGGACCTAAGAATACGCGCCCTATGTAGCACGGGGCATGCACATGTAGGCAAAGCTGCTACGGTCTGGGTTTAGGAGCTGCCCATGCGCGTCGTCTCGCCTGCCGTCTTCGCCACGACCTCCCTCGTGCTCGCCCTCGCCGTCGGGGGGTGCGCGTCCGAGGTGGAAGAGACGACCTCGATCGAGAGCCCGCTCACGGGCACGCGCGCCCGGGTCGTCCCCTTGGACGACACCTCGCGAGCCGCGTGCCGTGCCGAGGCCGAACGGATCTGCACCGAGGGCGAGGCCCGAGCCGCGGCGGCCAAGTGCGGGCGGCAGGGCGCGAGCGGCAAGGTGGTCGTCTCGGCGAGCTCCGGCCCGTGCAAAGAGACCGGCCCTGCGTACCCCAGCGTCGAGGCGTGCGCGAGCCCTCACACGCTCGACTGCTCGTTCTACTCGGCGTGCCTCGAGCGCTCGACCCCCTGCGGAGACGCGGGGTATGCCCTCGGGTTCGGCGAGAAATACTGCACCGCGTTTCGGTCCGCGAAGCTCTCTCCCACGGGCCAGAAGTGGGTCGAACGAACGATGCACTGCCTCCAAGAGGCCCTCGTCCCCGAGGTGCTCGCCGCGGGCAGCCTCTCGAGCCCGCGCGCCTCGGCGGCTCGCTGCGAAGAGGTGTTCGACAAGGCCTTCGCCTCGCACCCCGCCTGCTACACCGCGAAGGAAAGCTCGGTGTGCTTCCTCCCGCCGAGTGACGTCGTCACCGTGCTCGACACCATCGGGATTCGCGAGCTCCTCACGCGACGCACCGGCGCCCAGATGACGCACACGGTGGGCCTCTGCGTCGCGCAGATCACGCGGCGCATCCTCGGCCTCGGCACGAAGGCGAAGGGCTCGACCGCTCGGGACGCGATGGAGGACGACGCGCCCGAGGCCGCCCTGACCCGCGAAGAGCTCGAGGCGATGCTCGCGGAGTGGAAGAAGCTCGACACGACCGCGCGCTGAGGCGCGGCGCCCCGCGCGTGGAGACCCACCGGGCATCACCGCAAATCGATGATCTCACTCCGTATTTTCGCCTTGGAGAACGGGCCTCAGCGGCGCGGCGGGAAGGCCGGCGCGCCCGCCCCGGACGGGTACGAGAATGACGGCTCGGTCGCCACCTCGGTGCCCACCGCGAGCGTGCCCGGTTCGATCGCGATGGCCTTCCCGGAGCCGAACGCGAGCAGCTTGCCGCCGGAGTGCGAGAGGCCGGTGAACGGGGCCATGCTCTGCTTCGACGGAGGCACGAGCGGGCGCCCGTCGGGCCCGACCTCGACCACGCAGTCGTAGGCACCTTCGCACTTGGCTCCGTAGGCGTTGATGGTGACGAAGAGGCGGCGTCCTATGCGGGTCAAATCGCCCGGGAACCCGACGTTCACGAGCGCGTCCGAGGTGAGGATCGTGCGCGCGGCCGTCGTCCGGTCGATCGAGACGAACTGCATGCCCACGTACCCGACGAGCTCCTCTTTGCCGGCGACGATCGCCGTCGCGAGGGACGCGGGGAGCTGGACGTTCGACCGCGCGACCTCGGTGCATCCCACGTCGGAAGTCCACTTCGTGAGGACGTAGTCGCCGGCGACGTAGACCGTGCCGTCGTCGAAGACGGCCACTTCGCCCGAGTACGGGCACGCGGTGGAGGTGAGCGCCACGAAGGTGTGCCCTGGCACCGTGAACGAGTAGAGCTTGCCGCTCGCGAGCACGTACGACACGGACACGTCGTCCGGGTTGGGACCTGCGTCGGCGGCGTCGATGGGCGGTGCGGCGTCGACCTCGGCGTCCTTCGGGGGCGGCGGGGGCGGAGGCCTCGAGGTCGAGGTCGTGGCCGAGGGAGCGGGCTCGGGCTCGATCGCCACCACGAAGTCGAGGCCACAGCCGACCAGCGCTGCGCCCAGTGCGATCCCCACCACCCATCCACGACCCATGCCCTCATGCTACGCGAGATCGCACGGGGGTCACGGGCTACCGCGCTCCGCGCTCGAACCGCCACGCGCCGGGCCCGGGGCGTGACCCAAACTCACTCGAGGATGGAAAACTCAGGAAATTCGCCGGTATAGCCACGCCAGCGGACGTCGACGGCGTCGACCCGGGCCGCCGAGGGACCGTGGTTCGCCCACCCCGTGAGCTCCTTGATGGCGTCCTCGTCGCCTTCGGCGAGCACCTCGACGCTGCCGTCGTTGCGGTTCTTCACCCACCCGGTGATGCCGAGACGCCGGGCTTCGCGCTGCGTCGCCGCACGAAAAAAGACCCCTTGGACCCGCCCCCGAACGATGAGAACCACGCGCTTTTGAGCCATTCTGCGGCGAGAACGTAGCCGAAAACCCGTGGACTATGCAACCTTCGGAAACGACCGCGAGCCGATTCCCCCTCGGGCCGGCGCGGGCGCCTCCCCGGCCACTTCCCCGCCCGTTTCGGCTGGACTACGCTCCGCGCCGTGGCCCCCCTGTCCGACCTGCCCTTCCCGACGCGCTTCTTCCTGGCGTTTTCCTGCTTTTTCCGGGTCCTCTTCGACGGAGCCTTCGCCGCCCGGGTGTTCGCCGTGCAAGACGGCATGCCCGAGCCCAAGGCGCTTCCCCCGGCTCCCGAGCCGAAGCCCGAGCCGAAACCCGAGCCGAAGCCTACCCCGGACGCGGCCCTGAGCCTGCTCGCGCTCCTCCAACGCGAAGGGCGGCTCGTGGACTTCTTGCTCGAGGACGTCGAAGGCGCCGCCGACGCGGACATCGGAGCCGCCGCGCGGGTCGTGCACTCGGGGTGCCGCAAGGCCCTGAAAGACCACGTCGACCTCGAGCCGATCCACCCCGCCGACGAGGGGACGAAGGTCACGCTCCCATCGGGCTTCGACGCCAAGACCACGAAGCTCACGGGCAACGTCGCCGGAGACGGCCCCTACGAGGGAACGCTCAAGCACAGAGGGTGGAAGGCCACCGCCGTGAAGCTCCCCCACGCCGTCGAGGGTCACGACGCCTCGGTGGTCGCGCAGGCCGAGGTCGAGCTTTGAGCCGCTACGTCGTCGGGATCGATCTCGGCACCACCCACTCGGCCCTCGCGTACGCCGAGCTCGCCGAGGGTGGCGCGGGCGAGGTGAAGGTGCTCGACATCCCTCAGCTCGTCGCCAAAGGGACCGTCGGAGAGAAGGCCCTCCTGCCCTCGTTCCACTACGCCCCGCACGCCTCCGACGGGGCCATGCCCCTCCCGTGGGACGAACGCCGCGCGCACGTCGTGGGGGAGCTCGCGCGGGCGCGGGGTGTCGAGGCTCCGGGCCGAGTGGTCACGAGCGCCAAGAGCTGGCTCTCTCACGCCGGCATCGATCGTCGCGCGGCCCTCCTCCCCCTCGGTGCCCCCGAGGACGTCGAGAAGGTGAGCCCGGTGGAGGCCTCGTTCCGCTACCTCGAGCACATCGCCGACGCGTGGGAGCACGGCGTGGCGAAGGGCGATCCGGAGCTCGCGCTCGCGCGCCAGGAGGTGGTCCTCACGGTGCCGGCGTCGTTCGACGCGGCGGCGCGTGAGCTCACCGTCGAGGCCGCGTACGCCGCGGGCCTCGAGAACGTCACGCTGCTCGAAGAGCCTCAGGCCGCCCTCTACGCGTGGCTCGCGGCCCGAGGCGACGCGTGGCGAAAAGAGATCCGCGTCGGAGACGTGCTGCTCGTCTGCGACGTGGGCGGCGGCACGACCGACTTCTCCGCCATCTGCGCGACCGAGCGCGAGGGCGCCCTCGAGCTCCGTCGGGTCGCCGTGGGCGATCACATCCTCCTCGGAGGAGACAACATGGACCTCGCCCTGGCGCACGTCGCGACGCAGAAGCTCGTCGCGCAGGGCAAAGAGATCGATCGCCAGCAACAAGCCCAGCTCGCCCACGCGGCGCGCGCGGCCAAAGAGGCCTTGCTCTCGGAAGGAGCGCCCGAGAGCGCGCCCATCGCGATCGCGTCGCGGGGCTCGAAGCTCGTCGGAGGCACGCTGCGCACCGAGCTCGTCCGCGGCGAGGTCGAGGCGACGTTGGTCGATGGCTTCTTCCCGGTCGTCGCGTCGTCGGCGCGGCCCGTCTCTCGGCCTCGCGTGGGCCTCCAGCAGCTCGGCCTGCCCTACGCCCAAGATCCCGCCATCACGCGGCACCTCGCGTCGTTCCTCGCTCGCCAAAAAGACGCGCTCTCCACGCTCGAGGGAGCGAGCCCGAGGCCTCCGGCCGAGCTCCTCCTGCCGGACCTCGTGCTCTTCAACGGCGGCGTCATGAAGAGCGCGACCTTGCGCGGGCGCGTGCGAAGCTGCCTCGACACGTGGCTCGCGGCCCAAGGGCGCTCGCCGGTCCGTGAGCTCGAAGGCGCCGATCTCGACCTCGCCGTGGCCCGCGGAGCCGCCGCCTATGCGCTCACAAAGCACGGAAAAGGTTTGAGAATTCGCGGAGGTACGGCCAGGTCGTACTACGTGGGCATCGAGGGTGCCGCGCCCGCCGTCCCGGGCATCGCGCCCCCCCTCAGCGCGCTCTGCGTGGCGCCGTTCGGTCTCGAAGAAGGGAGCCCCCCGGTGGAGCTCTCGCTCGATCTCGGCGCGGTCGTCGGCGAGAAGGTCTCGTTCCGGTTCTTCGGCTCGTCGACCCGACGCGACGACGTCATCGGCACCGAGCTCGACGTCGGACCGAGCGCGGGCCTCGAGGAGCTGTCGCCGGTGGAGGTCGAGCTGCCTGCCGAGGGGCGCGCGCCGGGCGAGCTCGTGCCCGTACGCCTCGCGTCCAGCGTGACCGAGGTGGGCACCTTGCTGGTGGAGGCCGTTCCCGTCGCGCCTAGGTTCCCTGGAGAGCGGTGGAAGGTCGAGCTCGGTGTGCGGGAGAGCGACGGGTCGTGAGCCTCCGGCACGGCGTCGCGCTCGGCGTCGACCTCGGGACCTCGAACACCGTGGTCGGCTTCGTGCTGCCCGGAGAGACGCTCCCCCGCGTGCTCTCGATCCCGCAGCGAGTGGCGGCGCACACCGAAGAGGCCCGCGAGCTCTTGCCCTCGACCCTCTACGCGCCCATCGCGGGTGAGGTCGCCGGAGATCCCGGTTTTTTCCCAGGGGCGTTCGCGAAGGCGCGCGCCGGCGAGGTGCCCTCCCGAGGGGTTCCGAGCCACAAGAGCTGGCTCGGGCACGCCGCGGCCGACCGCCGCGCAGCCATCCTGCCGTTCGGGATCTCGGAGGACCTCGCCGGCCCACGCATCTCTCCGTGCGACGCCGCGCACCGCGTGCTCGAGCACGTGCATCATGCATGGATGGCCGCGCACCCCGAGAGGCCGCTCGGCGAGGCGATCGTCGCCCTCACGGTGCCGGCCTCGTTCGACGACGACGCGCGCGAGCTCACGCGCATCGCGGCCGAGCGCGCGGGGCTCGGGCCAAGCCTTCGCCTGCTGGAAGAGCCGGTGGCGGCGCTCTACGACTACCTCTCCCGCGACGACGCCGAGGCCACGCTCGCGGGCCTGCCCGAGGGCTCGCTCGTCCTCGTGTGCGACGTGGGAGGGGGGACGACCGACCTCTCGCTCGTGCGCATCGAGCACCACGAAGGGAGCCCGACGCTCACCCGTGTCGCGAGCGGGAGGCACCTCCTCCTCGGCGGCGACAACATGGACCTCGCGCTCGCACACGCGCTCGAGGACCGCTTCGTCCAGGCCGGGGACAAGCTCTCTCCGGCCCGCTTCGGAGAGCTCGCGGCGTCGTGCCGCGCGGCGAAGGAGCGGCTCTTCTCGACCGACGCCGTCGAAGCCAACGTGACGTTGCTCGGCCAAGGCTCGAAGCTCGTGGGGGGGTCCCGTACGGCGACGCTCTCGAGGGCTCTCGCCGAGGAGATCGTCTCGGCGGGCTTCTTCCCCGTGGTCGCGCGCGGCGAGGCTCCACGCGGTCCGACCACCGCGCTCCGCGGCCTGGGATTGCCCTACGAGCGCGACCCGGCCGTCACACGGCACGTCGCTGCGTTCCTCGCCCGGCACGCATCCGAGGGGCACGTGCGGGCGATTTTCCTGAACGGCGGGGTATTTCGCGCGGACCGACTGAGACGCGCGCTGACGATGGGGCTCGCGGCGTGCTTCGAGACCGAGCCCGTGCTGCTCCCGAACCCGGATCCGGATCTCGCGGTCGCGCGGGGGGCGGCCATCTACGCGCGCCTCCTCGCCCGTGGCGACGGAGCCAAGATCCGCGGGGGCAGCGCGAGGAGCTACTTCGTGGGTGTCGGTGACGAAGGCGACGGCGTGGCGAAGGCGGTCTGCGTCGTCCCGCGGTTCGCCGAAGAGTCGGCGACCTTCGAGACGACCACGCCGTTCCTCCTTACGCTCGGCACGCGCGCGCGCTTCTCGCTCTTCGCCTCGGACGTCGACAAGAGCGAGGCGGGGACCGTCGTCGCGCTCGATGACACACGCTTTTTTCCCCTCCCCGACCTCGTCGCCAAGCTGGGGGAGCCGGGAGAGGTCGGCCGCGCCAAGGTCGTCGTCCGCGGCGAGGTCACGGCCGTGGGCACCCTCGATTTGCAGTGCGTGAACGAGCATGGGCGCGCTTTCCGCCTGTCGTTCCGCCTGGATCCGCGAGACGAGGGCACACCCTCCCTGCCTCCCGCATCCATCCTCCCCCCCGCACCGGTAAGCCACGCGTCGAACCGCCCGACGCGGGCCCACTCGTCCCCGGCGCGAGACCGCGCGATCGAGCTCGTGACCGCCGTGTTCGGGAAGAAGGCCGACGAGGGCGCCCGAGCCACCAAGGACCTCCCGCGCGAGCTCGAGAAGGTCCTCGGCGAGAAGGGCACCTGGCCGGTCGATACGGCCCGGGCCATCGCCGACGTCTTGCTCGCGAACCCGGGCTCTCGAAAGCGCAGCGCCGATCACGAGCGGGTGTGGTTCCAGCTCGTCGGCCACGGCCTACGCCCGGGCCGAGGCTTCGAGGGTGACGCCGCGCGCGTGGCGTCGTTCGAGAAGACGTGGGACGGGAAGCTCGGCTTCCCCGACGAGCCACGCGGGTTCGCGGCGTTCTTCGTCGCGTTTCGTCGCGTCGCGCCCGGCCTCTCGCGTCGCGTGCAAGAGAGCATCGGCGACTACGCGGCGAGCGTGCTCGCCCCGAACGAAGCGAACCCGAAGCGCCCGAAGCGCATGCCCGACGCCCAAGACGAGCTCGTCCACCTCGCGGCCAGCCTCGAGCGTGTGCCGCTTCGGCTCCGCGGGCTCTTCGGAGAGTGGCTCTTCGACCGCGTGCGCGCGAAGGACGACCCCCGCCTCTGGGACGCGCTCGGAAAGATCGGCGCGAGGGTGCCGAGCTACGGCTCCTTGCACGAGGTGCTGCCCGTGAGCCAAATCGAGCCGTGGCTCGAGCGTCTCGTGCGGTCCGAGTGGAAGAAGGACACCCGCGCGCTCTCCCGAGCCGCATGCCTTCTGGCGCGAGCCACCGGGGACCGCACACGCGACGTGTCGGAGCGTGTGCGCAAGACGACCCTCGCGAAGCTCGAGGCGGCGCGGGCGGTCCCGAACGAGCCATGGCTGCGCATGGTGCGCGAGGTGGTGCTCCCGGAGGACGCGCTCGCCGAGGTCGGGCTCTTCGACGACGACCTCCCGCCAGGTCTCACGCTCGTGCGAGACGCCGACGGAGAGGGCCCGTGAGGCAGGTTCCATGAGCGAGATCCTGGTGGTGGTCGAGGCCGCGTACGACGTGCGCGGTGGCACCGAGCTCGCGCCTCGCATCAGCGCGCCCGAGGGAAAGCGGGGCGCCATCCACGTGCGCCTCGAGCGGCCCGACGGCTCGACGCTCGAGGCGCGCGCCGAG
Source organism: Myxococcales bacterium (assembly GCA_016712525.1). Lineage (NCBI taxonomy): Bacteria > Pseudomonadati > Myxococcota > Myxococcia > Myxococcales > Myxococcales bacterium. Next base: position 813,809 of record JADJQX010000008.1, read on the forward strand.
CTCGTGGTGGCGCACGTCTCCGGACCGAGGCCCCCGTTCGCCATCGTGAGGGTGCTCGGGCTCGGCGCGGCCGACGTGCCCGCGGGGACCCGGGTCGTCGCGCTCGAGCCGTGACACACGACGGGCCGCTTTCGAGCCGGCCAGCGCCGCCGCTTTCTGCTACCTCTCGGGCGTGCCGGCTCATCGTCGCCGTTCGCGCTTCGTGCGCGCCATGCTCGTGCGCGGCCGCATCGCCGCCTACGTAGCGAAGAGGCTCGGGCCGGCCCTCGCGGTCATGGCGACGTACACCGTGCTCGCCACCGCCCTCGTGCGCTGGGACACGGCGCGCGCGGGCGCGAAGCTCCCCGACGTGACCGCGAGCGTCTACGCGATTTACACGCAGCTCTTCTTCGAGCCGACCGACCCGCTCCCCGCGACTCCCCTGTCACGCGTGCTCTTCTTCGTGACCCCGCTCTTCGGCGCGGTGCTCGTGGGAGAGGGCATCGCCAAGGTCGGTGGGGAGGTGCTCGAGGGCGAGCGACGCCACGCGCTCTGGGTGAGGATCATGACGGAAACACTGAAGGATCATGTGGTCGTGTGTGGTCTCGGGCACGTGGGCTACCGCGTGATCGAGGAGCTTCGCGCCCTCGGCGAGGACGCGGTCGGCATCGAACGTGAGCCCTCCGAGTTCGTGCGCACGCTGCGCGACGAGGGGGTTCCCGTACACGTGGGTGACGCACGGCGCGACGAGCTGCTCGCCGGCACGGGCATCGCGAAGGCCAAGGCGGTCGTCTGCGCCACGAACGACGATCTCGCGAACCTCGAGATCGCCCTCGACGCGAAGCGCATGAACCCGAACATCCGGGTGGTCATGCGCATGTTCGACCAGCGACTCGCTGCCAAGGTCGGCGGGGCGCTCGAGCTCGACCAGAGCTTTTCCACGTCAGCTCTGTCCGCGCCGGTGATCGCCCTCTCCGCGCGGCTCGCCGGGGTGAAGAGCGCGTACCGGCTCGACGGGCGAACCCGCGTCGTATGCGAGATCGTCGCGCCCGCGCGAGCGAGGGGTCGCACGATCGAAGACCTGGAGCGGACCTTCGACCTCCGGGTGCTCCGCGTGAAGGACGCCACCGGGTACACACGCGCCACGGGCGCGAAGGTGATCGCCGAGGGGGACGGGCTCGTGCTCGACGCCGACGCCGAGGAGCTCTCGGGCCTCGTGTGACAGGTCCGCGCGGAGCGATCGGCGCGCCTCGAACGCACGCGGAACGCCCGAATTTTCCGAACGTCGTGTAACCTTCCCCCATGCATCCCGGAACGAAGCGGCTCGTCGTGGCCTTCATCGCCCTCGGCGCGTCGCTCCCGCTCGTCGGGTGCGGCACGCCGCCGCCCCGGCCCCCGAAGACCCAGGGTGAGCTCGCGCTCGCCGCGCAGCCGGTGAGCGACGCGAAGTTCCCAGAGGCGGTGCGCGACCTCCTCATGGCCGAGCCGGGGAGCGCGGAGCGCAAGGCGCGCCTCGCGGGTGTCTTGGCGCGTCAGATGTCTCGCGCAGCGTCGCGCTTCGACGAGCGCATGCCCGACGAAGGGACCACGGCCGTCCGTGGGGCACTCTCGCTCGTACGGACCGGCGAGCTCGTCGACGGCGCGTTCGGCTCGGACGGTGGAAAGGCGCTCCGGGGCGCGGCGGCCGAGTACGCGAAGCGCGGCGACGACGGGCGCGCGCGCGCCATCTACGAGCTCTTGGTGCGTGTGTTGCCGGAGAACGACCGCGCCGACGCTCGCGACCACCTCGAGTCCATCAAGGCGTGGACCCGCGACACGGCGAAGGGCGGTGCCATGCAGGCCGCAGGCTCCCTCGAGACGGCCGCGATGGCCCGCCGCATGCTCGAGCCGAGCGTCGACGCGCGTGAAGAGGCCGCGGCGCGAACGTCGGCGTGGATCGCGCAGGCGTTCGAGGTCCGGCGGATCTTCCGAGAGCGACGCGTGCAGCCCGATCGAGACGAAGCCGTCGAGGCCCTGCGCGCGCTCGGCACGGGCGCGACCGTGCTCGCGGCCGTGCACCTCCGCGACGCCGACGCGAAGTCCGCGCTCGCCGCGATCGAGAAGGCCGACGCCCGAGACATCGCGCGCCCCGACGTGCTCCAAGCCCTCGAGCGCGTCACCGACAAGGCCGACGCCGAGGCCTGGGTGGCGCTCACCCGCGCGCTCCGAGCTCCCTCCCGAGATGGGGAGGACGCGCCCCAAGACCTCGAGCTGCTCCGCACCATCACCTTCACGATCGCCACCGAGGCCTACCGGCTCGACCAAGAGGTGCCGGAGACGGCCGGGATCGTGGCCGAAGCCCTCGTCGAGCTCGGCATGCCCGACGCCGCCCCCACGGTGCTGGTCGCTGCGGTGCGCGCCCACCCCGAGCCTCAAATCGTGAGCGGCGCGATGCAGCTTACGTTGCTCGCGCTCCTGCGCGCCGCCAAGCTCGACGACCTCGCGGCCGCCCGGCGCGCGTTCGTGGCCGCGGGCCCCCTCTTCGCCGTCGCCGACGATCCGAAGCTCGGGAGGCGAACCCGCCCGAGCGCCGCGACGGTCCGCGCGGCCATGGGAGAGCTCGAGCTCCGCGCAGGGTATCTCACGCAAGGCGAGGCGCTGCTCGCTTCCGCGGCGAAACAGGAGCGTTCGGGCGCCGTCCTGCTCGCGCTCGCCCGCATCGCCGCCCACGAACAGCGCATCGCCGACGCCAAAGAGAAGGTGCGCGAGGCGCTCGTCCTCGAAGACGCTCGGCGCGATCCGGCGCTTCGCGGAGAGGCCATGCTCTTCCAGGGAGACCTCCTGCGCGACGAGGGAGACAAGGAAGGGGCGCGCCAGGTGTACAGGCGGTGCCTCGAGGAGCTCGCTCGCGCTCGCGCCGCCTCCGAGGGCGACCTCCGCGCGCGCACCGAGCGGCTCGTCGCGCGCGTCTCGGACCGATTCGACGACGACGCAGGGGCCGAACGTGCCCTCGAGCGCGCCCTCGAGGCCTCGGGGCGCGACAAGGCGCAGATCGCAGCGACCCTGGGGCAACAGGTCGCTCGCGCGCTCCTCCGTGGCGACACGAAGGCCGCCCAAGGCGCGCTCGCGCGGGCCGTGGCGGCGCAGGTCTCGCGCGAGGATCTCGTGTATTATGCATCTTGGACCCGCGCCCTCGAGCGCGGTTCGCGCGGCAAGCCACCCGCGGACGGCCTCGCCGAGAAGGTGCTCGCCCAAGCAGCCGACGATCCTCGCTGGATCGGGAAGGTGGCCTCGTTCGGGCTCGGCAAAATGCCGGCCGACGCGCTGCTCTCGGCGGCGCGGACACCGGCCCAGCGCACCGAGGCGCTCTTCTACTCCGGCCTCGCGAGGCGCGTCGACGGCGACACGAAGGGCGCCGAGGCGGACCTCCGTCGAGCGCTCAAAGAGGGGGGGCTCGACCTCATGGAGGTGTCGCTCGCGCGTGACCTTCTCGCGGGCAATCGCGGCGCGATCGGCGGGCCCGTCCCCGCCGTGGGGCTCCCCTGAGATGACGCAGAAGCTCCGCACGGCCATCGACTGGGGGACGCTCGCACCGCTGCGCATGCGGGCGCGGCTCGTCGCCGAGGGCGTGTACGCAGGATCTCACAGGAGCGCGAGGCGAGGCGCTGGCGTCGAGTTCGGCGGACATCGACCGTACGTTCCGGGAGACGATCTCCGGTGGCTCGACCGGCGCTCCCTCTTGCGCCACGAGCACCTGCTCGTGCGCGAGTTCGAGACCGAGACCGACCGCGCCCTACGCCTGTGCATCGACGCGACGGCGAGCATGTCCTACCGCGGTGCGCGTTCGCCAGGCTCGAAGCTCGCGTTCGCGGCGCTCGTGGCCGCGGCGCTCGGGCGGGTGGCGATCACGGGAGGCGACCCGGTCGGGTGCTCGTTCATCGGTGGCACCCAACGCCCGCTCCCCGTCTCGTCGGGGCGAGAGTCGTTCGAGCGGCTCGTCGGCACGCTCGAAGCGCTCGAAGCCACAGGAGATACCTCCCGAGAGTCCGAGCTCCTCGACGCCGGGGTGGGCGCCATCGCCCGGGCCGCGAGGCGCGGGTCGGCCGTGGTCGTGCTGAGCGATCTGCTCGACCTCGGCGACGGCGCGAAGGACGCGATCTCGTCCATCGCGATGAAGGGTCGTGTCCTCGTGGTGCTCGAGGTGCTCGACCCCGACGAGCTCGATTTCCCCTTCGAAGACTCGACGAGGCTCGCGTCGCTCGAGGGTGACTACCAGGTGGACACGGACGGGGACGCCCGAGAGCGATACCTCGAGGCCTTGGGCGCCGCGCGCGACGGATGGGAGCGCGCCCTCCTCGCGCGAGGAGCGCGGCTCGTGCGATCGAAGACCACCGACGATCCCGTGGTGGTCGTGCGGGCCGTGCTCGACGCCCTCAGGTGACCCGGCCGCGCGGCGGAGCTCGTAGAGCGTCGCGGGCGTGGCTCCACAGAGCGTCGGCGAGGGTGTCCCACAGCGGGCGAGGCAGGTCGTGTCCCATGTCCGACAGCTCGAGGAGCCGCGCGCCGGGGACGAGCCTCGCCGTGGCTCTCCCCGCCTCGACGGGCACGAGCGGGTCTTGGGTCCCGTGGATGACCAGGGTCGGCACACGGAGCTCGGCGAGGGCGCGACGCCGCGAGCCCGACGCCGCGATCGCCGCGAGCTGCCGCGCGAACCCGGCGGGGTTCGGACCGCGATCGTACGACGTACGCCCGATGTGCCGGAGGAGCTCGTCGTCGCGCGGGTGGGTCTTCCCACCGATGGCGGCCTGCATGGCGACCATGCGCTCGGCGTACTCCTCGCGTGTCCGTGGCGGCGCTCCGAGGAGCGCTCCGAGCGCCTTCGGGCGAGCCATGACCGCGTAGCGCCGATCCCCCGTCGTCGAGGCGATGGACGCGAGGGAGCGCGCGCGTGCGCCGTGCTCGATGGCGAAGGTCTGCGCGATCATGCCCCCCATCGACATGCCGGCCACGTGCGCGCTCTCGAGGCCGAGACCATCGAGCACGGCCGTGAGGTCGTGAGCCATATGGGATAAATTGTAAGGCGCATCGACAGGCAGCCCGAGGAGGGCCCTGGCCATGACGAGCCGCGGATCCGGCACGGGGAGATGCGACAGGTGCGAGGACTCCCCCACGTCGCGGTTGTCCATCCTCACGACACGGAAGCCTCGCGCGGTGAGGCGCGCGCAGAGCTCGTCGGGCCAGTAGACCTTCTGGGCGCCGATCCCCATGACGAGCAGGAGAGGCTCACCACCGCCCCCGAAGTCCTCCACGTGAAGCTCGACCCCATCGCCGCGTACGCGCATGCTCGACAGGGTACCGCAGGCCCCCGCGGCCGCCGCGCCGCCACACCGAGGGGCGCGTCGATTTTGCGCCCATCAGGGAAGGACGGCGCTGTGCCCCCGTACGAGAGGGCGGTGAGGGAGAGCGGTTCTCCCTCGGAAGGGTCCCATGCACTCGTTCGGCATTCTCGTTCTCCTGTTCACCGTCGTCCCCGCGCTCGTCGCCGTCCTCCAGTACAGGAAGATGAAGAAGATCCTCGCGGCGCCCTTCCGAAAGACGCAAGAGGTCGCGACGAACCCGCAGTCGGCCGACGCGAAGGGGCTCGTGAGCTGCGAAGGTGCGATCATCGCGCCGCAGCAGCCGCTCTACGCGCCGGTGTCGGGCCGCCCTTGCCTCGCGTACAAAGTCGAGCTCCGCCAGAACTGGCACAGGTACGTGAAGACCGAGAACGGCATGAAGCGCGAGACCGGCTCGTCGAACATCACGACGCAGAAGGTGGGCTCGGTCTTCTACGTGAACGACGGCTCCGGCCCCGTCGCGGTCGACTCGACCAAGGGCATCGACACCGACTACGAGCAGTCGGCCAAGCAGGTCCAGGGCGTAGCCTGGGGCGACGTGCAGTTCGGCAACTTCCGCTGGAGCGTGAGCTCGCCCGGCGGTGACAAGTCGGCCGACAGCGTCGAGTGCATCGAGTCCGTCGTGCGCCCCGACGGGTCGGTGTTCGTGATGGGCAAGCTCGTGGGCGGCGGCATCACCCAAGAGGCGGGCCTCTTCGGGAACCTGCTCATGTCGCGCAAAGGCCGCACCGCGCTGGTCGGCTCGACCAAGCGCAACGCCACGATCGGCGCCGTGCTCGCGGGGCTCTGCCTCGTCTCGGGGGCTCCCATGGCCATCTTCGGCGAGGATCCCCCGCCCTCGGCCCACAAGGACGCTTGCGAGATCGTCGACGAGTCGGCGCCCTCCGAGCCCTGCACGGGCAAGATCACGGACGACCTCGGCAAGACGCTCACGTTCACCGTCACGAAGCCCGGCACGTTCGAGTTTCACGCGAAGGCCCCGTCGACCGTCAAGATCCCGCTCGACCCCGTCGTCACGGTGAAGGACTCGAGCGGCAAGGAGCTTCTCTCGCACGAGGGCGACGACGCCGCCGAGGTCGACCTCACGGCCGGCACGTACACCCTGAACCTCCGCGACAACCACAAGGGCGCTCCGGCCGAGTTTCAGGGCGGCTTCAGCTTCGAGCTCACTGTGAAGCGTACCGCCAGCGCCGCCGAGATCACCTCCGCCGCTCCGGCCACCAGCGCTGCGGAGAAGCCCGCCACGAAGGCCGCAGCCAAGCTCCCGCAGGCCAAACCGGCCGCCGCTCCTTCGGCCGTCCCCTCCGCCAAGCCCGCCGCCGCTCCTTCGGCCGCTCCCTCCGCCAAGCCCGCCGCCGCTCCCTCGGCCGCTCCCTCCGCCAAGCCGGCTGCCGCCCCTTCCGCGAAGCCCGCTGCCGCTCCCTCGGCCGCTCCTGCCGCGAAGAAGTGACCCGACCGGCATCGCCGGCGATGCCTCGAAGCATCGCCGGCGATGTTCTTTCGAAGGCCTACGAAGAGCCCCCGCACCGCATTTCTCCCTGCCCTACCGTCCTCTCCCGGCATCGCCGGCGATGCCTCGAAGCATCGCCGGCGATGCTTTTTGAAGCTCCCACCCCTCCCCACACGAGGCGAGGCCTCAGGGCGAGCAGGTCGTGACGGGGCTCGTGTTCTTCTTGTCGTCGTCGAGCAGGCAATCGATCGACGACGCCGAGCACGAGTCGGTGGCTACCATGTCGCTCGGGCACGTCTCGAGCCCGACGCGGCACTCGCAGCTCGTGCGGGTCGCGTCACGACAGCACAACCGAAGGGAGCCCCCGCACGAGCTCTTTGCGTCGCTGTCGGTGGTCCCGAAGTACCCACACCGGCACGTCCCGGAGGACTCGAGGCAATAGACGAGGCGGCATGCGCAACGCGCGCCCGTGGTACCGGGGTACCCGCTCTCGGCGCAGCATCGCATCCCCGTGCTTCCCGACGAGGTCCGACACGAAGATGGCGCCGTGGTCGTGCCTCCGTCGTCCGTGGCCTCGCAGAAACACTGGTCGAGCGAGCTCTCGCACGTGACACGGGGCGGCTTCGCGGCGTCGACCTCCCCTCGGATGCCGTCCTCGCAGAGCGAGCGGCAGCGGGCCTGGGCGCAGGTGCGAAGGACCTCCTCCGAGGCCGACGTCCCGCGCGCGGCGCATTTCGAGTCGTCGGAGTCGCAGAGCGCGAGCGACGCGATGGTACGCTCGCAGGTCTCCCCTTCGGCGCAGCACGCGTCGAGCGCGTCCTGACACGACGCGGCGAGGCAGATCCCGCACGGCGTCCTGCTCTCGTCGCTCGTGAGCCGGCACGTCGCGCCGACGTCGTCGTTCGGACCGGGCACGAAGAACACGCACGCGGTGAGCCCCACGAGCGAAAGGGAGACGAGCGCGACGACCTTCCCTACCATGATCCTCCGTGCCTTCGCGCCATAGGGCGCTGCGACCTCAGAACGAGAAGCCTACTCCGTTCGCCGACGGCCCGAGCCTCGGACGCGAGGTCACGGTCGTCGTCGAGCGAGGCTCCGGGAGCGTTCGCCCTTCTCCCTCCGTGAGCCACTCGGTGGTCGAGCCCGGTCGAACCTCGGTCCGCGAGAGGATGCCCAACGTGACCCCGAGCGCGAGCACACCGGCGCCGATGCCGAGCACGGCCCCACCGGCGCTCACGATCGACGCGCTCGTGTCCGTGGACCGCGACGTGGTGTCGACCCCGGAGAGGAGCAAGCCGGTCAGCAGGATCGAGCCCCCGGTAAGCACCCCGAGCCCCCCGATCGACATGGTCATGGTGCCCGCGGTACGGAGCGCGCCGTGCTCGATGCGTTCTCCCATCGCGTGCCTCACGACCTTCGGCCGGCTCCCGACGTCGATCTCGACGCTGCTGCCACGATTCGGGTCCGTCGGCGAGACGAAGACGAGCCTATGGGGACCGCGTGCGAGATCGACCACACACGGCGTAGACGCGCAGAGCGGTCGTGAAGCGACCATGCTCACCGCGTACCCTTGCCCCGAGAACGTCGCGCCGGAGACGTCCAGCACGCGCGCCTTCTCGCCGTTCGCGTCGAGCAGAACCCGACCGCCTCCCTGGGGAACAGGCTCGGTCGGCACGTCGGTCACTTCGGGCATCACCTTGGTCGGCGCGACCGGCGGCGGCAAGGCGAGGTCTCCGCAGCCCGCGAGCTGCGGGGCGACCGAGGCTATGGCCACGAGGGCCACGAGGCGCTTTTTTCCGGACGAGGTCATGGTCACGCGGGGAAGAGCCGCTCTCTAGCCGATGTCGCGCCGAAATCTCGTCGGCGTCGTCACTTCCTCGTGAGCCCACGAAAGCCGAGGACCCGAGCCGGCATCGTTGCAGGGTCCACGCCCCGACCCCGCGGGTCCCCCATGGTGAGTTACGTTGCAGTGCGGCATCGTCACCTGAGGCCAATTCGGCTTGGACAGAGCATCGAACCCGGCCTAGGTTGTGCGCCGCAACATGGAAGCCGCCCCCCAAGCCCCCGCCGCCCCGAACCCCTTCGCCGAATCGAGCCCCCTCGGCCTCTTGGGCCTCTCGGTCGGGTGCGCGGCGCTCTTGCCCATCGCGTTCGGTCAGGCGCTCACTCCGGACGCGTTCCGCACCTGCGCCATGTTCTGCCTGCTCTTCGGAGGAGGCTGCCAGCTCATCGCCGGCCTGATGGCGCTCGCCAACAAGAACCTGCTCGGAGGGACGCTCTTCACGACCTTCGCCTTCAACTGGGGCATGAACTACTGGTCGCTCATGGGCATCGCGGACGGCAAGCTCCCGAACGGGCACATCGTCTTCGCGGTCGACTGCTGCTTCCTCGTGATCTTCACGGTGCTGATGTTCGCGTTCGGGTACTTCTCGAAGCTCCTCTTCGCGTTCCTCGCGGACATCGTGCTCCTCTTCACGTTCCGCATCCTGGCCGACCTGCTCCACACGAAGGCCTTCGCCATGCCCATCGCGGCGTGCACGGTGGGGCTCGCGGCCATCGCGCTCTGGCTCGCGCTCGCGATCCTGCTGAACTCGGCCGCCGGTCGCGTGGTGCTCCCCATCCCGGGGCCGCTCTTCAAGGCCGGCCCCGGCGCGCCCCCGCCCGCTCACGGCTAAGTCATCGGTCATGGTCTTCGATCAAGACCGATGATTTAGCCTGTCTTGTCATCGGAGGACGCTGTCCTCCGCCCCACGGGCAAAGCCCGCTGGGGCCCCACCTCCTGGTTTTGGGTCCCGGCCCAAAACAGTCCATGTTCGTCTGTTCGGGAATCGTGACCGTCGACCTAGTGTCCTGCGCCTGAAGTTCATTTCTAAAATATCCGGGAATTTGCGTTGTGGTACGGACGTTCGGGGTGCATGACACAGCCCATCGTGCACCCGGGTCGACCTCGCAAGCCCTTGAGCATCTCCGACGACGAGCGGGTCGAGCTCGAACGCTTGACGCGGCGGCGGAAGAGCGCCCAGCAGTTGGCTCTTCGCGCCAGGATCGTGCTCGCGTGCGCGTCGGGGGCATCCAATACCGAGGTCGCCGAGCTGCTCCAAGTCTCGCTCCCGACGGTCGGTAAGTGGCGCGAGCGGTTCCGCGTGGATCGCCTGGCAGGATTGTCGGACGAGCCACGTTCCGGAGCACCTCGTGTCATCGACGATGAACGGATCGAACGCGTGCTCGCTCGCACCCTCGAGTCGCTGCCGCAGGGCCAAACCCATTGGAGTCGCGCGACGATGGCTGCGGAGAGTGGCCTGTCTCGCAGCTCTGTTGGGCGCATCTGGCGAGCTTTCGGCCTTAAGCCCCACCGTGTGGACAGCTTCAAGCTGTCATCCGATCCTCACTTCATCGAGAAGGTGCGCGACGTAGTCGGGCTCTACATGAGCCCGCCCGAGAACGCGGTCGTCCTCTGCGTCGACGAGAAGTCGCAGATCCAAGCACTCGACCGAACCCAACCCCTGCTCCCGATGCGGCCTGGACAGCCGGAACGCAAGACGCACGACTACGAGCGCCACGGCACCACCTCGCTCTTCGCGGCACTCGACGCTCATCGTGGCGACGTCATCTGGAAGATGTACCGAAAGCACCGCCAGCAGGAGTTCGTTCGGTTCCTTGCGACGATCGACGAGCGCGTTCCGCGCGGCACCGACGTGCACCTCATCATCGACAACTACGCCACGCACAAGACTCCGCGCGTGCACCGTTGGCTGCTCAAGCACCCCCGGTTCCACCTTCACTTCACGCCGACCTACAGCTCCTGGCTCAACCTCGTCGAACGACTCTTCGGTGAGATCACCGACAAGGCGATCCGGCGCGGTGCCTTCAGATCGGTGCGCGAGCTCGAGGCTGCCATCTCGGCCTACCTCAAGGCCCGCGAGGGCGTACCGTTCGTCTGGACTGCGACGCCCGAAGCGATCTTCGAGCGCCTCCACGACTTTTGTGAACGAACTTCAGGCGCAGGACACTAGGCTCGAAGGTGTGGACCGCGGACGCGGTCGCGGAGCCGTGCGCGCCCCACCCGCCGGGTGGGCTCCGATGTGCGAGGACGGGCGGACGGGGTGAGCGCTACTTCGGCGTGTTCACGCAGCTCGCGGCGGCCGCGGGCAAGCCCCAGTTCCAGAGCGCCGAATCGATCTTCGGGTAGTAGAGCGTGAACGAGAAACACATCTCGTCCTCGGTGTCCTCGCCGAATTTCACGGTCGCGTCGGTGGTGTTCTTCCACGCGCAGCGCGTGCGGATGACGTCACCGGGGGCCACCTTGGCGGAGAGCGGCTGCCAGTACTGCGTGTTGAAGTCCCAGTTCGGCACCGTGCCGAGATCGACCGCTGCGCCCGTTCCGCCCTTGTAGAGCTTGGTTTCGATCGTCGTCCCGAGCTCGTGCATGTGCGGCATCGCCGCGATGAGTGTGCGCTCGCCAGGGACCTGCGCGGGGACGGTGAACGAGCAGGTCTTGTCGGACTCGCTCTTCGGCGGAATGTCGATCTTCGTCGTGCCGAAGGCGAGCACGTCGGCCTCGTACTGGCGCGGCGCTGAGGTGCAGAGGTCGATGCCGCTCGAGTCCTTCTGGTTCGGCAGGGCCTGCGCGTTGTTGTAGTGCACCTGCACCACGAAGTGCGTGGTCTGGCCCTTCTTGAGGGCGAAGCCCGCCTCGGGAGGGAGCATCATGTTCTTCGCGCCGGGGGCCCACCCGTACATGAGCGCCCACTGCGGATTCCCCCCCGACGAGCACTTCTGCGGCGCAGTGCCGTAGGCCGTGGGCGACTTGAAGATGAGCACGTGGTGGACGATCTTCGGGTTCTCGATGCGCGGCGCGAGCGCGATGACGTGTTTGTCGTCGGGCGAGGTCACGTCGACGCCGTAGCAGACGTACTCGTTCTTCGCGGTGGTCGGCATCTCGTACGGCGTCGCGGGCGCGATGTTGATGTCCGGCTTGCAGTCGAGCGGCTGCACGGGGCCCGCGTCGTTCCCTCCGCACACGGCCTGGGAGCGCGGCGCGCCCGCGGTGGCCCACGCGTCGAGGGTGGCCATGTCGGCCTCCGAGAGGCGCGGGTTCGGGGCTTGGGGCATGGGTCGCGCGTCGTCGCGGATGCGAGCGCGCACCATGTCGAGCACGGTCTTGCTCGGGTTCGACGGCGCGGGCGCCATCAGGTTCTCGTACGTCATGAGAGGCATCGTCGCGCCGAAGGTCGGCGTCGTGCCGTGGCAGCTCCGGCAGTTCTTCGCGAGCACGGCGTCGACGTCGCAGGGGAGGCCGTTCGCGGTCGGCGTCGGCGTGGTCGACGTGGGCGTGACCGTGGGCGACGGCCCCGCGTCCGAAGCGGGATCGACACCCGCGGTGGTGCCACAGGCGAAGGCCACGGCGGACCCTAGGACGAGCAAGAGGCCGAGGCCCGGGAGCGAACGAGCGCGCATGGGCGGAAGCATGCGGGATCCCTCCACGAACGCCAAGGAATTCGGGGACGACGCGACGTAGTCGAGTTCCCTACACGTACGGGATGGCGGCCACGTTCGTTCGCGCTCGGGAAGGTCGGGCTCGAGCCCGATCGCGCGGACGAGGCGAGGGGCGAGTGGGCGCCGAGCCCGCGCTTTCTCTCGGGGTTACGGCGAGTTGCCGAATTTGCACCTCGTGCGGGGACGAGCCGGTACCGTAGGGCACCATGAACGGACTCCCGTCGAAACGTGCCCTCGCCGCCCGCCCTCTCTTCCTCCTCGTGCCGCTCCTCGCCTTCGGAGCGGTCGCCGCGTGCAAAGACAAGGCAGAAAAGGAGACCCCCGGCGCCGCGTCGACCGCGAGCAGCGCCGCCGCCTCGGCCACCCCGAACGCCTCGGAGACCGCTGCGCCCGGCGCCTCGGCCGCACCGGCGGCACCTGCCGCCGAGCCCGTGTGCAAGGTCGAGGGGCAAAAGGTCTGGACGAAGGGCGTGAACGCGGCCACCGGCATCACGGCCGTCGAGCTGCCCGACGGCACCGACGCCCTCGGCTTCGCGATCGGGAACACGCCGTACGTCGCGACCGTAGGCGCGGGCGGCGCCGGCAAGATGCAGAAGGTCACGGTCGACCCGGGCTCGGCGTTCGCGATGGCCCCCAAGGCCGCCGACGGGGTGCGCATCGTGTTCCGGGTCACGCCGGTCAAGATCGAGGGCACCACCGTGCGCGCGTTCGTCGACTACCGCGACGAGCTCAAAGCGAAGGCAGCCCCCGGAAAACCCGAGGTCGGCAAGACCCGCAAGGTCGTGTGCGGCCCCGTCGACAAGGCCGACACGTGGGTCTCCTGGGAGGGCCCCGCGTACCTCGACGACCCCAAGCACGCCGGCGACCCGCTCAAGGCGTTGAAGGGCGCCGAGCTTCTCAAACCCGGTGCACAATACAAGGAAGTACGCGACTGCCGTTCCTTCTACGATGCCGCTCACGACGACGAGTGGATCGTCGGATCGGAGCTCGTCATCGAGGGTGACGGCGCGAAGGCCCAGGCGAACCTGTTCGTCGCGCAGGGCAAGGGCGCCGCTCGGGCCACGGCCACCAGCATGCCGGTCACGACGAGCCCGTGGAAGATGCAAGGGTTCGACACGCCCGTGTCGCACGAGCTCTCCGACACCTCGTTCCTCGTCGCCGCGCGCGCCCCGGGTAAGCTCGTCGCCATGATTATGGGTCACGACAAGAAGCCCGTCGGTGGCGTCACCGAGTACAAGGGCACCTTCCAGATGCCCGACCTCGCGTCCGACGGCAAAGACGACGTGCTTTCGACGGCCGTGGCCACGGGAAAAGACGGGCTCGCCCTCCGCTCGCTGCGCATCCCGGGCGACACGCACGCCATGCCCGCCGCCTTCACCCAAGTGCTGACCGACGAGGACGAAAGCAAGACCGAAGGTCGGCCCGAGTTCCTCCGCGACGCCAAAGGACAGCGTTGGCTCGCGTACGTGGAAGACGCCGAGAAGGGCAAAGGCACCCTCGAGATCGTCCCCATCACGGCGGCGTTCCGGGCCGCCGGAAAGCCTCACGCCGTCACCACAGGCGAAGAGAAGGCCACCGAGGCGCGCCTCTTCGCCAAGAAGGGCGGCGGCTTCATCGTGGCCTACCTGCGCGACGCGGGCGCCCAGGGCCTCGAGCTCGTCACCGAGGACCTCTCGTGCGAGGTGAAGCAGTAGGTTCAACCGACCGGAGCGTCGTCTCTTGCGGGGCGGGGTCGAAAGGCTCCGCCCCGGTTCGTTCGTGCGCTCAACGCGACGCCGCGCGCCACATCGCCTTGAACGCGCCTTGCGGGAGGCGCTTCGGGTCGTTCGTGACCTTCTCGGTCGTGTCGATCGAGAGCCACATCGCCTCCTTGCCGCGCGTCGCCGCCAAGAACAAAACGAGGGTCTTTTCCCTCTTTCCGCCCACCTTGGCCTGCGTGTACCAGAGGTCGAAGGCCTCGGCCTCGTCGCTCTTGTAGAAGGGCTCGAGCGCCGCGCGGGCCATCTCCAGCGGGAACCCCTCGACCTTCCCGTCGGACTCGATGTCGTCGGCCGTGTGGGGCAGGACCTTCCACGCCACGCGGAGCGCGCGGGTCTGCGCCTCCTTGGCGAAGCGCGGCGCCATCGCCGTGCGGAAGCGAACACGCTGCTTGGTCGTGTACGAGACGAGCGGATCGCGCTTGTTCGTGATCCGGTACACGGAGAGCCCCATCGACACCGTGGCCACGAACAGGAGCACGCCGAGGCGCTTCGGCGCGTTTTCTCGGTGGAAATGCACGACCGAGGTCGCCATGGGCACGACGAACGCGAGCACGACGAGCGTCTCGACGGCGAACGTGCCGGCGGCCAAGGGGAAGAACTCGTGCGGTCCGAGCTCGGGCGGGAAGCGCCTCACGTACTCCCGGGCGAGCGACACGGCGAGCAGCACGAAGCTCAGCACGGTGAAGCCACGAAACAAGAGGAGCTCGCGCCGGGCGCTCTTGTTCCAGAGCGCGTACGGCAGGAGCAGCGGATAAAAGACGTAGTAGAGGAACGGGCGCGGCGGGTTCTCCCGGTAGAACGCCTCGAGCTCGAGCTGCTTACGGAGGAGCCTCCGCGCGAGCCCCGAGCGCTCCGCGAGCCCACGCGCGGCCTCCCCCGCACAAAACACGCCGATCGCGATCGCGATCTGCACGACGGCCGCGCCCACCGGGAAGAGGGACGCGGCCTTGACGATCGCCACGGGTGCGGCCGCGAAGAACGCGAGCCTGAGCGCGAAATCGAGGGCGGAACGCGCCCGGGTCATGCGCGGATCAATACTGGCAGCAGCGGAATCCGATGTCGTCGCGCTTGATGAGGCGTCCGACAGCAGGCGGGGTCCCCGTCGGGAACTTGCAAGCCAGGTTCGTCGCTGGGGCAGTAGAGAGGTAGCTACCGCCTCGGACCAGACACGTATCCGCGGCGGCGTCGCAGGAATTCTCCCACTCCGCCAGGTTTCCACTCATCTGGAAGAGATTCGTCACGCCTCCCTGACAAGACCTCGCCTGCGGAGGGTTGGTGAGAGGGATTCCGACGTAGGTCCCCTGGTCGGTCCAATCCGACACTTTGCCCAGACTTGAATTATAGCACTGCCCCGGGACGTACGCAGCTCCGTAGGGAAACACATTGGCCCCTTGGTTCGTGCACGCGTTTACCCACGCGTCGCGCGTGTATTCGTTTGCGTCGGCTGCAGCGATCGGTTGCCCAGCTAGGTCTCCGCACAGAGACTTTCCAGCCCAACGGCAGTACGCAACGGCATCGCACCAATCGACGTTTCGAACCGGGTTCCCGAACGATCCCGAAAGGGGCTGCGGGGGCGGCCAGTTGGCAGACGGGACATAGGTGGTATTCGCAGCACACGCGATGGGCTGCGTGCTCGACGGCCCAGAGGCAGGAACGTTTGCCTGGAGGAACCGGTCGTAGTCGCCGTTCGTCACTTCGGTGTCGTCGACACAATACGCTCCGCCGGTGGACTTTCCGACGGTGACCATTCGTGCGGGACAAGCGCATGCGTTGTTCACGCAACGACCGCTGACGCAATCCCCATCCGCCGCGCATCCGCGGCCGATCGCGCATCGCCTGCACACGGTTGCTCCGCCGCAGTCAACGTCGGTCTCAGCACCGTTCTTGAAGGAGTCCATACAAGACGGGGTCGCGCATTGCTTGGTATTCACAGTGTCACAGAAGCCGCCCGAGCAGTCCGCGGACGAGACGCAGGTCTTTCCATCGGGACACTTTTGACACTTGGGGCCGCCACAATCGATGTCGGTCTCACCAGTATCGAATCGGCCATTCGCACAGGGGTCGGTTGGGGCCGCGTCGGCCGCGTCGGCCGCGTCAGCCGCGTCAGCCGCGTCAGCCGCGTCGATCGGCTCCGCAGCGTCGGCTGCGTCAATCCCCGTGTCTGCTACTCCACTGGTCGAGCCATCTCCCCCGGTGGGAGGGGGCTGCGTGACGATGGCAGGCACCCCCGAGCTCCCGTTCGAGCACGCGAGGGGGGCGAGCGCGAACGCGACGACCGAAGCGAAGACGACCGGAGCAAGGAGACGACGCTGCATGGTCTCTCTAGCGTACGAGCCAAAGGGCCCCGAGGCCAAGTACCCGAGCACTCTCGCCAGCTGTCGTCGCATGTTTCCCCACAAACGGCGCCCATCGTCGGCCCGGACCGGCCACGAAAGGTGCGCGACGCGGCCGATCGAACGACCGCGGTGCCGATCAGCCGAGCGCGCGGACGCGGGCGGCGAGCAGCGTCTCGAGCTCGACGAGCGCCTTCGAGAAGCCCTCGATGCCCTCGGCGAGCTTCTCGTTCGCCATGGTGTCGGCCGCGTGCATCTTCCGGAACGTCTCCTCGGTCATGTCGACCTTCGGGATGTCGAGGGTCTTCGCGCGGTCGGCGTCGAGCTTTCGGGGGAGCTCTCCCTCGGCGGCCTCGAGCTCGGCGAGGAGCTGCGGCGAGATCGTGAGCAGGTCGCAGCCGGCGAGCTCGGTGATCTCGCCCATGTTGCGGAAGCTCGCTCCCATGACCTCGGTGCGGTGACCGTGCTTTTTGTAGTACTCGAAGATGCGCGTCACGCTGACGACCCCGGGGTCCTCGTGCGGCGCGTACGAGGCCTTGCCGGTCGACTTCTTGTACCAATCGAGGATGCGCCCCACGAAGGGCGAGATGAGGGTCGCCTTCGCGTCGGCGCAGGCGATCGCCTGGTGAATGCCGAAGAGCAGCGTCAAGTTGCAGTGGACCCCCTCTTTTTCGAGGATCTCGGCGGCCTTGATGCCCTCCCACGTCGAGGCGATCTTGATGAGGATGCGCTCCTTCGAGACGCCCTGCGCGGCGTACTGCGCGATGATCGCGCGGGCCTTGTCGACCGTGCCCTGGGTGTCGAACGAGAGGCGCGCGTCGACCTCGGTCGAGACGCGGCCCGGGATCACACCGAGGATCTTCAGGCCGAACACCACGGCGAGGCGATCGATCGCGCGCTTCGCGATCTCCTCGGGGGTGCCTCCGTCGGCCTTGCAGTAGGCGATCGCGTCGTCGATGAGGGACGCATACGCGGGCATCTTGGCGGCGGCCGTAATGAGCGACGGGTTCGTGGTCGCGTCGCGGGGACGAAACTTCTCGATCGACTGGAAGTCGCCCGTATCGGCCACGACGACGGTCATCTCTTTGAGCTTCTCGAGGAGGTTTGCCATGGGCACGCAAAGTACCCGCGCACGCGGGCGGCGGGAAGCCCGGAAACTTGGCCCAGGCGGGCGGGCCGTGATGGGCTCCCCTCATGCGAAGCGCCTCGACCATCGCCGCGCTCTGTCTTTTGGCGGTATTTTCGTTCGAGGGCGCCGCCGGTGCAGGCGAGCCCGCGGACGTGCGCGTCGGTGAGGTGGTGGCCGACGCCCCTCGTGACGCGACCCTCGTGCGCGCGTCGCTCGAGGGTGTGCTCGCGAAGCGCCCGGTTCACCACGCGAAACGTCACCTCGTGGTGTCGGCCGCGCTGCTCGCGTGCACCGAGCGCACCTGCGTCGTGTCGGCGACGCTGCGCGAGGAGCGCGGAGGTGCCCTCGTGGCCATCGTCCGCGGGAGCGCCTCGAGCGAGGCCCCGTCGCCGCGCGATACGCTCATTCGGACGGCGGCGGAGGGCGCTGCCCGGAAGATGCCGGCGTCACTCCCTTGAAGAGCCCCACGTCGACGACGGCGCCGAGCCCTGCTCCGAGCGCATAAAGTGGGATGTCGGACCACACGAAGGTGGTCCCGAGGACGAGCCGCCCGAAGACGGTGGAACGCGCCGTGACGAGCACCGTCGCGTCGGAGAGCTGGCTCACCTCGACGAGGCACGAAAACGCGAAGGCCGCGGCCGCAAGACCGAGACGAGGCGCGGACGGGCGGACGAACGCGACGAGGAAAAACACGAGCGTCGCGTAGAGGGCATCCCCCGCGTAGTCGGCGACGAAGCGCGGGAGGTGCGCGCCGAGCTTGCGGCTCCCGAGCCCGAGGACCACGGTCAGGCACGCGAGGCCGACGAGCCGAACGCGGGAGCGCCTCAGCGGGGTACGCAGCGCTTTCCGTCCCAGCAGAGATCGTTGCCGGGGCACGTGCAGATGGTCGTCTCCTTCGACTCGGCGAGGTCGCACGAGCATTGGAGGCCATCGCAGC
This sequence comes from Myxococcales bacterium, assembly GCA_016712525.1. NCBI lineage: Bacteria > Pseudomonadati > Myxococcota > Myxococcia > Myxococcales > Myxococcales bacterium. Next base: position 832,268 of record JADJQX010000008.1, read on the forward strand.
GGTTCGGAAAATCGGGGGCGTTCTTGCAGCACGAGTACTGGCTGATCGCGCCGCCCACGGTCTGGCATTGGGCGACGGGATCGTTGGGGCTCACGTACCCGTCCGGCGCGTTTCCGAGGGAGCTGTCGGGGCGCTGCGCGCTCCCGTCGAGCGTGGGGGAGCTCTCGCTGCACGACGCGAACGAGAACATGAGGACCGGCACGAGGAGGCCCGGGAGCACGGCCATGTAGACGGGTCGCATGGGGTAAGCGTCGCACAGGGGGCGACGTGCGCAAAGGCCTCTCGTCAGAGGTCGACCCCGACGGTGCGCCCGCACACCGTGGCGGTGAGGCGATTTCCGTTCTGGGTCATCTCGAGCTTACACCCCTCGATGCGGTACGGAATCGCAGGCTCGCGGATCGTCCCGCTCACGGTGATGGACTCGCTCTTCATCACGAGCGCCGTCGACGAGCCGGGCTGCACGGCCAGCACCCCGTCTTGCTGGATTTTCCCCTGGAGGACGAGATCGTAGGTCTCTTCGACATCGTCGTCGCGCTGCTGGTAGCCGCACGCTTCGGCCTCGTACGAGAGAGAGACGGCCGTCGTGCCCTGCTCGGCGTTCGACGAGGCCTCCCCGTAGACGTACGCGCGGCCCCCCTTCGGGCACGCGATGGCCTGATCTTGTTTTCCCACCGGCTTCCCCTGGAGGGTCAAGTTGTAGACGAGCTTCATGGTCTCGCGGATCGCGCGCACGGCCGTCTCGTCTTGGCAGACGCTGTCGCACGGAGGCGGGCCGGCGTCGACGGGGGTGTCGCTCGAGGTCCCGCAGGCGGAAAAGGCCGAGAGCGCACACGGACCCACGAGCGCGGAGGACGCCACGAGGGACCTCACGAGCCGCCCTACGAACGCACGACGACGAGACGAGACTCCCATCAGATCCCTCCCTCGAGCCCGAGGCTCGGGATGGTCACGGGCCCGATGAACTGGGCCTCGCACCCTTGCAGAGTGCAATTTTGCGCGATCGACTCCTTCGTGAGCGTCGCGTTGAGCCACTCGGCCACCACCGAGATCCAGGCCGTCTTCCCGAGCTGCCACTTCTTCTCGAGCCGGAGGTCGACACGAAAGAAGGGCGGGAGGCGCGAGGTGTCGGGGTCGGTCGGATCGGGGGCCTTGGGCACGCCCGTGTAGAAGACCACGCGCGTGCCGGCGCGCCAGTTTCGGCCGAGGTCGTACGCGAGGGCCACGTTGAGCACGTGCGCACGATCGAACGTGGCGAGGTACTCGCGATCCTCGAACGTGCGCGTGGAGCGCGAGAGCGTGTAGGAGAAAAACCCACCCACGCGGCTCGTGAGGCGTTTTTTCACGAACAGCTCGACGCCGTACGAGCGCCCGCGTGTGCGGACCTCGAGGGCCGTGGCCGTGCGCTGGGTGCCGCGTGTCTCGCTGCCCTGCCCACCTCCGCCCGAACGATCGGGGCCCACGGTGCCGGGAGTGAAGCGCGCGCCGCACGCATTTCCGCCGCCGCCGCCGCCGGGCCCCGCGCCGCGATCGCCGGCGAGCGTGTCCGTCGGGAACGTGCCCGGGGAGCAGCCCGGCGGGACGGGGGCCGTGGCTCCGAGCGGATCGCTCATGTCGAAGAAGCCGTTGTGGAACACGGTGGCCGTGAGCGTGGTGTCGGTGAAGAGAGCGAGCTCGAGGCCGAGGCTCTGCTGCGCGGCCTTCTGCAAACCTCCGCGAATGCCACCCGGCGTGAACCCGGGGACCGGCACGACGAACGCGGGAGCCTGATGCGCGAGGCCCGCGGCCGACAAGAGCGCGAGCTTGTCGGTCAGCTGGGTGCGCGTGGCGACCCGCGGATCGATGCCGACGGCGGTCGCCCCTTGCGAGGCGAAGAGATCGGCGCGGAGGCCCGGCACGACCTCGAGGCGATCGTTTGGCTTCAGGACGAGGTCGGCGCGCGCGCCCATCACGAAGTCGGCGCGGGACGGGAAGAGCGAGGCGATGGTGGCCGCGGCGGGGCCGAGATCCGAGAGCCCGGTCTGCACGTCGTAGCTGTCGATCTGGGCGTCCGTTCCGGCGCGGAGGAGGACCTCGCGCGAGAGCCGCGTCTCGACCTCGGTGCGGGTCCCGATCAGGCGATCACGGGTATTGCGGTCTTGGCTGATGCGCGACTTGTCGATGCCGATCGTGACCGCGGACCGGAGGCGCCCCGACGAGAACTTACGGTCGTAGCGGAGGTCGAGCCTGTGGAACTCGGCGCCGAAGAGGGTGAGCGGCTCCCCCTCGACGCCACCTTCGAGCTTCTGTCCGAGGAAGTCGTACGAGCCCATCGCGAAGACGCTGACCCGATCGTTCGGCGTCAGATCGTAGGTGGCGCGCGCCTGGTAGTCCCAGTAGTCGAGGATGGTCGACGGCGAGAACACCGAGAAGAGCGCACCGGTGTACGAGTAGCGCCCCCCGAGCGCGACCGAGCCCTTCCCTTTGGCGAACGGGGTCTCGGCGAAGGCGCCCACGTCGAAGAGGCGCAGGTTCATCTCGCCGTGAGGGCGCTCGAGCGGATCGAGCATTTCGCCCGAGACGATGCCTCCCGCGAACCTCCCGAAGCGCGCCGGGTACCCGCCCGGGTAAAGATCAACTTGCTTGACCAGTGCAGGATGCACGACCGACGGCCCCGCCCCCACGTGGAAGAGCACGGGCACGCGCAGGCCGTCGAGGAAGTACCCCACGTTGCCCGGCGGCGCGCCGCGGATGAAGAAGTACGGGAGGCCCGACACGATCGGTGTCACCCCCGGCATGATCTCGACGGCGCGAAACGGATCTCCGAAGGTGCCTGGCACCTGCCGTACCTCGGCGCGTGAGAGCGACGCCGTCCGCCCCGACTCGGCCCGCAGGCCGCGCACGTCGACCTGCTCGATCACTGGAGGAGGGGGCCCCTTCTTCGGGGGCGGAGGGGGAGGCGGCTCGGGCTCGGGCTCCGGGGGTGGCGGAGGGGGCTCCGTGAACGTGATCTCGACGCGGATCTTGGCGACGATCGGCGCGCCGTTCCGCGTCGCCGGCTCGTACACGAACGCGCGCACGGCCTTCGCGGCAACGTCGGAGAAAGGCGGCGACGGGGTGAGCGGCTCGGCCTCGCGCACCGTGCCGTCTTTGTCGACGACGACCGTGAGCACCACCGTGGCGTCGCCGTGCGCGCCCTCGGGGTACACGATGGGCGCGTCTCGAACGAGCTTCGGAGCGACGACCCCAGCGAGCGGCGTGGGCGGCGGTGGTGATGGCGGAGGCGGCTGTGCGTGCGCGACGCTCCCGGAGGCGACGAACGCGGCCACGACGAGGGGAGCGATCCCAGCTCGAACGCGCAACCGGTCGTGTGCTGCGCCTCTCGACATAACGAGAAAGTAAGATACGCATGCGCGGCGAAATCGCGAACGGAAACGATGCGTTCGGCGCGGTGGAACAGCCAGGTGGATGAGCTTCGAGGAGCGCCTCAGCCTTCGCTCGGAGGCGCGTCTTCACCGCCCGTCACGAGCGACAAGAGCTCGCCCTTCCGCACGAACCGCCGGAGCACGAGCACCGCCCAGAGAAAGTCGGCGCAGGGGCGAGCGAGGAGCACCGCGCACACGACCCACGCGGCGACACGGGTCATGCCCCACCCCGGCCCGACGAGGGCGAGCACGAGCCCGAGCGCGAGCAGCACGAGCCCGACGTAGTCGACACGCACGCGGAGCCCCGTGGTCCGCTCGATCACGATGCGTCCAGCGACCGTGGCGGAGAGCGCCGCCATCATGAACGGCGCGACCCGGAGATCGAGGCCACGCTCGACCCACACCATCACGATGCCCGCGCCCGCCGCGTACGGCCACACGCCGGCGAAGAGCCGCGGTCCCCCTCGGACGAGCGCCATGGCGATCGCGCCGCCGCTGCCCACGAGGCTCACCATCTGGAGGGCGAGCGCGAGCGAGACACCGAACGGGAGGTGAATGCCGACGGCCACGTCTTTCCCGACGACCCCCATCAGGATCATCGAGAGCCCCATCCCGGTGAGCGCCTCGCTGCTCCCGAGCGCGTCGAGCCGCATCTTGCCGGTGATGCGCTGCTCTTCGTAGGCGAGGCAGAGCGCGAGCCCCGTGACGAAGCCTAACGCCGACGCGAGCAGCGGCGACGCGTTCCAGTTGAGGCCGCAGGCGAACGTGAGGAGCGGCGCGTTCCACGCGTCGCACCAGTGATCGACGAGCTCGCCGAGCGGCGACGACGTGCCCGTCTTGCGAGCGTGCGTCCCGTCGAGGTGATCGAGCACGATGTACCCGAGGTAGCCGAGCGGCGCGACGACGGCGAGCACCCACCCGGGGAGGTCGGTCCGCGTGCTCGCGATCCCGATGAACGCCGGGAGGAGCGCGAAGAGCTGCGACACGAAGGTGACGTCGTTGGCGCGGAGCCGCGCCGGTGCCACGGCGGCGAGCGGGTTGACGAAGAGCCGATAGTAAAGAGGCTTGAGTAGTGACGCGTCCTCGCAGGAGTACGCGTACCCCGGCGGAGGCGCGGGCCTTCGTGTGGAGCCGAACGAGAAGAGGCCGAGGAGCCCCGGCGGAGGCGCAGTGTCGTCGTGGGGAGCTCGAGTTGCCACCATGAGAAAATAGCCCGTCACCGCGCGCGGCGGTCGGCGCGGGCCATCGAGGCTATCAGACCTGTGAGCCGGAACGGCAACCCGTGCTACGCAAGGGGTGCGCATGCACGCAAGGTGCGCACGGACGGGTCGCCGAGGGTGCAGGCCAACGCGTACTTCACGCTGGCCCGAACCTCGCATCGGCGACGGCACCCTAGGAGACCGTGATGAAGACCATTCTCGTTGCCCTCGACAACTCGCCCCGCGCCCCCGAGGTTCTGAAGGCCGCCATCGAGGCCGCGAACGCTGCGCCGGACGCGAAGCTCGTGCTCTTCCGCGCGGTCGGCATCCCGCCCGAAATGCCCGGCCTCATCTGGCAGACGGACGCGCCCTCGCTCATGGATCTCCTCCGCGACGCCGCCAAGAAGGACCTCGAGGCCCACGCGGCGAACGTGCCCGCGAACCTCCGCTCCGAGCACCTCGTGTCGGTCGAGATCGGCAGCCCCTGGCAGGGCATCTGCACCGCCATCGAAAAAGAGAAGGCCGACCTCCTCGTGATCGGCTCGCACGGCTACGGCGTGGTCGACCGCATCCTCGGCACCACGGCCGCCAAGGTCGTCAACAACGCCTCGTGCTCGGTGCTCGTCGTTCGCCCCGCCCGCGCCACCTGACGAGCCGCCCTCTCGAAAAGAAGAGAGCCGGAGCCCTCGGGCCACCGGCTCTTTTCTTGAGCTGTTCCGGATATTTAGCGACTCTCGGTCGTGTCCGAAGGGTCCTCGAGACCGGCGCACAGGTTCGCGAGCTCGCGGCCCACGAGGACGAAGAGGTCGTTCGACGTGACGATGCCCACGAGCGCCCCCGAGCGATCCACGATCGGGAAGCGGCGCACCCCGTGCTCGCGCACGAGGGCCGTGACCGAGGAGATGTCCGCGTCGAGCTCGACGACCATCGGATCGTAGGTGACCACCTGAGAGACCTTGGTGGTCGAGGCGTCACGCTTGTCGGCGACCACCCGGAGGGCGACGTCACGATCCGTGAGGATGCCGACGGGACGATCGCTGCGGGTCACGACCACGCACCCCACACGAAGATCCCGCATGCGCTCCGCCACCGAGAGCACGGTGTCGTCCTCGGAGGCCGTCACGACCTCGCGCCGAAAGCGCTGGAGCGACATCAGCTCATACCCCCGAGGCGGCGCCGCAGCTCCGCGATCGATTTTCCGAGGATCTCCTGCTGGTGGACGAGGAGCGCGCGGAGCGTCGTGGGCTCGTCGTTCTCCGAGACGTGGCCGAGCGCGGCGTCGTACTTCGCGAGCGCGGCGACCTCTCCGCGGAGGCACTCTTCGACGAGGAGCTTGTCGCTCCGGCCCTCGATGACCTTTCGCACGCCGACGAGCCCACGGTGCAGCGCGCCCGCGGCCGAGCCCTCGTTCTCGGGGGTGGCCTCGAGCGCCGCGACCGCCTCTTGCAGCGCCACCACGAAATCGGCGCGCTCCTCCGCTTTGCCTTGAAAATAGGCCTTGAGGCCCAGGTCTCGCACGTCCGCGGCGGCGATCGCGTAGCCCTTCTCGCCGTCGGTGCATGTCTCGATGCACGAGTTCAGCGCCGTGACGATCTCTCCCCGCTTGCTCTTCCCGCTCTCGTCGGCCGTCATTCGTGTCCTCCTCCAGGGTCGGCGTTCTCCGCCCGCCCGGGACGATAGCAAGGACCTTGCCGAACGATACGGAAAGGTCAGACGGGCACGCAGGTCAGGAGCGAGTGCGCGAGGCCGAGGTCGTGGCGGGCCGAGGCCACGCGGAGCCCCGCGCCCACGACGAGCCGCTCCATGTCGTCCGAGTGGAGCATGCGGCTCGACCCGTTCGCGACACATGCAAAGTACAACGTCGTGGCGATGACGCACGTGCGAGCTGCCTCGTACCGTTGCCTGTCCCAGAAGGTCTCGAGGACGAACGCGCGCCCTTCGGGAGGGATCGCCCTCCGCACGGCGCCGAGGATGTGCGCGATCTCGCCCTCGGGGAAGCAGTCGAGGAACTGGCTCATCCAGTACGCGTCGCCGCGTGGGAGCGCGAGCCCCGGACCGCGGACGTCGGTCGGGTGGAAGGCGACACGATCGCCGAGATCGGCGAGGCTCTCTTTGGCCATCGCCACCTGCGCGGGCAAATCGACGATGGTCACCTTCGCGTCGGGCCCCGCCGCGGCGAGGAACGCACGCGCGAATCGCCCGGTATTTCCGCCGAGATCCACGATGTGGCGCACCTTCTCGGCGACCATCTGGGCGAGCGCTTCGGAGAAGACGGAGTCGGAGTAGTGGTGGTCGAAGTCGAACCACGCGCGCTTCACGTCCGGGGGGAGCGCGTGGAGCCCCTCGTAGACCGTCGCGAAGGGCCCAAGCTCGCGCAGCCCCGCGGGGAGCCCCTCGCGCAGCGACTCGGCGAGGTGCTCGGCCGCGCGGTAACAGACGTGGTGCGAAAACTCCGTGTTGACGCGGGTGAGGCGGTCCGAGACGAAGTAGACCCCCGTCTTCGTGATCGCGAAGCGGAGCGGAGAGCCCGTCACACGAGCGAGGCCCGTGGCGATGCCCGCCTCCAGCAGCACCCCCGCGGCGTAACGGCCGAGCGAGGTCTCGCGGCTCACCTCGTCGACCGTGAGGCCACGCGGCCCGGCCTTGTAGAGGGCGCCGAGCACACCGAGGTCGCGCATGGCCCGTGCGCCCTGGAAGAGGAGCGGCGCGAAGGCGAGCTTCTGAGCCTCGAAGCGGGCGAGCTCGTTCGGGGTCTCGGGATCGGCGGTTCGGTGCATTCGTCGTCTCGGCGTCGGAGCGAGGGCGGCTCCACCCTACCAACGGCTCGCCCGCAGTGGCAGTTCGATGCCGCCCCGAGGAGGGGCGTGGCCGGCCATTCCGGCAGCAGCGCAAATCTATGACCTTGCTGGTTTTTTTGTCGAACAATCTCGCCTCGAAGCGGGAACTCACGAAGTTGCGTAGTGTCGTTCGGGCATGGCGGAGCCCTCCCCCTACCCCGATCTGCTGCACCCCGAGGCCGCGTGCCGGATCGACGAGGAGCGCACCCGCCTCGCGCTGGGCCTCGCCTTCACGAGCGGCGTCTCGGGGGGCCTCTTCGCCGAGGCCCTCGCCGACGTACGACTCGCGCCTTCGCCGTTCCACCCGGACGGCTTCGAGGACGACCTCTTCGTGCCGACCTTCGTCGCGAACGCGTTCTCGATCACGGTGGACGGGACGCGCGCGGTGCTCTCGACGAAGCTCCTCACGAGGCTCGTCACGCACCCTCCGTCGGACCCACGCGCGGCCGCGCAGAGGCGCGCGATCTTGCGGGAGCTCTCCGAGCGGCCCGAGCTCCGGGAGGCCGCGACCTCGCTCTACGTGCGGCTCTGCCGCCTGCGGGGGCTCGTCGAGGGCGCGACCGGCACCGGCAAGCTCGATCCCACGCGGCGCCAGCTCGACATCCTCACCCTCCTCCGCGAGATCGTCGAGGGCGCGGCCACGGGCTTCGCGACGGCGACGTCCGCGTTGTCGCGCATCGCCGCTTTCGGCGCTCGTGTTCGCGAGGGCGAGCCCTTCCGCTCGATGGTGGATCTGCTCTCGTACGACGAGAACATGGCGACGCTGACGTTGGCGGTGGGCATCGGCGCCGACGGCCGCATTCGCGCGCTCGCCATCCGCGACGTGGCGACGAACCCCGAGAACCCCTTCACGAGCTCGCCGCTCCGCCGCTTTCTCGCGAAGCTCGAGCTCTTCGTCCGCGGGTATTCCTTCTCCGACGGCGAGGTGATGGCGCGGCTCGTCGACGCGGTCTACTCGGGGATCGACGACGAGCTCCCGAAGCTCGTCCAGCTCATGGGGGATCTCGAGCTCTTGCTCGGCGCGATGGGCTTCCGCGACGCGGCGACGGCCGCAGGGCTCGACACGTGCCTCCCCGAGGTGGCGAGCCCCGACGAGCCTCGCGAAATGGAGCAGCTCTGGAACCCGTTCTTGCTCACGGCGAGCACGGCCTCGGGGGCGGCGCCACGGGTCGTTCCGTGCGATCTCGTCGTCGATCGCCACACGCGCACCGTGCTCGTGACGGGGCCGAACTCGGGAGGAAAAACACGGCTGCTCCAGTCGATCGGAATCTCTCAGCTCCTCGCACAATGTGGGCTGTTCGTCCCGGCTCGGCGCGCGCGGATCGCGCCGGTGTCGGGCCTCGTCGTGTCGCTCATCCAAGAGACTCGCGCCGACCAATCGGAGGGCAGGCTCGGGACCGAGCTCCTTCGCATCCGAACGCTCTTCGAGAACCTCGCGCCGGGCTCGATGGTCATCCTCGACGAGCTCTGCTCGGGCACGAACCCGTCCGAGGGCGAGGAGATCTTCGAGCTCGTGCTGCGGATGCTCGAGGGCCTCTCCCCGCACGCCTTCATCACGACGCATTTCCTCGCGTTCGCGAGCCGGCTCGAGGCCGCGGGGGACATCTCGGCGCTGCGCTTCCTCCAGGTCGAGCTCGGGCCGACCCAAACGCCGACGTACCAGTTCCGGCCGGGGGTCGCGCGGACGTCGCTCGCGGGCCGCGCCGCCGAACGCCTCGGCGTCACACGCACGCAGCTCGAGGCGCTCGTTTCGCGCAGCCTGGGGCGGACCGCCGAGCCCGACCGATGACGACCTTCCTCGTCCAGAAGAAGATGCACCCGGCGCTCGCCGCGCGGATCGAGGCGAGCGTTCGCGGAGAGAACGACCGACGCACGAGGGAGCGCGGCGCGCGACGAGGCACGGCCATCGCGCGGGTGATGGTCCTCGCGGCGGCTCTCGTGACGGGGCGAGCCTGCCTCTCGCTTCGAGCCCGAGAGACGAGCGAGCTCGACGCGAGCCGAAACGCCCTGGTCACCGACGTGCGCGCCAAGGCGGCTGCCCTCGGCGACGGGGGCCGCGAGGTCGTCGCGCGTGTGCTTCCGATCCTGGCGCGGAGCGCGGCGAGCCCGAGCCCCGACCTCGTCGCGCCGGAGGTCGTCGGGGCCGGTCTCGGCGCCGTGCTCGCGCGCCCCGCCATCTACGTGCGCGGTCCCACGTCCGCCTTCGTGGACGAGCAGACCACGCTCGCGGCCGCACGAGCGAGCCGAAAGGACCCGTTCGTCGTGTGCCTCGTCGATCCGCCGGCGTCCAGCGACGAGAAGGCCATCCTCGATCATACGCGTGCAGTTTACATGGGTGGGGGCGAGGCACGCACGCGCACCGTGTCCCACCTGTCGGACGCCATGCTCGGCTTGCCGTACCTCGCCGAGTCGTTCGTCGAGAAAGCCCGCACCGCGAAGACCGTGCAGGAGGTCGGGGCGCTCCGCCGCTCGTTCGAGAAGGCCCCCACCGACGCCGCGATCACGGCCTCGCGCGCCGAGATCGTGATCGCCGCGATCGACGAGCCGGGCACGGGCGGAGGCCCCACGGAGCTCGACGGAGAGCGGGCCCACGAGGTGCGCGTGATCGTCACGGAGCTCCGCACCGGGCGCGACCTTCTGCGGCTCAGGCGGCCGGTCGACCCGGCGTGGATGTCGTCGACGGCGCGCGTCGTCTACGCGAGCGGCATGGACGGGTGCCGCCTGGCCCTCGACGTGCGGAAGGCCGTCGTCGCGGCCTCGCCGAAGGCCCCGTGAGCGCGGGCTCACGCGGAAAAAAAAGCCAACTTTGCGAAACGAGAGACGCGCTCGATCGGCCTCGGCTCAGAGCGTGAGCTCGCGGGCGAGGTCGAGGCAGCTCAAGATGCCGACGACCTCCCGGTTCTCGACGACGAGGAGGCGACGCACGTTCATGCGGAGCGCTTGGGCGGCCGCGCGGTACACGGGCGTCGAGGCCGCGAAGCAGATCGTCTCGTAGCTCATGACCTCTTCGACGGGCCGGGCGCGGAGCGCGGCCGGGAGCCTGCGTGACGCGAGGGCCTCGGCGTGGGTGAACACGCCGATCGGGTGCTCACCGTCGACCACGACGAGCCCGTGCACGTTCGCCTCGGAGAGCTTCTCGACCGCGGCGTCGACGGTCGTGTCGAGGTCGATCGTGAGCACGTCTCGCGTCATGATTTCCGAAAGTTTTCGCGCAGATCGGGCCTTCTCGACGTGGGGCAGCACGTCCCGCGTCGACAAGACGCCGACCACGCGATCGTCCTCGACGACGACGAGACGGTGCACCTTGGCCGAGACCATCGCGCGTGTCGCCTCGACGAGAGAAGCACCCGGGTTCGTGGTGACGACCGGGGAACGCATGCAGTCTGCAGCCGTTCGAGGGAGGTCTCCGTCGCGGGGACCCGCGAGATCGCGAACGAGGTCGGTCGTCGACACGATGCCCACGAGCCTGCCCTCGCGGAGCACGGGCACGGCCGACACGGAGCGCTGCTCGACGAGCGCGAGCACCTCCCCCGTGGTGGCGGAAACGTCGACGAAGATCGCAGGGTGGGTCATCGAGTCTCGGACGACGGACATGGGTGCACCTTAGCCGAACCGCGTGGCCGGGAAAGCCCAAGCCTCGACGCGGCCCCATTGCGACCGGGGGTGGTTTCGGACGATAGTCGCGAAATCGGGCCGCTCGCCGAAGGTCGACGGGCAGCGCCATCGAAGGGAAACGAACGTCATGAGCCAGCTCCAATGCGAAACCTTGCGTGAAGGAAACGGCGCCGTCGCGACCGCGGGGCAGACCGTGACCGTGCACTACGTCGGCACGCTGACCGACGGAAAAAAGTTCGACAGCTCCCGCGACCGCGGGCAGGGCTTCACGTTCCGCCTCGGCGCCGGCCAGGTCATCCAAGGCTGGGACAAGGGCGTGGCCGGCATGAAGATCGGCGAGCTCCGCAAGCTCACCATCCCGAGCGACATGGCCTACGGCGCCGGAGGGTTTCCGCCGGTCATCCCGCCGAACGCGACGCTCGTGTTCGAGGTCGAGCTGCTCGGCCTTAAGTAGGCGCGTCACCCGAACGGGTGACACCACGACTCCCCAAAGCCTCGGCCGCCCGGCCGGGGCTTTCGTGCATTTCAGGCAGGACGGTCGCTTCGCGTTTGGCAGAGCTTTGGGCCGAAGGTAGCCTCGACCGCCGACATGAACCGCTCCCTCCTCAAGCTCCTCCTCGTGCTCTCGGCCCTCGCGCTCGCGACGACGGCCACCGGGTGCAAGAAATTCAAGAAGACGCCGGCCGACGCGGGCGCCGCCCCCACCGCCGGAGACGACGGCGAAGGCGACACGGAGACCGACGACGACAAGAACGACGAGAAGCTCTCCATGAAGGTGGGCGAGTACATCCGCAACTGCATGAACACCATGTCGTCGCCGATTTACCGCTCGCGCCGCATGTACGCGTCGTGGGCGCCGAAGTCGGGCCCGACAGGCAGAGAGCGCGTCATCCTGGGCATCCCCAAGGTGTCCGGCTCGTCGCGCTGCCAGACGGCCGTCACCAAAGCCAAGAGCATGCCCCCGGACGACAAGAGCCTCGAGGAGGTCGGCCAGCGCTACGCGAAGGCCGTGGTCGCGGCCGAGGCCGTCATCAACGAGGCGAACACGTACTACGATCAGAAAAACTACAAGGACGACAAGTTCGCGAAGGGCAAAGAGATCCACACCCGCCTCGTCGCCGCGTTCGACGAGTTCATGAAGGCCGACAAAGAGATCCACACGAGCGTGGGCGCCATCACGAAGCCCCTCGCGCAGCGCCAGCTCGCCCGCATCGAGAAGGAAGAGGGCAAGAAGTTCCGCTGGCACCGCCGCAACGTGCTCAACATCGCGCGCGAGCTCGTCGAGACGGGCGACCCGGCCGACGAGAACGACGAGGTCGCGTACACGGACTACGACACCGAGTTCAAGAGCTTCGAGGCCGCGCTGACGGGTCTCCGCGACTACGGCAGCCTGAAGCGCGCCGACCTCTCGAACACCAAGAAGGCGCGCATCGGCGCGTCCCTCGCGTACGACAACTTCATGCGGGCCGCCGACGACTTCTTGAAGGAGTCGCGCGAGTACGGCCGCTGCCTCCGCGACGCGCCGGCCTCGGCCAAGACGAAGGACGGCAAGGTCGACCTCGACAAGCTCCCGCGCTGCGCGGACGGCGGCACCCGTGAGTTCGGCGACAAGTACGACAAGTTCATCGTCACCTCGAACGCCAACAGCTTCCCCTGGTGACGCAGAGGCCGCTTCCTCGGAAAAGAGCGGCGATGGCCCGGCGGGCGTTCCTCACATGAGGGGCGCCCGTCGCCTTTTTTCCTACATTGGGCCTTCAGGGCATCGTGAATCCGCCCCCGGGCCCGCGCATCGCTAGAGAGAGTGAAGGCACGATCGCACGCCGAAAGTGGACGGGAGCGGTCAGGCCTGAGACCATGAAGGAAGGTTCGACGTCTCCCATGGTGCGCCTCCCGATTCTCTTGCCTCACGCCTCCGTCGGCGCCTCTCCGAGGGCCGCATGACGGCCGCGCTCGCGGAGACGGGCTCGCTCGTCGGGCAGACGGTCGGGGGCAAGTTCAAGGTCGAGGCGCACATCGGCTCGGGCGCCATGGGCGACGTGTACCGCGCGACCCACACGGGCCTCGGTCGCACGGTCGCCCTCAAGGTCATGCGGAGCGATCTCTCGGACGAGACCTTCGTCGCGAGGTTCCAGCGTGAAGCTCGCGCCGCGAGCGCGCTCGACCACCCGAACACCGTGCGTGTGCTCGACTTCGGCACGGAGTCGTCGGGGCTCGCGTACATCGCGATGGAGTTCCTGAACGGCCGCGACCTCTACGAGGTCATTCGCGCCGAGCACCCGCTCTCCCCCGAGCGCATCGTGCACATCCTCGGCCAGGCCCTCTCCGCGATGAAGGCCGCACACCGCCTGGGCATCGTCCACAGGGACATCAAGCCCGAGAACATCATGGTCACGCTCGCCCAAGACGACGACGGCGAGCTCCACGAGGTGGTGAAGGTCTGCGACTTCGGCATCGCGAAGGTGATCGACACCCGCGCCATGCAGACCGAGCCGGGCCGCGCCCTCACGGGCACCGGGACCCTCGTCGGTACGCCCGAGTACATGTCGCCCGAGCAGGCGCGCGGCGAGCCCCTCGACGCCCGCAGCGACCTTTATTCCATGGGCATCGTGCTCTTCCAGATGCTCACGTCCAAGGTGCCCTTCACGAGCGAGACGCCCATCGGCGTGGTCGTGAAGCAGGTCACCGACACCCCACCCCGGCCGTCGAGCCTTCGCCGGGACGTCGACCCGCGGCTGGAGGACGTGTGCTTGCGGGCGCTCGAGAAGCGACCGGAGGACAGGTTCCAGTCGGCCGGCGAGATGGCCTCTGCGCTCCGTGGCCTCGATCCGTCGGCTCCGCTCACGTCGACACGTTTGGCCGTCGCATCGAAGCCGAGCTACCCCGACGCGGCGGCCTCGGCCCCGCGCCTCCCGGCCCTCCGCTCCGAGCCGCGCATCGCGCGCGAGTCCGATTTTGGCTCTCGACCGACGCTGCTGCAAGACGAGCCCGTTCTCACCGAGGTGCCGCGCACCGAGCGCTCGGCCGAGACCAAGCGGCGACCGGTCGCCCTCCTCGTCCTGCTCGGCGTGCTCCTCCTCGGGGGCGCGATCGGGGGCGTCGTCACCCTCGCCACGCGGAAAATGACCGACGCGGGGCCCGTCGCCTCGCCGAGCACCTCCGTCACGCCGTCCTCGGCCGTCAGCTTCGGCGTGCCGTCCGCGCCGGTGGCCCACTCGAGCTCCCCCGTCACGACGAACAAGCCGCCGCCGCATTCGGCGCCTCCCGTGGCGTCGAACGGGAAGAAGCTGCCGCCGCTGCCTCCCGCGAGCGCGGCGGCCAAGCCCGTAGCGTCCGCGCCCACGACCCCGAGCGCAACGCCGCCCCCCGAGTCGCCCCCGGCGTCTCCCATCGCGGTCGAGAAGGCGTTCGTGAGCGTAGGGCGCGTCGACACGGACCCGTCCGGGGCGCGGGCCGCGGTGAGCTCGTTCCTCCAGCGGGCGACCCCGTCTCTCTCGATGTGCTACCGGGCCGCGATCACGGCGGCAGGAGCGGCCAAGGGCGGCACCATGACGGTCGCCCTCTCGATCGACGAGAAAGGCATGATCATGTCGGCCGCGACCGTCCCCGGCCCGATGACCTCGGCCTATCCGAACCTCGGCCGGTGCTTCGCGGGGCCGCTCCAGAACCACAGCGTCGGCCCGGTCGAGCACGCGGCGACGGCCACGGTGCAAGTGGCGCTGGTCCCGCCTCCGCCCTGAGCCGCGCGCCTTCGGAACGTACCCGAGAGGGAGCCTCGTGCGCGCGGCGCGGGCGTAGGCTACTCTCTACCGAAACATGCGCTTACGCTTGGCCTTCGGTCTCACGGTCGCCTTCGCCACCACTGCCGCCCTCGCTTCGTTCGCCGGCTGCTCGTCGCCCGAAATCCAGAAGCCACCTCCGCTCGTCGTCGCGGACGACGACGCCGCTGGTCGCGACTCGGCGCCGCCGCCCGTCGAGCTCGACTCGGCGCTCCCGCAGACCGACGCGACCGTCACGTCGGGCGCGGTGTACCTGCACACGGGCAAGACCCTCTTCCTGTTCGAGCCTTACGGCAAAACCCTCAAAAAGATTGGGGATTTTAGCTGCCTTGGCACCGGAACCTTCTCCGAGGTCGGAGACATCGCGGTGAACCGCGACGGAGAGATCTACGGCACCACGCTCGACGACACCTTCATCAAGATCGACCCGCTCACCGCGTCGTGCACGGTCATCGCGCCCGAGCGCCCGGGCGTGCGCTTCCCGAACTCGCTCTCGTTCGTCCCTCGCGGCACGCTCGACCCGGCGAACGACGCGCTCGTCGGATACTTCGACGACGAGTACGTCCGCATCGACGTGACGACGGGCAAGGTCACGTCGGTCGGCTTCTTGAACCCACGCGACGCGTCGACCACCTACGAGTCGTCGGGCGATATCGTCTCGGTCGGACAAGACCGCACCTACCTCAGCGCGAAGACGTACCGCGGCGGCTCCGAGGTCGACGGCGGCGACGTGATCGTCCGCTTCGATCCCAAGACGGGGCAGCGCATCGCCGTGACGGGAAGCACCAACCGCACCAACATCTGGGGCATGGGCTACTGGGCCGGCGTCGCGTACGGGTTCACGTCCAAGGGAGAGGCCGTCGCGATCGATCCGGCCTCGGGCGCGTCGACGCCCATCCCGCTCGATGCCGGAGGAGCCACGTCCCGTCAGGGCGTCTTCTACGGCGCAGGCTCCACCACCGTGGCGCCGACCCGATGAGCGCCATGCGACGCCTTCTCCTCCGCGGCACCTTCGTGCTCGTCGGCAGCGCCATTCCCGTGGCGTACATCGCGTCGTTCGCCGGCTGCTCGAGCGACACGAAGCCCGGCCCTCCGCCACTCGTGGTCTCCGACGACGACGCCGCCAAAGGCGACGCCAAGCCCACCGATCCGCCCGACACGGCCCTCCCCCCGCCCGCGGACGGCGGCCTCCAAGGCACCATTTTCACGCAGACCGGGCGTGACCTTCACATCTACGACCCGTACGCGCGCACGCTCAAACGCATCGGCTCTTTCAGCTGTCTCCCGTCCGAGGACGTCATGCTCGACATCGCGGTCGACCGCGACTCGAACATCTACGGCGCGACCCTCGACGACCGCTTCGTGCGCATCGATCCCGTGACCGCGCAGTGCACCATCGTGAGGACCGGGACCGGGCTCGACTACCCGATCTTGCTCGCCTTCGTGCCTCGCGGCACGCTCGACCCGGCGAACGACGCCCTCGTGGGCTTCGACTTCGACGACAACTACCTCCGCATCGACACGACCACGGGCGCCATCACCAAGGTCGGGACGCTAAATCCACCCGACGCGAGCACACCGTACGCGGCCTCGGGCGACCTCATCGCCGCCGGCCCGAACGGCATGTTCCTCACCGCCACGATCCCAGGGATCCCGCGTGACGCCGGCGACTCGTTCGTGAAGTTCGATCCCAAGACGGGGCGTCGCCTCGCGCTCGTCGGCCAGACGGGCTACGACCGCCTCTTCGGCCTCGGGTATTGGGGCGGGAAGATCTTCGGCTTCACCACCCCGGGGGACATCCTTCAGCTCGACCCCAAGACCGCCAAAGCGACGCTCGTACGGCGCGTCGACGCGGGCCCCGACGCCGGCACCGTGTTCTACGGGGCGGGCTCCACCACCGTCGCCCCCGAGACGCCCGTCGTCCCATAAATCATCGAAACATCAGGGGAATTGGGCGGCCCCAGCGTGGGTCGTAGCGGGGGTGATGGTGCCCGGGAGCGTGTCGAGCAGCACGGCGCCGTTCGAGCCCGTTACGCGGAGCTTGAGGCCACCGGGCTGATCGCCCACGCCCTTCTCGACGACGAAGAAGTTGTACGTCTTGCGGGGGATGTCGACGTAGGCGCCCGCGCGCTCGTACTCGAGCTTGGCGACCGGCACCTTGTGGTTTCGCACTTGGATGGCGGTGTAAAACTTCGAGCTGCCCTCTTTGATGCGGTAGGCGACGGGGCCCGTCACGGCGCACGGGACGATGCGCCACGTGATGGGGACACGCCCGCGCGAGAGCGGCGCGATCTTCTCGAAGGCGCTCCTCGACAGATCGACGTCCCCCTTTTTGCAGCCCGGGCAGCTATCGACGACACGCACGGTGATGGTCGCGTTCGGCCCCGTGACCGTGAGACAGGCGCCGCACGTCGCGCTGCCGGCGTAGTCGGTAAGGTTGAGCGCCGCCACCATAAGGTCCTGGGGAGACGGGTCGAAGCTGCAGTTCCCGCTGCCGTCGGCGGCGTAGTAGGTGGCCTCCCCGGCCTGCTCGGTTCCGAGAGGCACGGGCGCGGGAGGAGGGCCCGAGTCGCCCGTGGGGGACGAGCCCGTCGCCGTAGGGCTCGGCGTAGGCACGACCGCGCCGTCCTCGAGCAAGGTCCCACCGTCCTCGAGGGGTGTCCCGGTGGGCGTCTCCGGCTCGGCGCCGCCGCACGCCACGGCCCCGAGCACGACCACGAGAGACGAGAGGACGCGGACCACGAGCGGCGAAGAGAGGCGCATCGTCCCAAGGTTACCCCCAGCGCACACGGAGGGCCACGGGCACGGCGCAGGCGCTTGGGCCAGCGCGCGGAACGTGCGATCGTGAGGCATGGTCTCTCGTGCTCGCCGGCTCGTCGCCCCAACTCTCCTCGCCGTCGCCGTGGCGCTCTCCGCCTGCGCGGCCTCCACGCCCCCGGTCACGCCCGAGCCCCCGGCGGGAGCCCCCACAGGTGACGCGACGAAGGCCCAAGCTGGCGCGCAGGTCCCCTCGGCCGAGCCGCCAAAGGCCCCCGAAGCCCCTCCGCAAGACACCGCACCGAAACCCTCGGCCGACGCCCCCAAACCCGGTCAAATCACGATGGACGACGACGACGGCTGCACCAAGATCGCCGCCGCGTTCGAACAGAAGGCTCGGCCCAAAATCAAGGAGTGCTACCGCGAAGGCAAGAAGGCGAACGCGGCGCTCGAGGGCTCCGTGCGCATCACGCTCCAGGTCGACGGCTTCGGCAAGCTCGGCCAGGCCAAAGCGCAAGAAGCCACCCTGCCCGACGCGGTCGTGAAGTGCATGGTGAAGGCCGTGCACGACACGCCGTTCGACGACGCGAGCAAGTGCAAGCGCAAGGGGATCACCCTGCCGATCCAATTCCCGAGCAAGTGAACCACGGCAAGAAATCACATACTTTCAATCACTTAGACTGCGTCACCGCGGCACCCCGCGGGCCCGCGCGATCGCCCACCTACAAAGCCACCCCTGCCGAGCCCGACGGAGCCGGCGTCGCCGCTGGAGCCGGTGGCGGTGATGGATCGGTTGGCGTTGCCGGTGGTGGAGCCGACGCGGGCGACGTAACGGCGCCCACCGACGCCAACGGGAGCACCGAGACCACGAGGTACCGGCAGCTCGGGTACGCCTCGCACGTCTCGACGTAGAGGGCGCGCTTGCCACATCCCTCGACCACGTGGCGTACGACGACCGAGTTCGCGTAGCGCCGGTCGAGCGTGAGGACCACGTCGACGTTCGCGCAGGCGAGGTCACCCTTCGCGGTCGCCACGAGGGCAGCGTGGCGCTCCTCCGTCGAGCCGTCGATCGACCCGGGCACCCTCTGGACGGACGGGTGCTGCGCCTCGATGGGCGTGGAGAGCCCGCACGCCGTCAAGACCACGAGCCAAGAAGCCACGAGCGCGCGCATGGCGGCAGCATACCCGAGGCCGGCCGGGAGGCACGCCCCGGAGACCGGACGCCCCACGATGGCGCGCAGAGGGCGCGTGGTTAGGCTTCGGCTCATGCGGAGCGGATCGTGGATCGGGGGCCTCGGTCTCGTGGCGGTCGGTGTCGCCCTCGCGGCCTGCGGGAGGCGCGCGCTCCCCGACGAGCTCGTCGGCTCCTACGCTCGTTCCGGCGAAGGAGCCGGGGTGCGCGCCGAGCTGTCCATCGCGAGGGGCGGCGTCGTGCTCACCGGCGTCCGACGCACGGCATCGGCCGACATCGGCGCGTACACGGCCCTCTTCGGCGACGAGAAGGCCGGAGGCGGCACCACGGGCGCGCGGCTCCAGGCCTCGGCCGACGTCGGCCGCAGCGTGACGCTCGCGCGGACGTTCGACACGCTCACCTGCGACGGCACGCGGTGCTCCTTCGCGCTCGAAAAGACCTCGCGCACCCCCGCGTGCAAGGGCACCCTCGAAAAGGTGCAAAATACAATCATCGTGGTCGCCCCGGAGTGCGCCGAGCTCTCCGGTCGCTGGACGTCCCTCGAGACCGCGGCGCCTCGACCGACGCCCGCCCCCCCGTCCACGGCCGCCCCGGCTCGGCCCGAGGCCTCGGGCGACGCACAGGCCCCGAAGGGCCCGAGCCCATCGGCCAAACCCGAGTTTCCCCCCGACATCCCGGCCCCGCACGACCACATGTCGTGCCTCTCCGCGTGCTCCATCGTCGACACGCGTTGCCACCGAACGACGGGGCCAGGGCGCGAGGCGTTCTTGGCGTGCGTGGAGAGCGCGCAGATCTGCCGCGCGCGGTGCGAAGAGGCCTGGCCGTTCTTCGGCGAGTGAGCAGGCGACAAACGGCGAAACGCGCCCGACCCGAAGGTGAGGCGCGTCTCGTGGGCCGAGCCGAAGGGGCTCAGACGCGGCGGCGCTTCGGCGGACGGCACCCGTTGTGGGGGACCGGCGTCACGTCGCGGATGAGGGTGACCTTGAAGCCGGCGGTCTGGAGGGCGCGGAGGGCGCTCTCGCGGCCCGCGCCGGGGCCCTTCACGAACACCGCGATCGAGCGCATGCCGTGATCCATGGCCTTGCGAGCGGCCTCTTCGGCGGCGAGCTGAGCGGCGAAGGGCGTGCTCTTACGCGAGCCCTTGAAGCCGCGCGACCCGGCGCTCGACCACGAGACGGCGTTGCCGTTCACGTCCGTGATCGTGACCACGGTGTTGTTGAAGGTGCTCTGAATATGCGCGATTCCGGTCGCGATGTTCTTCTTGACCTTCTTCTTGACCTGCTTGCCTTTGCCCGAGGCTGCCGTTTTCGCCGTGGCCATGATCTACTCCAAACGTATCGAGGTGGTCCGCGTCGAGGCCGAGCCCCGCACGCGCTAAATCATCGAGAGAGGCGCGCGGTGGACGCGCCCGGTTTCACTTCTTGCCGGCCGAGCCCTGGCGAGCCACGATGCCCTTACGCGGGCCCTTGCGGGTGCGGGCGTTCGTGTGCGTGCGCTGCCCGTTGACCGGGAGGCCACGGCGGTGACGGAGGCCACGGTAGCAGCCGAGGTCCATCAGGCGCTTGATGTTCATCTGGACCTCGCGGCGGAGGTCACCCTCGACGCGGTAGTCCGACTCGAGGAGCTCGCGGATCTTGCGGATGTCCGAGTCCGTCAGCTCTTCGGTCTTCTTGGTCTCGGGGATGCCCGCACGCTCGCAGATCTTCTTCGCGAGGGTGCGACCGATGCCGTAGAGGTACGGAAGGGAGTAGGCAATTTGCTTGTGACGGGGAAGGTCGACGCCTGCGATACGAGCCATGACGGATGCTCTCTACTCGGTTGGTACTAGGTTTCAACTGTGGAGGGTCGAAACCCTCAAAATACTTTTTGCGGCCCCCGCGAGGCCGGGGGCCAAGCGGCCAAACGCGTGACCCGCGAGCCCTTGCGACGCGGGTCATTTCGGGCGAAATCCGCGTCGCGAACGGGCCGGGGCTAGGGAGGTAGGGCGAGCCGTACTTCCGTACGGTGAGCCCTACCGACCGACGACCCGGGCCGCGCAGCAGCGGAATTCGTCCCGAAATCAGCCTTGGCGCTGTTTGTGGCGGGGATTCTCGCAGATGATGCGAACGACGCCCTTGCGGCGCACGACCTTGCACTTGTCGCAGATCTTCTTGACGGACGGACGGACCTTCATGACCTAACTCCGGAATACGTGCGTGGCTCGAATCGGGGGGAAGACCCCGCGGATCCGGGGCCGGAGAACTACTTGTGACGGTACGTGATACGCCCGCGGCTCGGGTCGTAGGGGCTGACCTCGACGGTGACGCGGTCGCCAGGGAGGATGCGGATGTAGTACTGGCGCATGCGCCCGCTGATGGTAGCGAGGACGACCAGCCCGTTGTCGCACTTCACCCGAAACATGGCGTTCGGGAGGGCTTCCTGGACGACACCGTCGAACTCCAGTTTGTCGCCCTTGGGCTCTTTGCGCTCTCGTCGTTCACTCACTCCCATGCCTCATTTCTTCCTGCGCCTCCGGTCGTGCTTTCACTTGGCGAGGACGCCGAGCACACGGGCCGTTACTTCTTCCACGGTGCCGACCCCGTCCACGCGGCGAAGGAGACCCTTCTTCGCGTAGTGGGGGAGGAGCTCGCTCGTCATGGCCTCGTACGTCGAGACGCGGTTCTTGACCACGTGCTCTTGGTCGTCGGCCCGATGCTCGAGATCCGCATCCGGGGGCGGAGGCTTATACTTCAGGTGGTAGATCTGTCCAGTCCGTTTGTCGGTCCGGCGCAAAACGGCGCGCTCGATGAGGAGCTCGGCCGGGACCTCGAGCGCGACGACGTGGTCGAGCTTCTGGCCCCGCTTGGCGAGGAGGGTGTCGAGCGCGTCCGCCTGAGGGACGGTGCGAGGGAACCCGTCGAGGAGGAACCCGTTCGCGGCGTCGTCGGCCTTGGTGCGTTCGTCGATGAGGCCGATGACGACCTCGTCGGGGACGAGACCACCGGCGGCCATCTTGGCGACGAGCTCGGGCTCGAGCTTGCCCGCAGCCTTGGCGGCGCGAAGCATGTCGCCCGTGGAGATTTGCGGGATGCCCCACTTCTCGCAGATGACCTTGGCCTGGGTGCCTTTGCCCGCGCCGGGCGGCCCGACGAAGACGAGGCGAAGAGAGTCGCTCATCCGAAGTCCCTCCGACCACGAATGCGCGTCGCGCGACCGCCGCCGCCCGAGAGGCCTTCGTAGTTGCGCGTGATGAGATGCGCTTCGATCTGGGCCACGGTGTCGAGGGCCACGCCCACGACGATCATCATCGACGTGCCGCCGAAGCGGAACGGGACCTTGAAGGCCTCGGTGATGAGGGTCGGGACGACACACACGACCGCCATGTACAGCGCGCCACCGAGCGTGATGCGCGTAAGCACATGGTCGATGTAGTCGGCCGTCTGCTTACCTTGGCGGATGCTCGGGATGAACGCCTGCTGCTTCTTGAGGTTGTCCGCCACGTCGACCGCCTGGAAGGTGACCGCCGTGTAGAAGAACGAGAAGAAGATGATGAGCGCGATGTAGAAGAAGTTGAACTCCCACCCGCCGCGGTCGAGCGAGCCCTGCAGCGCCGCCATGCCCGGAACCTTGAAGTTCGCGAGGGTGGCCGGGAGCATGAGGAGCGACGACGCGAAGATCGGCGGGATGGTGCCCGCGGTGTTCACGCGGAGCGGGAGGTGGGCGGTCTGACCGCCGTAGACGCGGCGGCCGACGCTTCGGCGCGCGTAGTAGATCGGGATGCGACGCTGCCCGCGCTCGAAGAAGACGATCGTCGCCACCGTCGCGAGGATGATCGTGCCCACGGCCGCGAGGTTCAGGGGCTGGATGGAGCCCTTGTGCGTCTCGAAGTAGGAGAGCACACCCCCGGGGATGTCGGTGACGATGCCCGCGAAGATGATGAGCGACGTGCCGTTGCCGATGCCCCGCTCGGTGATCTGCTCGCCCACCCACATGATGAAGAGCGTGCCCGTCGTCAGGGTGAGCATGGTCATCAGGCGGAAGCCCCAGCCCGCGTGCGCGACGACGCCGCCCGAGGTGTCGAGGTCGTTGTTCGCGGCGCCCTCGAGGGTCATCGCGATGCCGAACGACTGCACGAACGAGAGGAGGAGCGTCGCGTAGCGCGTGTACTGGTTGATCTTCCGCGTGCCCTGCTCGCCCTCTTTGCGGAGCTCGTCGAGCGGCTTGTAGACCATGGTGAGGAGCTGGAAGACGATGCTCGCGCTCACGTACGGCATGATGCCGAGCGCGAACACGCTCAAGTTTCCGAGCGCCCCACCGCTGAACATGTTCACGAAGCCAAGGAGGCCGCCTTGCTTGCTCACGAGAGCCCGCATGGCGTTTCGGTCCACGCCGGGGATCGTCACGAAGACGCCGACGCGGTACACCGCGAGCATCAGAAGCGTGTAGATCACACGCTTCCGGAGCTCCGGTACCTTGCCGATGTTCGCGAGACCCGGGAGGAACGACATTACTCGCCGGCCTTGGCCGCGCTGACGAGGAGGGTCTTCCCGCCGGCCTTCTGGATCTTTTCCTGCGCCGACTTCGAGAAGGCGTGCGCCGTGACGACGATCGCCTTGGTGATGTCGCCGTCGCCGAGGATCTTGATGCCGTCGAACTGGCCCTTCACGAGGCCGCGGTCACGAAGAGCCTTCTCGTCGACGTTGGCGCCGGCGGCGAAGACGTCGAGGTCGCCCACGTTGATCGCGCAGACCTTCGTCGGGAAGGGGTTCGTGAAGCCGCGCTTCGGGAGGCGGCGCTGGAGGGGCGTCTGGCCGCCCTCGAAGTAGGGCTTGAAGCCGCCCGTGCGGGCGTACTGGCCCTTTTGACCGCGGCCGGCCGTCTTGCCGAGACCGGAGCCGGGACCACGCCCCTTGCGGAGCTTGACTTGCGTCGCGCCCGCGGGCTTGACGAGCTTGGAGAGAGTATCAGCCACGTTCCACCTCCTCGACCGTCACGAGGTGCAGGACCTTCTTGATGGCGCCGCGGAACGAGGGCGTGTTGGCGACCTCGACCGTGGTACCCGGGCCACGGAGACCGAGGCCCTTCACGACTTCATGGTGGGCGTGCTGACGCCCGATGAGGCTCTTTTTCTGGGTGACGAGGAGCTTCTTCACGGCGTCGCCTCCGCGGCCTTCTTGCCGCCCTTCTTCGCATCGCTCGAGACGATGTCTTCGACCTGCTTGCCACGCTTCTGCGCGATCTGGTCGACGCTGCGGAGCTGGCGGAGCGCGTTCACGGTGGCGCGGACCACGTTGTGGGGGTTCGCGCTGCCGAGGCACTTGGTGAGGATGTCGTGGATACCCGCGCTCTCGACGACGGCGCGAACCGCACCGCCGGCGATGACGCCCGTTCCGGCCGAGGCCGGGCGGAGGAACACGCGGCCGGCGCCGAAGTGACCGAGCACCTCGTGCGGCACGGTCGTGCCGGCGAGCGGAACCTTGAAGAGGTTCTTGCGCGCCTGATCGTTCCCCTTGCGAATCGCCTCGGGGACCTCGTTCGCCTTGCCGAGGCCGACACCCACGTGTCCCGATTCGTCGCCCACGACGATGAGCGCCGCAAACGAGAACCGCCTGCCGCCCTTCACCACCTTGGCGACGCGGTTGATGTGGATGATGCGCTCCTTGAGCTTCTCCTCGTCGACCTGATCGAATGCCATGTCCGAATCTCGCTTCTCGAGTAGTGGGCCCTGTAAAGGCCCGAAATCCATCAGAATTTGAGGCCAGCCTCGCGCGCGCCCTCGGCGAGAGCCGAGACGCGACCGTGGTAGAGGTAGCCGTTGCGGTCGAACACGACCTGGGAGACACCCTGCGCGAGGAGCGCCTTCGCGAGCGCGGCCCCCACCTTCTTCGCGGCGTCGGTCTTGTCGGACTCGGCGATCGCGGACTTCACGTCGCCCGCGAGGGTCGAGGTGTGCGCGAGCGTCTTGCCCGTGACGTCGTCGATCGCCTGGGCGTAGATGTGCTTCAGGCTGCGGAAGACGGTGACACGCGGGCGCTCCGCGGTTCCGCTGATCTTGCGACGAATACGGAGCTTGCGGCGCTCCCGACCGACAACTTGCATGGCCATGACGATGATTCCTTTTGCGCTTCCCGGGGACGCACGGCGTTCCCCGAGGTTCTCGCTACGTTGGATGAGCCTCGGAGGGTGAGGCTCGGAGAGGGAGAGCCGGGGCCCTCGAGCGGCGCGGAGTCACTACCCCTACGCCGCCCGGAGCGCAACCGGCTCGTGAGCCTTACTTGCCCTTGCCGCCGGCCTTGCCCGCCTTTTCGCGGACCTTCTCGCCGCGGTAGCGGACGCCCTTGCCGGCCGTAGGGGCTGGGGGGGCGGAAGCCACGGATGGTGGCGGCCGTCTGGCCCATGACCTCTTTGTCGGCGCCTTCGAGCTGGATGACCGTTCCCTTGCTGTCGCCGGGGATGGTCACCTTGATGCCCTGGGGCACGGGGAAGTTGACGGGGTGCGAGAGGCCGAGCGAGAGGTTCAGGATCGCGCCCTTGAGCTCGGCGCGGTAGCCGGTGCCCTGGAGCTCGAGGACCTTCGTGTAGCCTTCGGCGCAGCCCGTGACCATGCTCTGGAGGAGCGCGCGGGCGAGGCCTTGGAAGCGGGCGCCGTCGCGACCGGAGACGGTCGGCTTGACGGTGACGCTCGGGCCGTCGACGGTGATGTCGACGTTCGGGGTGATGGCGCGCGAGAGCTCGCCCTTCGGCCCCTTGACCGACATTTTGCCGTTCGCGATCGAGAGGGTGACGCCCTTGGGGATCGTCACCGGGCGCTTGCCCACGCGGGACTGACGGATCTTCTCTTCCGTCTGCGTTGCGGGAGTCGTCATGGGATCACCAAACCTCGCAAAGGAGCTCACCGCCGACGCGCTGAGTCCGTGCATCCTTGTCGGTCATGACTCCGCGGCTCGTCGAGAGGATGGAGATGCCCATCCCCGAGCGGACCCGCGGAATGCGGTCGAAGCGCACGTAGACGCGGCGGCCGGGCGTCGAGACGCGACGGATACCGTCGATCGCGCTCTCGCGGCCCTTGCCGTAGCGGAGGACGAGCACGAGCTTCTTCGGGCCTTCGCCCTCCGAGGTGCGCACGTCGTCGAGGAAACCCTCGCGCTTGAGCACGTGCGCCACGTGCTCTTTGAGGTTCGAGTGGGGCATCTCCGCGCGGTCGTGGCGGGCAAGGCCCGCGTTGCGGATACGCGTCAGCATGTCGGAAATGGGATCGGTCATCATGGCTTCACCAGCTCGCCTTGATCACGCCGGGGATTTCACCGCGGAGGGAGAACATGCGAAGGCAGACCCTGCAGAGCTCGAATTTGCGGTAGTAACCGCGAGCGCGGCCGCAGACCTTGCAACGGTTACGGTGCCGCACCTCGAACTTCGGGGGGCGATTGAGCTTCGCAAACTGAGATGCACGCGCCATCTGTTCCTCTGTGTCTCGCTACTTCGGTGAGAATCTTAAAGCTTGTTTAAAGTGCCTTCGCCCAGCTCACGCCTGGCGGAACGGCATTCCGAGGTGCTGGAGGAGAGCGCGCCCCTCTTCGTCCGTCTTGGCCGTCGTCACGAAGCTGATGTTCAGCCCCTTGATGACGTCGATACGGTCGTAGTTGATCTCGGGGAAGATGATTTGCTCCTTGAGGCCGAGGGTGTAGTTCCCCTTGCCGTCGAAGGCGCGACGGGAGACGCCGCGGAAGTCACGGGTGCGCGGGAGCGCGAGCGTGACGAGGCGGTCCAAGAACTCCCACATGTGGTTCTTGCGGAGGGTCACCATCGCGCCGATGGGGAGGTTCGCGCGGAGCTTGAAGCTCGCGATCGCCTTCTTCGAGCGCGTGACGACCGGCTTCTGGCCGGCGATGGCGCGAAGCTCCTCGACGGCGGCGTCGATGATCTTCGGGTTGGTCACGGCGGCGCCGAGGCCCATGTTCAGAACGATCTTCTGAAGCTTGGGCACCTGCATCGGGTTCTTGTACCCGAACTGCTTCTTGAGCGCGGGAACGACCTCGTCCGAGTACTTCTTGATGAAGCGCGGAGCGACGGCCTCGGCCGTGGAGACGACCTTGGCGGCGGGGGCTTTCTTCTCGCCCTCGGGCTTGCCCTTCTTCTGCTTCTTCTCGTCGGCCATGACTTATTACTCCGCCTTCGCTTCCGCCTTCGCGGGCGTCGGGATGGTCTTGCCGCTCTTCACGGCGACGCGGGTCTTTGCACCCTTTTCGTCCTTGCCCGCGCGAACGCGGGTGCCCTTGCCCGTCTCCGGGTCGACGGGCATCACCTTCGAGGCGAACATGGGAGCCTCGCGCTCGACGATGCCGCCCTGCTGGTTCTTGGGGTTCGGGCGCGTGTGGCGCTTGATCATGTTGATCCCCTCGACGACGACCTTGCCGTCCTCCTCGAGGATGCGAGCGACCTTGCCCTGCTTGCCCTTGTCCTTGCCACTGATGACGACGACGGTGTCGCCCTTACGAAGACGCGCGGCCATCACAGAACCTCGGGCGCGAGAGAGATGATTTTCATGAACTTCTTGCCGCGGAGCTCGCGCGCCACCGGCCCGAAGATACGGGTGCCGATCGGCTCGAGCTGGGCGTTGATGAGGACGGCCGAGTTCTCGTCGAACTTGATGTAGCTGCCGTCGGGGCGCGACTGCTCGCGGCGGGTGCGGACGACGACGGCCTTGGCCGTGTCACCCTTCTTCACCTTCGCGCCGGCGACCGCCTCCTGGATGGAGACGACGATCACGTCACCGATGCTGGCGTAACGACGACGCGAGCCGCCGAGCACCTTGATGCATTGTACACGCTTCGCGCCGGAGTTGTCCGCGACGTCGAGATTGGAGCGCATCTGAATCATGGCTGTTTCCTATTGCCTTCTTCGGAGGAGCTTCCGCTCATTCCTCGACGAACTTCTTGACGAGGCGGACCACGGTGAAGCGCTTGTCCTTCGAGATGGGGCGGTGCTCCTGGATCTCGACCTCGTCGCCGACCTTGTACTCGTTCTTCTCGTCGTGCGCCTTGTAGCGGGCGCGCGTACGGACGTACTTTCCGTAGAGCGCATCGCGGCGAGCCGAGACGGTCTCGACCACGACGGTCTTGTTCATCTTGTCCTTGATGACCTTGCCGACCATCTTGCGGCGGAAGCCGTGGGCTTCGTTCGTCTGGGCGGGGGTGTTGGTTTGGTCGGACATGACTACTTCGCCTCGCTCTTCTTCTCGGTCATCACGGTCTTCACGCGCGCGATGTCACGGCGGGCCTGCTTGAGGGCCGCGGTGTTGTCGAGGCGGTTCGTGAAGTTCTTGAAGCGGTTCTGAAAACGCTCACGGGTGAGGGTCTTCTCGAGCTCGGCGAGCTCTTCCGCGGTGCGCTCACGCAGATCCTTGGCCTTCATTGAATCACTCCACGAACGAGGAACTTGTAGCCGAGGGGGAGCTTGTGGCCGGCGAGGCGGAAGGCCTCACGCGCGACGCTCTCGTCGATGCCCGAGATCTCGTACATGACGCGACCGGGCTGGATGTCGGCAGCCCACTCTTCCACGCCGCCTTTGCCTCCACCCATGCGGACTTCCAAGGGCTTCTTGGTGACCGGGCGGTGGGGGAAGATGCGGATCCAGAGCTTGCCGGCGCGCTTCACGTGGCGGGTGATCGCCATACGAGCGGCTTCGATCTGACGAGCCGTGAGGCGGCCGGGCTCGGTCGCCTGCATGCCGAAGTCCCCGAACGAGACGTCACTGCCGCGCGCGGCAATGCCCTTGTTCGAGCCCTTCATCATCTTGCGGAACTTGGTGCGCTTGGGGGAAAGCATCGTTTTCTCCTAAGATTCCGGGAGGTTCGCTCAGACGCCCGTGATGGGGCGGCGAACACGGCGGGGGAGGACCTCGCCCTTGAAGATCCAGCACTTGACGCCGATGATGCCGTACTTGGTCTTGGCTTCGGCCGTGCCGAACTCGATGTCCGCGCGGAGGGTGTGGAGCGGGACGCGGCCTTCGCGGTACGTCTCCACGCGGCTCATCTCACTGCCGCCGAGGCGACCCGAGCAGCGGATACGGATGCCCTTGGCGCCGAACTTCATGGCGGTCGAGAGGGCCTTCTTCATGGCGCGGCGGAACGCGACGCGGCGCTCGAGCTGGGTGGCGACGTTCTCGGCCACGAGCTGGGCCGACGTCTCCATCTTCCGGATCTCTTGGACGTCGATGAAGACTTCGTTGTCCGTGAAGGACTGGACGCCGGGGAACACGGTCTCGCCCTTGGCGGCGGTGCCCACGTTGCCGGTCTTGAGGGTCTCGATGCCCTTGCCGCCCTTACCGATGACCATGCCGGGGCGCGCGGTGAAGACGATGACCTTCGCCTTGTTCGCGGCGCGCTCGACCTCGATGCCCGCGATGTTCGCGTTCATGAGGTACTCTTTGACGGCCCGCTTGATGCGGATGTCCTCGTGGAGCCACTTCGCGTACGCCTTGTCCTCGAACCACTTGGAGTTCCAGGTCTTGATGACGCCGAGGCGGAAGCCGTACGGATGAACTTTCTGACCCATGTTCTTGCTCGCTCTTGGTCTTCTTAGAAAAGCCTCAGGGCCGCTCAGTCGCGGACGCCGAGCTCCACGGTGATGTGGCTCATGCCCTTTTGAACGCGGGTCGCACGACCCTGGGCGCGGGGGCGCCAGCGGCGCATGTGCTTGTTGGGAGCCTTGTCGACGAACGCCGTCTCGACGAACAACGCGTCGAGATCGACCCCGGGGCTCTGGGTGCGGGCGTTCGCCACGGCACTCTCGATGATCTTCTTGAGGACCGGAGCGCCTGATTTCGCCGTGAACTCGAGGAGCTGGAGAGCTTCTCCGGCCTGACGGCCGCGAACGAGATCCACCACGACCCGGGCCTTTCGCGGGCTCAACCGCGCGAAGCGGGCAATCGCCTTGCTGACCATTTGAGAACCTTCTGGCCCCGTCGTACCCACGCTCGAGAACGATTTCTTCGATCGCGTGGGCCGTTACGGCTGCCCAATCAGAGAGAGAGGACTTCCCGTACCCTTCCGGGAGACGGGAGCGCGCACTCTACGCAGAACGTCCATCTTCGCAAGCAGAAACGATCCTTTGGCGCCGCTTTTCTGCCGGGATGGCCTTTCCATGGCGTCCATGGCCCCGCCGCGGGCGGCGCGAGGGTCGCCCGCGGTACGCGAAGGCGCCACGACTCCCGTCGCCTCCTCGAGGAAGGCGAAGCGGGCTCGGCGGGTGCCTTAGGGCGCCTCGGCTTTCCCGTTCGAGCCCACGCGAGCTTTCGCTCGGGGTCGCCCATCCGGGAAAATAGAATCGGCGCCACGTCAACCGGCTGGGGGGGGGGACGGCCAGGTCAACGTAGCGCCGGTTACGCCTATTGCGACCGGCGTGCCAGGCGCTGGGTACGTACTTTCAGACAGTTACCCGTCGTTTTGGGGCACCCATTTTTCATTTTTGCAGCGCGCATTGCGAAAGTGGTGAAAAAGCCTGCGGATGCAGGCGTGACGCGGGCGAGGTTTTGACGCGGTTCGTCGGAGACGCAACGGCGATGGAAGGGCGCGTGGAACGGCGTTAGAAGGCCGCGCATGGCCGACATCCACGACACCCTCGATCGCGTGACCCGAGGCGGGGCGCCCAAGTACCACCAGAAGAACGCGGAGACCGGGAAGCTCTTCGCGCGCGAGCGCATCACGAAGCTCGTCGATGCCGGCTCGTTCCAGGAGGACGGGGCCCTCGCCAACGTCGTCGACGCCGAGCTCCCTGCGGACGGCGTCATCTGCGGCACCGCGACGATCGACGGCCGTCCCGTCGCCCTGATGGCGAACGACTCGACCGTGAAGGCGGGCTCGTGGGGGAAGCGCACCGTCGAGAAGATCCTCCGCATCCAAGAGACGGCCGCGAAGCTGCGTGTCCCGATGCTCTACCTCGTCGACTCGGCCGGCGCGCGCATCACCGATCAGATCGAGATGTTCCCTGGCAAACGCGGCGCGGGGCGCATCTTCTTCAACCAGGTGAACATGAGCGGCGCCGTGCCGCAGGTGTGCCTTCTCTTCGGGCCGAGCGCGGCCGGCGGGGCCTATATTCCTGCGTTCTGCGACCTCGTCGTGATGGTCGAGGGGAACGCGAGCATGTACCTCGGGAGCCCCCGCATGGCCGAGATGGTCATCGGCGAGAAGGTCTCACTCGAGGACCTCGGCGGCGCGAAGATGCACTGCTCGGTGTCGGGCTGCGGCGATGTGCTCGTGAAGACGGAGGAAGAGGCGATCGACTTCTGCAAGCGGTACCTGTCGTACCTCCCGCAGAGCTGCGACGACGAGCCCGAGATGGTCGCCTCGAAGGCGGCGAAGGCGGGCAAGCCGATCGAGGAGATCGTGCCGAAGGAAGAAGGAAAGTCCTTCGACATCGTGCACGTGATCGAGTCCATCGTGGACGAAGGCAGCTTCCTCGAGATCAAGAAGCTCTTCGCTCGCGAGCTCGTCACGGGCTTCGCTCGCATCGAGGGGCGCGTGGTCGGCATCGTCGCGAACCAGCCGAAATGGCTCGGGGGGATGTTGCTCGTCGACTCGGCCGACAAGGCCGCCCGCTTCATCTGGCTCTGCGACGCCTTCAACGTGCCGCTGCTCTACCTGGCCGACGTGCCCGGGTTCATGATCGGCACGAAGGTCGAGCGGCAAGGCATCATCCGCGCGGGCGCGAAGATGATCGCGGCCGTCAGCGAGGCCACCGTACCGAAGCTCTGCGTGGTCGTGCGCAAGGCGTACGGCGCCGGACTCTACGCCATGTGCGGCCCGGCCTTCGAGCCCGAGGCGACGATCGCCCTCCCCGGCGCGTCGATCGCCGTGATGGGCCCGGCCCCGGCCGTGAACGCCGTTTATTACAACAAGATCCAGGAGATCCCCGCGGGTCCCGAGCGCGACAAATTCGTGGCCGAGAAGCAGGCCGAGTACCGCGCCGACATCGACCTCATGAAGCTCGCGAGCGACCTCGTCATCGACGCCGTCGTGCCGGGAGACCGGCTCCGCGCCGAGATCTCGCGCAGGTTCGAGCGCGCCGAGGGCAAGGAGGAGCTCCGGCTCGCGAAGAAGCACATGGTCCCGCCGGTCTGACGACCGACACCACGCGCCCCGGTACGAACCGACGCGGCGAGGCAGCCCAAGAAGGCGCCCGCCGCGTCCTTTTTTGCGCGGATGTTCCGCGTCGACGGCGCGTGGCTCGCCCTACCCTGCCCCCCGCGCTACGCTCTCCGCCATGATTCCTGTCGCGCTCGTCGTCGTGCTGGTGCTCCTCTTCGTGTGGCTCAGGTTCAAGGGCGCGCCCGTCCCCCGCACCAAGCCGAGCGCGCCGACGTCGACGCCGGTCGACACGTTCGTGGCCGAGGCGCTCGCCCTCGAGCTTCGCAAGGTGAAGGGGCTCGACACGGAGGCGATTCGTCGCAAGCTCGTGGGCACCCTCGCCGGGGAGCCCGACCCGGACGTGGTCTCCGCGATCTCGCACGACGTGAAGGACGTGGAGCTCGAGTTCACCAAGCTCTCCCACGAGACCGACGCCGAGCTCGCCGTAGTCGTGCGCTACGAGGACGGCCGCGAGGGCCGCGTGGCGAAGCGTATCGGCCTCGGGGATCTGCCGAAGGACGTGGTCGACGAGCTCACGAAGCGCGCCGTGACCCGCGTGTACCGCCCGTGGTCGTTCTCCTGGGAGCGCTGAGGACCGCATCGTCGGGCCTGTCGGCAGAGCCGTCCGGCATCCGCGGGAACAAAAGGGCGCGACCTCCCGTCCATGCGGCCCGTGAGCTCGCTCTCGCCGCTCGTCGTGCACGGAAAGCTCCTGTGGGAATCGGTCGTGGCGCTCGCCTGCGTCGCGGGGATCGTGGCCGCGTGGCTGCTTCCGCGGCGCGCCCGGCGCCGGAGGGCCGCGGCGATCCGTGCGGGCCTCGGCGGGGGGACGTCGAGCCTGGCGCCTCCGTCGCCCGAGAAGCTCGTCGTGGTGTCGGGAAAGGTAGTCAAAGCATCGGGCTCACCCGAGAAGAAGCTCGCCGCCGCGACCCTCGTCCCGGCGGCGATGGCGTTCGCCGAAGAGGGCTCGAAGAGCGCCCATACCGCCACGGCGGCCGGTGAGCCGCTCGTCTTGGAGGTGGGCGGCGCGCACGTCGCGCTCCACGGGGACGTGCAAATCCTCGTGGGCTCACGCGAGTCCGGCCGAGGCCTCGCGCGACGACGAGCGCACCGCGCCCTCGAGGACCTCGCGAGCCAGCTCGAAGGCAAGACCCGGGACGGGCTCGCGCTGCGCACGCTCCACACGGGCGACCTCGTCAGAGCTCAAGGAATCCTCCGGCACACCCCGAGCGAGACGGGCGCCGAGTCCTACCGGGTCGCCGCGTCCGCGTACACGTTGAGCCCGAGCGAGGAGGGCAACCACCCCGGCATCGTCCCCGTCGCGTTCGAAGGCGCCCCGTCGCCGCTCGAACAATCGCGGCCCGAGGTCGTAGGGCGCGTGCTCGCCTTCCCGGCCCTCGCGTTCGTCGCCCTCGCCGCCGTCGGGGAGCTCGCGATGCACTCGGCGCCGTCGAGCCCGGGGGTCGCGACGATCGCCGCCGCGACCCCGCTCCGAAGGTTCGAAGCCCTCGCCGCGCTGCGCGCCCAGACGAGCCTCTCCGCTTCCCCGAGCGATGCGACCTTGAGGGACCAAGCCTCTCTCGACACCCTCCGAGGCTTCTACGGCATGGCCTCGGACGACTACGCGCGCGCGAACCGACCCGACGAGGCCGCAAAGATCGCAGCGCACTACGGAGATCCCTTTCGTGTGGCGCGCGCGCGCTTCGTGAACGGAGAGATCTCCGAGTCGGCCCGTGCCTTCGCGAGCGCCCGCGCGCGTGATCCCAAGCTCCCCATCACGATCTCCGAGGTGACAGCGTACGTTCTCACCGACGATTTCGAGCGCGCAGCGACGGGTGCGCACGCGCTGCTCGCCAACTGGGACGGCCCCAAGGGCTCGCAAGACGAGCTCCAGTGCATCGTCGACGCGATCGACCACCGCGCCGGAGGCAGCCACGACACGGGCGCGCTCGAACGCCACGCGCGCGAGGGAGCGACGCGGGTCCCCTGCACGCTGCTCATGCTCGATCTCCGCGATGGGACCGAGGGCGCATCCGGCGACGACACGCTGTCGGAGCTCCGCTCGGACCCCCGCGTTCGGAGGTACCTCGAGCCACTCACCCCTGGCAGGTTCGGCAGTTGCACCTTCCCTGCGAGCGACATCTTGGGCTGCTGGGACGCGAGCGACGCCTTCGGGCCGGGCATGATCACCGATCCGAAAGCGATCGCCTTCTACCTTCCGCAGGCGCTCGCGCTCCAGGCCTTCCAGCACACACTCTCGGAGGTATCGAGTCACGGTTGGCTGGGCGCGGACATGGCGTTGGCCGCCTCCTTGTACGCCGCCACGCGCACCTTCCTCGGTGACGTCGAGGGCGCACTGACCATCCTCGACGTGGCGGGCCGCGCCTTCGCGCCCCTTGCAAGACGTGCAGAGCTGGAAGAGCGCCGCCGCGCTTCGCTCGACCCGCCCCAGGATCCACACTTCCCTCACGATCCGCGCGACGGCCTCGACCTGATTCGGAGCACACGGGCCGCGGTTCTGCTTCGAAGCGGTCGAGCTCGGGACGCGCTCCGTTTGCAGCCTTCCGGAATGGCCGCAAGGTTCTCGACCCTCGCGCACGTCATGGGGGCCTACGACCCGAGCGAGCAACGTGAGCTGGCCGAACGCGACGACCGCGAGCTCAACGCCAAGCTCTGGAACGCCGCCTACACGGGAGACGGGACCGTTCTCGTAGACGCCCTTCGGGCAGGCGAGGGCGACGGACGGGGCGTGGTGGACGTGGTGGCGTGGCACATCCCGAGCGGGCGCGCGGCCCTCGCGTCGTGGGTTCGGTATGAGTACCCCGCGCCCTGCTCGACGTGTGGTCTCTATCCCCTCATGAACAGCCTCGGCTCACGCCTCGACGCCGCGCACGCGACCGGCGACGAGGCCACCGTGCGCGAGCTCGACGCCGTCCGGGTGCGCCTCGACCCGTACCTCGCGCGCCGCCAGGACGCGCTGCTCGTCCACTTCTTGAGCCTCCTTTCGCCACCCTAAGGCTCTCCCAACCATTAGATATCAACACACATTCTGCACCTTCATCGAGCGCGGCACGTGGGTCGTCCCTGCCGGCACGGTCTCCTCGAGGCGCGCGCTAGAGTCGAGACAGAGGCCCTCTCGGGCATCTCGAACCACGTGTCGGCCATCGAGCTCGAGCTCTCGAAGCTCGCCCACGAGACCCACGCGGCGTCGCGGTGGTGGCGCTCCGGGAACAAAAGGTCTGCGCCGGGCGTCGATGGGCCCCATGGGCTCACTCTCGCCGCTCGTGGTTCACGGAAAGCTCGTGTGGGAATCGGTCGTGGCGCTCGCGTGCGTCGCGGGGATCCTGGCGGCCTGGCTCCTTCCGCGTCGCGCCTTTCGCCGGCGGGCCGAGGCGATCCGCGCGAGCCTCGGAGAGCCCACGTCGAGCCTCGCACCATCGTCGGCTGAGAAGCTCGTCGTGGTGTCGGGTAAGGTAGTCAAGGTCTCCGGATCACCCGACGAAAAGCTCGCCGCCGCGACCCTCGTCCCGGCGGCGATGGCGTTCGCGGAGGAGGGCTCGAAGCGCGCGCGCACGGCCACGGCGGCCGGCGAGCCGCTCGTCCTCGATGTCGGGGGTGCGCACGTCGCGCTCCACGGGAACGTGCAAGTTCTCGTGGGCTCGCGCGAGTCCGGGAAGGGGGTCGAGAAACGCCGCGCGCACGTCGCGCTGTGGGAGCTCGCGAGCCAGCTCGAAGGCAAGACCGAGGACGGCCTCGCGCTACGGACGCTCCACGCCGGCGATCTCGTCAGGGCGCAGGGCGTGCTCCGGCACACCCCGAGCGAGACGGGCGCCGAGTCCTACCGGGTCGCCGCGTCCGCGTACACGTTGAGCCCGAGCGAGGAGGGCAACCACCCCGGCATCGTCCCCGTCGCGTTCGAAGGCGCCCCGTCGCCGCTCGAACAATCGCGGCCCGAGGTCGTAGGGCGCGTGCTCGCCTTCCCGGCCCTCGCGTTCGTCGCCCTCGCCGCCGTCGGCGAGCTCGCGATGCACTCTGCGCCATCGAGCCCGGGGGCCGCGACGATCGCCGCCGCGACCCCGCTCCGAAGGTTCGAAGCCCTCGCCGCGCTGCGCGCCCAGACGAGCCTCTCCGCTTCCCCGAGCGATGCGACCTTGAGGGACCAAGCCTCTCTCGACACCCTCCGAGGCTTCTACGGCATGGCTTCGGACGACTACGCGCTCGCGAACCGGCCCGACGAGGCCGCAAAGATCGCCGCGCGCTACGGGGACTCGTTCCGCGTGGCGCGCGCGCGCTTCGTGAACGGCGAGATCGCCGAGTCGGCCCGTGCCTTCGCGAGCGCCCGCGCGCGTGATCCCAAGCTCCCCATCACGATCTCCGAGGTGACAGCCTACGTTCTCACCGACGATTTCGAGCGCGCAGCGACGGGTGCGCACGCGCTGCTCGCCAACTGGGACGGCCCCAAGGGCTCGCAAGACGAGCTCCAGTGCATCGTCGACGCGATCGACCACCGCGCCGGAGGCAGCCACGACACGGGCGCGCTCGAACGCCACGCGCGCGAGGGAGCGACGCGGGTCCCCTGTACGTTGCTCGAGCTCGACCTCCGCGACGGGACGCGAAAGGCCGGAGAGGGCACCACCTTGGACCTGCACGTGCTCGGGCTGGGCCCGGACGAGAGGGTGCGGCGGTACCTCCCCGCGCTCGACAGAAAGCAGGCCTCCAAGGGGTGCGCCTACGGGCACTGCTTCCTCGAGTCGAACGCGAGCGCGTTCTTCACCGATCCGAGGCGAGCGGCGTTCGAGCTCCCACAACCGTTGAGCCTCGAGCTCTACCGCGAGGCCCGGAAGGACGCCGCCTCGGGGGAAGCGAAGCAGCTCGCCGAGCTCTCCGCCGCTGCGACGACCTACGCCGCCGCGCGTGCGTTCGTCGGGGACGTCGACGGCGCGCTCGGCATCCTCGACGAGACCGAGCGGATCCTCGCGCCGCGCGCGAAGCGGTCGTACACCGACGACCAGCGCGCCGAGTGGGAGTCCCGCATGTGGCGCGTGGGCACGAGCGACGACTGGGACGTCCGTCAGCGCCAGATCGAGGCCGAAGAGGCGCGCCTCCGCAAGACCTACGACCCCGACCGCGACGCCGCCGAGCGCGCCGCCGAGGTGCACCTTCGGCAGGCTCGTGCGGCACGCGCCGGCGTCTTGCTCCGACGAGGCCGCGCGGTCGAGGCCCTCGCCGCGCACCCGAAGTACGAGACCAGCCTTCGAGCCTCCGAACCGACCGACGCCCTCTTCGGCACGTTCGCGAGGGCCGTCGGCGCCTTCGACCCTTCGTCGCAACGTCAGCTCGCCGCGGACGACGGCCGCGAGCTCAACACGAAGCTCTGGAACGCCGCCTACACGGGAGACGGGGCCGTCCTCGTGGACGCGCTCCGGGCGAGCGAGGGGGACGGACGAGGCATCGTCGACGTCGTCGGGTGGAACATGCCACGCGGGCGCGAGGCCCTCGCCACGTGGGTTCGGTACGAGTACCCGGCCCCCTGCTCGACGTGCGGCCTCTACCCCCTCATGAACAGCCTCGGCTCACGCCTCGACGCCGCGCACGCGACCGGCGACGAGGCCACCGCGCGCGATCTCGACGCCGTCCGTGCCCGCCTCGACCCGTACCTCGCTCGGCGCGACGACGCGCTGCTCGTGCACTTCTTGAGCCTCCTCTCGCCCCCTTAAGGATGCTCGCAAATACATGATTTAATTCGTACTTATCCCATTGCGAGAACACTCGACGCGACGCGTTGGGTTGCCCTCCGAGCCGAGATTCGATAACCCGCGGCGATGCTCCACGTACCCGAGACCTCGAGCTGGTCCAACGTCGCCGTCCGCGCCCGCGCCCTCTGCCCCGAGGCGTTCCAAGGCGAGCGGCTGCTCAACCTCATCGACGGCGCGTGGGGGCACCCGGGCAGCCCGAGCCGCTTCTTCTCCCCGAACGACGGCACCGAGCTCTACGCCCTCCCGATGATCGACCTCGCGACGGCCTCGGCGGCCGTGAAGTCGGCGCACAAGGAGCAATCGGCCTGGGGCGAGCTCCCGTACCACGAGCGGCGGCGCAGGGTCGAGGCGGTGCTCGCGGATCTCCAGCAGAACCGAGAGCTGCTCGCCCTCACGCTCGCGTGGGAGATCGGCAAGCCGATGCGCCTCGCCGAGAGCGACGTCGACCGCTGCATCGACGGCGTGCGGTGGTACCTCGACGAGGCCGAGGTCATGAGCGCCGGCCGAGCACCCCTCGGGCTCATCTCGAACATCGCGTCGTGGAACTACCCGATGAGCGTGCTCATGCACGCGGTGCTGGTTCAGGTGCTCGTGGGCAACGCCGCCATCGCCAAGACCCCCACGGACGGCGGCGCGTTCACGCTCACGATCGCGTTCGCGCTCGCGCGGCGCCACGGGCTCCCGGTCTCGCTCGTGAGCGGGAGCGGGGGTCGGCTCTCGGAGGCCCTCGTGCGCCACGAGTCGATCGAGTGCCTCGCGTTCGTCGGCGGCAAGGCCAGCGGGCGCGACATCGCGACGAGCCTCGTCGATCGCGGCAAGCGCCACATGCTCGAGATGGAGGGCCTCAACGCCTGGGGCATCTGGGACTACACCGACTGGCCCGCGCTCATGAAGATCCTGAAGAAGGGCTTCGAGTACGGGAAGCAGCGCTGCACCGCGTACCCGCGGATCGTGATCGAGCGCCGCCTCTTCCCGCGGTTCCTCGAGCACTACCTCCCGATGCTCGCGAGCCTCAAGTTCGGGCACCCGCTCGCCGTCGAGAAGGCCGGCGACCCGTACCCCGATCTCGACTTCGGCCCGCTCATCAACGCGAAGAAGGTCGAGGAGCTGCTCGCCCTCACGTCGTCGGCGATCTCGGGCGGCGCCGTCGCCCTCTTCGAGGGGCGCATCGACTCGGCGCGCCTCCTCTCGGGCCAAGATACGTCGTCGTACTTCGCGCCGGTCTCGCTGCTCGGCGTGCCCCGCGGCAACGCCCTCTACCACGCCGAGGCGTTCGGCCCGATCGACAGCCTCGTGCCGGTGACCACGAAGGACGAGCTCGTCGCCGAGATGAACGTGTCGAACGGCTCGCTCGTCGCCAGCATCGCCTCGGACGACGACGCCGTCGCCAAGCGCCTCGCCTCGCAGGTGCGCGGGTTCAAGGTCGGCGTGAACAAAATCCGCAGCCGAGGAGACCGCGACGAGGCCTTCGGTGGCATCGGCGAGTCGTGGCGCGGCTCGTTCGTCGGCGGCAAGTACCTCGTGCTCGCCGTCACCGTCGGAGAGAAGGACGAGCGCCTCTTCGGAAACTTCGACGACTACACCCAGCTCCCTTCGGTTCGCTGAGCGCGGGCGGCTCGGGCGCGAACGAGGCTGGCAACGATCCGGCGTCACGCCCCCCGCGCCCTCGGCTCACCTCGCCGAGGGACGGCGCGCGTCGTGGCGCCCCCACCTGGAGAGAAGACTACTCCTTTCGGCCACTTGCGCGTGCGTCGTGACGTCCGATCGACCTCAGCCGTTGAACCGGATCGGGGAGTACCCAGGTCGGCCGATAATTCGCACGCCCCGACCCGAGCCCGCTACCATCGTTCGAGAAGGCCCTCGCTCGTTCTCCCGTGGACCGACAATCCCTCGACCAAACGCTCGACCTCGTCCAGGACGCGCTCGGCGACCGTTACCTGGTGACGGGCCCCCTCGCGCAGGGCGGCATGTCGTTGCTTTTGCGCGGACGGCAAACGCTGCTCGACCAACCCGTCGCGATCAAGGTCATGAACGCGAACATGGTCGGCAACCGCGAGCTGCGTGAGCGGTTCGTGCGCGAGGCCCGCATCTTGGCGAGCCTCCAAGTGCCGCAGATCACCCGTGTCTACGACGCCGGCTCCCTGAAGGACGGGCGGCTCTACCTGGTGCTCGAGCTCCTCCAAGGCGAAAACCTCGAGACGATCTCGGAGCGCTCGAAGCTCGCGCTGCCCCTCGCGGCCAACTTGCTGATGCAGGTCTGCGACGGGCTCATCGCGGCCCACGACAAGGGCATCATCCACCGCGATCTCAAGCCCGAGAACGTGTTCATCGTCACGAGCGACTCGGGAGAGCCCGTGGCCAAGCTCCTCGACTTCGGCATCGCCAAAGACACCGCCGACAACAAAGAGGTCACGGGCACCTACACCATCGTCGGCTCGCCCCTCTACGTGCCGCCGGAGCAGATCGTGTCCTCCCGCACGGTCGATCGTCGCGCGGACATCTGGGCGATGGGCATCATGCTCTACCAGCTCGTCCTCCAACGGCACCCATTCGAGGATCCGTCCCTCGCGCTCCTCCTCCACAAAATCCAGAACGCCCCGCTCCCGCCCTTCCCGCCGGACTCCGACCCGATGTTCGAGGTGATCATCGAGCGCTGCCTCGCGAAGAGGCCCGAGGACCGGTACCAGACCGCGAACGAGCTCAAAGAGGCCCTCGCCTCTCTCGCCGAGAGCCTCCCTCCCCCCGACTTCGACGACGATCTCCCCACGATCGGGCCGCGGCCCGCGCCCATCACGTCGGCGCAACGGGCGTCGGCCGAGCTCCCCACGGCCCCTCCACCGGAGCTCCGAGCGAGCGACGCACCCGGGCTCGCGCCGTCGTTGAGCCCTACCCCGGAAGAGATCCAGGCTCCCCAAGCCGCCGTGGCAGCCGCGCCGACAGAGGCCGCGCAACCCCGTAGAATTCCACAGAAAACGGTACCTCTGGGCCGCCTCCCTTCGCCCTCCGTGCCGGCGCCACAGCCCAGCCCCGAGCCTGCCGCGAGGCCCGCGGCGCGCGGCAAGACGGCCCCGCTCATGGCGCCGTACCACCCTCCGGGCTCCTCGCACGGGCCCAGGTTCGCAGAGCCGGTGCCTGCGGCGGCCCGACGGCAAGCGCCCACCGTGCTCGTGCCCGAGAAGCAGAGCGGTCCGATGTGGCCGTTCGTCGCGCTCGGGGTGGCCATCGTGCTCGCGATCGTGGCCGTGGCGTTGCTCGTGATTCGCGCGTGAGGGCGGCATCGGTCCTCGCACGCACGACCGACCGCTGGACGAACGATCCTGTTGCGGATCCGTGCGCGGCCATCTACGGAGGGCATACCCTTGGAGACCGAGACACGCGCCCCGAAAGACGTCTTGCTCGCTTTGGCCCGGCAAAAACCGGCACTCGAGCTCGGGTCGACCGACGTCGTCTTCCTCGCGGCGCTGCACCTCCGCGGGTCTCGTTCGGCGCTCGCGTCGTTCGACGAGCCCACCCTCGTCGACGTGTTCGAAGAGGTGATGACCTTCGTCGACGAGGGCAAGAGCAGGCGCCGCGCGACGCACGCGATCCGCAGGCTGCGCGACCAACGCACGCTCTCGCGCGTCGATCACGCGGGGGTCGTCCGGCGCGGCGAGTTCGCCCTCACGCGCCTCGGCACCGCCATCGCCGAGTTCTTCCTCGACGAGGACGCCCTCACCCGAGAGGCGCTCACGTTGCTCATGCGTACCTTGCTGACGAGCCTCGGCGGGATCGTGGCCCAAGGGGCCGCGCTCGTGCACACCCCGGAGGCCTTCCGCGACGCGGTAGAAGCGCCGCTCCGGGTGACGGTGCGTGACCTCGTGTCGGGCATACAGCGCCGGCAGAGGGGGTTCGACCTCCAACAAGAAGAGCTGCGGCACGAGGTCGGTGAGCTCTTGCGCGCCGATTGGTTCGGGGCGGTCGAGCGGTGCCAAGAGCTCCTCGACGCGACCGGACGCACCCTGCGCGAGCTGGGCGAGGTCATCTTGCGCGACACGCACGCGGCGCAGGGCCTCTTGCAGGACGTGCAAGACCTCGCGGCCTCGGCGGGCTCCGAGCCGTCGGTCGACGCCGCGCGCGCGGTCATGGAGCAGGTCGACCGTGTAGCGGCCTGGGGCACCGCGAGGCAGCGCGCCTTCTCCGAGTACTACCAGTACGTACATAGGTTCCTCCGCGACGTGGTGCGGCTCGACCCGTCCCGAGCGCTCACGCAGCGGCTCCGCGACCAGCTCGGCGGCGCGGTGGGGCGGAAGTTCTCGCTGGTGGTCGCGGGCGAGGCGCCGCCGTGGCTCCTCCGAGACGGCCCTCCCCCACGCGACGACGGGCCCCCGGTGAAGCGCCCCAAGAAGCCTCGTGAGCCCGAGCTCGAGACGACCGACGAAGGCCCCGACCCACGCGAAGTGCTCGAGGCGGCCGTGACGGCGGCGCTCACCGAGGGCGTCCCCACGTTGAGCGCGCTCACCGAGAGGACGACCCGAGACACCCCGGCAGAGGCGCGGTTCGTCGCGGCGGGCCGGGTGGCCGAGATCGCGGGCAAGCTCGTGCGCCCACTCGCCCGCGCCGAGCGCGCCTGGATCCCGACGGGAGACGGCTACGAGCTCGAGGAGTGGACGCTGCCACGAAAGGGCGTAGCGCTGTGAGCTCTCCCCGCTTCGTACGGCTCGAGGACGTGGTGGCCGATCCGCTCTTCCCGGACGCCGACCTCGCGCTCCGTCGCGGCCGTCACGTCGACGCCGACGACCTCGCCCTGTACACGTTCCTCACCGAGGCGAGGCCCTACCTCGAGGCCTTCTACGAGCGGTTCGGGGCCGAGCTCGTCCACAAGCCCGACGGCTATTTTTACCTTCTCCCCACGTCGGACAAGCTGGGAAAACGGTACCTCCGCCCCATCGAGATGCTGGTCGGTCAGGCGATGGCGCTGCTCTACCTCGACCCTCGGACGGTGGAGCACGGGGGCACGGTCACGCGTGACGACGTGCTCGGGCAGCTCGCCTCGGTGCTCGGCACGGACGACCTCGTTCGAGCGTTTTTCCCTGGGAAGAAGAAGATCGACGAGCGCGTCGCGCAGGAGGGCGTGCGCGCGCGCGTGAACGACGCCATGAAGAAGCTCGCATCGCTCGGGTTCGCGGCGACGGACCGCGAAGGTCGCACCAAGCTCGGCCCCGCGCTCCTACGGTTCGCCGAACCGGCGCGCCTCTCCGAGCCGAGCGAGGCCGTGCTCGCCCGCCTCGCGGCCGAGGGTGAGCTGCTCGTCACGGGCGACGAGCACACGTTCGACGACGACGACGACCACGACCACGACGCCCTCGACGACGATGGCGCGGCCGACGCGACGAGCCCCACGAGCGACCCTCCCGAGGCGACCCGCGCGGAGCACGAGGCCGAGCCCCGAGCCGACGAGGACGCTCCCACCGAAGACCCGCCCGTCGATCACGATCTCCCCGGGGCCCCGTCGGACGAGCCATGAACCGAGCGAAGGCGACCGCGCTCGCGCTCGTGAACTGGAAGGGCGTGTTCTACGAGCGCTACCTCCTCGATCGCAGCGTGACCGCGCTCGAGGGCGCGAACGGCGCCGGCAAGACCACCGTGATGGTGGCCGCGTACGTCGTGCTCATGCCCGACATGACGCGCCTCCGCTTCTCCAACGTCGGAGAAGGGAGCGGCGCGACCTCGGCCGACAAGGGCGTCTACGGGCGCCTCGGTGAGCCGGGGAGGCCCTCGTACGCCGCCATCGAGGTCGACGTGGGGACCGAGCGGCTCGTCATGGGCGTGTGCCTCGTGCGAAAGACCGAGCCTCAGGTGGAGCTGTCGCCGTTCCTCGTGCGTCGGCTCGACCTCGACGGGAGCTTGAAGGGGATCTTGCTCTCGAGCGACGGCGGCGAGGACGTCGTGCCCAAGCTCGACGACGTCGTCGCGGCGGTCCGCGCGAGAGGTGGCACGATCGACCTATTTTCCTCGGCTCGCGACTACTTCACGGCCCTCTTCGACCTCGGCATCACGCCGCTCCGGCTCGCGTCGGACGAAGATCGCACCAAGCTGAACGAGATGCTCCGCACGAGCATGACCGGCGGGATCTCGAAGGCCATCACGGGGGAGCTGCGCTCGTTCTTGCTGCGGGAGGAGCCCGGCCTCTCCGAGACCCTCACCCACATGCGCGCGAACCTCGACGCGTGCCACAGGACGCGCACCGAGGTGGCCGAGGCGCGTGTGCTCGAGCGCGAGCTCTCCGCGGTGCACGACGCCGCGCGGGCCACGGTCGCGTCCGCGCTGGGGGCGGCCTTCGCGATCGACCGGGAGCTCGCCACGCGACGACGCGAGGCCGAAGCAGCCCGAGACGCGGCGCGGGCCGTGGTCGCCGAGCTCGCGTCGGAGCTCGCGGTCGCCCGCGACGAGAAACGTGCGCTCGCGAACGAGCAGGACCGCGCCCGGACCCGCCTCGAAGAACGACGCGCCGACGTCGAAGCCACGCTCGCGGCGCGGGCGCTCGAGAAGCGGCTCGACGAAGAGCGACGTCACGCACAAGACCTCACGCGCACCT
Source organism: Myxococcales bacterium (assembly GCA_016712525.1). NCBI lineage: Bacteria > Pseudomonadati > Myxococcota > Myxococcia > Myxococcales > Myxococcales bacterium. Next base: position 876,477 of record JADJQX010000008.1, read on the forward strand.
ACACGGAGCGTGCGGCGGAGCGCGACCTCGCCGTCGCCCACCGCGACGAACGACGCGTGGCGAGGGACCGCGCGCGCGATGCCTACGATCGTGCGGCCCGCGGCCTCGCCGACGTGCAGTCCGGGCTCGACGACTTGCACACGAGCGCCGCGGCCTCCCGGAGGCTACGGGCGGCCCTGGGAGATGCCGGGACCCACCTCGGACGCCTCGTGCCTCTCGACCCGAGCTCCGTCGCGATCGAGCTCCGCGACGCGCGCGCGGCGCTCGGGCTCGCCGATCAGAGGCTCACCAAGCTCGAGAGGGACCTCGCGACGAGCGACGTGCGACGGGCCGAACGGTCAGAGGCGCTCGGTGCGCTCGCGCGCCTCACGGGCGCCGAGGCCCCCCACGCCGAGGTGAGCCCCAAGCCCGTGCTCGCCGAGGGCGCGCGCCTCGAGGCGGAGGCGAACAAAGTGGAGGGGCTCCGGCGCGAGCTCGCGGAAGCCCGTGCCCTCGCGCGGCGCCAACGTGACCTCGCGGAGAGCGCGCGGGGCTTGGGCTTCGACGCCCCCGGGGCGGGCTGTCACGCGACGGTGGCCCAAGCCGTCGCGACCGCCGATCGCCGCCTCGGGGATCTCTCGCTGCTCACCGAGCGGCTCGCGGCGAAGGCCGCCTCGAGCACCGCCGCCCGCGACGCAGCAAAAGAGCGTGTCCTCGCGCTGACCGCCGTGGTCACGAGGTACTCGGCTGCCGCATCCATGGCCGAGCGGCTCGCCGGCGTGCTCGGCCTCCCCGCGGGCTCGAGGCTCGACCCCCACGCCGCGCGCGCTCGCCTCGACGATCTGCGGCAATCGTCCCGGGACAGGCTCCGCGACCTCGAAGCCCGGGCCACCTCCATCGCCGACGAGGTCGAGCGGCTCGAACGCCCCGGCCCCTCGTTCGACCGGGAGATCCTGCGCCTCCGGGACGAGCTCGACGGGGAGCTCTTCTCCCTTCGGTTCGAGGACCTCGACGTCGACGACGCCGCGCGGAAAGAGGCCGCCTTGGGCGAGCTCGTCGCGGGCATCGTCGTCGAGTCGCCGGAGGCGGCGCTACGCGACGTCGTCGGCAAAGCGCGCGACGTCGACACCGTGCTGCTCGTTCGGCCGGACGCCGAAGCCACGACCGGCACCATCGTCGGCGAGGCGGGAGGCGACGTCGTCGTCGCCGAGCCCTTCGGCCTAAGGGTCACGCGCCTGCCGAAGGAGCCGTCGCTCGGCGCGAGCGCTCGACGAAGCCGCGCAGTCAGGCTCCGTGAGGACGCGGCGATGCTCCGGAAGGGTATCGACGAAGAGCGAACGAACGCGGCCCGCCTCGACGAGGCCCACCGCTCCCTCGACACGCTCTTCGTCGACTTCGTGATCCTCGAGGCCGGAGATCCTTCGCCTGCGCTCGCGGCGGCGCGGGCCGACATAGCCCGCCTCGACGAGGAGGCCGAGGTCGCCGCTCGAGACCTCGGAGCGGCGCGCGGGGAGGCGGCCGGCCTTCGACAAAAATCCGAACCGTTACGAGCACTTCTAAGCGAAGGCCACCTGCTCGAGCTCCCGGACCACACCGAGCGCGAGCGAGGGCTCGAGGCCGCCCTCGCGAAGGCCGAAGAATGCGCTCGGGAGCTCGCCGAGAAGGCCGCCGACTACGCGACCCTCTCGCGCCTCGCGCACGCGCTCGCAGGAGAGCCGCCGAACGACGAGACGACACGCGCGACGAGAGACACGTGCGCCCGCGAACGCGACGCCCTCTACCGGGCCGTGGTCGCCCTCGAGGACGCCGAGACGGCCGCGGGCGCCATCGTCCACCGCGACGCCGAGCGCCTCCTCGCCGAGCGCGCGACCGTCGTGCCCGCCCTCGAGGAGGCGCACGTGCAGGCACGCGCGGAGGCCGAGGCCCTCGAGAAGACCGTGGCCGAAGCGGACGCCACCTGGGAGCGAGCGTCGCGTGCGGCGTACGAGGCCGAGCTGGCGCTCGCGGCGTGCCGGTCCGAGATCGAGCGACTCGAGGGCGAGCTCCGCGAGGGTGGCCGTGAGGCGACCACCGAGGACGACGTGAAGGCCGCGGAGCTTTGCGCCGCCGAGGCAGCGCTCGCGGTCACGGCGGCCGCGCGCGCGCTCGACGGCATGTCCGTCACGCTGGCCGTCCTCGAGGAGCGCCACGCGAACGCCGAGCGAGCCTTGGAGGAGGCCCTCCGCGCGGTCGCCGAGCGCGCGGCCGAGCACGAGCCGTGGATCGGGCTCGTCGAAGGGCTCCGCGAAGGGGTACGCGTGGCCGAGGTCCCGGTCCCTCTGCCGGACGAGGGCGAGCCTGCCTCGTTCGAGAAGGCCCGCGCGATGGGCGAGGTCCTGGGAGAGAGGCTCGCGAGAGCGCGGGGTGGCGCCGAGCTCGCCGAGGTCGTGAGGCCGCGCGCGACCCTCGTCGGAGACCGGGCCCTCGCGGAGGCCGCGCTGACGGTCTGGACCGACGTGACCGAGTGGCTGAGGCGACGCTTGCCGGTCGCCATCGCGTCGCTCCCCGATCCCTCGACGGCGCTCCTGCGCCTGCGGGACGATCTCGCGTCGCTCGAGACGCGGCTCGCGCATCAAGAGACCGGCCTGCGGGGCACGTCGGAGGACGTCGCCCGAGGCATCGACGTCCAGCTCCGGCGCGCGAAGGCGCAAGTGCGTCGCTTGAACCAGAGCCTTTCGGGGATCCGCTTCGGCAGCATCGGCGGCATCCGCATCCAGATGGCGCGCGAGCCCCGCATGGACCAGGTGTTGAACGCGCTCCGCGACGGCACGTCCCAGGAGCTCCTCTTCGATCCGCGCCTGGCCGTGGAAGACGCCCTCGCCGAAATCCTGAAGAGATACGCGGGTGGGAGAGCCGGTGGACAGCGCGTCCTCGACTACCGCGAGTACCTGCTCCTCTCGGTCGACATCCAGCGCGCCGGCAAGAGCGACTGGGAGCAAGCGTCCCCCGCGAAGCTCTCCACGGGCGAGGGCATCGGGGTCGGCGCGGCGATCTTGATGGTCATCCTGACCGAGTGGGAGCGCGACGGGAACCTGCTCCGCACGCGCCGCCCGATCGGCTCGATGCGGTTTCTCTTCCTCGACGAGGCGAACCGCCTCTCGCAAGACAACTTGGCGACGCTCTTCGACCTCTGCCAGTCGCTCGATCTCCAGCTCCTCGTGGCGGCCCCGGAGGTCGCGCGGGCCGAAGGGGCCACGACCTACAGGCTCGTCCGGCGCACCGACGACGCCGGGCGCGAAGAGGTGGTCGTGAGCGGGCGCCGCGCGCTGCGCGAGGCTTCGGAAGGTCTCACGGACGACGCGATCTCGGGCGCTCCGGGCTCACCGGACGAAAATGGGGCCCGCCCCGACGAAGGAGCGAGCCCCACGTTGTTCGACTGAGGGTCGGTCAGTCCCGGGTGGCGTCGAAGCCGCCGTCGAGGAGGCCCGTGGGCACGCACTCGGCCGCACACTTGTCCTGGATGCAGCCCGCGATCGCAAGGCCGTTCGTCTGGACGCTCTGGGGCGCCGTGGCGAGACCCGAGGCGCAGAGGAGCAACGTCTGCTGCGACACGCCGCCCGAGCCGGGCTTGAGCACGCACTCGAGGACCGCGATGATCGGCTCCTGGCAGGTGCAGTCCTTCATGCAGGTGTCGACCTCGGCCTTGCACTTCGACTTCACGCAGCCCGCGCAGAGGCCGGTCGTGAGCCCCGAGTCGCCGACCGATGCATCTTGCACGTTCTTGAACGGGTCGATGTTCGGATCGCACGCCGGCGCCGTATCCTTCCCGGCGTCCTTCGGGACCGACGTGTCCGGCACCGACGTGTCCGGCACCGACGTGTCGGCCGCCGCGTCGGCGACCTCTTCCGTGCCACCACACCCTTGCGCCGTCATCATGCCGACCGCGAGGGCCGACGCCACCACCACGAGACCGATACGTACCCGCTTCATCACGCTCCTCCGATCCGAGGCGAACGCCCCGTGGGCCCGAGCGGACGATGCCACCTTTCCCGCCGTGTGGCCAGAAGACACATGGACACACATCCTCCCACGTCGCTCGGGCACGGGCGAACGGCGATTCGGGCGAACGGCCGGCGAACGTCCAGCGAAGGCCCCGTAGCCGCGCTGCGGCAAAGCACTTCGTGTGCGGAAGCCTGCGGCCAAGCCGAGAGCCGGGTGCTACGCCATAGTGAGGCGCGATCTTTTCGGTTCGTGTCTTTCGGCTCTCCTCTCGATCGAAGACCTCAACGTCGGAGTGGCATGCAGACGGTCCCGTCCAGCCTGCGGTTCGAGCTCTCGGCTCCCCACACGAGCGGCCGTAAGGATCGGTCGAAGGCGCTGGCGTCCGTGTCCGCGCTCGCGGCCTTTGGCGTGGGGCTCGCGTTCACCCGCGTCGTGTGGCTGGAGCTCGCCAGCGCGGCGCTCTTCGTGGTCGCGTTCGTGCTCGTCGGGCGTGCGCTGCGCCGGCCACCGGCGCGAGGCCACCTTGAGCTGCGCGGCGAGCGGCTCGTGCGGGTCCTCGACGGTCGAGAGGTCACTCTCCTCGCCACGACCGAGCCCTTCGGCGTCACGGTGCTCGCCAACCGCAGGCGTACGCGGGTGCTGCTCGCGTTCACCACCCGCGAAGCCACGCGCTTCGTCCCCGTGTTCCTCGATGGCGCAGACGAAGCGTGCCGCGCCGAGCTCGTCGCCCTGGCGTCCACGGTCCCGGAGGGGGACGCGCTCGACGTCGACGGGAGCTCGGGTGGGCTCGACGCCGAGGACGCGCTCTCGCTCGTGAGGGCCCTCGAACGCACGTCCCCGGCGGCCCTCTCGTCCCTGTATTTGTCGACGTCCCGGGGCGATCCGCTCGTGCTCGAGGGCAGCGAAATCCAGCTCGGGGAGCGCTCTTTCGACCTCCGCTCCCCGCTCGATTGGCGCCCGTTCGTGTTCCACGAGTCGGCGGGGGCCGTGAGCACGCTCTACCAGGCCACGTGGATCAAGCAGCGGGGCCACGAGCTCGTGCTCGTCGCGCCCATGCCGCTCGACGTGATCCCGCGCAGCGCCAAGTCCCTCGGCGGGCGCTCTTCGGAGATTCGCATCCTCGCGCAGACGAGCGAGACCCCACCCCCGAGGGAGCTTCGCGTCGCGATCGATCGCATGTTCATGCTGCCGTTGCGCCGCGCGCTCGACATGGCGCCGGCGCCGAAGCGGGCCCCCACCGCCCCTCCGCACGGCCAAGGCAAGGCGGCCCGCAGCTCGACGTCCGATTCGTGATAGAGGCGGCCTCATGAGCCGCTTCGCCGTCACGACCCCCATCTACTACGTGAACGACGTGCCGCACCTCGGCACGGCCTACACCACGGTATGCGCCGACGCCCTCCGGCGCGTGCACGCGCTCATGGGCGACGAGACGTTCTTCCTCACCGGCACCGACGAGCACGGCCTCAAGATCGAGCGTCAGGCGGTGGCCATGGGCATGAGCCCTCAAGCCTTCGTCGACGGCACCAGCGCCGCGTTCCGCGCCGCCTGGCCGAAGCTCCTCGTCGAGCCGGATCATTTCGTTCGCACGACCGACGCGTCCCACAAGGCCTTCGTCGCGGAGCTCTGGAAGAAGATCGAGGCGCGCGGCGACCTCTACGAAGGTCAGTACGAGGACTGGTACTGCGTCGGGTGCGAGTCCTTCAAGACCGAGAAGGAGCTCGAGCAACCCGGGAACCTCTGCCCGCTCCACAAGAAGCCCGTCGAGCGCGTGAAGGAGAGCACGTTCTTCTTCCGGCTCTCGAAGTTCCAAGATCGCCTGCTCGCCCTCTACGAGTCGCACCCCGACTTCATCCGCCCTCGGGAGCGCAAGAACGAGGTCGTCGCCTTCGTCAAAGAGGGGCTCCGCGATCTCTCGGTCTCGCGCACGAGCTTCACGTGGGGCATCCCGGTGCCCGGACACGACGGCCACGTGATGTACGTCTGGTTCGACGCCCTCACGAACTACATGAGCGCGCTCGCGTCGAAGGGCGTGCTCGACACGTTCTGGCCGAAGGCAGGCCGCGACGCGCGGGTCGTGCACCTCGTCGGGAAGGACATCCTACGTTTCCACACCGTGTATTGGCCCGCGTTCCTGATGGCGGCGGGCTACGGCGAGGACGAGCTGCCGAGCACCGTGTTCGCGCACGGGTTCTTGACGGTCGACGGCCAGAAGATGTCGAAGAGCCTCCGCAACGCGGTCGATCCGCTGCGCCTCGCCGAGAGGCTCGGGCCCGACGTGATCCGGTACCAGCTCCTCCGCGGCGTCGCGTTCGGGCAGGACGGCGACTTCGACCACGCGGCGATGATCGAGCGCTACAACGCCGACCTCGGGAAGAACCTCGGCAACCTGCTCCAGCGAACGCTCGGCCTCGTCGCGAAGCTGCCCACGGGGAAGCGCCCCACCTACGGGACACCCACGGAGCTCGAGCTCGAGCTCGTGCGTGACGTCGAGGCGAAGCTCGCCGAGGCCCGCACCGCATGGGAAAACCTCGAGATCAACCGCGCCATCGAGCTCACGTGGGAGGTGTCGTCGCGCGCGAACCAGTACGTCGATCGCGCGGCTCCCTGGGTGCTCGTCAAGCAGCCCGACACGGCGCGCGCCGAGACCGTGCTCGCGGCGTTGCTCGAGGTGCTCCGGCTCATGGGCCAAGCGATTTGGCCCGTGATGCCCGAGAAGAGCGCGGCCCTGCTCGCCCAGCTCGGCCTCCCGAAGCTCGCCCCAGGGCCCGGGCTCGATCTCTTCCCGAAGACCTTCGCCCCGGTCCCCGGCGGCACCGATCTCCCACCTGCGACACCGCTCTTCCCCACCTACGACAAAGACCAGACCAAGGCGCTCCTCGACGAGCTCGTCCCCAAGATGGAATCCCAAGAAAAAGCCCCCGAAGCCCCCGCCCCCGGAAAGCCCGCCGACGCCCCGAGCGAAGAGGCCAAGGCCGCACCGATCACCTACGCCGACTTCGAGAAGGTCGACCTGCGCGTCGGCCTCGTGACGGCGTGCGAGAAGGTGCCCAAGAAGGACAAGCTGCTCAAGCTCACGGTCGACCTCGGCGAAGAGGCCCCTAGGACGATCATCGCCGGCCTCGCGCTCACGTTCGCCCCCGAGGCGCTCACGGGCCGCCGCGTCGTCGTCGTCGCGAACCTCGCCCCGCGTGACTTCGGCAAGGGCCTCGTGTCGCACGGCATGGTGCTCGCGACGGGCCCCTCCGAGAAGCTCTCGCTCGCCACCGCGCCCGACGACGTGGCCCCCGGCGCGCGCCTCAAGTGAGCCGGACGTGCCCGTGGCGATCGGCGTCGCGGGCACGCCATAGGCGCCTCTTCAGTAGGTGAACCCTACACCGATGCGGAAGAAGAAGCCGCTCACGGAGAGCGAGCCCGTCGACGCGCCCAGCTCTTTCCCGAGGACGTCGTCGCGCGAGTCGGGCGTGAGCGAGGGTGTCGCGCGTGTGGTGAGGCCGTAACCGACCTCGGGCGTCGCCCAGAACCTCACGCCTTTGCGGTCCGCCGGGCCATGCCCACCGAGAAGAAACGACGCCCCGGCGCTCCCGTCGACCGAGAACATCGCGTTCACGTCGGACAGGTGGGAAGGCGCGCTCGGGTCCTCCACGTGCACGTCGAGGATGGCCGCGCCCGGGGCCACACGCGCGAAGCCGTAGAGCCACGACGTGAGGTGATACCGGCCCTCGACGGGCACCGAGAGCCTGTGGAGGGCAAGGCCCGACGCGGGGCCTCGGGCGGTCGTGCGCTTCATGCCGACGTCCCACCCGAGCCCGAGCGCGAGCGCGAGCTTCCCCGAGGTGGCGAGCGTTCGAGAGACCTCGAGGCTCGCTTGGCCGATAGCGTCGCCCTCGGAGAAGGGGTCGAGGCCCGCGCTCGGCGCGTACATGACACGAATGCCGAGGCCGAACCGTATGTAACTATTCGGTTTTCCTCGCGGGTACGAGGGGGCGGTCTCGGCGGCCACGGGCGCCGGGGGTGCCGGCGTCGATCGAGGTGCGACCATCGGAGCGGCAGGTGGTGCTGCCGCGACGTCGATCGTCTCGCGCGGGCCGGCGAGCGTCGGCGCGGGGGTGGCGCTCGGCGCGGGAGCCGGAGGGCCCGGGATCGGCTCGGGCTTCGGCAGCTCGGGAGGGGGGAGCTCGTCGGCGTACGCGAGCGCAGGTCCGGCGACGGCGACGAACATGGCCGCCGTGGCGGCGGTGAGACGACGAAGGAAGCTCACGGCAGACCCTCCAGCAAGAGGCCGAAGTACGTGCGCGACGCGATCGAGTCGACCGCGGTCGCGTCCATGACGGTGGCCGAGACGGTGCCGCGAACGTCGATGGCGACGACCGACGCGCCCCCCGCCGAGCTCGTGACGTCGAAGACGTCGTTCACCGAGCGATCGACGGGCAGAGAGACCGGGTGCAACGTCGGGAGCTCGACGCGCGAGATCACGCTGCCGCCTTGTGGGAACGCCCAGAGCCGCTGGCCGTCGGGCGCGATCGAGAGCTTGGGTCGCGTGATCGTCGTGAGCGGCGAGGCCGTCCGCGACGCGAGATCGAGCACGAAGAACCCCGTCCCGGAGGCGCTCTCGAGGACCTTCAGCTCCCCCCGCGGGGCCGGCACGTCGAGCACGGTGCTCACGCCGGTGCCGAGAGGCACGCTCTCGAGGCTTCGGTACGGCTGCCCGGCCGTCTTGCCGAGCGACCAGAACGCGACCCCTTGGGTGCTGGTGCTCGCAGCGCCGTAGAGGAGCGCCACGTCCGAGCTCCCGGTCGGCGCGCCGATGTCGCGTGTGACGAGCGCGATGCGCGAGTAGGCCTCGGGGAGATCGACCTTCTGCGTGAGGCCCGTCGCCGGCTCCACCAACACGGCCGACCGAATACCCGGCACGAGGGCCGCGAGCCTCGGACCGCCGTCGGTGCGGACGAACGCGATGTCTTGTGCGACGCCGCCCACGTCGGTGAGGTTCACGGTAGGGAAGAAGTCGTTCGGGGATCCTGGCGGAGCCGCGCCGAGCGTCAAGAGGACGAGGCTCGAGTCGTTCGCGGCTCGAATGGCGATGCGCGTGTCCTCGGCCGACGTGGGCTCGCCATCGTCGATAGCGATGCCCGCGGGGGAGAGCGGCTTCGCGTTCGCTCCCGAGCCGAGGCGAACGGTGATCTCGGGTCGCTCGGGCACGTCGTGGATGCGATCGAGATCGAGCAGGGTGACGTCCTGTTCGGTCTCGACGACGAGGAGGCGCCGAGGGCCACCGGGCAGGTTCACGACGGGCGAGAAGCTCACACGTCGAGGCTTGCCCCCGAAGCTTCGGATCGAACGCGGCACCACGGCCTCTTTCCCGGGGGGAGCTTCGAGATCTACGATGATGATCTCATTCGGATTTTCGACGAAGCTCGCGGGCGCCTTCCGGGCCCCCTGCGCCGCCGCGAAGATCGCGAGGTAGCGGCCCTCCGGATCTGCCACGAGCCCACCGTGCGCCGACGAGAGCTCGAGCCGTCGGGTGCCGTCACGCGCGATCACCGTGAGGCTCGGGCGTTCGTCCTCGGCGTCGCGGCGAGGCACGTCGCCGTACGAGAGCACGAAGAGCTTGTCACGAGCGCGCGAGGGGACGACGCTGGCGACGTTGGCGCCGACCGCGATGCGCGTGCGCTCGAGCTCCTGATCGCGACCGGGGCGGAGCGAGATCACGCTCTTCGCCGAGTCGTCGACCACGACGACCCGGTCCGTGAGACCGACGGCCTCGATGCCGGTGGGTACCGTGTCCCAGACCTCTTCGCGGTCGACGCACGCGCCGAGGACGGGCACGAGCGCGAGGGCGATGACCGAGCGAATCTTCATGGCTTGCTCCCATCGACCACGCGCGAGGCGAGCTCGAAGCCCGTGAGCGTGCGCGCGAGGCCCGTGTCGAGATCGAGGAACGTGATGCGCCCCTCGGGGTGTTGTTGGGCGACGAACCCTCGTTTCGCCGCAGGCACGATGCCGACGGCGATCGGGGGGCTCGCGAGGGCGAAGCGCTCGACCTGGAAGCTCGGGAGCTTCGCGAGGTACGCGCCGTAAATCTTCTGGGCGTCGCCCCGCTCGGACACGAGCGCCGTGTCGGCGGTCATGGCGACGTGGGCGGGTTTGGCCGTCATGGCCACGATCTTGGCGGGGAGATCGGTCGCGAGCGGGACGAGCGAGAAGGCCCCGTCTTGCGTCTTGATGTCGTGGAGGATCGTGGCGTGTTTCGCGTCCGGCGACGCGAACGCCGCGAGGACCGGCGAGTACAGGCGCACGACGCGGTAGGTCGGGTCCGGCGTGGCCGAGAGGCTCATGACGGTCACCCGCTCGGTCTGGCTCGCGTTCGTGTAGAGCATGGCCGTGTTGCCGTCGGCCGAGAGCACCACGGAGCCGATGGTCTCGCCCGTGACCGTGACCGACTTCACCTGCGTGGGCTGCGTGAGCACCTGAGGGATCGGGAGGATCGAGACGGTCGACGTCGAGCGCACCACGGCGACCGCGCGATCGCCGGCCTCGGTGAGATCGAGGTCGGTCACGGGCCCGTTCAACGTGACCTCGACACGTTGCCCCGTCTCGAGGCTCACGGCGGTGACGGCGTTCGAGCCGTCTCGGCGCACGAGCGCGAGCTTGCCGTCGGGGGTCACGGCGACGTCACGCGTGCCGGGATCTTCGGTGGGCGTCGCGCTGATGGCGACGTTCTTGACGAGCCGCGGAGGGCTCGTGGAGAGGTCGACGATCGCCACGCCGTCTTGGGTCACCGCGTGCGCGAGCGGCGCCGACTTCGAGAACCCGACGAGCACCGGCCGGTACCCGACCGCGAGCACCGTGGGCGGCGTCGCCCCCGTGAGATCGATGACCGTGAGATCTTGGAAGCCCTGGGTCTTCGGCGCGGCCGGGCTCTTCTTCGCGTCGGCCCAGGCGATCGCGTAGCGGCCGTCGGCCGAAAAAGCCCATGAATTCGCGCCATTGGCGACCTTCACGGTCTTCACGTCGATGCCCGTGGGCGAGGCGCGGAGCACCGTGGCGTCGCGCGAGAGGACGTTCAACACCACGGTCGTGTCGACCTGCGCGCCCGGCACCGCGGCGAGGTACGTGGGGCCGTTGCCGGCCTCGACCGTCTTCACCGCGAGCGAACGAACGTCGATGTACGCGACGCGGCCGCTCTTCGGGTTCGTGACCCAGACGTAGCTGCCGGTCGCGACGGGCGCCTCGAACGAGCTCTCGACCTCTCGCTCGGGTGGTGGAGGGGACGCGGCGTCCCCGAAGAACCCGCCGGCGTCGGAGGCGGCGCCGGGGCTCTTGGGGGACGCCGGGGCGCCGTCCGAGGACTCGGAGCTCGTGGCTTCGGCGCCGCACGCCACGGCCGATAGGACGATGATGATGGCGGGGAATTTCCCGCGTCGAGCCATGCGAAGCACGCGACCTCCATCCACCCGCGAGGGGCTCTCGCTCGGGCGGAAGCGCTTCAGCAACGCACGTGCCACGCTCACGAGCGCTCGCTGCGCACGCGTTTTCGCGGAGCATCGGGCTTCGCGCGCGGCCCCGCCCATGACAGCGAGGTCGCGCGGTCGGAGGCCCGAAAGGCGATCCGCGCCCGACGAGCGTGGCCTACACGAGGCGCGCGCGGGGCCTTACTCGACGCGCCCGACGACGAGCGGGCGCGCCGTGGGAGCCGCGTCTCCGACGGAAAACGCGCCGCGAACACGCTCGACGAGCGCGCCTTCGGCCTGCCCTTCGCGGAGGTGGAGCGTCGCCAAGGGCTCCCCTTCGGCGACCTGCTCGCCCGGCTTCTTCGCGAGTGTGATCCCCACGCCCGGGTCGACGGCCTGATCGGCGCGGGTACGCCCCGCCCCCATGGCGACCCCTGCGAGCCCCACCGCGAGCGCGTCGATGTCCGTGACGAAGCCCGCTCGAGGCGAGAGGACCTGCACCTTCTGCGGCGCGAGCGCAAGGAGCGACGGGGTCGCGACCACCCGCGCGTCTCCCCCTTGGGCCTCCACCATACGCTCCATCGTGCGCACGGCGTCGCCGCTCGCGATGGCACGATCGAGCTTGTCGTCGGCCTCCGAAGCGCTCTTCGCGACCCCACCGAGGAGGAGCATCTCGCGGGCGAGCACGCGTGTACACTGCACGAGATCGTCGGGCCCCTTGCCATGGAGAACCATGAGCGCCTCGGCCGTCTCGTTGGCGTTGCCGACCTCGAGCCCGAGCGGCGCGTCCATGCGCGTGAGCACGGCCACGACCTTCTTCTTCGCGCCCGTGCCGACCCTCACGAGGGCCTCGGCGAGGGCGCGGGCTCGTGCCTCGTCTTTCATGAAGGCGCCCTTCCCCACCTTCACGTCGAGCACGAGCCCGTCGATGCCCTCGGCGAGCTTCTTCGAGAGGATCGACGCCACGATGAGCGGGATGCACTCGACCGTCGCGGTGACGTCGCGGAGGGCGTAGATGCGCTTGTCGGCCGGCGCGATGTCCTTCGTCTGGCCGATCATGCACGTGCCCACCGAGGCCACGATTCGCTGGAAATCCTCGGTCGGAATGTCGGTCCGGAACCCGGGGATGGCCTCGAGCTTGTCGAGCGTCCCGCCGGTGTGACCGAGCCCGCGGCCGCTCACCATGGGCACGGGGACACCACACGCCGCGACGAGCGGCGCGAGGCAGATCGAGACCTTGTCGCCGACGCCGCCCGTCGAGTGTTTGTCGACCTTCACGCCGGGGACGTGGCCGAGGTCGAGCACCTTGCCGGAGTGGAGCATCGCGAACGTGAGGGCCACGCACTCCTCGTCGGAGAGGCCGCGCAGGTACGACGCCATGAGGAACGCCGAGAGCTGGTAGTCGGCGACCCCGCCGTCGACGAAGTCGCGGATGAGCCTTCGAATCTCGTCTCCCGAGAGGGCGAGACCGTCACGTTTTGCGGCAATAAGCTCGACGATGGTTCGTTCCATGGAGGCCCGAAGATACGGCGGAGCCCCAGCCGAGAACACTCTTTTTGCGCGAACGGGCACGCGTTCGGCCTTCATCCGCTCGCGTTTTCCCCCTACCCTCGCAGGCCATGACTCGCTCCTCGCGCGCCGCGCTCGCTCCCCTCTTCGCCGTAGCCCTCGCCCTCGTCGCCTGCGACAAAAAGGAGGACGCGACCCCGCCGGTCCCGCAGCCCTCGGCGACCCCGTCCGCGTCGGCGGCGGCCACGGCGAGCGCGGCTCCGTCGGTCACCGCCTCGGCGAGCGCGGCCCCGAGCGCCGAGCCGTCCGCGAGCGCGGCTGCGAGCGCCGCCCCATCGGCTTCCGCTTCCGCCTCGGCGAAGGCCGCTCCGTCGGGCAGCGCGGCCCCGGCCAAGCTCGCGTGCGGAACGAAGCCCCTCCCCGACTGCCCACTCCAAGGGTGGATGAAGGCGAACGCGAACCCGGCGGTCTCCTCGGGCGACGCCACCAAGCTCGCGGAATCTCTCGAGAAAATGGCCAAGATGGGCCCGCCGGGGTACTCGAACTGGGCCTCCATCTCGAACGACGGCGCCAAGGCCGCGCGCGCCGGCAACTTCGACGCGGGCAAGGCCTCGTGCCGCACGTGCCACGACCAGTACAAGGCCAAGTACCGGGCCGAGCACCGCGACCGCAAGATCTGAGACTTGGCCCTCACGTTGCGGCTCCCGAAGGGCCGGGCCACGAAGCCCGGCCGCACGCGGGGCAAATTCACCCAGTTTCGCCGGCTCGACGCGCTCCGAACGCTCCTCGAGGAGCACCCGGTCGGGCTCACGTTGGCCGAGCTCGCCACGACCCTCCGCGTCTCGCAGCGGTCGGCGCGGCGCTACATCCACGAGATGCAGGAGGCCCTGCAGCTCGAGTGGGTCGAGCCCGTCCCCGGCGGCGCGAAGGTGTGGCGGGTCAAGCCGGGGGAGCGTGGGCGCGCCGTGGTGCTCCGCCGCGGTCAGGCCCAGGCCCTCCTCGCGACGAGGCGCGTGTTCGAGGCCGTGCGAGGGTCGGCGTTCTTCGACGAGGTGGACGTCGCGTTCACGGAGCTCCAGAAGCTCGTGCAGCGCCCGAGCGGCCGCACGGGCAAGGGGCAAGAGCTCATGCCCGACACGACCCTCGGCGATCGCGCGACGTTCCTCGCTTCGCCGAACCGTGTCCCGTCCGCCCGCACGGAAGAGGTCGACGTGGTGCTCCAGGCGTTCTCCCAGGGCCGCGCGATCACCTTCTCGTCGAAGGGGCAAGGCGGGGCGAAGGGCTCCAGGGCCCTATTTTTCCCCTATGGCGTGGTCTTCCACCAGGGCTCCTTGGTGCTCGTGGGCTGGCTCGATCACGAGCGGAGGCTCACCGTGGTGCGGCTCGAAGAGACCCACGGCATCGAGGCCACCGACACGGGGTTCCGCGTCCCCGAGGGCTTCGAGCTCGCCGACTACCTCCACGGAGAGCTCGGAGTCGCCCTCCCCGACAAGACCCGCATCCTCGTCGAGTTCGACGCGAGGGTCGCCGATCAGGTCCGCGCCAGAAAAGTGCATCCTGCACAGAGGATCGCGCAGGCCCCGGATGGTCGTGTCCGCGTCTCCGCGCCCATCGGCGACCGTGCCCTCGCGCGGGCCTGGGTGCTCGGCTTCGGAGACGCCGCCAAGGTCATCGAGCCGAAGGACCTCGCCGACGAGATCCGCGACGTGCTCGTGCGCGCCGCCGCCCGGTACTGAGCCGGAGACCGGAGCGCCCCTTCGAAACGGCGCGAGGCCACCCTTCACGGGCAGCCTCGTCGTCGAGCCTCGGTGTCGGCCTTCGGGTCAGTTGCCGCAGGTGCCGGCGCGGCAGCGCTGCGAGCCGGGGCAGTGGTAGTCGGCGCGGCAGCCGGGCACGCACTGGTTGGCCGAGCAGATCTTGCCGGAGCCGTTCGCGCCGGGGTTGCACTGGCCGTGCGAGGTGCACTGCTTGGTCGGCTGCGTCACCTGCTGCGAGCCGCACGCGGGGACCTGGCCTTCGAGCTGGGCTTTGTCGTCGTCGCCCGAGGGGTTCACTCGCGTGCAGGTCTTCCCGGTGGCGCACTGGTGGCCGAGGGTGATGTTGCCGCCCTTGCACTGGTAACCGCTGAAGTCCTTGAGGTCCGAGCAGTACCAGCCGTCGGTCTTGCCCACGCACGAGTCGCGCTGGTCGACCATGCCGTCGTCGTTGCACTGGTCACCCTTCTTGGCGCCGGGAGCGCGGAGGGCATAGGCGGCGCGGGTCTTCTTGCCAGCCGCCGAGATGTTGCGCTCGTGCACCAGCGTGCCCTGGTTGTCGATGACGTAGCCCATGCCGGGCGAGCCGTCCTTCGAGCCGGCGTACATGTAGACGTGGTCCGGGTGGCCGGGCACACCCTTGCGGTCGCGCGAGATGATGACGTCGCCGGCCTGGAACTGCGCCGGGTCCTTGATGACCGTCCAGCCGCGCTTGAGGAGCGCGTCGCGGAAGCCCTCGGTGCCGGGCTCGATGGGCATGTCGGGGACCGCGCCCGACTGCTTGAGAGCGTACGAGAGGTACGTCGCGCAGCCGTTGCGGTCGGGGCTCGTCCTCGCCGAGGTCGCGCCGATCGCGCGGAGCTTGGCGCGGGCCGAGCGGCGCACGTTCATGAAGCCGTTCTGCGACTTGTAGTAGTTGAAGAGCTTCGCGTTCTTGCCACACGCCTCGTCGAGCTTCGCGGGGACGGCCTGGAACTCGGTGCTTCCCTCGGTCTGCTCGATGTCGGCGGGGAGGGCCGGGGCGAAGCGCTTCTCCCAGCGGAGCTCCTCGCACTGCGCGCCGCCACCCGCCAGGCGGCACTCCTTGATGATCGAGAGGTCGAACGGACCGTAGACGTAGCGGTCGTCGGCGCAGAGGCCGGTCGCGAGGTCGATGTCGGTGCCCGCCGGGCAGAACTCTTCGCCGCGAGCGCGACGCGCGAGGTCGATTTCCCACTTGCTCGTGCCGCACTGAGCGCCGCCGCCGAGCTTCTGGCACTCGGCCACGAGGCCC
Organism: Myxococcales bacterium; assembly: GCA_016712525.1. Lineage (NCBI taxonomy): Bacteria > Pseudomonadati > Myxococcota > Myxococcia > Myxococcales > Myxococcales bacterium. The sequence continues at coordinate 892,424 of JADJQX010000008.1, forward strand.
GCGGGGAAGGGCCCCATCGCCTGGCCGCCCGTCATGCAGAAGCCCGAGATCTCGTCGAACGAGGCGCCGGCCGGGCACACCGCGAGGTCGGGCGTGACGAGGTGGAGGTACTCCTCGGTCTCGGGCTCGGTGCCCTCGTTCGCCGTCAGGGCCGGGTCGAGGTCGAGCACGGTGGGCGAGCCGTTGCCCGCAGCGCTACCGTTGCCGTTGCCCGTGGAGAGCAGACCCGGGTCGTCGGGAGCCGACGAGCAGGCCACGAGCGAGAGAGCCACCGCGACGAACAGGACGGGAGAGACGTTGAGGCGCATGTCCACCCCTACTGCAGTCGTCGTGCCACGCCGAGCGCGGCAAATTCATCAATGATTTCAACACACCTACAAGGTGCGCTTCGGCAAAAATCTTCGTCCTCGGCTCACGCCGAGAACCCCATGATCCACAGGATCACGAAGATCCTCGCGCCGCACCCGGGGAACGACGTCGTGCGTCACGCGGAGAAGCGCGGCGGCCGCGCCGACACGTCCGTCCGTCCGCTTGCGTGAGCCGGTTTCGCCGTGGCAGAAGGCTTCATGGACACCGAAGCCCGCGCTCCCCAGAAGCTTCCCGTCATCGGCACCGCCAAGGCACCGTCGATGCCTCCGCCCGCCAAGAAGCCTCCGGCCGACCCGAGCACCATGGCTCACCGGAACCTCCTGCAAGGCGAGTTCTGGCGAAGGATCCCGGCGTACGCCGACGTGACCGAGGAGCAGTTCCTCGACCACAACTGGCAGGCGAAGAGCTCCGTCACGCGCGTCGACAAGCTGCTCGCCGCGGTGAAAGGCCTCGTCGACGACACGTTCGTCCGCGACGCCGAGGAGGGCTTCCGCAAGGCGCCGATGAGCGTCCGCATCAGCCCGTACATGCTCTCGCTGATCGACTGGTCCGACCCGTACGCCGACCCGATCCGCACGCAGTTCCTCCCGCTCGGGACGCGCCTCTTCCACGACCACCCGAAGCTCGATCTCGACTCGCTCCACGAGCAAGCCGACGCGCCCGTCCCGGGCCTCACCCACAGGTACCCCGACAAGGCGCTCTTCCTCCCGCTCGACACCTGCCCCGTGTACTGCCGCTTCTGCACGCGGAGCTACGCCGTGGGCGTCGACACCGAAGAGGTCGAGAAGGTGAGTCTCAAAGCGAACGAGGAGCGCTGGAAACAAGCCTACGCGTACATCGAGTCCCGCCCCGAGCTCGAGGACATCGTCATCTCCGGAGGCGACGCCTACCAGCTCCGCGCCCAGCAGCTCGAGGACATCGGGATGACGCTGCTCGCGATGCCCAACGTTCGCCGCATGCGCTTCGCCACCAAGGGCCCGGCGGTCATGCCGCAGAAGATCCTGACCGACACGGCGTGGACCGACGCTCTCACCCGCGTCGTCGAGAAGGGGCGAAAGCTCCACAAAGAGGTCGTGCTCCACACGCACTTCAACCACCCGAACGAGATCACCGGCATCACCGAGGCTGCCATGAACACGCTCTTCGAGCGCGGCATCTTCGTGCGAAACCAGACGGTGCTCCAGCGCGGCGTGAACGACTCGCCCGAGACGATGACGCTCCTCGTGAAGCGCCTCGGCCACGTGAACGTCCACCCCTACTACGTGTACGTGCACGACCTCGTGAAGGGCGTCGAAGACCTCCGCACCTCGGTCGACACGGCCATCCACATCGAGAAGCACGTCCGCGGCTCGACCGCGGGCTTCAACACGCCCGTGTTCGTCGTCGACGCTCCCGGCGGCGGCGGCAAGCGCGACGCCCACTCGTACGAGCACTACGACCGCGAGACGGGCATCAGCGTGTACCAGGCGCCCAACGTGAAGCCCGGCCAGTTCTTCATGTACTTCGACCCGCTCCACCAGCTCTCGACGAGCGCGCAGCGCAGGTGGGCCGACCCGGCCGAACAAGAGGTGATGGTGCAGTCGGCCCTGCAGAAGGCCAAAGAGCGCCAGCGCTGAGGCGGGAGCTCCATCGCTATGTAGGCCCGTGTGCGCGAGACGCCCGCGGGCCTTTTTCTTCGTGCTAGACGCCCCTCCATGACGTCGGGGCTCACCGAGACCGCGGCACGAGCCGCCGGAAACGCCACGGGTACGGCGACCGAGGGGCTCGTGGTCACGCTGCTCGGGCAGCTCGTCGTGCTCCTCGTGGTGACACGCGTCGTCGTGTGGATCTCCCGCCGCTTCTTCGGACAGACGGACGCGGTCGGCGAGATGATCGCGGGCGTCGTGCTCGGCCCCAGCGTGCTCGGAGCCGTGGCGCCCGGCCTGATGGCTCGCCTCTTCGCGCCCTCCACGGGGCCGATCTTCGTCGGGGTGTCCCAGGTCGGGCTCGTGTTCCTGATGTTCCAGATCGGGCTCGAGTTCGAGCTCGCCCGCGAGCTCCGCAAGGACAAGGCGCGGGTCCTCGTGCTGAGCCTCGTCGGCATCGTGGCCCCGTTCGCGCTCGGCTACGTGTCGGCGGGGCTCTTCCACCCCCGAGCGACGTTCCCCGACGGATCGCTCCCGCCGAAGGTGCCGTTCGCGCTCTTCATGGGCACGGCGATGTCGATCACCGCGATCCCCGTGCTGGGTCGCATCTTCATGGAGCTCGGGCTCTCGAAGACTCGAACCGCCGCGCTCACGATCGGCGCGGCCGCCGTGAACGACGTGGTCGGCTGGATCGTCCTCGGAGTGGTGTCGACCCTCATCGGCTCGCGCTTCGAGCCCACCGCGTTCGCCGGGAGGCTCGCGCTCGTGATCGCCTACGGGGTCGTCGTGTTGGTCGTGCTGCGGCCCCTGCTCGTTCGGCGCGTGCGGGCGTCGATGGCCCGCGCGAAGGGCCTCGACGCGAGCCTCCTCTCGTGGATGTGCGTCCTCCTCTTCGGCTCGGCCATCGTCACGAGCAAGCTCGGTGTGTTCGCGATCATCGGCGGCTTCGTGCTCGGCATCGCGCTCCAGACCGAGCACGACTTCGCCACGGCGTGGAAGGCCCGGGTGATGCCCCTCGTGCAGGCCTTCTTCCTGCCGCTCTTCTTCGCGTACACGGGTCTCCGCACCGAGATCGGCGCGCTGTCCGGCGCCTCGGCGTGGCTCGAGTGCGGGCTCGTCTGCGTCGTCGGCTTCGCGGGCAAGTTCGGGGGCACCTACGTCGCCGCGCGCGCGCTCGGGGAGGACCACAAGACGTCGACGACGCTCGGGGTGTGCATGAATACACGGGGGCTGCTCGAGCTCGTCGTGCTGAACGTGGGGTACGACATGGGCGTCTTGCCGAAGCGGACCTTCACCATGCTCGTGATCATGGCGATCGTGAGCACCTTCGTGGCGACGCCCGCCATCCGGCGGCTCATGGCGACCTCTCGACCGCTGCCCGAAGGCGAGCCGAGGACCGGACGGTGAGATCGATTCGGGACGAGGCGCGTACGATGCCCCCATGCCCCTCCGTCGTGCTCGCCTCGCCGTCTCCGCGCTCGCGCTCGTCGTGCTCGCCCCCTCGCTCGCGTGCCGCTCGAAACAAGAGACCGCCCCTCCTGGAGATGCGGCGCCCGAACCGAGCCCGTCGGCGGCCGTGACGGACGGCGCGCGGAGGCCCCTCGGAGCGTTCTCGTCGGACGACGAAATCGTCAAATATTACAAGGACTACCAAGACGCTCAGGCGAAGAAGCGCGAGGCCCAGGCGCAAAAACGGCGCGACCGGCTCGCCAAGGCCGGCCCGGGGCAGAACGCGCCGAACGCCTCCCCTCCGTCGCCCGTCGCGGCGGCCGCGCCCGCCGCCGCCGAGGCCACCAAGACCGCCGACTCGAAGGCCGACAAGGCCGCCGACGGGATCACGAACAACCAGGTCGCCGGGGTCGACGAGGGCGGCATCGTGAAGGTTCACGGCGAGCACCTCGTCATCTTGCGACGAGGCCGGCTCTTCACCGTGCGGATCGACGACAAGCAGCTCCGCCCCGTCGCCGCGGTCGACGCGTTCGGGCCCGGCATCGACCCTCAGGGCACCTGGTACGACGAGATGCTCGTGTCGGGGAACACCCTCGTCGTCATCGGCTACAGCTACGCCCGCGGCGGCACGGAGGTCGGGGTGTTCGACCTCGACTCGGTAGGTGGCATCGCGTACCGCGCGACGTACCACCTCCGCGGAAACGACTACTACTCGGCCCGGAACTACGCGAGCCGGGTCGTCGGCGGAAAGCTTGTATTCTACACGCCGAGCTACCTCTCGCCCGCCACGGGGCCCGAGTTCTTCGCGCGCTTCCCGGCGGTGAGGAAGTGGCACGCGGGCGCGACGGCCGCCGAGTTCAAGCGCGTCGTGCCCGCAGCGAGCGTGTTCAAGCCGGCCTTCGATCTCGCGCCGCAGGCCCTCCACACCGTGACCACGTGCGATCTCACGAGCCCCGAGCTCACGTGCAAAGCCACGAGCATCCTCGGGCCCGCGGGGCGCGTCTTCTACGTGTCCGAAGCAGCCGTGTACGTGTGGATGACCGAGCACAGGTGGGACGACGAGGGCAGCCGCCAGACCTCGGCCGTCGTTCGCCTCCCCCTCGACGGGAGCGCTCCGGGAGCGGTCAAGGTGTCGGGCGGGCCCATCGATCAGTTCTCGTTCACCGAACAAGACGGCCACCTGTCGGTCTTCGTGCGCGCCGAGACCCAAGGCGACGGGATGTGGGGTGCGGGCGCGTCGGCCGGCGACGTCGGCGTCGTGCGGTTGCCGCTCGGGTTCTTCCGTGAAGGGTCGGTCGAGTCGACGGCGCGAAACTACACGCGCCTCGAGGGGCCAAAGGGCTACTCGCTCCAAAACCGCTTCGTCGGCAACGTGCTCCTCTACGGCAGCCAAAACTTCGGCTACCGCGGGTCTCCCCTGCCCGGCGAGCGCTCGGTGTTCGTGCACACGCTCGGTCAGAAATCAGCCACGGCCGTCGACGTCGGGCACTCGATCGACCGCCTCGAGGCGCTGGGCTCGAACGCGATCGTCGTCGGTCAGAAGGGCCAAGATCTGCTCTTCACGTCGCTCTCGCTCGGCGCGGCTCCGAAGGTCGCGAGCACCTACACGAGGACCGGAGCGTCCCAGGCCGAGCAGCGATCCCATGGCTTCTTCTACAAACCCGACTCGACCGACGCCGGGCTCCTCGGCCTGCCGATCCTCGGCACCCCGTCCCCTGGAGACGACCGGGGCGATCAAGGCTCGGCGAAGGTGCTCTTCCTGAAGAACCAGTCGCTCGATCTTTCCCCTGTGGGAGAGCTCGTGTCGTCCCGCGTGGGCCAAGCCAACGACGGGTGCCGCGCCTCGTGCGTCGACTGGTACGGCAACGCGAGGCCCATCTTCTTCCGGGGCCGCATCTTCGCCCTCATGGGCTACGAGATCGTCGAGGGTGCGCTCGACTCCGGGAAAATCAGGGAGATCGGCCGCACCACGTACGCGCCGAAGGCCATCCCCCCTCGCGCCGACTGAGCGCGCGCGCCTCGCGGAGTAACCGTCAGCCTCTCCGCGCGAGGCCCCTCAGGGGGCGGCGCCGGACTGCTCGATGAAGTCGACCAAGAGTCGGTTGAACTCGTCGGCGGCTTCCATGTTCACGAGGTGCCCGACGTCGTCGATCTCTTCGCGGCGGGCGCGAGGGAGGGCCTTGGCGTACGCCTCGGCCATGGCCTGGAAGCTCGGGATCTCGAGCTTTCCGGTGACCACGAGGGACGGCATCTCGAGCTCGGCGAGACGAGGGAACGGGTCGGGATCGGACCACCGGTTGGTCACGCGGCCGAGCCAGTGCGCGGCGCCGTAGTCGAGCACGATGTTGCGCACCTCTTCGAAGAGCTCGTCGTCGCGGCGCGCCGGCGCATAGAGAGGATCGTCGAGCCAGACGTCGAGCGCGGTGTGGAGGTCGCCCTCGTTGGCGAGGCTCACGCAGCGCCCCCAGGCCTCGATGCCCGTTCGACGGCCGAGCATGAGCGGGCCGGCGAGCGTGAGCGACGCGACTCTGCGGGGATTCACGAACGCGAAGTCGACGGCAACCGCCGCCCCGATCGAGTGCCCGACGACGTGAACCTTCAGGGCGCCGCACTTGTCGAGCGCGCGCTCGAGCTGCTCGGCCGGCGAAACCATGCCGCAGTCGCGTGCCTGAGGCCCGAACCCGGGCAAATCCGCAGTGATTACGCGGTAATGCGGGTGTAGCGCCTCGACCTGACGCCGCCACATGCGGTGGTCGAGCGAGAAGCCGTGAAGCAGCAACACCGCGGGCCGGCTGGCTTCGGGGGCGATGGAGCTCTGGTTCTCGGAGCTCATGGTGTGTCGCGGGGTTTCAGTGCCATTCTCGAACCGCTCGGGCAGAGAGAAAGCATAAACCAAGCCCACCCGAGAACGCACCTCGAAAAGGTGGGGGGGCCGCCGTTCGATGGAAATCGGGCATCCGCTCGTGCCCGATCGGGCACCGGACAGCGCATGTCCGGCCCTGAAGGTCCCCTCCCCGACGACGGATCACGACGAAGCGCGGTGACCGGTCGGCGAAAACCCAAACCGAATCAAGCAGTTCGCCGCTCTCCCTCCCGCGGCCACGGCCATCCAGAGAGCCTCTACTGGGCCGCCTCTTTCGAGGCGAGCACGAATACGAAACGCGCGGGCGCGGCGTCGAGGTGGAAGTGGTTCCAATGGTCGCCGTAGCCGGGGCCGAGCACCGTCCGAAAGAGCGTCTTGTCGGCGACGAGACGGAGCGCGAGGCGGTTCAGAAACCGCGCGTGAACCCGACCGACCTCGGTCTTCGAGAAGAAGTGCCACGACAGCGCCACGGTGAATCCCTTCTCGAGGGCGGCGGGGAGCCCCTTCGGGAGAGCCTCTCCAGGACCGAGCGGGGCGAACTCGAACTTGTCCACGTCAATCGCGTTTCCGAACGCGTGCTCACCGAACCGCCGCTGGCCGTTGAGCGTCTCGCAGAGCGTCCCCCCGAGGTGGTGGAGGCCGCGAGGGGGGCGACCGTAGACCTCGATCGCGACCTGACGAACGAGCGCGTCGAACGCGACGAGCTTATCGACGAACGCCGCGTGCACGAAGATGGGAGACGAGTAGAAGATCTGGGTCCCGAGGTAGCGCTTGGTCTCGAATTTCGGGCACTTCATGCGGCCCTCGGGGATCTCGCGTGGCACGGCGTCGAGGGCGTACGCCGCGCCCGTGGCCTGCGCGGGGACGACCGGGCCCGGGAGCTCGTCCGCGCGGGCCTCTCCACCGCAGCGGCTGACCGAAAGAACGACCCCGAGGGCCATCGAGCCGAGGACGCGACGCACGAGCCGCATGACTCGATAGTGTGCCGGCCTTCTCGCGCCCGCGCCACTCCTCGGTTGGGCCCCGAGCGCCTCGCCCTTGCCCACCTGAACGCCCGTCCGGCAAGGGCGCGTGGAAATGAGGCGGCGCGGCCGGGGCTTTGCTAAGCTCGCAGGGTTCGAGAGGTTCATCCCGATGGCCGTCATCAACGCCGGAGACGTGATCGCCGGCAAGTACCGCGTCGAGCGAGTGCTTGGTGAAGGAGGCATGGGCTTCGTCGTAGCGGCCACGCACCTCACCCTCGAGACGAAGGTCGCCATCAAGTTCATTCGGGAGGGCGTGCTCGGCACACGCGAGGCGAGCGTTCGATTCTTGCGGGAGGCGAAGGCCGCCGTTCAGCTCAAGAACCCGCACGTGGCCGCCGTGTACGACGTGGGCACGCTCGAGTCGGGCGAGCCGTTCATGGTGATGGAGTACCTCGAGGGGTGCGACCTGTCCGACCTCTTCAAGCAGCGGGGAGCGTTGCCGCCCTCCGAAGCCTGCGAGTACGTGGTGCAGGCCTGCGACGCGCTCGGCGAGGCGCACGCGCTCGGCATCGTGCACCGCGACGTGAAGCTCGGGAACCTGTTCCTCACGCGCGGGGCCGCCGGCGTCCCGCTCATCAAGGTGCTCGACTTCGGCCTCTCCAAGGCGAGCCCTTTCGGCGGCGGCGAGACGGGCGTCACCATGTCGGCCGCGGTGCTCGGGTCACCGCGCTTCATGTCCCCCGAGCAGCTCCAAGACCCGCGCACGGTCGACGGTCGCAGCGACATCTGGTCTCTGGGGATCATTCTCTACACGCTCATCGCGGGCCGCCCGGCCTTCGACGCCGACACCGTGGGCAAGCTCTTCGCGAAGGTCATGGGCGAGGAGCCCGCGCCGCTCCAGTCGCTCGTCCCCGGGATCGATCCGGGCCTCGTCGCGATCATCCAGCGTTGCCTCGTGAAGAAACCCGAGCAGCGCATCTCGAACGTCGCCGAGCTCGCGAACGCGCTCGCCCCTTTCTGCGTGAACCCGGGTCACGCGCACGCCACCGCCGCCAAGCTCGCCGCGGTGCTCGCCTCGTCGAAGGTGGCCGACGTGGCGGCCCTCGCGCCGGGCTCGGCACGCGCGTACACCAGCAACCCGCCGCAGTCGAACCGCAGCACGTCGATGGACCTCGGCGGTCCGTGGGCGGGCTCGACACCGGCCGCCGCCCCCGCCAAAGAGGGTCTCTCACGCGTCGGCCTGGGTGTCGCGGCGGCGATCGCCGTGGTGGGCGTCGCGATCGGTGCATTCTACATCAGTCGCTCGGGGGTGCCGACGGGCCGCGCCGAGGTCGTCGCCGCGTCGGGAGAGCCCACGCCCGTGCCTCCTCCCCAGGCCCCTCCGGCGAGCCCCACCATCATCGTCGTCGCCGGCAGCGCGCAGCCCGCAGCTCCCAAAGCCTCTCCGCCCGTTGCGCCGGCGCCCAAGCCCGAAGCCGCAGGCAAACCTCAGCCCGCGGCCGCGGCGCCCCCCCCCTCCGCAAAGCCCGCTGCGGCGGCGCCCAAGCCGAAGGGCCAGACCCCGTCCGACATCCCCGCCGTCCGCGACTGACTCCCTTCCTTCCCTGCCTTCTCCGCGCCCCATGCCCCTGCCCCCTCCTCGTTCGGTAAGGCCGCTGCGAGCCAAAGCCGCCTTCGCGGCGCTCGCGCTCGTCTCGATCTCGTCCGTCTCCTCGCTCTCCCTCGCGGCTCCGACCGCCGCCGACAAAAAAGCGGCCGACGCGCTCTTCAAGGAGGGACGCGAGCACGTCGACACGGGCGACTACGCCGTGGCGTGCGCGAAATTCCTTGCAAGCTACAAGCTCGATCCTCTGTCGAGCACGCTGCTGAACCTCGCCGATTGCCACCAGCGCGCAGGCCAGACGGCCACGGCCTACGACCGCTTCCAAGAGGCCGTAGCGCTCGCCAAGAAGCTCGGGCGCGCCGACCGTGAGAAGACCGCGCGTGACCGCCTCGAGGCCCTCGAGCCGAAGCTCACGAAGGTCGAGGTGCGCCTCGCCGAGCAAGACAAGTCGCAAGCCACGGTCACCCGAGACGGCGCCCCCCTCTCCCGCGAGGAGCTCGCGGGCCCCGTGCGCGTCGACCCAGGGCCGCACACGTTCTTCGTCACGGCGCCCGGAAAGAAGTCGTTCTCCACGACCGTGACCGCTACGGACGAGGGCAAGACCTACACCGTCGACGTGCCCGCCCTCGCGGCCGAAGGCGACGAGCCCGAGGCACCCCCGAAGGTCGGAGGAAAGGCCCCGTCGAAGGACACGACCTCGAACGAGAGCCCCGGCTCGGGGCGAAAGACCGTCGCGCTCATCGTGGGGGGTGCGGGGCTCGTCATCGCCGGTGTGGGCGGCTACTTCGGCATCCGCACGTTCTCGAAGTGGAGCGACTCGGAGTCGCGCTGCGACGCCTCCGGCTGCGACCGTGAGGGCATCGATCTCGCCAGCGACGCGAAGACGTCGGGCTTCATCTCCACCATCGGCCTCGCGGCCGGAGGTGCGATCTTCGCGACGGGTGTCATCCTGTACCTCACGGCCCCCGGCAAGACCGACAAACCCGCGAGGTCGACCTACCTCCTCCCGTCCGGTGGTCCCGGGAGCCTCGGGCTCGTCACTGGAGGCACGTTCTGATGATGCGCCCCGTCTTCGCCACGCTTCTCTTCGCCGCGGCCACCCTCGCCGCATGCAACCTCATCGTCGGCGTGCACGACGTGAAGCTCCGCAAGGACTCGGGCGCCCGCGACGGAGACATCGAACCCATTCCCCCCGAGGACGAAGAGGGCGGACCCGAGCCCGATCGCGTGACCCAGCTCGCGCTCGGCAAGTACCACTCGTGCATCAAGCGTCTGAACAACCAGGTCCGGTGCTGGGGCGACGACAGCTCCGGCCAGACCGGCACCGGAGGCCGCGCGAGCACCGCGAACGACGCCGGCCTCAAGGTCGTCACCACGGCGACCATGCTCGACAACGCGAACGCCGTGAGCCTCGCGTCGGGCGCTCAGCACTCCTGCTTCGTCCAGCCGGACGGCTCGGTGAGCTGCTTCGGAGCCAACGTGAGCGGGCAGCTCGGCACGGGCAGCTCCACCCCGCAGTCGAGCCCGAGCCCGGCGCGGAACGTGGCCGATGCGCTCGCGATCGCGGCGGGATCCTCGCACACCTGCGTACTTCGCCGTACCCGTCAGATGGCGTGCTGGGGCCTCAACGGCACGGGGCAGCTCGGCACGGGCAACTTCTCGAGCACCAACGTCCCGGTCGACGTGCTCGACATGACCGACGTGAAGTCCGTCGCGGCCGGGCAATCGCACACGTGCGCGGTCAAGCTCACGGGCGACGTGTTCTGCTGGGGCGAGAACTTCAACGGGCAGCTCGGGCTCGCTCCGGGCGGCCGAGAGGCGATCCCTCGTAAGTCCGCCGCGACGAACGCCATCGCGATCGCGGCCTCGAACGACTCGACGTGCGCCGTGCTCGGCACGGGCGGAGTGGTGTGCTGGGGCAAAGACGATCTCGGGCAGACGGGCCGAGGTGTCGCCGGGAGCGGCAAAGGTGGGACGCCGGTGCAGGTCGCGGGCGTCGAGGGCGCCGTCGCGATCTCCGGCGGGGCCGAGCACTTCTGCGCGCTCACGAGCCGAGGCAGCGTCCTCTGCTGGGGCGACAACCGCTTCGGTCAGCTCGGCCAGGGCTCACGCAGCGACGCGGGCGACGCGGGCATGCCGACCATCGGTCGACCGACCGCGATCACGGGGATCATCGGCACGGTCACGGCCGTCGGCGCCGGAGGCGACCACTCGTGCGCCGCGACGAGCGACGAGGCCGTGTACTGCTGGGGCGACAACGGTCGCTCGGAGCTCGGCGACGGAACGGACAAACGGATGTCGCCCGTCCCCGTGGCCGTCTCCGGAGTCCCCTAGCACTCGCTCACGAAGCGACGGGGCGTGCGAGGGCGCCCACTCCCGCGACCCCCGACCTCCGGCACGCGTCGGAGATACCTTCCGAGATCGAGCGGACGAGCCTCGGGCCCTCGTAGACGAGCGCCGTGTAGAGCTGCACGAGACACGCGCCGGCCTCGAGGCGCTCCACGGCGTCCTCGGGGCTCGAGATTCCACCGACCGAGACGACCGGGACGTGACCCTCGAGCCGCGCGACGAGATCCTTCAGGAAGGCGAGCGAACGCGGCGCGAGAGGCCGCCCCGAGAGGCCCCCGACGAGCGCCTTCGCATACTCGGGTGCGCCGTCTCGAGAGAGCGTCGTGTTGGTCGCGACGATCCCCGCGACGTCGGCTTTCCGTACCTCGGCGACGAGCGCGTCGAGGTCGTCCGGGGTGAGGTCCGGCGACACCTTGAGGAGGACCGGGGGGCTCGAGGACGACCGGGCGCGCGCCTCGGACACTGCGGCGAGGAGCCTTCGGACGTTCTCTGCACTCTGCAAGCTTCGGAGGCCCTCGGTGTTGGGGCTCGAGACGTTGATGGTGACGTAGTCGGCGACGTGAGCCACCTCGCCGTAGAGGGGGGGGTAGTCGCGAGGTGCGTGGTCGAGCGCGACGTCCTTGTTTTTCCCGATGTTGACGCCGAGGACGCCCGGGAGTGGGCCGCGCGCGCGGAGCCGCTCGAGCCGACGTACGACGACCGCTGACCCTTGGTTCGGGAACCCGAGCCGGTTCACGAGCCCGCGCGCCTCCCGGACACGGAAGAGCCGCTCGCCGTCGTTGCCGGGCTGCGGGCGGCGGGTCACGGTGCCCACCTCGACGTGGCCGAAGCCGAACGCGAACGACGCGGGGACGGCGACCGCGTCTTTGTCGTATCCCGCGGCGAGCCCCACGGGCGTCGGAAAGACGAGACCGAACGCGCGCACCTCGAGGCGCGTGTCACGGACGACGTGCGCCCGCGCGACCAGCGACAGCACGGGACCGGGGAGGCGAGATGCGGTCGCGAGGGCCACCTTGTGAGCGAGCTCCGGAGGGAGCCGGGTCAGCGCAGCGACCGAGAGACTCACGCGGCCTCCCCGTCGAGGAAACGGAGGACACGATCACGCTCGGACACGTCGATCTTGCCGAGCCCCTCGAGCGCGCGAACGAGCTCCCGGAGCGTGACGGCCGCGTGGAGGCGGACACCTCGCTCGGCGAGCAGCGCACGGGCCCCCTGCTCCCGGTCGACGAGGACCACCACGTCCTCGACCCGGAGGCCCGAGCTCGCGAGCGGCCCCATGGCCTCGAGCTTCGCGTCCCCGCGCGTGGCGATGTCGTCGAGCACGACCACCCGCTCGCCCTCGTGGAAGAGCCCCTCGATCGACGCCTTCGCGCCGTACGTCTTGGCCTGCGAGCGCGGGTACACGAGCGGACGATCCATGCGCATCGCCACGGCCGTCCCGATCGGGAGCGCCGCGTAGGGGAGCGCGGCGATGCGGTCGAACGAGAGCCCCTCGAGCATCGACGCGAGCACGTCGGCGACCTCGGCGAGCGCACGAGGGAACGTCACGAGGCGCCGGAGATCGACGTAGATGGGCGATTCTATTCCACTTTTCAGCGTAAACGAGCCGAAGCGCACGACCTCCGCGTCGAAGAGCGTGCGGGCGAGGCGGTCCACGAAGGCGGCGCGGGCGACGTCCGGCGTGGCATCGGCGGGCCTCGCGGCGGCGAGCTCGATGCGGTCGGCGAGGCTCGCGACGTACGCCCCCGGATCGGCCGCGTCGGCGACGGACCTCGAGACGTTCACGAGGAACCCGGAGCCGTCGGCTCGTCGCGCTGCCGCGACCGCAGCCTCCAGATCGCCTCCTTGCGCGCCCACGCCCGGCAAGAGCAGCCACGCGGACGGCGCGAGAGCACGCACACGGGCGATCGCGTCGGGCTCGGTGGCGCCCACGACGAGCCCCATCCGCGACGCATGCGGGGACGCGACGACGTCACGCACGACGCGCTCGTAGAGGGGCCCCCCGACGGCCAATCGTGCATCTTGCACACGTTCGGCCTCGGGGTTCGACGTGCGCGCGAGGACGAACAGGTCGAGCCCCGTCCCGGAGAGGAAGGGCTCGAGGGCGCCGACGCCGAGGTAGGGGCTCACGGTGAGCGCGCCGGCCCCGAGCGCGAGGGTCGCCGTGGCGTAGGCCGCGTTCGTCGGGCCGATGTCGCCCCGCTTCGCGTCGAGGAGACAAGGGATCTCCCGAGGGATGCGGCGCACGACCTCCTCGAGGGCCGAGACCCCCGCGGCCCCGAAGGCCTCGAAGAACGCCGCGTTCGGCTTGAACGCCGCGGCCCGGGCATGGGTCGCCTCGACCACGCGCATCGCCTCGGGGACGAGCGAAGAAGCGCGCGACACGCGTGGGTCGAGCCCGACGCACACGTGGGATCGGATGTCGCGCGCGCGCCGCGAGGCGGCCTCGAAGAAGCTCATGCCGGCCTCCCGAGCACCGCCGCCAAGAGCGCCATGCGCACGTACATGCCGTTCTCGACCTGGCGGAAGTAGGCCGCGCGCGGATCGTCGTCGACGGCCTCGTCGATTTCTCCCACACGGGGCAAAGGGTGCAATATCGCACAGGATTTCTTGAGCTTCGCGAGCACCTCGCGATCGACCCGATATCCTCCCCGCGCCGCTTCGTAGTCGGCCTCGGCGGAGAACCGCTCCTTCTGGACACGGGTCACGTAGAGCACGTCGGTCTCGGCGATGACCTCGTCGAGCGTCGCGTGGGTGGTCTGCTCGAGCCCTCGCTCGGCGAGCTCCGCGACCAGCGCCTCGGGCATGCGCACGACCGAGGGAGACACGTACCGCACCTTGACCCCGTAGAGCGAGAGGAGCTTCGCGAGCGAATGGACGGTGCGCCCGTACTTCAAGTCGCCGAGCAACGTCACGGTGAGCCCCTCGATCCGCCCGAGCTCTTCGTGGATCGTGAAGAGGTCGAGCAGCGCCTGGGTGGGGTGCTCGCCCGGGCCGTCTCCCGCGTTGATGATGGGCTTCTTCGCGGCGTCGGCGGCGATCTTGGCGGCCCCCTCCTCCGGGTGCCGGAGCACGATCACGTCGGCGTAGGCCTCGAGGGTCCTCACCGTGTCGCGCAGCGACTCGCCTTTCGAGACCGACGAGTACCTGACCTCGCTGATCGGGATGACCGACCCGCCGAGCCGGGTCATGGCCGCGAGGAAACACGACGAGGTGCGCGTCGAGGGCTCGTAGAAGAGGTTCGCGAGCACCTTCCCGCGTAGGAGGTCCGTGCCGCCGCGCTCGCGCACGAACGACCGCATGCGCCGGGCCGAGCCGAAGAGCTCGTCGATGTGGCCTCGCGAGAGGCCTGCCACGGTGAGGACGTCACGTCCACGGAGCCACTCGAGACTATCCACGGGGAACCTCCCTCACGTCGCGCCCCGTTCCGGCGCTGCCCTTGATTTCACCCGACGCGTAGACCTCGGCACCTCGGAGGACCACCCGCTCGACCCGGCCACGCACGGGCACGTCGTGGAACGGGCTCCACCCCGCGCGCGACTCGAACCGCGACTCGTCGAAGGCGAATTTCGCGTCCACGTCGACCTCCACGTAGGTGTCGGGTTGCTCGGGGAGCGCGAAGATCCGCCGCACGTTGGCGCTCATCTTGGCCTCCACGTCGGCGAGGGTGAGCTTCCCCTCGTGCACCGCCGTGAGGAAGAGCGAGAGCGCCGTCTCGAGCCCCGGAAAGCCTGGCGGAGGTGTGGCGCTCGCCTTCTCGGCTTTCGTGTGGGGCGCGTGATCGGTCGCGAAACAGTCGATCGTGCCGAGGTGCGCCCAGAGCGCGTCGACGTCGCTCTTCTCTCCGATGACCGGCCGCACCTCGCAGAACCCCGCCGCGAGCCGGTGCGACGACTCGTCCAAGAAGAGGTGGTGAGGGCACACCTCGCACGACACGCGCATTCCCTTGTCCTTCGCGCGGGCCACGAGCTCGATCTCGACCTTGCGCGAGACGTGACAGACGTGGAGCGGGCGCTCGGCGAGGTGCGCGACGAGGAGGGCCGACGCGAGCGAGTGCTCCTCGGCGTGCGCGAGCAGCGGAACGTCACGAGGGAACGTCGCCGCGTGCTCGACCAGCGCGCGAAGGCTCGCGAGCTTCAGGTCTCCGAACGTAGGGTCGAGGTAGAGCTTGAGCCCGGTCGAGCGCGGCGCGAGCCTCGCCACTTCCAGCATGTTGTGCTCGGTCGCGCCGAGATGAAAACCGTAGTCGCAGTAGGCCTCGGCGCGGGCCTCGGCCTGGTACTCGAGGAGCGCCGGCTCGGCCACGATCGCGGGGCGCGTGTTCGGCATCGCGAGGATGGTCGTGAAGCCCCCCGCGAGCGCGGCGCGCGTGCAGGTGGCGAAGTCCTCTTTGTGCCGCTGGCCTAGGCCACGAACGTGCACATGAGGGTCGGCGAGCCCGGGCAAACGTACGGTCGTCATGGTCCCGGGGAGATGCCGATACTCCCCCGCGCCCGGACCTCGTGTGTCTTTCGCGTGACAACCCGGAGTCCGACCTGCGCCGAGCGCTCCCCCTCCGGGCCGAAGGGCCGCGCCTCAGGGCAGGCGCTCGCCGTTTTTGTACCCGCCGAAGAGCCTGCGGATCTCGTGCTCGCGCGCGATGTGCTCCCACGAGGCTTGGTCGACGTGACCGTCGCACAAGAGCCCCAAGTGGAGGTGCGGCACGCCGTTGGCGCGGCCCGAGACACCGAGCCTCTCCCCAGCGACCACGCGGACGACCGCCGCGCTCCCTTCGGCCTTCGCGTGCACCAGCGAGGCCATGTGTGTATAGTACACATGCGTGACGCGGCGAGCACCGAGCGCGATCGGCGCGTCGAGCGCGAGCCTCACGGAGAACGGAGTGTCGAAGCGCCCGACCCACCGCGTGTGCCCGCGCTCCGAGTAGTCGAGGGTGCCCGCGGCGATGGCGTGGACCGCGAGGCTCGAGCCGCCGATGTCGAGCCCCGTATCGCCGTCGTAGCCGGCGAGGATCCCCCCGGGGAGTGGGCTCCGGAGCGCCACATTCCTCAAGAGTGACGAGAGGTTAGCTTCCTCCGCGCGGGCCACGCGAGGGCCCATGGCCGAGGCGGCGAGCACGAGCCCGAGGTGACGTCGACCGATGCGCATACCCTTCGTCGCGCGACGAAGGCGGATCGTGACACGACCCGCGACGCGATCGTCAGCGCGGCCCGAAGAGCGTCGCGGGGAGGATCGACTCGATCTGCTGGCGCGTGACGGTGCCCTGCTCGTCGACCGAGTAGTCGTCCTTCTCGATCTTGAAGGTGCGTGTCCCGGTGACGTTGGCGCGACCGACGAACCGGTACGGGATGACCGGGCTCGAGAAGGCCTCGCGCAACACGGCCACGGCGAGCTCGACGGGCATGGTGATCGGCACGCGCACGGGCGTGGTCGTGTCCGAGGGGAGCCAGAGGCCGTCCCCCGGGGCCTGGTAGTTGACGATGACCGGGTACTTGTTCGCCATGTACACGGTGCCGCTCACGGCCCGAATGGCCACGTCGTACGAGTTCGGGTTGTGGACGTCGAGCACGACGGTCATCACCACCCCGAGGCTCGGCGGGAACGTCGCGAGCTGCACGCCCGCGACCTCGGCGTGGTTGAGCCGCATGGTGGGCTTGCTCACGCAGCCGGTGGCGCCGAGCGACACGAGCCCGAGCATGGCGACGAGAGCGAGGTTTCGGGGAGCGAAAGAAGGAAGCTTCACCCGCACGAGCATACCGCCCCACCGGCACCGACGGAAAGCGCGGCGTCGATGCCCGGAGGGCACACGCGTCACACACACGGGGACGCGGATCCCGCGCCCCTCTCACTTCGAGATCGACGGGAGGCGGCCCTTCGGAGCATACTTCGCGCCCGATCATGAGCGAGAAAGAGTCCGAGAAGGGCGAAGAGCACGGCACGGCGCACATCGTCCAGTCGCTCGCGGTCAACCTGCTCATCGCGGCCATCAAGGCCGTAGCGGCGTTCTTCACCAAGTCGGGCGCCATGCTCGCCGAGGCGCTCCACTCGTTCTCCGACTGCGGCAACCAAATCTTGCTCCTCGTCGGCGTGCGGCAGGCGCGGCGTCCGCCCGACGCGAGCCACCCGCTCGGCTATGGGCGCGCGCTCTACTTCTGGTCGTTCATGGTCGCGATGATGCTCTTCACGGGCGGCGGGCTCTTCTCGATCTACGAGGGCTACGAGAAGCTCCACGCCCCCGAGCCGGTCGAGCGGGTGTGGCTCGGCCTCCTCATCCTCACGGTCTCGCTCGTGCTCGAAGGCGGGGCGACCCTGTCGAACATCAAAGAGCTGAAGAAGCGCGCCGGAAAGAAGCCCTTCTTCCAGTACCTGAAGTAGACGAAGGACTCGGACCTGGTCGTCGTGTTCGGCGAGAACTCGGCGGCCGTGCTCGGTCTCTCCTTGGCGATCGTGGCGCTCGGCTTGGCGTCGCTCACGAAAGACGGTCGTTGGGACGGCGCGGGCAGCATGGCCATCGGCGCCGTGCTCGTGGCGGTCGCCGTCTTCCTCGCCACCAAGGTCAAGTCGCTCCTCCTCGGCGAGGCCGCCGACCCGGAGATCGACGAGGCGGCTCGCCAGACGGCCCTCGAGTTCCCCGAGCTCCACCGCGTCCTGAACTGCATCACGCTCCAGCAGGGCCCGGGCGAAGTATTCGTATCCATTAAGATTTCTTTCCGGAGTGGGCTCGACATCGACGAGGTGTGCCGCATCATCAACCGCTTCGAGGAGAAGCTCCGCGGCCGCGTCCCCGAGGCGCGTTGGATCTTCGTCGAGCCCGACATCGACCGCGAGAAACGCGACCCGTCCGACCCGCCGCCCGCTCCGTAGATTCGGCGAGACGACGGCCCCGGAGCCCGGGTACGCTTTTCGTCCTATGCGACGCGTCCGCCCGCAGGGCCCCATCGACTTCACGCGCCTCGCGCTCACCCCGGAAGAGGGGTTCGTTCTCTCACGGGTCGACGGCCCGACGACCACCCGCGATCTCGTGGCGCTCACCGGGCTCGACGAGGCCCGTATCGACGCCATCGTCGACAAGCTCTCGGAGCTCGGCGTGGTGGACTCCGAGCCGAACGCGAGCGTCGCACCGCCGCGCCGCACCTCCGAGCTGCCCGAGGCCGAAGAGGCGACCGACGAGCCCGTCCCCGACGCGCCGACCGAGGACGAGCTGCTCGAGGCCTCGAGCGACGAGGACGAGGCCGACCCGGCCGGAGCCGAGGCCGCCGAGCGCAACTACCGGCAAATCTACGAGTGGACCTTTCGGGAGATGTCGACCGACGAGCGTGTGGTCCACGCGGAGCGCGCCCAGGGTCCCGACCTCTTCGCGCTCTGCCTCGACCCGGATCCGCGCGTTGTCTTCGCGCTGCTCAAGAACGCGACGTTCGGTCTCGACCACGCGAGGTACGTCGCGCTCTGGCACCGCACGCCGCAAGGCCTCGACCACATCGCGCGCGACGTCGCCTTCCTGCGAGACCGTCAGGTGGAGCGGCGCCTCCTACGAAACCCGCAGATCTCCGAGCCGCTCCTCTTGAAGCTGCTCTCTCCGAAGCGCCTCGTCGAGGTGTACAAGACCTGCATCGACCGCGAGATCCAGGAGCGCACGCGGCAAAAGGCGCGCTCCGTGCTCCACCGGCGCTGGGCGAGCGCGCCCCCCGAAGAGCGGGTGGAGCTGCTCCTCTCGACCGAGGCGCGCTGCCTCACGCTGCTCACCGGCTGCACGATCGACGCCCGCTCCGTCCAGATTCTGTGCGGCCGCTCGTCCTTCACGACGATGTTCATCACGAGCATGGCGCGCTTCTCGGCGGCTCCCCCGGCGCTGCTCGCGCACCTCTCGAAGCTGCCCCTCGTGAGGAAGAACCCGCAGCTCCGGCGGATGCTCCAGGCCCACAAAAACATGCCTGGCGACGCCAAACGAAGCCTCTGACCGCGGCCACCGATCGGTGCAAAACCTCGTGCCTTCGCGTAAGGTCGAAGGAGCACGGAAGGTAGACTCATGTCCGACATCGACGCCAAAAAGCAGCGGTTCGCCACGTTCCTCGTCGAGCGCCTCACCTCGCCCGAGGCCAAGCGCGAGCTCCGCGCGAACCTCGAGGCCATGTACGCCGAGCTCGAGGGCCGAACGCTCGCCGACGTACTCCCTCGCGAGGCGCTGCGAGCCGGGCTCGAGCTCGCCAAGCGGCCCGACGTGTACACGAAGCTCGTGTCGCGGATCGGCACGGCCGTGCACACGGAGGCGTACCCGCGTGTGCTCTCCCACGAGGCCACGCTCGGGAGCTACGTGCCGGCGGCGGCGCGCGCCAAGATCGACGAGCTTCTCGCCCGCCCGAACCTCGTCAACCCGAAGCTGGTTCGCGAGGTGCTCGCGCAGGAGGCCATGGAAGACCTCATGAAGGACGTGCTCTTCGACGCGCTGAAGGAGTTCAACGAGAAGGTGAACCCGTTCTTCGCCGAGTGGGGCATCCCGGGCATCGTCAAGAAGGTGATGCCCATCGGCTCGGGCGCGGTGCTGAAATCCCTCGAGACGGTGCGCGGCGAGTTCGACAAACGCCTCGACCCCGAGATCAAGAAGTTCCTCGGGGTGTTCTCGAAGAAGGCGCTCGACCGCACCGCGGGCCTCATGATCGAGAAGGGCGACTCTCCCAAGTTCGTCGAGCTCCGCAAGGCGGTCGCGCGATGGCTCTACGACCAGCCCGTGGGGGATCTCACACGCGCGGTCGACGCCGAGGCGGTCGGGCTCGGGCGGGAGGCCTCGATGCTCGTCGCGGCCGAGGTGGCGGGCTCGTCGCGGGTCGCGCGGGACGTCGACGCCTCGATCGACGCGTTCTACGCCAAACACTCGGGAGACACGATGCGGGCCATCCGTGCCGCCTATCACATCGATTTCGCTCCGGATTTTGACGCGCTGACCGAAGCGCTCTGGCCCTTGGTGGAGCGCACGGTGCGGAGCGACGTGTGCGTCTCTTGGGCCACCACGATCGTGGGCGAGTTCCTCGCGCGCGAGGGCTGAGGTGGACCGCGCGACGGCCGAGAGGCACGCCGAGACCGTGACCCTGGTGCTCGGCGAGCACAAGGGAGGCGCCCTCCTCGACGAGATCGCGTGGCCGAGATCCGTCGAGGAGGAGTTCTTCGCGAAGGGCGAAGGAGCCCTCCCGGCGCCCGAGGTCGCGTCACGCGCGGGCGACTACGACGACGAGATCGAGCACCTCGAACGCGCGCGCGACGAGCTCGCCGGCGACCACCCGATCCTCGCGTTCTTCCGCGAAGCGATAGGCTCGCAGATCGGCAAAGCGCGTCTCCTCTCGGCCGTCGGCACACCGAGCCTCGGGCTCGTCTCCAGGGAGATCTACGGCGGCGCGAGCACGACGTTCCTCGGCAAGACGAAGCTCGAGCTCGCGCGCCACCTGCTCGCGCGCATCGCGACGCACGGGTGGGATCGCGAGCGAAAGTTCGCCGACCCCGACATCACCGCCGAGGAGCTCAAGGAGCGCTTCGAGGCGAGGGTCGCCGCGCGCAGGGGCCTCGAGCTTCGCATGGTGGTCGACCCGAAGCTCACGTCGAAGGCCATCGCGGGATCGAGCCGCGTGCGCATCCGCGAGGGCGCCGTGTTCCACGGGTGGGAGGCCGAGGGCCTCTACCGGCACGAGATCGAGACCCACGCCTTCTCGGCGCAGAACGGCCAAAACCAGGAGTTTTTGCCCTTCTTGAAGGGAGGTGGGCCGCGCACCACCGAGACCCAAGAGGGGCTCGCCGTGTTCGCCGAGCTGACCCACCGCACCCTCGCCGTGCCGCGCCTCCGGCGGCTCGCGCTCCGGGTCATGACCGTAGCGATGGGGGAAGACGGCGCGAGCTTCCTCGACGTCTACCGGTACCTCACGCGCGACGAGGGCGTCGCCCCGCGCGACGCGTTCCTCGACGCGCAGCGCGTGTTCCGAGGCGGCGACGTGCGCGGAGGCAGCGTCTTCACGAAGGACACGGTGTACATCTCGGGGCTCCTCAAGACGTACGCGTTCCTGTCCGTGTTCGTGCGCGGGGGGCTACGCGACGAGACGGAGCTCGTGTTCGCCGGGCGCATCGACCTCGACGACATCGGGGCGCTCGTGTCGCTCGACCGGCTCGGCCTCGTCACGAGGCCACGGCTCCTCCCTCGGTGGCTGCGCGAGTGGGAGACGCTGCTCCCCTACTTCGCGTTCACGTCGTTCCTCGACGGCGTCGACCTCGGCCCGCTCGAGGCGCGCTACGCCGGCGTGATCGCCGAAGCGTCGCTCGTCGCGCGGCCCCCTCGCCGAGGCGAGGTAACCTAAGCTAACTTCGCGATATAATTCGCGATTTCATGAAGCGGCAGCACATGGTCGGCGAGGCCTGCGGCCACGATGGCGCCTGGCATTCCCGCGACGACGGCCGACTCGGGAGACTCGGCGATCACGATGCCCCCTTGTGCCTTGACCGCGCGCGCGCCCTCGACGCCGTCGTCGCCCATGCCGGTGAGCACGACGGCGACGGCCTTGTCTTTGGCCACGTTCGCGAGGCTCGTGAAGAGGCGGTTCGCGGAAGGGACGTAGGCGTCGGACGGGGCGGGCGCGACGACCCGCAGCATGAGCTCGCCGTCGATCCCCGCGTGCAGCTCGAGGCACTGGCGGCCCGGGCAGACGAAGGCCGTCTTCCGCGACGCGAGCTCGCCGCCTGCCGCTTCGCTCACGCGGAAGGTGCCGCGTTTGTCGAGGCGCTCGGCGAACGTGCGGGTGAACTTGTCGGGCATGTGCTGGGCCACGAGGATCGTCGCGTTGGTGCCCGCCTCGAGGCGCGAGAACACCTCGAGGAGCGCCGCTGGACCGCCCGTGCTCGCCGCGACGCCCACCACGTACTTCGGCGGAGCATAGGGCGGGCGGCTCTCGACCGCGACACGACGCACGGAGGCCACGCCGTCGACCGGGGGCACGCTTCGCTTCTTTTCGCCCCGCATCGAGCGGACCAGCAGCACCTTCTGGAGGACCTGCTCGCGGAGGGCCGTCGCGTCCTCGCCGATGTTCTGCGTGGGCTTGGCGACGAAGTCGAGCGCGCCGAGCTCGAGCGCCTTGAAGACGTTCTCGCGCTGCGAATAACTCGAGACGACGATGACCTGCGCGGGGAACTTCGACATGACGATGCGCAAGAACGTGAAGCCGTCCATCTTGGGCATCTCGAGATCGAGCGTGAGCACGTCGGGTCGGAGCTGCCCCACGAGCCGGAGCGCCTCTTCGCCGTCGGCCGCCTTCCCGACGACCTCGACCTCGGGCCGGCCCTCGAAGATCTCGGCGATGACGCGGCGGTTGTAGGCCGAGTCGTCGACGACGAGCAGTCTCAGGGGGCGGTCTTCTTTCATCGGTGCGCTCGTGCGGACGCCATCCGCCGGATACCCTTCATGAGAGAGGATGCCGGCGCCTTTGTAAACCCTCGAGGCCACCCGGCATCAGGGGAGCTCGGTCTTCCTCGGGGAACGAGGCTCGTCTCCGCCCTTGGCCGCGCGCGCGAGCTCCCCCAGGGGGGCGATGTCGATGACGAACGCCATGCCCGTCGGGGCATCGACGACGCCTACCACCCCGAGCGCGGCCTCGGTCGACACGAGCTCTCCCGTCGGTCGAGGGCCTCCCTCCACCGTCCCGAAGACGTCCGTGACGTGGTCGACGACGAGCCCCACGAGGCGCCCGTCGATCTCGACGACGAGCCATTTGGTCTTTCGGGTCGAGGCCTGGTGCTCCAAGCCGAAGCGCAGGCGCAGATCGACGACCGGCACGATTTTCCCGCGAAAATCGGCCACCCCGATCACGGCACGAGGCGCGCCCGGGAGGACCACCACCGAGAGCGGGTTCGTGACCTCGCGCACGTGCTCGACGCCCACGGCGTAGGTCACGTCGCCCACCACGAAGCCGACGAGGCTCTTGCGAGGATCGAGCCGCGGACGAGGCCCGCGCTTGCGTGGCCCGAAGGTCACGAGCGATCCTCCAGCACGGGCCGCAGATCGAGCAGCATGCACCAGGTCTCGTCGTTCCTCCCCACGCCCGCGACATGAGGCGGGGGATCGCCTCCGAGCACGTGCGGAGGCTCGATCTGCGTCGCCTCGAACCTCTGCACCCCCCGCACCTCGTCCACGAGCAAACCGAGGGTCTCCTCGCCCCCGTCGACGAGCAGGATACGCGTCCGGCGATCGCGCTCGAGCTCCGAGAGGCCGAAGCGACGCCGAAGGTCGAGCACCGTCACGAGCCGACCGCGCACGCTCGCGATGCCGGCGATACCACGCGGCGCGCGAGGGACCTCGGTGATGGGGAGGAGCTTCAAGATCTCTTGGATCGCCACGATGGGCAGGGCGTAAGGGTCCCCCCCGAGGTGAAAAATCAAGTATTCACCGGCAGTTACGGCCCACGGGCGGACGGCGGGCTCGCGCTCGTTCGGAGCGGGAGAGAGCGCGTGTGTGCTCGGCCGAGCGAGGGCGCGTTCGGGGCGACGGGTCATGCGCGCGCCTCGGGGAGGTAACGGACGTCGGCCGTGGTGACCACCTCGTCGAGCAGGGCGCCCGCGTCGAGCACGAGGCCGACGCGCTGATCGCCGAGCTCCGTCGCCCCCGCGAAACCTCGGACCGCGTGGAGGGAGCGCCCGAGCGCCTTGATGACGATGTCCTGCTGACCGAGGAGCCTGTCGACGACGAACCCCGCCCGCTTCGCGCCGACCGACACGATGACCACGTATTTTCGCATCGGCTCGCCGCGCTTGAAGTCGTCGTTCTCTTCGTACCCGAAGAGGTGAGCGAGGCGCACGAGGGGGAGCGTCTGGCCGCGTTGGCTCATGACCTCCCGCCCCTCGACGACACGGACCTCGCGCGGCTCGAGGAAAAAGGCTTCTTCCATGCTGCTGAGGGGCATGCAGAACGTGTGGCCCCCGGCCTCGAGCACGAGCACCGAGATGATCGCGAGCGTGATCGGGAGCGTAATCGTCATCTTGGTCCCGATGCCGAGATCGCTCGCCACCGCGACCACGCCACCGAGCCTCGAGATGTTCGTCTTCACGACGTCGAGGCCGACGCCACGGCCCGAGAGCTGCGTCGCCTCGTCACGCGTGGTGAAGCCCGGGGCGAAGACGAACGCGAGGACCTCCCCCTCGCCGAGCTGGCTCGCGTCCTCCGCCGTGGTGAAGCCGAGCCGGAGCGCGGCCTCGCGCACGGCCTTCGGATCGATGCCGCGCCCGTCGTCCTCCACCTCGATGACGACCTGATTTCCCTGCTGGAACGCGTTGAGCGCAATCGTACCGACGGCCGGCTTGCCCACGGCCATGCGCCCCTCACGCGACTCGATGCCGTGATCGATCGCGTTCCGGATCATGTGCATGAGCGGGTCCGAGAGCTCCTCGACGATGAGCTTGTCGATCTCGGTCTCGGCCCCGGTCACGACCAAATTCACGGGTTTGTCGACCTCGCGAGAGATCTGACGCACGGCCCTCGCGAGCTTCTCGAACACCTGCCCGAGCGGCACCATGCGCACCTCGAGGATGCCGTTCTGCATCTGCGTGAGGTGGCGATCGAAGGCGCGGTGGAGCCGTTGGACCTCGGCGTTGATCTCGCGGAGCGCGGGCGTCGCGCGGGTGCGGTCGGCGAGCCGCTCCACCTGGTTTCGCACGATCGCGAGCTCACCGACGATGTTCATGAGGTGGTCGAGGCGGCGAATGTCGACCCGCACCGTCTGGCTCACCGACCTTAGCGAGCCGACCCCTCCGGCGAGGCCCGTGCCGCCGTCGACGAGGTCGGCCCGGAGCGCCTCGGCCTCGGCCCGGAGCGACACCCCCGGAGCCGGCAGCCCCCCGAGCTCGGGGTCCTTCGGAGCCGGCCTCCCGGACGACGAGAGCCTGTCCGACCCCTGCGGGGAGGCGCGCTTCTTCACCTCTTCGATCGAGACGTTCGGCGCGGCGAGCTCCGCTACGAGATCTTGGCGCCCTTGTTTCGACGCGAGCAGGATCTCGAGCTCGACGGCGTCGGGATCGCCGCCGTCACCTGTGGGCAAATACGTAATGATTTCGCCGAGTGGGCGCGCTTTTGCCTTGAGCTCGTCGAGCGCCGTGTCGATCGTGGCGAGCGGGAAGCTCACCCGCATCCGGTAGAGCAGGTTCTGCGCCTGGAGGTTCACGCGGAGCCTGTGCTCCTCGTACTCGGTGAGCACGCCGAGCACTCCCGGATCGAGCTCGTACTGGGCGACGACTCCCGTGCCTCCGCCCGCGCTCGGGTCGGCCACACGCGAGAGCGACGCGAAGAGCTCCTTGACCTCGTCGGCCGGCTCCGGTCCGTCACCACGCGCCGCCGCGAGGATCCGTCCGTAGAGCTCCACCGCGCGGAAGAGCACGTCCATCACGGAGGCCGTGAGGTCGATGCGGCCGAGGCGAAGATCGTCCAGCAGCTCCTCGAGCTCGTGGGAGAGCCCCGACATCATGGCCACGCCGAAGAGGCCGGAGAGCCCCTTCATCGTGTGGACGGCACGAAAGACGTCGTTGACGAGCTCGGCGTCGCTCTCGCCCCGGCGCACGGCCTCGTCGAGCTTGAGCAGGTCGGAGCTCAGGCCATCGATGATTTCTTGGGCCTCCGAGAAGAAGTCCTCGCGGGCCTTGTCGCCGAGATCGGGCACGGCCAAATCGTATTTCACGAGGGCCTCCTGGGCCAAGGCGGTGACGAACGAACGTGCGGCGGGGCTTCGGAGCGTACGAAGGGGCGGACATGGGCTACGCTCTCGGCGTGACCGAACCGAAGCCGAAGACCGCGGCCCTCTTGCTCGTCGGCGACGAGCTTTTGTCGGGCAAAATCGAAGAGGCGAACATGGTGGTGCTCGCGCGGACGTTCCGCGGCATCGGCGTGGGCCTCCGGCGGGTCGTCACGATCCCGGACGACGTCGAGACCATCGCCCGAGAGGTGTCGGCGCTCGCGTCGTCGCACGACGTGCTCGTGACCTCCGGCGGCGTCGGGCCCACCCACGACGACGTGACGGTCGACGGGGTCGCGAAGGCGTTCGGGGTGCCGGTCGATCTCGATCCGCACCTCGTCGCGCTGCTGCGGGAGCACTACGGCGAGCGGTGCACCGAGAACCACCTGCTCATGGCGCGTGTCCCGCGGGGGGCTGCGCTCGAGACCACGGTCGACGTCCGATGGCCCACCATCCGGTACGCGAACACCTGGCTTTTCCCAGGCGTCCCCGAGATTTTTCGCCTCAAGCTGCCCGTGCTCGTCGAGAAGCTCGGCCGCGGTCAGGCCTGGCTATCGCGTGCAGTTTACACTCAAATGGACGAGGGCGCGTTGATGCCCTTGCTCGCGCCGGTCGTCGCCTCGTTCCCCGACGTGGCCGTGGGCTCGTACCCCAAGTGGGCCGACCCGACCTACAAGACCAAGCTCACGTTCGACGGCCAGGACCACGCGCGCGTCGAGGCCGCCAAAGCCGCCTTCGTGGCGCTGCTCCCCGCCGGCGAGCCTCAACGCGTCGACTGAGCGCCCCTCAGAACTTGATGCCGTTCTCGGCGCGGTGCTTCCACCACTTGTACCCGAAGTAGAGCGCGGGCACGGCCGCGATGGCCCCCGCCACCGGTGCGATCACGACCCCCGCTGCGACCGCACCGGCCGTGGCCACGCCGGCCACGATGCCCTTGCGTTGCCCCTCGGCGATGACATCCGAACGCGTCTTGCTCATGAGACGAAGCGTATCGCGCGGCGCCCGCCCGTCAACGGCTCGCGCCATGGTTTCGCGTGCGAAATGGCGCGGTTCGCGTACGCTCCGAGCGATGCCGGTGCGCCCCGCGCGCACGAGAGCGCCCCAAGGAGACCTGCCCGATGTCGAAGCCCGGCGCGCGTAAACCTGCCCTCCTCGTGGTGCTGCTCGGGTACGTGGTCACGATCGCCGCCGCGTGCGGCGTATCGCGCGACGGTTCGTCCCCGGACGACTTCGGCGACGCCGCGGCATCCCCCGAGGCGAGCCCCACGACCCCCCCGCTCTTCCCCGACGGCGCCACCGGCGACGCGTCCGTCCGCCCGTGCACGGGGCTCTGCCTCCAGCAGGTCGCCTGCGACGACGGCAAATCCACCACGGTGCGAGGCAAGGTCCACGATCCGGCCGGCAAGGTGCCGCTCTACAACGTGCTCGTGTACGTGCCGAACGCGGCGCTGGCCCCCGTCGTGACGGGCGCGACGTGCGAGCGCTGCGGGGCCGTCTCCGGCGATCCGCTCGTCTCGACCCTCACCGACGCGACCGGCGCCTTCACGCTCTCGAACGTGCCGGTCGGCACGGACATCCCCGTGGTGGTTCAGGTAGGCAAGTGGCGCAAGCTTGTGAAGCTCCCCGAGGTGAAGCGCTGCGAGGCGCTCGACGTCACCGACAAGGAGGTCTTCCGCCTGCCGAAGAGCACCCGCGAAGGGGACATGCCCCAGATGGCGATCGCCACCGGGAGCGCCGATCCGTTCGAGTGTTTGCTCACCAAGATGGGCATCGACCCGCAGGAGATGACCCTGCCGATCGCCAAGGGGCGCGTGCACGTCTACCGCGAGAACGGCGTCGACACGAACCCGCCCACCGCGCTCGCGAACACGCTCTGGGGGAGCCTCGAGACGCTCAAGAAGTACGACATCGTCATGCTCCCGTGCGAAGGCGCGGCCAAGGCGCGCCCGGGCACCGACACGACCCTCTCGTTCTACGCGAACGCGGGAGGCCGCATCTTCACCACGCACTACGGCTTCTCGTGGCTCGACCAGGGGAACCGCCCCTTCGCGAGCACGGGCACGTTCTCCCCGGACAAGGCCACGGGGGGCACGGGCTCCCGCGACTTCCAGATCGACACCTCGTTCCCCAAGGGCCAAGCCTTCGCCGACTGGCTCGTGGCCGTGGGCGCGAGCAGCACGCGCGGGACGATCTCGGTGAGCGAGTGGCGCCACGACCTCGACGCCGAGAAGAACCCGCCGGCGCAGCGCTGGGTGTACGGCACGACGACCGCGGGCCCGTCGGTGCAGCACATGACGTTCAACACGCCGCTCGCGGCGACCGAGGACCGCAAGTGCGGACGGGTCGTCTACAGCGACTTCCACGTCTCGGCCAACGCGCAGAACCCGAACGTCCCCTTCCCGGCCTCGTGCAAACCGGGAGATCTTTCGGCGCAAGAGAAGGCGCTCGAGTTCATGCTCTTCGACCTGTCCTCGTGCATCCAGAGCGACAAGGATCCACCGAAGCCGCCGCCCGTCATCCGCTGAGGTTCGGAACGCGAAAAACCCCGTAAGCTCGAGGGCTTACGGGGCTCGGGATGTGCGCGGAGCCGACGCGATGGCCGGCCCGGGGTCACTTCTTGTTCTTGAACGCGAGCGGAGCCGTCGCGGGCTCGAGGTACTCGATCTTCGCGTACGTCATGACACCGTTCGCCGGATCGCTCACGATGCCGGTGCTCGACTTGGAGAACGTGTACCCGTACTTGCCGGTGATCTTCACCTTGGCGCCGACGGCCGGGAGCGGGTACGGGAGATCGACGCTCCACACTTCGTCCTTGTAGAGCTCCTTCGGGGGCTCTTTGAGGTTCTTGTACTTCTCCATGGCCTCGAACACGGACGCGTAGTTCTTCGCCCAGCCGAGCACGCGGATTTTGACCTTGGCCTCGCCCTTGGCGTCCGCAATCCAGAAGGACGGGATCTCGGCCTTGCACGTCTCCGGGTCGGCCTTGCCGGCCTTGTGAACCGCGCACTCGGGGGCGTCGGTCACGTTCTCTTGGACGATGTAGCCCACGATGGAGATGTCTTTCGACGTGACCTCCTTGTCGTGGATGCGGCTCTGGAGGTGGTGACGTGCCCCGAACACGGTGTACGCGTCGCCCGACTTGATCGGGTTCGTGGGGAGCTGGGGCACGGGGGGCATGCTCGCCTTCTTGCCCGACCACGCCGGGGTGGCCTTGTAGGGCTCGTCGGCGTTTCCGCACCCGATGGTGAGCGCCCCGAAGGAGCCGAACGTGAGCAGCGAGATGGCCAGGAGGAGCGGGCGCTTGCGCATGGGTGCGGCGGGTTTACCACGGCCCTTCCAGCCGGGACAAGCACGTACGGCGACCTCCCACCGGTTCGTTTTTGGTCAACGAATTCGGGCATTTCCGAGCAAGCTTCGGGCCCGAGCCCGTTTTCGCGCCGCTTTCGGCCCTTTCCATTCGTGCCGGCGCTCGGTAGGGTCGAACCATGAAAGGAAGCGCGAGGAGCGAGCTCGAGGCCCGTGCCCGGCTTGCGGCCCACGCCCGACCGCG
This sequence comes from Myxococcales bacterium, assembly GCA_016712525.1. Lineage (NCBI taxonomy): Bacteria > Pseudomonadati > Myxococcota > Myxococcia > Myxococcales > Myxococcales bacterium. Next base: position 921,938 of record JADJQX010000008.1, read on the forward strand.
CTACTCCTTGCCCGGCATGAAATGCCTCTCCAGAGGCTGCCGTGCCGGCCGACACCCCGCTCTCTTCGTGAGCGGAGAGATGGCCCTCCTCGGGGGATTTTCCCCACTCCGCGTGCGCGTACGCGTCTCCTCCACGCGCCGAGGCCACGGGCCTCGTCCCCTTCCTCCTGTTCCCGGCGCCCGCGTCGACTTCTCGACGTCGCGCCTCGTTCCCCGCCCCACGTCCGCCCCGACGATCCCCGCGTCGTCCGCTCTTGCCGCCCTCGACGGGGCCGAGCGAGCGGCACGCGGGGCCGAGCCCGGGCGCACGTTCGGCAGAAAGTCCCCATGATTCCCCAAGATTCGCTCCTCCTCCTCGCCGAGGTCACCCCTTCGCACACGCTCTCGTCCACCTTCTTCGACGGGCCGCTTCCCGGCGCGCCCGACGGAACGAGCCCCGGCGACGTGCTCGAGCTCGAGCTCCGCCACGGTGATGTCGTTCGGCACGTCCGCCTCGCCGAGGGCGGCACGGCCCGCGCCGACATGCTGCGCATCGCCCTCGAGGTGCGCGCGAACCCGTATTTCCCCGCGGCGGTGCGCGCCGAGGTGGCCGCGATCGACCTCGCCGCCGCCGTGGCCGACCCGTCTCTCCTCGATCTGCTCGACGTGCCCTTCGTCACGATCGACGCGGCCACCTCGAAGGACCTCGACCAGGCGCTCTTCGTCACGCGCTCGCCCGAGGGTTTCCACGTCGACTACGCCTTGGCCGACGCCGCCTACTTCGTCCCCAAGGGGAGCGCGCTCTTCCGCGAGGCCCTCGCACGAGGTGCGAGCGTGTACCTGCCTGGCTTCTCCGTGCCGATGCTCCCCCGGGAGCTCTCCGAGGGCATGGTGTCGCTGAACCCCGACGGGCCGCGGCGGGCGCTCGTCTTCCGTGTGCGCATCGGGCACGACGGAAAGGTGCAGGATACACAGGTCGTGCGGGCGAGGGTAAAGAGCCGCGCGAAGCTCTCGTTCTCGGGTGTTCAAGAGTACTACGACACGGCGCGCGGGCCGCTCGCGGGGCAGGAGTTCACGGCGAGCCTCGACGCCCTCCGCGAGGTGGGTCGGGCCCTCGTCGCCGAGGCGCGCGGGCGGGACGTGGCGAGGTACCGCCGGCGAGAGACCGACATGGTGGTCACGGGCGATCGAGGCGAGGCGCTCTCGCTCGTCGCTTCACCGCGTCTCGAGGTCGAGCTCTGCAACGAGCAGCTCTCCCTCCTCGTGAACCGCGAGGGCGCGAAGCTCCTGCTCGAGAGCACCGCGCCCCACCTCGAGCCCATCTACCGCGTTCACCCCTCCCCCGCCGAGGAGAGGCTCGAGAAGCTCCGCGAGACCCTCGACGGCCTCGTGCACGTGCACGAGCTCGGCGACGCGTTCTGCTTCGATCCCGAAGGGCACACCCTGCCGGAGTTCTTGGAGGGGCTCCCCGAAGGCGGGCGCGAAGGGCGCATCGCGAGCGCGATCCATCGGCAGGCGATCGTCGTGAACGCGCGCTCGTCGTTCTCCGCGGCCGTGGGCCTCCACCATGGCGTGGGCGCCGAGGCCTACGCGCGCTTCTCGGCGCCGATGCGCGAGATCGTCGGTGTGTTCGTGCACCACGAGATGCAAGAGCTCCTCTCGGGCGAAGGCACGGCGGATCCCGCGCTGCGCGAGGCCGTCGTCGTCGCCGCGAACCACTCGAAGGACACGCAGCGCAAGGCGAACGACCTCGTGGGGCACCGGTACCTCGACGCCCTCCTCGATCGTGATCTCGCGCTCCCCGTGGCCGAGCGACCGCGCCGCAAGGGCACCGTCATGGGGTTCACGTCCTCCAAGCTGCACGTCACGCTCGACGATCCTCCGGTCGATCTGAAGCTCTACCTCCGGGACGTCGGCCGTACCCGCGGCGGGGCATGGCTCGTCGCGGCCGACGGTGGCGCCTCGCTGCGCGACAAGGCCACGGGGCGGATCGTCGTCCGCCTCGGCGACGAGGTGCGCGTCTTCACCGAAGGGCACGACGATCGGCAGGACCGCTGGGTGCTCCAGCTCGAAGAGCTCGCCGCCGTAGAGGGCACGCCATGAGCGAGGGCATCCTCCTCCCCGAGGTCGCGCGCGGCACGCTCCTTCCGGAGTCCGAGCGCGTCGCGCGGCTCGACGAGGCCACACCACAGATCCTCGCCGCGCTCGACGGAGAGACCGACGACATCGCCCGCATGGCCACCCTCGCCTGCCTCTTGTGGGAGACCCTCCCACACGCGAACTGGTGCGGATTCTATCGGAAAACCGGCGAAGCGATGCTCACCGTGGGTCCCTATCAGGGCACCATGGGGTGCCTGCGGATCACGTTCGATCGCGGAGTGTGCGGGGCCGCCGCGCGCACACGAGAGACCCAGCTCGTGCCCGACGTGCACCTCTTCCCCGGGCACATCGCGTGCGATGCGCGGTCGCGCTCCGAGGTGGTCGTGCCGGTGCTCCGCGAGGGCGCGCTGCTCGGCGTGCTCGACGTCGACTCTCCTCACGTCGGCGGCTTCTCGGAGGCCGAGGCCGCACGCCTCGAGCGCCTCGTGCGCGACGTCTTCTCCCGGGCCTGACGCCGCGGCGGCGAGCCGCGCGCGACCTGGCTCCGACCTCCCAGGTTCGAGGCGCGGCGCGTTTCGTGGTAGCGACCGGGGTCATGCCCACCGTGTCCGATCTCGAGCTCGCCATGGATCGCATCGCCCCGACCCGCTACGCCGCGTCGTGGGACAACGTCGGCCTCCTCGTGGGCGATCGTGCGGCGGAGGTCACGCGGATGCTCGTGTGCATCGACCTCACGCCCGCCGTGTGGGCGGAGGCCCTGCGGGTCGGCGCGTCGGCCATCGTGGCGTACCACCCGCCGATCTTCGACGCGAAGAAGCGCTTCTTGTCGGGAGACTTCGCGTTCGAGGCCGCTCGCGCGGGCATCGCGCTCTACGCGCCGCACACGGCCTGGGACGCGGCGCGGGGGGGCGCGAACGAGGTGCTCGCCGACGCGCTGGGGCTCGGCGAGAGGCGCCCCTTGCGCGCCGTGCCCGAGCCCGGCGACACCCACCACAAGCTCGTCACCTTCGTCCCCGAGGCCGCGGTCGACGCGGTCGCGCACGCGCTCGCCGAGGCCGGCGCGGGTCGCATCGGCGACTACTCGCACTGCACCTTCCGCACACACGGGGAAGGCACGTTCCTCGGCGGGGAGAGCACGAGCCCCGTCGTCGGCGCGCGTGGAGTGCTCGAGCGCGCGGACGAAGTGCGGCTCGAGGTCGTGTGCCCCGTGGAGCGCACCCGCGCGGTCGTCGACGCGCTCTTCGCGAGCCACCCCTACGAGACCCCGGCGTACGACCTCGTGCGCCTCGCGCCCGCGCGCGAGAAGGGCCAGCATCACCCCGGCCTCGGGCTCGTGGGAGAGCTCGCACCGACCGCGATCGACGCGTTGATCACGCGCGTGAAGGAGGCCCTCGGGCTCTCGCACGTGCTCGTCGCGGGCCCGACCGAGGGCACGGTCACGCGCGCCGCCGTGGGAGCCGGCGCCACGGGCAGCCTGCTCGCCGACGTGCGACGCGCGAAGGCCACGTTCTTCTTGCTCGGCGAGATGCGCCACCACGACGCGCTCGAGGCGGCCCGCCACGGGATCACCGTGGTCGCCACGCTCCACTCGAACAGCGAGCGCGCCTCGCTCGTTCCCATGGCGAAGGCGCTCCGCGAGGCCCTCCCGGCCTGCGAGATCTCCATCGCCGAGACCTGCCGAGATCCTTTCTCGTTCGCCTGACCTCGAGCCCCGCGCGTGGGTCAGGTCTCGTCGGCCGCGAACCGCATCGCGCGCCGCACGTCGTTCGGGCCGACCACGTCCCCTTCGACGCCGAGCACGAGCCGCCGCGCGAGGGTCACGAGCTCCGCGTCCTCTCCCTGGAAATCGTGCTCGACGAGCACCGCGAACGCCCGATCGTCGATGCCGAGCGGCTTGCCCCGGAGGCGGAGCCCTTCACGCGCGAGGGCGTCGCTCACGAGCGCGCGGAGATCTTCGGCGCGCTCCGAGAGGCGCGGGAACCGGATGGGCTCGATCGCCGCGTCACCGAGCCGCGCGACGAGCTGCGGCTCGAGCTCCCCTTCGTCGGCGAGCTCCTCGGGGGAGCGGCTCGTGGTGACGGCGAGCGCGACGTCGAGCGGCTCGGGTCGCTCCCAAGGGCACTTCTTCTCGGCGAGCGCGCGAGAGAGGAGCTTCTGAACCTCACGCGGGAGCACGGCCACGTCGACCACGAGGAGGAGCCCCCCATCGGCCAGCCCGAGCGGCGAGGTCGACGGATCCCGCCACGACGCGAGCTCGTGCTCTTGGGACGCGGCCCCGTCGACCACGACGAGGGGCCGTGTCCTCCGCGGGCTCCCGAGGTGCGCCCGCGCGACATACGGAACGACGCTCTGCCCCGACGCAGCGACCACGCACACAGGCGCACCTCTGTGCACACGTCGCTCGAGCGTCTCGTACACCATGCGGATCGACGTGGAGTAGACGCCCACGTGCGCCGGCCGCGCGAGACGAGCGGTCGCCGCGACGTTGCGGCTCTCGTCGAGCGAGCGGAGGTGCGCGACCCGCTCGGCCACGTCGACCGCGCGCTCGGCGGTCTCTCTCGCGTCCTTCTCGCGGCCCAGGCTGCGGAAGAGCGCGCTCTCGCCTTGGCACGCGGCGGCGAGCGAGTCGGCGAGCTTCTTCAACGCGAGGGCCTCCTCGAGCGCGAGGGGCTCGTCGCGGTTCGCACCCGGGACGAGCAAGATCCCCTCGGCCGCGCCGCCCGCGGCGACGAGCACGGCGGCCATCGCGCTCCTGTCGGACAGCCACGCGAGGAGCCCACGGAGATCGGGGCGGCGGACCTCGAGCGCCCTCAGGCACTCGGTGCGCAAGATGCCGAACGGCTCGGCGCCGCACACGTCGACGAGCGACGGAGGCACGTCGGCGCTGCGGGTGTGCGGGTACCCGGCCGCGTCGATCGCGAGGACACGCGGCGGTACGAGCATCCAGAGCTCGGGAGAGCCCCCGCCCGGCCCCGAGGCCTCGCGCACCCGGGTCAACGCCAAACGAATCGCCTCGCTTGCCTCGCTCTCGAGGAGCGCCTCGTGGGCGCGCGCGAGGGCCATCAGGAGCTTGCCGGAGGCCGGAGAGAACGACGTCTCGAGCGTCGGGACGAAGAGCGACGCGGCCAGCACGACGACGGCGGTCACGAACGTGGTGGCGGGCGCTCCGTGCGGGTCCCACGCGGTCGCGAGCGCGCCGAGGAGACAAAGAGGGCCCGTGTACGCCGCCAGGGTGAGGGCGCGACGCGAAATGCATGCAATATGCACCGGGTCGCCGTGCCCTGATACCCACGCCACCGCGAGGGCCCCGAAGGCGCCCAGGATCTCGGCGTGCGCGCGGTACGAGCTCCCGGTGACCCCCGCGAGCCCCACGGCCACGAGCGGCACCGTGACGGCGAGCCCCGCGGCGACACGCGTCCGCTCACGCACCGCGAGCTCGAGCCGCGCCGCACGCGCCCTCGCGACGGCCCCCACGGCGAGCACGACGGACGCGAGGGCCCCTTCGACGAACGGGGAGCTCGGGAGGTCCGATGCGAACGCCGCCTTTCCGAGCCCCCGCGCGACGAGCCGAACGAGCGCGAGCGCGGCCGGGGCGACCGCGAGCACGACGAGCGGCATGGGCACCGACGCCCTCCGCGTGACGATGCTCTTCGGCCCCGAGGCGCGCGCGAGCGCACGGAGCCCGGCGATGGCCCCGACCGCAGCCGCTGCCGACGACAGCGCCGACGGGAGCGGCAGCGGGTTCGGCACGATGCCCGCGGCCAGCGCGAGGGCGAGCGCGAACGTCGCGAGCTGCCGAGGCTCGTCGTCCCGAGGGTCGTCGAGCGGGCGAGGCTTCCCGCCGAGGATCACGAGCACGACGGCCACGACGGCCGCGACCCAGGTGGGTGCATGATGCAAGGACGTCGCCCGCAGGGCAGCGACCGCCGCGTAGACGACGATCGCGACGGGCACGACTCGCCGCGCGAGCCCCTCGGGGCGCTTTCCACCGTTCGGGCGAAGGTAGGTCGGCGTCGACGTCATGGCGACGGGCCGCGGTTTACCGCCGAACGCGGCCGGAGGCGGCCTTTTCGGCGAGGCGGCCCTCGGATCGTCGCGCGATCCGGGGGCCCGATGGAGATTCCATGAGGTCGCCGGCATCGGGCGTGCTAGGAGGGCCGTCCGCGCGGAAGAAGGGCGAAGCGAGAGCTCCCCGGAGGCCGCGTCACGGCGACGCTTGACACGGCCCTTTCCGTGTGTAGAGTGCCGCCCTCCCGAGGGTACCCCACGCTCGCCGTGCCTCTCCCGGGAAATCCCGAAAGCCCCCAAGTTTTAGCCCCGATCGCTTTACGGAACGAGACCCGACCATGCCGACGATCAATCAGCTCATCAACCACGGCCGCGAGGCTGCCCGCTGGAAGACGGCCTCCCCGGCCCTCAAGAGCTGCCCGCAGAAGCGCGGCGTGTGCGTGCGCGTGTACACGACGACCCCGAAGAAGCCGAACTCGGCGCTCCGCAAGGTCTGCCGCGTCCGCCTCACCAACGGCATGGAAGTCACCTCCTACATCCCCGGCGAAGGGCACAACCTCCAGGAGCACTCGGTCGTCCTCATCCGCGGTGGCCGCGTGAAGGACCTCCCGGGCGTTCGTTACCACGTCGTCCGTGGCACGCTCGACGCGTCCGGCGCCATCGGCCCCTCGTCGACGAACAAGGCCAACCGCAACCGCAAGCGCTCGAAGTACGGCGTCAAGCGCCCGAAGGCCTGAGCCCGGAATCCCCAAAGCTTCCAAAGATTTGTTGAGTCTCTAGGAGTACCCCGATGCCCCGTCGCCGCGAAGTCCCCAAGCGCAAGATCACCCCCGATCCGAAGTTCAAGGACAAGCTCGTCTCGAAGTTCACCAACACCCTCATGTTCGGGGGCAAGAAGGCCACGGCGGAGGGCATCCTCTACGGCGCGTTCGACGTCATCGGCGAGCGCTTCAAGGAGGACCCCATCGAGGTGTTCCGCAAGGCCCTCGACAACGTGAAGCCGAAGCTCGAGGTCAAGAGCCGCCGCGTCGGCGGCGCGACCTACCAGGTCCCGGTCGAGGTTCGCCCCGAGCGCCGCGTCGCCCTCGCGATGCGCTGGATCGTGACCTACTCGCGCGATCGCGGCGAGAAGACGATGCGCGAGCGCCTCGCGGCCGAGTTCCTCGACGCGGCGAACGGCCGCGGCAACGCCGTCAAGAAGCGCGACGACACGCACAAGATGGCCGAGGCCAACAAGGCCTTCGCTCACTACCGCTGGTGAGCACCTAGGCCTCGCGGCCTAGCCAGGAAGAGCCTGTCCACCTTCGGGTGGCGGGCTCTTTTGCTTTTCGAAGGGAGGCGCTGGGCCGCGCGCCGCGTACGATGGGCGCATGAGCGAGCACAACCCCTATGCTCCCCCCGAGGCCCACGATCCCGCGGGAGACCGGGACGGCGAGCGCGGCCCTCGCCCGTACGTCGACGGCGACGCGCTGGTCGTGCCCGAGGCCGCGAAGCTCCCGAAGCGCTGCATCAAGTGCGCGACCAAGGTCGATCTCCAGACCGTCCCGAGCCCCTTCGAGTACGTGCCGATGTGGGCACGCCTCGGGTTCGGTGCGCTCGGCGCCCTCGCCTTTCGGCGCACGGTGACCTTGAGCCTCCCGTTCTGCCAAAGCTGCAAGCTCGTGCTCGAGGAGCGGCGCAAGGCGTACGGTCGCACGGCGCTCTTCGCCATCCTCGCCATGTTCGCGCCGGGCTGCCTCACGCTCGCCGCGGACCGCGACGCCAAAGGGCCGCTCGGCCTGCTGACCGTGGTGGGCTTCGTGGTCGGGCTCGTCGTGCTGACCGCGCGCCGGAAGACGCACCTCGACCCGTACGTCATTCGCTCGACCTTGGTCAAAGACAAGGCGGCGTGGCTGCTCGGCGCCGCTCCCGCGTTCGTCGAGCGGGCGACCCGGCCGCGCAAACCGAAGGCCGCAGCCAGCGATGACGCGTCGTAACCACATGAAATGAAAGAGCTAAATTCGTATTACAAAATCGGAAGATTTGGGCTTCGCGCGCGTTGACACGAAACCCGGGGCTGCGCTCTCCTTGCCGAGGGCCCGTGAGCACGTCCGAGCCCCAGAGGAGCCCCATGCGATCCTTGCTCGCGACCTCGTCTCTCGCCCATTTCCTCCCTCTCCCGGTCGTCGCGCTCGTGCTGGCGGCCGCGGGTTGTTCGCCGAGGGCTTCTGAGCCGAAGCTGGCTCTCCCCGTCGGCACGACACCCATTCCTCCGGTCGCCGCTCCCGCGGTCGAGTTCGACGACGCCGATCCGAGCGCGCTGGCCCTCTTTCGGCCGGAGCTCTCGCCGTACGGCGCGTGGGTCGACGATCCGGTCGCGGGCACGGTGTTCGTCCCTCGCGCCGACGAGGTCGGTGAGGGCTTCGTGCCGTACGCGTCGCACGGGCACTTCGCCTACCGCGAGGTGGGGGGCACTCCGGACTACGTGTGGGTGAGCGACGTCGCGTGGGGTTGGGTCACGTTCCACTACGGTCGGTGGACGTACCTCGCGCGGCGCGGCGCGTGGGCATGGGTCCCGGGCCGGCGCTACTCGGGCGCGTGGGTCACGTTCCGCGTCGGCGAGGGCTGCGAGCGCGGCCCCGGGAGCGAATGCGTGCTTGGCTGGGGCCCGAGCGCTCCGCACGTGGCGTGGCACGGCGAAGAGCCCGTGCGAAGGCCCGCGTCGACGTCGCTGTTCGTGTACGCGCGCGCGGCGGATCTCTTCGACGAAGACCTGTCGGCGAAGCTCCTCCGCGGAGACGCGCTCGAACGCGCCGCCGGGCGCAGCCGAATCGCCGGCTCGGCACCTCGCGCGGAGGAGCTCGGCCTCACGCGTGTCTCCCCCCCGCCCGTCTACGACGCCGACCTTCGAAAAGCATGGCTCTACGCCACACCCGAGTCGGCCCACACGATGAGCCTCGGCCCCTTCGTGGGCGCCCGCCCGCTCCGCACGTTCGTGGCCGGAGGGCCTCGCTACGTGCGGCCCGTCGACCGATAATGCGGCCATGCCGCGCCCCTCGCTCGCCGCCTCCTCGCTGTTCGCCATGCTGCTCGCGCTCGGCGCCTGCGACGACAAACCCAAACCGTCCCCGAACGCGGCGTCGAGCACGACCGCCCAAGCCGTAGAGAAGCCCACGCAGGTCGCCGAGCCCACGCCGACGGCCCCCGCCGAGCCCAAGGCCCCACCGACCCACATCGCCGCTCAGCACGTCCTCGTCGCGTACAAGGGCGCCGAACGCTGCCCCAAAGGGATCTCGCGCTCGAAGGCCGAGGCGAAGGCCCGGGCCGAAGAGGTGGCCGAGAAGGCCAAGGTGAAGGGCGCCGACTTCAGCGCCCTCGTCGCCACCTACTCCGACGATCCCGCCGCCCACGAGCGGCAGGGGAGCCTCGGCAAGTTCACCCGCGACAAGATGGCGAAGCCCTTCTCCGACGCGGCGTTCGCGCTCCCCGTCGACGGCGTGAGCGCGCCGGTCGAGACGCCCTTCGGATACCACGTCATCAAACGAAACCAGTAGCTCGAGAGCGGCTGTCGCACTTGCATGCAGAATGCACGCATACCTTCTCGAGGCGCGGGCTTCAGCGAGCGGCGACGTCGGCCAAGGGGAGCCGCAGCTCGAAGCGTTCGCCTCGACCCCCTTCACGGACACGCACCACGTCTCCTCCGGCGCGGCGCGCGAGGGCGCGTGCCGTCGCGAGCCCGAGGCCGAGCCCCGAGCCCCGAGCCGAGACGCGTGGCACGAAGAGCGTGTCGGCGAGGGCCGGATCGACCCCCGGCCCCTCGTCTTCCACGACCACGTGGGCGGCCCCCGGCGACGTTCGGACGGTGACACGAACGAGGCCTTCGTCGTCGGCTTCGAGCGCGTTACGAACGAGCGCTTTCACGATCACGGCGAGGTCGCGGTCGTCGGCGACGACCACCACCTCGGGCTCGATCGCCACACCCACGCGCCCTTCGACCTTCGTGAGGAAGGACGTGGGCGCATCGGACGGCTCGACCTCGAAGAACGCGATGCCGGCGCCGAAGAGCGACGAACGCAGGACCCCACCGAGATCGACCGGCCGAGGCCGAGGTGGGCGGGCGAGTGGGTTGTCGCCGAGCTCGCCGACGACACGGCTCGCCGACGTGGCCTCGTCCCGCAGGATGCGGAGGGCCTCCACGAAGGCGGGGTGGCTCGGGTCGTGGGAGTACCGAGCGACCAGATCGGCGGCGTTGCGGATCGCGGCGAGCGGACCGCGCACGCGATGCGCGACGGCCTGGCCGAAGGCGACAAGCTCCGCGATGCGCGCGACCTCGCCCTCGGCCATGTCGGGGCCTTCGCTCGAGAGAGTGCGTACGCCCGCGAGCGTCGGTGCGTCGGTTCGGTGGCTTCGTGGTGCCGATGAGTCGGGCGCGGAGCCCCTCCCGGCGAGCGGTTTCATTTCCCCCATGCCCCAAGCTTGCCGCGGCTTCTGCACGAGCACAACGCCGGTTTGCGTCTCGGCATGCCGAAAATGAACGTGAACACTTGAACAGTATTGGAATGGGGGCTACCTTTTCCATCGCATGAAAGCTCCCACCCCCGTCTCCGAGTTCGTCCGCGCGGCCGTTCAAGAAAAGGCCGAGCGAGACCTCGCCCGCCTCGACCAACAGATCTGCGCGCTCGAGGCCGTCCGCGACGCCCGAGCCTCCCTCGAGGCCCTCCTCGAGACGCTCTCGCGCGGCACGGCCCCCGTCGTCGCCGTGGCGACCGCGAGCGCGGCCATCGGCCGGTTCAAGAAGCTCCGGCGCTCCGTCGAAGAGGCGCACACGCTCGCCGGTGAGCTCGCCATCGAGCTCGACGTGCAAGAGGGGCTCGGCAAGCTCGCCGAGGCCCGCACGGGCATCCTCGCCGAGCTCGACGCGGTCGCCTCCGCGGCCGCCGAATAATACCCGGGTAAAATGCGACACGGGGAGGCACGTCGCCGCACCTCCCCGCGCCGGGTCTCGCCGTGGTCGGCCGTTACTTCGGGGGCTCCGGCGGCTTGGTCTCGTCCTGCACGCAGGAGTTGAGGTCGAAGAACATGAACTCGAGCGGGAGCTGGGCCTTGTTGAGCGCCGAGCACGACGACGGGAAGTTGGTCGCAGCCGTGCTGGTGCTGTGGATGTCGCTGAACACGAAGCGCCCGCACTGATCCGCGACCGGCAGCCCCACGGGCGTGTTGAACGAGACGTACCTCGCGGTCGTTCCTTTTCCGATCCATTCCTGCGCAGGAGACCCAGGAACGGCTCCGCGGTGGCTCTCGCGGGTGAGGCCGGTGTCGAGGGTCAGCTGGCCAGGAACCGACGACGCGCCGACTTCGACGAGCCAATCGGCGAGGGCCTGCCCTTTGGGGAACGACGTGTTGATCGGCAGTGTGCTGGCCGACGTGCCGCTCCCGCCGAAGTCCAAAATGCCCGACGACCAGGCGGTGTTATATTTCATCCACGAGTAGTGGTAGTGCGTGCCGAACACCTTGCCGCCGGAGTTGGCGTAATTTCGCATGGTGGGAAGGCCGACCGGCTTGTTCGGGGTGCCGGTGCCGCCGGGAGCGTACTCGTCGCACTCGCACGCGAGCATGGTGACGTCGAACGCGCTCATCCGCGCCACGTTGTCCCAGAGGTCTTGGGCGGGAGGCAGGTTGCTACCGTTCACCGTCTTCGGGGTCGAACCTCCCGAACCGTAGAACATGTGAACGTGTTTACCCGTGTTCGAGTTGCCTGCCTCGAACTCGGTCGGGTCGATGCCGATCCCGTAGAGCAGACACTCGAGCGCGTCGCACCCGGTCGTGAGCGCGATGTGGGGCATGTCGCCCTCGCGGCCGTTCTTCGGGAGGCGCGTGTCCTTCGCGTCGAGCTTGTTCTCTTGGCAGCCCTTCACCTCGGGGATCACGATCTTGCGCCGCCACTTGCCGATCTGCATGACCAGCGGCACGTCTTTGCCGGGGAAGAGGCGCGGGCCCTTCAGCACGAACTCACCCTTCGTGTTCGTCAGCGCGGCCGCGAGTGGGTTCAAGACCTGCGAGTCGCACGTCTGCCCCGCGCAGAATCCGTCGGGCTTCGGAGCGGGCAGGCCCGTCTTGATCTCGGGCAAATCGCCGCTCGGGACGAACACCTGGATGTTGTAGAGCGGGTTCTTGCCCGCAGGGTCGTACACCTTGCCGGTGATCCGCGTCTCGCTGCCCTCGGGGCAGTTCCCCGTGGTCGACGAGTCCGGGTCGATGAGGACCGGGCCCCCCTCCCCATTGTTGTCGACCGCGCTCCCGTCCGTACCCGCGTCGTCCTCGAAGACGTTGTTGCGGACCGTGCTCGAGCACGCCGTCGCCGCGCCGACCGCGCCGAGCACCAGCACGGCCACCACACCCAGCTTCATCTGCGTCATCGTTTCCGCCCTACCTTGCCCCTGGCTATGGCGCAGCATGTGCGGGCTTTCAACACGAAACGACGCTGACCTCGAGAAAGGTGAGGATTTCCTCATATTTTCGGCGTCCGTGGGGTACCTCCCGACGCAAGGCGCGCGTGCCCTCCCCTACGCACGAGGCGTTGCGTCGAGGCGCCTCTCGCTCGATCCAAGCGGCTACCGAGCGCGGCAGACGCCCCGCCGGGTAGGCTCGGAAATGCAACACGGGGAGGCACGTCGCCGCACCTCCCCGCGCCCGGGTCTCGCCGTGGCTTGCCGTTACTTCGGCGGCTCCGGCGGCTTGGTCTCGTCCTGCACGCAGGAGCTCAGGTCGAAGAACATGTACTCGAGCGCGGTCTGCTGCTTGTTGAGCGCAGCACACGCCCCCGGGAAGTTGCTTCCGCCCGAGCTAATCCCGGCGCTGTGCACGTCCGAGAAGACGAAGCGGCCGCACTGATCGGCGACAGGAAGCCCGACCGGAGTGTTGAACGAGTAGTACTTGCCGGTCGCCCCCGCTCCGATCCACACCTGGGCAGGCGAGCCACTGACGAGCCCGCGTTGGCTGCTCGTGACATCGCTGAGGTCGATTCGACCTGGCGACGACGACGCACCAACCTCGACGAGCCAGTCGGCGAGCGCCTGACCCTTCGGGAAGCTCGTGTTCACCGCGTAGGGGTTCGACCCGCCGCCTCCTGTCGAGAAGTCGAGGATCGAGCTGCCCCAGGCCGAGTTGTTCTTCATCCACGTGTAGTGGAAGTGCGTCGCGAACACGCGCCCACCCGCGTTCGCGAAATTGCGCATCGTCTGGAGATCGCCCTTGGTCTGGTTGTTCTCGCTGCACTCGCACGAGAGCATCGCGATGTCGTACTGCCCCATGCGCGAGATGTTCGACCAGAGGTCGGTCGCGGCCGGCGTGGCTCGCCCATTCACCTGAGCGCCGCCGCCCGAGCCCTGGAACAGGTGGACGTGCTTCGACGGCCCGCTGTAGCCCGCCTCGAACTCGTCGTTGTCGATGCCGATGCCCGCGAGCAGGCACTCGAGCGCGTCGCAGCCGCCGGTGGTGAGCGCGATCTGGGGCATGTCACCCTCGCGGCCGTTCCGCGGGAGGCGCGTGTCCTTCGCGTCGAGCTTGTTCTCTTGGCAGCCCTTCACCTCGGGGATCACGATCTTGCGCCGCCACTTGCCGATCTGCATGACCAGTGGCACGTCTTTCCCCGGGAAGAGGCGCGGGCCCTTCAGCACGAACTCGCCCTTCGTGTTCGTCAGCGCGGCCGCGAGCGGGTTCAAGACCTGCGAGTCGCACGTCTGCCCGGGGCAGAACCCGTCGGGCTTGGGCGCGGGCAGGCCCGTCTTGATCTCGGGCAAGTCGCCGCTCGGGACGAAGACCTGGATGTTGTAGAGCGGGTTCTTCCCCGCGGGGTCGTAGACTTTGCCGGTGATCCGCGTCTCGCTTCCCTCGGGGCAGTTGCCCGTGGTCGACGAGTCCGGGTCGATGAGGACCGGGCCGCCCTCCCCACCATTGTCGACCGTACTGCCGTCGGTGCCCGCGTCGTCCTCGAAGACGTTGTTGCGGACCGTGCTCGAGCACGCCGTCGCCGCGCCCACTGCGCCGAGCACCAGCGCGGCCACCACACCCAGCTTCATCTGCGTCATCGTTTCCGCCCTACCTCGCCCTTGGCTATGGCGCAGGAAGTGCGGGCTTTCAACACGAAACGACCCTGACCTCGCGAAAGGTGAGGGCCGTCTCACGTTTTGTGCGCGCCGTTTACTTCGGGGGCTCCGGCGGCTTGCTCTCGTCTTGGACGCAGGAGCTCAGGTCGAAGAACATGAACTCGAGCGCCGCGAGCTGCGCGTTGAGGCCCGGGCACGAGCGCGGGAGGTCCTCTCCGCCCGACCCGCCGCCCGCGGCGTGCACGTCGCTGATGACGAAGCGCCCACACTGCTGCGCCGGGGGCACGTCGATCGGCGTGTTGAACGAGATGTACTTCGCCGACGCGCCCGTACCGATCCACTCGAGCCCGCGCGCGGGCTGCCCGGCGGGCACGGGGGCAAGACCGCCCTGGTAGGTCGAAGGGTCGGAGAGCTGGATTTTCCCGGGTGTCGTCGACGCTCCGACGTTCACGAGCCAGTCGGCGAAGGCTTGGCCCTTCGGGAACGAGGTGTTCACCGGGTACGGGTTCGAGCCGGTGGAGCCGCCGCTCGAGCGCACCACGGCCTCGCCCCAGCCCGACTTGTAGGCCCACTGGGCGTGGTAGTGCGTCGCGAACACGCGGCCACCGAAGACCGTGGTGTAGTCGCGCATCGAGTTGAAGCTCGCGGGCTTGTTCGTCGCCTCGGGGGTGCCCTCGCACGAGAGCATCGCGATGTCGAACTTCTGCATTTTGTAGCCCTGATCCCACGTGTCGCGCACGTCGGGCACGGGCTGACCGTTCACGCGCGCCCCGCCACCGATGCCGCGGAACACGTGGATGTGCTTCGTCGGCGTCGAGTAGCCGGCCTCGAACTCGTCGTTGTCGATGCCGATGCCGGAGAGCAGGCACTCGAGGGCGTCGTAGTCGCCGAGCACCATCATGATCTGGGGCATGTCGCCTTCGCGGCCGTTCTTCGGGAGGCGCGAGTCGGCGACGGCGATTTTGTTCTCTTGGCAGGCCTTCACCTCGGGGATGACGATCTTGCGGCGCCACTTCCCGATTTGCATCACGAGCGGCACGTCTTTGCCCGCGAAGACCCTCGGGCCCTTGAGATCGAACTCGCCCTTCGTGTTCGTCAGGGTGGCCGCGAGCGGGTTTTGCACCTCCGAGTCGCACGTCTGCCCGGCGCAGATCGCGCCGCCGCCCGGAGGATCGGGCAGGCCGACCTTGATGGGAGGGAGCTCGCCGCCCGGGATGTAGACCTGGATGTTGTAGAGCGGGTTCTTGCCCGCGGGGTCGAACACCTTACCGGTGATGCGCGTCTCGGACCCCGCGGGGCACCCGGTCGTGGGCTCCGAGTCGGGATCGAGCAGGCTGGGCCCGTCGGTCGTGTTGCCGCCGGGCGTCGCGTCGGCGCCGCCATCCTCTTCGAACACGTTGTTGCGGACGGTGCTCGAGCACGCCCCCACCACGCCCACCGCGCTCGCGACCAAGACCGCGACGAGACCAAGCTTTGCATGCGTCATCGGAAGGTTCACCTCCCGATGGACATGACCCAGGCCGCGCTCCGGTTCAAGGTGAAACGCGCGGCGCCGGGCCGGCGGCCTCACCGCGAGGAGCCGCCGCCGAGCTCGAGCACGGTGACCTCGGGTCGGCACCCGAGCCTCGCGGGGACCTTCGCGAGCCCAAGACCGCGGGTCACGTAGAGCCGCCCACCGAACGGCCAGACGTGCTCGCCTCGCACGAACGGACGATCGCGCTGCGGCCCCGCGCAGAGCGACGTGAACGGGACGCACACCTGCCCCCCGTGCGTGTGCCCCACGAGACCGAGCGCCATCGGGGCCTCGGGGAGCGCGTGCCAGTCGTGAGCGAGCACGACGACGCGAGCGCCCGCGGGGACGGACGCGAACGCGGCGCGTGTGTCGGTGAGGCCGGCCTGGACGTCCTCGAGGCCCACGACCCAGAGCGCCCCGAGATCCACGGCCTCGTTCGCGAGCACGCGGTACCCGAAACCGCGCAGCACGTCGGAGACCGCGCCGCGCCGGGGCACGTCGTCCCCGTAGGGCTCCGAGTCGTGGTTGCCCATGACGGCGAGCACGCCACGCCGCGCGCGAAGCCCTCGGAGCCCCTCGAGCGCCTCGCGACGCTCCGGGGTGAGCTCGTATCCGGAAATGTAGTCTCCCGCGAGGAGGACCACTTCGGGCGACGCGTCGTTCGTGAGCGCTACGGCTCTCTCGATGTCGCTCCGGGACGCACGCCCGGCGTGGAAATCCGAGAGGAGGACCGCACGAAACGGCGCGTCGGTGACCTTCACCTCCACGTGCGTCACTTCGGGCCACGAAGGCTCGACGCGCTTCGACCACTCGACGAGCCCGAACACCGCGAAGGCCCCGAGCCCGAGCGCACGGCGCCGCGAGCGCGCTCCCGGGAGCCTACGCGGGACGTACGACGAGGCCGTCGCGGCGAGCCCGACGAGCCCCAGCGACCCCTCGAGCAGCGAGAGCGCCGAGTCGAGCTCCAACGCTCAGTTCGTGGCGAAGCACGCGATGCGGCCCGCGCCGTTCGCGTTCATGATCGCTTGCTGCGTGCATGCCACGGTGTGCGCCGCGTTCCAGCGATCGGTCGCGTTGGCCGACGTCGACGAGTCGGTGTGGCCGACCTGCGCGTTCTGGTTCCCCTGGTTCGACGTCCACCCGTTGCAGCTCGCGTTGGCTTGCGCCATGCCCTGCGCGTTCGAGCCGGTGAGGAGATCGTGCTGGGCCGCGGGAATGAGCGCGCCGGTCTCGTCGAGGATGTCCGCCGTCGGCAAGTCGGCCGCGTGCAGCGCCGTTACGTTCGCGGCGATCATCTTGCCCTTCTGATTGAACCAAGGGCCTGCGCCGATACGATCGCGCGCGTTCGTCCCGGTGATGCTCAAGTACGCGCGCCACGTCTTCGAGCCTGCGCCCACGGCCTGCGCGAGCTGCTGGCATTTTGCGTCGGCACCGGCGAGCCCGCCCAAGTTCCCGCCCATGGCGCCCGAGCCCGTGCTCGTCACGAAGAAGCTCAACGTGGAGCCCGCGTCGGGCCGAGACGCATCGGTCGGAGACGCGTCGACCCCCGCATCGGACGGAACGGCGGCGTCGGGAGGGGGCGTCGTGCCGGTCGACGTGGACGTGGGCGTCGTGGTGGTCGGCTGTGTGGTGGTCGTGGGCGACGTGCCCGAATCTGCCGACAGCTCGGTCTCGTCCGCGCCTCCGCAGGCGATGCCGAGCGAGATCCCACACCCGAGAACGACGACCCCAAGAACAGTTCTGGCGCGCATTTACCGGAGGGTAGCGCCATCTCGCGGGGGTTCACGAAATACCGCAGCCTTCGAACTTTTCCACCGCGACGCCCCTGGTCGGAGTACGGACCGGGGCATGCGTGATCCCCTCACCTGCGACGCCATCACCGCGACGTTCTCGCTCTTCCAGCGGGCGCGCGGGCACAGGTTCTCGTTCGACGATCGGGTCACGGCGTACGTGGCGGCGCGTGTCGGCCTCGCCTCGGGAGCACGCCGTGTGCTCGACCTCGGCACGGGGATAGGCTCCGTGCTCCACATGGTCGCAAGCTCGCTCGTTTCGGCGAGCTTCGTCGGCATCGAGGCACAAGAGACGAGCTTCACGCTGCTCGAAAAGAACCTCGCCCACAACGCCCTCGGCGCACGCGCACGAGCCATCTTCGGAGACCTGCGGACCGAGACGCCGAAGCTCGAGGCCGGCACCTTCGACCTCGTCACCGGGACGCCGCCCTACTTGCCCATCGGCACGGCGACGCCCTCCCCGGACGGCCAGAGGGCCGCGGCGCGCATCGAGCTCCGAGGTGGCATCGAGGCCTACCTCTCCGCAGCCGCACACGCCGTCAGCCCGACCGGGACCGTCGTGGTCTGCGCCGACGGCCGCACGCCCGAGCGCACGAGGGACGCCGCACGCGCCGCGGGGCTCGTCGTCCGAGAGGTGCTCCACGTGCTCGCGCGAGAGGCCAACACCACGCCGCTCTTCAGCGTATGGACGCTCGTGCCGGGGCAGCTCGGCGCCGAAACCGAGACCGAAGAGGCGCGCGCGTTGCGAGACACAGAGGGGAACCCCACTCCGTTCACCCATGAAATCGTTGCCTTTTTTGGGCTAGACGGCGGAGAGCGACACGCGGCTCCGATTCGCACGTGTCCCCCGTTTGGGTTTTGCCCCGCGCGCCTCGGCCTCGTAAGCTCAGCGCATGTCGCCGAAGACGTGGTTGCTTTTGGGGGGAGCGCTCGCGGGCGCCGTGTGGGCCGGGAACAGCATCGTGGGCTGCGTCGGGGACGATCCCGTGCCCGCGACCGACTCGGGCACCGGGAAACCGGACACCTCGACGCCGGTGAACCCGACCGGAAAGGCCGATGGCGAGACGTGCGCCACGACGACCGACTGCCGCTCGGGCCTCTGCGTCGACGGGGTGTGCTGCGAGAGCGCGTGCAACGGCAAATGCGAGGCGTGCAACCTGCCCGGCAAGCTCGGAAAGTGCGAGCCCGTGGCGGAGGGCGAAGATCCCGCGAACGACTGCGTGACCGTACCCCTCCCCGCCGCGGACGGCGGCGTGATCGACGACGACGCGGGCCCCGACGCGGGCGGTGGCCTGAACCTGCCCGAGGCGGGCGTCACGTCCGACGACAAGCTCTGCGCCGGCAAGTGCAACGGCAAGCGTGCGTGCGCCTTCCCCGACAAAACCAAGGCATGCGGCTCGACCTTCTGCAACTCGACGAGCGCGCAAGGGCGCACCTCGTGCGACGGCCAGGGGCACTGCCTCCTCGGCGTCGAAGCCTGTGATCCGTACGCGTGCCCGAACGGCGCTTCGAGCTGCAAGACCACCTGCACGTCGCCGAGCGACTGCGCGTCGACGCACTTCTGCGACGCCACCAACACGTGCAAAGCGAAGCTCGGCAACGGGGCGGTGTGCCAGAGCCCCGCCCAGTGCCAGAGCGGGAACTGCGTCGACGGAGTGTGCTGCAACGACGCGTGCCAGGGCGTCGGCGGCTCGTGCACGCAGGCCGGAAAGGTCGGCCAGTGCACCTGCGCGGCGTGCGCGACCGGCGCGTGCATGCTCTGGTACCGCGACGCCGACAACGACACCTTCGGCGACATGAACGGCACGGTCGGCAACGGGAACGCTCGCGCCGGCTGCGTCACGGGGCCCGCGCCCGCGCCTGGCTTCGTCAAAGACAACACCGACTGCGACGACGGAAACGCGAACGCGAAGCCCGGTCAGTCGGCCTACTTCACGACGCCGCGCGCGAACGGCTCGTTCGACTACGACTGCTCGGGCACGGTGACCAAGGAGACCCCGGAGGTCGTCGGTGGCTCGTGCGGCTACTGCGAGACCGGCACGCGCCTCACGTGCGAGCGAAACTCGAAGTGCACGAGCACGGCGACGACCTCCACTCACTCCTGCGCCATCGTCCTCGGAGGGATCGGCGGCGCCCTATCGTGCAAGGGCGTGTCCCAGTCCGCGTTCCGCTCGGGTGTCGCGTGCGGCGACAGCGACACGCTCTACACCTGCGGACGGTGCACCATCGTCGGCACGGTCCCCGGCGTGAGCACGTCGCAGCGTCAGCAGCGCTGCCATTGACATGAGCACCCCGGCACGACTCGCCGTGGTGGCGCTCGCCGCGACCGCGGCGCTGTCCTGCCGTGACGAGGTGCCGATCGAAGCACGCCCTCCCCTCCCACGGGACGCGGGGGTCGCCGACGCGGCTCAAGAGCCCGCTCCTATCCCCTCGAATTTCCCCGGGATTCCGGTCGCGACCTTCAACGTCCATCGGTTCTTCGACACCCAGTGCGACTCGGAGTCGTGCCGCCCGGGCGACTACGAAGAGCTCCCCTCGCGCGAGGCCTTCGACGCCAAGACCCAGGCCCTGGCCGATGGCATCACCAAGCTCCGAGCCGACGTGGTGGTGCTCCAAGAGGTCGAGAACGAGGCCTGCCTCGACGCGCTCGGCGCGAAGCTCCCCAAGCTCCCCCACAGGCACATCGGGGAGACGGGCGCCCCCGCGTCGGTCGACGTGGCGTTGCTCTCGGCCTACCCGATCACGTCGGTGAAAGGGCACGCCGCCTCGCCGAT
The DNA here is from genome assembly GCA_016712525.1 of Myxococcales bacterium. Taxonomy (NCBI): domain Bacteria; kingdom Pseudomonadati; phylum Myxococcota; class Myxococcia; order Myxococcales; species Myxococcales bacterium. Next base: position 942,186 of record JADJQX010000008.1, read on the forward strand.
CGCGCGGGCGAACGGGGAGCTCACCACCTTCGCCCGCGAGCTGCTCGAGGCGCACGTGGCGACGCCCGAGGGGGAGCTCGTCGTGTTCGCGGCCCACTTTCGCTCCAAGGTGAACGACGATCCCGAGCGCCGCTTGGCCGAGGCGCGCGCGGCGCGGTACATCGTGCTCGACGAGGCCGCGCGGAGCCCGGGGGCCATCGTCGTGCTCGCCGGTGATCTGAACGACGTTCCCGGCTCGCCGCCCCTCGAGGCCCTGCTCGAAGGGGGTGCGATCGTGTCGGCGGCGGCGGGGCGTGCGCCGTGGGAGCTCGGCACCTATCCGTACGGAGGAGGGCTCTTGGCCATCGACCACGTGCTCGTGGCCGCGCGTGCGCCGGGGAGGGCCGTGCCCGAGTCGTTCCAGGTGTTCCGAGAGGCGAAATCGGGCTGGGCGGGCTCGGACCACGGCGCTGTCCGCGTGCACCTGACGCGCTGACCAAGCGGCGCCCTTCGCACCCGAGCCTCGGCGTTCACCCCTCCGCCAGCGGCTCCCCCCGTGCCGCCCTGGCGCCGTCCAAGGCCGCAGCGACGATGCTCCGCGCGTAGGGGACGAACCGAGCCCCCGCGGCCGAGAGCCGGACGCCCCGAGGCCCTCGCTCGAAGAGAGTCACGCCGAGCTCCGCTTCCAGCTCGCGGATCTTGCGGGTGAGGGGCGGCTGCGAGATGTGGAGCCGCCGCGACGCCGACGTCACGCTCCCCGCCTCGGCCACGGCGAGGAAACCTTCGATTTGAGAGAAGCTCACGCGTAGATCGTAGCCGAGCACGTTCGAGCTCCCCATACCGAATCGGTATGAGCGCCGAGACCACGAGGCGCGTAGGCAAGAGCGCATGGCCACCGCCGAGATCCTCTCGCCACGTGAGATTCGGAAGATGCACGACGCGGGGCGCGCTGCCGCCACGACCCTCGCGCGGGTCCTCGCCGAGCTCGGACCGGGTACGAGCACCCAGGCCATCGACAGGCTCGTACGCGAGGACACCGCGGCCCGCGGCGGGCGGCCGTCGCAGCTCGGATACCATGGGTTTCCGGCCGCGGTATGTACGAGCCGCAACCAGGTCGTGTGTCACGGAATCCCGAGGAAGAACGAGGTCTTGCAAGACGGAGACATCGTGAACGTCGACGTCACTACCGAGCTCTTCGGCTTTCACGGCGACACCTCGGCGACGGCATTCGTGGGGACGCCGAGCCCCGAAGCCCGACACGTCGTCGACGCGGCCCGGGCTTGCCTTCGTGCGGGGCTCTCGGTGGTGCGCGAGGGAGCTCGGCTCGGCGACGTCGGCGCCGCGATCGAGGAGGTCGCACGACGCCTCGGGTGCTCGGTGGTGCGCGACTTCGGCGGGCACGGGATCGGGCGCAAGATGCACATGGAGCCTCACGTGAGCCACGTCGGCACGCGGGGCACGGGGCTCCGTCTGCGCGCGGGGATGGCGTTCACGATCGAGCCCATGGTCAACCTCGGGACCGAGCGCGTGCGCGTGCTCGACGACGGGTGGACCGTGGTGACGCTCGATGGCAGCCTCTCCGCCCAGTTCGAGCACACGCTGATCGTCACACGCGAGGGCTACGAGCTGACCACTCTCCTGCCCGAGGCTCACCGAGCAGGAGACGGTTCTTCGGCGTGATCTCGGCCGGGATGAGCTGCGACCGAACGTCGTAGCCCTCCTGGCGCAAGCGCGCGGCGCGGGTCACGTCGATCGCGAGAGCTGCGTCGAGCCAACCCCCGAGCCCTCCGCCGTCGGAGAGTGAAACGTCGTGGCAACATGGGAGCACGGCGACCCGCGCACGCGCCGCGATGGCCTGGCTCAGCACCACGTCGGTCAGGGCGCCGCACGCGTGCGCAGAGACGAGCACGTCTCCCGCGTGCACGTCCACGCCCGCGACGTCACCGCGCACGAGCTCGATACGACCTTCGAGCCGCGGCCACTCGCGCACGAGGGCGTCCCGCACCTTCTCGGCGCTCTTCGGGAGCGCGCGATCCACGCAGACGGCGCGCTCGGACGTGGCGTCGAGGAGCAGCATGAGCCCCCCGAGGAGGCCGTGCCCACAGGCGAGGTCGAGGACGCGCCCCCCTCGAAAGTGCCGACGTGTGCGCCGCGCGACCTCCCACGCCTCGTAGAGCTCCTTGCGCGGGAGCACCGACAGGTCGCACATCACGCGAGCGACCTTGTGAAAGAGGCTCGCCCCGTCGAACCGCGCGAGCGAACCGGGGGTGAGTCGCGCGCGGCTCGACGGATCGAAGGACATCCCACGCGAGGATAGGCGAACAAAAAGACGACGGGTACCGCCCCTCGAAGAGGCGATACCCGGTCCCTCGCTCGCCTACGGGCGGCGTGGTTGCCTTCAGGCCTTGGCGGCCTTCTTCTTGGCGGGCGCCGGCACCGACTTGGGCGCGGCTTTCGTGCGCACCGTCGACTCTTCGCCTTCGATCGGGCCGTGGCTCCGCTCGATGGGACGCGTGGTGATGACCGCCACGACGGACGCGACGATGTCGTCGACGACCGCTTCCGCGTGGAGACCGCCCTGGGTCTTCCCGAGGCGGATGTAGTCGGTCACGCCCGTGTAGATGATCGCGTTCACGCGGTTCATGCGGAGCTCGACCAGCGCAGCGGGCACGTCCGACGGGATGTGCTGGCGCATCCGCTCGCGAATGGCGACGGCGCCCTCGCCCCTCGACGAGGCCATCGTGGAGAGCGGGTACGCGGGGCTCGAGACGAGCTCGGCGCAGACCGCGAGATAGGCGCGCCCACCGTCGACGTCTTCGACCTTGTCCACGATGGGACGGACGAGGAGCGACACGAGCTTCGAGAGGTCGAGCGGACCCCACGCCTCGACGTGCTTCAAGGTGGCGAGCCACCCCGTCTGTATCGGAATCGAGTGACGCTCGAGGATGGCATCGAGCATGCCTCGCTTGTCACCGAAGTGATAGAGGACTGCCGAGTGGTTGCGCTGGCCCGCCTCGAGAGCGATCTCTCGGAGCGAAACGGCCGCGACACCGTCGCGCAGGATGAGCTTCTCAGCGGCGCGGAGGAGCGCCAGGCGGGTATCATCGCTCTTTTTCACGAGTCTGATGATAGCGCGGAGCAAGACGCCGTGGTGCCGTTTTGTCTCTTCCGACGACGAATTCGGACACCTCTCCGGTTCGGCCCCCGTTCCGCCCTTCGGCACGACAGGGTGCTAAGCCTAGTGACCACCCCCCGAGGAGCGCCCACCCATGAGCCGATTCCCCGGCAGTGCACTGCCGCCAAAGCTAGAGAATCCATCAAGAATTCCCGAGGTCGACGGCTACGCGGTGCGGGCCCGAATCGGGTTCGCGGAGGCCGCCGACCTCGCCAAACGCGCTATCGTCGAGAGGGCCCTCCGCCCCGCCGACCTCGGGGACCCCGAACGCGACGCACCGCGTCTCGGGTGGGTCCCCTTCTGGCGAGTCGACGCGAGCGTCGATGGGTTTCATCTGGGCTTGTCCGGCGTGCGCGTCGGAAACGTCCCGCTTCCCACGGGTGGCACCAAGCACAAGGACGCCGTCTTGCTCGTGTGCGCGAGGAGGGCGTTTCCCTACGAGCTCGGGCTCCCGAGCTGGCTCTCGGGCGTCGTCGGAGACACCGAGCCCATCGAGCTCGACATCGCCGAGCTCGAGTCGCTCGCGAGCTACACGCCCGAGGGTGGTGAGCTCGTCGACGCCGACGTCTCTCGCGAGGCCGCGGAGCGAGACGCGACCACCTTGCTCACGCGCGCCATCGCCCCCCAGAGCGCGCTCTACGTCGACACGAAGCACCGCGTTCGTTCGGCGCTCTTCGTGAGGGTGCCCCTCTACGTGATCCGCTATCGGTACGAGGGCGAGGCGAGGGCGCGCGTGGGCGAAGAGTTCTTCGTCGTGATCTCGGGGCGAACGGGCAAGGTCGTGTCCGCGCACCATCCGTCGGCCGCACGCGCCGCCGCCGCTCGTGTGCGCAGGTTCCTCACGTTCAAGTGACGGGGGCTTCGGGGGCGAGCACCCGGGCGTCGGTCACCACGAGCTTCACGGCGACGTCGTGGGAGAGCGTGGGGACCTCGACGAGGAGCTGGTAGTCGAACGCGACCACGACCGAAAACGACGACGGCGCGGCGGCGAGGGCGCGATCGTAGTACCCGGCGCCGTACCCGAGCCTGTGCCCGGTGGGCGCGACGGCGAGCGCAGGTACGACGATCACGTCGGGGCGAGCGACCTCTTCGGCCTCGGGGCTCGGCTCTCGAAAGCCCTTGCCACGCTCTTCCAGCGCATCGAGATCGTCGACCACGCGAAAGGTCATGACGTTCGTGTCCGGGTCGATGCTCGGGTAGACGAGGGTCTTGCCCGAAGCGCGCAGCGCGGCGTCGAGCGGGCGCAGGTCGACCTCGTTGCGGCCTTCGATTGGGAAAAACAAGGCGATCGTGCGGGCCGCGCCGAGCTCGGGGAGCGCCGAGAGGCGATCGCGGATCTTGTTCGAACGCGCTTCGCACGCCGAGGGTTGGGCCGCTCTCCGCACGCCTCGCATGCGCTTTCGGAGCTCCGCCTTCACCTTCATGGCGATGACGTCGTCAGGGTAGAGAGAGCCCTTCGCGTGCGGCTCGTGGGCGTCCTCGGGCGACCCTCGCTCGTTCATGGCTTCTTCCCCGGCACGTAGTTCGTCACGACGAGCTCGCCCGCCGCGCCGCGCTTCGTCTTGTCGGAGTTGATCGAGCGGCGCGCGGACACCTCTTTGATGACGAGGCCCTCGTAGAGCGCCCGGCTCTCGGCCGTATCGGCGTTCGATAACATGGCGTGAACCTTACGTTTTTTGAGGGCGAACATCAGCGCGACGAGGCGCTCCTGGTCGGCCCTCGGGAAGCCACGGGCCGAGTAGGCGGTGAAGCTCGCCGTCTTCGATGCGGGTACGTACGGAGGGTCGAAGTAGGCGAAGTCTCCGGGCCCGAGGCCCTCGCACGCGGCCTCGAAGTCCCCCACGGTGAGCCGCACCCAGGCGAGGGCACGGCTCGCGCGGCGCAGGCCCTCTTCGTCGAGGATCTTGGGGTTTTCGTACGTCCCGAAGGGGACGTTGTTCTTGCCCTTCGAGTTCTCGCGCCAGAGGCCGTTGAAGCACGTTTTGTTCAGGTAGATGAGCCGCGCCCCGCGGGCGACATCGGTGAGCTCGGCGGTCTCGGAGTCCCGGACCTTGTAGTACTGCTCGCGATCGTACCTGTACTCACCGAGGCGCTCGACGAGACCGTCGACGTCGTCGCGGACGGCCCGGTACGAAGCCACGAGCTCGGCGTTGCGATCGTTCAGGTGCGCGCGGACGAACCTCGGGCGAGGCTCGGATGCGAGCGCGAAGAAGAGCGCGGCGCCCCCGGCGAACGGCTCGACGTACGTGCCGATCGCGCGGGGCATGGCCGAGACGAGCTCCGAGACGAGCTCGCCCTTGCCCCCCGCCCATTTGACGATGGGTCGAGCGACATGCGGAAGCTCGGCGGAGAGGGGGCGCTTTCTCATGGGGGCGTCTCGACGAACGCACGAAGCTCGGCGACCGGACCTTCGCGGACGGCGAACACGTAGCCCGATCCGTCACGCTCCGCATACACCACTTTGCCCTCCGGCGCGGCGATCACCTTGCCGAACCGGTACCGGACGGTCCGCGAGGGCCCGGCGTCGCTCGCGACCGTGACGGCGATCTCGGTCCGCGCGGGATCACGCTCGCCATCTCCGAGGGGACCACGACGCACGGCGAAGAGCGGGCGAAGGCCCCCGAGCGCGCGTCGAGCGGCCGAGCCCACTCCGCCGTCTCCACCGACCGAGAGCCGTCGAGCGCCGAGCCCCGTCGTGACCTCGAGCGTCTCGACGCGGTCCTCGTCGACCGCGAACCCTTCGCGCGAGACGAGGGGACGCACGACGAGGCGCGCGAGCTCCCGAGGGACGACGAGCACCGCGCCCTCGCCACGAAACGCCCCGTAGACCGTCTCGGCCTCCGGAGACGACAGCTCGAGCGTGAGCTCACGGGGCCCGGCATCTCCCTCGAACCTCGCGGTGATGGTGCACGCGGACGCGGGCGGCACGAGGCCGTCACGGCGATCCGAGACCCAAACGTCGGCGCGCGCCCCTTGGACCGTGGTCATCGCTTGCGAGGCGAGCGCGACGTCGAGAGGGAACGGAGCCGGGGCCGAGAGCGTGAGACCCCCACGGCGGACGATGTCCTGGACGAGCCCGCCACACGCGAGGCGCAGCCCCTCGAGCGCGCGATCCCGGGGGAAGAGGGCGAGCGGCCGATCGAGCGCATCCGGAGGCGAGACGAACCTCTCCGCGCCGGCCGGGAGGACGAGCCCCTTCCCGTCGGTCCGCACGGCGACCACCGAGCCCGAGGTGTCGCGCACGAACCGAACCTCCTCGGTCACCTTTCCGTACACGATGCGAACCTTCGAGATCTCCTCGCCTTTCACGCCATCGACGGCGACACCGCCGAGCTCGAGGAGGCGCCCGAGGAAGGCCCGCAACCCGTCCGAAGCGTCTCCCTCGAGATCACGCTCACGCGGCGCACGCACGCGAAAGCCCGAGCCCTTCCGGGCCACGTCGAACGGAGCGCTTCCGGGCCTCTCGATGCGCACCTCCTCGAGCTCGTCGATCCGCACGAAGAACACGCGGCCGTCGGCGTAGGTCCCGCGGGGCCGTCGAAGCGTCGCGACGACGCCCGCCGGAACACACCCCGCCATCGGAGGCTCGCCTCGACGCGCGACGACCACGTCCTCGGGTGCGCCCGGGCACGGACCTGCGACCACGAACGTCGCTTCGGCCGTGTCGGCGCGTAGCGTGAGGAACGGCGCACCGGAAGAGGCGCGGGCCGAGGCCTCGGTCGCCGACAGAGACTTCGTCACGGAGAGGTCCGCGAGCGCGGTCTGGAAGGCCGTGACCTCGGCGCGCGACGCGTACGGCCCGGAGTCGCCGAGGGTGTGGCGGACGCGCCCGCTGCGGACGAGGTCGAACGCGTCTCCGGACGCGGGGACCACGTGGGCCCGCTCCGGCGAGGCGAGCGCCTTTGGCACGAGACGCTTGTCGCGGTACTCGGACACGTCCGCGAGGAGCGCCGTGGCGAGCCGCTTCTCGACGACGAACGTCCCGACCCCCACGACCTCGAGGTACGCCGCGCCCTCGGGCTTCGGCGCAGGTCCGCCGAGGGCGAACACGTAGACCGCGTCGCCCATCACGATCTCGCCCGTGACGCGCGGCGAAGCGAGCCCCATGGTGGCGTCCTTGTCGACCGAGCGCAGCGCCACGGCCGCCTCGAGCTCGGCGAAGAGGACGTCCGCCTTGGCCGCGTCCGGGGCCTCCGTCGATCCGTGGATCGTCCATGTGTGGGTCGCCGGAGCGCGATCGAGACGCACCTCGCCGCCCGGACCACGCAGCGTCACGGCCGTGACCCGATCGCGCCGCCACGCGGGAAAGAGCGAGTCTTTCCGGAGCGCGCGCTCCGCGTCCGAGGGGGCCACGCGATCCCGGTACACGAGCACACCCAGGACGAGCGCGACGAGCACGAGCACGACGGGCGCAAGGTTCTGCCTCATCGCCCGGAGCGGCCTCCCTTCGCCCGGCCGGCGCGTTTTTCGTCGGACCGTCGGCCTTCGCGCTTCGCAGGTGTGCCCTCGACCGGCGCTCGGGCGACGTGCGCGCGCCCCTCGGTGCTCTTTCGGCGAAAGGCCACCGCCACCCCGAGGAGCGCTACGGCGAGCGGCATGAGAAAGACGACGTAGCGCCGCACCTCGGCGCGAGACTCTTCCGTAATCCGTACGCCGGCCGCGACGTCGGCCTTCGGAGGGATGTCGACGATCTCGGGCTTCGTCGCCAGCCACGAGAGCGAGCTCTCGACGAGGAGCGCCGCGCCGCGCACCCCGAAGGGCTCGCGGAAGTTCGCCTCGAAGAGCGCGGTCGACGCGCCGAGGACCACGACCCTCGGCCCGTGCGGCGCGTCTCTGTGGGTCTTCTCGCGCTCCGCGGCCATGGCGAGCACGAACGGCCCGCTCGTGTCCTCGGGGCGCTTCTCCGGGGTCTTGGTCCACGTGGCGGCACCGTCCGCCGTCGCGATGCCGAAGGACTCCGGGCTCGAGACGAGGAGATCCGTGGCGACGGCCGCGCCCGCTTCGGTCGCGTGGTAAAGGGGCCGCGAGAGCTGTACGAGCACCCGTGGCGGCTCGCGCTCGTCCCGCACGACGAGGCCCATGGTGGTCGCGTGAGGCTTGGGGTCGGCGAAAAACCGAACGCCGTAACTATCGGGAAGTGCTCGATCTTTCGCCGCTTCGACGACGATGGTTCCGCCGAGACGCACCCCGAACGGCGCGAGCACCGAGGAGAGCCCCGTCGGGTCCACCCCCGCGGCGTCGGGCGTGGGGCCGAGCGCGAAGAGGCCGCTGCCGCCCGTCATCAGGTAGGTGCGGAGCCGTTCGGCCTCGCCCGCCGCGAACGCAGAACGAGGCCCCGGCACGATCACCACCGCGCAGCCCGCGAGAGGCTCTCCGGAGCCCGGCACGGTAAGGTCGACCGAGGCTACGTCGTAGTTGTCCTTCTCGAGCACGTTCTTGAGGAAGAAGAGGCCGCGCTCGGAGCCGTCCCGCGTCGACGCCTCGCCGTGGCCCTCCGTGAAGCAGAGCCGCGCCCTCGCGCCTTCGCGAACGACGTTGCGAATGGCGAGCGTGAGCGCCTCCTCCTCGCGCGGCCGGACCTTGGTGTCGTCCTTCTCCGAGGCCGTGTAGAGGTCGGTCGGCTCGATGAACCAGTGTTTCTCCCGTCGCGCGACGACGATCGCCGCGTCGGTCACCACGCGCCCGTCCTCGGCGCGGCCCGCCTCGATGCGGAAACGCTTTCGGACGTCCTCGAAGGCGAGCGGGTCCTTGTCGGGGTCGACGTTCTTGACGACGATCTGGCTCGACTCGGCCGCGTACGCCGTGAGGATCTGCGAGACGCTCTGCTTGAGCGGCTCCTGCGCGCCGAGGAGCACCCACACCTCGACGGGCTCGCGGAGCTCTCGCAGCGTCGTCTTCGTGGCAGCCGAGAGCGTGTAGCGCCTGTCCTCGGTCACGTCCCACCTTGCGTAGTGGCGCGACGCGTACATGTTCACGAAGAAGCCGATCGCCGTCGCGGCGAGCAGGCCCACGAGCTTTCCGAGCTCGTCCCGCCGGAGCGCCTTCACCTGGCCCACGAGGACGCGGAGCGGGCTCATCCCCACCTCCAGGCGTCGACGACGCGCACGGTGAAGTAGAGGGGCACCACGGTGAGCGTGCCGTAAAAGACGAGGCGCCTCGTGTCGACGATCCCACTCGAGAAATCGCTCATCGCCGCCCAGACGGACACATGATTGCAGACCGCATGCATCGTCGTCCCCTCGCGGGCGACGAGCTCGCCTATGCCGAGGAGGAAGAGCACGAGGATGACGAGCGCGGAGAGCACCAACGCGATGAGCTGAGACTTGGTCATGGCGCTCGTGAGGAGCCCCGTCGAGAGGTACGCCGCGCCGACGAGCAGCACGCCGAGGTACGACGACGCCGCCACGTGGGCGTCGAGCGCGCCCGTCCGCCTGAGGATGACCAAATAGAGGGTCGTCGGCGCCCACATGACCACGTAAACGACGAGCACGGCCACGTACTTCGAGAGCACCACCGCCGTCGTCGAGACGGGTGCCGTGAGCAACGCCTCGGCCGTCCCGCTCCTTCGCTCCTCCGCGAAGAGGCGCATGGTCATGGCCGGGACGAGCAAGAAGAGCACGAGGTAGAGCAGGATCGTGTTGCCGAAGAACGCCGACACCGGGGACACGTCCCCCGAAGCTCCCACCTGCGTCGAGAGCTGCTCGACGAGCACGTAGAAGTGGAGGCCCTGGACGATCAAGAACACGCTGACCAGCACCCACGCGAGCGGCGTGACGAAATACGCGAAGAGCTCGCGCTTCAAGAGAGGCCAAAATCCCCTCATGGCGCGCCCTTCGGGGACGACGCGGGCTCGGGATCTTTTGCCGTCGTGAGCTCGGCGAAGACGTCCTCGAGGCGGCCTCGGGCGGCCCCGAGCTCGACGAGACCGAGGCCCTCGTCGACCATGGCCTTCGCCAGGGCTGCGTGCACCCGAGCCGTGTCGACGTCGACGTGCGGCCCCCAGGCGACCTCGACGCGGAGGAGCTCCCCCTCACGCGAGACGGTCGGCTCCGAGGCCTCCTCGGGGAGCGTGTCCTCGACCTTCACGAGGGCGCGACGCGCCGCTTCGAGCTCGCCCGAGCAAACGAGCCGCACGCCGGTCGACGCACGCGCGCGACCCAGCTCGTCGAGCGTGCCCTCGGCGACGAGCTTGCCCTTCGCGATCACGATGGCGCGATCGCAGCTCGCCTCGACCTCGCTCAGGATGTGCGTCGAGAGGAGCACCGTGTGCGTGCCACGAAGACCGGCCACCACCTCGCGCACGTCCCGAATCTGGTTCGGGTCGAGGCCCGCCGTAGGCTCGTCGAGCACGAGGAGCGGCGGATCGGCGACGAGGGCGTCGGCGAGACCGACACGCTGGCGGTACCCTTTGGAGAGGTTGCCGATGAGCACGTGGGCCACGTCCGTGACACGAGCCTTCTCCATCACGTCGTCGACTCGGCCCGCGCGTGCTCGCCGCGCCACCCCTTTGAGCTCGGCCCGGAACCCGAGGTACTCGATCACCCTCATCTCCGGATAAAGCGGAACCATTTCGGGCATATAGCCGACACAGGAGCGCGCCGCGAGGCCCGCCGTGACGACGTCGTGGCCGCACACCTCGACCGTCCCGCTCGTGGGCCCGAGGTACCCCGCGACGATGCGGAGCGTGCTGCTTTTCCCCGCGCCGTTCGGGCCCAGGAAGCCCACGATCTCCCCGCGCCCCACGGTGAACGAGAGCCCCGAGATGGCCTCTCGGGCGCCGTACCGTTTGACGAGATCTCGAACGACGATCATGGGCGGAGCGAAGAGCGGCGGGACGCCGAGGCGCGAATATCCCACGTTTTTTCGCGGAAGACGAACCCTTCAGAGCGCTTCGACGTACGCCGCGAGCGAGGCACGGTCGGCCGGAGACAGGTCCGTTCCGTAAGGGTGCCCAGGCACGGGCCCGTCGCCGTTCACGCCGCCGTGGTAGGCCGGGGAGAGGCGCTCGGGCGAGAGCAGCTCGCCTATCGACCGCACCGCGCCGTGGTGGAGGAACGGCGCCGAGCGCTTCACACGGAGGAGCGCCGGTGTTCGTAAGTATCCGGTTCCTCTAGCCTTTCCCATCGAGAGCGCCGAGTCCGTGCCCACCGTCACGGACGAGACGAGCTCGCCTCCACGCACGGGGCTCGCGTGGCATCGCGCGCACTGCCGTTCGAAGAGCGGCCTCCCCGGATGCTCGCGCGGCGCCTCGGAGGGGACCTCGAGCGACTCGACGAACATGGCGAGCGCCACGGCGAGCACACGCGGCGGGCGAATGCGCTGGTGGTTCGAGGTGAGAAGCTGCGTCTCTTGGCGGAGCGCGAGCGCGGCGAGGCCCGTGTGGCGAATGGTGCCGGCCTGGGTCAGGTAGGCTTGGTGCCGAAGGCCGAACAGATCGGGGATGGCGACCGGGTCCTCGTCGTCGTCCTCGGTGACGTCCGCGCGACCGGGCCCCCACATGCGCATGCGGCGCGAGAGCTCGGCCTCGACCGGCCCACGCCCCATCGCGGCGTACGCGAGGCGCGCGGCGCCGTAGTCGAGGGTGCGACGCGCTTCGCCCACGACGAGGGTCGCGCCGTCGAGCGCCGTGTGGCAGAGCGCGCACGTGATCCCGAGCGCGGGAGAGCCGTCGACGTCGAGGAAGTGCACGAGGCCGGGCACGGCGCCGTCGGACGAGCGCACCACGCCGTACCGGGCCGCCTCGTCGGGCCGCTCGACGGCGAAACGCGCGACGGCGTCGGTGCGGAGCGGGTAGCGAAAGAACACCTCGCGCCCGAGGGCCAGCCACGCCTCGTACGACGTGGGCCTCACCCCGTCCCAGAGAGGGCGAGACTCGCGGAGGGCGCGCTCGTCCGGTACGCCGCGGACGGCAAGCGACCGCGGGTTCCACTCGGGCAGGAGATCCCAGCCCTTCGTGGCGAGCCCGTAGTACCGAAGGCGCTCCTTCGAGTACGTGTTCTCGGGGTTCGTGAGGCAGCGCTCGAGCTCGGCCCTCCGAAATGCGGGGTCGTCGAGGTAGCGCGTGGCCTCTGCCATCATGCCCTCGCGCGTGAGCCGCTCGGCGGGACCGACACTCGCGGTGCTGGGCCTACGGTGCACCACGAGCGCTAGGAGGCCGAGCGTGATCGCTGCCAGCACGACCATCGTCGCGAGCCGTTTTTTCGTCGTCGTCGTCGTCACGTCGCGACAGGAGCTTCGCGGCTCACGAGCTCGGAGTCCACCGTCGTCGTGCCCGAGCCTGCCTTCAGCGTGATCCGGACCTTGTACTGCTTCGTGTAGCTCGCGCCGTGCTTCGACCAAGTGGGCGCCTCGAGCGACCACATCGTCTTCAGGTTCGCCCCTGCCCCGACCGAGCCCGAGAACGCCGCGTACCCCGACTCGGTCCATTGGCGCGGGCTCGACGCGGCGAGGTCTTGGAGCTCCTTGTCGTCCGACTCGAGCAGCGTGACACGCACGACCTCGATCTTCGTCGCGGCGCCGGTGCCTTCGGCGGTGATGGCGATCTGGACGCTCGACGGACGGCACACCCACCCGCCACACCCGGAGCCGGGCGCCATGCCGGGAGCGGGCTCGGCGCAGTCCGCGGCAGGCGCTCGTGAGGCAGGCGCCCCGGCGGTCGCCGCGCAGCCTTCGTCGCCGAGCGTGAGGCCCGAGACGGCAGCCGAGACGACGAGGTTCGAGCCGGTGTCGATCTTGCCGGGACCTGCGCTCTCGAGCGCACCGCTGCAAGCGACGAGGAGAGCAACCGAAGAGACGAAGGCGACGATGGGGGTGCGCATGCTCCGAGATACTGCAAACCGAAGGCCAGCATAATCCGCAATAGAACCAACAAGATACACGCCGCTTCACGTGTGCCAAGCCGGGCCACCTTCGCGCCGTCACCAAGTTTGCCGACGGAGCGGCCTTCGGACCATGATGCGTGGACATGGTCTCGAAGGTTCGATCTTGGGCGCTCGTGTGCGCCCTCGGCGCCGTGTGCGCCCTCGGCCCCGCGTGCGCCCACCCCGAGCACGACGCGGGCAAAGGCACGGCCGCGGCGCCCGCGAAGGAGCACGACGCCACCATCCCACCGCCGGTCACGGTGCTCGACCCGCGGGACGCTCGCCCGAAGGACGCCGCCGATGCCGGAGAGGACGTCCGCGACGCGGCGGGCGACGCGACGGACCCGAGCCCCGAGGCTCCGAAAGGAATGAAGCTCGTGCCCGGGGGGACGTTCACGATGGGGATCGACGTGGGCGGTCAACCCGACGAGCGGCCGGCGCACAAGGTGACCCTCGCGCCTTTCTTTCTCGACGTGACCGAGATCACCCACGCCGAGTACGGCGAGTGCGTGAAGGCCGGCGCGTGCCGTGCACCCGACGCGAAGGTCATCTCACGGTTCGGCGGAGTGTTCGTCGGCCCGAACAAACCCGTCACGGGCATCACGTGGGGCGACACTCGCGCCTACTGCGCGTTCCGCGGAAAGAGGCTGCCGCGGGAGGCCGAGCTCGAGCGCGCGGTGCGAGGCGACGACGGACGCCGCTACCCGTGGGGCAACGAGCCGCCCACGCACGAGCGTACGGTCTTCCAGTCGAGCAAGACCGAGGACGTGGGCACCCACCCGCTCGGCCGTGGCCCCTACGGCCACGACGACCTCGCCGGGAACGTGTGGGAGTGGATGGAGGACATGTACGACCCCTTCGCCTACACCCGACCTGGCGCCGACCGCGGCGAGCCCGGCTCGTGCGACGAGATCCTCGCCGCCCAGAACAAGCTGCGCGCCGAGGGAAAACAAGGCTACACGGGCTCGAACCCGATCCCGACCGAGTGCGAGCGCTCCATCCGCGGAGGCGCCTACAACTACGACGCCGACGGCCTCAGGAGCTCGAACCGCGTGCACCACCCGGGCACGTTCAAGCTCCTCATGACCGGCGGGCGGTGCGCCAAAGACGCTCGCTGAGGCGCGAACGACGGCCGCCCCACGCCCCGTCGTCGGCCTCGAGCTCGCGTGAGGCTCAGCCTCGGATGCGCCAGTTGCCCACGATGGCGCGGCCCACGTCGTCGCACGTCGGGTCGGTGACGAGCAGCTCGGGCCGCGCGCCACGGCAGACGAGGATCGTGTTCTGACGGAACACACGCCCGAACGCGACGGCCTCGTCGCGGTCCATGCCGTGCACGAGCCACGCGGGCTCGCGCCACGTGCTGTCGGGGTCCTCTTCGTAGCCCACGCAGGCCTCGACGCGGTAGCAACCGAGCACGAGGAGATCGCGCAGCACGGTGTGGCGGCCCTCGTTCACCTTCCGCGGCAGGAGCATGCTGCGCGGATTGAACGCCGTCAGCACGGTGAACGGCTTCGTGAGGAGCTCGGGCAGGGTCGAGGGGTCCGTGACCGTGTCGCCGTCGAGCGAGACGCGGAGCGGTCCGTTGGCCGTCGGGAGCTCGTAGACCGTCGCCAGGTAGTGACGGAGGAGGTTATTGTCCATCGGGGCGTACTTAGCCGGAAATCGCGCCGAGCGGAGCTGAACGTCGGCTCACCCGCCCCGCGTCAGGGCATGACCTGCGCGCCGCGCGATCGACGGTCACGCTCCTCGAACGGGGCGGGCGATCGTCGTCGAACGTCGTGACCGCCGACTTAGCCATCGAACCGGTAGCCGATGCCGCGCACGGTGAGAAAGTGCCGCGGATTCGTGGGATCGTCCTCGAGCTTCTGCCGGAGCTGCTGCATGAAGTTGTCGATCGTACGCGGCGTCCCGTGGTGGTTCGGCCCCCACACACGGCGGAAGATGTCGTCCCGCGAGAGGGCCTTCCCTCGGTTCTCGACGAGGCACATGAGCACGTCGAACTCGGTCGCGGTGAGCTCGACCAGGGCATCTCGATGTCGCACGGAGCGCGCCGACACGTCGACCTCGACCGACGAGAAGCGCACGAGCTCCGCCTTCGGTGCGGCGCGACCGAGCCTCCGGAGGGCGACGCGCACGCGCGCCAAGAGCTCCGCGAGGCTGAACGGCTTCGCGACGTAGTCTTCGGCGCCGAGCTCGAGCCCGGTGACCTTGTCCATCTCGCCGGTCCGCGCGGAGAGCACGATGATGGGCACCGAGATGCCCTCGGCGCGGAGCTCGTGCATGACCTCGAAGCCGTTCTTGCGGGGCAACATGACGTCGAGCACGACGAGGTCCGGGCGCTCGGCGCGGATCACCTGGAGCCCGCGCTCGCCATCGTCGGCGAGGGTGACGCGGTAGCCTTCGGCTTCGAGGTTGATGCGAAGCCCGAGCGCGATCGCCGGGTCGTCCTCGACGACGAGCACGTGCCGCCCTTCCAGTCCGGAGCCGTCGGTGCGGCGATCCGAGAGCGGCTCGGGCGAGTCGACCTTTCCGTTAGCCACGCTCCGACGTTACATCATCGCGCGCCGCCGAACGAGCGGATCACGCGGTCGGGATCGCCGAAAAACCCCGTAGCTGCGGAACGTTGCAAAATTCGTCACTCGGTCGCGACGAGCTCCCGGGGGAGCACGAACGAGAACGTGGACCCCCGCTCCTTGGCGCTCTCGACGGTGACCTTGGCGCCGTGGGCCCGCGCGACGTGCTTGACGATCGCGAGGCCGAGGCCGCTGCCCTCGCGCATCCGAGAGAGGCGGTCGTCGATGCGGTAGAACTTCTGGAAGATGCGCTCGCGCTCGTGGCCGGGGATGCCCTCGCCGTTGTCGCTGACCTCGAAGGCGACGCGCCCCTCCTTCGTGACCTTGACGACGAGCCGCACCACGGGCGGGCTTCCCCCGTATTTGAGCGCGTTGGACATGAGGTTCACGAGGAGGTCGGCGACGGCCGCGCGATCGACCCGGACCACGAGCGCGGCGGCCTCGGGGGACACGTCGCTCGCGTAGTCGAGGTCCGGGCTCTTCGTTCGATACGGAGCGAACGCGTCCTCGGCATCAGCAACCAAGTCCGACACGAGCTCTTCGCGGAGCTCGTACACCTTGCGCCCGGCCTGCATTCGCCCGAAATCGAGCAGGCGCTCGATGAGCCGCGTGAGGCGCTCGGTCTCCGTTCGGAGCTGCGCGACGCACTTGGCCTGGGTCTCCGGATCTCCGTTCGCGCGCTCGAGCGTCTCGGCGAAGAGGCGGATGGCGGTGAGCGGCGTACGAAACTCGTGGCTCACCTTCGAGACGAAGTCGGCCTGGAGCTCGGAGAGGTTGGCCTCTCGCCGCACGAACACGAGCACGAGCACCATCCCCGTGATCATGACGGACACGAAGGCCACCATCAGGATGCCGAAGATGAAGTTGATGCGCCCCTCGAGAAAGAGCGAAAAGATCCCGATCGCCAGCAGCAAGACCGTGGGGATGACGAGCAGGTAGACGATCATCTGCACGATGCGGCGGTAGCCGAGGCGCTGCAGGTTCTTCGTGTTGCGCTCGGCCCAAGCTTGCGCCTTCTCTTTGTTCGTCTGTGCGGGTGCGACCACGCCCCGAATGTGCCATGAATCTGCGGAATGCGAGAGCCGCGCGTCGCCACCTGCACCCGAGCCGAGGGCCTCGTCGAGCGCGCGATGGGTCGCCGCGCGGTGCTCTCGTCCGTCGTGCTCGCGGTCGTGGCCCTCGCGCGCCCGTCGGCCGCCGATCCGGAGCCTCGCGAGGTGCGCGTGGCGCGTGCCATCGAGCGGGCGCGCAGCGAGGTGCGTTCGGGCGTCGTCTACGATCGCAGGTACGTCGAGAGAGCCATGGGGGCGCCCTCCAAGGACCGCGGGGCGTGCACGGACCTCGTGGCGCGTGCGCTCGGGGCGTCCGGCTACGACGTCCAAACGAGGCTCCAGCTCGACGTGCGCCTCGCGCCCTCCGCGTACCCGGGCATTCTCTCCCCCGACGGGCGCGTCGATCACCGGCGCACCCCGAACCTCTTCGTGCTCTTCCGGAGGACGGCGCGGAGCCTCCCCGTCGACATCGGCCCCGACACCCGGTCGACGTTCGCGCCGGGCGACGTGATCGTGTGGACGTACGGGCGCTGTCCCGAGTGCAAGGCCGACCACATCGGCCTCGTGAGCGATCGGCTCGGGACCCGAGGCCTCCCGCTCGTGCTCCACAACGCGGGCCCCCGCGCGACCGAAGAAGATGCCCTCGACGCGTGGCCCATCGTCGGCCACTTTCGCCTTTTTAATTGAACACTTACGGCCTTCGCACCGCGCGGCCGAGCCCCCGGGTCAGGTGATGGCCGCGAGCATCGAGTTGAACGGCGCAGGCACGCGTAGCCACAGCTCGAACGCGAGCGCCCCTTGGCGAACAAGCATGCCGAGCCCGTTCGCCGACCGGAGCCCAATCGCCTCGGCCGCGCGCAGGAAGGGGGTGAGCGGAGGCGCATAGACGACGTCGAGCGCCACGGCGCGTGGCCCGAGCGCCTGGAAGTCGACGGCCGAGAGCAGAGACTCTCCCGGGTCGGCGCCCGACATGCCCGCGCTCGTGCACTGAACGACGGCCGAGAGCTCCGGCTCGACCTCGGGCGACCCCTCGAGCGGACCCGCGACGATAGTGGTGCTTCGCCCTGCGCGGCGGACGAGCGCCTCGAGCTCGTCGCGCTTCGAGCGCGCCGCGACAGGATCGGACAACGAACGACCGCGTACGTGGACCGTGCTGCATTGCAGGTCGACCGCGAGGGCCACGACCGCGGAGCGCGCCGCGCCGCCGGTGCCGAGGACGAGCGCGCTGCGACCGGTCCACGACACGGGCGCCTCCGGCACGAGCTCGCGGAGCTCGTCGGCCAGCGCGGGGGTGTCGGTGTTGAACGCGTGCACGCGCCCCGCGTCGTCGCGGACGAGCGTGTTGGCGGCGTCGACGAGGGCGGCGGTGGAGTCGATCACGTCGACGAGGCCGAGGACCCTTTTTTTGTGCGGAACCGTGACGTTGATGCCCGACAGCTCGCCGCGGCGGAGCCTGTCCACGATCGCCGGGAGCTCGTCGCCGTTGGCGAGGATGGCCTCGTAGGTGTGCGGCAGGCCGAGCGCTCGGTATGCCGCCCGATGCATCGCCGGGCTCTTGCTGTGCCCGATCGGCGAGCCGACCACCGCGAACGCGAGGGAGGTCGTGTGGAGGGCGTTCACGACGCTCCTCGCTCGTTCGCCTCGACGACGTCGGCGGAGAAGCTCCCCTCGGCGACCCGCACGGTCACCCGATCGCCCGGAGCGACCTCGCGGCTCGACCGGACGGCCCTCCCCGACGCGAGCGCGACGATGGAGTACCCGCGGCCAAGCACCTTGAGGGGGCTCATGGCGTCGAGGCGCGAGGCGAGGCGCGCCACGTCCGTCTCGCGAGACCCGAGGAGCGCCGAGGCGGCGTGCACGATGCGGCCACGGGCACGAGCGAGCGCCTCGCGCTCCCTCGCCAAGACGGCGCGTGGATCCTGCGCCGAGATCCGCGTCGCGAGCGCCCGCTGCCCGTCGCGCTCGGCCGTGAGTCGGCTCCGAACCGCGCGGGCGAGGCGGGCGCGTCGATCGTCGAGGCCCTGTTGGGCGCGAGCGACGAGGAGCCGCGGGTCGTCGAGGCGCTTCTCGATCGACGCGAGCGCGAGGCCGCTCGACGCGAGCTTGCCGCGCATGGCACGCACGAGGCCGCGCCGGCGCTCGGCGAGCAGGCTCTGGCGTGCCCTCGCGTCGGGGACGACGAGCTCGGCAGCCTGAGAGGGCGTGGAGGCGCGCGCGTCGGAGGCGAAGTCGACCAGGGTCACGTCGACCTCGTGGCCGACCGCCGAGACCACGGGGACCCGGAGGTCCGCGACCGCGCGCACGACCGCCTCGTCGTTGAACGCAGCGAGATCGTCCGTCGAGCCTCCCCCACGGGCCAAGATGACGACGTCGACCTCGGGGACACGCTCGAGATCGCGGAGGGCGCGCACGATCTGAGCCGCGGCCGTCGCGCCTTGAACTTGTGCGGGAGCCAAGAGCACGTGGGCTCCCCCCCTCCGAAACGCCACCCGACAGATGTCGTGAATCACGGCCCCCGTGCGCGAGGTGACCACCCCGATGGTGCGGGGGTCGGCCGGGAGCGGGCGCTTGCGCTCCTCACGGAACAGACCTTCGGCGGCGAGCTTCGCCTTGAGCTTCTCGAGCGCCTCGAGGAGGGCTCCCCTCCCCGTGAGGCCCACCTTGTCGGCGACGAACTGGAGGCGGCCCCGCGGCGTGTAGTACGAAGGGCGACCACGTAGGAGGAGCTGCGCACCGTCTCGAACCACGGCGCGGGCCCGAGGCGTGACGTTCGTGCGGTACACGACCACGTCGATGGCGGCGTCGTCGTCCTCGTCCTTCAACGTGAAATACAGGTGCCCGCTCTGCGCGAAGCGCACGGACCCGGCCTCCCCCGTGACGACGACGGGAGCCTCGAAGGTGGCCGCGAGCGACCGCTCGACGAGCCGCCCCAAGCCTGCGACCGTGAGCGGAGGAGGAGGCGTGGCTTCGGCGCGGGGCCCTTCCAGAGGCGCCCGACCCGCGGCTTCGGGGGCCTTCTCCGGCCGCGGCGTGGTCCGTTCGGAGGCGGAGGTCGCTCCGGGGTACGGCGGCACGATCGACTCGGGCTTCGGCCCGCCGAAATCGAAGGTCCCTTGGACGCCGGGTTCTCGTCTCGCCATCGCTGCTCGCCGGACAAGGCTAGCTCGGCAGGGACGACGGTAGAACACGAAAACCACGGGAGCCGTCGAACCCGCACGAAACCCATGGCTTCTTTCGTTCCGCGGCGAACCCTGGTAGGTCCGAGCGAAGCCCATGGCCAAGACGAAATCGTTCAAGAAGGTCCTCGTCGCCAACCGCGGAGAGATCGCCGTCCGAGTGACCCGCACGCTCCACGAGATGGGGCTCGGGGCCGTCGCCATCTACTCCGAGCCCGACCGTCAGAGCCTGCACGTGCGTGTGGCCGACGAGGCCTACTGTGTCGGCCCCGCGCCCGCGAGGGAGAGCTACCTCGACATCGAGAAGGTGCTCGCGGTGGCCAAGCGCGCGGGCTGCGATGCGGTCCACCCGGGCTACGGATTCTTGAGCGAAAACCCGGACTTCGCCGACGCCTGCGAGCGCGCGGGGGTGACGTTCGTCGGGCCCCCCGCGAGCGCCATGCGCCAGCTCGGCTCGAAGACGGCCGCGCGCGACAAGATGGCCTCGGCGGGTGTACCCATCGTGCCTGGCGCGCGCTGCGAGACGACCGACGAGGCCGTGGCCGCCGCGAAGAAGATCGGCTTCCCCGTGATGCTCAAGGCCTCGGCCGGCGGCGGCGGCAAGGGCATGCGGCTCGTGCACTCGGCCGAAGAGATGCCGAACGCGTGGGAGCGCGCGCGCTCCGAGGCGAAGAAGTTCTTCGGGGACGACACGGTCTACATCGAGAAGGCGATCATCCGCCCGCGCCACGTCGAGATCCAGGTGCTCGGCGATCGCGACGGCAACATGGTCCACTGCTTCGAGCGAGATTGCTCGATCCAGCGCCGCAACCAGAAGGTCGTCGAAGAGACGCCCTCGCCCGCCGCGTCGCGCGAGCTCGTGGCCGAGATGGGTCGCATCGCCGTGCAGGGCGCGAAGGCCGTGGGGTACTTCTCGGCGGGCACGTTCGAGTTTCTCGTCAGCGAGGACGGGCAGTTCTACTTCCTCGAGATGAACACGAGGCTCCAGGTCGAGCACCCGGTCACCGAGCTCGTCACGGGCCTCGATCTCGTCCGCGAGATGATCCTCGTCGCCGAAGGTCACCCGCTCACGTTCGCCCAGACCGACCTCCACGCGCGCGGCGCCGCGATCGAGTGCCGCGTCTACGCCGAAGACCCGTCGAGTGGATTTTTGCCCTCTCCCGGCCGCATCGACGATCTCGTCGTCCCCGCCGGGCCCTTCGTCCGCGACGACGGCGGCGCCTACCCGGGCTGCACGATCTCGAGCTTTTACGACCCGCTCATCTCCAAGCTCAGCGTGTGGGCCCCCACCCGCGAGCGCGCCGTCGCCCGCATGCGGAGGGCGCTCTCCGAGTACGTCGTCACCGGCATCAAGACGAACCTCGCCTTCCACGAGAAGCTCTTCGCGCACCCGGAGTTCGCCGCGGGCCGCTACGACACCGGGTTCCTCGATCGCCACGCGGCGGAGCTGCTCGGCTACCCCGAGGTGCCAGGCGACATGCGCGATGCCCTCACGGTGGCGTTGGCGGTCGCGGCCTCGCGCATGGAGCGAGCCACGGGCGCCGCATCGGCCGACGCGGGCGTCGATGGCGCTCGGCTGAGCCCCTGGGTCGCGTCGCACCGCGCCGGCCTCGGCCGCTCTCGCTGAACGGAGCGCGCGGTAGAAGCACGGGCCCGAGGGTCACGAAGGGCCCCCGGGCCTCTTCGTGCGCGAAGGGCTCAGCGCACGGGCGTGCACGCGAACGTCACGTTGTCGATCGTCCACCCCGCGTGGGCTTTGCACGCGCCGGCCGACCCGAACACCGTCTCCTTGGCGCCCGCGCCCAACATCGCGCCCGCGCGCCCTTGGGTCTGCGCGGTGACCTTCCCCGATCCGTTCTCGCACTGCACCGTCCATTGCATCGTACACGCGATGCTCCGGTCGCAGCCGTTCGAGAGCTCGAAGTCGATGCCGCTCTCTTTCTCGGTCTTCTGGATGCCGAAGCAGTCGTTCACCGAGTCGGCGCCCTCGGCCGAGCGGGGCACGAAGACCGAGACGGCAGCGACTCCCAAGACGAATCCCACGACGTGACGAATGGCGCCCACGAGCTCCTCCTTGCCGCGGGCACCACGGTCTCGCGCGACCCACGAGGCTCCGTGGTCGGCGAGTCCGAGGCGCGTTCATCTCACGCGGCAGGCGAGAGACAAGGGACCCGCGCGAAGGTTCCGAAAAAAGATCGGCGCCCCGAAGGGCCCTCCCCGCTCGCTCGGTTCTTCAATCGTTTCCGCTACTTGTCGACGAAGCGCGCGGTGCCGACGAACTTCGGCGACGTGAGCCCCGTGATCTGAGCGCTCGCGCCCATCGGGCTCATCGCGAACGTCGCGGGGTCGATGGTGTAGCCGTACACCGTCCCGGAACCCTGGTTCGCCACGTAGGCGAAGCGCCCCTTCCCCGCGAGGCCGAAGCTCCTCGGAATGCGGCCCGAGGTCGGGACGCTCCCTTCGCGCGTGAGCCTCCCCTGCGCGTCGTACGTGAAGCGCGCGATGCTGTCCTCGCCGCGGTTCGATGCGTACACGACCTTGCCCGACGGGTGGGCGAAGATGGCGGCGCCGGTGTTGGCTCCGGCGAAGCCCGCGGGCAGGGACGACTTCGTCTCGACGAGCCCGAGGCCCCCCGTCGCCGCGTCGTACGAGAACGACGTCACGCTGCTCGCGAGCTCGTTCACGACGAACACGAACGGCGAGCCCGAAGCGAAGGACAGGTGGCGTGGCCCGGCGCCGGCTGGCAGCGCGACCGGCGCGAGCGCCGTGAGCTTTCCCGTGGTCTCGTCGAGCGTGTACCGGGCGACCACGTTGGCGCCGAGGCAAGGCACGAACACGGTGCGCTTCGCCGCGTCCATCTCCGCGAAGTGCGCCTTGTCTCCGGCGAGCACCACGTCGCTCGGGGCCGACAGCGTGCCGTCCGCAGCCACGGGGACCACGGCGAGGTGACCGCTCGTGTAGTGGGCGACGAGCAGGTACTTTCCGCTCGGCACGAGCGAGACGTGGGTCGCGCCCGTACCCCCGGTCCCGACGGCCTGCCCCTTCGCGGTCAGCGTCCCCGTCTTCGGGCTCACGGCGAACGTGCGCACCTGGTTTTGCCCCGAGTCGATGGCGAACGCGAGCTGCCTCGCCTCGTCGAAGGCGAGGTACGACGGATCGTTGCCCGCCGCGACCGAGGCGAGCGGCGACAGGGCACCCGTCGTGGGATCGAGGGCGTACGTGCGCACCATGCCGTCTCCCCCGCCCACGAACGCGACCTCCGTCCGGGGTCCCTCGGGCACCGCGGCGTCCGGGACCGCACCGTCGGGGAGCGGCGCTGCGGAGTCCACCGCGCCCCCCTCGGGGCTCGGGCCCGGAGAGGTCCTGGTCGGGCTCGGAGCGGCGCCGGCGTCGGGCTCGACCTCCGGCTCCGAAGAGCATCCGAGGGCGAGAACGAGGACGGAGAGGAGAGCGCGCCGAGCCATGCCCCGAGCGTAACCCACCTCGCGCCCTCCCGTCCGAAGGACAAAATGACGAGTACCCACGAACACTTAGGCTCGTGGGTACCGCTACATCGAGGGCGAGGTCCGCGTCAGGCGGAGCGCTTCTCGACCTGCGTGAAGTCGAGCTCGACCGGCGTCGCGCGCCCGAAGATGCTGACCTTCACCTTGAGCTTCTGCTTGTCCGGCTTGACCTCTTCGACCGTGCCCATGAAGTTCGCGAAGGCCCCGTCGATGACGCGGATCTCGTCTCCGGCCTCGAAGGAGATGCGCGGCTTCGGCTTGACCGCACCTTCGACGATCGCCTTGCGGAGCTCGTCGATCTGCGGCGGCTTCACCTCTTGCGGGCGCTGGTTGCCGATGAACCCGGTGACCTTGCTCGTGTCTTTGACGAGGTGCCAGGCCTCTTCGCCCATCTCCATCTCGACGAAGATGTACCCGGGGAAGCTGTTCTTCTGGCGGACGCGGGTCTTGCCGCTCGCGCGAGCCTCTTGCACCGTCTCGGTCGGGATCAGGATCTCGCCGAAGAGGGCCTCTTTCCCGAACTCCTTGATGCGCTGCTGGAGCGACTCACGGACGCGGTTCTCGAAGCCCGAGTAGGTTTGAATGACGTACCACTTCTTGGCCATGGCAAAACCCCGGGCTCCTAAAAGCCGTAAACCTTGTCGGTGATGAAGCGCCAGAATTGGTCCATCAGCGCGAAGAAGACCGTGGCGAAGAGCGTGGTGAGGACCACCACGAGCGTCGAGTTCTGGACTTCTTTTTTGGTGGGCCAGGTGACCTTGGAGAGCTCGTCGGCGACCTCGGTCGCGTACTCACGAGCTTCTTTCTTTCGCCAGTAGTGCACCGCGAGGGCGACGCCGAGGAGGCCTGCGACGCCGTACACGATCTCGTCGCGCGGCTCGCCGACTTGCTCGGGCTTCCAGGCCGCGAGCTTGACCCACGCCGCGTGCCCGAGCTTCGCGAAGACGAACGCCGCGCCGACCGCCGCAGCGAAATACCCGGCGTACACGAAGCGCTCGGCGCCGAGGGCGTTGCTGGACTGGTGCGCGAGCACCTGGTCGATCTCGGCGTCTTCGTCCGGGTCGTCCGCGCTGCTGGCCTTCTCGGCCTTCGCCTCGGACTTCTTGGACGTGCTCGCCTCGGCTTCGTCGGACGAGGAAGTGCCCTCGGAGGCCTCTTCGTCCTCCGATTCTTCGGCTTTCTTCTCGAGCTCTTCGTCAGCCATGGGACTCTCTCTGGGAAGGCGATTCTGCAGGGGCTGAGGGACTCGAACCCACGACCTGCGGATTTGGAATCCGCTGCTCTACCGACTGAGCTAAACCCCTAGAAGCTCCGCGTTGGCCGCCACAAGGTCGCGGCGCTTTCTCGCGGACCGCCCGGATGGCGAAGCCCACGCGGCGGTTCGCGTGGGCCTCTCGTCACTTGGTCTCTTTGTGGACCGTGTGACGCTTGCAGGAAGGGCAGAACTTCTTCTTCTCGATCTGCCCCTTCTGCTCCGGTTTGCGCGAGGTCCGGTAGTTCCGGCTCTCGCACTCGGTGCACACCAGGGATACCTCGATCCGATCGCCCATGGTGTGCTCCGAGCCGGTCGTATCCGTCGAGAATTACTCGAGGATCTTGGTGACGATGCCCGCGCCGACCGTGCGGCCGCCCTCGCGGATCGCGAAGCGCATCTGCTCCTCGAGGCCGACGGGGGTGATGAGAGAGATCGTCATGGTGACGTTGTCGCCCGGCATGACCATCTTCGTGCCCTCGGGGAGCTCGCAGGTGCCGGTCACGTCGGTCGTGCGCATGTAGAACTGCGGGCGGTAGTTCGTGAAGAACGGCGTGTGACGGCCGCCCTCTTCCTTCTTGAGGACGTAGACCTCGCCCATGAACTTCTTGTGCGGCGTGACCGAGCCCGGCTTGCAGAGGATCTGCCCGCGCTCGACGTCCGTGCGCTCGATGCCGCGGAGGAGGACGCCGACGTTCTCGCCCGCGCGGCCCTCGTCGAGGATCTTGCGGAACATCTCGACGCCCGTGACCGTGGTCTTGCGGGTGTCGCGGAAGCCGATGATCTCGACGTCCTCGCCCGTCTTCACCACGCCGCGCTCGATGCGGCCGGTACCGACGGTGCCGCGGCCCTTGATCGAGAACACGTCCTCGATCGCCATGAGGAAGGGCTTGTCGACGTCACGCTCCGGCTCGGGGATCTCGCTGTCGAGCGCCGCGATGAGGTTGCCGATCGACTCCTCCCACTTGGGCTCGCCCTGGAGGGCCGGGAAGGCCGCCACGCGGACGATCTTCGCGTTGTCGCCGTCGAACTTGTACTTCGAGAGAAGCTCGCGGACTTCCATCTCGACGAGGTCGAGCATCTCCGCGTCCTCCACCGCGTCGCACTTGTTGAGCGCGACCACGATGTGACGGAGACCGACCTGGCGAGCGAGGAGCACGTGCTCGCGCGTCTGCGGCATGACCGAGTCGAGCGCCGACACGACCAGGATCGCGCCGTCCATCTGCGCCGCGCCCGTGATCATGTTCTTGATGTAGTCGGCGTGGCCGGGGCAGTCGACGTGCGCGTAGTGGCGCTTCTCCGACTCGTACTCCACGTGCGAAGCCGCGATCGTCACGGTCTTCGTCGCGTCGCGGACGGTGCCGCCCTTCGCGATGTCCGCGTACGAAATGACCTTCGCGAGGTTCTTCTTCGACTGAACCTTCACGAGCGAGGCCGTGAGCGTCGTCTTGCCGTGGTCGATGTGACCGATGGTGCCGACGTTCACGTGGGGCTTGCTGCGGTTGAATTTCTCTTTCGCCATCGGAAAGCTCCTGAAAAGACGGGCTGAACGGTCGGCAAGACGCCGAAGGTGCGGTAACTCGAGCCCACCACGGGGCTTGAACCCGTGACCTCTTCCTTACCAAGGAAGTGCTCTACCACTGAGCTAGGTGGGCGGTGGGGTGCGTAACGGAGAAGAAGCAGAAGGTGACGAGGCGTGGAGCGGGCGACCGGGATCGAACCGGCGACATTCAGCTTGGAAGGCTGAAGCTCTACCGACTGAGCTACACCCGCGATGGCCGGTCTCGTGAGCCAGCGCCACGAACGAGAAGAAAGAAGAAGAGACGAAACGTAAGGAAGAGAAACGGGGTGGAGGGTGATGGATTCGAACCATCGAAGGCAGTGCCGGCAGATTTACAGTCTGCTCCCTTTGGCCACTCGGGCAACCCTCCGAAACTACTAACTATTTTGACGCCTTTTGAGGGGCGCCGGTATCGGTGCAACGTCGAGCTGTCAAGGATCGCCGAGGCGGAGCTAGCGAGGGGAGTTGAACCCCTAACCGCCGGTTTACAAAACCGGTGCTCTGCCAATTGAGCTACGCCAGCGGATGCGGGCCGTAGCTACCTCACCTTCGGGAGCAGCGCAAGCGGTGAACCTGCCCTGCCCTCGCTTGGCTTGCGAGGCCCCTCGGGTTGGCACGCCTCGACGAATCGAGCCGTACCCGCGCCGAGAAGACACACGTTCGCCGTGGGAGGGATGCGCCAGATAGTCCAGGCCGGTGGACGTGTCAAGCGCGGCCGACATGCCCCGGGTCGGCTTCGATCCTACGGCTTCGGCTTCAACGGCGGTACCGGCTTCCCTTGAGCCCGGAGGAGGGCGCGCTCGCGCATCATCTCGAGGGAGCGCTCGACCTCGGCCTCCGTGTACGGGAGGGTCGCCAGGATGGCCTTCTCTTCTTCGAGCGAGCGCATCATCTGGTCCCGGGCCTCGCGCGCCCGGGTGACCCAGCCCGACTCGTCCTCGGTCTTCTTCGCGAAGTCGATCGTGCGGGTCATCATCTCCATGCCCTTCTCGACGAGCACGCGGTAGCGCACGTGCATGATGGCGTAGAAGAGGTTTTTGTCCGAGGCCGTCTTCGCGCGATCCGGGGGGATGGTCATGAGCTCGGCGTGCAGCGTGCGGTACATCTCGCCCACGCGGACACCGCTCATTTTCGCCCAGATCGGGTCGCTGCTGCGGATGGCGTCGGCGTAGGCGCTCTGCGCGTCGAGGAGGCCTTGGCAGCGCATCTCCATCTTCACGAGGAAGTCGTCTCCCACGGGGAGGAGGGCGATCTTCTCGGATTTGGTGCGGCGCACCTCGGCGAGGGCGAAGCGGAGCTGCGCGGCGGGCACCGGGAGCCTCCCGGCGGCGCCGTAGTGCTTCGCGTCCATGATCTCGAGGCCCTCGTTCGTGTCTCGGAGGGCGCCCACGTCGTCCTTCTCTTGCACCTTTCGGAGGGCGCGCGCCCCGAAGCCGAGCATGCGGTCCACGTCGTCGGCGCCGGGCTTCGCGAGGAGCCTCTCCCCGAGCTCGCCGAGGGCCTTCCAGTCCTCGAGGTACGCGTCGAGGGAGGCCTCGCGGACCTCGGCCCCACGCACCTGCGGGTCGGTCGGGAACCGCGAGACGAGCGACCGGTAGACCTCGCGGGCCTTCTTCAGATCGCCGAGCCCCTCGTACGCCGCACCGAGCGACGCGAGCCAGAGGGGCATCTCTTTGGCCGTGGGCTCGCCCGCCACGAGGGCCTCGTACGCGTCGACGGCGTCACGCCACTTGAGCTGGAGGAGCGCCCTCTCCCCTCGCTCGGCGAGCTCACGGGGCGTCCCCTCGGCGCGTGTACCGACGATCTGGTGGCTCGCAGCCTCGGATCGCGGAGGAGGCATCGCCGGCGGGAGCGGCGGCTCGGCGCAGCCCATGACGAGCGCGCCTGCCGCAAGACCTAGCGCCACTGGGGCTCCGTATCGAAGGTGTCGTCGCATGGCCGCTCCGAAGGTCGCGTCGCTCCCCGCCGTCACCCCTCGGACGCCCCGACGGGCGCGAAGGTTCCACACGAGCGCTCCGACCTCACCGTACACCACCCCGAAGCCCCGGGCGGCCGCAGGAATGGGCCGCGAGAGCACGCCGATCCCAAGGTGGGCGATTTGACCACAAAGGGGGCGCGAACTAGGGTTAGGAAGGCCTGTTTCCGCCGGGCCATCGCGTGTACCGTCTCGCCTGCCCGAGGAGACATGTCTCGCTCTTCCGTCCCAGCCCTCGTTCCTAGCGCGCCCTCGTCGGCCCCTCCCGGCCCGCGCGAGTCGATCCCGAGCGCGCCCTCGGGGACGAGCCTGGCCGCGCCGCCCATGTCGCACGTGCCCGCCGTCGGGCTCGTCGCGGACGACGAGGCCACGAGCGGGATGCCCGCGCGGTTCGGGAAGTACACGCTCCTGCGCAAGCTCGCGCAGGGAGGCATGGCCGAGCTCTTCCTCGCGATCCAGCGCAGCGTCGCCGGCTTCGAGAAGCTCATCGTCATCAAGCGCATCTTGCCGGCGGTGAGCCAGGACACGGCCTTCATCGACATGCTGCTCCACGAGGCGCGCGTCGCGGCGACGCTCTCGCACCCGAACATCTGCCAGACGTTCGACGTCGGCCAGGTCGACGGGAGCTTCTTCATCGCGATGGAGCACGTGCACGGCGAGGACCTCCGCTCGATCGTGCGCCAGATGAAGAAGCGCGAGGTGCTCGAGTTCCCGGTGGAGCACGCGCTCGCCATCGTCCTCGGCATGTGCGCCGGGCTCGCCTACGCGCACGAGCACCACGACATGAACGGCGCGCCGCTCCAGATCGTGCACCGCGACGTGTCGCCGCAGAACGTCGTCGTCACCTTCCAAGGGGACGTGAAGATCGTCGACTTCGGCATCGCGAAGAGCGGAAAAATGCTCACCGAGGCCAAGACCGGGAAGCTCAAGGGCAAGGTCCCTTACATGTCGCCCGAGCAGGCGCGAGGCGAAGAGGTCGACGCCCGCACCGACATCTTCGCCACCGGGGTCATGCTGTTCGAGCTCACGACCGGCAAGCGGCTCTTCAAAGGAGCGAACGAGCTCGAGACGCTGAAGCTCATTTGCGAGGAAGAGTACCCGCGCCCCTCGCAGGTCCGGCCCGACTACCCGAAGGACCTCGAGTCCATCGTGATGCGGGCCCTCGCGAAGAACAAAGAAGAGCGGTACCCGTCGGCGCGAGCGATGCAACGCGATCTCGAGGAGTTCGTCCGGCGCCACCGCGTGCCCGTGAGCAACTCGGCGCTCCACACCTTCATGAACGAGCTCTTCCAGGACAAGCTCGCCGCGCAGAAGCAGGCGATCCTCCAGGGAAAGCAGCTCGCCGACATCATCGATTCGCAGCACGGCGGTCGCCTCGAGTCGACGCTCGAGCTCGACGCCCTCGGGAGCGGAGCGCGCGCCGCGACGCCGAGCATGCCGGCCGCGGCCCACACGGTCACGGACGCGCCGGTCCATCGCCCGAAGTCCCGATGGCTCCTCACCGTACCTTTCGCGGTCATGATCGCCGTAGGCGTGGGCGTCTTCGCGGGCCTCCGCGCGCGGCACGAGGCCGAGGGCACGACCACGCCGACGCCGGCCGCCGCGAGCACCAAAGGCACCGTCAAGGTGACGAGCGAGCCTCCCGGTGCGTCCATCTGGGTCAACGGAGACCTACGCGCCGAGGTCACACCGGCGACGCTCGAGCTCCCGAAGGGCGTCGAGATCGATCTGAAGCTCTCGATGCCCGATCACGAGCAGTCGCGGCACAAGCTCACGCTGACGGACCTCGCGCCCGACCACGAGGTCAAAGCGGAGCTCCGCAAGGGCTCGGTGAGCGTCGACGTGAACGTGCTCCCGCAGGGCACGCAGGCCACCCTCGTGCTCGACGGCAAGCCCGTTCAAGGCCCCGAAATCGCGGGCCTCGCCTCGGGCGTCGAGCACACCCTCGTGGTGTCGGCGCCCGGCTTCGGCGAGAAGTCGATCACGTTCACCGGGTCGGCCCAAGAGCGGAAGAAGCTCGACGTCACGCTCGAGAAGAGCGCCCACCACGACACGACCGCGAAGGCCCAAACGGGCGGTCCCACTCCGACCGGGAAGCCGTCGGCCACGCCTGCCCCCGCCGGGAGCGGGAAGCTCAACGTCGGCGCGAGCAACGGGTGGTGCAACGTCACGGTCGACGGGCAAGGCCGCGGCGCGACGCCCATCGCGGGCCTCGAGCTCTCGGCCGGGCCGCACAAGGTGACGTGCACGACCGCGGACGGGAAATCCCAGAACGCTGTCGTCACGGTCCCGGCGGACGGGGTCGCCCGCTACAAGTTCTCGCTCTAACCATCGAGAATTACACACAATATCGGCATTGTCGCCACCTCGCTCCTCCCGAGGTGTCGGCGGGGCAAGAGGTCCGAACGGCGGCGCTCCGTGTTTTGTGCGGCCTTCGCGCGGCGTGGTAGGCTTAGGGGAATGCGCGTCCGTGCGCCCGCGATCGTCGTAACGCTTTCGGTGCTGGCTCCCCCGGTCGCCGCGCTCGGTGCTCCATCCAAAGAGCAATGTGTCGCCGCCTACCAGGGCGCCCAGGTCGACATGAAGCAGAGCAACCTTGGCGCGGCGCGCGAGAAGCTCGCAGCTTGCCTCTCGCCGAGCTGCCCGTCGGCCCTCCACTCCGACTGCGCCGACTGGTTGAAAGAGGTCGACCGCAGGCAGCCTTCGGTCGTTCTCTCCTTCAAAGACAAGGCGGGGGCGGTCGCGTCCGACGTGACCGTGGAGCTCGACGGCAAGGTCGTCGGAAAGTCCGATGGCAAGTCGGTCGACGTGGATCCGGGCGAGCGCACGTTTCGGTTCACGCCGAAGGGCGAGGCCCCGGTCGACGTTCGCCTCGTCGTCCGCGAGGGCGAAAAGTCCCAGCGTGTCGACGGCGTGTCGTCCCTCTACGTGGCCCCGGTGGAAAAGCCCAAGGGCGGCCTCGAGCCATCGCGCCCCGAGGCTCCGACGGTTCGCGAGCGGCCGATCCCTTGGACGGTCTATGCCCTTGGCGGCCTCGGCCTCGTCGGAGCGGGCGGCTTCGCGGGGTTCGGCCTCGCGGGCACGAGCGGCAAGAGCGATCTCGAGGCGTGCAAGCCTTCGTGCCTCGAGGACGACGTGTCGTCGGTGCGCACGAAATTCCTGATCGCGGACGTGTCGCTCGTGGTCTCGGTGGTCGCCCTCGGCGCGGCCACGGTGCTTTTCCTCACGCGCCCCGAGGTGGCGAGGCGGTCCGAGGCCGACATGACGAAGACCGCCAAGGCGCCTGCCGTGCGGTGGCTCGGGAGCGGGGTGCGCCTTGAGCTCTGAGGGGAGCGGCCGCTCGGCGCGCAGCGGGCGCCTCGTGTTTCCGGCGTCGACGTCCGCGCCGAGCGCCGACGCGAGCGGGTCCATTCGCATCGGTCGGTACGCCCTCCACGGCATCCTGGCTGCCGGAGGGATGGCCACGGTGCATCTCGCACGGCTCATCGGAGAGGCAGGATTTTCTCGCACCGTAGCGGTGAAGCGCCTCCACCCGAACTTCGCGCAGGAGCAAGAGTTCGTGGCCATGCTGCTCGACGAGGCCCGACTCGTCGCGCGCATTCGTCACCCCAACGTCGTGCCCATGCTCGACGTGGTGCGCGAGCCGTCCGAGCTCTTCCTCGTCATGGAGTACGTGCACGGCGAGTCCTGGAGCCGGCTCATCGCCGCCAGCCTGAAGCGTGGCCGCGAGGTCCCCGTGCCGATCTGCGCGGCGATCGCGATCGACGTGCTCAACGGGCTCCACGCCGCCCACGAGGCGCGCAACGAGCGCGGTGAGCCGCTCGGCATCGTCCACCGCGACGTGTCTCCGCAGAACGCGATCGTCGGCGTCGACGGCGTCACCCGTGTGCTCGACTTCGGCGTCGCCAAAGCTTCAGGCAGGCTGCAATCGACCCAGAACGACGAGCTCAAGGGAAAGCTCGCCTACATGTCGCCCCAACAGATCATGGGCGAGCCCGTCGACCGCCGCGCCGACGTCTGGTCCGCGGCGGTGTGCCTGTGGGAGTCGCTCGCGGGCGCGAGGCTCTTCAAAGCCGAAGTGCAAGCCACCGTAGCCGTGAAGGTGTTGAACGACGCCGTCGAGCCCCCGAGCAAGTACCGCCCCGAGATCCCGAAGGCCCTCGACGACGTGCTCATGAAGGGGCTCGCGAGAGAGCCGGACGAGCGCTACGCGACCGCCCGAGACATGGCGATCGCCATCGAAGAGGCGTGCCCCCCCGCGACCGCACGGGCCGTGGGCGAGTGGGTCTCGGAGCTCGCCGCGGAGGCCCTCGGCTCGCGTGCGACGAGGATCGAAGAGATCGAGAGCGCCGTCGAGCCGAACCCGAGCCTCGGAAAGCTCCTCGCGGCCGTTCCGCTCGACACCCCCTCGAGCCGTAGCGTCGTCACGAGCCCCGAGGTGGCGGCCTCGAGCGAGACGTCGTCTTCGGCGACCGCCGCGCGCCTCGGGCTCGCGCGGGACGAGGCTCCACCACCTGCGGCGTCGAAGTCGCGCAGCAGCGTGATCGTCGCGGCGGCGCTCGTGTCCGTCGCGCTCGTGGCGGCCGCGCTCATCGTGTCGCGCCGGGCCCCGAACGGCGCCACCGCGGCGGCGCCCCCCGCGCCCCCGCTCCCGTCCGCGAGCGTCACCGCGGCCCCAACGGCCGTCACCTCGGCGGCAGCGCCTCTCCAGAGCGCGGCGCCGCCCGCAGCGGCTCCCGCACCGAGCGCGCCGACGGTCGCAAAACACGCCCCGTCGAAGCCCGCGCCCACGCCGGCAAAAACCACGGCCAAACCGGCGGCGCCGGCGCCCAACTGCAGCCCGAACTTCGTCATCGAGGGCGGGATCAAGAAGATCAAGCCGGAGTGCCTCTGATGCGCCTCGGGCGTGGCCTGGCCGCGCTCGGAGGGCTCGCGGTCGTCCTCGCGGCGTGCAGCCTGTTGAATCCGCTCGACGGATACACCGGGGGAGACGCGGCGCCCCCCACGACGCCGGACGCGACCGAGCCTCCCGCCGACGTGGAGAGGCCCGACGCGGCCATCGCGTGTACTCCACACATACCTCCGGGGCGCCCTGCCCCGACCGACACGGCGACGTCTCTCACGGTGCTCCTCGCCGCCGAGACGCTCGATCTCGGAGGGGCCACGGACGGCTTCGATGTCGACGGGCTCTGCACGTGCCCGGGAAAGCCGGCATGCGCCCCTATCAACGCCACGGCGCGCACCGTGTGCGACAGCGACGGCGGCATCGACAACTCACTCGGCCCGGAAATCAAAGCGGCGACCGCCCTCTTGCCGAAGATCGACGGCCTCGATCCGACGAGCGGGACGGGCTACATCCAGCGCGGCAAGAGCACGTTCTTCATCGAGCTCCGCGGCTACAATGGCACCGCGAGCGACGACGAGGTGCGCGTGGGCGTGTACGCGAGCGGAGAGATCGAGCCACGCGACGACGCCGGACCGGACGCGGGCCCCCGCTTCGACGGTGTCGACACGTGGAGCGTCGATCGCGACTCGGTGCTCGGTCAGGGCGCGCCGCCCTACCAACCGCGGGTCGAGGACGCGCGAGGGTACGTGCGTGACGGCGTGCTCGTCGCCAAGTTCGACGTCGACTTGAAGGTGGGCCTCGTCCGCGCTCGCATCAAGGAAGCGAGCCTCGTGGCGCCGCTCGTTCGCGACGGGGAGGCGTTTCGGGTGAAGGGCGGCCTCGTGACGGGCCGCGTGCGCGCCGGGGATCTCCTCACCGCCCTCGAGACGCTGAAATCGCCGCTCGCCAACACGTACCTGTGCCGTCAGGATCCCATCTATCAGGAAGCCAAGCGACGCCTCTGCGCGGCGCTCGACGTAGCCCCGACACGCGCCGACGACGGAGCCGAGCGCGCCTGCGCCGCGATCACCATCGCGGTCCGCTTCACCGCCGGAAAAGCGGCAACCGGGTCGCTCGTCACGGTGCCCGTCGAGAAGCCCTGCGGCACCGACTGGTACGACGACTGCACGCGTTGAGTCACACAGGCGACGTAACCTCACGAAACGCCACGGTTTTTGTCAGGGACGGACCGCCTTGTATCTCGCACGGTCCACGTCCTCGAGCGCGGGGAAACGCCCCGCCGCGTCCTCGCCGAGACGCGCGAAGCCCTCTTCGGCCAACCGTTTTTCGTCGCGGGCCCGCCGCTCGTCGCGGGCGGTGAGCGCGGCGAGCGTGGCGAGCACGTGCGCCTCGGGGAAGAGCTGGTCACTCCCCTCTTCGAGCACGGCCGCGGGACCTCGCGCGTTCACCGCGTCGACCAGGGCGAGCGCGATGCGAGCGCGGTCGGCGCGCCCCGACAGAGAGAGGACGACGATCGCGCGATAGATCCGCTCGAACCGCGTGTTGCAGCCGCTCGCCTCCCCCGGACGCATGGCCCACGCCACGACCACGTCCGTGAGGTCGCCGACACCCCGCGCGAGCGCGCGCTCGAAGGCCGGATCGAACGTCGCCCCGTCGCACGCCTTCACCGTCCCCTCGGCGATCGCGAGATCGAGCTCGGCGAACAAGGAACGGTCCTCGACGTGCGACGCTGCTTGGGGCACGCTCGGCTCGGCGCGGGCGGGCGCAGGGCGAACGAGCTCGGGTACGGCCGGCTCGCGGGAGACGCATCCCGCGACCGCGAGCGCGCTCGCGACGGCGAGGCACGCCACCCGGAGGCCGCGGCCCACGTCAGCCCTTCTTGCGGAAGCGCATGCGGTAGACGGGCAGGCCGTCTTTGATGGCGCGGTGCTCGCGCGGGCTCCGCGCCCCGTAGGGATTCTCGGCGAGCCAAGGGCTCCCGTCAGCGTCGCCGAAGGGCTCGAACCCGCCGTGGGCCGAGATCTGCTGCGCGTAGCTCTCGGCGCGATCCTCGACGTCCGTTTGGATGTAGAGCTCACCCATCGGGCGCAGAAGCCGAACGACCTCGTTCATGAACACGTCGCCCATCACGAGGCGCTTCTCGTGGCGCTTCTTCCACCACGGGTCGGGGAAGTGCATGAACACACGCGCCACCCCCGCGTCGGGTTGCAGCCTCGGCATGGCGATTTTCGCGTCCTCGGCGAACACACGGCACCTCGACGAGAGGCCTTGTTTCGCCACGCGCTCGTCGACGATGGTCGCCCATTTCCGCCGGACCTCGAGCCCCACGAGGCCCACCGAAGGAGCTGCCGCGGCGCGCTCGAACACGAACACTCCACGCCCGCAGCCGATCTCGAGCTCGATCTCGTCGCCGGAGACGAGGGATCGCAGGTCGACGGTCTCGCCTTCCGGGAGCCGAGGGCAGTGCGCGTACGGGTTCTTCTTGGGGGTCGTTCGGGGGGCGTCGTCGCGGGGATCCATGGCTCGGGCTCGGGCATCGTGTACACGAACCGGGCCCGAATTGGGATCCCCACCGCCGAAGAGCGGTCCTTCTCAAGCGCCTTTCGCTCGACTAGGTTCCGCGCGCCCATGGCCCTCGCCGATTCGCCGGAAAAGACACCACGACACGCCCCCGAAGGCACGTGGGCCGACGCGACACGCGAGCTGCTCCTTTGGCTCCCTGTCGTGCTGCCCACGGTGCTCGTGGCCATCGTCACGATCCGCGCCGTGCTCGCCAAGGTGGGGTACCCGGCCGCCACGCTCGACGACTCCTACATCCACTTCCAATACGCGCGCGCCATCGTCGAAGGGCACCCGATGCGCTACCAGGGAGGCGAGCCCGTCTCGAGCGGCGCGACCAGCCAGCTCTGGCCCGCCCTCTTGGCGCCCTTCTACGCCGTGGGATTTCGCGGCCACGCCATCATGTGGCCGGCGTGGGGGCTCTCGTACGTGTGCTTCGGTGCGCTCGTGTACGAAGCGTACGCGCTCGCCCGCGGGCTCGTGTCGAAGCCGATGGCGATCGCGGCCGGGGCCATGGTCCTCTTCTTCGGAGGCCACGTGTGGTGCGCGGCGAGCGGCATGGAGGTCATCCCGTTCGCCTGGCTGCTCGCGAGGAGCGCTCGAAGGGCCTCGGAGTGGTGCGAAGACGCGCGATACCGAACATCGAGGGGCCTCGCCGAGCTGTCGATCCTCTCGGCGGCCGCGCCGCTCATGCGCCCCGAAGGGGCCCTCGCGTCGGTGCTCGTGGCGCTCGCCGTCGCGGGCATTCCGCGGAGCCCTACGTGGCGCGCACGCGCCCTCGGGCTCTTGCCTCTCGCCGGGGTCCTCGTCACGCCGCTGCTCCTGCTCGTGATGACCGGGAAGACCACGACGAGCACGACCCAGGTGAAGCTCGCCGTCGGCAACCCGTACCACGCCTTCGCCCCCACGTTCGTCGCCAACGCGCGCATCCTCGTGTACACGCTCCTCAACGGCGAGGTGTGGTCGGTCGAGTTCTTGCCACGCGGCGGCGCCAAGGTCGCGCTCGTCGCGCTCGCCGCCGTGCCGCTCCGTGGGATCGCCACGCGAAGAGTCGAGCGTAGCCTCGCCGTGCTCGCCTTCGCGCTCGCGATGTTCGTACCGTGTGCCTACATCACCTTTCTTTGGAACAGACTTCGCTACCTTTGGCCATTTGCGACGGGCTGGTTCGTGGCCCTCGCCTGCTTGGGCGAAGTGCTCGGTACGGCCGCGAGCCGCGTGCGCAAGAGTTACGGGATCGTGGGTCCGGTGTTCGGGTTCGGTGTGGCGGGGATGCTGGCGACACGCCTCGATTGGGTGATCGACGACGTGGCGGGCTCGGCGAGCGGGATCGCGAGGCAACACGGAAAGATCGCGGCGTTCGCCGCCGAGAAGCTCCCTTCGGACGCGCGCATCGGACTGAACGACACGGGCGCGATTGCCTATTTCGGCGGCAAGAAGACCTTCGATATCGTCGGCCTCACGACCCCGTCGGAGGCGACCTATTGGCTCGGGGGGCCGGCGTCACGGTTCGAGCACTACGAGAGATTGTTTTCGACCGACAAGGGACGACTCCCTACGCACTTCGCCGTCTATCCCGAGTGGATGGGGTGCGACCAAATCCTCGGAGAGACGCTCGTCGAGGCCACGGTGAAGGACGCGACCATCCTCGGTGGGCAGACGATGAAGCTCATGACGGCCGATTATTCGCGCCTCGGCTCCGGTGAGCTCCCCCGCGCCCCGCTCCCGGAGATCGTCGACACGCTCGACGTGGCCGACCTCGAGAGCGAAAAGGCGCACGGGTACGAGCTGCTCAGGGCGCTCGAGGGCGAGCAGACCGTCGAGTCGTTCCCGATGAAAGACGACCCGGACGCACCCGAGGCCCTCGACGGGGCTCGAACCATGAGGAAAGCGGAGCGGTTCTTCGCCATGCTGCGTCCAGGGGCTCCCCATCGCCTCGTCGTACGCGCTCGCGCGACCCCCTCGGGAGACGACGAGGTCATCGCCCACGTGCGCGTCGGCGGGGTCGACATCGGGACGCTGCGCGCCTCGGGCTCGGACGTATTCGAAGGCTCGCTCGTCGTGCCGTCGGCCGCCGCGACGGACCGCGCGGTCGTCGACCTGCGCGTCGAAGGAGGGACCCTCTCCATCGCCCACTACTGGTTCGGGCTCGCGCGCGACGAAGCCCCTCGCTGACGGCTCGACGGCTATTTCTGCGCCTCGTCGAAGGTCGTGCCCTCGTCGTGCCGAACGGAGACGAACGTCGGAGGGGGCTCCGACTTGGCCCGGACGATCCCCGA
Source organism: Myxococcales bacterium (assembly GCA_016712525.1). Classification (NCBI taxonomy): domain Bacteria; kingdom Pseudomonadati; phylum Myxococcota; class Myxococcia; order Myxococcales; species Myxococcales bacterium. The sequence continues at coordinate 979,973 of JADJQX010000008.1, forward strand.
GAAGACGCGCTCCACGACCCGTTCCCCTCCGAGAGACTCGACGGCGAGGAGGGCCACGAGCACCCACGAGCGTGCGTCGACCTCGCGTGCCTCGTTCTCCCAGCGCGAGATGGTCCCCACGCTCACGCCGAGCGAACGCGCGACCTCCCTCGCGCGGAGGCCCGCGGCCTTCCGGAGGAAACGGAACGTCGCCCCGGCGACACGCCCCGAGTCCGCGACGAGGCGAATCGAGGCCTCGTGGATCGCGCGCTCCGTCGCCGCGGGGCGCTCGAGCCTCCCGCAATGGGCACACGCGCGAGCCGACACGACGATCCTCGTTTTCCCGGGAATCCCGGTCTCGACGTCTCGCGAGACGTCGATCGTGTGCAGACCATCGAGTCCACAGCCAAGGCATCCCAAAGGCCACCTCGAACGAACCAGGAGCCCGCCGCTCGGCCGAGCCTTTCGTCATCGACAGGACCCGCCCCCCGGGCGGGGACGGCTCGAGCCCATGACCACGACCTGCGCCGCCGGAGAGCGCGACGCAGCCACGACTCCGTACCACCGACACCGAAGCGGACCAAGCTCGACGCCAATCGCTTCTCTTTCGGATTGACGAAAAGCATATCCCGACGCGCGCGTTGCCGATAGCGCACCTCCGCGTCACGGAAGCGCGCGGGCTTCCCGGCCGGGCAGACGGGGTCGCGCCCACACGTCGGCCGAGTGCCAATCACCGACATCGACGTACAAAACGCGAGCACGCGGCGTCCTCTCGGCGCGCCGCGTGCTCGTGTCGGTGATTCGCTCGACTACTTCTTCGGAGCGGCCTTCGCCGGGGCCGCCTTCGCGGGCGCGGCCTTCGCGGGCGCGGCCTTCGCGGGGGCCGCGTCCTTCGGCTTGGGGAGGAGCCCGAGCTGCTCGGCGACCTGCATGCCGTTGCCGAAGCTCCAGCCCTTCACGATCTTGCCGTCCTTCATCTGGACGAGGTCGGCCGAGTCCATCGAAACGGCCTTCTTCGTCGCGGGCTTGCCGAAGAGCGGCCCGGTGTTCGTGCCGGTCATGGTGACCTCGGAGACGACGAAGTCACCGAAGCCCCACGAGCTCTTGACGTTCATCTTGGCGTCGGGGAAGGCCTTCATGTGGGCGTCGAAGAACTTCTTCGCGTCGGCCTTGCCCTTCGACGGAGCCGGCTGCGTGTTGTCGTTCCACTCGCTCGTGTCGGTCATGAGGGCGGTGAAGGCGTCGGCCGACTTCTTCTCCATGGCGCCGTACATGCCCTTCACGAGATCCACGTTCTTGGTCTCGGCGTCGTCGCCCTTCGCCGTGACCGCGGTGGTGGTGGCCGCAAGCTGTGGGATCGCGGGGGCCTTCATTTTGGAGAGGCCGATTTGGGACATCATGGTGCCGTTGTCCCAGTAGGCGTGCTCGTCTTTGATCTGGCCCTCGGGCGTCCAGAACTGGATGGCGATCGCTTGCCAGCCGACCGGCTTGTTGGTCGCCTTGATGGGGCCCATGTCGCCCTTGTGGGTCGCCGTGAGCGCGAACTGGGTGACCGTGACGTCGCCCTTCGTGAGCACCACCGCGTTGGCGATCTTCATGTCGGGGAACGTCTGGAACATCATGCCGACGGCCTGCTCGATTTTCTCCCGGCCGGTCGTATCGGGCGCGCCGGGGAACTTCCAGGTGGCGGTCTCGGCGTAGAGGGCCGCGACCTTCTTCGCGTCGTGGGCGTTCATGGCCTCGACCATGGCGCCGAGCGCCTTCGCCTGGAGCTCCGCGAGCGTCGGCTTCGCGGGCTCGGGCTTGGGCTCCTCCTTGGGCGGCGCCGGAGGCGGCATGTCCACCTTCGCGGCCGTGGGCTCGGGGGCCTTCGGGGGCGGCACGGCCTCTTCCCCGCCGCAGCCCATGGCGGCGGCCGAGAGGACGAACGAGAGGGACAAAATGGTCTTTTTCATGCGCGTAGCTCCTTGGGGTCGTCGCGCCCGGACAGAGAGGCGCCTCGGCCGAAACGGCGGAGCTTCGGGTAGACAGGGACGAGCTTCCCGTCAAGCGCTTTGACCGTGGTAAGACTCGAGGGGTGAGGCAACGCGCGCTCGGAAAAACAGGTCTCGTCGTGTCGGAGCTCTCGGTCGGTACGTGGGGGCTGTCCGGTGAGCCCTACGGCCCCGTCGACGAGAGCGACGCCGAGGCCGTGCTCAAGGCCGCCCTCGACATGGGTATCACCCTGTTCGACACGAGCGACTCGTACGGCGGCGGAAAGATGGAGGCCCTGCTCGGGCGCGTCTGCAAGGGCCGCGACGACGTCGTCATCGTGACCAAGGGAGGCACCGATAGAAGGCTCGAGCCACCGATCAAGCGCTTCGACGAGACCTACCTCCGAGGCTCGGTGGAGCGCTCGCTGAAGCGCCTCGGGCTCGAGGCGATCCCGGTCTTCCTCCTCCACTGTCCCTCCCGTGACGCCATCACCGACTCGGTCGATCGAAAGAGCGCCCTCGAGACGCTACGCACCCTGAAAGACGAGGGAAAGATTCGGTTTTTCGGCGTCTCGTGCTGCAACGAGGACGTGCTCGAGGGCGCAGTGGAGGGGGGCGCGGAGGTGGTCTGTGTACCCTACAACCTCTTCCACGCAGGGCCACTCTCCCACCAAACGGGCAACATCATGGTGAAGCGACCGGGGGTGCTCGCGCGGTCCGTGCTGAACTACGGCGTGCTCGCCGGAACGTGGACCCGGGACCGAGAGTTCCCCGACACGGACCACAGGGCGCAGCGGTGGACACGCATGGAGCTCGAGCACCGCATCGACCAGATCGAGGCCATTCGCTTCCTCGTGAAGGGCGACGTGAAGACGCTAAGGGGCGCGGCGGTGAGGTTCGCCCTCGCGAGCCACGTCGTGTCGAGCGCGGTGCTCGGGCCGCGAACCGTGACGCAGCTCGAGGAGCTCGTGCGCGAGACGGGTGGAGGCCCACGTTACCTGCGGGACGAGGATCTCGGCCGCCTCTACACGGAGCTCGAGAAGGTGGGGGTGCGCTCGTGACCCCGAGAGACGCACGGCTCCTCGGCGACGTGATGCTCGCGTGCGCGCTCGGCGCCCGCGAAATCGTGATGAGCGTCTACGACCAAGCAGACCGCGGGCTCTCGTTCAAGGAGGGTGACGACCCGGTCACCCGCGCCGACAAAGAGGCGAACGCGTTCCTCATCGAGGCGCTCCAAGTGGCCGTCCCCGGCGTGCCGATCGTGGCCGAAGAGAGCGACCCGTCGACCTACGCCGGGTACCCCTCGGCCGACGCGGCGTTCTTCGTCGATCCTTTGGACGGGACACGCGAGTTCGTCGCGAAAAATGGCGAATTTTGCGTCATGCTCGGCTTCGCGGTCGAGGGCGTGGCGACGCTCGGGGTGGTGGTCGCGCCCACGTGGAACGAGGCGTTCGTCGGCGCGCCAGGGCACTACGCCGAGCGCGTCGACGCGAGCGGCACGAGGTCGCCCGTCCACGTCTCGGCCCCGGCGAGCCTCGCTGTTTCGAGGGCCCTCATCTCGCGTTCGCACCGCAGCGAGGCGACCGACCGCATCCTCGCGCGGCTCGGGGCGAAGGAGCTCCGGCCCTATGGCAGCGCGGGGCTCAAGGCCCTCCAGGTGGCCACCGGCGCGACGGATCTCTACGTGCACCCCGGGCCCTCCGGCATGCTGTGGGACTCGTGCGCCCCCGAGGCCATCGTGCGCGCCGCTGGCGGCCTCATGACCGACGCCGACGGCCACGCGATCGACTACCGACGGCCGACGCTCGCGAACCTCCGGGGCGTGCTCGCGGCGTGCCCGGCCATCCACGCGGAGGCCCTCGCGAAGCTCGGAGCCCTCGCGTGAGCGGGGGGCCTTCGCGGCGCGCGCTCCGCGACGAGGCCGACGTCGTCGTCATCGGGGCGGGCATCATGGGCCTCTCGATCGCGTACCACCTCGCGAAGCTCGGCACGACCAAGGTGCTCGTCGTCGACAAGGGCTACCTGTGCGGCGGCGCGAGCGGGCGAAATGGGGGCGGCGTCCGCGCCCAGTGGTCGACCGAGGCGAACGTGCGGCTCATGCAGGAGAGCATCCGCATGTGCCGCGATTTCGCGAGCGAAATGAAGATCAACGTGTGGCTCCGCCAAGGAGGCTACCTCTTCCTCGTGCGCTCCGAGGAGAAGCGACGCGCCCTCGAGGCGAGCTGTTCGGTGCAGAATACATGTGGTCTCCCGACGCGCATGCTCAGCCCGACCGAGGCGCGCGCGATCGTGCCCGAGCTCGACGTCACCGACGTCGTGGCCGCGAGCTACAATCCCGACGACGGCGTGGTGTTCCCCTGGCCGTTCGTGTGGGGCTTCGCGACGGCCGCCGAGAAGCGCGGCGTCGAGGTGGCCACGTTCACCGAATGCACCGGCTTCGAGACCCGCGGCGCGGCCATCACGGGCGTGCACCTCCGCACCCTCTCGCACGACGGAGAGCACGAGACGGGGCGCGCGTTCGTCCGCACGCGCAAGGTCGTGAACGCGTGTGGGGCGTGGGCTCCGCACGTCGCCCGGATGCTGGGCGTGGAGCTGCCCAACAAACCGCATCGCCACGAGATCTGCTCGACCGAGCCGCTGAAGCCCTGGCTCCGCCCCCTCGTCGCCGACCTCACGGACGGCCTCTATTTCAGCCAGTCGACGCGCGGAGAGATCGTGGGCGGCATCGGGCAGGAGCACGTCCCCGAGGGCATCGACCAGAACAGCTCCTTTGCGTTCCTCGGGCTCTACGCGCGCTCGCTCGTCCGGGCGTGCCCGACGCTCGCCAAGGTCAAGGTGCTCCGGCAATGGGCCGGCTGCTACGATCTCACCCCCGACCAAAACCCGATCGTGGGCGCCGTCGACGACGTCGAAGGCTTTTTCCAAGCCTCGGGCTTCATGGGCCACGGCTTCATGATGGCCCCCGTCATGGGCAAGCGCATCGCCGAGCACGTGGTCACGGGGGAGGTCTCGCCCCTCTTCGAGCGCTGGAACCTCCGGAGGTTCCGCGAGGGCAAGCTGCTCTCCGAGTCGATGATCATCGGGTGACCGCGGTCGGCGCGCGTGGCTCGGCTCGTGCCGCACCTCGTCATTCTGCCCTACCCTGCCCTACATTTACGCCGTGAAGCGTCGTTGACACTCACCCCGAGGGGAGCGATACCTGTTCGCGAGTTTTCCCGGGCTTTTCGCCCGCGCACGCAAGCCAGAGGCGGAGGAGAGAGAGCAATGATGAGGCACGCGAAGTCGCTCAAGACGGTCAGGTCGCTCACGTTCGCCGCGGCGGCCTCCATGGCCATTCCCGCGGTTCTCGGCGCAGGTGCGCTCGTCGTCGGTGGATCGATGCTCACGGCCTGCGCCGACGAGAACGATCCGAAGACCTGGGTGAAGCGCCTCGACGATCCGGCCCAGCGCGGCGCCGCCGTGAAGCGTCTCCAGCAGTTCTTCGAGGACAGCCTCTCGAACGCCAAGAAGGACGCGAACGATCCGAAGGTGAAGGCCCTCCTCGACGACATCGTCGAGCCCCTGACGAAGCAGTACACGGGCGGTACCGTCGCCGACGAGAAGACCCGCAAAGACCTCATCAAGTTCCTCGCCGACACGAACGATCCGCGCACCGCTCCCGCGCTCGCGAAGGCCCTCAAGGACTACGAGCCCAAGAAGAGCGACGACGACGTGCGCTACGCCGCGCAAGCGACGAAGAACATGGCCAACGCCGGGAAGCTCTCCGACCAGGCCCTCATCGACGCCCTCTGGGAGTGCTTCGCGAAGTTCCGCGCCTCGCAGACGAACTCGATCAACCTCGTGACCGAGCTCCACGACGCCGTGCTCGCCGTGAAGCACCCCTCGTACGGCCCGAAGGCCGTCGAGAAGCTCGCGGGCCCCGTCGATCCGAAGAGCCCCGAGTCGATGCGCGACCAGGTTCAGTTCTGGCAGATGACGGCGATCCAGCTCATCGGCGAGCTGAAGCTCGGCTCGGCCGCGAAGCCCCTCGTCACCGTGCTCCTCACGCCCACGAAGGGCGACCTCCGCGCCACCACGCGCACGGCCCTCCTCAAGATGCCGAAAGAGGCCGAGGCGCAGCTGCTCGCGGCCATGAAGGGCACCGACCCCGACCTCGCGAAGCTCGCCGCGTCCTTCCCCGAGAAGGCCCACGTCGCGATCCTCAGCGAGACCCTCGCGTACATCTCGAGGAACGGCGGGCGCGACGCGATCGTCGAGGCCCTCGCGGCCGCCGACAGCGACCAAAACCGCACGATCCTCGCGATGAACCTCATTCACTTCCCGAACGACGCGAAGATCGAAGAGGCCTTCATGGGCGCGTACGCGAAGATCGCCCCGGACGCCGGCATCCCCCTCATGGGGGGAGGCAACGGCCGCTCGATCCTGATCCAGGCCTCGTCGCACTTCTACGATCCGAAGCTCGTCGACTGGATCTTGAAGGAGAAGAACGCGGCCAAGGGCGACCACGCCGAAGAGGTCACGGCGGGCGCGCTCGACGCGGCCGTGAAGCTCATGAAGGCCGATCAGGTGAAGCAGGTCGGCATCGTCGTGGGTCAGCTCACGGGCCCCGCCACCGAGAAAGAGAAGTTCAACGCCGGCAGCAAGGTCCTCGAGAAGTGCAAAGAGGACGCCGCCTGCTACGTGAAGGTGCTCGACGAGCCCATCCCGTCGTCGCCCGAGACCGCCAAGTTCGCGCACGTGAAGGCCACCTGGATGGCCGCGGCGTTCGGCAACGACGGCACGCGCAAGGAGCTCCTCGGCAAGATCGACAAGATCAAGGACCCGAGCGTGCGCCTCGCCATGGCCGAGGCCATCGACCACCTCGGCCCGAAGGGTGACGTGGCCGCGGCCGATCAGCTCGACAAGATGGTCGAGGCCGACAAGTCCTCGGGCAACAAGGCGCTCCTCCAGGCGGACGACGCGGTCGCCAAGGTGTCGCTCAAGCTCCGCTCGCGCGCGACGCAATAACAAGTCATTTCGAACACTTACGGAATTCGCGCATGCTCAAGCTCGTGGTCGTTCGCGGGGCCCTCTCGGGCCAAACCCTGTCGTCGTCGGCCGATGCGATCCGCATCGGTCGGGCCGAGGGGAACGACTTCGTCATCCCCGACGAGCACGTCTCGAGCGAGCATGCGCGGATCGCCCTGGTCGGCGACCGCATCGTGCTGCGCGACCTCCGCTCCACCAACGGCACGTGGGTCGTTCGGGGCGAGGCGCGCTCTTCGCTCTCCGACGTGCGCGGCCGCGAGATGACCATCGAGCAGGGCGACGTGATCGAGCTCGGCTCGGGCGACAAGTGCGTCGCCATGCAGGTCGTGGTCGACGCTTCCCCCGACGCGCGCGTCTTCGCGCTGCGCCGCATCGAGGACCTGGCCCCCGCGACGACCATCGTCGAGAAGGACGAGGGCCGCCTCAAGCTGCTTTACGAGGCGCAGAAGGCCATCGGCGCGGCCACCGATCTGTCCGAGGTCTTCGCGGCGATCGCCGAGGCGTGTTTCGACCTCGTCCAGAAGGCGAGCCACGTCACGGTCGTCTTGAAGGACGACGAGGACGACGCGAGCAAAGGCAGCTCCGCCTACGTGCCCGTGATGACCCGGGTGCGAGGCCAATCGGGCCCACCGTCGACCCCGGTCCCGGTCACGCGCAGCATCTACCGCAAGGTCGTGACCGAGCGCGCCGCCGTGCTCGCGGCCGACGCCACGAGCGAGGTGAGCCAGAGCGAGTCCCTCATGGGCACGCAGATCCGCGCGACCATGGGCATCCCGCTCTGGAAGGGCGACGACATCCTCGGCATCCTCCAGGTCGACAACCGCTCGGACGCGGGCGTCTTCTCCCCGGGCGACCTCGAGATCCTCGCCGTGCTCGCGCACAACGTGTCGCTCGCGGTCGCCAACGCGCGCCTCGTGCGACGCCTCAAGAACGCAGAAGACAGGCTCAAGAAAGAGAACGCGTTCCTCAAGGGGCGCGAAGAGACGCGGCGCTCGGGCGGGAAGGGCCAGGTCGAGATCATCGGGCAGAGCGCGCCGATGAAGTCCCTCTCGCACCAGCTCGACAAGGTCGTCGACACACGCGTCACGGTCCTCATCGAAGGCGAGACGGGCGTCGGCAAGGAGCTCGTCGCCTCGGCCGTGCACTACCGCTCACGCCGCAGAGACAAGCTCTTCATCTCGCAGAACTGCGCGGCGATGCCCGAAAATCTGCTCGAGAGCGAGCTCTTCGGTCACAAAAAAGGGTCCTTCACGGGCGCGCACGAAGAGAAGAAGGGCCTCTTCGAGATCGCCGACGGCGGCACCTTGTTCCTCGACGAGGTGACCGAGATGCCGCTCTCGCTCCAGTCGAAGCTGCTCCGCGCCCTCCAAGAGGGCGAAATTCGCCCCGTCGGATCGACCACCGAGAAGCGCGTCGACGTGCGCATCGTGGCCGCGACGAACCGGAACCTCGAGAAAGAGGTGGCCGAGGGGCGCTTCCGCGAGGACCTCTACTACCGCCTCAAGGTGTTCCCGCTCCGCGTGCCGCCGCTCCGCGAGCGCCGCGAGGACATCCCGCTCATCGCCGAGCACTTCTTGCTCCGGTTCTCGAGCGAGTTCGGCAAGCCCGCCGCCGGGTTCACCCAGCAGGCGATGGAGCTCCTCCAAGGCTACGATTGGCCGGGGAACGTGCGTGAGCTCCAGAACGAGGTGCAGCGCCTCTGCATCCAGGTCGAGCCCGGGGGCTTCGTCACGCCCGACCTTCTCTCGCCGCGTGTGCGTCAGGTCGAGGGCATGCTCGATCGCGTGAAGCCCACGAAGGGCACCCTCAAAGAGATGATGGACCAGGTCGAGCGCTGGCTCCTCATCGAGTCTCTCCGCGAGCACGGGAACAACAAAACCGCGTGCGCCAAGTCCCTCGGGATCACCCGAGAGGGCCTCCACAAGAAGCTCCGCAGCTTCGGCCTGTGAGCCCACCGCGCGCCCGCGGTGCGAGGCGCCGCGACGCGGGCTACGTCCAGGGCGTGATGGCGACGATGCCCTCGGGCTCCCCGCGAAGGTAGGGAGCGCCGCGTGCGTCGGTCGCGAAGGGGGCCACGTCGACGAGCGGCCACAGGGCGAACGCGCGCTCGTGGAGGCGCGGGTGCGGCACCGTGAGCGCCTCGTCGTTCACGACGACCCCCTCGATCCACAGGACGTCGAGATCGAGCGTGCGCGGCCCGTACCGGACGTCACGGACCCGCCCGCGGCGCTGCTCGATGGCCAAGAGGTCCTCGAGCAGGCCGTGCGCCGTAACCGAAATATCCAAGAGTATCGCTGCGTTGATATAGGGGCCCTGAGGCACGTCGCCCCAGGGCGCCGTCTCGTAGAGGCGAGAGCACGCGAGCACGGCGTGGCGCTCCGCGAGCTCGGCCCGCGCGTAGTCGAGGTGGGACCGGCGGTCGCCGAGGTTCGAGCCGAGCGCGACGACCGCGCGGCGAAGCGGGAGGGTCAGGGTGTCTTCCCTTGGAGCTTGATCGGGTTCGTGAGCGTGCCCTCGTAGCCGCCGTTCAGCTTGCCGTCTTGCACGAAGAAGAAGAGGACGTTGTCGGCGCGCCCGTCGAGGGTGACCTCGAGGGTGACCACACCTCCCGGCGGGGCGTCGAAGCGGATGCCGTCGTTGCGGGTGCCGATCGTGCGGCGGAGCACGACGTCACCGCCCGTCGTGGCGATGGGTTTTCCGGACTCGTCGACCACGTTCGACACCTTGCCGGCGGCCGACTGCACGCGCACCTGGTAGTCGCACTCCCGCTTCGTCTGGTTCGTGTCGCACGCCCAGAAGAGGTGCCATTTCCCACCCGAGGCGTACTCGGCGAAGACGCCCACACCTTCGCCCGGGTCGGCCTCGAGCTTGGCGTTCGTGTCGATCTCGACGAGCACGGGAGATGGGCTCGCGGGCTGCGTCCCTTCGACCGGGTCCCCCGACGAACCAGACCCGTACGCGCGCGGCGGAGGGTCGTACACCTCGATCGAGCAGGCGAGCGTCGACAGGGCGAGGAACGATACGACGGAGAGAGCGGGAGCGATCTTCATGGGGCCTCGGCGGCGAACGAGAGTGGCACGAACGAAGGGCGAGACGAGACGAGCCTGAGGCTCAACGGCGAACACGGGGCGTCGACGCGCGCGGGGCGGACGTCGTGGCTCTTCCCCCTCCCCCGCCCGAGAACGACGGCGACGACGACATCCGCGACGGCGCGGAGAAGCTCGGCGACGACGCCCGCGGCGCGGACGGCGCGGAAAAGCTCGGCGACGACGACATCCGAGACGGCGCGGAGAAGCTCGGCGACGACGCTCGCGGCGCGGACGGCGCAGAGAACGACGGCGCGCTGTACGAGGGCGTGGACCGCGAGGGCACGTACGTCGACGAGCCGTACGAAGGCGACGTGTGATGCTCGACGAGCGAGGGGGAAGATCGCCGCAGATCGCTCATGCGCGGCACGACCTGACGGTCTCCGCCGGGCGCTACGGCGCTGACGGGAGGAATGCGGGCGGGCGCCGACGCGACGGGGGGATGGTCGGGAGCCATGGGTCCCGTACCACCGACCCGCGCCGGCCCGGCGAGCGTGGACGACGGCGGGTGAGCGAGCGCACCGAGCGGGCGCGGCGTGGACGACGGCGCGCGTGCTCCGAGGGCCACGGCCGTCGACGGAGCGCCGAGGGCGTAGGCACGTTGGATCCCCTTGTCGCCCTCGGGGGCGCGAGGAAGCGACTTGGCCTCGAGGCCGAGGGACGCGGGGGCGGGTCCGTCGGCACCTCGCCGAAGCTGGGGCGCGACCGCGGAGGGGGCCCCCTCGACGCGCGGGCTCGCGGCGACACGTGCGTCGGACACACGCGGATCGGCGGGAACGTAAGGCTCGGTGCGGCGGCCGATGTCCCCCGCGAGAGGCCCGCGCACGACGCGGTTGCCGACCTGCGGCTGGAACACGTACCGGTTTTCGCAGAAGTAGTAGGGAGTGCGGTACCCGCCGGAGAAGCCGTACGCGTAGCCGCCGCGCCAGTACCACGAGGGAGGCGCCGGGCCCCACCCGACGTACCCGAAGCCGGAGGGCCCCGTGCGCCAGACGACCCACGCGCCACGGTAGACGCGGCCCGGGATCCACGCCCACCCTCGCCCGCCGATGTAGACCCACCGACCGTAGTGGAAAGGCGCCCAGCCCCACTCGTAGTCGGACACCCAGACGTACCCATCGTCGTAAGCCCAGCGGCCGGCGGTGACGTACGGGGTGAAGTCGCTACCGACGACCGTCGCCGAAGGGACCCAGACGGTGCCGTAGGTGTCGTCGTCGACCCAGGTGCCGTGCGGGTCGAGCGTGGCCTTGAACTCGGTGAGCGCGCTCGGGTCGGTCTCGCGGTAGAGCGTCTCCGGGTCGTTGTCGCCGCCGACGATCATGTCCTCGCTCTCGGCCGGAGGGGGCGGAGGTGCCGCCTCGGGCATCGGGGCCTGCGCCACGGCCTGCCTCGACGGGGGCTCGGGGTAGACGGGCTCCTCGTAGAGACCTCCGCACCCGACGAGGCCGAGGAGGCTCGAGAGGCCGAGGGCGAGGGCTGTGAGGCGGAAGGACATGCGGCTGCTCCTACGATGAACGTGGGCCCGGTGGGGAAGATTGGCTACTCCGTAAGAAGCAAAGGGCGCGCCCTCGTGTCGGGCGAGCGTGGGGTCGCATGCCCCCAATCTAGACCCTCGAAATGACGAACATTTCGTAAGGCTCTTCCCCTCGTGCTCCTCCGGCAGGTGGGCCCGTGAACGCGGCTTCACGGGCGCCCCGCAAAAAAAGTGGCGAAAAAGGCGCACCTAGGGCGGCGCCGAACCGGCCACGAGCCGGAGGGCTTGCACAAGGGCCCGGTCGTCCCGTCTACTCCCGAGACTCGCCGCGCCGACCGCGCGACGCCTGCCGAGGAGAACCATGGCGACCGAGACCCCGATGACCGACCGCATCGCCGCGATGCAGGACTACGCGGCCTACAAGGAGCTCACGTGGGAGGGCTCGTTCGACGAGTACCTCGAGCTCGTACGCAAGAGGCCGCAGGTCACGCGCAACGCGTACCAGCGCATGTACGACATGATCATCTCGCACGGCAGCGAGGAGTACATCGACAACAAGAAGAAGCTCGTTCGGTACAACTTCTTCAAGGACGAGGCGAACAAGGGCCAGAACGCGGTGTTCGGGCTCGACATCCCGCTCATGCGCCTCGTCCACGTGCTCAAGGCCGCGAGCGAAGGCTACGGCCCCGAGAAGCGCGTCATCCTGCTGCACGGCCCGGTGGGGTCGTCGAAGAGCACGATCGCGCGGCTCTTGAAACAAGGGCTCGAGGCCTACTCGAAGACGACCGACGGCGCGCTCTACTCGTTCGACTGGGTGAACCTCGAGGGGACCGAGCTCGCCGGCAAGGGGCAAGACCGCTTCGCGAGCCCCATGAACGAGGAGCCCCTCCGGCTCATCCCGCCCGACTGGCGCGCGAAGGCGATCGAGGAGCTCGGGCTCTCGAACGAGAGCTTCCGCGTGCGCGTCGACGGCGACCTCGACCCGGCGAGCCGCTTCATCTTCAAGCACCTCATGACGCGCTACCAGGGCAACTGGGCGAAGGTCATGCAGAACCACATTCGCGTCCGCAGGCTTACCCTCTCCGAGAAGGACCGCGTCGGCATCGGCACGTTCCAGCCGAAGGACGAGAAGAACCAAGACTCGACCGAGCTCACCGGCGACATCAACTACCGGAAGATCGCCGAGTACGGCTCGGACTCGGACCCGCGCGCGTTCAACTTCGACGGCGAGTTCAACATCGCGAACCGCGGCATCGTCGAGTTCATCGAGGTGCTGAAGCTCGACGTGGCCTTCCTCTACGATCTGCTCGGCGCGTCGCAGGAGCGCAAGATCAAGCCGAAGAAGTTCGCGCAGACGGACATCGACGAGGTCATCATCGGCCACACGAACGAGGCCGAGTACAAGAAGCTCCTGAACAACGAGTTCATGGAGGCCTTGCGCGACCGCACGATCAAGATCGACATCCCCTACATCACGAAGCTGACCGAGGAGATGAAGATCTACGAGAAGGACTTTTCGTCTCGGAAGATCAAGGGCAAGCACGTGGCGCCGCACACCATCGAGGTGGCCGCGCTCTGGGCGGTGCTCACGCGCCTCGAGGACCCGAAGAAGCACAACCTGTCGCTCCTCCAGAAGGCGAAGCTCTACGACGGCAAGGTGCTGCCCGGGTACACGCAGGACACCGTGAAAGAGCTCCGCAAGGAGACGAAGCGCGAGGGCATGGAGGGCATCTCGCCGCGCTACGTGCAGGACAAAATCTCGAACGCGCTCGTGAACGAGTCGGGCGAGGGCACGATCAACCCGTTCATGGTGCTGAACGAGCTCGACAAGGGACTCAGGCACCACTCGCTCATCACCAACGACGAGCAGCGCAAGCGCTTCCAGGACATCATCGGCCAGGTGAAGCGCGAGTACGAAGAGATCGTGAAGAACGAGGTGCAGCGCGCGATCAGCGCCGACGAAGACGCGATCGAGAAGCTCGCGGCGAACTACATCGACAACATCAAGGCCTACACCCTCAAGGAGAAGGTCAAGAACCGCTATACCGGGCAAGACGAGGAGCCCGATGAGCGCCTGATGCGGTCGATCGAGGAGAAGATCGACATCCCGGAGAACCGGAAGGACGATTTCCGCCGCGAAATCATGAACTTTATCGGGGCTTTGGCCGTGGACGGCAAGCGCTTCGAGTGGAACACGAACGACCGCCTGCGGCGCGCCCTCGAGCTCAAGCTCTTCGAGGATCAGAAGGACTCCATCAAGCTGAAGACCCTCGTCTCGGCGGTGGTCGACAAGGACACGCAGGAGAAGATCGACATCATCAAGTCGCGGCTCATGAAGAGCTTCGGCTACAACGAGGTGTCGGCGACCGACGTGCTGAACTACGTCGCGAGCATCTTCGCCCGCGGCGACGCGAAGGACTGACGCGGCGCCGTCCACGTCCCGAGGTGGTCGTGCCCGAGGGGCCCGTGGCGGACACGCCGCGGGCCTCTCGTGTTTCGCCGCGTTCCTCCAACATAACGGACGCAATCGGCGCCCAAACGCCCGGAAATTCGGGGTGTTTCGTTCCCGTGGCCCTTCCGTAACGCCCTCGCGAAAAGCTACGCTCTCGCCGCATGAGCGACCTCAAGAAGTCCCTGATGAAGCAAGGCCTCAAGCTGATGAGCGACCCGCGCGTGGCCAAGCTCCTCCAGGACCCGCGGGTCATGAACGCGCTCATGCAGGCGATGGCCATGCCGGGCAAGATGCAGAGCTTCACGAACGAGCAGCTCGAGAAGCTCGCGAAGTCGATGTCGCTCGCCACCGAAGACGAAGTGAACGACCTCAAACGCACCGTGCGCCGCCTCGAGGACGAGCTCGCGCGCCTCGAGCGTGACCGCGACGACAAGACGCGCTGAAGCTCGGTCGGCGGGCGTCCGCGCGCCTCGAGCGCGATGGGCCACGCGCATGCGGCTCGGCTCAGCGTACGCGGGCCACCATCCAGTCGCGGATGTCGCGCCAGATGGTGGACGGAGCGTCTCGACCGACCACGAGGTCGACGTGGCCCGCCACGTACTCACGGTACGTCTTGTCGGTGGAGAGGCTCCGGTCGTACGCCGGGCGCACGGCGCGGGGAGAGGCGAGATCGTCTTTCGTGCCGGCGATGACGAAGAGCGGGAGATCTCGGGATCGCTCGAACCGCTCGGCGTATCCGCGAGCGCCACCGAACCTCCGCTCCCACGCCCAGTCGAAGAGGTTTCGGAGATCCTCGAGGCTCGCGCGATCGAACGCGAGGTCGATGTGCTCCTCGAGGACGTGCTGCTCGAGGCCGGCGTCGTGCCAGGCGCGGATGGGGAGCGGGTGCGCGCGATCGCCGAGCACGCGCTTCATGCCTCGAAGGGCGACCCCCACGGGGCGCAGCGTGAGGGGGACGTTGCCGAGCGGGACACGGAGGGTTCGGAGGCCGGCGTTGAGGGCGCGCACGGCGCCGAGGAACACCGAGCCGCTCGTGAAGTGGTACGGGCTCCCGAGCGAGACGACCCCGGCGACGTGCCCCGTGAGGCTCGGCGCGGCGGCATACGAGACGAGCCCCCCGAGGGAGTGACCGACGAGAAAAACCGGGCGATTTCCGGAGAGTGCGCGCACCTCGGCCACGGCCTGAGGCAGGTCCTCCTCGACGTAGCAGTGCGCGCCGAGCGACCTCACCGTCCCGAGCTTGCGCGAGCGGCCGTGGCCACGGAGGTCGACGTTGAACACGTCGAAGCCCTCGGCCGCGAGGTAGTTCGAGAAGCTCCGCGACGGCAAGTGGAACGCGTACCGGTTCTGCCCGAACCCGTGGACGAGCAGGACGGGCGCGCGCGTGGTCTCGGCGCCGGCGAGCCGCTTGCGCACCATCGCCAGAGGGACCCCCGCCGTGACGGCCACCTCTTTGCGGAAGGTGGCCACCTTGTGGTGGTCGATCGATTGTTCGACGAGGCGCCCGTAGAGGATCACGCTGCCTCTTAAGATAACTCCGCCGAGGCCGCTCGGAAACCGGCGCACGTGCCGCGAATGCAGCGGGCGCGCGCAAGAACGGTGTTCTCTCGTTTTTTTCCCTGGATTTCGTGTCTTCGGGTACGCTCCGACCCATCCTCGAGGGCGACGTTTCGGGCCGCCGGCCCGGGCGCTCTCGAACGACCGGAGATTCGAAGATGCTCGCCCGAACGTCCGCCGCTTGGTTCCTCGGACTCGCCACGGTCACGCTCGCGTCGACGGCGCTCGCCGACCCGAAGCCCGAGGCCGCCGCCGCCCCCGCGCCGAAGGCCCCCGCGCCCTCCGACACGTCCGGTGTCGCGAAGGTGGAGCAGGCGCCCCCTGCCGAGATGGGCTCGAACATGAAGGACGTCACCGAGACGTTCGAGCGCACCTACCTCTTCGCGGGGCTCCGCTACCGCGGCGTCGTGCTGCCGAAGTTCCTGCTCGACGCCTTCGTCGACGGCGGGCAGACGGTCTACACGAACCAAATCGGGCTCGAGCTCGACATTCGCAAGAACGGGTTCTCGATCATCCCGGCCATCAGCTACGCGGAGTTCGGCACGGGCGACATCCTGTTCAAGGACAAGAACGCCGCCGATTTCGTCGGAAACTACGCGGTCGCCAACAGCAGCCTGAAGGCCATGCAGCTCTCGGTCGACCTCCTGTGGTCGGCCAAGATCCATCGCATGATCGACTTCGAGTACGGCATCGGCCTGGGTGTCGGTTTCGTGTTCGGAAACCTCTTGAACAACTGGGTCCGCGAGGGCACCGGCAACCCGCAGTACACGGGGGAGAACGGCAAGTCGTACGTTCCCTGCCAGACCGAGGACGCGGTCGGTACGGGCTGCAACAAACGCGACCACCAAAACTCCGAGGTCGCGCGCGTCGGCGGGTACCTCGAGCCGAGCTGGGCGAACGGCGGGTCGAAGCCCAACGTGATCCCGTGGGTGGCCATTCCGCAGATCGGGCTCCGCTTCAAGCCCATCAAGGCGTTCCAGGCGCGCCTTGGGCTCGGCATGTCGCTCACGGGCTTCTGGTTCGGGCTGAGCGGAAACTACGGCTTCGAGCGCCCGGTGAGCCGAGGCCCCGAGACGGCCCGTGCCCCCGAGCCGCCTTCGTTCAACCGCTGAGTCGTAGCTCCACGTGAAGCTCCCCGAACGTTACGAATCGGTCGCGCGCCTCGGTAAAGGCGGCGGCGGTGAGGTGTGGGCCGTCCGCGACCGCGTGACCGGCGCGAGCCTCGCGCTGAAGATGCTCGCGAAGGGCTCGGGCGAGGCCGAGGACCAGGCGCTCGTGCGTGAGGCCGTCGCGCTTTCCGCGCTCTCGGGCCTCGGTCTGCCGCGCATCGAGGGCTTCGGCACACTCCCGAGCGGGGAGCGGTACATGGTGCGCGAGCTCGCCGTGGGCCGCTCGCTCGACGAGATCTTCCTCGACGAGGAGGCCTCGTGGCTCGGCCCGATCGCCGACGCCGCCGATCAGCTCACCCTCATTCATCGCGCCGGGCTCTTTCACGGCGACATCAAGCCCGCCAACGTGGTGGTCGGCCCGAGCGGGCGAACGACGTTCGTCGACCTTGGGCTCGCGCGACCCTTCAAGCGCGGCCAAGCCCTCGGACTTACTCCGAAATACGCAGCTCCCGAGCTGCTCGACGGGGAGCCGATCGGCGTGCGCGCGGAGGTGTACGCGCTCGGGGCGACGCTCCAGGAAGGGCTCGACGAGCGCGGCCACGAGCTCGACAAGGCCGCGTTCGACGCCCTCTCGCGGGTCGCGAAGAGAGCCACGCTCGGCGAGCCCGAGGACCGCTACCCGAGCGTGGACGAGCTCGCTTCGGCGATGCGTCACGCGGGTGGCCTCGGGAAGCGCGCGTTCGAGGGCGTGCTCGGGTGGCCGATCCTCGGCCTCGACGCGGCGTTCGTCTCGCTCGAGTCGGCGGTCGTGTCGCTCGCGCCGGGAGAGAGCCTCTTTCTCGTCGGCGCGAAGGGCTCGGGGCGCAGCACGTTCCTTCGGAGGCTCGCCTTCTCTCTCGGCCTTCGGCGCGTGCCTGTCGCCGTCGTCGAGCCCCCCACGACCGGTCTCTCGGCGGTCGATGGGCTCCGGCTCGCGATCGGCGACGACACGCCGGACGAGAGCCTCGTCGTCTGCGTCGACGACCTCGACGCGCTCCCGGACGACGCGCTCCGGGCGATCGAAGGGCGCCTGAATCGCGGCGCGCGCCTCGTCGGGACGGTGGCCGAAGGTACGACGCGGGACATCGCCGGTCGCGCGCCGAAACGGCACGACATGCCGAGGCTCGAGCCCAAGGCGGCCGCCGAGCTCGCACGAAGGACGATCGTCTCGCTGCCCGAGTCGCTCGTCGTCCACCTCGTCGAGCGCGCCGCCGGGAGCCCGGGGGCCTTGCGCACGATGCTCGAGAAGCTCGGCCACGAGACCCTCGTATCGACGACCGACGTGGACCACGCGCTGGCGCCGTCGACCCGGGAAATCCCGGACAATCAGCCGATCGACGCGGTGCTCGTCGAGGCCCAAGGGCTCACGGATCGCGGGCGCTTCGACGCCGCTTCGGCGCTGCTCGACGGCGCCCTCGCGGACACCTCCGACGACAAGGTGCGCCTCGCGACCCTGCGCGCCAAGATCCTCCTCGCGCGCGGCGACGCCGACGGCGCGCGTGCCGAGCTCGATCGGGCCGAGGGGCTCGTGACGCCCGAGACGTCGCGCACGTTCGAGCTCGTGGGCGCGAGGGTGAGCCTCCGCCTGGGGGACCTCGATCGCGCGCTCCTCCTCACCGAGCGTCCCACCTCGGGCCGGCTGGAAGACGCGATCGCGTCCGAGGCCTTGTCGGTGCGCGGGATCGCGCTCGCCTACAAGGGGGACGACGCACGCGCGCGGCAGACCCTCGAGTCGGCCGTGATGGTCGCGAACCTCGCGAGCGACGCGCGGGCCCTCGGCATCGCGAAGGGGTCGCTCGGGATCGCTCACCAACGCGCGGGGCGGTCCAAAGACGCGCGCGCGGCGTACGAAGAGGCCCTCGCCGCGGCCGAGAGCGCGAACGACGCATGGACGGTCGCGACGATGCGCCTGAACCTCGCCGGCCTCGCGCAGGCCGAGGGGGATCTCGGTCGCGCCATCGCGCACCTCGAGGCGGCCACCGACCTCGGCGCCAAGGCAGGAGGCTCGCTCGCCGCGCGCCAGGCGGCGCTGAACCTGGCGAACCTCGATCTCTACCTCGGGAGGCTCGCGCGGGCCCAGACGAGCCTCGACGCGCTCGTCGCGGTCGAGGGAGAGCTGCCACGGGCGGCGCGAGCTCAGCTCCTCGGCCTCGACGCCGATCTGGCACAAAAAAAGGGCGAAATCGCGGTCGCACACGACAAGTACGTGGCGTGCGCCTCGGCCTACGAGGGCCTCGGTCGACCGCTCGACGCCGCCGAGGCCAAGCTCGAAGCGCTGCTCATCGCCTCCAAGGAGCCCGGCGCGGACCCGCGCGCCCTCCTCGACGAGATCGACGCGACCGAGCAAAAGATGGACCCGGTCGCGGGCTTCGCCGAGCACGCAGCGCTCGCGTCGATCGTGCGCGCGAGCTGCCTCGTCGTGCAAGGGGACGAGGTCGCGGCCAAGGCGGCCCTCGACTCGGCCTACGAACGCGCGAAGAAGGACGCACGTCACGAGATCGGCTGGCGCGCGCTCGAGGCCCGCGGCGCGCTCGCGCTCTCCCAAGGGAGCACGGCCACCGCGCGCCGCGACACCGAGGCGGCCTTGGCCATGCTGGAGGAGGTCGCCGCGAAGCTCCCGCGCGATCTTCGCGAGGTCTTCTGGAACGACCCGAAGCGCCGCGCGTTGCGGGCGCAGGTGGCGACGACGTTGAGCACGGCCAAGGAGCCCGAGGGCCAACCGAAGCGCCTCGGAAAGACGACCGGGCTCGTGCGATCCGCGCACCTCCCCGAATCCGACAGGCTCACGCGAATCTTCGAAATCACTCGAGATTTGGCCCGCGAGCGGGACCTCGAGAGGCTCCTCGAGCGGGTCGTCGATCACGCCGTGGCGCTCGTGGGCGCGGAGCGTGGATTTTTGCTCTTGGTCGACGACGGCGGCAAGCTCGTCGCGCAGACCGTACGCGGCCAGACCGCCGACGACGGCCACGCGAAGTTCTCGCGGAGCGTCGCCGACAAGGTGATCTCGGAGGGGGAGCCCGTCATCGCGACGAGCGCGCGCGACGACGAACGCCTCGCGCAGGCCGTGAGCGTGCATCAGCTCATGATCCAGTCGATCGCGTGCGTGCCCGTCCGCGGCTCGGCGTTCACGAGCCCGGTCATCGGCGCGCTCTACCTCGAGACGCGGCTCCAGAAGGGCCTGCGCTTCCGCGAAGAGCTCCCTACGCTCTCGGCCTTCGCCGACCAGGCCGCCATCGCCATCGAGAGCGCGCGCCTCATCGAAGAGAACCGGCAACGCGCGAACGAGCTCGCCCTCGCGAACGACGAGCTCGAGCGCGCGCGCATTCGGCTCGAAGAGGCCCTCGGCCGGCGCACCGAGCAGCTCGCCGCCACCCGGAGGGACCTGCGGCAGGTGCGCGCCGAGCTCCGGAGCCACTTCGGGTACGCGGGGCTCGTGGGCACGAGCGCGGCGATGCGAAAGCTCTACGCGATCCTCGAGCGCGTCAAAGACACCGACGTGCCCGTGCTCATCACGGGCGAGAGCGGCACAGGAAAAGAGGTGGTCGCGCGCGCGATCCATCAGGCCTCGCCGCGCGCGAAGAACGCGTTCATCGGCGTCAACTGCGGAGCCATCCCCGGGAACTTGCTCGAGAGCGAGCTCTTCGGCCATGTGCGCGGCGCGTTCACGGGCGCCGATCGCGAGCGCAAGGGCCTCTTCCGCGAGGCCGAGGGTGGCACCATCCTGCTCGACGAGATCGGCGAGATGCCGCACAAGATGCAGGCAGGTCTCCTACGCGTCCTCCAAGAGAAGACCGTTCGCCCCGTCGGCGGCGTGTCCGAAGAGTCGGTCGACGTGCGGGTCGTCGCCGCCACGCACCGCGAGCTCTCGCAGATGGTGCGCGAGGGCACCTTCCGCGAAGACCTCTACTATCGGCTCCACGTCGTCACGGTCGAGATCCCACCGCTCCGCGCGCGCCTCGACGATCTTCCGGCCTTGGTCGATCACTTCCTCGGGATCTTCGCGGCGCGGCACCGGCGCGAGCGGAAGACGGTGAGCCGACAGGCCATGAAACGCCTCTCCGCGTACGACTGGCCGGGCAACGTGCGCCAGCTCGAGCACGTGCTCTTGAACGCGTGGCTCATGAGCGAGTCCGACGATCTCGGACCGGACGATTTCTCTCTCCCCACGTCGCAGGTCGAGGCGAGACCCGGCACGGCGGCCGTGCGTGCGCGGACCCCGGGCGAGTTCCGCAGCTCCGAGAAGGAGCGCATCCTCGAAGCGCTCGGGCGCGCGGGGTGGAACCGCATGCAAGCCGCCAAGCTCGTCGGAATCCCCCGCCGTACGTTCTACAGGCGCCTCAAGGAGTACGGGATCCTCGTGCCCGAGGGCGAAGGCCACGCCGAGGGCGACGAGGACTGAGCGCGAGCGACTGCCGCGGGCGCCTAGGCTAGGAACGAGGCGGACGACGACTCGCCGCGGGCCTCTCGCGTGAGGCGCCTCACGCGTCCTCGAATCGCTCGATGAGACGACGCGGGCTCGTGTCTCCCACCGCCCACCGGCGGCGCAGGGCGGTCCCTTTCACGCAGCTCTTGATCTTGAAAGTGATTTTCATTATCCATCGGGAAGGCCATTTTTCTCGGAGGTTCTATGAAGTCGTTTCGCCGGTTGTTCCCTCTCTGGGTGGGGTGCGCGTTCGTCCTCGTCGGCGCGCAAGCCGCGTGCTCGTCCACCACGGTCGAGGGCGCCGACGCCGGAGTGGCCTCGTCGGCGCTCGAGCAGGAGACCGTGAAGGGCTACGCGAGCCTCGTCCACGAGACCTACGCCGCGTCCCTCGCGGGCGCCAAGGCACTCAGGGCGGCTGTCGACGCGTTCGTCACCACCCCGTCGCAAGCGACGCTCGACGCCGCCAGGAAGGCCTGGATCGACGCGCGACCCGCGTACATCCAGACCGAGGCCTTCCGATTCTACGGGGGCCCCATCGACGGCGACGACGGCAACGAGGGCGCCATCAACGCGTGGCCTCTCGACGAAGCGTACATCGACTACGTCAAAGGAAACGAGAACGCCGGCATCGTCAACGACACCGCGAAGTACCCCCAAATCACGAAGGAGCTGCTGCTCGAGCTCAACGAGAAGGACGGCGAAAAGAACATCTCGACGGGCTGGCACGCGATCGAGTTCCTCCTCTGGGGGCAGGACACGAGCGAGACCGGCCCTGGGAACCGGCCGTTCGCGGACTTCCTCGAGACGGGCGGGACCGCGAAGAACCAGGCGCGCCGAAAGGCCTACCTCACGATCGTGACCGAGCTCCTGGTCGAGCACCTCGAAGAGCTCGAGAAGGCCTGGCGCATCGATGACCCGTCCTCGTACGGCGCGAAGATGGTCGCTGGCGACACGAAGGCAGCGCTCGGCAACATCTTGAAGGGAATCGGGGCGCTAGGCGGCGTCGAGCTGTCACGGGAGCGCATGAACACCGCATACGAGACGAAAGACCCCGAAGAAGAGCACTCCTGCTTCAGCGACACCACGGTCCCCATCGACCACCTGAACGACGTCGTCTCCATCGAGAACGTGTACCTCGGCACCTTCGGTGGAAAGACCATCTCGGGCGGCCTCTCGAAGCTCGTCGCCTCGAAGGATCCTTCGCTCGATACGAAGATGCGCGACGTCCTCAAGCGCTCCCGCGACACGGTCGCCGCCATCCCGGCGCCCTTCGACACGGCCATCCTCGGCGACGACTCGGCGCCAGGGCGAAAGAAGCTCAAGGCCGCGATCGACGCGACGAAGGAGATCGGCGCGGCCACGGTCGACATCGCGACCGCCCTCGGCACCAAGATCAACCTGGAGGAGTGATGCGACGGGTGACACTAGGGGTCCGCGCGACGACGTTCGCCGCGTGCACGATGGCGGCGTGCGCGGCCGTAGAGGACGGGGCTCCCGACGGCCTCGCGCTGGACCATGATCGCGACCTCTCCGGCGGCGAAGGCACCATCTTCGACACGACCACGAACGCGTTCGCCTACCCACTCCGAAACCTCTCGAGCGCGCGGCGCGACGACTTCGCGGTCGGGGACCACCTGTTCAATCGCGCGTGGGTTCCTGCGGGCACACCGAGCCCATCGGGCGATGTCGGCTTGGGCCCGACCTACAACGCGACCTCGTGCTCGGCGTGCCACACGAGAGACGGCCGCGGCGCGCCCCCAGAGGGTGACTCGCCATGGGTGGGCATGCTCGTACGCCTGTCCGTCCCCGGAGAGGGCGAGCACGGCGGCCCACTCGGGGAGCCTTCCTACGGGGGCCAGCTCAACCCGGTGGGCATCGAGGGAATTCCAGGGGAAGGCACACCACGTGTATCTTACACTGATGTGCCTGGCACCTACGGGGACGGAGCTGCCTTCGTCCTTCATCGACCCGAGTACCGCATCGAGGGGCTCGCGTTCGGTCCGCTCGCACAAGGTACGATGACGTCCCCGCGCGTGGCTCCGGCGACCTTCGGCCTCGGCCTGCTCGAAGCCATCGACGAAGCGACCCTCGCCGCGCTGTCGGACCCCGACGACAAGGACGGCGACGGGATATCGGGCCGCGTGAATACCGTGTGGGACATTGGGCGGGGCACGCGCGCGGTCGGACGGTTCGGGTGGAAGGCGAACGAGCCCACCATCCGCCAACAATCGGCCGGCGCCTTCTTGGGAGACATCGGGATCACCTCCGCTCTCTTCCCGAGCGAGAGCTGCCCCGGCGCACAAGAGGCGTGCGCCAAGAGCCCGCCCGGCAAACCTGGGGGCCACGAGCTCCCCGAGCGCACCCTCGAGCTCATCACGGCCTATGGCCTCACGCTCGCGGTGCCCGCCCGTAGAGACGTGAACGACACCGAAGTAGAGCGCGGCGAGCGCCTCTTTTACGCGATGGGCTGCACGGGCTGCCACGCTCCGAAGCTCGTGACCGGGCACTACCCGGATATCCCGGAGCTCTCACGACAGACCATTCGACCCTTCTCCGATCTCTTGCTCCACGACATGGGCGAAGGCCTCGCCGACGGGAGGCCCGATCACCTCGCGACCGGCAGCGAGTGGCGGACGCCCCCGTTGTGGGGAATCGGACTCGTCTCCAAGGTGAGTGGCCACGAACGCTTCCTCCACGACGGACGCGCGCGCGGCTTCGAAGAGGCGATTCTGTGGCACGACGGCGAGGGCAAGAAGTCCAAAGAAGCGTTTCGGACGGCACCAGCGGCGGACAGGGCGGCGATGATTCGTTTCCTGAGGTCTCTGTGACGACGAGTGCATGGCTCGGCGCGGGTTGCCTCGCGATCGCGGCGTGCGCGAGCACGAGCGGAGGCGACGCGACGCTCCCGTCCACCGAGAGCGGGGGCGCGACCACCGTCCACGACGGCTCACGCGATGCGTTCTCGTACTCGGCGCGGAACCTCGATCCCGCGGGCCGCGATCGTTTCCTCGCTGGGAGGGGCCTCTTCCGACGCGCGTGGGTCACGGCCCCGGCGTCGACGGAAGGTGGGGACGGGCTCGGCCCGACCTACACGGCCACGTCGTGCAGCTCGTGCCACGTCCGCTCGGGGAGAGGCGCTCTCCCGACCGCGGAGCGCCCTCACGCGCTCGGCCTGGTGACCCGGCTCGTGCGCTCCGACGGCACACCCGATCCGAGCTATGGGCGAGTCCTCCAGCCGTTCGCCATCGAGGGCGTTCCGGCCGAGGGCAGGCTCGAAGTCGCCTTCGAAGAAATGCGGATCGTGCTCGCCGACGGTACGAAGGTCGCTCTCCAGAGGCCCACGTTCCGCGCGTCGGGGCTCGCGTTCGGGCCCCTCGATACACACACGACCCTCGATGTGCGTGTAGCTCCGCACCTCGTCGGCCTCGGGCTCCTCGAGGCCATTCCCGACGAGACACTCACGAACCGCGCCGATCCGAACGACCGCGACGGAGATGGCATTCGCGGGGAGGTTGGCAGCGCCGCAAGAGGCGCCCCGATAGGGCGCTTCGGGTGGCGCGCGCAGGCCGCCACGATCCGGAGCTTCGTCGCCGACGCGTTCCACGAGGACATCGGCATGACGTCCGACGTGTATCCGCAGGAGCGCTGCCCGCCGCCCCAACGTGCGTGTGCGGACGCTCCCCACGGTGGCGAGCCAGAGCTCTCCACGGACAAGCTCGACAGGGTCGCCTACTTCCTCAGCACCGTCGCAGTTCCCGGGCGACGCGACGTCGACTCCCCCGAGGTGAAACGCGGCGAGGAGGCCTTCACCACGATGGGGTGTGCGGCGTGCCACGTCCCCCGCGCGGCGACCGGGCACACGAGTGAGCCCGCGCTCTCCGAGCAGATCATTTTTCCCTACACGGATCTCCTCCTGCACGATCTCGGATCTGGGCTCGGCGAGACGAAGACGCGCACCCCTCCTCTCTGGGGGCTCGGCCTCCACGCCGTCGTGAACGGCAACGTCACGCTCCTCCACGACGGGCGCGCCCGGACGATCCCCGAGGCGATCCTCTGGCACGGCGGCGAGGCCACCCGGGCGAGGGACGCCTTTTCACGCGCGGACGCGCCGACACGCCACGCCCTTCAACGCTTCTTGGAGTCTCTCTGATGGTGCTCTCACGACGATTTTTCCTTGGGGCTATCGGTGCAGCGTTCGTCGCCGCTGCCCTCGGCGCGCAGGCCTGCGAGACACCGGAGACATCGGCAGAAGACCCGCGCCCCGTGCTCTCGGAGCTCGCCTCGAACGTCGTCGTCCCCGGGTTCGCCGCCTTCGACGCCGAGGCCGAGGTGCTACGGGCGGCGCTCGCCGACGCCGCGAGGAGCCCCACGGAGCCCACCGTGGCACGCGCACGCGACGCGTTCTTCCGCGCGCGCGCCGCCTGGAAGCGCACCGAAGGCTTCCGGGTGGGGCCAGCCGACATCGACACCTGGAGGGCCTCGATCGACTTCTGGCCCGCGAGCCCCGACGCGATCGCCAAGGCCATCGCGATGCCCGGCCAGCACACGAAGGAGAGCGTCGCGGCGCTCGGCGCGAACGCGAAGGGCTTCATGGCGATCGAGTACGTCCTCTTCGACTCGTCGACCGAGCATACGAGCGTGCTACCGGCACTCACGACCGCGAGCGACGCCTTGGCCCGACGCGCCTACCTCGTGGCGCTCGGCGAAGCGCTCCGCGCGGACGCGGCGAGGTTCCACGACCTCTGGCGCGCCGAAGGGATGAATCTGGGGAAGGAGCTCGCCGAAGGGACCGGGTTCTTCGTGAGCACCAAGGTCGCCACGGACCAGCTCGTGCGGCAGGCCTGCTTCGCCGCTATCGCGCTCGAGAGCACCCACATCGGCAAGCCGCTAGGCCGACAGAACGGAGGCACCCCCGTCCCCTCGCTCGAAGAGTCCCCTCGGAGCGATGGCTCACTCCGCGATCTCGCGTCCGCGCTCGAGGGGATCTCTGCCGTGTACCTCGGCCAAGGTGAGCGAGACGGGATGGGGCTCTCCGATCTCGTGCGCGCCCGCAGCGCCGTCTCGGATGACCACGTCATCGGGCACCTCGCCGCGACCCAAAAGGCGATATCCGACATCCCCCCACCACTTCGAGTTTCGCTCCTTCGAGACACGGCCAAGGTTCAGGCCGCCTTCGAGGCGAGCCGCGCCCTGAAGACGTCTCTGACGACGGAGGTCGTGAGCGCGCTCGGGACGACGGTCACCTTCAGCGAGTCGGACGGAGACTGACGTGGTCACCCTCACGCATGCCCCGGCCCGACCTGGTCCCTCCTCGAAGGTCGGCGCGCGCCTCGCCGAGCTCCGGGCATATTTGGAGGACGAGGTCGACGGCGCGTCCCTCGGGCTCTTTCGCGTGGGCCTCGGGCTGACGCTCGTCGTCGCGGCGGCCCGCTTCTTCGTGCACGGGTGGGTGACGAAGTACTACGTCGAGCCCACGTGGTTCTTTCCGTACGAGGGGCTCTCGTTCGTCAGGCCACTCCCCTACCCTGGGATGCTCGTCCTCTACGCCGCGATTGGCATTCTCGGCCTCGCGCTCGCCTACGGCGCCCACCACCGAGGGGTCGGAGGGGCCGCCTTCGTGGTCTTCTCGTACGCCCACTTCTGCGACAAGACGAACTACCTCAATCACTACTATTTCATCAGCCTCGTGCTGCTGCTCGTGACGCTCGCGCCCATAGGCCGAGGCGCGCGCGGGTTCGCGCCGAACCGGGTTCCGCGCCTGTGGCTTTGGCTCTTTCGATTCCAGCTCGCGTGCGTGTACCTCGGCGGTGGGCTCGCCAAGCTCCGCCCCGACTGGCTACTCCACGCGCAGCCTCTCGGCATCTGGCTCTCCTCCCATGCTGGAATGCCGGTGCTCGGACCGCTCTTTGCCAGGAAGTGGGTCGCGTTCGCGATGAGCTGGGCGGGCGCGGCCTACGATCTCTCGATCCCGTTCCTGCTCCTCGCGCGGCCCACGAGGAAGGTCGCTTACGCGCTCGTGGTGGTCTTTCACGTGCTCACGGCCATGCTCTTCCAGATCGGCCTCTTCCCCTACGTGATGATGTTCGGCTCGCTGCTCTTCCTCGATCCGAGCTACCCGCGACGTCTGCCCTGGGTCCAAGGTCTGTCGGCACCCGAAGCGGCCGGCCCGCGCCGAGGCAAGCCGCTCCCGACCGCGCTCTACGCGTTCGTGCTCGGGTACGTCGCGCTCCAGGTCACGGTCCCGCTCCGTCACCTGGCCTACCCCGGAAATGGCCTATGGACCGAGAACGCCTTTCGGTTCTCGTGGCACGTGATGCTCATGGAGAAAAATGGCTCTCTCGAGCTCACCGTCGTGGACCCCGCGACGGGGAGGCGCTTCGGCGTCGAACCGCACGACTACCTCACTCCGCAACAGGCCAAACAGATGTCGACCCAGCCCGACATGATCATCGCGTTCGCCCACATGGTGCGCGACGACTTCGCGCGGCGGGGTGTGCCCGGTGCGCGCGTCTACGCGACGACCTCGGAGGTGTCGCTCAACGGCCGCGCGCCCGAGCCCCTCGTCGAGCCGACCGTCGATCTCGCCGAGGTCGAGGACGGGCTCGGACCGTACACCTTCCTGCGGCCGGCGCCGACGTCGCGCCCGCTCTATTGACGGCGCCCGAGGGAGATCACGGGCTCGTGGCCGAGCCACGTGCGCTGGCGTCGCGCGAACACGCGGCTCGCGCGCACGATGGAGTCCTCGAGCTCGGCCTCGGGCAGGCGCCCCTCGAGCACGGCGAGCGCCTCTTTGTACCCAACGGAGCCCATCGCGCGCGCCTCGCGGTATCCGTCGGCGACGAGCCCTTCGACCTCGGCGACGAGGCCGCTCGCGACGAACCCTCGCACGCGGAGCCGGAGGCGCTCGGTGAGCTCGTCTTGGCTACGCGCCACGGTGAGCAGCAGCGACGGATACCTCGCCTCGCGGAAGCCGTGCGCTTCTTGAAGCTCGGAGAGCCGCCTGCCCGACACCTCGAACACCTCGAGGGCGCGACCGACCCTGAGGACGTCGTTCGGATGCAGGCGCTCGGCCATGCGCGGATCGATCTCGCGCAGGCGAGCGTGAAGCGCCTCTCTCCCCCTCTCGGCGACGAGCGCGGCGTGGCGCGCGCGGACCTCGGGATCGCCCGGCGGCGCCGCGGAGAGCCCCGAGAGCAGCGCCTTCACCCACAAGAACGTACCTCCACACACGATAGGTCGCCGACCGCGCGCGCGAATGTCCGCGATCGCGGCGTCGGCCATCACGACGAACCTGGCGGCGTCGAACGGCTCGAGCCCGTCGGCCACGTCGACGAGGTGGTGACGCGCGAGGGTGCGCTCTTCCTCCGAGGGTTTCCCCGAGGCGGCGTCGAAACGTCGGTAGACCTGCACGCTGTCGGCGCTCACGATCTCTCCACCGAGCGCGCACGCGAGGTCGATGGCGAGATCGGTCTTGCCCGAAGCCGTCGGACCGACGACGCACACGAGCGCGTCTCCTGCCTCACTCACGTGGGCGAGCGCCGCGTCGAGCCTCGCGCGACGGTCACCGTCCGACACGACGCGCGAGCTCCTCGAAGGACAGACGCATGACGATGGGGCGGCCGTGGGGGCAGTGTCCCGAAAAGTCGACCTCGTCGAGCGCGGACAAGAGGGCACGAACCTCCATCGGGTCGAGGGTGTCTCCCGCGCGAACCGAGGCGTGGCAGGCCATGGTCGCGAACACGAGATCGACCCGCGCGCCGAACGCGCGGCCCCCTACGCGCGAGAGCTCCGACAGCACGTCACGAAGGAGATCTCCGGGCCTCGCCTTGCCTCGCGCGAGGAGGAGCGGCACGGCGTGCACGGCGAGCGTGCGTTCCCCCGCAGCCCGCACATCGAGGCCCATGCGCGAGACCTCTTCGGCGGCCTCGTCGAGGAGCCCCACCGCGCGCTCTCCGACCTCGACGAGCTCCGGCAAGAGCAGGGTCTGCGAGGCCACCTTGCGCTCGGCATACGCTCGCCGGAGCGCGTGGTAGGCGACACGCTCGGCGGCGGCGTGTTGGTCCAAGACGTAGAGCCCGTCGCTGCCTTCGCACAGGAGGAAGGTCTCTCGAGACTGCGCGAGGTACCGGAGCTTCGAGTAGAACCCCTCGACCGCGGGAGCGAAGAGCGCGCCGTGGAGGTCTTCGGTGGGCGCCTCCGGGAAGAGCGCGCTCGCCGCACGCGAGGGAACGTAGGGCGGCACCGCGGGCTCACGGAGCTCGGCGTGCGACGCAGGGGTGGCCGCGAGGATCGGCGAGGGCAGCGTGATCGGGGGCGCCGAGTGCGAGGGCGAGGGCGTGTCGCCGGCCGTTGCGATCACCGGGACACGCGACGGTCCGAGGCCGAGCGCCGGGATCGCGAACACCCGACCGAGCCCCTCGTTGAGCACGCGAATGACGGCGCCTTGCACCTCGCGCGCGTCGTGGAAGCGCACCTCGGCCTTCTGCGGATGCACGTTGACGTCGACCCCCTCGGGGGGCATGTCGATGTAGAGTACACCGACAGGGTAGCGGCCCGGAGGGAGGACCGAGCCGTAGCTCTGGGCCACCGCGCGGGCGATCGCTCGGTCCCGCACGGGCCTGTCGTTGACGAAGACGTCGAGGCCAACGGCGCCGCTCCGCGCCCGCTCGGGGGACGTGAGGTACGCCTCGATGCGGTAGGGGCCACGCGCGCCGCGTACCTCGCGGAGCTCTTCGCCCGAGACCACCTGAGCCACGCGCTCTCCGCGCGAGCGCGCGCGGAGGTAGTCGCGGGCGACCTTGCCGTCGCGTACCAGCCGGAACGCGATTTCGGGACGCGCGAGCGCCGCGTTCGAGACGACCTCCCCCACGTGGGCGCTCTCGGTGGCCGGAGCCTTCAAGAATTTTCGGCGCGCCGGCACGTTGAAGAACAGATCGACGACGTCGATGCGCGTGCCCGGAGGCGCGCCGGCAGGCCCACGAGACGCGACCTTTCCCCCGACGACCTCGACCCGGTAGGCCTCGCTCGCACCATGTACGCGGGTCGTCAGGGTGAGCTTGGAGACGGAGGCGATGCTCGGGAGCGCCTCGCCACGAAATCCGAACGACGCGAGCCGCTCGAGGTCTTCGATGCGGGCGATCTTGCTGGTGGCGTGGCGCTCGAGCGAGGTCTCGGCGTCCTCGCGGATCATGCCGATGCCGTCGTCGGTCACGGCGAGCCGGGCGAGGCCTCCTTGCTCGACCTCGACGGTCACACGTGTCGCCGACGCGTCCACCGCGTTCTCGACGAGCTCTTTGACCACGCTCGCCGGGCGCTCCACGACCTCGCCCGCCGCGATCTGGTTCGCTAGCGCGTCGGAGAGCTTTCGGATCCGCGGAGAGCCCTCTCCGTTCACTCTTCGGCGCCCGCAGGCTCGAGCAGCTCCCTCGCCTTCGGACGGGTGAGCGCGAGCACGACGAAGAGCGCCATCATCGTGCGCACCCCGAGCATGGCCGGATAGAAGAGCGTCAAGAGACCACGAAAGCCCGCCTCGACCTGGGCGCGTTCTTCGGGTGGTGGGGGTGGCTTCGCGCCGGCGAGCCCTTCGGCGACCACCTTCTCACGCTCGGCCCAACGAACCTCGCGCGTCGCGCCGAACGAGGCGTAGGCGAGCACCGTCTGCGCGATCACGATCTGCACGAGGGCGCTTCGACCGCCGGGCTTCCCTGCGAGGCCGCGGGCCGCGAGCGAGAGGAGCGCCGCGCCGAGCACGAACGCCGCGACCCCGAGGGGAAAGGCGACCTTCTTCGCGTCGTCGCGGACGCGGATGTAGTGGTCGGTCGTGGCGTCGACCCGGGGCTTGTCCTCGGGGTTCCGGATCACGGGGCCGGCCGCGCGCACCTGCGTCTCGTCGGCCTGGTAGTACGAGATCGTCTCGCAGCCCGAGACCCATCCGCTCGTGCCCAGCATGAAGCACACGACGAACGCGAGCACGAGGAAGAACGGACGCCCCTTCGAAGGGCTCGAAGCCACCGGTTCCACGCCCTTCGACTAGCACGCAAACCCTCGAATTTCCCCCAAATCGCGGAAATCGACCGGAGGACGTGAAATTTTCGCCCGCCTCCCGTCGACTTCCTTTGCGATGCTCGCGGCGTTGCTCACCACGGCCGATGCGCTTTTGCCCCGAAAGGCCGATCCGGCCTTCGCCGGGGAGATCGCCGCCCTCCGCCCCCTCGTCCGGGCCGTGGTCGCGCAGGTGCTTCGCGAGCCGTTCGACCACCCCGACGTCGAGGACGTCACGCAGGAAGCGCTCCGGCGTGCGGTCGAGGGGAAATCCCGCCCGTCGGGGCCTCCACGGCCGTGGCTCCTCGGGATCGCGCGGCACGTCGCGCTCGACACCATCCGCGTCCGGCGCCGCGATCGCGGCCGGTTCGACGACGGCCAAGGCCCCGCCGCGCCCGAGAGCTCGCCGTCGCTCCTCGTCGAGCGCCTGGCCGACCCGGCGAGCGACGTCTGCGAATCCCTCCTCGAGCAAGAGCGGCGCGCGAGGGTGCTCGCCGCGATCGCCCGCCTCCCCGAAGGCCCTCGCGCCGCGCTCGAGCTCTTCCACGGGGAGGGCCTCGCGTACGCGGCCATCGCCGAGCGACTGTCGGTCCCGCTGGGCACGGTCGCCACCTGGGTCACGAGGGGGCGGCGCGCCATCGCCGAGGCCCTCGCCGAGGCCCCCGAGCCTCTCCCCGAACCTCCCGGAAGGACGCCATGAGCTCCGAGACGCTTCCCGACGAGTACCTCTACGCCGAAGACGGCCACGCGAGCGACGTGGCGCTGACGTGCCTCGCCGACGGGCAAGACGACGTGGTGCCCGAGGCGTTGAAGAACCACGTGCTCGCCTGCCCGACCTGCCACGCCCACCTCGGCAACGCCGCGCTGCTGTCGCTCCGGGCCGACACCGAGGTGCGCGCCCATCTCCGTGAGAAACACGCCGCCGCGACGCGGGTCGACTCACCCTACGTCGCGCTCGCGTTGGGACTCGCCCTCGCCGTGCTCGGCGCGCTGCCGCGGCTCGTATCCCTCCCGTCCGACGTGATCGGCGGGGCCCACACCTTCGTCGACAGCGCACCGACCCTCGTCCGCGCCGCGGCCCACGCGGCCTCCGCGCTGGGGAACGCGGAGCACGGGCGCCTCGCCGCGTCCGTCGCCGCGGCCGCCATCCTCCTCGCCATCGCCACCCTCGTCGCGCGGAGGGAGACCCGCGCGCAAAAGGGTTGACACACACTTTACGCCACACGCAACACCACGGAACATATCATGAAAACACGCACCTTCGACCCCATAGCGGCGCTCGCGACCCTGCTCTTCGCGCTCGCCCTCCTCGTGCCTCGTCAGGCCCTCGCGTCCGTCGAAAAGAAGGGCGCGTGGCCGACCGACGAGAAGCCCGTCTCGTTCAAGTACCAGGGGCCGCGCGCGGATGGCCTCGACAAGCTCGCCTCGGCGGCGGGGTGGTCGCTCGTCGTGACGGACAAGAGCGCCGTCGCGTCCGACCGCACGATCGCCTTGTCGCTGACGGAGCAGCCGCCGGCCGACGTGCTCGAGGCGCTCCTCGACGACGGAGAGTTCGTCGCGACCCGCAAGGGTACCCTCGTGCGGATCGACGTCCGCGACGCTGGCGCCGCCGACGCCACGCCCCCGAAGGACGCGGCGACCGCCGACGGGGTCACGACGACGAACGGCGACGACGACGTGAAGGTGATGGGCGGGCACGGCGAAATTTCCAAAGGTCGTGTCGCGCGGCACGTCACCGTCATGGGTGGCTCGTGCGACGTCTACGGGCGAGTCACGGGAGATCTCTCGGTCATGGGAGGTCGGGTCACCCTTCACGACGGCGCGGTCATCGAGCGCGACATCACGACGATGGGCGGCCACGTGGAGATCGAGAAGGGCGCCGAGGTGCGCGGTCACACGCTGACGCTCGGAGGCACCATCCACAAGGACGAGGGCGCGAAGGTCGGGGAGGGCTCGGCGGTCGGCACGGAACACTCGGAGGGCACGAAGAACGAGGACAAGGGGTTCCTCCGCCGTGTCGGCGACGCCATCTCCAACACGGCGCTCCTCTTCGTGCTCGGCGTCGTGATGCTCGCCGTCGCTCCGAAGCGCATGGAGACCCTGCGGGTCGAGGTGGCGCGCTCTCCGATGCGCCAGGTCGGGCTCGGCATCGTGGGCTTCGTGGGCTTCCTCGTCGCGGTCGTCGTGCTCTGCATCACGGTCGTGGGCATCCCCGTCGCGCTCATCGGGGTCTTGCTCGGTGTCGTGGGCCTCTACGGTGGAATGGTGGCTGCGCTCACGGTGCTCGGCGCGGCCCTCGTCCGACACAAGAGCGAGAACGTGTACGTGCACCTCGCGGTCGGGTGCGGGGTCTTCCTCGTGGTGTATCCCCTGCCCTTCGTCGGGCCTCCGCTCACGTTCGCGCTCCTCTTCGTCGGCGTTGGCGTGCTCGTGTCGACGCGCTTCGCCGGCTACTTCCCTGCACGAAAGAAGGTGAACGCCGCCGAGCTCGACGGCGAAGGTCCGTACCGGTGAGGTGAGTCTCCGGAGAGACGGTCGATTTTCGGCGCGCGGCACTTCCGCGCGCCGAGACTTTTTGTAAGCCTGGGTCTCCCATGGCCAAGACAGCCCCGAAGCGCCGCGCACGTCCCGAGCCTTCTGCCCCGCCCGCCTCCGAGGGCAAGAGGCGCACGAACCCGAGGGGCCGCGCGAAGGAGGCTCCTCGGGCGAAAGAGGCCCGCCCGAAGAGCGGCGCGGAGCACGCCGACCTCGACCGCGAGACCTTCGACCAGCTGGAGACCGAGGTGCGAAACGAGCTGCTCGCCGCGCAGCTCGCGCTCGTCGAGAAGAAGCCCAAGGCGGTGCTCGTGCTCGTCAACGGGCTCGCCGGCGCGGGACGCGGGGAGACCGTGAACCTGCTCGGCGAGTGGATGGATCCGAGGCACGTGCGCACCTTTGCCTACGGCGCCCCCATCGAAGAAGAGAACGAGCACCCGTTCTCGTTCCGGTTCTTTCGAGACCTCCCGCGACGCGGCCAGGTCGGGTTCTACTTCTCGAGCTGGTACGAGGAGCTGATCGCGGCCGCGTCCAAGGGCAAGAAGGTCGACGTCTCCCGCGTGCTCGGCCTCGAGGCGACCCTCGCCGACAACGGCGTGCACCTCGTGAAGCTCTTTTTCGACCTCGACAAGAAGGCACAAAAGAAGCGCTTTCGTGAGCTCGAAGGCGACAAAGACACCCGCTGGCGCGTCACGAGCGACGACTGGGAGGCGAACCGTCGGCACGCGGAGATCCACCGAGGGGCCATGAGCGTGCTCCGCGCCACGAGCACCCCGAAGGCCCCGTGGCAGATCATCGATGGAGCGCGGCCTCGCGCCGCGAGCCTCGAGTGTGGGCGCGCGCTCACCGCGGCCATCCGGGCGACGCTCGAGCCCTCACGCGCCGCCGAGGGCAAGGGCACGACCAAGAGCACGCCGAAGCTCGTGCTCCCCGCGCCGTTGACGAAGCGCCGCCTCGCGCCGGCCACGCGCATCGAAGACCTCGCCTACGGAGAGGTCCTCGACGACGACACCTACGGAAAGCGCCTCGAGCGCGCACAGCGACGGCTCGCGCTCCTCACGCGGCACAAGCGGTTCCCGAAGCACGGCGCTGCCGTGGTGCTCGAGGGGATGGACGCGGCCGGCAAAGGCGGCGCGATCCGGCGCATCACTCGGGCGCTCGACGCGCGCACCTACGAGGTCGTGCCGATCGCCGCGCCCACCGAGGAGGAGCGGCTCTACCCCTATTTATGGAGGTTTTTCCGCAAGTTACCGCGGCACGGGCGGTTCTCGATTTTCGATCGTTCGTGGTACGGCCGCGTGCTCGTCGAGCGCGTCGAGGGCTTCGCCACGCCGGACGAGATCGCCCGGGCGTACGGCGAGATCGTCCGCTTCGAGGACGACGTTCGCGCGCACGGCGTGGCCGTGGTGAAGGTGTGGCTCGCGATCGAGAAGGACGAGCAGCTAAGGCGCTTCAAGGAGCGCCAAGAGCTCCTCCACAAGCGCTTCAAGATCACCCACGAGGACTTCCGGAACCGCGAGCGGTGGGACGCCTATGTCGGCGCCGCGAACGACATGTTCGAGCGCACGAGCACCCACGAGGCGCCGTGGTACGTCATCCCCGCGAACGACAAGCGTTACACGCGCGTGGCCGTCCTCGAGCACCTCGGCGACCGGCTCGAGGCCCTCCTCTCCGGCGATGCCTGAGGGAGACTCGGTCTTTCGCGCGGCGTCGCGGGTGCGTGTGGAGTGCGTCGGGCGCGCCGTGCTCGACGCCGAGACGCGCGGCCCGGGGCCCTCGTTCGGGAGGCTCCGAGGGGCGACGCTCGACGAGATCGAGACCCACGGAAAGAACCTCTTCTTCAAGTTCTCCTCGGGCCTCGTCGTGCACGTTCACCTGAGAATGACGGGCAAGCCGCGCGTCGTTCGGGGGAACGCCTCCGGCGGCGCGTTCCGGGCGCGGCTCGTCCTCGGCCCTCGCGAGGGGGCGGCCTCCGAAGCGCAAGGAGAGGGCACGACGACGCTGCTCTTCCTCGGGGCGCCCGTCGTGCGGCTCGTCACGCGGAGCGAGCTCGTCGCCATCCGCGCGCGGCTCGGCCCGGATCCCTTGCGTGGCGAGATCTCCGAGCCCGAGGTGGTCGAGAAGGTGCTCGCCTACGACGGCACCTTGGGCGAGGCCCTGCTCGTTCAGCGGGTCATGGCAGGTGTCGGCAACATCGTGAAGTGCGAGGCCCTCTTCCTCGCGAAGGCCGACCCGTTCCTTTCATGTGCATCCTGCACCGAAGAGACGGCCGGGCGCGTCGTCACCAAGGCGGTCGAGCTCCTGCGGGCCTCGGTCGCGCGGAGGGGCGGCGCACCACGCGACGACGACTCGGCCCCGTTCGCGACGCCGTTTCGTATGACCCGTGGAAGGCCCGACCCCTATCGCCCAGCCGACCGCCGCGAGACCACCTGGGTCTACGGCCGCTCGGGCGAGCCTTGCCGCGCGTGTGGGACGCGGATCGTGACCCGCCCGCAAGGCCACCCCCCACGGACCACCTACTTCTGCCCGACGTGCCAAGGCGGAGCGACGAAGGCCGCCGGCGTTCCCTGAGCGCGCACGGCTGCCGCGAGCGCCTTGGTAGGGAACAGGCCGTCGATCCGTCGTCGGCCTCGAAGCGAAATCGCGACTCTTCTCGGTGGGACATGTGGTGTACGGTAGGGATCTCCGGTCTGCCTCCGCGGCCCCTTCCCCCGAGCCATCATGCGCGCCTTCCTCTCTCGCCGCCTCGTCGTCACCACCCTCGCTCTCGCCTCCGCCGTCTGTGCCCTCGCGCCTCGCCCGGCGCACGCGCAAGCGCAGCTCTCCGAGGCCGAACGCAAGGCCACCGCGCGCACGCTCTTCGCGGACGGCGCCAAGGCCCAAGACTCGGGGAAGTACGCCGACGCGCTCGTGCTCTTCGAGAAGGCCCAGAAGCTCTACGACGCGCCGACCCACCTGCTCCACATCGCGCAGTGCCAGGTCATGCTCGGCAAGCTCGTGCAGGCCGCCGAGACCTACGAGACCCTGAAGCGCGCGCAGCTCGCCCCCGGAGCCCCCGAGGTGTTCGTGCAGGCGAAGGCCCAAGCCGAGGCCGAGCTGCCCGGAATTCGCGCCCGTATCCCGACCCTCAAGGTGGAGCTCTCGCCGAAGCCCGAGCAGCTCAAGAACCTGCAGCTCGTCGTGAACGACGTCATCATCCCGACCGAGCTCGTCGGCGTGGGGCGCCCCGTGAACCCTGGACCCGCCAAGATCGTCGCGCGCGCGGACGGCTACAAAGACGCCCAGCTCGAGGTCGCGCTCAAAGAGAAAGAGACGCGCTCGGTCTCGCTCGCCCTCGTCCCTGGGCAAGGCACGCTTCCCCCGCCGGTGGTGGTCCCTGCCCCGGCCGACCCTCAAGGGAACCCCCGCCCGGAGCCGAAGAACTACGAGCCGGAGCCCCCGAAGCCGAAGGTGCCGGGCACCCGCATCGGAGCCGTGTACTTTCCACACATCCCGCTGAACGGGAACAACGACCTCAGCCTCGACGCGCTCCAGCACCACATCGGCGTCGAGTTCTCGTTCGGGAAGAGCCTCGTCCGTTACCACCTGACGCTCGCGTATTCTCAGGCCAAGATCGGCGTGGCCTCGATCCAAGGGTTCCGCATCGAGCCCGCGACGCTCGGCTTCGGATTCAACGCCCACAAAACTGAGAAAATGCGCGTCGAGATCGAGCCCACGATCGCGATCCTCAACCTGAGCGCCGCCGGGGCGAACAACGCGGGCTTCGCCGCCCTGTCGAGCGGCATCGACGTGCGCGTCAACCTGGTGTTCGGCCACTTCCACCTCGGGCTGAGCCCCGTCGGTCTGGACGTGCGTTGGGCGGCCGCTGGCGCTGCCCTCGGGGGAGCTGGCGCGGGGTTGGGGTCCGCTGTCGACTTCCGCCCGCGCATCTTCGTGGGCGCCGAGTTCTGACCGGGCATCGGGCGCGCCCCACCGTTCGCGGAAGGGGGCGTTCGTCCCTGATTTCCGTAGTATCGACGCAAGCGCGAGGGATGTAGCCTTCCTGCCATGCGCTCTCTCCGTACTCTCGTCCTCGCTCCGATCGTCCTCGTCGCGTGCGGTGGACCGCCCCCGGAACCCCCCAAGGCGCCCACGCCGAAGCCCACGGCCGAGGTCGTGAAGGCGCCACCGCCGCCGGACACGAGCCCCGTCCCCGAGCCCGCGGGGCTCATCGTGCGCGGCCGCTTCGGGAAACCCGAGGACACCGCGAAACACGCGGCGATGCTCTCCGGCATGCCCGTACCCTCGGCCGCCGAGATGGTCGCGTTCGCGACGAACGAGGAGCTGGGCAAGGCCGTCGACATGGAGAAGACGGTCGACTTCGCCGTCGCTTTCGCGGGGGCCGGGCGCATGCCGAAGCCCGTCATGGCGATCTCGATCCCGCTCAAGTCGTTCGACGACGCCAAGGAGAAGCTTGGAAAGTACAAGCTTATCCCTTCGGACAACGGCGCGCTCCGCGTCGAGGGGATCCTGCCACCCGAGGAGGAAGGCGCCGAGCCGCACACGTGTGTGCTCGCGCCCGCCGCCGGCCCCGCCACGGCCCGCCTCGTGTGCGGCGAGGTCGCAGGCGTGGAGACGCTCGCGCCGTACCTCACCCGGACGTTCTCCCGTGATCCCGTGGTCACCGGCGACGTGCACGTCGAGGTCCTGACGGGCCGCGCGCGCGAGGGCATCGAAGGCGTGCGGCGCCTCCTCCCGAAGCTCGCGCAGAACGAGCTCGGCTCGGGCCTACGGAAGAAGCCCGGTGTGACCGAGCTCGTCGAGACGTTCGTGGGCGACGCGACCGACTTCGCCACCGACTCGGACAAAATCACGCTCGACATCGAGACCAAGGGAGACGGCGCGCGCGCTCAGCTCCGCGTGCATTTCAAGTCGACCAACGCGACCGCGACCAAGCTCGCGCTCGGGCAAGGCTTCCCCGCGGCTCCCCCGGCGAGCGTGTCGCGCCTCCCGGCCGACACCGCCTTCGGCCTCTGGTCGACCGGCACGCCGACCGCGCTCATCGAGCACTTCCAGGGTGTGGCGAAGCGCGCCATGGCCGACATCATGCTCGACGCGCCGGGCCTCACCGAAAAGGAGCGCGCCGACATCCCGCGCCTCGCGTTCGACAAGCTCGCGCCCATGTTCGACTCGGCTTGGTCCTACGGCGGAGGCTTCGACGCCGAGAGCGTCACCAAAGCCGAGGACGCGGTCCGCACCGCCGACGACAAGACGCGCCGCGAGAAAGAGATGAACGCCGAGCTCGCGAAGCTCGGGTTCCACCTGGTCCACCTGACCCGCCCATTCGCACAAGTGTCCGAAAACACGAAGTCTTTCGGCGGTCTTGTGGGCTCGCTCGTCGCCAAATCGCAGGACAAGTCCCCCTACGGTTGGAAGATGTCCTGGAAGCCCGGCCCCGCCCCTCGAGGGCTCCCTGCCGGCACGCTCCACTACGTGCTGGCGCGCGAGTACACGCCGCCGAAGGACGTGAAGGAGCCGAAGCGCAAGGCCTCGTGCCACCTCTACGTCACGAAGGACGGAGAGGGCTCCGCCGCCGGGTTCGGCTGCGACGAGAAGGTCCTCACGGCGAAGCTCGCGGCCTCGCTGTCGAACGCGGTCAAGCAGCCAGGGCTCCCGACCGAGGTGCTCCAAGCGAACGGGCATCGTGGCGCGTTCCTCACGCCTCGAGGCATCGGGTGGATGGTGGCGATGGGGCGAGGGATTCGGCGCACGAGCCTCGGGGGCGCTGGCTCGGCGGACACGAAGGTACCGATCCGCATCACGTTGAAGAACGAATCTCCGAGCCTCTCGGGCCCGGCGGGCACGGCGCTCGTGACGATCGACGCGCCGAAGCAGGCCATCGGGGGCATCGTGGCGACGGCCCTCCGCGGCGCTCGCTGAAGCGCGACGCCACGTTCGGCGCGGGGTCCCTCGAAGGGTCCTCGCGCCGTCGCCTTTTTGTCGTTCGTGGGTCACGCCTCGCAGGCCCATGAACTAGAACGAGGCGTTCCCATGCCTCACGCGCTCGTCTCCCGTCTGTGTACGGTCCTCTGCCGCTTCGGGCCCCTCGTGCTCGTCACGGCGGTGGGCTGCGCGTCGCGCACCGTCCCCGATGCGTTTCCTCGCGCGTCGCCGGCGTCGACCCAGGCGCCCGAGCTTCCACCCGCGCGGGTCGATCGGGCGCTCTCGGGAGACCCTCCGCTGCCTGGACAGTCGACCGAAGGGTGGCCTGGCCTGCGCGCACCCGACGACCCTGCGGACGATGGCCCCTCGACGCACGTGTACGCGTGCCCGATGCACCCCGAGGTCA
This sequence comes from Myxococcales bacterium, assembly GCA_016712525.1. Lineage (NCBI taxonomy): Bacteria > Pseudomonadati > Myxococcota > Myxococcia > Myxococcales > Myxococcales bacterium. The sequence goes on from JADJQX010000008.1 coordinate 1,019,997, forward strand.
CGGCGAGCAAGCCGGACGTATGCCCCAAGTGTGGAATGTCCCTAAGGAAAACCAAATGAGCTTGCGGGCCGGGTCGACGCTCTTGGGTGTGGCGCTCGTGTGCCTCGCCGCCGCGTGCGCGCCTCCTCCGCTCGCGACCGACGTGAGCCGCGTTCGCGACCTCTCCTCCACGAAGAAGCTCTCGCCGCTGGAAGAGGGCGAGGTCGAGCTCGTGACGACCGAGGAGGTGCGCGGCATCCTCGCGAAGCCCATCGACGTCGAGGCGGCCGTGCGGGTCGCCCTGCTGAACAACCGGGAGCTCCGCGCGAGGCTGCGGGAGCTCGGCGTCGTTCGAGGGCAAATCACCCAAGCGGGGACGCTGCCGAACCCCCTCGTGGAGCTCGAGCTCTTGCCCGAGCGCAACACGACGCTCGAGGCCAGGGTCGAGTACGACGTGACCCGCGCCGTGCTGGCCCCGCTGCGCGCGCGTGCCCTCGCGCCCGAGCTCGAGGCGTCACGGGTGCGCGTCGCAGGGGAGGTCGTCGACCTCGGATACCGCGTGCGCGCGGCGTTTTACCGGGCCCAAGCGGCCGAGCAGCGCCTCGCCTTCGCGCAGAAGGTGCTCGACGCGTTCGCTGCCTCGCGCGACGCGACCAGGGCCATGCACGCGGCCGGCAACGTGAACGAGCTCGCCCTCGCGAGCCACGAGGCCGCCTTCGAGCGCGCGCGGGTCGTCGTGGCGAAGCTCGAGCTCGACGTCGTCTCGACCCGCGAAGAGCTCCGCCGCCTCCAGGGCACCCACGGCGACGAGGCCGACACGAAGCTCGCGGGCCCGCTGCCTCCTCCGCCCGAACGCGCGCCGATCCCCGAGAAGATCGAGACCGCGGCGCTCCGTGCGAGCCTCGAGCTCGTCGAGCGAAAGCACCGCATCGAGAGCCTCGCGAGGAGGGCCGGCATCACCCGCGTCGAGGGCCTCGTGCCCGACGTCGCCCTCGACGTGCACGGGCTCACGGGCAACCCCGACGCCCCCTCGGGAGGCTCGGGCATGGGGCCGTGGCGCCTCGGAGGCGGCATCGCCGTCGGAGTGCCGCTGTTCGATCGAAAGCAGGGCCAGGTGAGCGCGCTCGAGGCCGAGCTCGACGCGACCTTCGAGCGTTACCTCGCGATCGCCGTCGACGTTCGCTCGGCGGCGCGGGAAACGCGCGCGCGGGTCGTCTCGACGCACGCGCGGGCACGCCAATACACGAACGTCATCGTCCCCGCGCAGCACCGGGTCACCGAGCAGACGCTGCTCCAGTACAACGCGATGCAGATCGGGATCTATCCGCTGCTCCAAGCGCACCGTGAAGAGCTCGAAGCCGAGCTCGCCCGAGTCGACGCGGTCGCCGAGTACTGGACGGCGGTCGCCGAGCTCGACGCTTTGCTCGCCGGGAAGCGCGTTCGAGGAGGCCCCGAAGGCCCCGCACCCACGCGCATGACCGCGCCCACAGGAGGGCACTAACTCCATGAATCGACGAGGTTTTCTCCAGTACGGTGGGGCGGCGCTCGGGGCCGCCATCGTGGCCAAGGTCGACCGCGCCGAGGCCGAGCGCGCCGCGGCGGGCCTCGTGGATCGCGGTCAGGCTCCCGCGGGCACACGTGTCGTCGCGCCGGGCGGGCAGATCGCCGTCACGACGCCGAACGGGACGACGCTGCCCCTCCGCACGGTGGGCGGCGTGAAGATCGGGCACCTCGTCGCCGAAGAGGTCTCGCACGAGTTCGCGCCTGGGCTCACGGCGACCTGCTGGGGCTACAACGGAGGGACCCCGGGCCCCACCATCGAGGTCATCGAGGGGGACAAGCTCCGGCTCTACGTGACGAACCGCCTGAACGAGCCCACGACCGTCCACTGGCACGGGCTCATCTTGCCGAACGGCATGGACGGCGTCGCTGGCCTCACGCAGCGCGCGATCGCCCCCGGGGAGACGTTCGTCTACGAATTCACCGTTCGTTACCCGGGTACGTTCATGTACCACCCGCACTTCGACGAGATGACCCAGATCGCGATGGGCATGACCGGCATGTTCGTCGTGCACCCCAAGGTGCCTCGTGGGCCGCGCGTCGATCGCGACTTCGTGCTCATGACACACGAGTGGAAGCTCGACGTCGGGGCGAGCCGTCCCGATCCGAACGAGATGAAGGACTTCAACCTCCTCACCTTCAACAGCAAGGTGTTCCCGGGCACGGCGCCGCTCGTGGTCGGTCGAGGCGAGCGTGTCCGCATTCGGCTCGGGAACTTGAACCCGATGGACCACCACCCGGTCCACATCCACGGGGTCTCGTTCCGCGTGACCGCGACCGACGGCGGCTACATTCCCGAGTCCGCTCAACACCCCGACACCACCGTGCTCGTGCCCGTGGGGAGCACACGCGTGATCGAGCTCGTCCCCGAAGAGCCGGGCGACTGGGCCATGCACTGCCACATGACCCACCACGTGATGACCCAGATGGGCCACGGGCTCGCGCCGGTCGTGGGCGCCGACATGAAGAAGGTCGACGAGCGCATGCGCCGCGTGATGCCCGGCTACATGACGATGGGCACGAAGGGCATGGGGAACATGGGCGACATGAAGATGCCCATCCCGCCGAACAGCCTCCCGATGCGCGGAGGGCCGGGCCCCTTCGGCTCGATCGACATGGGCGGCATGTTCACGGTCCTCAAGGTCCGCGAGAACCCGGCGAGCGCCGATCCGAATGGCTGGTACGCGCACCCCGCGGGCACCGTCGCCACGCTCGCCGATCCCGAGCGCATGAAGGCCGACGGCGTCGAGATCCCCCCCGCGAAGAAGCCCCCTCCCGCGGGTCCTCACGGCGGCCGAGAGGGCCAGGGCGGCGCGGGCCACTGAGCCGCCCGAGACCTCGATTCATGAAAGACATCCACGGGTTACGAACCATTCCGCGATCCTGAAACGCACAAAAGCAGAAGGCCCCTCGCGTTCGGGCGAGAGGCCTTCGGAGAGCGCCGAGGCGCGTCTCAGTGGTGCGCGCCACCCGCGGCAGGTGCACCCTCGCCGGCGGGCGCGGCCGCGTGGGCCGGCTCTTCTTTGCGAGGCTCCATCGAGCCGGGAGCGAGCTCGCCGTTCCGCGGGTTCACCCAGACGCTCGAGTCGGAGTCGAACTCTCCGCGGTGACCGACATCGTTGAAGGTGTACACGAAGAAGACGCCGATGAAGGCGATGCACCCGACCACCATGAGACCGTTGAACTTGTGGTCGTGGCGGATGTGCATGAAGAAGAGGATGACCAGCGAGGCCTTGAGGCTCGCGATGAGCACGACGGCCGCGAGGTTCAGCTTCCCGAGGTCGACGTAGGACTGTCCCACGGTGAGCGCGGTCAGGAAGAGGAGCCCCATGAAGATCCCCGCGTAGAACGGGACGGAGCCGACGTGGGCGTGAACGGCCCCATCGTCGTGGGCGTGTTTGGAGTCGTGGTTGTCGCTCATGATGGGGCTCGCTTCAGATGAGGTACATCAGGGGGAACAGGTAGATCCACACGAGGTCGACGAGGTGCCAGTAGAGGGCCGCGAGGTCGACCGGCGTGAAGAACTCCTTGGAGAAGTCCCCGCGCTGGTTGCGGATGTAGAGCCAGATGAAGATGCCGATGCCGATGATGACGTGGATGCCGTGGATCCCGGTCATCATGAAGTAGAGCGAGAAGAAGATGTGCGCGTTGCCCGGGAGGGGCGCCGAGCCCGGCTTCAAGTGGTCCATGTGCGGGTGGAAGTAGCTGCCCGGGAGCAGGCCCGCGTGGAACTTGTGCGAGTACTCGAAGTACTTGATCACGAGGAAGATGCAGGCGCACGCGATGGTCGCGAGGATGTAGCGCCCGGTCTCGTCCTTCTTTCCGAGCTGCGACGAGCGCACCGCGAGGGCCGCCGTGAAGCTCGAGAAGAGGAGGACCACGGTGTTGACGGCGCCCATCTCTTTGTTGAGCTGGTGCGACGCGGCGACGAACATCTCCGGGTACCAGTTCCGGAACACGCCGTAGGCGACGAAGAGCCCGCTGAAGAAGAGCAGCTCCTGGACCAAGAAGGCCCACATGCCGATCTTGGCGGTGTCGAACTGCTGCGCGGGCGTGTCGAAGTGGTGCTGCAGCCAGGCAGGCCCATGGTGGCCATGGTCGTCGTGGCTGTCGTGCCCTTCGGCGTCGTGACCTTCGGCGGTCGCGGCTTCGGTGCTCATGAGAATTCTCGACTCGTGTGGGGGAGGCGGTAGGACGGAAAGGGGCTCGCGCTCAGTCCTCGGAGAGCTCTTCGTCCGTGGCGAGGTGATACTCGTAGGGGCCGCGCGTGACGACCGGGGACTTCACGAAGTTGTAGAGGGGCGGAGGGGTCGTCGTCTGCCACTCGAGGGCCGCCGAGCCCCAGGGGTTCCGGGGGGCCTTCTTGCCGCTCATGAGCGACTGGACGAAGTTGTAAAGCAGGATGACGAAGCCCACGCCGAGGATCCACGAGCCCATCGTGGACATGCGGTGGAGACCCTCGAACTCGGGGAGGTAATCGTAGTAGCGGCGCGGCATGCCACGCGAGCCGAGCACGAACTGCGACATGAAGGTCACGTTGAAGCCGATGAAGACGAGGGCCCAGCCCGCGACGGCCGGCTTCTCTTCGTACATCTTACCGGTCATCTTGGGCCACCAGTAGTGGAGACCGCCGACGAAGCCCATGACCGTGCCGCCCACCATGACGTAGTGGAAGTGCGCGACGACGAAGTACGTGTCGTGGAGGTGCACGTCGACGGCGAGGGTGCCGAGGAAGAGGCCCGTGAGGCCGCCGATCGTGAAGAGGAAGATGAACGAGAGGGCCCAGAGCATGGGGCTCTGGAGGGAGATCGAGCCCTTGTAGAGCGTCGCGACCCAGTTGAAGACCTTCACGCCCGACGGGATGGCGACGAGGAAGGTGAGCGCCGAGAACACCATCGTGGCGTACTCGCTCTGACCGGCGACGAACATGTGGTGACCCCACACGAGGAAGCCGACGAGCGCGAGGCCGAGGGAGCTCATCGCGATGAACATGTACCCGACCGGCTCGCGGCGGCTGAACGTCGCGATGATCTCGCTGACGACGCCCATGCCGGGGACGATCATGATGTACACGGCCGGGTGCGAGTAAAACCAGAAGAAGTGCTGGTAGAGGACCGGGTCGCCGCCGAGGCGCGGGTCGAAGATGCCGAGGCCGAACGCGCGCTCCATCGTGAGGAGGAGCAGCGTGATCGCGAGCACCGGCGTCGCGAGGACCTGGATGACCGAGGTCGCGTAGAGGGCCCAGATGAAGAGCGGGAGGCGGCGCCACGACATGCCGGGCGCGCGCATCTTGTGGACCGTCGCGATGAAGTTCACGCCGGTGAGGATCGACGAGAAGCCCATGATGAACGCGGCGAGCGTCATCGGGACGACGGAGCTCTGCGAGCCCACGACGGACGACGAGCTATACGGGACGTAGAACGTCCAGCCCGTGTCGACGCCGCCGTTCACCATGCTGTAGAGGCCGAAGCAGGCGCCGAAGACGTAGATGTAGAAGCTCAAGAGATTGAGCTTCGGGAAGGCGACGTCTTTCGTGCCGAGCTGGATCGGGAGGAAGATGTTCCCGAGGGCTGCGGGGATCGACGGGATGATGAAGAGGAAGACCATCACCACGCCGTGGAGCGAGAACATCCTGTTGTAGGTGTCCTGGTCCATGATCGTGTGGCCCTTCGAGAAGAGCTCGACACGGAGCACCAGCGCGAAGATGCCGCCGATGAGGAACGAGATGAGGACGGAGATGAGGTACATCACGCCGATCCGCTTGTGATCGAGCGTGTAAATCCAGCTCCAGAGGCCCTTCTCGACCTCCAGGTAGCTCTTTTCCTCGTTCTTCCCGTGTCCGTTTTCGCCGGTATGCGGGGTCGTTACGGCTGCCATGGTCTCTCCGGTCCTCTACTTGACGGACTTGATGTAAGCGATGAGGGCGTCGATCTGCGCGTCCTTGAAGACGAAGGGCGGCATCTGCGCGTTCTCGAACCCGGTGACGATCTTGGCTTGGGGCTTCAGGATCGACTCACGGAGGTAGTTTTCGTCGGCCACGATCGAGCCGGCGTTGGTGGGCTGGGGCGTCCCGAAGATGCCCTTCATCGAGGGGCCGACGATCTTCGAGCCGTCGACGGAGTGGCAGCTCGTGCAGTTGTTCTTCTTGAAGAGGGACTCACCCCACTTGGCGGGGCCCTCGACGCCGAGCGACGCGAACTCGTTCGGCATCTTGCTGAGCTCGTCGATGTGCTTCTTGTACTCCTCGTCGGTCACGACGTGGATCTTCGCGAGCATGTAGGAGTGGTCTTTGCCGCAGTACTCGGCGCAGAACACCTGGGCCTCACCGAGCTGGTTCGGCGTGAACGTGATGAAGCTGTACATGCCCGGCACGGCGTCGCGCTTCTGGCGGAACGCGGGAATGTAGAAGCTGTGGAGCACGTCCTCCGAGGAGAGGATGAGCTTCACGGGCTTGTTGACCGGGAGGTAGAGGTCGTTCGGCTCCGAGTCGCCCGTGGGGTACTCGAAGGCCCAGCTCCAGCGCTTGCCGCGCACGCGGACTTCCATGGAGCCTTCGGCCGCGGTCGCGTTGTGGACGTACGCGGTGTAACCCCAGTGGAAGAGGAAGACGATGCCGATGAGCGGCGTGATCGTCCAGAAGAGCTCGAGCTTCGTGTAGTCCTGGGTCGGCTCGGCCTTCACGCCCTTCTGGCGCTTGTACTTCACGACGAAGTAGGCGGTCGCACCCCAGATCACCACCGTGAAGACGACCGAGAACCAGTAGAGAAACATGTACAGCCAGTCGACTTCGGCGGCGCCAGTCGACATGGCCGGGGGGAGCTGGAAGTTCTGCTCTTGGGGTACGATCATCGTGCGCTCTCGGGAACGTTGGCGGTGCGGGGCACCCGAACGTGGGGAAATCTCTTACGTGTGAAAAGCCGGGGCGTCGGGGTTCGGGCGGGGGCGCTGATGCTTCGGTTCGAGCTTTGCCAATAGCCCGCCTTTTTGCCGCTCACGAGCCCAAAATACGGTGAGCACGGCCCCGAGGAGGAGCGCCGTCGCACCTCCTCCCACCTGCATGACGCGGGTGGCGACGAGGACGTATTTTCCGCCCTGGGGGTCGTAGTGGTAGCAATAGAGAATGATCTGCTCGACGGTGGAGATGCTCCGGCCCTCGGAGGCCTCGAGAAGGCCGAGGCGCACGTCGCCTGGGTCGAACTCGAGGCCGTAGAGGTAGCGGGCCATGTGGCCCGAGGGCTTCACCAGCATCATCACCGAGGGGTGGGCGTACTGCTGCTGGCGCTCGTCGTACTCGTAGGAGAAGCCGACCGCCTCGGCAACCCGGTCGATGTTGGTCTTGGTGCCGACGAGGAAGTGGAAGCCCTTGCCGTCACCTCGGCCGTAGTCGGCGATGACGCTCGCCCTCTTGGCCGAGGTGCGCTCGAGGGTGTCCTTCGGGTCGATCGAGATGACGACGACCTCGAACTCTTTGCCCGCCGTCCAGGTGGTCTGCCCGAGCGAGCGGACCACGGCGCTCAGCACCATGCTGCAGAGCACGGGGCACGAGTGGTACGCGAAGACGAGCACCACGGGGCGCTTGCCATCGAAGAACTGCTTGAGCCGCACCGGTTCGCCGGTGTGGTCGCGAAACTCGGTCTCGAGCGGGAGCGGGCCGTCGAGGTGCTCCTTGACGGCGACGTGCTCGAGCTCCTTCGGCATCACGGCCGGGGTCGCCTTGACCTCACTGTCCGGCTGGAACCTCTGCGCGCGCGCGTTCCCCGAGACGAGCCAGATGGCCGTCAAGAGGAGCGCCGTGAGCGCGCGGAGGGCAGCGGAGCGGGTCATCGTCTCAGGGGCAGTGCGTGGTGACCGTGATGGTGATGCGCCGGTTCACGTTGCGGATGGCCTCGAGCTTCTCGGGCCCGAGCTTCTTCGCGTCGTCCGAGTCGGCCTCGGGCTCGGGGATGGCAGGCTGCGTCGATCCCGCGCCCGTCACCTTGCCCACGGCCGCTTCGGGAACGCCCGCGGCGACGAGCGTCTTCTTGACGGACGCGGCGCGCTGCTCCGAGAGCTTCTGGTTCTTGTCGGCCGCGCCCTCCTTCGAGGTGTGGCCGGTGATGTCGAAGCGGAGCTCGGGGCACGACTGCGCGAAGGCGACGAGCTCCTTCAACGCGGCCGCGCTCTCGGGCTTGTCGGTGCTGATCTTGTCCGAGCCCGGGGCGAAGTCGATGTCGTTGAAGTTGACCGAGCCGCCGTGCGCCTTGACCTCTTTTTCGAGGGCGAGGCGCGCGTCCTTCTTCGAGGCGTCTTTGCAGGCCTGGACCTCGGCGCCCGAGGGGACCGCGAGGCCCTTCTTGGGAGCCTTCGACCAGCCTGTCATCGGACCGAGATCGTCGGACGGCTGAGGCGCGATGTCGGCCGGGCGAGCCCCTTGCGCGAGCTGCTGCATCGCGACCGAGATCGGCGTGGGCGACGAGTTGAGGTTCTTCTGCTCGCCCTCGCGGAGCTTCTGGAGAGGCTCGTAGTTGGCGGGCATCTTCTCGGCCGCGACGGCCTCGTTCATCTGCACGAAGTACGAGTCGAGCGCGAACTTCACCCCGACGAGGGAGACGAGCGCGATGACACCCACCTTGGCGATGAACCCTGTTTTTGGCTCGGATTTATCGAAACCCATGACTTCCTCTCAGGCCTGCTCGAAGGCGAGGGCGCGCTTGAGGCGCGGGTCGCCGACGGGCACGAGCTGGTGCTTGCCCATGAAGTAGAAGACGACACCGAGGTACGCCCCGCCCACGCCGAGGAGGCAGGTGATGTCGAGCCAGTGGGGCGTGAGCTCCTTCGAGTAGTTCGGGAGCACGAACCAGTAGATGTCGACGATGTGGACGACGAAGAGCCACGCCGCGCCCATCTTGAGCACGTCCAGGTTCCGCTTCGCGTGCCGCGAGATGAGCATGAAGAACGGAATGATGAAGTGCGCGGCCATGAGCCCGATGCTGATCATCCGCCACGAGCCCTCGGCCGGGCCGAGACCACGCGCGTGGTACCAGGTGGTCTCCTCGGGGAGGCCCGCGTACCAGATCAGCATGTACTGCGAGAAGCCGATGTAGGCCCAGAAGCCGTTGAATCCAAAGAGGATTTTGCCCATGTCGTGGAAGTGCTCCACGTTGACCATGCCCTTGAGCGGCCCGTCCTTGAGGAGGAGCAGCACGAAGGTGAGCACGGCCATGGCGGCGACGGCGCTGCACGAGAAGATGTACACGCCGAAGATCGTCGAGAACCACGCGGGCTCGAGCGACATGACCCAGTCGAACATCGAGAACGTCAGGGTGAGACCGAAGCCCCAGGCCGCGAGCGGCGAGAATTTCTGCGCCGTGACGGTGTCCTTCGGGTCCTTCGTCGTGTCCTGGCGGGTCGAGATGGTGAGGAACCACCAGCCGAGCAGGCACCACACGGCGAGGTAGATCGCTGCGCGGACGTAGAAGAAGCTCTTGTTGAGGTAGGCCGTCTTGGCCGCGAGCGTGGTCGCGTGAGCCTGGTGGAGGGCCGCCTCTTGGCCGGAGTGGTGATCCCCGTGGCCGAGGCCGGCCTTCTGCCCGTGACCAGGCTGCTCACCCGCAGGGGCCGCGTGCTCGGCGCCCGCAGGAGCCGGAGCTCCGTGACCGGCCGGGGCCGCGTGCTCCTGGGCGTGCGCCTCGGAGACGATGGTGATGGCAGCGTGCTCTCCCCCGCCCTCGTGGTGCCCCTCGTTCCACCAGGGGAAGAGGTGGCCCGTCGAGAGGAGGATCGGGATGAAGAGGACCGGGAACACCACGAGGCCGACGCCGAAGAACTCGGCGGTGCGGCGGACCGTGACGCTCCAGCCGGCGCTCGTGAGCCGATTGATGAGGATGAAGAAGATCGACCCGAGCGCCACCGTGAGGAAGACCACGAAGGCGAAGAGGTACGAGAACGCGAAGCGCTTCGCGTCCATCGTGAGGCCGAGCATCGACACGACGAGGAACACGGCGCCGAGGCCACCCGCGATCTTCCAGGCGTTCGCCCACGGCGTGCCCTCGATCGTGTAGGTCGCTTCCTTACCTTTTCCGGCCTTCTTGGCGCCGGTCTCCTTAGATTTCTCGCTCACAGCGACGGCTCCTGAGGCACTTTCGCCTGGCTGAGCTGGAGCGCGCGCACGTACGCGACGATCGCCCAGCGGTCGTTCACTTGGATTTGCGGGTAGGCGGGCATGTTGCTCTTGCCGTTCGAGATGGTGGCGTAGAGCTGGCCGTCGGGCATGTGACGGATGCGGTCCTGGTGGAACGTGGGCGGGACGAAGGCCGCAGCGCCGCCGGCGACCGCGCGCTTCTTGACCATCCCCTGACCGGAGCCGGTGTTGTCGTGGCAAGGAGCGCAGTAGATGCCGTAGCGCTCATGGCCGCGCTCGAGCGTCTTCTCCATGCCGCCGTAGGTGTCGACGACCGACTTGGGCACCGCGAGCACGTAGCCCATGTTGTCTTCGGTCCGACCGCTCGTCACGGTGAGGTCCGGGTTCTGCTCGCGCGAGACGGCGCCTTCGGGGATCGGGCGCATCGTGCGCTTGTCGTCGAAGTACGCGCTCTCCTCTTGGTCGTCGTAGCGCGGCTGGTCGTACATGTTGCGAATGCCGAAGACGGGCGGATCTTTGCTCGTCTCGCCACGGCAACCTGCGGCCGACAAGGCCACGGCAGCGAAGAGGGCGAACGTAGAAACGGTGGTGAGCTGGGAGCGCTTCATCCGTGCTCCTCCTCCTCGGAGGGCATGTCGCCCTCGTTGTCGTCGAAGACGACCTCGATGTTCGTGGCGTGGCACTGCTCGAGGAGCTTCTTGGTCTTTTCGAGATCGAACTTCGGGTCTTCGGCTTCGATCGAGACGAAGTACTTGTGGTCGGTCGAGGCCGAGAAGCGCTCCGAGTTGAAGATCGGGTGATGGTGGCGAGGCAGGCGGTTCAGGTGAAGCATGCCGAAGACCGTCGAGAACGCCGAGAAGAGAACGGTCACCTCGAACATGATCGGGATCTGCGACGGGAGCGAGAAGCCCGGTTTTCCGCCGATGATGAGGGGATAGTCGACCCCGTTCATCCACCAGATCATGAAGAAGGCGAGCGTGGTGCCGGTCATGGCGGCCGGGAACACGATGGCTCCGAGCTTGCTTTGACCGAGGCCCATGGCCTTGTCCATGCCGTGGATGGGGAACGGCGTGTGCGTGTCCCAGTTCTTGTAGCCGGCGTCGCGGACCTTCTCGGCCGCGTGCACGACGTCCTTCGCCGTGTCGAACTCGGCGAGGAGGAGCGCCGGCTTTTTGTCGCTGCTGTCGTCGCTCATCACTCGGCCTCCGCGGCGGCGGGCTCGCCCTCGTGACCATGCTCTTCGTCATGGTCGTGGTCGTGGGCTTCGTTCGGGTCGTGGTGGGGGTCGGCCTCGGGGAGCGTGGCCTTGACCTCGGCGATGGCGATCATCGGCACCCAGCGGATGAAGAGGAGGAACAGGGTGAAGAAGAGGCCGAGCGTGCCGAGGTAGATGAAGATGTCGATCAGCGTGGGGCGGAAGTAACCCCAGGACGACGGGAGGAAGTCGCGGTGGAGCGACGTCACGATGATGACGAAGCGCTCGAACCACATGCCGATGTTGATGAGGATCGACACCACGAACATCACCGGGATGCTGGTGCGGAAGCGCTTGAACCAGAACACCTGCGGCGAGAGCACGTTGCAGGAGACCATCGTCCAGTACGCCCAGGCGTAGGGGCCCGTCGCGCGGTTGACGAAGAAGACGTAGCGCTCGTACTCGTTGCCCGAGTACCAAGCGATGAAGAACTCCATCGCGTACGCGTAGCCGACGAGGCTGCCCGTCGTGAGCATGATCTTGTTCATCAGCTCGAGGTGCTTCATCGTCACGATGCTGCGCATGCCGTACACCGCGCGGGTGATGAGCATGAGCGTCATGACCATCGCGAACCCCGAGAAGACGGCGCCGGCGACGAAGTAGGGCGGGAAGATCGTCGTGTGCCAGCCCGGCATGACCGAGGTGGCGAAGTCGAACGAAACGACCGAGTGCACCGAGAAGACGAGCGGGGTCGAGATCGCGGCGAGGATGAGGTACGCGCGCTCGTAGTTCTGCCAGTGGCGGTTCGCGCCGCGCCAGCCGAGTGCGAGAGCTCCGTACACACGCTTACGCAGCATGTTCTTCGCGCGGTCGCGGAGGGTGGCGAGGTCGGGGATGAGGCCCACGTACCAGAAGAGCGCCGAGACCGTCGCGTAGGTCGAGACCGCGAAGACGTCCCAGATGAGCGGGCTCTTGAAGTTGGGCCACATCTGCATCTCGTTCGGGATCGGCCCCATGTAGTAGGCGAACCAGATGCGGCCGACGTGGATGCCCGGGAATATCAGGGCGCACATGACGGCGAAGATCGTCATGGCTTCGGCGAAGCGGTTGATGCTCGTTCGCCACTTCTGGCGGAAGAGGAAGAGCACCGCGCTGATCAGCGTGCCGGCGTGGCCGATGCCGATCCACCACACGAAGTTGGTGATGTCCCAGGCCCAGTAGATCGGCGCGTTGTTGCCCCAGACACCGATGCCGGTCCAGAGCAGGTAGCCGATGGCGAGGCCCATGATGCCGGTGAAGTTGGCCGCCAAGAGGAAGCCGATCCACCAGCCGCGCGGCGCCTTGTTCTCGGTCACGCGGCAGACGGTCTCGGTGATCGACTTGATGGTCGTCCCCTCGCCGACGAGCGGGACCTCACCGATTTCTTTGATGGGAAGATTCGGGCTGCTCATCTCAGGCCTTCCCCATTTCGGGATTCGGGTTCCGGATCTTTCCGAGGTACTTGGTCCGCGGGCGCGTGCCGATCTCGGCGAGGAGGTGGTATCCGCGGGTGAGGGCGTCGACCTGCGACACGCGGCTCTTCGGGTCGTTGAGGTTGCCGAACACGATGGCCTGGGCGGGGCACGCCTGGGCGCACGCGCTGACCACGTCTCCGTCCTTCATCTCGCGCCCCTCGCGTCGAATGGCGATCTTGGCCTCTTCGATGCGCTGGACGCAGTAGTTGCACTTCTCGATGACACCGCGCATGCGCACGGTGACGTTCGGGTTGAACTTCATCTTCTCGACCTCCGGCACCTCTCCCAAGTTGCCGTGATAATTGAGGAAGTTGAAGCGACGCACCTTGTAGGGGCAGTTGTTCGCGCAGTAGCGCGTGCCGATGCAGCGGTTGTACGCCATGTCGTTGAGGCCGTCGGGCGAGTGCTCGGTCGCGTTGACCGGGCAGACGTTCTCGCAGGGGGCCTCTTCGCACTGCACGCAGGCGACGGGCTGGAAGCTGACGTCGGGGTTCTCGATGTCGTCGCCGACGAAGTAGCGGTCGATGCGGATCCAGGCCATCTCGCGGCCGCGCATGACCTGCTCCTTGCCGACGACCGGGATGTTGTTCTCGGCCTGGCACGCGATGACGCAGGCATTGCAGCCCGTGCACGCGGAGAGGTCGATGTTCATGCTCCACTTGTAGGTGGCCTTCGAGTAGTCGACCTGCTTCCAGAGCGGGCCGACCGCCGGGTCGGGCGTGCCGTACTTGCGGTGGTGCTCGGGGGCCGGGAAGAGCGGGAAATCCGGCTGCTTCCGGTACTCCTCGACCGTCGCGTCGATGGCGATCGGGCGACCTTCCATCTCGTGGTGGTCTTGCGTCTGGGCGAGCTTGAAGCGGCCCGTGGCGACGTCGTACGGCCCGTCGGGCTCGACGCGACCGGGGGCCGGAGAGTCATTGCCCGAGATGCCGGGGCGACGGAGCTTGTCGGCGAGCTTGTCGCGCTCGTCGGCGCCCATCTTCGCGACGGTCACGCCGTCGGCGAAGTCCATCGCGTCGATCGTGCGCAGCGACCCGGAGTTGAAGCCGTGTTTGTCGCCGTAACGACCGGCCTCTTGACGACCCCAGCCGAGCGTGAGCGCGACGGAGTTGTCGGCCTGGCCGGGCTGGACCCACGCGGCGATCTCGAGGGTGGCCTGGCCGCGGGTGAGGCGGACCATCTCGCCCGACTCGAGCCCGAGGGCCTTGGCCGTGGCAGGCGAGAACGAGGCGACGTTGTCCCACGTGAGCTTGCTCGCGACCTCGGGGAGCTCGAGCAGCCAGGGGTTGTTCGCGTACCGGCCGTCGAAGAGGCGCGAGTCCGGGGCGAACGTGACCTCGAGGTTGTCTTGGCCGAGCGGCTTCGACGAACGCGTGGCCTTGGCGATGGCTTGCCCGATCTCGGCCGACTTGGGCTTGAGACCGCCGCGCGCCTTGGGCTCGGCGCCCTGGACGATGCCCTTGTTGAGGGCGCGGGTCCACATCTGCTCGAACGCCGGCGCGCCGCAGGGCTTGCCCCCCTCGAGCGGGAGCGAGCGCAGCGTGGCGCGGACGAGGTCGTAGCCTTTGCGGCTCGGCTCCCCGGCGAGCGCCGCGAGCACCTCGATGTCGCTTTTGCCCGAGTGGATCGGCTGGATGAGCGGCTGCTGCACCGCCACCGAGCCGTCGAGGCCGCGGGCGTCGCCCCAGGTCTCGAGCTCGTGCGCGCGGGGGAAGGCCCACGTCGACGCGAGCGCGGTCTCGCTCATGTGCGACGTGAAGGTCACCGACGTGAGCACGCTGTGGATCTTGTCGGCGAGCTTGAGATCGGCGGGCGCGTCGTAGGCCGGGTTTCCACCGAGCACCACGAGGAGGTCGACCTTGTTCCCTTCGAGGTCGGCCGCGAGGGCCTTGAGCTCGTCGAGGCTCTCGGTCACCTCGGGCGCGGGGAAGAGGTTCACCGTGCGGCCGATGTTGCCGAGCGCCGCGTTGATGGCGTGGACGGCGGCGTGGACACGAGCGGGCTGACGCGCGCCCACGAGGACCGCGCCCTTGCCCTTGTTCGCCACAAGCTCCTTCGCGACGACCTTGAGCCACTTCTCCGGGATGCCCTTCACCTCGGCCTTCGCGGCCTCGGCGGCGATGGGGGCGAGCACGTCGGCGCCGGCCCCGAGCGCGGCAATTTCCTTAGCGAGTGCGAGGACATAGCCCTCGATGTCGCGCGCCGCCAGGCGGAGGCGGTGGTCGGCGTTCGAGCCCGTCGTGGTGAGCGCGGGCTCGACCACGTAGAGGCGGTTCATCGGGTCGTTCGGCGTCTTCGGGCGGCGCGCCGCCGAGAAGCCTCGTGTGTTGCGGACGGCGCCGGCTTCGAGCCCGAGGAAGTCCGAGTCGATGGCGACGATCGTCTCGGCTTGGGCGAGGTCGTGGGCCACCGAGAGGCTCTCGCCGAACGCGAGCTTCGCGCCGGCGCGCACGTTCTCGTCGCTGACGGGGGCGTACGCGACGAGCTTCGCCTGAGGGAAGCGCGCCTTCACGCCGTCGATCAGGCGAAGGAAGGTGGGCGAGGTCGACGGCTGGTAGAGCACGCGGAGCTTCTGCCCGCCGTTGCCCGCCTGGCCACGAATCGCCTCTTCGAAGGCCTGCTCGGCGTCGGCGAAGGCCTTCGGCTGGTGCCCGATGTTGCGGGTGCCCTCGCGGTGCGCGTTCATCGGAGCGCGGATGCGGTCCGGGTCGTACACGTCGAAGATGCTGGCCTGCGAGAACGCGTCGGTCTTGCCGCGGCTGCCGGGGTGGTCGGGGTTGCCCTCGACCTTGGTGGGGCGACCCTCGTGCGACTCGACCACGAGGCCGATGGCCTCGCCGCGGTGCATACGCACGGTAGCGTAGTGCTCCGACACGTTGGGGAGCGCGTACTCCGGAGCCTTCGTGTAGGGCAGGATCTTCTCGACGGGGCGGCGCGCGCAGCCCTCGGCGAAGAGGGCCGTCGTCAGGCCGGCGAAGAGCATGAACCCGCGACGACCGACGCTATCGGCCGGGTCGACGTCTTTCACGGCCTGCGAGGACACGACCGGCAGGCGCTTGGGGCCACCCTTCGTCTCCTCGAAGCCGAGGGGGAACTCGGCGGCCGCGCGCACGTCCCGTGCTTCGGGGTTCTCTTTCGATTCGAGGCTCTTCCAGAAGAGCTTCGCGCCGTCTTGGGGTTTGTCGAATTCGTAGGGCGTTCGGCGGCTCATCGGTGGCACCCGGAGCAATGCGTGGGGGGATTCACGGCCGGAGGAGTGAAGTTGCTCGCCTGGGCAGGCGTCCACTCCATGTTGGTGACCTGGTCCTTCGGGCGAAGGTTCGGCGTGGGGTTTCGGTGACAATCGAGGCACCAGCCCATGTTGATGGGCTGATCGGAGCGCACGACTTCCATGCGATCCACGCGGCCGTGGCATGTCGCGCAGCCGACGCCGACGGCGACGTGCACCGAGTGGTTGAAGTAGGCGTGATCGGGGAGGTGGTGGATCTTCACCCACTCGACCGCCGTGCCCTTCTCCCAGCTGTCGCGGACCGGCTTCAGCTTGGCGCTGTCGGTCTTCACGATCGCGTGGCAGCCCATGCAGGTCTGCGTCGGCGGGATCATCGCGTGGGCCGCGGTCTCCACGTTGGCGTGGCAATACCGGCAGTCCATGCCGAGCTGCCCCACGTGCAGACGGTGCGAGTACGGCACGGGCTGGGTGGGCGCGTAGCCGACCTGGAAGTTCTTCGGCGTGAGGTAGTACCACACGAGGAGAACCACCACGGCCGGGACCACGGCGCCTACGGCACCGAGAATCTGCGGGAGCTTGTTGAGCGATCGGGGGAAGATCTGCATAGGCGTCCGAGTACTGCGGGGGTGTCGAGCTCAGCGAGTGTGGGCCGACACCCGGCTACTGTGTCGCGCGTCGCGCGCTCTGCGTGCCCGCGGCAAAAGCCGTGAGATCGCAGGGCGCCTTATGGCGGCGCTCTTATAGAGGAGTGGAGGGTTTCGGTACAAGTCGGTTCCGGCGACAAAATGCCGCGGTGCTACGATCGGCCACGGCATCATGGAACCATTCGAATTCATTGAACAAATATCTTGAGAGATTCGCGAAATTCTTGCGCTGCCGGAAGAGCTCACGGCGCACCCTTCACGAGACGGTCGGCTTCGTCCTTGTGGGTGGGGCAGTCGCGGGAGAGCCAGGTGAGCTTCACGTGGGGCCCGTCGTGCTCTCGCGCGATGACCGCGCCCGCCGTCACTTCGCGAGGCAGGAGCGACGCCGAGGGGTCGTGAGGATCGAGGGTGGCGCGGATGGCGACGAGCATGCCGGAATGGAACTCGAAGCGAACGGTGGGGACGGTGCCCTGGTCCGGCGAGTAGTCGAGGAGCATTTCTTCGCCGGGCGTGGCCTTCCACGTGCCCTTCGGCCCCTGGAACCGCTGCCGTACGTCGCCCGCGGTCATGCCGAGCTTCACGCCGTGAAAGTCGCTCGAAGGTTTCGCCCCTTGGCACGCCGCTCCCGCGGAGACCCCGAAGGCCATCGCGAACGCGAAGACGAGCGCGCGCATCATGGGCGGGGCGTTATGCCCACCCGGTCCACGCGTCAAGGGGGAGGGCCCTTCGCGCCGGGGCGGGCGCGCTACAAAGGCTTACCGAGCCAGAGGCTCAGGGGAGAGTCGGGGTAGCTTCCGAAGCGCGGCACGTCGACGTAGCCCTCCGCGCGGTAGAGGGCCACGGCCTCGGGCTGGCGGGTGCCGGTCTCGAGCACGATGCGGGTCTTTCCGAGATCGCGCGCGGCGGCCTCCAGCGTACGCAAGAGGCGACGCCCGAGCCCGAGCCCGCGGGCCTCGCGCGAGACGTACATGCGCTTCACCTCGGCCGTGCGCGCGTCGATCGATCGCACGGCGCCGCACGCCACCGCCACGTCCCCCCGGTACGCGAGAAAAAAGGCGCCGCGCGGCGCTTCGACCTCTTCGCCGCGAAGATCGAAGAACCCCTCCCCCTCGTCCGGATAGAGCGCCAGCAGCTCGGCGTCGAGCTCTCGAACGAGCGAGACCGCGGCGGGCTCGAGGAGCGACGCGCGACGAACGACGATGTCCGTCATTTGGCGGGAGACGCGATGGCCTGACCGGGCCACGCCACCGCGTACGCGAACGCGGCCGTCGCGACGGCACCGAAGATCGCGGCCGCGGCCAGCCCCGCCCGACGCCGCTTCCCCTGCGATACGAGCGCCAAAACGAGCCCGAGCCCGGTGACGAGCCCGAAGGCCGTGGGCGCGTACCAAGTGGCCGCGAGCCTCACGATCCACGGGGCCTTCTCTCCTATCCCCTCGAACATGGAGCGGAAGCGCCCGGTCACGAGCGAAAACCCGAGCAGAAACACCGACGTGTTCCCTCCTACGAGCACACACATCCACTCCACCGGGGTGAGCTTGCGGGGCGCGTCGAGGGGTTTGTCGGCCTTCGAGGGCTCGATCGCGAGCGGGGCCGTCGATTCACTCATGAGCGGCTCTATAGTGCTTCGTGGGTTCGTGCGAAACCCAAGGCGAGCGCCGGCGTAGTGGGGAGCATGCAGGTCCTCGCGACCCCCTTCGCACCCGGGTTCGCTCGCCTCGAGGCGGGGACGACGCGCATTTTCTCGTCGTTCGTCGCGTTCGCGGCTAGCCTCCGGTCCGTGAACGGCGATGGTCCCGACTCGAAGGCGAGCCTCGCGATGGCGCGCTACGGCCGGGGCGACGACAGCGCCTTCGCCGACGTCTACGACGAGCTCTCCCCTCGCCTCTTCCGCTACCTCGTGCGCCTCACCCGCGACGATGCGCGTGCCGAGGACGTGCTCCAGCAGACGTTCCTCCAAATGCACGACGCGCGTGGCCGCTTTCAACAAGGGGCGGACGTCGTCCCGTGGGCGTACGCCATCGCCCGCAGGCTCTTCATCGACGGCACCCGGCGACGGAAGCGCGATCACCTCCACGACGCGTACGAGGAGGAGCACTCCGCGCAGCTCAACACCCACCCGTCCGGCGAAGCCGTCACGCAGGCGCGCGAGCTCTCCGACGCTCTCCGCGCGCGCCTCGAGACGCTCCCCGAGCTCCAACGCGAAGCGTTCCGTCTCGTGCGTGAAGAGGGCCTCAGCATCGCCGACGCGGCCCAGATTCTGGGGGTATCCGAGGCCGCCGTGAAGCTCCGCGCCCACCGCGCGTACGAGAGCCTCCGCGACGTGCTCGCCGAGCTCGAAGGAGGGCAGTCATGAGCGCCGAACGCCCGAGCGACGCCGTGAGGGCCCGCATCCTCGCGGCCGCCAAGGCCACACCGTCGAAGACCCACGCCGAGGTCGCTCGGACCCGAGTCGTGCTCTCGCTCGCGGCGGCCGTACCACCGGTCGTCATGCTCGCGGTCTTCGGTGCCGGAGCGAAGGGGCGCCCGCTATCGCTCGCCGTCACGGTGGCCTTCCTCTGGTCTTTGCTCGCAGTGACGAGCACGGTGCTCACGCTCGTCTCGTCGTCGCCGCTCGGGCCACGAACGCCTCGCCTCGCCGCGCTCGCCGTGGGCGGTCCGATCGCGGCGTTCGTGCTCGGGACGCTCGGCGTCGTCCTCTGGCCCGACACGTGGACGGCCGCCACGAGCCCCCACAAAGACGTGGTGTGCATCGGCCTCGGGCTCGTGATGGGCGCGGCCCCGCTCTCCGTCCTGCTCACGCACTT
This sequence comes from Myxococcales bacterium, assembly GCA_016712525.1. NCBI lineage: Bacteria > Pseudomonadati > Myxococcota > Myxococcia > Myxococcales > Myxococcales bacterium. The sequence continues at coordinate 1,039,544 of JADJQX010000008.1, forward strand.
CCGCGGGCAGGATCCCGTGACCCCGCGGGTGCGGGGGGCGTCGTTCGGGGTGGTCGCGGGAGCCTGGGCGGGCGCCGGAATGATGCTCGTTTGCCCGAACAACACGGCGACCCACGTGCTCGTCGGCCACGCGCTTCCGGTGCTGCTGTTCGCTTTCATCGGAGCGCTCGTGGGGCAATCGGTCCTCGCCCTCCGCCGGCGCGACCCGCGCTGAAACCACCGACGGCGTATCTTTCGAGCCGTGCGAACGATGGTTCGACACATCGCTCATGACCTACGAGGACGACCCGGGGCGAGGCACCGTGTGGCCTCGCCCCTTCGTCTGCCCCTCACGGGCCGGCGTCCATCCACATGGCACGGCGGGACGGGGGCCCCTCGTCCTCCTTCATGGTGTCGTGCTCGGCGTCCCAGCCGGCGCGCGTCGAGGGCAAGGAGTCGGCGGGTTTCTCCGAGTCACCGAGGAGCGAGGCGCGCTCCCCGGCTTTCCACGCGGCGCGCTCGGCGTCCGACGAGGCCTCTCCTTCGCGCTCACGCATCGTCGGTCGGGCGCCACCGTCCCACGCGGCCTCGCGTTCCCCCTCGGCGAAGGGGGCGAGCCGCGCCGCTTTGACGGTGCTCGGCGGAGCGCCGTCCCACCCACGCGCGCTCTCGGCGGCCGAGAGCGGCGCGAGCACGCCGTCCTTCATCGTCGGGCGCGGCCCGGCATCCCAAGCGGCCTCGTGCTCCCACGCCGGGGCAACGAGCCGACCCGGCTGCATCTTGGGGGCACCCGCCTCCCAACCGGCGCGCTCCTCGAGGGGTGCACCGGGAGAGGGCGCGACGAGGGCGCTCTCGACGGCCTCCTCGTCGGAGCTCGGATCTCCCGAGGGAGCCGCGCAGGCGACCGCAGCCGGAACGAAGAGGGCAGAGACGATGAACGAAAGTACGAAACGACGCATGGCAAACCTCCTTGAAAAAGCGGGGTGAAGCGCGAACCGTTCGCGTTCCCCATGCCCTCTCGTCGGCAGGTCCCCGGCGCGTGTTGCGAACAATCGACGCGACCTTCGTTTTTTTCTCCCCTTCGCTTCGGACGCGACGAGCACGCGCGCGCGTCGCGCCTCGCCAGAAACGCCGCCGTTCGACGCGACCCAAGAACGACGAAGGCCCCGTGGCGGATGCCACGAGGCCCGTGTCGCGCTCTCGGGAGCGCCCGCGCGAACGTGTAGACTACATCGATTTCGCGCCCGTCGCCGCGCCGGAGGGAGAGGCGGGCAGCGTGCGTCCGCCCTGGGTCACGGCGTCGACGCCGGCGCCGCCGATACCGAAGCGCGTGGTGGTCTGCGACTGGATGGGCGCGAGGCCCTGGTAGGCGATGGCGATCGACGGGCCTCCCGCACCGCTCCCCGAGATACCGGCGTTACCGCCCGCGCCGCCCGGATACGACTTCGTGTCGTCCGCCGTGAAGACGTTGTCGTTGCCCCCTTTGCTGCCTGCGGTCGCGTTGCTGCCGATGGCGCCACGCCCACCCGCGCCGCCGTTGGCCGACTCGACGACGACGGTGTCGAAGCGCACCGGGCTGCGCACGAGGGCCGCGCCGATGCTCGCTCCGCCGCCCTTTCCGGCCGTGCCCGCGAGCCCCGGACACCCTCCAGCTCCGCCGCCAGGACCCGTGGTGCCGTAGTGACGCCCGACTCCGCTGTACGAGATTTGCGGCGGCGGCTGACCGTTGCCACCGTTTCCTCCCGTGCCGACGTCACCGTCGGTCCCGGGGGTTCCGTCGCCCGGCACGTAGCCCTCGTCCCCGAGCTGTCCACCCGTGCTCGAGGCGCCGTTCACGCCGTTCGCCCCTGCCGGCGTGACCGCTCCGCGCGAGACGAACGAGCCCCCCGGAATGGCGACCCACTCAGCGCCCGAGGTGGAGCGGTTGAAGACCCCGCTGGGGCCTCCGCTGCCTCCGTTCGCGAGCTTGAAGAGGGTCATGTCGGGGCGCAGGCACTGCGTGATCCCGCCGCGGCCTCCGTCGCGTGGGACCGGGAGCACCCCCGAAGGCAACGCCCCGTAGGGCACGCCGGCCTCGGCGGAAAACGCCGAAAACGCGACAAGTTGCGCACCTTCGACGCCATCGTCGCCTTTCATCCCACTCCCTGCGCGGATCGAGCCGTTCGCGAAGGTGAGGGCGTTCGAGTCGACCGCGAGGAGGCCGATCGACGACCCGGAGGGTGTGGCCGCGTCGGGGGCGACCACGTTGAAGTGGTCGAGACGCGTCGCCCTCGTGATCCCCGAGGCGCGGATGGCCGGGCTCGTGGGGCTCTCGATCGCGCTGCGTTTGTCGGTGAGCTTCCACGTGGGGCCCGAGCAGTCGAGACCGCCGACGAGCGAGATCCCGTTGGCGAGCTCGATGGCCTCGAGGTACGTGCCTTCGCACACGAACACGCGGCCCTTGGCGTCGGCTTCGGCCTTCGCGATCGCCTCGGCGATGCTCTGGAGCGGCGCTTGGCGGGTACCGGGGGCACCGGCCGCTCCGTTCAGCGCGACGAAGATCCCTTGTTGCTCGGTGATCTCGTCGGCCTTCGGCGGGGGCGCGGGTGGCTCGGCAGGTTTTCCTCCGTCGCTCGGCGGCGGCGGTGGGGCGGCGTCGGCCGAAGGCGCCGAGGAGCCAGACGACGAGGGAGCGGGCGGCGCGCCCGGGGTGGGCCGAGTGCCACCGTCGACGCCGATCACCGGGACCTCCTCGGCCGCGGAGCCGCAAGCCACGAGAGGAGCCGAGACCGAACCGATGGCGATGGCCGCAAAAACGAAACGACGCATGAGTACCTCCGAAAGAACACGATCCGGCGGCTCCCCCCGAACCCTTCGAGAGGTCGCCGTCCGTGCTCGTGGGTCGGCGGGAGCCACGAGGGTGTTGCGCACGATCGACCGGGCTCGTCGTTTTTTTATCGACTCACGAAACACCTATTTTCATCCTTGTTCGTTCACTTCCGACGCCCGACGCAGAGAGGCCCGCGGAGCACGTGGGCTCCGCGGGCCTCTCTCGGAACGAAGCGCCTCAGTACGCGCGCACGGCCTCCGCCACACCGGCAGGCGACGCCGGGATCGTGCGAGCTCCCTGCGAGACCGCGGCCACGCCGGGCCCTGCGACACCGGGCTTCGACGTCGACTGAGCGACGATCGGCGCGAGCCCCTCGTGGGCGATCGCGATCGACGGACCACCCGCACCGTGACCGGAGATACCGGCAGCGCCGCCGAGGCCACCGGCGCTCGTTCGCTCCGGGCTCATGACCCACGGGAGAGCGTCGTCGGCGCCCGAGCTGCCGCCGGTCGGGTTGCTGCCGAACGTGCCCCGCCCACCGGCGCCACCCGCGCCCGCCGTGAGCGCCATGCCGTCGAAGCGCACCGGGCTCCGCACGAGGGCAGCCGCGATGCTCGCGCCACCGCCTTTTCCTGCCGTGCCCGCGAGCCCGGGGCACCCTCCCGCGCCACCGCCACCGCCCGCGCGACCGTACGCGTGCCGGTTCGCGGCGACACCGATCGTGGGCGCCTGTCCCTTCGCGCCGCGCCCGCCGATGCCGACCTCGCCGTTCGTGCCGGCGGTCCCGTCACCGGGGACGTAGCCGTCTTCGCCGAGCGTGCCTCCGGTGCTCGAAGCGCCGGCCTTTCCTTCCTTGCCCGAGCCAGGCGGCGCGCCGGGATCACCGGGGTTCGCGGGGTACGTGAACGGAGCGACGCCGACCACGGCAACGTTCCACGACCCGAAGAACTCCGAGTAGACACCCGAAGAGCCGCCGGTGGCGCCCGCCGTGCGCATCGAGGGGAGCCCATCGGGCGTCTTGCACACGGCCGTCGCGCCGGCGCCGCCCGCGATGGGCGCCCCTGGCCGCTCCATCAGCACGACGTTGCCCCCACCGGCCACCGCCGCGGTCTCGACGGAGAGCACGAGCGGCTCACCCTCGACGCCGTCGTCGCCCTTCATGCCGTCCCCCGCGGTGATCGAGCCCTTCGCGAACGTGAGCGCGTTCGAGTCGACCGCGAAGAGACCGATCGACGAGCCCGACGGCGCGGTCGCGTTCGGGGCCTTCACGTCGAGCCCGTCGACGCGCGTCGCCGTCGTGATGCCGACCGCCCGGATCGCGGGGCTCGAGGGCGCGTCGAGCGTGCTGCGCTTGTCGGTGAGCTTCCACGTGGGGCCCGAGCAGTCGAGGCCTCCGACGATCGACACGCCAGCCTCGAGCTCGAGGCTCTCGAGGTAGGTGCCTTCGCAGACGTAGACGCGGCCCTTCTTGTCGGCCTTCGCCTTCGCGATGCCCTCGGCGATGCTCGCGAGCGGCGATTTGCGGGTGCCCGGGTTCTCGGCCGTCCCATCCTTCGCGACGAACACGCCGTACTGCTCGGTGACCTCTTCGGCCTTCGCCGGAGGCGCGGGCGGCTCGGCGGGGCGACCGTCCCCACGCCCGCCGTCGGCTCCGGGAGCTTGCCCAGGAAGCTCCGAGCTCGCCGCCGGCCCCCCGTCCGCGCCAAGAGCCGGGAGGGGCTCCGCCGCCGAGCCACACGCCACCGAACCGAACGAACCGAGGACCAACGCAACGAGAGCCAACCGACGCATGACACACCTCCGAACGACCTTGAGGACCGAAGGCGCTCCCGCGAACCGCTCGCGAGCTTGCCTTCGTGCCCCCTCCGTCGGCGCCCTCGCGCGATTCGTTGCGTCCTTTTTTTCGAGCCCCTGCCGATTCTTGTAAGTGTTCGATTCTCAATCCGATTTGGCCCCGACAAAGTGCGCGAGGCCCGCGGGGCTCGTCGCCACCGCAGGCCTCTCGTGCGTTCGGATCGGTCGGCTCAGTAGGCCTTGACCGCCGCGCTCTCCCCTGCCGCCGAAGCCGGCAGCGTGCGGCTGCCCCTCGTGACCGCGGCGACGCCCTCGCCCGCCGCGCCGGGCTGCGTGGTGGTCTGCGTGAGGATGGGCGCGATGCCCTCGTGGGCGATCGCGATCGAAGGACCGCCGGCGCCGTGACCGGACACACCGGCTTCGCCGCCTTTCGTTCCGGGGCGCGATTTGTAGGTGGCGTCGTTGTCGAACAGCGACGCGTCGTTGCCGCCCGTCGAGCCCGCGGTGGGCTCGCTCCCGACGGTGCCGCGACCTCCTGCGCCGCCCTGACCGGACACGAGCGTCATCCCGTCGAAGCGCACGGGGCTCCTCACGAGAGCGACCGCGAAGCTCGCGCCGCCGCCCTTACCCGCCGTGCCCGCGAGCCCTGGGCAACCCCCGGCACCGCCGCCCGCGCCCGACTCCCCGAACCAACGGCCCGTGCCGAACACGCCCCGGTCCACGGCCTTGCCGGACGCGCCTTTGCCACCGAGCCCGATGTCTCCGTTCGTGCCCGCGGTGCCGTCTCCGGGAGCGAAGCCTTCTTCGGTGAGCGTGCCACCCGAGCTCGACACGCCGCTCTTGCCCGCGGCGCCCGTGCCCGTGGGGTTACCGGGGCCGCCGGGCCGATTGAGCTCGTTCCACGGCTCGTTCACCACGCTGCGCGAGTACATGCCGCTGTCGCCTCCGCGGCCGCCGTACGACCGCATGACCTCGGTGCCGTCAGGACGCCGGCACACGCCCTCGGACTCGAGCCCACCGGCGCGAGGGGCGAGGATGCCCGACGCCGACGCGGGCGCCTGCCCTATCTCGCCGTTTCGGGCGGAGAAGGAGAGCTGCTCCGCTTCGACGCCGTCGTCGCCCTTCATGCCGTCCCCCGCGGTGATCGAGCCCTTCGCGAACGTGAGGGCGTTCGAGTCGATCGCGAAGAGGCCGATCGACGAGCCCGACGGCGAGGTCGCGTTCGGAGCCTTCACCTCGAAGCCATCGACGCGCGTCGCGATCGTGATGCCGACGGCGCGGATCGCGGGGCTCGAGGGGGCCTCGAGCGTGCTGCGCTTGTCCGTGAGCTTCCACGTGGGGCCCGAGCAATCGAGGCCGCCCACGATCGACACGCCGCTCTCGAGCTCGAGGCCTTCGAGGTAGGTGCCCTCGCAGACGTAGACGCGGCCCTTCTTGTCGGCCTTGGCCTTGGCGATGCCCTCGGTGATGCTCGCGAGCGGCGATTTGCGCGTGCCCGGGTTCTCGGCGGCGCCGTCCTTCGCGACGAACACGCCGTACTGCTCGGTGACCTCTTCGGCCTTCGCCGGAGGTGCAGGAGGCTCGGCCGGGCGACCTTCCGCGCGACCACCGTCGGCTCCGGGCGCTTGCCCTGGAAGCGGCGACGGCTCGCTCGCGGCGGGCCCTCCGTCGCCCCCCACCATCGGCAACGTCTCCGCCGCCGAGCCACACGCCACCGAACCGAAGGAACCGAGCACCAACACCACGAGAGCCAACCGACGCATGACACACCTCCGAACGACCTTGTGACCCGAAGCCGCTCCGCGAACCGTTCGCGTGCTTGCGCTTCGTGCCCCCTCCGTCGGCGCCCTCCCGCGATTCGTTGCGTTCTTTTCTCGGGGGCGCCCACATTTTTGCAAAGACTTGAATTCACAAATATTTTTGCCCATGCCATGCGGGGCGGCGGGGCTCGGTTGGCCGACGGGCCTCACGCACGAAGCGGTTCGGGAACGGTCATCGCTCGGGTAGGGTGCGCCCATGCTCCCCCGTGCGGCCTTCGTCACTCCCCTCGCCGCCCTCGCGCTCGTCGGCCCCGGCATGTCGTCGTGCAAGCCGAACCGCGTGCCCCCGCCGCCCGAGGCCGCGGCCCCGCCCTTGCCGAACGTCACGACGTCCGCACCGGCGCCTTCGGCGAACGTCGCGCTCGACGGCGCCGCGACGCCAGCGCCTCTCACGAGCGTCTCGAAGGTGACCCTGCCCGCGCGCACGCTGCGGACCGCGCTCGACTGCAAGAAGCCCGGCAAGAAGGTAAGCGACCACATCTACGGCATCGCCTGGGATCTCGGCGATCCCGCGCCTCAGAGCTTTCGCATGGGCGCGACTACGCGGCGCTGGGGAGGCAACGCGAGCTCTCGGTACAACCCGGAGATCGGCGCGTGGAACAGCGCGCACGACTGGTACTGGGAGAACCACGGCATCACCACGCACCAGGTCTTCTTCAAGCAGAACCGCGAGAACCGGCTCACGTCCGCGTTCACGGTGCCCATGCTCGGGTGGGTCGCGAAGGACAAGACCTCGTACTCGTACCCCGTCGCCAAGCACGGGCCGCAGAAGAAGGTCGACCCGCAGAAGCCCGACGCGGGTAACGGGGAGACCCCGGACGGCAAGCCCATCCCCTCGCCTCCTCCCGAAACGACGTCGATCGCGGCGCCGCCCGAGCTCGTCGCGAAGTGGGTGAGCGAGCTCCGCGCCTCGAGGGAGGCCGGCCAGAACGACGTGGGCATCTACATCCTCGACAACGAGCCCGCGCTCTGGAGCTCGACGCACAGGGACGTGCACCCTCAGCCGCTCGGGTACGACGAGCTCATGGATCGCACCTTCCGCTACGGCGACGCCGTGCGCGCGGCCGATCCGAAGCCCAAAATCGCGGGGCCGGCCGAGTGGGGGTGGCCCGGGTACTCGTTCTCCGCGAAGGACGCGGCCGCGGGCTTCCAGAACAAACCCGACAGGCTCGCGCACGGCGACGTGCCGCTCTCGGCGTACTACCTGCGCACCATCCGCGAGCACGAGAAGAAGACGAAGAAGAAGCTCCTCGATCTCTTCGACCTGCACGTCTACCCGCAGGGCGAGGGCGTCTTCAGCGACAAGAGCGATCCTGCGACCCAGGCCCTGCGCCTCCGCCAGACGCGCGGCCTCTGGGATCCTTCGTACAAAGACGAGTCGTGGATCCGCGACACGGTGATGCTGCTCCCACGCATGCAGAAGTGGGTCGACGAGAACGCCCCGGGCGTGGGGCTCATGATCGGCGAGTGGAACTACGGGGGCGAGCTCGATCAGAGCGGCGCCCTCGCGGCAGCCGAGGTGCTCGGGAAGATGGCCGAGCACGGGGTCGAGGTGGCGTACTACTGGCGCGTGCCAAAGGACCTCTCGTCGGTGTACTGGGCGTTCCGCGCGTTCCGCGGCTTCGACGAGAAGGGAGGCCGCTTCCAAGACGAGCTCGCCGCGGTCACGTCCGACGAGATGGGCCGCGTGTACGTCTCACGCGACGCCTCGGGCACACGTATGGTCACGATTTTGCTAAACTTTTCGACCGACACCCCCTTCGGCGCCGAGGTCCGTGTCGACGGGTGCGGGGCCAAGTCGGCGACCGTGCTCGACTACCGCGACGCCGCGAGGACGGGGCTCCGCGCGAGGGAGGGTGGCGGTGCCGAAATCTCGGGCCAGCACGTTCGTGTGGTGGTCCCGCCGTACACGCTCACCGTGCTCGACGTGGCGCTCGCGCCGTAAGCGAGCCCGGGGGAGAGCGACGAGGCCGCGGACACGAACGGAGACCCGCCGAGGAAGGTTCCGGGGCGCGCCGCGTAGATAGGTCGCATGAAGCTCATCGCCCTCGCGCTCGCGGCCTCGGCTCTGTCGGTCGCATGCACCGTCGAGACGTTGGTCCCGGGGAGCTCGGATCCGGCGCCGAGCACGACGAGCCCCGACGCCCCCTCGGCCAGCGCGGAGAGCGACGCGGGCCCCGACGCCCCGGCCCCTTCGGCGAGCGGCACCACCCCCGACGGCGGGCCCGCCCCGCGGGATCCGAGCGCGACGAGCGAGCTTCGATTCTCGGGCGAATGCGCGCCCGATCTGCGCGATCTGGTCGTCGCGACGAACATGGGCGCCTACGACTCGATCGGCGTGTCGAACGCCACCGCGCCGGCAGACGGCTCCGTGCAAATCGCGCTCGTCTCCGGCAAACGCGAGCTCTCCTTGTCGACGAAGGACCGCACCGCGGACCGCGACGTGCTGAACGTGATGGCCGGGGGCGTCGTCTACACGAACCTCTGCAATGCGAGCGCGGGCGTGTGCTCCTACGACGCGGCGACGACCTCGTGGAAGAACGACCCGGTCACCGGCAAGGTCAGCGTGCGCGCCTACGACCCGCGCTCGGGCACGCTCGACGTCACCTTCGACGGCGTCGTGCTCTCGTCGACGCGAGGCTCGGGCCTCTGCCGCGTCTCGGGGAAGCTGCGCGCCTATCGCCTCGGGCGATAACCTACGGGCAGGTAGCTACCCACGTGTCCCCACATGGGCGGGGCACGGTGGGCGCGGTCATGACACGCCCGAGCTGGGCCGGCTCGGCCGCGAACCCGATGGCGAGCGAGAGGGCGTCGCACGGGCTCTCCTTCCCGTCGAGCGTCGGGTCCGTGGGGAGATCACGCGCGCGGCACACGCCGTCGCGTACGGACTTGTAGATGGGGTTCTCGCCGCATAGGGGCCCCGTCTTCGACGAGCTTGCGGCCTCGAGGCCGGTGAGGAAACGCGACGCCGAGAAGCGGCCCGAGAGCACGCCGCTCTCGAGGGCGTAGAGCTCGCCCTTCTTCACGATCTTCGCCGTGAAGTACCCGAGCGAGATGGGAAACGTGACGTCGCCCACGCGGATGGGCGCCTTGACCTCCGCGACCACCGTGCCACCCGAGACGTACGCGCGGGTGTCGACCGCGACCGGCAGATACGGCGTGCCACCGAGGAGGGAGCGCGAGTCGATGGTCCACAGGTCCGTGCCGTCGCGCTTCAGGGTGCCGGTGCCGCCGTCGGCCCGGACCTCGGCGCCGAAGGTCTCGAAGACGGCGACCTCGACGAGATCGTCGTCGGGGAGGTCGTTGTAGTTCTTGATGCGCACGACGAGCCCCTCGTCGCCGCGCCCGACGCGCGTCGCCGTCCCGCCCTGCTCGATGACCGACTCGACCACGAGCCAGAACTCGCCGAACGCGTTGTCGACCCCGCGAGGCAGGTCGCATACGCCCGCCTGGGTGCTCGGGACGCAGGCGCGCGTGCCGGGGCAGGTGCAGAGGCCATCGAGATCGTAGGCATCGGCGAACGGGCGGGACGGATCTTTGGAGTCGGCGAGGGTGAAGGTCGAGAGGGCGACGACGAAGCTGCTCGTCCCGGTGACCGAGCCTTGAGGAGGCCGGGCCGGGGGCCTGCTTGGAGAGCAGGCCTCGCCGTCGGGCCCGGCGTCCGGGGGGGGTGGGGGCGGGCCTGCCTCGACGGTGCCCGTGGGAGGTGGGCCGACGTCGATCGCCGCGTCGCCCCCGCCGGTGTAACCGTCAAGAGAGTTTATCAAACTGCAGGCGGCCGCCGGCAGGAGCGCGAGCCCGAGGAGCACGAACGGCCGCTTCCGCATTTTCCTGAGCGTACCTCGCGTGCGCCCCACAATCGACGCCGATCGTTGCTAAAACCGCAGGCATGCCCCGCGCGCATCTCTTGGTGGTCGACGACGAGCCGGCGATCCTCACCACCCTCCAGAAGGCCCTCACCCTCGAGGGCTACGGCGTCGACGTGGCCGGTGGAGTGAAAATCGCCGAAGAAAAGCTGAAGAAGCGCTCGTACGACCTCTGCCTCTTCGACGTCATGCTCCCCGACGGAGACGGCATCGATCTGCTCCAGCGTGTGCGCGCGGCCGGCATGGACGCCCCCGTCATCATGATGAGCGGGCACGGCACGATCGACACGGCGGTGCGAGCCACACGTCACGGCGCGCTCTCGTTCCTCGAGAAGCCGCTCAACACCGATGCTCTGCTCATCGCCATCGAGACGGGCCTGCGCCTCGAGAGGGCCGAAAAAGAGGCGAGTGAGCTCCGCGCGGCGACGTTCGGCGAGCTCGTCGGCGAGAGCGCGGCCATCAAGCGCCTCCTCGAGCAGGTGGGGCGCGCGGCGAAGAGCGCGGCGAGCGTGCTCGTCACGGGCGAGCGCGGCACGGGGAAAGAGCTCGTGGCGCGCGCCATCCACGCCATGTCGCCCCGCGCGAAGGGCCCTCTCGAGAAGATGAACTGCGCGGCGCTCCCGAGCGAGCTCATCGAGAGCGAGCTCTTCGGCCACGAGGTGGGCGCGTTCACCGGGGCCACCAAACAACGGCGCGGCAAGTTCGAGCGCGCCTCGGGGGGAACCCTCTTCCTCGACGAGGTCGGCGACATGCCGCTCGCCATGCAGGCGAAGCTCCTCCGGGTGCTCCAAGAGCGCGAGATCGAGCGCGTCGGGGGCAGCGAGGTCATCAAGGTCGACGCACGTGTGGTCGCCGCGACGAACCGAGATCTCCTCGCCGCGTGCGAAAAAGACCTCTTTCGGCCCGACCTCTACGATCGCCTCAACGTCGTGCCGCTCGCCATCCCGCCGCTCCGCGCGCGGCGCGAGGACATCCCGGTCCTCACACGCCACTTCCTCGCGCTCGCTGCCAAGGCCAACGACCGGCGCGGCATGCAGATCGATCCGGCGGCCATCGACGCGCTCGCCGCCCACTCGTTCCCGGGCAACGTTCGAGAGCTCCGTAACCTCGTGGAACGGCTCGTGATTTTGACGCCGGACGACGTCATCAAGGAGACGGACGTCCGCACGTGCCTGCACGGCGGCGCGCAAGCCAAGACCCAGAGCCTCTACCGCCCGGGGGTCCCGTTTCGTGTCCTCGTCGAAGAGGCCGAGCGCGTCATCTTGACCGACGCGATGGCGCACCACGGCGGGCAGATGGCCGCGACCGCGCGGGCGCTCGATCTCGAGCGGAGCCACCTCTACAAAAAAGCGCGGGCCCTCGGCTTGCGGAAGTCCGAAGGCGACGAGGACGAGTAGGAGCGGCGGCCGCGGGGGAGCGCCCGCACGGATCGCACGTGCCCCACCCCGTGGGGGGCGAGAGACGCGCTTTTGCCGTGCGAAGGGCTCGCGCTATGGTAGACGCCGAAGGTCCGGTCACGCGCGGCTGAAGGGCCGCGCGCACGTGTCGCCACGAGCTTCTCCCCCGAGCCTGATGTTCCTCCAAAGATGACGACGAGCCCCGAGCCCATCAAGTTCTTCGCCGCGACCGACGTCGGGCGGGTGCGCGAGCACAACGAAGACAATTTCCTCGTCGACAAGAAGCTCCAGTTCTTCATCGTTTGCGACGGCATGGGCGGGCACGCCGCGGGCGAGGTGGCGAGCGCCATCGCCGTGCGCGCGGTGCACGAAGAGGTGAAGAAGGAGCGCGAGATGCTCCAAGACTTCGCCCGAGGCGCGCGTGGCTCCTCCCGCGTGACGAAGAAAGACGTGCTCGCCTTGCTCGAGCACTCGGTGCAACGCGCGTGCTCGAAGGTGCACGAGGCCGCCCAGAGCGACGACGGCAAGCGCGGCATGGGCACGACGCTCTCGGCGCTGCTCCTCCTCGGGCACACCGCGTTCATCGCGCACGTCGGGGACAGCCGCATCTACATGGAGCGCTCCGGCGGCGTCTCGCAGATCACCGAAGATCACACGGTGATGAACGAGCTCATTCGCCGCGGCAAGCTCACCGAAGAGCAGATCGCCAAGGTGAAGCAGAAGAACGCGATCACACGCGCCGTCGGTGTGTACGAGCGCGTCGACGTGGACACCCTGACGTTCGAGGTCCTCCCGGGAGACTCGTTCCTGCTCGCGTCGGACGGGCTCACGGGCTACCTCGAGACCGCCGACGAGCTCGCCGACTACCTCGTCGCGGAGGACGGGCAAGCCGCCGTGCGCGGCCTCGTGTCGCTCGCGAACGGCCGCGGCGGCAAAGACAACATCACCTGCATCCTCGTGCACGTGCAGGGCGAGATCGACGACGCGAAAGAGCGCGCCGCCCGCGTGGCTCAGAAGCGCGAGGTCCTCGCCAAGATGCCCATCTTCGCGCGTCTCGCCGAGAGCGAGCTGATGCGCGTCATGCAGGTCGTCGAGGTGCGCGCCTTCGCCAACGGCCAGACCGTGATCACCGAGGGTGAGAAGGGCGACGAGCTCTTCATCGTGCTCACGGGCGCCGTGAACGTCCTCCGCGGCAACGAGGAGCTCGCGCGGTTCGGACCGGGGGAGCACTTCGGCGAGATGGCCCTCATTCGCTCGGTGCCGCGCTCGGCCACCGTGACGAGCGCCGGGTCGAGCGAGCTCATGGTCATCAAGCGCGCGGATTTCTTCGAGATTTTGCGCAACGAGCACCAGACCGCCGTGAAGATCCTGTGGCAGTTCTTGGGCGTGCTCGCCGACCGCCTCGATCAGACGACGAGCGAGCTCCGCGACGCCCGCATGAAAGAGATCGAACAGGACATCGAGGTGGACGATGCGACCGTGGAGATCTTCCCGACCTTCTCGTCGCACGCCGCGCGGCGCTGAGCTCGCCCCCCTCGTGGTCGCGGCCTTCGTCGTGGCCGCGGGCGCGTGCGACGACACGAAGCGCACGGCGCCCCTCCCGAACGACGCGAACGCTCCCACCGCCGCGCCGCAGCCTTCGCAGCCTCCCATCGACGCGACCCCGTCGTTCGCGACGTTCGTAGACGCGTCCTCTCCCAAGCCGTCCCCGCCTTCGAGGAGCGATCTCCCCTGCCGCGTGATCGAGGGCGCGGGCCCGCTCGCACACGACGGTGACGCGGGCGCGCGGCTCCCTCCCGGGGCCACGATCGCGAAGGGTCAGGCCGTGGTGCTCGGAGAGGGCGGCGTCGCCACGGTGAAAGACCCGGAGAGCGGGCGTGAGCTGCGGTTCGAGGGCCCGTCGAGGTTCGTCCCGTGCGCGAGGACGGACGAGGCGTGGCTCCTCGCGGGCACCCTGGTCGTGCGCCCCGGCTCGGCCGACGTGCCCCTCGGCGAGCTGCTCGTCGTGGTGCGCGAGGGCGCCCTGCGCGTCCCGAGCGGCGCGGCGGTGCGTGTCTGGTCGAGCCCCGAGAAGACCGTCGTCGTGACACGGAGCCGCAGGCCCGAGGTGTGGGCGGCACGACGCGCGACGCTCGTGTGGGCGAGCCCCGACGGAGGCGTCGATGGCGGCTCGGAGACCTTGGGCACGCTCACGCTCGCCAAGGCCGACGCCACGGTGGAGGCCGCGGCGACCGAGTGCGCCGAGAAGAGCAAGGCCCAGAAGGCGCTGGCCGCGGCCATGCTCGAACGAGACGCGAGCCTCTCGGAGCTCTCTCCCAAATCGATCGAGGCATCACGCGAAGAACGCTCGGCCTGCGCCGTGGCCGACGCACGCGCCCTCGCGGGCCACGCTAAGCTACCTACAAGCCGCTGAATTCGCCCACGAATTTGGCGATCGCGGCGTCGTCGAGGCCCTTGTAGCGGCGGATCTCCGGGGGCATGTTCGCGAGCGCCTCGGCGAGCGTGCGCACCCGCTCGGCGCCGAGCGCGGCGATCGGGTACACGAAGGTGCGGATCACGAAGAGGGACGCCGAGACCTCGGGGAAGGGCCACGTGAGCTGCCGCTCGACGCGAAAGTGCGTGATGGTGGTCTTCGGCGCGCGGAGCCCCGAGTCGGGGTGGTGATCGAGCGCGTCGTCGGCGCACACGGTCCACACGAAGCGCACGTACGGACCGCGCTTGATCATCGCGTCCATCATGCTGCGCGCAGCCGCGGCGCGGACCTCGGCGTCGTCGCCTGCACGCCCGGGGAAGCCCGGCACGGGCCCGTGGATCTCGCGGAAGCTCGTGCCCGCCACGTGCTCGGGGCGCCACCCGCTCGGGAAGCTCACGTGCACGAGCACGGCTCGGCCGGTGCCATCGGGACCTGCGTGCATGACGACGAGATCCTCTTGGAGCGCGCGCCCGAGGGCGTCGAACGGCGACGTCGCGCCCGTGTCCGTGTCGGCCGCGGCGAGCCTCTCGGGGGCCTCGACGGCGAGCCGCGCGCGGACGAACGCCGTCACCTCGTCGGCCGCGCGGCGCTCGTCGGGCGTCTCGATGCGATCGAACGAGCGACGATCCGCGAATCCTTTGCGCTTCTCGGCGACGGCGCGGGCGAGGTCGTCGTCGACGAGGAAGACGCGGGCGTCGGCGTCGCCATGTCCGAAGTCGTGGGGGAACCGGATGAGCCCCGCCTTCATGGTGAGCGGCGCGGGATCGACGGGGAAAAAGAGCAGCTTCTCGGGCACGGCTCGCGTGTCTTACCAGAGAGTGACGTGGGTCGCAGGCACTGTGCGATCCCGAACGCGTCACGACGCGCGAGGTCAACGCGTCGCAGCGTGGGCTTTTTTCCGGTCTCTCACACGCGACGGCGGAGAAGTGGTGCTAAGTAAGCCCGGCTCGCGGGCGAGGGCACTCTGCACCCCCGCGAGAAGAACCCACGACCTAGCCCCCCGAGACTTCCAACGATGGCAAACCCCGAAGCTCCGAAAGAGTCCGTCGCGCCCGCTCGCGTCCACAAGGAGTACGACTTCTTCAAGGTCGTGCAGGAGTACCTCGACCGCGCGGCCAAGGTGATCAAGCTCGAGCCCTTCGTTCAGACGATCCTGAGCCAGCCGAAGAACGAGCTCATCATCAACTTCCCCGTGAAGATGGACAACGGCGAGGTCAGGCTCTTCAAGGGCTACCGCGTCCAGCACAACAACCTCCTCGGGCCGTTCAAGGGCGGTATGCGCTACCACCCGAGCGTCACGCTCGACGACGTGAAGGCGCTCGCGGCGATGATGACGTGGAAGTGCGCGCTCATGCGCATCCCGTACGGCGGCGGCAAGGGCGGCATCAAGTTCGACCCGGCGTCCGTGTCGAAGGCGGAGCTCCAGCGCATCACGCGCCGCTTCACGCACGCGCTCGGCGAGAACATCGGGCCCGACTACGACATCCCCGCGCCGGACATGGGCACGAACAGCCAGACCATGGCGTGGATGATGGACACCTACGCCAACATGATGGGGCACTCGAACAAGCAGAGCGTGAAGGGCGTCGTCACGGGCAAGCCCGTCGCGTCCGGCGGCACGCTCGGCCGCGGCAAGGCCACCGGCCAGGGCATGGTGTTCTGCATCGTCGAGTGGGCGAAGGCGAACGGCTTCAACCTCGAAGGCAGCACGATGACCGTGCAGGGCTTCGGTAACGTCGGCTCGCACTGCGCCGTGATCCTCTCGCGCCTCGGCGTGTCGACGGTCGCCGTGGGCGATCACTCGGGCTACCTCGCGAACCCCGAGGGCTTCAACGCGCACAAGCTCCAGGAGTACGTCGCGAAGAACGGCAGCATCAAGGGTTACCCGGGCGGAAAGCCGATCACCCGCGAGGAGTTCTTCGCGACCAAGGCCGACATCTTCGCCCCGAGCGCGCTCGAGAACCAGATCGGCGAGGCCGAGGCCAAGGCGCTCGACGTGAAGCTCGTGGTCGAGGGCGCGAACGGCCCGACGACCCCCGCCGGCGAGAAGATCCTCCTCGATCGCGGCATCACGATCCTCCCCGACGTGCTCGCGAACTCGGGCGGCGTGACCGTGTCGTACTACGAGTGGGTGCAGAACAAGCGCTCCGAGAGCTGGACCGAAGAAGAGGTCGACGAGAAGCTCGAGAAGGCCATGGTCCGCGCGTACCGCGAGGTCGCCGACTTCGCCCGCACGAACAAGGTCGATCTCCGCGTCGCCGCGTACGCCCTCGCGCTCCAGCGCATCGAGGCCGTGTACAAGGAGCGCGAGATCTTCCCCTGAGACCGGGGAGGTCCTCGTTCCTTCGCGGAAGGCGCCTGGGAGACCGGGCGCCTTTCGCCATTTTGTCCCACCCGCGCCGCGCGACTGGCAACGAAGCCCGTCCCACCGCCAAGGTGGCAAACGTCCCGACGAAGGAAATGAACGCGTCGCACCAGGCCTTTCGAGCCGCACAAGGAGCTCGAAATGACCAAGTCTCGTTATGTTGCGATGGCCTTCGTCGCTGTCCTCGCGATCCTCCCGAACTCTTCGCGCGCCGCGGAGCCCGAGAAGGTCGCGACCGTCCTCGGTCGCAGGGGCACCGTCGTCCTCGACCGGATCGTCGGACTCTCGATCATGACCCCGCTCGGAGCTCCACGGCTCGGTGCGCTCGGCGTCTACCAAGCGGGCTTTTTCACCTTCTCCAACGGGTCGAGCTCCTTCGGCGGGAACGAATCGAAGGGAGGCGCGATAGGCCTCACTCCGTCGTTCGACGTCTTCATCGGCAAGAACCTTACGCTCGGCGCCGAGGCGCAGCTCACCCACCAGTTCTCGACCCAGCGATCGCCCGGGCCCTACGCGACCACCGAATCCTCGTGGACCTCGACCGGTTTCGCGGCGATGCCACGGGTCGGCCTCTACTTGCCAGTCTCGGACGCCGTCGCCCTGTGGATCCGACTCGGTCTAGGTGCAGGATACACCTACACGAACGAGTCCCAAGGGCAGCTCGCGTGGAGCCGCAAGGCCCTCACGCTCGCTGTCGCCCTCGACGTCGCGATGGTCATTCCCCTGACCCGAGCTCTCTCCCTCCAGGTCGGCCCCAAGCTCGCCGCGAGCACCACGGCGGAGCTCGACCCCGGGCTCACGAAGGAAGAAAGCTCGGGCGTGGCCCTCGGCGTGGGAGGATCCCTCTCCTACGCCTTCTAGCCCTCCCGGACGGCGCTTCGTGTACCCTCCTCTGCCGCGATGCCCTACGTCTCGACGCGACTCGGTCGGTGGTTCTACGAAGAGCACGGCGACTCCTCCCAGAAGCTCGCCATCGTCTGCCTGCATGGCCTCCTCTTCGACGGGGGCCAGTGGAAAGAACAGGTGGGCCCGCTCTCCGCGATCGGACGGACGATCGTTTTCGACGGCCCGGGGCACGGCAAGAGCGAGGTCCCTCCGCTCTTCACGCTGAACGACCACGCCGACGCGCTCGCCGACGCGCTCGCGGAGCTCGGGGTGGAGCGCGCGGCGCTCGTGGGCCTCTCGTGGGGCGGCATGCTCGCCATGCGCTTCGCCCTCCGCCACAGGAGCATGCTCCTCGGCATGGCCTTGCTCGACACGAGCGCCGAGCGTGAAAAACCGGCCCTCCGCGTCCGCTTCCGCGCGTTCGCCCTGTTCCACGAGCACGTCGGGATCCCCTACGCGCTCTACGCCCGCGACATCGCCCCGCGTATGTTCGGCAAGGCGACCCGACGAAACAAGCCCGACCTCGTCGAGCGCACGGGGCGCGCGCTCCTCGGGTTCCCTCGGCTCGGGGTGGCACGGGCGGCGCTCGCGGTGGTCATCAACCGCGACTCGGTGCTCGAGGAGCTCTCTCGCGTGCAGGTCGAGAGCCTCGTCGTCTGCGGCGACGAAGACCGCGCGACGCCGCTCTCCAAGAGCCGGAACCTCGCGAGGGTGCTCGGGGCTCGGCTCGTCGTCATCGCGAGCTCGGGCCACATGACCGCCCTCGAGCGCCCGGCCGACGTGAACGCGGAGCTCGTGCCCTTCCTTTCGGGCCTCCTCTCCTCGCGCGCTTGACGAACCAGGGGCCACCCTGCGAAATGGGGCCCTTCCCCCTACCCGAGAGGCGTCGCCTCCGGACGCGAGGCTCCCGTGAACATCAAGAAGCTCGTCCAAGTGTCTCTGCCCCTCTCGGCGATCGCCCTCGTGGCCCTGCTCCCGGCCTGCGGCGGCTCGGTCGATTTCGACACCTGCTCGTCGGTCAAGGTCGGCGACACCCGGAGCGACGTCGACTCCAAGCTCGGAAGCGCCGAGAGCGTCACGCCCGGCGGGAACGGCTCGTTCGTGGTGGCCCGCTACGAGACCGAGAAGGACGGCGTGCTCTCGTGCTGCATCGTGAAGCTCACGGGCGAGGCCGACGAGGCCGTCGCCATCGCGCAGCCCGAGTACCAGCCCGTCTGCAGGTGACGCGGCCCGCGCGGCTCGGCTCCGCCGGGCACGCGTCTCCCGAGCCTCGGCCCGAACCGGCCGGGGCTCCGCTCATTTCGGCGCGCCACAAAATTCGAAAAGGCCCGATTTCTCGAGCCTTTTCAACAGCTTAGAGCAAGGGTTCAGGCGCGCTTTTCGCGCCGGCGGGAGCCCGCGAGGACCGCGATGCCCACGATGGCGAGGAGCGCCCCCGAGCCACCTGCGCCCGTGCCACGCGTGCTGCAGCCCGAGGCTTGGTTCTGCCGACCGAGCTCCAGGTCCGGTCCTGCTCCGCTCGCCAGGCTCGACGTGCGCTCGTCGCGCTGAGGCGGCGGAGCCGAGTTCGTGACCGGAGTGTCGCCGCCCTCGAGATCGGGGTCCTCGGCCGACGGCGCGGCAGGATCCTCGCCGGGCGTCGGGGGCTCCACCGGCGGCTCGACCGGAGGCTCGGTGCCCGCGTCGGCGGGAGGGGGCCCGGCGTCGTTGCCACCGCCGCCATTGCACGTGCCGATGGCGCTCGTGGTGCTCGAGCAGGTCTCACCCGCGGGGCAGCGGTTGCCACCCGTGCCGCGGCAGCCGTCCGTGCACACCTTCGACGCCCCGCAGACTCGACCCGACGTCGCCGTGCCGCAGTCCGTGTCGGAGTTGCAGCCGCACGTCTTGTTGGGCATGCAAGCCGAGCCCGCCCCGTCGACGTCGCAGTTGGCGGTCTTGCCCGTCGTGCACTCGACACACTTCTTGAGCGTCGTGTCGCACACGTCGCCGCCCGTGCAGTGCGAGTCTTGGAGGCAGCCGACGCAGGTGTTGGTCGCCGTGTCGCAGATGGGGAAGTCCGGGTTCTGGCAGTTGCACGACCCGCCATCACGCACCGGGCCCGCGTCCTTCGTCGGCGCCTGAGCGTCCTTCGTCGGGGTCTGCGCGTCCGTCGTCGTGGTGGGGCCGGCGTCGCCCGTGGCGCTGCCCGTCGTCGCGATGAGGTGCGCGTCGGTGAAGCGCTTCAGCACCTTGAAATACAGGCTCGTCCCGCCGACGCCCGTCTTGCCGCCGCCGGACTCGCCGACCCACGGCGTGTAGGTGTAGAGCGTCGCCGTGGCAGCGTTCTGCGGCATGATGTCGAGCTGGTCGAGCGTCTTCTTCGAGGTGCCGCGCTTCCAGCCCGAGATGGTGGTGCCCCCGGCCGTCTGGCGATCGAGCGAGCGACGCATCGAGCCGGCGGCGCACGCGGCCTGGTTGGCGAGCCCGTAGTACTTCGGCCCGCACGACGCGCTGTCGGGGCAGCCGCAGCCGAAGGCGATGTCGGTGACGCTCTTCGAGGCCGTGGTCTTCGAGATGAGGCCCTGCTCCGTCTGGATTCGCGCGAGGAGCGCGAGGGGGCTGATTTTGTAGGTCGCGGCGGCGTCGAAGAGGATCTCGGCGGCCGTCTTGCCGTTCTCTTTGTAGGCCGCGAGCGCGCTCTTCCCGCCGTAGGGGGTCTTGTCGAGGAAGCGCTGGATCTGCGCCTCGGTCATGGTGCTCGCCTGGAGCTCCTCGTCGCTCACGACGTTGTTCTTGTCGAACTGCGCCTCGAGCGCCGCGTCTTGTGAAGCTGCGCCCTCGTCCTCGGACATCGCGCTGCACGCGACGCCGCCGAGCACGAGCGAGAGACCGAGGATGCGAGAGGCCGTGAGCGAACGGGGGAAAGCCATGAGGGACCTCGAAGCGGCAGGAGCTGCCGGACACGAACAAGGTTAGCGAGAACCATGCCGCCCACGAACCTGGGCAATCTCCGGTGATCCTGGATCTTTCCGGAGATCTCCGCCCGCGAAAAGGATCACACGTGATCCAGCAGGAGGGTTCACCACATCGGCCTACCCGCGGCCTCGGTCACGCGTCAGCGGGCCCAGACGGTGTAGAGGTACACGCAGGTGGCGGTGATCATGAGCGCGTCGACGCGGTCGAGGATGCCGCCGTGCCCGGGCACGATCGCGCCCGAATCCTTCACGCCGGTCGAGCGCTTCAGCACGGACTCTCCGAGGTCGCCGGCTTGGCCGAGCGCGGTGGCCACGAGCGCCAGCGGGATCCCGTGGGCGAGCGGCATCGACTTCAGGAAGACCGCGCGAGTGAAGAGCATGCCACACAGGCCACCGGCGAGCCCCCCGAGCGCGCCCTCGACGGTCTTCTTGGGGGACACGGCCTCGTATAGCTTGTGTTTCCCGAGGAAACGGCCCGCGAAGTAGCCGCCGGTGTCGCTCATCCAGGAGAAGAAGAAGACGAGCATGACGTAGGCTGGGCCGTCGTCGCCGAGATCCCGCTTCAGCACGCCAACGAGCGCGAGCGAGCTCCCGACGAAGAGCGGGCCCATGCCCATGGCCGTCGCGCGGAGGGCCGCGGTCTTGATGTCGCCCAGTCGAATCAGCGTGGAGAGCGGCCCGAAGAGGGGCACGACGAGCAGCGTCGTCACGAGGATTCGTGGGTCCTTGACGCCGAAATACGTGCCGAGCGACGCGAGCACCGTCGCCACGACGCCCATGACCTGCGAGGGGCGATCGCCCGGGTGGGTCATCGAGAAGAGCTCGAACGCGCCCACGATCGACGCCGGCAGCACGAGGCAATAGAGGCCCCACGGCGGCCCCTTGAAGATGAGCAGGAGAATGAGCGGGACACCCACGAGCGCCGTGGCGACGCGCACGGCGAGGTTGCGATTTTGGCTCTGCGTCTCGCTCTTCTGCGGGTCCGACATCCGAGGGAGCGGCCTTAGCACGGATCGCCTGGGGCGCCTCTCTCTTCGCGTGTCTCATCCGCGACCCCTCGGCCGCGCCTTTCGACCGCTCGCGCCGAGAGGGCGAGCCCGTGGTCCGACCTGCGCGGACACTGGGGCATGCCCCTCCCCGAACGCCGTCCCTACGCCCGACTCTTCTCTCGACTTCGACCCTCCCAGGTCGCCCTCGCCTTCGTGCTCGCCGCCATCGTGGTGCTCGTCGCGCTCGACGACACCGGCCACCTCGGGTGGGTGGTGAGGCCGCTCACCCGCGTCCCCTATGGCGACAAATGCGGGCACTTCCTGATCTTCGGGACGGCCGCGTTCTTCGCGGCTCGCGCGTTCCCGGCGCCGCGGGCCATGGGGACCGTGCCGCTCGTGGTGCTCGGGCTGCTCGGGCTCGCCGGCCTCGAGGAGCTCTCGCAGGCCTTCGTGCCCACGCGCCACTGCGACATATGGGACTTCGCCGCCGACGCCGCGGGGATGGCCGTGTTCTCGACGTTGGCGGCCGTGGTCCCGCGGCGCCTTACCGAACGGTAAGGTTCCTCTGACCCTTCGGTAGGTCCTTCAGCCCGCGAGGCGGACGTCGTTCCCGACGAAAGTGGGGGCTGCCGCCTTGCCCACGAGGCCGAACCGGCGCTCGCGCTGCTGGTAGC
This sequence comes from Myxococcales bacterium, assembly GCA_016712525.1. Taxonomy (NCBI): domain Bacteria; kingdom Pseudomonadati; phylum Myxococcota; class Myxococcia; order Myxococcales; species Myxococcales bacterium. The sequence goes on from JADJQX010000008.1 coordinate 1,061,549, forward strand.
TCTCGATGGCCGCGTAGAGGTGCTCGGCGCCGTAGTCGGGCCAGAGCGCATCCTCGAAATAGAGCTCGGCGTACGCGAGGCCGTAGAGCAAGAAATTCGAGATACGGCGCTCGCCGCCCGTGCGGATCACGAGGTCGGGATCGCCCACGCGCAGGCTCGGCATGAGGCCGTGGAGCGCCTCGGCCGTCACCTCTTCGGGGCGGCACTGCCCCTTGGCGACGCGCGTGGCCAGCTCTTGGGCGGCCTGGGCGATCTCCTCGCGGCCTCCGTAGCTGAGGGCGAGCGTGAGGGTCATGTCGGTCTTGCCAGCGCTCTCGTTGCGGAGCGGGTCGAGCACGGCGCGGACGATGCCCGGGAGGCGGCCGAGGTTGCCGATCGCGTTCAGGCGAATGCCGTTGTCGAGGATCTCGTCCCGCTCGGAGAGCAAGAACTCGCGGAGGAGCAGCATGAGGGCGTCGACCTCTTCGCCCGGGCGAGCCCAGTTTTGCTCGCTGAAGGCGTAGAGCGTCAGGGCCGAGAGGCCGAGGCGGCGGGCCGTGCGGACCACACGACGGACCGCGGCCGAGCCCTCGCGGTGGCCTTCGACACGGTCTTTGCCGCGCATCTGCGCCCAGCGACCGTTGCCGTCCATGATGATGCCGACGTGGGAGGGGAGGTTGCGCGCTTCGACGATGGGGTTCACGGTAAGGGGCCTTTCGCTACCACGGTCGAAGCTTCGCCGCAATGTGTCGACGGCCCGCCATGGTCTACCCAACCTGACGTGGGGGCGCCGCCGTGGCTCGCCGGCCGCATCGGGGTTTCGACCGCTCGCGCCGACGCGCCCGGGCCGCCCGAGGGCGCTCGACCTGTGGTAGCTCGGAGCCATGAAGGTGACCCTCCGTGTGCGGCTCTCGGCCCACGACGCCCACTACGCCGGCGAGCTCGTCGACGGCGCGCGCATGCTCGGCCTTTTCGGCGACGTCGCCACCGAGCTCCTCATTCGCCTCGACGGCGACGAGGGCCTCTTCCGCGCCTACGAGAGCGTCGAGTTCCTCGCACCCGTGTTCGCGGGCGACTACGTCGAGGTCGAGGCCGAGCTTCTGTCGGTCGGCGCGTCGAGCCGCAAGATGCGCTTCGAGGCCCGCAAGGTCATCTCGAACGTGCGCGCCATGGGCGTACCCCCGAGCGCCGCCGACGTGCTCGAGACACCCGTCGTGGTGTGCCGCGCGATCGGCACCTGCGTCACCCCGAAGGACCTGCAACGAAAGCGGGGCCTCCCCTCGCCCGCGCTCCCCCCGGCGACGCGGCCCGCGCTCGGTCAAGGCTCGACGTTGCCCGAGGAGCTCGTGCTCGCGGCGGCCATCGTCGGCGCCGAAGTGACGCGGGCGCAGACCCCCTATCTACCCATTACTGCTCAGGAAATCGCCGACGAAGCCGCGCGGTGCCGCGAGGCGGGCGCGGCGATCGTGCACCTCCACGTGCGCAACCCCGACGGCTCGCCCACGCAGGCCGAGGACAGGTTCCGCGAGGCGATCGAGGCCATCGCCAAGAAGACCGACGTCATCGTCCAGACGAGCACCGGCGGGGCCGTGGGCATGAGCATCGCCGAGCGCGCGGGCCCCCTCGCCTGCAAGCCCGAGATGGCCACGCTGAACCTCGGCACCGTGAACTTCGGCGACGACGTGTTCGTGAACACGCGCCCCGACATTCGCAAGCTCGCGGGGCTCATCCGAGAGGCGGGCAGCGTGCCCGAGCTCGAGTGTTACGAGGTCGGTCACGTCGAAGAGGGCGTCCGGCTCGCCAAGGAGGGCCTGCTCTCGGCGCCCTACCATTTCCAGTTCGTGCTCGGGATCGCGGGCGCCATCGGCGCCACGGAGGAGAACCTCCGCACGCTCGTGTCGCGGCTCCCCGAAGGGTCGACGTGGGCGGTGGCCGCCACGGGGCGAAACCAGCGCCCGATGACCGAGCTCGCGATGCGCCTCGGTGGGCACGCGCGGGTCGGCCTCGAGGACAACATCTACCTCGAGAAGGGCGTGCTGGCCGAGGGCTCGGCCCCGCTCGTCGCGCGGGCCGCGGCCTACGCGAGGAGCATCGGACGAAAGCCCCTCGAGCCCGAGGCCGCCCGCGCGCACCTCGGCCTCCCGTCGAAGCGCGTGTGATGACGAAGCTCTTCTCCGAGACGCGCCCGAGCGACGCGCTCACCCCTGTCGCGGCCTACGCGGCCCTCCGCGCCCACGCGGGCGACGGCGCGTCGTTTTTGTTCGAGAGCGTCGTCGGCGGCGAGCGCTGGGGGCGCTACAGCATCCTCGGGTACAGGCCTCGCTACGAGGTCGTGCACGGCTGGGACGGCATCTCCGTCGAAGGCGCGCTGCCCGAGGGTCGTGAGCTCGCCGACGCGGGCGATCCGCTCGATCGCATCGCCCCGCTGCTTGCGCCCGTAGGCCCGGCGAAGACCCCCGCCGAGCGCTTCGCCTCGGGCCACGTGGGCTTCTTCGCGTGGGACCTCGTTCACCGCATCGAGGCCGTGCCGCCGGGCGACCCCATCGTCTGGAAGAGGCACTTTCTTCCGTTGTTCCGAATACTTGGCGGGCTCATCGTGGTGGTCTTCGACAACCTCTCGCAGACGTACACGGTCTCCGCCGACGATCCTGCGAGGGTCGCGCGCGCCCTCTCCGATCTCGAGACGCGCGTCCCGCTCCGGCCGATCGATCTGCCCGACCGGTCGCGTGTGCCCGAGCACCGCGTCGACGTCGACGACGCCACGTTCTGCGCCCGCGTGCGCGAGGCCCAGGAGCTCATTCGCGCCGGCGACGCGTTCCAGGTCGTGCTCGCGCGCACCTTCCAATGCGACGCCCGCGGACGCGACGCCTTCGACGTGTACCGCGCGATGCGGCTCGTGAACCCGTCGCCGTACATGTACTTCCTCGATCTGCCCCCGGCCGAGGGCGAGGCCACGCGCACCCAGATCGCCGGCGCGAGCCCCGAGACGCTCATCCGCACCGAGGACGGAAAGGTCACCGTGCGCCCCATCGCCGGCACCCGCCCTCGCGGAAAGACCGAGGCCGCCGACCTCGAGGCCGAGCGGGAGCTCTTGGCCGACGAGAAAGAGCGGGCCGAGCACGTGATGCTCGTCGACCTCGGCCGCAACGACGTAGGACGCGTGTCGGAGCTCGGGACCGTGACCATCACGAAGCAGATGGTGACCGAGCGCTACTCGCACGTCATGCACATCGTGAGCGAGGTCTCGGGCACGCTGCGCGCCGACGCGAGCCCCGTCGACGTGGTGCGGGCCGGTTTCCCCGCGGGCACGCTCTCCGGGGCACCGAAGGTCCGGGCCATGCAGATCATCCGGGAGCTCGAGGCGCGACCTCGCAACATCTACGGGGGCGCCATCGGGTACGTCGCCGGGAGCGGCGAGGTCGATCTCGCGATCGCCATTCGCACGGCCGTATGCCGAAATGGCGTGTTCGAGATCTCGGCGGGGGCGGGCGTGGTCGACGCGAGCGTGCCCGAGAGCGAGGCGGAGGAGACGCGGAGCAAGGCGCGCGGCGTGCTGGCCGCGATCGCGGCGGTCCCCGAGCGGGCCTGAGCGAGCGGCGACCGACGACGGGCCGTCAGTGCTTCGCCGGCGGCACGACGTCGATCGGGTAGGAGATGGTCACCTCGCCGCCGGTCGGCTTCGGGAACGTGAGCAGCGCAAATTGATGCATCATGCATGCAGCGACCGCGCCGTTCGTCACGGTCTTGCTGGCCACCTGCGCGCCGCGCACCTTGCCTGCGCGAGTGACGACGAAACCGATCGTGACGTTGCCCTGGAGCGCTTTGTCGGTCTTGAGCCCCACGTCGTAGCAGGTGCGGAGCTGAGAGATGCGCTGACGCACGATGCGCACCACCGTCACCTCCGGGAGCGTTCCCTGGATCGAGGGCGCTCCGAGCACCACCTGAGGTGCCTTGCCGGGAGGCGGAAGGACGGAGGCCGTGCCCGTGGCCGGGGCTCCGGCGTCACCGGCATCGCGGGGCGGCTGCGGGGTAACGTCTGGACCGGAGCCACCGATTCTCGTCGGTCCCGCCCCGGCCGCTCCATGCCCTCCCCCGTCGGGAGCAGGGCCGTCGGACGGAGGCTCGTCCTCGGGCGCAGAGGTCGCCGAGGGCACGAACGCAGGCTCCATCGCCGGTGGCGGACGCTTCTCCACGTGTTGGGCACAGCCGGAGACGGACACGATCCCGAAGAGCCCCACGAGCGCACGGCCGAGCAGCGACACCTTCTTCACGACGTCGAGCGTAGTGCACGCGGCCCGGAACGCGACTCCCTTCGTGCAGGCCCCCTCGCGTTTCCCGTTCGACGGGGGCTCACGCGGCGGTCTGGGCCGGGAGGCGCATTCGGAAGAGTGTCCCTTCGGCGCCCTCGGCCGCCTCGATCTCGAGCTCGCCCCCGTGCGCGCGGAGGAGCGTCCGCGCGAGGGTGAGCCCGAGGCCCAGGCTCCCAAGCACACGCGCGCTCTCGGCGTTCTCGAAGGCCGCGAAGAGAGCGGCGCGCTCGTCGGCCGAGAGCCGATTTCCGGGGGCCTCGACGTCGATCAAGATCCCGACGTCGGCGCGGCGCGACGCGCGGAGCGACACGCCTTTGCCACCAAGCCGCGCCGCGGCGAGCACCACGAGCGTCACGGCCTGCGCGAGCCGCTGGGGATCGACCTTCACCGGCGGGAGAGCCGAGGTCACCTCGGCCACGATGCGGGCACCCTCGAGGTCGCGAGCGTCGAGCACGGCCGTGGTCACGACGTCCTCGATGTGCACCTCTTCGGGCGAAAGCTCGAGGGCCTTCGCGTCGGCGCGCGAGGCGTCGAGGATCGTGCGCACGAGGTGCAAGAGCTCGCGCCCCCGCTGCTCGATGATGGCGAGGCTCTCGCGCTGGCCTTCGGTGAGGGGCTGCCGCTTGACGAGCTCCGCGAAGCCGAGCACCGCGTTGAGAGGAGCCTTGAGGTCGTGGCTCATCGAGGCGAGGAAGAGCCCTCGCGTCTGCTCGACGCGGTGCTTGGCCACGATCGCCCGCTCCTGAGCGAAGGCGAACTCGCGGAAGATGCTGCCGAGCTTCTCGATGGCCACCGCGAGGTCGTGCACCGGGCGGAACGCCGCCTGCTTTCTCAAGCGAATTCCACGTCTTACATCACGTGCACCCATGGCATCGACCTGGAGCCGAGCGACCTCGACGTCGTGCGAGAGCGCCGAGCCGAGCCTCCCCCCGAGCACGGCGGCGAACGCGATCCCGAGCCCGGCCACGGCCACCACCAGCGAGAGGTTGTCGCCGGGGGCGCCCGCGTCGAAACGCACGACGACCGACCGCGTGCCGTACGGCGCGTGCACCGTCACCTCGCCGTGGGGATCGACCTGAGACCTCACCTCGTGGGCGGGCTCGTCCGACACGGTCATCGAGTACCCGTGCCGACCGGCGGCCATCGCGATCTCCTCGTACGCCCGGGGCTCGCCCTCGACGGGCTCGAGCGTCGCGCGGGTGAACGCGAGCGCGGCGTTCACACGAGCGTCCGTCGAGGCGGCGCGCGCGTGAGCGTAGACGAGCAAGAGCGCCCCGACCGCGACGAGCGCCGCAGGAGCCGCCACGGCCAGCGTGATGCGCGCCTCGACCCGGCCGCCGCCCGTAAGCGCCTCCGCCCGCGCGAGATCGAAGGCCTCGCCCACCACATCCGGAGGAACATCCTCCATAATTTCGGACACTTGCGAGCGAATCACCGTAAAGCTCGCGAGCGAGACAGCGATGACCAAGGTGACGGCGAGGGCGGCGAGCGCGAGGTGGGTCGCCTCGTCGGCGCGTGCCGAGCGCGTCGCCGTGAAGATCGCCACGAGCGACGTCGCGCTGCCGACGTACACGAACGTGAGGCGCGCGGGGAGCGCCTCGAGGGAACGCACCTGCTCCGGTGCCACGTCGGCCCCTCGCTCTTTCGCGTCGAAGAGGGGCGCGAGCGGCGAGACGACGGCGAACGTGCCCACGGCGATGGCCGTCCCGAGCAGCACGAAGAGCACCAACGCGACCGGCAAGAGCTTGTCCCGGAGGCCCGCCTCGAGCAGCAGCAGCGTGGGCGCGAGCGCGGTCACGACCGCCGAGATCGCCACGTGGGCGGCGAACGTGAGGCCAAACACTCGGAGCGCGAAGCGCGACGCGAGCCTCACGCGACGGGCTCCCGCGTGATCGAGACGGGCGGCGCCGACTCCCGGATGGCCCTCGGGAACGTGAGGAAGAACGTGGTCCCTCGGCCGAGGGCGCTCTCGAGGCGAATCTGGCCCCCATGGGCGACGACGAGGCGACGCGCGATCGCGAGCCCGAGCCCCGTACCGAGCGCCTTGCCCCGCCGTTCGCCCGCCTGCTTGTAGTCGTCGAACACGGTCGCCTGCTCGGCCTCGGCGATCCCCTTGCCCGTGTCCGAGACGGAGATGTGGACGTCGCGCTCGTCGGACTCGACGCGCACCTCGATGCGGCCCGCTTCGGTGAACTTCACGGCGTTCCCCACGAGGTTGCCGAGCACCTGCCGAAGGCGCCTCGAGTCGGCGAGCGCGAACACGGGCTCTGCCCCCGTCACCACCATCTCGACAGGCTTTTTTCCGAGCGAGAGCCTCGCCTCGCGCAGGACGTCGTTCGAGACGTGCACGACGTCGACCGGCGCGACCGAGAGCTTGAGCTGGCCGCTCTCGATGGCCGAAAACTCGAGGATGTCGTTGATGAGCCCGAGCAAGTGTTGACCGGAGCCGCGGATCTGTTCGACCTCCTCGCGCGCTTCGTCCGAGAGCGGCCCGTCGACCTCTTGGGCGAGGATGTCCGAGAAGCCCAAGATGGCGTTGAGCGGGCTCCTTAGCTCGTGGCTCACGGCGGCGAGGAACGCGGCTCGATCCTTGTCGGCCGCGCGCGCGCGAGAGAGGCTCTCGTGGTACTCGCGCTCGGCCGAGAGGAATCGCCCTACGAGCCGGTTGAACGCCACGGCGAGGCCGCCGATCTCGTCGATCGCTCGAACCGGCACGAGCTCTCCCGTAGGCTCCGATCGCACGCGGGCCATCCCCTCGATGCGACGGGTCACGTAGTCGATGTCGCGCCCGGCGTCGCGGCTCACGGCGGCGGCCACGGCGGACGCGGCGAAGACGAGCAAGGTGGTGAGCGCGACGAGGGCCTCGACGAACCGCGACTCGGTGTCGGCCGTAGGCTGTTTCCTCACGGAGAGCACGAGAAACGGGCCATTTCGAACACGTCGCGCGGCGAAGATGGCCGTGCCGAGGCGTGTCTCGGCCTCGCCCGTGCCGCGCGCGATGAAACCGCCGACGTCCACGTGGGACGCCCCGCCGATCGTGGCGTCGACGAGCACCGTCCCGTCGGGCTCCGCGAGCACCCCCTCCGCGGCCGTGCGACGCACGGCGAGCCGCACCGCCTCGGCGCGCCCGTCGGCCGACATCGGTTCGAGCCGCGCCGCGAGGGTGTCGGCCAAGAGCTCCACGCGTGCGCGCGCGTTCGCCTCCGCGGTGCGACGCATCGCGCGCACCCCGAGCGCCCCGATCGCGAGCGCGACCAACACGCCGAGGAAGCTCACGACCACCGGGGCGAGCACCGCGAGCGACAACGGCCGCCGGGCTCGGCGCGGAGAGAGGGGCGACGTCACGGTCGACGTGTCGGAGAACGAATCGCTCACGTGCCGGGGAGCCTACCACCCGGCGGCGCGGCGCCTCTGCGACGTAACACACGGGTCCCGAGAGCGAGCCGGGCGCGCCCTCCCATCGTCACGCGAGGCGGGAACAATCGGCCCCCGGTGAAGGTTCGAAGACCAACCGCGGATGCGGGCCTGCGCCGAGCGCTCTCGTCCCGGTGCGTCGAAGAGGCTGAGGTCTAACCTCTCGAATCCACGAGGGTTTCTAACACGCCGCATCATGCCGATTGTGCCGATTTGCCCTTTACGAATCGTGAATCTGAGTAAGAAGAGAAGTTCGTCCGAGTGAAGACCAAACGATGACCGACTCCGCCGCACGCCGTACCCACGGGCACTCGTCGCCTCCGCCTTCGCGGCGAGGCAGCCCGTCGTCACGGCCCGAGCGCCTCGAGGGAAGTCGCGAGGGCTTTCCGACGGCCGACGCGTTCACACGCGACCGCGAGTCCGGGACGCTCCCGGTCTCCCACGACATCGGCACGAGCCCGCTCCCCCGTACGCGTCCCGTCTTGGTCGCCGCGCCGCTCCGCGACACGAAGGTCACCCTCTGTGTGACGGGGTGGCGGAACGTCCAGCCCGGCCGGCTCTCCTGGGTGTTCCCCACGGTCGACTCGGCGGTCCACGCCGCGCAGGCCATGCGCAACGCGACCGAGTGGGTCGTGCTCGACGGCTCCCTCACCAGCACGGAGATCGACGGCGGCCACGCCGCGCGCCGGCGCGTCCTCGCCAAGAGCTCCTGAGCGCGAGCAGCTGCCGCGGGGAGGAAAGAGGGCGACGTCGTCAGCCTGCGAGCCCGAGCGCGGACCTTCTCGCGGTCGCAGGGCATCGCGCTCGCGACCTTGCCCGGGTTCGACGTCGGTCGACGGGGCACGCCCCGCTTGGCCTCACCGTCGGCTTCCTCTGCCCGTCGCGCGAGAGGCACGTCGTGGATTCGAAACGCAGCGGGCGCCACGCCGTTTCCGACGTCGCGCCCGCGGGATGCCATCCTCCGAGGAGGACGTCAGCCTGTCACTGGATGAGGTCCTTGAGGGCCTTGAGGGCCGTCGCGCGAACCTTCTTCGAGGCCGGCTTGCCCTTGATGATGATGCTCTCGCCGGTGAACGGGTTCTTGCCCGGGCGATCCTTGGTGGCCGGCTTCTTGACCGACTTGAGCTTGAGGAGGCCGGGGATCACGAACTCGCCGGGGCCGCGCGAGCCGAGCTGCTTCTTGATGAGCTCGGTGAGGCCGTCGAACACACGAGCGACGCTCTTCTTATCGAGCTCCGCGCTCTCGGCAATGTCGGAAATCACTTGGGCCTTGGTCAACCGCTTCGCTGCAGCCATTTGCGCTTCCTCCTGTTGGAATTTGTGCGCTCAATCGACGATTCTTTCGTGAATTCGTGGCGGAGAGATTTGGAATCGAGACCCCTCACGTCTCCGCTGAAAACTCGACCCCCGCTCGGCTGGGGCTTGAAAAAGGCTCCCAAAATCACGGGCTGGACACATGGCTAGCATCGGGCAATCGCCCCCCGCAAGGGAAAATCGGCGCTTTTGGACGTTTTCTTCGCCGGCGACTCGGAAAAAAAAGTGCGTACGGCGCATGGTGTCATGCGTTCAGCCCTTTTTCGGCGCTTTCTTGGGGGGCGCCCCAGGGCTTCGTTGGGCGATTGCCAGAGCCACCGTTCGCTTCTTTGAGGGCGCGCGAGCCTTCTTCTTCTTGGAGGCCGAGGCGAGCTCCGCTGCCGCGACGAGCACGTCGGTCTCGGCGCGCATGACGCGGTCCTCCTTGACCGTCGCGTGGTCGTAGCCGAGGAGGTGGAGGAGCCCGTGGGCGAGGAGCATGGTCAGCTCGTCGACGAGCGGCCGCTTCGCTTCGCGCGCCTGCCTCCGCGCGGTCGGCACCGAGACGATCACGTCGCCGAGGAGGCCCGTGTCCCGAGGACCGACGTCTCCCTCGGTGAGCGCGAACGCGAGGACGTCCGTAGGCTTGTCGTAACCGCGATATTCTCGATTTAATTCATGGATTTGTTTGTCGTCGGTTAGAAGGAAAGAAACCTCTTCGACTTCGAGGTTTCTTTTTCGCATCATGGCCTCGAGGCGAACCTTCAAGTCGGCGCGGTCGAGACCCGCGTGGGGCCCTCGGACGATGGAGAGGTGGAACGGCATGGGGTCCTCCGTGTTCGAGCGCGGCGTGGCCCCGGGTGGGCTTTGGAAGCGCGCGGAGCGGTCAACCTCGCGCATTTTTTCGCCGCTGAGAAGGCACGAAGTCCCGAGCCCGCGTCGACCCGAGGCTCCTCGTGCGGGCGTGACGGCGCGCGGCGCGTGGCCTTCGCGAGCGGGGGAAAGTGCGAGTAGGACCGCCGGCTCTTTGCTAAGGGGCGAGAAGAGGCGCCCGTTCGGCGTCCCTCGCCCCAGCATCGATGCCGACCGCCTTGAGCCCAAAGTCCCAAGAGAACCCGAGCGAGCCCCTCCCGTTTCGCGCGTGCACCATCGTGCCCGCATACGACGGCGCGAAGAGCCTCGGGGCGGTCGTCGAGGGCCTTCGGGCGGAGGTGCCCGAGGCCGCGGAGGGGGAGCGCCTCCTCGTCGTGGACGACGGCTCTCGCGACGGCACCGGCAAGCTCGCGAGGAGCCTCGGCTGCACGGTGGTCGCGCACGGCGAGAACCGTGGAAAGGGTGCCGCGCTCCGTACGGGGCTCGCGACGGCGCGTGCGCTCGGCTTCGACGTGGCCCTCACGGTCGACGCCGACGGTCAGCACCCCGCGGCCTCCGCGCGCACCATTCTCTACGCGTCGTACGATCGCGCGGCCCTGGTGCTCGCCGTACGCGACCTTTTGGCGTCGGGCGCGCCGAAGAAAAACCAGATGTCGAACCGCATCTCGAACTTCTTCCTCTCCTTTTTCTCGGGGAAGGCGCTCGCGGACACGCAGTGTGGCCTGCGGCGTTACCCGGTGGAGGCCACGCTGGCCCTCGGCGGAAAGGCGCCCGGCTACGCGTACGAGTCGGAGCTCTTGCTCCGCGCGGTGGCGGCCGGCATGCCGATCGTCGAGGTTCCCGTGCCGGTGTACTACCCCCCCGAGGACCTCCGGGTGACCCACTTCGACGGCGTGAGGGATCCGGCGCGTATCGTCGTGACCGTCGTGAGCACGCTCCACGACCTCTCGAAGGCTCGAGGACGCGAGCGCTCGTGAGCAAGGCGGGGGCGCATGGAGGCGGGCGCTTCGGCGCACGTCACGGGAGGTGGATTCGGCGCCTCCTCTTGGCCGTCACGGCGCCGTTCGTGGCCCACACCCTCGTCGACGTGGTCGCCAGCACGGCGCCTCCGTCGATCGACTACCCCACCCTCTCGCGTGAGCCTCGTGGCGCGCGCACGTACGCAGGAAGAGGCTATTTTTCCCGAGAGAGGGGGGTCATCGAGGCGCACCTCGAGGGGCGCCCCGAGGACATCGGAGCGCAGCACGGGACCCTCCTCTACGATCTCATGGTCGCGAACGAACGCGAGGTGTGGGACGGGTTCTCGGCCCTCGTGCCGTTCGCCCCGGCGAGGGTGCTCCTCTTCGACATGGGGCGCATCCTCCACAGGAACGCGGACGAGAACTTCCCGCTCTCGCGTCGCAAAGAGATCGCGGCCGAGGCGCGCGCGTTCTCCCCCGACCCTTACGCTGGGAAAATCCCGACCTACGAGCGCATGATCTCGCTCCACGCGCTCTACGACATCTCGCTCGGCTTCGAGCACTCTCCCCTCCTCGGGTGCTCGGCGTTCGCCCTCTCCGGCTCGGCCACACGCGACGGGCATACGATCGTCGCGCGCGCGTTCGACTTCGACGCCCACGACGTCTTCGACCGCGACAAGGCCGTCTTCTTCGTGAAGCCCGACGGAGCCATCCCCTTCGCGAGCGTCGCGTGGCCCGGCCTCGTCGGGGTGCTGACGGGGATGAACCGCGAGGGCGTGTTCGTCTCCGTGAACGGCGCGCGCGCGCGGGACGCCGAGTCGCGTGGGCTCCCGGTCGTCTCCTCGCTCCGCGCCACGCTCGAGGGCGCACGCACCACCGGGGAGGCCATCGCCATCCTGCTCTCCCAGGAGGTCATGGTGTCCCACATTGTCTTCGTGGCCGACGCCCGCGGCGACGTAGCGATCGTCGAGCGCGCCCCTCACGTCGAAGCGCACGTCGTACGCACCTTCGCCGATCGCGACCGCGTCGCCGTCACGAACCACTTCGAGGGGCCGCTCCGTGAGGATCCGAAGAACCTCGCCGTACGCGCCTCGTCGACCACGGTGGCGAGGCGGGCGCGGCTCGACGAGCTCTTGCCTCCCGTGCGAGAGGCGACCCCCGAGAGCGCCCTCGCGCTGCTCCGCGACAAACGCTGCCCTTCCACGGAGACGGGCTGCGCCCCCGGGGACCGCCGCACCCTCGACGCCCTCATCGCGACCCACGGGGTCGTGGCCGACACGACCGCCAAGGTCCTCTGGGTCAGCCTCGGTCCTCACCTCTCCGGGAAATTCGTCGGGTTCGACTTACGCCGCGAATTTGATACGAATTCGGGCGAGGGTTCGCTCGTCGAACCGGGGGACCTCCCCGAAGATCCCATCGTCCACGACACGAAGGCCTACGAAGCAGGCCGAACGCGCGCAGGGCCGCCCCTCCTCGCACCGAGACGCAGGTAAGCATGTCGATTCTCTCTCGTCGTTCTCTCGCCCTCGGCGCATCGGGCCTCGCGATGTCGGCGCTCGTGCCCTCCGTCGCGCGCGGCGACGAGCGCACCCCCATCACGGGCGCGAAGCTCGACGAGCTCTTCGCGGAGGTCGCGCGCGCCAGGAAGGGCGCCAAGAGCTTCGCGGGCCCCTTCACGCAGACCCGGAAAATGGGCCTCATGAAGGCTCAGATCGTCTCGCAGGGCCGCGTGTCGCTCGTCCTCCCCGACCGCCTCCGCTGGGAGCTCTTCCCGCCCGACGAGATCGTGTACTTCGTCACCCCGGACGGCCTCGCCTACCGAAACCGCTCGAGCCAAGGAGCGGTCCGAGCGAACGACGCACGCACCCTCGCGGCCGGCCTCGACGACCTCCGGGCGATGCTCGGGGGCGACCTCGCGCAGCTTCGCAAGCGCTACGATCTCAAGGCCTTCGCCGTGGGAGACGACGTCGAGCTCGAGGCCAACGCGCTCCCTTCGGCCGAGGGTCGGGGCATGAAGGCGATCAAGTTCGGCATCGGCAAGGACCGGATCCGACCGACGTTCACGCGCCTCGTCGAGAAGAACGGCGACAGCAGCGACATCCGCTTCGGCGAGCTGCGCATGAACGTCCCCATCGACCCCGCCTCCATGCACCTCTGAAGTGACCGCCCGCGCCTCGACGCGGGCTCACGGAGAGACCGTGCACGCGCGTTGACGATCCCCAGGAATCGGAGCGGTGCCTCGAAGGGGCCTCAGCCGTCGTCGATGCGGATGCGGTTCATCGAGCGCTTCGCGATGGCGAGCGCACGATCGAGCTCGTCCAAAAGCGCGGTGTGCTCGCCTTCGTTCGTGGGGCACGGTGTCGTCGGGCGCTCGCGATCGAGCGCGTCATCGTTCGCGTCGTCGTTCTCAAGGTTCGACATGCGGTCCTCGAGGCTCGGACAAAGCACGGCCGATGCCAGCACGATTTCTCGAGAAACCACGACACTCCGGCGAGACACCGTGAACGACCGTGCGTCCACTGCACACGAGCGCGCGCGAGGATGCACACCGCACGCATCCTCGACGAACGCACCTTGGGAGACACCGACACACACGAAGGTCGCGCCGAAAAACTTGGCCCGGCCCGCCGATCTTTCCGAAGGTGGCGCCCATGCAGGCCGCCGAATCGAAGTCGTCCGTTCCCCAGCAGCCCGAGCGTCGCCGTCACCGCGTGTACGTGACGCGCAACACGGAGTACCACTTCCGGGACGGGTTCTGCGTCGCCGTCCGAGACCGCAAGACCGGGGACTTCCTGCTCGGTCACCTCGCGCTGCGTCGCCGCATCCAGGGCTCCCTCCGCTTCCACAAGAACGGCGCGATCGTGCCGAACGCGGGTGAGCCCGAGGCGGGAGAGGCCCTCTTCTTCGCCCAGGGCGAGCGTGATCTCGTCACGAGCCCGCTCCAGGCGATCGAGCGCCCCACGAAAGAGCTCGTCGAAGCCTATCCGGAGCTCCCAGCCCCCAAGCCGAAGAAGCGCGCCCGCACGGCGTGACCCGCAAGGACCGCCCCCGCGCGACGGGAGCGTCGTTTTGGGTTTTGCGGCGGGGGTAGGATGGCGAATACTCGCGGTTCACGCCATGCTCGTCGTCCCCACCCGTGCCGAGGTACGTGCGCGCCCGCTCGAGACGGCCCGCCTCGTCTTGACCGCTCTGGACCCTCAAGACGCCCGCGAGATGTGGCCCGCCGTCGAGGCGTCGCGCGCCCACCTCGAGCCGTGGCTCCCGTGGGTGCCCTACACGTTCGACGCCGACTCCACCTACCGCTACGCCGACTCGAGCGCGTCCGACTGGGACACGGGCCGCGCGACCCGCTTCGCCATTCGCGAGCGCACGACCCGGCGCTTCGTCGGGATCGTGGGGCTCGAGTCGTTCTCGCACATGCACGAGAGCGTCGAGCTCGGGTACTGGCTGAGGCTCGACGCGGCGGGTCGCGGGTACATGACCGAAGCCGCGTCCCAGGTGGTCACGTGGGCGTTCTCCCAGCTCCGGGCCCACCGTGTGCGCGTCGCGGCCTCGACCGAGAACCACGCGTCCCTCGCGGTGATCCGTCGCCTCGGGTTCCGCTTCGAGGGGATCGCGCGCGAGGCCGAGCGTTGCCACGGGCGATGGCTCGATCACGCCGTGTTCGCGCTGCTCTCGACCGATCCGCGCCCGGCCCGCTGAGGGCCATCTTCACGACACGACGCGATACCGATCGATCACCGCGCGAAGCCGAGGGATACCGGTCACGGCGCGCGAGCCGTACCAGGAGATGTCCTTGCCTTCCGTGCGCACGACCGCACCCGAACGAGCCGCCGGTGTGCTCTGCGCGAGGAACACCTTCGCGTCCTCTTCCGAGAATGGGTGGGGCTCGTCCGGGAGGATCACGAGCTCGGGGGCGCGGCTCTCGACCTCGTCGAGCGGCACACGCGGGTAGCGCGTATCGCGGCCGGCGACCGCGTCCTTCGGGAGAGGATTGGCGCGACCGAGATCCGCCGCGAGGGGGTAGCGCCGCTCCCGATCGGCGAACACGTTCTGGGCCCCCGCGAGATCGAGCGCGTCGCTGATGTAGGTCTGGCCGTTGATCGTCATGAGCGGGCTCATCCAGATCGGGCAGAACGTGCGCAGCGGCGCCCGGTGTTTTCGCGCCTCTTCGGCCTCGCGGAGCATCGTGTACCCGTCTCGGACGAGGTCGCGGACGGGGGCCTCCGTCTCGGCGTGGAAGATGCGCGCGAGCCGGGCCATGTGAGCTATCCCCTCGGCCACGGTGCGGGGGAACGAGATGTAGACGCGCACGCCGCGCTTCACGAGGGCCTCGAGGTCGCCCTTCGTGTTCTCTTCTTTGTTGGCGAGCACGAGATCCGGCTCGAGCGCGCAGATCGCGTCGACGCTCGGGTTCTTCGTCCCCCCGACGCTCGGCACCCCGGAGACGACGTCGGCCGGGAGCTCGCAGTAGTCCGTGCGGCCGACGAGCGTCGCACCACGACCGAGGTCGGCGATCGTGAGGGTGTCGCTCGGCACGAGGGAGACGACACGCTTCGGTGGCACGTTGAAGACGTGCTCACGCTCGAGGCAATCGAAGAACGTTCGCATGGCGGCGGGTACTTAGCGCCTGCGCGCGCGGACGGGTAGAGGCTACGTGCTCCTCGCGCGCCTCACCTTCACTCGTCGAACGGATCGGGAGGAGGCAACGCGGGTGGGCCGCCGTCGGCGTGGGGCCCGACGAGCGCCGCGCACTCGGCCCAGGCCGTGTCGGTGCACCGCTTACGAGAGCGCGCGACACACGCGACGACGTGCGACGACTCGCGTTCGACGATGCGATCGAGCACGAGCTCGCACCCCCGCGCGCACTCGGCCTCCGAGCAGGCGGCCCCGGCCTTCTTGTGGCAGACCTCGGCGCACTGCTCGATCGGATGCGGCGGACGCGCTGCCGCCGGACATCCCAGGATCGCGAGGGAGACGGCGGACAAAACAACAACAGTTACGAGAAGATAGCTATCACTACGCACGAGCGATCTCCTTCCGCACGAGCACGGAGATCTCGAGGTCGGGGGTCTCGACGGGCACACGCGATGCGACCTCGAACTCGCCGAGCGCGGCGAGCGGGAAGAACGTGTCGCCGTCGACCTCGCGACGCAACCTCGAGAGGTGGATCTTGGTGGTCATCGGGAGCGCCTCTTCGTAGAGCGAAGCGCCCCCGATCACGCAGGGCTCGGCGTCGGTGAGGCGAGCCGCCGCGAGGGCCTCGCCGAGGGAGCCCACGACCTCGCACCCTGGAGCCGCGTACGTCGGGTCTCTCGTGACGACGATGTTGCGACGCCCGGGGAGCGCTCTCCCGATCGAGGCGTGGGTCTTGCGCCCCATGACGATGGCGTGGCCCATGGTCACGGCCTTGAAGTGCGCGAGGTCCTCGGGGAGGCGCCACGGGAGCGCTCCGTCTTTGCCGATGACCCCACGCTCGGCCACACACACGACGATCGCGAGCGGCTTCACACGCTCACCTCGGCCTTGATGTGCGGATGCGGATCGTACCCCTCGAGCACGATGTCCTCGTAGCGGTACTCCCAGGGAAGACGGGGCTCCCCCAAGATGCGCAGCGTCGGGAGCGGGCGAGGCTCGCGCGAGATCTGGAGCCGCGCTTGCTCGAGATGATTCAGGTAGAGGTGCGCGTCGCCGAAGGTGTGCACGAAGTCGCCTACGCGGAGGCCGAGCCCGTGCGCCAAGAGGTGCGTGAGCAGGGCGTAGCTCGCGATGTTGAAGGGGACCCCCAAGAAGAGGTCGGCGCTCCGCTGGTAGAGCTGGCACGAGAGCTCTCCGTCGTCGACGTAGAGCTGGAAGAGCGTGTGGCACGGGGGCAGCGCCACGGCGTCGGCCTCGAGCGGGTTCCACCCCGTGACGATGTGGCGGCGGCTATGGGGGCTCTTGCGGAGCTGCGCCACGAGCTCGGCGATCTGGTCTTTGCCGTCCCGCGCGTAGGTCCCGTCGGGGAGGCGCGTGGCGCCGAAGTTGCGCCACTGGTGCCCGTAGATCGGGCCGAGGTCTCCAGGCTCACGGCCGAAGCGCGCGGTCTGCTCGGGAGTCGCCCATTCGTCCCAGATACGCACGCCCGCCTGGGTGAGGGCCTCGGTGCGCGTCTCGCCGCGCAAGAACCAGAGGAGCTCGTGCACGATGGACTTCATGTGCACCTTCTTGGTCGTCACGAGCGGAAACCCCTCGCGGAGATCGAACCGAAGCTGGTGACCGAAGACCCCGAGGGTGCCGGTGCCCGTGCGGTCTTCCCGACGTTTGCCCTTCTCGAGCACATGCCGAAGGAGATCGAGGTACGCGCGCATGGGCGCTTCCTACCACACGACGCGCACCGTGGGGACGCACGAGGCCGCGCCACGCGCGCCGTCCTCGAAGGGGCCCCCGTCACGGTCCCGGGCCCATGCCAACGGCTCGAGCGGCCTCAGTTCAGCGCCATGAGCGAGACGACCTTGAAGCCGCCCTTCTCGACGACGATCTCTTGACGACGCTGCCACCCTCGAGCCGACAAGGCGACCGTGTGTTTTCCGGCGGGCAAGCGCAAGCGCGCGAACACGACGCGCGCAGGGAGCGTCTCCCAGCTTCGGGTGTCCGGGGTGTCGGCGGCCGTGAGCGCCGCCTGGGTGCCGAGAGACAGCAATGTGCCGATGATGTCTCCGTTCTTGCCGCCCGCGGCCGAGCCTACCGCGCCCACGGCCGAGCCCGCCGCGAAGCGCGCCACGGTCCGCGTGATGGCGCTCGCGATGACCTTGCCCTTGATGCGCTCCCACGCGCGTCGCACCTCGTGCGACACGTCGACGACCTGTGCAAGCTGCACGTACGTACCGTCGATCTGCGCGGCCGGGGTGGACATCGCCCCCTGCCCTGGAGCGAGCACGGGGAAGTTCACCCACGTCACGAGCCCCTGGAGCGCGAGCTTGTTGGCCGCGGCCACGTCCCCCGGGTGGATGTGGCCCGACGCGAGCGTGAGCGCGAGACCGATGGGGACCCGCTCGGCGACCTTGTGGGGCACCCGACCGTGACCGACGACCACGAGCACGTCGCCCATGTCCGCGTCCTCCGGCTTGGGCTCGGGCTGGGCCGCGGCGAGCGCGACGAGCCGAGGGCTCTTGTAGCTGCTCCGCGCGAGGAGCTCCCTCACCGCCGGTCCGAGCGACGGGTACTCTCCGAAGGCGAGAGCCTCGTCGTAGTAGCGGAGGGCCTCGTCCGTGTCGCCGCTCTTCTCGAACGCGAACCCCGCGAGCACGCCGCCGAGGGCGATCATCGCGTTGTCCGTTTCCTTCATGACATCATGGAGATAGCGCGTCATGACCGACAGACGCCGCGCCTCGACTTTGGCGCCCGACAGATCGCCCGTCTCGAGGTAGTTCACGATGTTGAGCGCGTTGACGAGGAGCTTCTCGTGGGGAGGCGCCACGTAGCGGCCCGCCGAGTCCGAGAAGATCCACGTGCCGATCGCGTCGAGCGACGACTTCGACAGGTCGAGCATTTCGATGGCCTTGTCGGCCGCCTGGAAGTCCCGTTTGGAGTCGTCGAACTGGAGGATGCTCTGTTGCACGCTCGCGCGATCGAGCACGAGGAGCGCGTTGTCGCCGACGACCTCCTTCGGGAGATCCTTCGACGACTTGACCTCGAGCTCTTCGTTGATCGAGGCGATGGCCTCTTTCGGGTTGCCCTCGTCGAGCGCGGTGCGCATGCGGAGCGTGCGTGCCTCGTGGCCGCCGCACCCTCCGAGACCGAGCGACGCGAGCGCGAGACCGATGGCCCCGAGACGCACGCGAGCGAGCCAGGGCATCAGCGCACCATTTTGGTCACGTAGGCTTTGTGCTGCCAGACGATGGCGCTCGTCTCGACCTCGATGACCTGCATGAAGAGAAAGTACTGCACGCGCCGCGAGTCTTCGAGGCGCTCGTCGGCCGCCTGGACCTTGCCCGTGATGTAGTACTTCACGCCGAGCTGGCGGCCGTACTTCGGAACGCTCGCCTGGTTGAACACGCCGTTTCGGCCGCCCTCGACCTCGGCGATCATGGCGTTCTGGCGCTCGCGGCTGATGAGCTTCACGACCTGCGAGTCGATGAGCCACGACTCGGTCTCGCTCAGGATGGCGTCGAGCTGCGAGTCGATGTGCTCGCTCGTGCTGTTGGCGAACGGGAAGATGGCGACCGTGGCCTGCGGGCTCTGCGTGCGCCATTGGTTCATGATCGGGGCGGCGCGGAGGTGGTTCAGGTTCTCGTGGAGCATCCGTTGGATGTCTTCTTTGTCGAGGCCCGTGCTCATCGCGGCGTTGTCGATCGAGGGCTCTTGCGACCCACGCACGACCTCGCGCCCACCACAGCCCGAAGCAGAGACGAGAAGGAGGCCCATCGCGCTGGCGAGGGCGAGGTTACGAACGAGCGAAAGCATACTTTTCCTCCACGAAGGCGGCGCTGCCCGTGAGACGGCGCAGCCGGAGTTTTTCGTCACTGCAAGATTCGGGCTTTGCGGCACGAGAAGCAAGCGCCGCCGTGACGACGGGCGTGGAGCGGACGTGGCCTCACCCCGATGTCAACCGACGGTCACGCGTCCCTCGAGAAGCCCGAGCCACGCCTGCGATCACGGGAGGCGAGCGAGCGCGCGACCGAGCGAGGCTTCGAGCGTCTCGCGATCCCTCGCCCCCTCGAGCCGCTCCGAGCCGATGAAGAGCAGCGGGAGCCCCCTCCCCCCCACGTCCTTGAAGGTCTGCTTGTCGGACGCGATCTGGGCTGCGGTCGCGGGATCGGCGACACAGGCTCGAAACGCGGCGACGTCGATGCCGGCCGAGGTGGCGATGGCCTCGCACCCGCCGGGCGTGAGGCTCGGAGGCTCCACCGAGAAGAGCGCCTCGGCCACCGCGTCGCCCTTGCCGAGCTTCTCGGCGCAGAGGGCCGCGAGGGCGGCGTTCATCGCGTGGAGGTGGATGCCGAGGGGCACTTGTTTGCGCACGACACGCACCTTGCCCTTGTGCTCCTCGAGGAGCGGCGCGAGCTCTTGATGGTTCGCGCGACACCACGGGCACTCGAAGTCAGCGAAGTCGACGATGGTGACCTGACCCTTGGGCGTCTTCTCGAGCTCGGCCACGATGGCCTTCGGGAGCTTCGGCTTCACGACGTACGGGAGGAGGGCGGGCACCACGAGCGCGAGCGAGAAGAGGGCCGAGGCGCCGAACGCCCACCCTCGTCTGCCGGGCAGATCCCACGCGCGCGCGTAGCGCGTCCAGGCCGCGACGAGCAGGACGACCGCGGCCGTATCGGACGCGATGCAATACGGGCAAAAGTGCCCGATCGCGATCTGCACGCCGATGAGCCCCACCGAGACCAACGCCGCCAGCGTGGCGAGCACGGACTGCGCGAGGCGCACCTTCGGCCCGCGAAAAAGCGTGAGCAGCCCGAGCGCGAGGAAACACAGCACCCCGAGGACCGGGGTAGGCACTCCGCCGACATGTGCGTACGACGTTTGTTTCACGGCGTCGCAGCCGCCGCCCGGCGCGCAGAACACCGGCACGGGGCGCAGGTAGTCGACGAGCAGCGTGACGCTCGCCGCGACCGACACGAGCGCCGGGAGCACGAGCGCCGCGAAGAGCCCTGCGTCGATCGCGACCGAACGCGACACGGACGGCTCTGCCGAGGCCGATGGGGACGCCGAATTGTTTTGGGGATCGGAGTGTTCCAAGGTGCGCTTCGTCTTTGTGGGGAGGCAGAGTTTCGCGTAATCGTCGGTGAATGTCGAAGATCGTCCTCCCAACCCGCGCTCGGGTGCTCGAATTCCTGGCGGATCAGGATCACGCGGTGCACGCCCACGAGGTCGCGACGCGCCTCGGAGTGCCCGAGTCGAGCTACCCCGGGCTCCTGCGATTGCTCGACGATCTCGTGTTCGACGGGCTGCTCCAGGCGCGTGACGGGCACAAATTCCGGACGGCGTCGCGCGGGAAGGCCCGCCAGAAGGCGGGAGAAGAGAAGCGCGCCGAAGCGAAAGCCGCGCCCCCGGACGTGCAGGCGAGGCCCGCGCGCGAGACCGGAGCGCAGGCCGCCATCGAGCGGGTCCGCGAGCGCCGCCCCGGCGAAAAAGAGGGAATCCTCACGGTGAACGCGCGCGGCTTCGGCTTCGTCTCGGCCGAAGGCGGGGACGACGTCTACATCCCCGGCGAGGCCCTCGGGGCCGGCCTCCACGGCGACCGTGTCGTGGTCAAGATCGTGGGGCGGAGCGCGCGCGGGGTCGAGGGGCGCATCGTCGAGGTCGTGTCGCGTGGGATGACCCGCGTCGTGGGTACGCTGCGGCGGCGAGGAAAATCGGCCTGGCTCGAGCCGGACGACACCCGTGTGCGAGGGCCGGTCGTCCTCACGAGCGACCGCGACACCGCCGGCGCCGAGGGCAACAGCGGCACCGACGGCCAAGCCGCGGTCGTGCGCATCACCCGCTTCCCGGAGAACCCGAACGAGAACGTCGAAGGCGTGCTCGAGGCCGTGCTCGGCACCCCCGGGGAGCTCTCGGTCGAGGCCGCGAAGATCCTCGCGATGGCCCAGATTCGCGAGCTCCACGAGCCCGCGGCGGTCGCCGAGGCCGAGAGCTACGGCGCCGACGTGCCCGAGGACATGCTCGCGGGTCGCGAGGATCTCACCGGGTTTCCGCTCCCCACGATCGACCCGAAGGACGCGCGGGATCACGACGACGCGGTGTGGGTCGAGCGCACCCCGAGCGGCGGCTACCGCGCCATCGTCGCCATCGCCGACGTGTCGAGCTACGTGCGGCCCGGCATGGTGCTCGACGAAGAGGCGAAGCTCCGGGGGTGCAGCGTGTACCTGCCCGATCGCGCGGTGCCCATGCTCCCGCGCGCGCTCTCGTCGAACCTCTGCTCGCTCTTGCCCGACGTGCTCCGCCTCTGCCTCGCGGTCGACGCGACGCTCTCGGCGAGCGGCGAGGTGGAGTCGTTCCGGGTGGTGCGTGGCTACATGAAGAGCCAGGCCAAGCTCGCCTACGAGGACGTCGCTCAGGTGCTCGGCTTCATCGAGGTCGAGACGCCTCCTCACCCCGAAGCCGTGCGGCTCCTCCCGGGCCTCGAGGTGGCGTACGAGCTGTCGCGCATGCTCCGCGGGCGGCGCATGAAGCGCGGGGCGCTCGATTTCGAGCTGCCCGAGCCGAAGATCACGATCGGCGAAGGCGGCCTCCCCGAGGCGATCGCGAAGCGATCTCAGAACCCCGGCATCAAGAAGGCCTACTCGCTCATCGAGGAGCTCATGCTCCTCGCGAACGAGGTCGTCGCGCAGTGGCTCGTCGAGAAGAAGCTCCCGTCGGTGTTCCGTGTGCACCTCCCACCGGACGAGAAGAAGCTCGAGAAGCTCGCGGCGATGTGCGCGCTCCTCGGGGTCGACTTCGACGTCGAGGTCACCAAAGACCCGAAGACCCTCGCGGATCTCTTGAAGGGGTTCGCGAAGCACCCGCTCGCCCAGGTGCTGAACTCCCTCTTGCTCCGCTCGATGAAGCAGGCCACGTACGACGTCGAGAACCTCGGGCACTTCGGGCTCGCGTCGAAGGCCTACCTCCACTTTACGTCGCCCATCCGGAGGTACCCCGACGTGTGCGTCCATCGCACCGTGCACGCGCTCTTGAAGCACGAAAAGCCCGAGCGCGACCGGGACAAGCTCGCCGACGCCGCGCTCACGTCCTCGCAGAACGAGCGGAAGGCCATGGAGGTCGAGCGGAACATCGTCGACCTTTATCGTGCATTCTACATGAAAGACAAAATCGGCGACCGCTTCGTCGGCCGTGTGGCGGCGGTGGTCGGGAGCGGCATCTTCGTCTCGATCGACGACCCGTTCGTCGAGATCTTGGTGAAGCTCGAGGACCTCGGCGGCACCGACTACGAGGTCGACGACGTCGGCCTCCGGGTCGTGGGCAAACGCTCGGGGGAGGTCATCTCGCTCGGAGACCAGATGCTCGTCGAGGTCGCCGACGTGTCGATCCAGCGGCGCACCGTGCTCGGGCGACGGGTCATGGGAGCCCGCGCGGCGCGCGAGAAGCTCGGCAAGCTCGGCACGGAGCTCACCACGGTCGTGGACGATACCGGCCCGCGTCGTCGGCCCCGGGTCAAAGAGGGCAAACCGAAGAAGGGCTCGAAGAACCGCGTCGTCGGCTCGCGCACCCCGAAGAGCCCCAAGGCCAAGACGTTCGGGAAAAAGAAGGCGAAGAAGCGCTGACGGGGCCCGAGGCTCAGAGGCTTGGGACCGCTCGTCGATCGCTCAGAACGCGACCTTCACGGGGGTGAGCCGCTCGACCTTGGTGCCGTCGCCGAGCTGACCTGCCGCGTTCGCGCCCCAGCAGTACATCTCGTCGTCGTTCGTCTGCACGCAGGCGTGCCCCGAGCCGAAACACATGTCTTTGACCGAGGGGAGCGCCGTCGCCTTCGTGGGTAGCTCGGACGCGCTCTTTCGCCCGAGGCCGAGCTCGCCCGAGGCGTTCGAGCCCCAGCACGTGACCCCGCCGCCCTCGAGGATGGCGCAGACGCTCGCCTCGCCGACCGCGAGCCACTCCGCGTTCGTGATGCCGGGCACGGCCTCGGGCTTCTCGTGGGCGTCGTAGTCGGGGGCCTTTCCGAGCTGACCGAGATCGTTGGCCCCCCAACAGTAAATCTTCTTGTCTTTTCCGATCACGCAGGCGAAGGCGTCGCCCGTTCCGAGCCCGGTGGCGGGGCTCGGCAAGACCGGCCGGTTCATCGCGTCGGAGCCCGAGTTCGCCCAGCGCTCGGCGTCCCAGCATTGGACCTGGCCGTCGTCTTTCATGACGCAGCCGTGGGTGGACGCGACCTGGACGTCGATGGGCTTCCCTCCGAGGTTCGGGTCCGGGGCCTTCTCGGTGCCCCAACAGTGCACCTTGCCGCTGTCGAGGCGCGCGCACATGAGGAGCCCGCTGCCCGACACGTCGTTCACTTGCATGTTGGGGATCCGCTGCGGACGCGCACGCTCCAGCGAGCGGCCGTCGGGGCTCCGGCCCGTGCCCCAACAGCGCGCCGCGCGGTCACTCCCGAGGATGCAGCCGTAGGTGCTCGCGAGCCCGATGTGCTTGGCGTCGGAGATGCCCTCGACCTTGACGGGCTTTGGCTGATCGGGGCCGCCGCCGTTGCCGAGCTGCCCTTGGCTTCCGGCGCCCCAGCACGAGAGCGAGCCGCCCTTCAGGATCGCGCAGGTGAAGTGATCGCCGCACTCGAGGATCGCGACCGGCCCACGACCACCCGAGACCGGCTTGGGCGCGCTCGCCCCACCGCCTTCGGTGGCCGCACCCCCACACGCCACGACGGCGACGACGACGACGACCCCAACGAAGCGACGCATGATCGCGAACCTACCCGACTTCCTGAGCGCGCCACGGCCGAGGTGCACGCCGGGTCAGGAAATACCCGAGGCGCGAGCGCCGTGGCTTTACCTTCGCGCAAGCTCGCGCTCCACCTCAGAACGAGATGCCGTCGCGGACAGGGGCCTCGAAGTGGCTCTCGACACGCGCGAGGAGGTCGGCGAGCTCGGCGGACTCGTGGGTAGGCACCTGCACGACGAAGCGCACATAGAGATCGCCGGGCTCGTGGCCCTTGCGCACGACGCCCTTGCCTCGAACACGCAGCACCGTGCCGCTCTGGGTCCGCGGGGGGATCTTCACGGTGATGTGGCCGTCGACCGTGGGCACCTTCACCTTGGCGCCCTCGTAGGCCTCGAGCGGCGTCACCGGCAAATCGAGCTTCAAATCGTGGCCTTCGCGCGTGAAGTGCTTGTGCGGCGCGACGTGGATGACGAGCGTGAGATCGCCCGGTGGTCCGCCGTTCGGAGACGGGCCCCCTTGGCCCGCGAGGCGGAGGCGACTGCCCTCGGCCGCGCCCGGCGGGATGCGCACCTGCACCGAGGCCCCTTGCGCCGAGCGCATCTCGACCTGCCCGCCACGCACGGCGAGGGTGAAGTCGATCGTGACCTCCTGTTCGTAGTCTTGCCCCTTCGCGGGGCCGCGCCGCCGTGCCCCACCGAAGAAGTCGTGACCGCCGGCACCGAACAAATCTTCGAGGTTCACGGCGCCGCCGCCGAACGGGTTGCCCCCGGCGAACGGGTTGCCCGCCGCGCCGCCGCGCCCGCCCCGCGACTGCCACTGCGCGTAGGCGCGGGCCTTCTCCGGGTCGAAGCCTTCGCGGAGGCCCTCTTCGCCGAACTCGTCGTAGAGCTTGCGCTTCTGCGGATCGCCGAGCGTGTCGAACGCGCGGTTCACGGCCTTGAACTTGGCCTCGGCCTGGGCGTTCCCCGGGTTCTTGTCGGGGTGAAGGTCCTTCGCGAGGCGCCGGTAGGCTTTTTTGATGGTGTCTGCGTCGGCGGTCTTGGGGACGCCGAGCAGCCCGTAGAGGTCTTGCGCCATGATCGTGCTCGACGGCCGAAGGTATGTCGTCGATGGAAGGACGGCAACGGCCTCCGGCACGAATCGTGCGGTGAGCCCGTGGACGCACCTCGCACCGTTCTCACCTCGGCGCGGTACGCCGACCGCTACCCGCGCTCACCGTGGGCCGGCGTCGGGCCTGTGCTGCTGGATCGAGAGTGGGGGCATCTCGGGCTCGACGCGCCAGAGGCCCCCTTCGCGGACGCACACGACCTCGGCGCGCTCTTGCGGATCGGTGCCCAAGACTTCGACCGTAGCGATATCGCCGTCGATCTTGGCCGTCATCGATTTGGGCCTGAACCTCAGGCCGAAGTAGCCGGTCGCGAGCATGTCGCGCGGGGGGACGCGTTTGCCTTCGACGAGGCTCGCGCGTTCGGCGCGCTCCTCGAGGTTCTTCTTGGCGCTCTTGCCTAGCAGATCGTAGGCCTCGGCCATGGCGCGGGGGTCGTCGGTCGCGACCTCCATGCGGTCGAGGAAGAGCCGAAGGGCGCCGTCGGGGGTGCCATCAGGAGCCGTGCGCGAGCACGCCGCGACCACGAACGCGACGAGCAGCACGAGCGGCCACGCCACGCCCGCGCTCCGCGCCTTCGCGCCATGGAGCGCGCGGGAGGGAGGTCGACCGGGCTCGGCGGCGGCGTTCGGCATCTCCGGGTTCGTGTAGCAAAGGGCGGCCATTTTTGCCGGATATTTGGCCATACCTACATTGTATCCATAGTGTGGCCGTGTGCCCGACCGTCGCCCCGTCACCTTGTCCTGGTCAAGCCGGCCCACGTTGGCCTCTCCCGCGCGCCGCTCGTTCGACGGGGGCGTTCGCCGGTACCGCACCGAGTGCGGCGCAGGCGACTTCTTCTTCGGGGACAACGTCGCCGGCCTCGACGTGCTCCGCGAGGAGCGGCCCGAGAGCGTCACACTCGCGTACATGGATCCGCCCTTCTTGACGAACCGCGTGCACGAGCTCGTCCTACCCGACGATCGCTCGGCGCCGAAGTCGGAGCGCGCGAAACGAACGGCCTTCGACGATCGCTGGGACGATCGCGCGAGCTACCTCGAGTCGCTCGCCGAGCGCATCACGCGCGTCCGCGATCTCCTCGCGCCGCACGGCTCCCTCGTCGTGCACGTGGATCCGAAGACGAGCCACTACGTGAAGGTGATGTGCGACGAGATCTTCGGCGACGACGCCTTCGCGAGCGAGATCGTGTGGCGCTACCGCCGCTGGCCGAGCAAGACCCCGAACTTTCAGCGGGTGCACGACGTGCTCCTCCGCTACCGCAAGGACCCTCGCCACGCGCCACGCTGGAATACGACCTACGAGCCGCTCGCGCCGTCGACCCGCGCGGTGTGGGGAGACACGAAGCAGCGCGCGGTGTTCGCCGACAACGGCCACCGAAAGAAGTCGAGCGTGACCGAGGAGAAGTCGCTCGGCGTGCCGATGGGGGACGTGTGGGAGATCGGGGTGCTCGCGCCCATGGCCAAGGAGCGAACCGGCTACCCTTCGCAGAAGCCCCTCGCGCTGCTCGACAGGCTCGTCGAGGCCCTCTCGAGCCCCGGGGACGTCGTGCTCGATCCGTACGCCGGGAGCGGGACGACCTTGGTCTCGGCCGCGAAGCTCGGGCGCAGGTTCGTCGGACTCGACGCGAGCACGCTGTCGCTCGAGACGTCGATGGCGAGGCTCGCACGCGAAGGGTTCACCCTGTCTACCGAGGAGACCCCGAGCCCCGAGCGCGCCCCGGCCTCCGCGCCACGGCTCACGGCCGACGCGAGCTCGCCGCCGAGGTCGATCCGCAAGAAGAGGAGCGCGTGATGCCCGCCGGGATCCGTCGTAGGGTGGCCTCGTGAACCCGAGCCAAAAACAGGTGGCGCTCGTCCTCGTCCTGGCCTCGATCGCGGGGGCCGCGTTCGGCGCGTTCACCGTGAGGGAAGCTGCCCCGTACTTCGCGCTCGTCGCGCTCGCCGGCGCGGTCGCCGCGTACCTCGCCGGCACCGGGACATCTGGCACCGAGGGCGCCATCGAAGACGCCGTCCGGCGCGCGCGACGCGGAAAGCGCGTCGAGGCTCCCCCGGGCACACCCGCGCCGCTCGCCCGCGTGTACGAAGAGCTGTCCGAGCTCGGCGCCGCCCACGCGCGCCTCGAGGCCGAACGCGAGACGCGCACCAAAGAGACCGAAGCTTCGGTGAAGGCGCTCGAGGGCGCGACCGACCGCCTGAAGCGTGGCGTGGCCGAGCAGAGCCGCGCCGCCTCCGAGACCGCCGAGGTGCTCGGGCGCCTCACCGGGGCGCTCGGCGACATGTCGGGGAAGGTAGACGACGCGGCCAAAGGCGCGAAGCTCTCGAGCGACTCGCTCGTGTCGATCGTGCGCCGCAGCGCCGAGGCGACCGACAACCTCGGCGAGCTCGCCGACAGCGTGCGCGCCACGGTGAAATCGATCGAGGACATGACGTTCTCGATCAAAGAGGTCGCGAAGAACGCCGACGCCCTCTCGCTCACGGCCGAGGAGACGAGCTCGTCGGTGAACGAGATGGACGGGTCGATCGACCAGGTGCGCTCGAACGCGAACGAGACCGCGAGGCTCAGCGAGGAGATGGCCCAAGACGCCGACAAGGGCGCCGAGGCCATTTTGAAGACGATCGGCGAGATTTACCGCATCAAAGAGTCGTCCCAGGAGGCGGTGGCCGTCATCTCGAACCTCGGCTTCCGCATCGACGCCATCGGCCAAATCGTGAACGTCATCGACGACGTGGCCGAGCAGACGAACCTGCTCGCCCTGAACGCCGCGATCATCGCCGCTCAAGCCGGCGAGCAGGGCAAAGGCTTCGCCGTCGTGGCCGACGAGATCAAGGAGCTCGCTCAACGTGCGGGCGCGAGCACGCGCGAGATCACGGACCTCATCAAGACGGTCCAGGCCGAGTCGAAGAACGCGATCTCGGCCGTGGAGCGCGGCGCGTACAACGTCGACCGGGGCGTCGAGGTCTCGAACGAGGCCGAGCGCGCGCTCAAGAAGATCCTCGAGTCGACCCAGAAGTCGACCGGAATGGTGCGCGAGATCGCACACGCCACGGTGCTCCAGGCGAAGGGCTCGCGCCAAGTGACCGACGCCATCTCGCGCATCGCGCAGACCGTGCAGCAGATCGCGACGGCCACGGCCCAGCAGGCCCGCGGCGCCGAGCTCATCATGAAGGGCGCCGAGCGTATGCGCGTCATCACGCAGGACGTGGAGCGCAGCGCGAACGATCAGACGGCCGACGAAGAGAAGGTCTCCAACATCATCCGCAGCATCGCGACCACGCTCGACCAGATGAGCCAGGTGCACAAGGCCCAGACCGAGAGCGTGCGGAGGCTGCTCGCGTCCGTGGAGAGCATGGAGAGCCGCGCGCGCGCCGACGCTGCCGTGCTCGGGGATCTCGAGCGGGCCAGCGAAAAGATCAAGCGCGCCGGCTGACGTTGAAAGCTCGTCGGAGGCACGGCGCGCTCGGCGCCCTCGGGCTCGTCGCGGCGCTCGTGCTGCTCGCCTCGGTGCTCCGAGCGGCGCTCCACGACGTGTCGCAGGCGTTCGACTCGCTCTACTACCACGTGCCCTTCGCGGCGCGTTTCGCCGGCATCTCGAGCCCCGAAGCTTACGTTTTTTCGCCCGACAACCAGGAGCGCCTGAAGGGCTACGCGCTCTTCGCCGAGAAGCTCCAGGGCCTGCTCTACCTCGCCACGGGCCGGCCCGAGGGGGCGAACCTGCTCTCCTTCGCGAGCGCGCCGCTCCTCGCCATGTACATGGCGCGCCGCTACCGGGTGCCGTTCGGGCTCACGGTCTTCGCGCTCTTCGCGCTGCCGCTCGTGATGACCCACGCCACGAGCGCGTACGTCGATTTGCCGGCCAACGCCTGCGCTGCGGCGTTCGTGCTCGAGGCCTACGCGCTCGCCTCGAGGAGGGTGCCTGCGCGCGCGAAGGCCCTCGTGCGCGTGCTCGTCCTCGGCGCGGTCACCGCCGCGATGCGCTTCCAGCTCGCCCCCACGGTCGTCCTCGGCCTCGGGCTCGTCGCCTTCGCGGCCGTGCGCGCGAGGAAGGGCCGCGCGTCGCGCCTCGCGGTCGTCGTGCTCGGGGCGCCGTTCGTGTTCGCGAAGCCGCTGTCGAACCTCGTGCTCTACGGCAACCCCGTCTATCCCGTGGAGCTCACGGTCTTGGGGCGAAGCTTGCCGTTCCACGAGACCCGCTACGTCGCCTCGCCGGACTACCTCGCCAACTCGCCGCAACCTTTACGTTTTTTGTGTTCGCTCGCCGAGATCGGGCTGCCGCCGCTGGGGACGCCGTCGCGCTGGACCGTGGATCAGTACGCGCCGCCCGGCACCGACGCGAGCCGCATGGGAGGGACCTTCGCGCCCTACCTCTTCGCGATGCTCGCGCTCTTCGTGGCGCTCGCGCTCGTCCGCGGGAAGAAGGCGCGCGGGCTCGTGGCGCTGGTCGTGGGGCTCACGGCGATCGTCGCCCCGTCTCCTCAGTCGCACGACCTCCGCTACTACATGGTGTGGCCCATCGTGCTCGTATGCGCGACGCTCGTGCTCGCGGTCGAGACGTCACGCGACGGCCGCCTCGTCGCGCGGGCGCTCCGCGTGGCCGTGCCGATCGTCGTCATGGGTGCGTTCGCGGTCGTCGCCCACACGACGTCGTACGAGTGGATCGCGCCCAGCGGGAGCACGTTCGAGGAGATGCTCGCGAAGCGCGTCGACAAAGCCACCATCGACGGGATCAAAGAAGGTGAGACGGTGTGCCTCTGGAGGCCACCGCTCACCTTCTACTATTCGGCCCAATTCCACGGGCGCAGGTACCGCGTGATCGAGGGGGAGACCCCTGCCGCCTGCGGCACCGCGCGCGTCGTTCCGTGAGCTACTCGACGGTGACCGTCTTCGCGAGGTTTCGCGGCTGGTCGACGTCCGTGCCCTTGAGATCGGCCATGTAGTACGAGAGGAGCTGCAGCGGGATCACCGTGAGCAGCGGGAGGACCTCGGGCTCGGCGTGCGGCACCTCGACGATGTCCGACTCGGACGACGCGGACGAGCCTCCGCGCATGCTCTTCGGCGAGCTGCCCTCGGCGCACAGGCGCGCGACGTCCGTGTCGCCCTTGGTGCACACGGCGATGACCTGGCCCTCGCGCGCCTTCACCTCTTGGAGGTTCGAGATCGTCTTCTCGTAGTGGGCGTCCTTCGGGCACACGACGACGACGGGCATCTCCTCGTCGATGAGGGCGATGGGCCCGTGCTTCATCTCCCCGGCGGCGTAGCCCTCCGCGTGGATGTAGCTGATTTCTTTCAGCTTTAGCGCGCCCTCCAGGGCGATCGGGAAGCCCGTGCCGCGCCCGAGGAAGAGCATGTCGCGGGCGCGGAGGTGGCGCTTCGCGATGGCCTTGATGTCGTCGGCCGAGCCGAGCACCTCGCGCATCTGCGCCGGCACGTGCCAGAGGGCGTCGAGCACGCGGCGGGCCTCGTCTTGCGAGAGCGTGCCGCGGCGGCGCCCGAGGTAGACGGCGAGCATGAGCAGCGCCGCGAGCTGCGTCGTGAAGCACTTGGTCGACGCGACGCCGATCTCGGGGCCCGCGTGGGTGTAGAGCGAGCCGTCCGACGCGCGCGGGATGGCGCTGTCGAGCACGTTCGCGACCGCGACGACGTGGGCGCCTTGGGCCTTCGCGGCCTTCACGGCGGCCATCGTGTCGAGCGTCTCGCCGCTCTGGCTGACGGCCACCACGAGGTCGGTGGGGAGGAAGACCGGATCGCGGTAGCGGACCTCGCTGCCGATCTCGACCGTGGCCGGTACCCGCGCGAGCTGCTCGATCCAGTAGCGGCCGGCCATGGCCGCGTGCGCGCTCGTGCCGCACGCGACGAAGTAGACGCGGCCGATCTTCTTCGCGAGCTCCTCGGTGACGCCGATCTCGGAGGCGATGACGTCCGCGTTTTTCACGTCGACCCGGCCGCGGAGCGTGTCCTCGATCGCGCGGGGCTGCTCGTGGATCTCCTTGAGCATGAAGTGCTTGTAGCCGCCCTTCTCGGCCTGGGTGGGCGACCAGTCGATGCGCTTCGGGGCGCGCGTGACCTTGGAGCCGTCGGCGATCTTGGTGATCGCGATCTCGCCCTTGGTGAGGCGGGCCATCTCGCCGTCGTCGAGCAAAATGACGTCGCGCGTGTGGGCGAGCAGCGCGGGGATGTCGCTCGCGGCGAACATCTCGCCGTCCCCGAGGCCGAGCACGAGGGGCGAGTCTTGTTTGGCCACGACGATCTCCTCGGGGGAGTCGCCCGTGACCACCGCGATGGCGTACGCGCCGCGGACGCGGGAGAGCGCCTCACGGACGGCATCTTCGAGCTTGGTCTTGCCCGAGCGCTGCGCCTCGTCGACGAGATGGGCCACGATCTCGGTGTCCGTGTCGCTCGAGAAGCGGACGCCCTTGCCCTCGAGCTCACGGCGGAGCTCGACGTGGTTCTCGATGATGCCGTTGTGCACGACGGCGACCTTGCCGGCCACGTGCGGGTGCGCGTTCGCCTCGCTCGGGCGACCGTGGGTGGCCCAGCGGGTGTGCCCGATGCCCACGGTGCCGGCGAGCGGCGACTTGCGAAGGGCCGCGTCGAGGTTCGCGAGCTTGCCGACGGCGCGCACGATCTCGACGCCCTTGCCCGTGTGCACCGCGAGGCCCGCCGAGTCGTACCCGCGGTACTCGAGGCGCCGCAGGCCCTCGACGAGGATGGGCGCCGTGTCTTTGGTTCCGGTGTAGGCAACGATTCCGCACATAGGAGAGCTCCGTTCGACCGATCGACGCCGGTCACTTGGGTCCGTGCCACGTCTCGAGGCACGGCGACCGCGAGCGTAGCTTTCCTTTCCCTCGACGCGAAACCAAGAAAAGCGGCTCACGCCTCGGCGCGGGGCCGGGCCCGAACGGCGAGCCCGAACAGGCGCCTACCCATCGAAACCATTGGATTTTTCGCCCCGGCACCGGGCTCGCTCGTGTCAGTCGACGCGGCGACCGGTCACCTGGCCGATGCTCTCGGTGGCCGTGAGCTTCGAGCGGCCCGGCGCCGAGCTCCCGGAGGCCGCGCGGGTGAGCCCGGCGAAGAACGCCCGCGAAGGTGCCGCGGCCTTGCCCGTCGCCGCGACGCCCTGGAGCGCCAGGCGGACCGCGAAGGTGCGCTCGTCGAGCGTCACCCATCGCACACCGTCCACGGAGCCCTCGCCCTTCACACGCGAGCCCGCGCCTTGGGGAGTCACCGTGAGCCTCGCGAAGAACGTGCTCTCGGACGAATAGATGCCATCGGTCGGGTAGCTGGCGGTCGCCGTCGCCACGTTCGCGCTCGCCGTCTCTCGGCGAAACACGCGCACGGTGTCGACGTCGGCGGGGCGGCACACGGCGAAGAACGGCGCCCCCTGATCGATCGACGCGCGGGCCATGAGGCACCCCTCCGCGCCGCGATCCACGTGCGAGCTCGCGACCGAGATGCCCGCGGTCCACGTGACGGCGTCGGTGACGTTCGGCTCGTGCACGAAATAGACGCCGTCGGCCGCGCCGACGAGATCGCCCGAGCGCGCCTCGAGGCCGAGCACGTCGCCGAGCTCACGCCGACCCGGGCAGCCACCGAGGCACGTGAACGGGTAGCCGTCGGCCGAGGCCGTCGTCGCCCACGGGTCCTCGAGGGCGTTCACGTTGTTCGTCCCGAGGAAGTGCGCACCGGCGGCCTTCGCTCTTCCGAACGATGCGGAATCGTTCAGATTGTAGACACGTGTGAGGTACCGCGCCCTGGCCGCCTCGGACGCGGTCGCGGTGGCGCCGGCCTCGAAGTTCAAGAAGACCACGTGCTTCTTGTTCGCCTCGTACTCGGCGAGCGAGCACTCTTGCGACGTCTCCGGAGCGATGAAGCCGAGCCGCTTCTCGGCGCCGCCGGCCACGTACGCCTCGAGCTTCGCGCCAGCCCCGCACGACGTGCCCCCGGTGAGCGCGAACACGACCTTGCCGCGCAGCTCGTCGAGCTTCGGCATCGTGCACGGCGGCGTGATCGCGCCTCGCAAGGAGGGCGCGCCCGGGCACCGCGCGAGCCAATCGGCCGGGGTGAAGATGGTGGACCTCCCGAGCTTGAGGAGCTGGGCGTCGAGATCGTCGGGCGAGTGGAACGCTTCGAAGTCGTCTTTGACGTCGACGAAGACGGTGACCACATCATGCTCGGGGACGGCACGATGGTACGCCGCGAGCGCGCCGATGCAGTCGGAGAGCTTGGTGCAGCTCGTCCCGTCGAAGCCGGGCGCGTCGAAATGGTACACGTAGAAGTCGTTCGCGAGGCTCGGCTGGAAGCGCTTTCCGTTGTGGATGTCGAGCTCCAGCGCGCGGACCTTGTGGTGAACGAGCTGATCGAAGAGCGGCTCGTCGCGCTCGTACGAGTTGTGCGAGGCCTTGGCTTGAACGCCGTCGTAGGGCGGAGAAGGCGCGCCACCATCACCCCCGTCGGGTGCGGCGCCGTCGACGTCGGGAGGCACCGAGCCCGTGGGGGACGTCGTGCCCGTGGGGGAGCTCGTCGTGGACGGAGCCGCGTCTCCGCTGTCGGGCTGCGCCGAGGCTCCACACGCGACGGCCGCGGGGACCAAGAGCCCGATCGCGGCGAAGAGCCTTGTCAGTCGGTGCGCCATCTCTCGGATCTTTTTCCGTTTTCCGGACGCGCGCAAGCGATGGGCTCCCGGGCGCCGCATTTCCTTGTACCTTCGCGACCGTGAAGCACGCATCGCTCGCCGTCTCGTTCGTCGCGCTCCTCTCCGTCATGGCCCCCGCCCGATCCGCGCTCGCCGTCGAGGCCCCGACCGACTGCCCCCCGGTTCGAACGGCAAGGTGAAGGACGGCTTCGCGTGGTGCGAGCCCTCGGTGTGCCTGCACGACGGCAACTGCGCTCCGAACGAGGTCTGCCGCACCGTGCCTTTGTGTGTCGAGGTAGGCACGCTGGCCGACGCGGGCGGCAAGGGCGAGGAGCGCCTCGTCGCTACCCAAAGGTGCGGCGCAGGCGGCGCGTGCCCGTCGACCCAGACGTGCTCGACGAAGGACCGCTGCCTCTCGCGCGACAAAGCGCAGAAGCTCGGGCTCCTTGCCCCGGCCGCGGCGCCGAGCGCGAGCGCGGGACCTGCGAGCTCCGCTCCCGAAGCGAAGAAGTCGGCCTGTGGCTGCGAGGTCGCAGGCGCCCCCACGTCGAGCGGGCTCGGGCTCCTCGCGGCGGCCAGCGGCCTCGCGCTCGTCTTCGCACGACGCCGCCACCGCGCCGACGACTGACCTCTCCGCGGCTACGGCGCGGGCTCGATGCGGAAGACGTCGGAGCGGAACACCTTGCCGTCGATGGCGTTGCCCGACCCGACGAAGAGCGCCCCGCGGTGCGCCCACACGCACGCCGCGTGTCGCTCGACGAAGCCGGGGACCTTCTGGTCGTACCAATTCTCGCCGTCGGCCGTGTACCAGAAATCGCCTAGATTTCCCGAGGGCTCGTACCCCGCGATGACCCAGAGGCGGCCGTCGAAGGCGACCACGTTGTGCGACTGACGAGGCGCGAACGGCGGGGCCTCGCGGGCCTTCGTCCACGCCGCGCCGTCGGCCGTGCTCCACGCGTCGGCGCGAAACTCCCGCGCGTTGCGGCCCGCGGGAGGGTCCTCGTAGCTCCCGCCACCGACGACCCAGAGGCGACCGGCGTGCACGGCGGTGTTGCCCACGAACGAACGGGGCTCCCACGAGGGCCCGACGGGCTCGACCCGCTGCCACGCGGCCCCGTCGCGCGACGACCACACGTCACCGAAGAGCGCGGCCGAGAAGTCCTCGCCCGGGCGGGGCACGACGAACTGCTCGATGCGTTGGCCCCCCATGACCCAGAGGCGCCCGCCGAAGTGCGCGCTCATGTGGAGGGCGCGCGCGCCGAACCCGGCCGCGTCGGTGACACGCGTCCAGCGCTTGCCGTCGCTCGACCTCCATACGTCGCGTTGGTAGCGGCCCTGGAGGGGATCGCCGCCCAGGATCCACATCGCGTCGTCCATCACCTCGTAGCCGGCGAGGTGCCGCCCTTCCCAGTCGGCGGTGGCGTCGAAGTCGGCCGTGAGGAACGTGTTCGGCTTCTCCTCGCGCCAGGCGACGCCGTCCGCGCTGCTCCACACATCGTTCGCCGTAGACCGTGGGAATCGTTCAGGATTCCATCCTCCGATGAGCCACATACGGTCCCTGTGGACGAGCGCGCCGGCCCCGTCGCGCGGGCCGAACGGGGCCTCGGCGAGCAAACGGGTCGCGCGGTACGCACGCCGTTGGGAGGCCACGAGCGCGACGTCCCGCGTCTCGCGGGAGACCTTGCCCACGGTGAGGCGCAGGCGTAGGCGCGGCTCTCCGTCGGCGGGCACCGTGTAGAGGTACCGCCCGGCCCGCGCCTGAACGAAGGCGACCTCCGCGTAGGTCGCGCCGCCGTCCCGGCTCACCGCGAAAGAGCCTGTCTCTTCGGGCGGGAACGGCGCGCCGTCCCACGCGATCGCGTGCACGCTCTCGCGCGCCCACACGACGCCGTCGGGCACGGGCGACACCTCGAACGGGACGGCGCTCTCGCTCGCCGTGAAGAAGTTCGAGCGGTAGCCGCACCCCGGCGCGAGGCCCGAGACGAGCGCGAAGACGACGGCCCCGACGGCGCGCGCCTGGAACGTCGATTTCCGAAGGCTGTGCCCCATCGCACCGACCAGGGTACCCGAGGGCGCCCAAATCGCCCGAACCATCGACGTTTCGGGCTTGAAGACCGGGCGGGCTCGACTACACCTCGGGCGGTCACTTCCCGGGCGGCATGCCCGCCGGCGCCGGGTGAGCGGAGGGCACGTGCAATACAATCTGTCGACAGAGGACTACATCCACGGGGGTCTCCAGAAGGACTTCTACGGCCAGGACGACGTCGAGGCGTGCAAGTGCCCGCTGTGCGACGACTTCGTCCCGTCGACGGTGGTGTACCGCGAGCGAGGGAACCTCGCCGTCGTGCGTTGCGACCGCTGCGACCTCTTCTACGTGA
Organism: Myxococcales bacterium; assembly: GCA_016712525.1. NCBI lineage: Bacteria > Pseudomonadati > Myxococcota > Myxococcia > Myxococcales > Myxococcales bacterium. Next base: position 1,097,854 of record JADJQX010000008.1, read on the forward strand.
ACCCCCGCGCCAAGGCGTCGTCCGAGAACTACCACGGGGATCCGGCGGTCTACTTCGAGGAGGCGCGCCTCATCTTCGCGGGCAAAAAAGCGCACCACCGCGACAAGAACTACGAGTGGGAGATCCGCGAGATCCAGAAGCTCAAGCCGAAGGGGCGCCTGCTCGACATCGCACGAACATGGGCTTTTTCCTGCGAAAGTGCGTCGAGGCCGGGTACGCGGCCGAGGGCGTCGAGCCTTCGCCGTCGCTCTCGAAGATCGCGCGTGAGCAGTTCGGGCTCACCATCACGAACAGCTATTTCGAGGCCGCGGGCTTCGCGAAGGGCTCGTTCGACGTCATCACGATGATCGACGTGTTCGAGCACGTCGCGAACCCGATCGAGCTGCTCGGTACGGCGCGCCAAGTCTTGGCCGACGACGGCGTGCTCGCGATCAAGGTCCCGAACGGGAACTACAACCTCTTGAAGCAGCGCATCGCGGAGCGCACGAAGCGCGAGGCCCAGTACGACATCTGGGACTCGTACGAGCACATCGTGCACTACACGCCCGAGACCATGGAAAAGATGGCCAAAAAGGGCGGGTTCCGCGTCGAGAAGCTCCTGCTCCCGATCCCCATCCACTCGCCCGTGTGGGCCAACATGGTGGGCCACTACTACCAGTACGCGTCGCCGTTCTGGATGGACTGGAAGCGCATCACGCTTCGGAACCTGTTCTACGCGGCCGGCAGGCTCGAGCAGGCGGCCCAGAGGTCGCCCCACTTCGCCCCCGACCTCATGTTCATGCTCAAAAAGGCCTGAAATAACGCCTCCCGAGGGCCCGCGAAGGCGCGGGTCCTCGAGGCCTTTCACACGAGAGGAGAGCCACGTATGCTGGCTCGAATGCGCGCGCGTGCACTCTGCCTCGGTTTCGCCTTCGCCCTCGCTCTGGTCGCGCCGCTCGGCTGCTCGGCCGCGCTCGAGGAGGACGACGTCGCGCTCGACGAAGAAGAGAACGCCGTGAAGGTCGACACTCGGAGCCCCGCCGCGCGCGCCCAGTACGACGCCAACGTCGCGTTCGCGAACAGCTACCGGCCTCGGTGCACGGGCGCCGCCACGCCGGGTCGAAAGCGCGTGCTCGTGACGGGCTACGGTCGCTTCCAGAGCATCACGAACAACGCGACGGGGCGCATGGTCGCCTCGCTCGTGCCGGGCATGGCTTACCCGGAGACTGTGCCCGCACCCTCGGGGCAGGTCGATCCGCCAGCGCCGCAGCTCTCGGTCGCGCTCGGGAAAATGCAGCTCCCGAACGCGGGCGAGGTCGACGTGTGCGCCATGGTGTTGCCCGTCTTTTGGGACCTCGCCGCCATCCTCGTGGCCAAAGAGGCCGAGGCGTTCGGGCCGGATCTCGTGCTCATGAACGGCGTCGCGGGCTCGCGGCAAGACGTGTGGATCGAGCTCGGCGCGGTCAACCGTGCCGTGGCCCTCGAGGACGGCTCCGAGAACCTCCGCCCCCTCCCCGACGATCCCTCGCGCCTCGCGCCGATCCTGACGTCGGGCCCCTCCGAGCGCGCGAACCTCATGTCGTGGCGCACCGTGCTCTCGGCCGCCCAGCAGGAGCGCGACGCGTTGGCGCGCGAGACCTCCGACGACACGTCCTTCGGCGACGTCGTGCGTGGTGCGAAGCTCGCGGGCTTCCCTCGAAGCTCGAACACGTACCTGTGCAACAACGTCACGTACGCCATGGGCCACTTGATGGACAACCCCGGGCTCACGGTGAGCCTCCTCCGCGCGAGCCCGCGCGTGGCCGGAAAGCCCAACGACGTGCGCGTCCGCATCACGCGTGACCTTCGCAATGTGCCGCGCGCGTTCATGCACTGGCCGAGCGAGCTCGCGCGGGTGCACACGGCGTCCGGAGCGCGGGTCATGCGGGCCGTGATCGACGCCCAGCTCTCGCGCACGACGACCGACGCCCCGACCCGAGGCGACAAACGCGACGCCGCGCCCGACCTCGCCGGCGGCCCGACGTTCTAGCGACCGCACGCACCACGGTCCCACCTGCCCGCCCCCTGCGTACGGTCGCTGGGGGCGTTTTTTCGTGCCGCGTGCCCGATGGGAGACGCGTCATTTCCTTTTTCTTTCATGTACCTACGTGCAAAAGCGCAAAGTGTCGTGTGTCACTTGACACTTTTCACTAACGCGGTACGTTGAAGGCATGCTGAACGATGCGCTCTCGCAGCTCGGCCGCGACGTTCGAACCGTCGTCTCGTCGTTCCTCGGTCAGAAGCCCTCGCCGCTCGTGACGCGGCGATCGCGGCGCGCGCCTCCGCTCGTGACGAGCCCTTCGCTCGGGCGCCCCATGCGCATCGCCGAGAAGATCCACGAGACGGCCGAGACCGTGTCCCTCGTGCTCGAGGCCGTCGGCGGTGAGCCGATCGACTTTCGCCCGGGGCAGTTCTTCACGCTCGTCGTGCCGGTCGGAGGCACGCTCCACAAGCGGGCCTACTCGGCCTCGTCGCGCCCCGGTGAGCTCGGTGGGCGCGTGCGTGTCACGGTGAAGCGCGTGGGCGGGGGCCTCGTGAGCGGGCGCCTCGTCTCGGACGAGACCCGCGTGGGCGACGTGCTCTCGGTGCTGGGTCCCTCGGGCAGCTTCGGGCCAAGCGCCGCGAGCGGCCCGCGCGCCCTCGTGCTCCTCGCCGGGGGCAGCGGCATCACGCCCATGATGTCCATCGCGCGCACCCTGCTCTCCCTCGAGCCCGAGACCACGATCCACCTCGTCTACGGCAACCGCTCCAAGGCCGACATCCCCTTCCTCGGCGAGCTCGGGGACCTCGCGCGTGAGCACGGCGGGCGCTTCTCGGTGCGGCACGTGCTCTCCGAGCCGGCGGAGGGCTTCGAGCACACGCGCGGTGCCCTCACGAGGGACGTGGTCGAGCGCGAGGTTCGGCCGCTCCTCACCCCGAGCTCCGAGGTGCTCGTGTGCGGTCCCGAGGGCATGATGTCCGAGGCGCGCGCGGCCCTCGACGGCCTCGGCGTGCCGCGCGACCGGGTGCACGAAGAGGCGTTCGTGTCGCCGCGCGAGGACACGAGATCCCCCACGGCTCCCGTGGCCGTCACGGTGACCCGAAACGGCGCAAAAAAGCACGCGGTGCAGATGGTGGGACAGACCTTGCTCGAGGCCGGGCTCGCGGCCACGATCGACATGCCCTTCTCGTGCGCCATGGGCGGCTGCGGGGCCTGCAAGGTGAAGCTCGTCGCCGGAGAGACGACCCACGAGGGCTCGGCCCTCACGCCCCTCGAGCGGGAGCGCGGCTACGTGCTCGCCTGCGTCGACCGCGCGCTCGGCCCGTGCGAGCTCGAGGTCGACCCGTGACACTCCGCGAGAGGCCGGAGCCGAAGCCCAAGGGCGAGCGCGCCGTCGAGGCCCCGCGCGCCGAGAAGAAGCGCGCGCCGAAGCCGCACGACGTCCCCCTCAAGATGAAAGACCTCGTCGCGCGCACGGGCGTGCCACGCCAGGTCATTCACTTCTACATCCAACAAGGGCTCCTGCCCGAGGGCAAGAAGACCGGCCGCAACATGGCCTTCTACGACCAGTCGCACGTGGAGCGCATCGAGCTCGTTCGCAAGCTCCAGCACGAGCGCTTCTTGCCACTCAAGGTCATCAAGGCCATGCTCGACCAAACGGACGAGTCGTTCAGCCCCGCGCAGAAGAGGCTGCTCTCCGAGGTGAAGGGGCACCTCTCGGGCGCGTCGGCCCTGCTCCCGGACGAGGCCACGGTCGACGCGGACGCCCTCGCCAAGGCCCGCGGCATCACCGAGGTCGATCTCGAAGAGCTCGCGAAGAGCGGCTTCATCGTGCTCAATCGCGCCCCGAGCGGAGAGCGCACGATCGCCTCGCGTGACGCGTGGATCATCGATCTTTGGGGCGAGTTCCGCGCCGCCGGGCTCACGAAGGAGCTCGGGTTCACTCCCCAGGATCTCGCCATCTTCGAGGACTTCGTGTCGCAGCTCTTCCGCGCCGAGGTCCGCATGCTCACCGACCGCGTCTCGCACCTCCCCCCACAAGTCCTCGCTACGATGGTCGAGCGCGCCATGCCGCTCGTGAACACGCTGATCACCCGGTGGCACATGGGCAAAGCCCACGCCATCTTCGCCACTCTCGGAGAGCCCACATGACGGTACTTCAGCGCATCGCCGACCTCCTCCCGCTCAAAGTTCGCAATCAGCTCGAGGCGTACGGAGACGCGATCGACGTGCTCACCGAGGTCAAGGACCCGCGGGTGGCGCGGTCGCTCGGCCCCTCGGGCGTGCGGGGGCTCCTGCTCCAGCGCGGCAAACAGGGAGTGCCCACGAAGATGGCCGCGCGCCACGAGGCCCACTTCGACTGGACGTATCCGGCGGACAACCAAGAAATGGCCGACCTCTACCAGCGGGCGAAGGCCGGCCAGTGGAACGGCGATATGCTGCCTTGGCACATCGACGTCGACCCGCTCGACCCGAACGTGCCTATCGTCCCCGAGGACTTCGTCGACCTCGACAAGCTCCGTGGATACGGCGTGAAGCTCGACGCCGTCGAGAAGCAGAGGGTGTTTCACAGCCTCGGCGCGTGGATGCTCTCTCAGTTCCTCCACGGCGAGCAGGGCGCGCTCTTCGCCGCGGCGCAGGTCACCGAGGCCGTGCAATTCTTCGACGGAAAGCTCTACGGCGCGACCCAGGTGATGGACGAGGGCCGGCACGTCGAGGTGTTCCACCGCTACCTCGACACCAAGCTCGACAAGCTCTACCAGGTGAACGATAACCTCTTCGTGATCATGCAGATCATGGTCGAGGGGCTCGCCCTCGGCGCGTTCGGTGTCTTGCACAAGCGCACCAAAGAGCCCCTCTTGAAAGAGCTCTTGAAGAACGTGATTCAAGACGAAGCGCGCCACGTGCACTACGGCGTCGTCGCCCTTCGTGAGCACTTCACCAAGGCGATCACCGAGAGCGAGCGCCGCGAGCGCGAGGACTGGGCCTTCGAGGTGTCGCTCCTCATGCGCAATCGCTTCATGGCCTTCGAGGTCTACGAAGAGTGGTTCGAGGGGCGGCTCACCCGCGATCAGTGGAAAGACCTCGTCTCGACCTCTCCCGGAATGAAGGACTTTCGCCGCATGATGTTCTCGCGCATCGTGCCCAATCTGCGTGAGATCGGCCTGCTCTCGCCGCGCATTCTCCCGCACTACGCCGACGCGGGCCTCTCGCAGTACATGAACGGCAAGGCCGCCGACGCGCTCACCGCCGCCGACCTGCTCGCCGAAGCCTGACACCGAACGCCCACGAACGACGAGGCCGCCCCGGCGACGAGGCGGCCTCGGTGTTTTCGAGCCCGAACGTGCCCGCTATTTGCCGAGCAGCGCGACGCGGAACGGGTGCAGCACGGCGGTCATCACGCCGTCGCGCACCGCAGGATCGGCCTGCATGATGGCGAACGCCGCCGACTCGCTCGGCGCGCGCAGGATGGCGAGGCCCATGGTGGAGGCGTCGTTCTGGAGGGTGCGGCCCGCGAGCACCAGCGTGCCCGCGGCGACGAGCCCCTCGAGGTACACGAAATGCTCGGCCAAAACGGCGCCTTCACGCGCGTCGGGGCCCTCGGTGAGCATGGCCGGGCGCGTCACCGTGAGGACGTAGAGCCACTCCGGCAGGGGCGCTCCGTTCATGTGCGGGCGACCACGCGGCCGACGAAGAACGGCCCCATATGGGCGATGAACTCGCTCGTCTGGCGCGTCTTGCGCATGGCCTGGACGAGGTGCGAGAGCGGGTGCAGATCGTGGCCCACGAGCCCGATGACGAACTCGTTGTCGGCCGCGTCGATGCCGTGGCACGCGAGGCGGATGTCGTGGGCGAGCTCGCTCTGCCCGTAGGCCATGCCGAGCGCCGCGTGCTCCCTCATGATGTGGCTCTGCTCGATACCCTCGAGCTTCGCGAAGGTGCCCTTGCGGCGCAGCGGGTACCACACGTGCCAGCCGTAGTCGGCGTGCTGGACGTTCTTGATCGAGCGCTCGAGCAGCACGAACTCGAGGTCGGGCTCGTGGCCGGTGGAGTACGTGCGACCGAGCATGGCCCAGCCCGGGCGGTGCTCGACCTTCGAGAGCTCGGGGCCGTAGAAGAGCGGCCGCACGTTCGCGACGAAATGCGCCGGATCCTCGTTCCACGTGAGGAGGCCGAGCCCACGCGGGGCGTTGGCGTCGGCGTACACGACCGCGGGCACGCCGGCCTTCTTGGCGGCCGCGACGAGCTCCGTCTGGGCGGCCTCGACGCTCGCCCCGGCGGGGACGTCGAACACGAGGAGCTGCATGAAGAGGCGGCGGTTCAACGCCTGACGGACGCCGTCTTTTTTGCCGCCGTACTCGTTCATGTCGACCTCGGGGAGGCCGGGCTTCTTTTCTTCGGTCGTGGGGTGCTCGCTCATGGTGCCGAAGGTGTACCAAAAAAAGCCGCGCGCGCGGGCGCGGTGGGCACACGAAAAGCACGCGCAGAGGGCCGCGCCGGGCGCAGTCGTTGCGCGCACAACCCTTCGAATCTGCTCACGAATCGGCGAAACGAGGGAGGCTCAGACCAGGAGCTCGAGCGCGCCCCGCAGAAAGTCGCGGGCCACCACCACGTCGTGCACGGCGTCGGGCCCGTCCGCGATGCGGGCGGCGCGGGCGTACCGGTAGAAGAGGGCGAAGGGCGCGTCGTCCGAGTAGCCGAGCCCGCCGTGGAGCTGGATGGCGTCGTCGAGCACCTGGCAGAGGGCGTTCGCGACGTGGTTCTTCGCCATCGACGAGTAGGGCCGGGCCTCTTTGTCGCGCCCTTTCTCGAGGAGCGTCGCGCAGTGCCAGGTCATGAGGTTGCCCTGGTGGATGCGCGTGGCGTTGTCGGCGAAGGTCTTCTGCACGAGCTGGTGGTGCACGAGCTCCTTGCCGAAGCTCCGCCGCGTCATTGCCTGCATCTTGCACATATGCAGCACACGATCGGCGAGGCCGAGCCACCGCATGCAGTGCGTGAGGCGCGCGGGGACGAGCCTCGCCTGCGCGAGGGAGAAGCCGTCGCCCACCTCACCGAGCACGGCGCTCTTCGGCACACGCACGCCGTGGAGCTTCACCTCGCCCTCGCGGTGCGACAAGAGCGGCGGCGCGAGCACCGGGATGTCGCGGACGTACTCCACGCCCGGGGCGTGCCGATCGACGACGAACATGGTGGCGCCGCGCCTCGGATCGTCGCTCGTGCGGGCCATCACGATGAAGAACGCCGCGTCGTGCGCGCCCGTCGAGTACCACTTGTGCGCGTCGATGACGAAGCCGTCCCCCTCCTCGACGGCCGTGCTCCGGAGGTTCGACGGGTCGGCCCCCGCGCCCGGGGCGGGCTCGGTCATCAAGAAGGCGCTCGTGGTCTCGCCCCGCGCGAGCGGCCCGAAGTAGCGCTCGCGGATCTCCGGGCTCGCGACCCGCAGCAAGAGGTCCATGTTGCCCTGGTCGGGCGCGTCGCAGTTGAACACGTACGCGCCGAGGAGCGAGCGCCCCATCTCGCGGAAGAGCGCGCACATGCCGAGCACGCCGAGGCCGAGGCCGCCGTGCTCACGCGGAAGGTGCGGCACGAAGAGCCCTTGGGCGCGCGCCTCGTCGCGGAGGGCGTGGAGGCCCATTTTTTCGCCGCGGAGGGCCTCGTCGAGGAGGGTCTTCTCGTTCGGCAGGATGCGCTCGTCGACGAACGCGCGCACGCGGGAGCGGAGGGTCGAGAGCTCGGGAGAGAGATCGAAATCCATGGGGCCTCTTTCAGGTGGGCTCTTGGCTCGTGTCGAAGCGGGGCGAGGCCACGCGGAGCTTCGCGACGAGCGATTTTCGAAGGTGCGGGCGCATGCGATCGAGGGCGTCCCGCGAGGTCTTTGGGTCGTCGATGATCGAGACGAGGCGCTCCTCGAGGGCGAGCACCTTGGCCTTCTTCTCGCGGAGCGACGTGGGCAAGGGCGACGTGTCCAGGGTGAGCTCACGGAGGCGCGCGAGCTCCTCGTCGACGTCGGACTCTTCGTCCGCCGACTCCATGGCGCACGTGAACGCGAGGTACGCGCCGACGAGCACGCGGAACGACGCGCGCGCGTCGCCCTTCACGAGCGGCCTCACCTCACGGTCGAGGAACTTGGCGAGGCCGAATAGGATCGCCTCGCGGTCGGGGGCATCTTGCATGTTACACCGATCCCTTCTCGACGAGCCGTAGGGCCTCGTACTCCATCTCGGCGGCGCGCCGGCCGATGGCGAGCAGCTCGAGGTCCTCTTCGCCGTGGCGTGTGTACCGCTCCGACTGGCACGCGGCCCCGAGGGCCCACGACACGTTGCCCAAGATCTCCCAGTAGTGGACCTTGGCGAGGTCCACGGTCCGCCCGCTCGCCTCGGCGTACGCGGCGTAGAACGGCTCCCGCGCGGCGAATCCCCCGATCGGGAGGCCGAGCTGACCGAAACGCCAGTCGCGCACGCTCACCCAGGTGAGGTCCTCGTAGGGCGAGCCGAAGTGGGAAAATTCCCAGTCGAGGATGGCGGTGAGGCCGTCGGGGGCGACCATGAAATTGCCGGTGCGAAAGTCCCCGTGGACGAGCACGTCGCCGTCGTCGTCCGGGGGCTCGTTCTCGGAGAGCCAGCGCACGAGCCACGCGAGCGTCGGCCGCTTCCGCGCGAGGCCGTCCATGAACGAGCGCATCGCCGCGAGCCTTCGCTTCGCCGGAGAGACACGCGGGCCGGGCGAAGACGCCGCGCCCCCGAAGAGGTGTGGCGCGGACGCGGGCGTCACCGCGTGGATGCGCGCGAGCTCCTTGGCGAGCACGAGGTGCAGGGTCTCGCGGGCCTTGGCGAGCTCGGGCGCCTTCACGATCTTGCGCCCGATCGCGTCGCCCTCCACGAAGGGGACGAGGTACGCCGAGGTGCGAGGCCCGAAGAGCTCGGGGAGCAAGTCGAGCGGGCGCGGCGTGCGAACCCCCGCGTCGGCCGCGGCGCGCATGACCGCGTGCTCCGCGGCCCTGTCGATCGAGCCCGGGAGCGACGAGCGCGCGTCGCTCCTCAGGACCCACGACGTCGTCTCTCCCGAGGGCATCGTGCACGCGACGAGGTAGTTCTCTTGGCAGGCGCCGCCCGCGAGGCGCGTGACACGGGTGACGTCGCCGCCGACGACCTCTCGCACACGACCCTGGGCCTCTTCGGTGAGCGCAGTCATGCCCGTAGGGTACGGAAAAGCTGGCCGGCCGGAGCCCCGAAAGAGACGCCCCCGTTTCACCGCGGTTTTGGGCCAAAACGCCCCTATTTTCGTCAGTTCCTATGGATGGGCGCCGGGAATGGAGCAAGATGGGGAGTGATGGACAAGCCGGAGTACAATCCGAACGCGACGATCCAGCTCGACCGTCCCTCGCTCTTGAACACGGTGGTGCTCGACGACGACGACGACGCTGCGGCGCTCGTCGAATCGAGCCGTCCGGGGCCCCCTCCCCTGCCGCCCGGCGAGGCGCTGAAGAGCTCCGCCCCCGCGGCTCCCGCGCCCATGGCCGTCGCTCCGTCGGTCGCCCCTGCCCCCGCGAAGAGCCGCACCGGCCTCGCGATCGCCGCCATCGCCGTCGCCGCCGTCGTGGGTGTGCTCGCGGCGGTCACGCTCCTTGGCGGGAAAAAGAAGCCCGCCGAGGCCTCCCCCGCGGCGCCGCAAGCCGCCACGGTCGCCGCGCCCGCCACGTCCGGTGCGCCCGCGGGCTCGGCATCGGCCGCCCCGGTCATCATGCCGGTCGTCGAGATGAACGACCCGAAGTGAGCGCGCTCAGCGGCCCGAGGGGCCACGCGCTCGTCCCCTAGCCGAAAGGCTGGGAAGCCTGGTTCGGGCGCGCGGACCGTGGGTGCGGGCCCGCCCTCGACGAACGCCCGAGGAGAGTGGGCGCCGCACCGCGTAAAGGCCACGAAGACGGCCGAAAACCCGGTATGGTGCGCGCATGGACGAGAGCGCGTTCCAGGCCTTCCGCCCGGTCCCCAAGACGGGCGTCATCTACGTCACGAGCGAGGCCACGAAGCGTGGGTTTTCGCCCCAGAGCACCGACTGGTGCAACCTCGGCCAAGGCCAACCCGAGACGGGCGAGCTGCCCGGCGCACCGAAGCGCATCGAGTCGGTGACCATCCACATGGACGACCAGGAGTACGCCCCGGTCGCCGGCCTGTGGGAGCTCCGCGAGGCCATCGCGAACCTCTACAACACGCTCTACCGCAAGGGCATGGGCTCCAAGTACACGGCCGAGAACGTGTGCATCTCGGGCGGTGGGCGCGCGGCCCTCACGCGCGCCGCGGCGAGCCTCGGGCAGGTGAACCTCGGGCACTTCTTGCCCGACTACACCGCCTACGAAGAGCTGCTCGACATCTTCCACCTCTTCACGGCCATCCCGATCATGCTCGAGGGCGAGCGCGGGTACAGCTTCACGGCCGAGGATCTCCGGCGCGAGGTGCTCGGGCGCGGCCTCTCGGCGGTGCTGCTCTCGAACCCCTGCAACCCCACGGGCAAGCTCGTCGGAGGCGAGGAGCTCGACAAGTGGGTCGGCGTCGCGCGGGACCTCGACTGCACCCTCCTGCTCGACGAGTTCTACTCGCACTACATCTACCGCGGGCGGCCCGGGCAGCTCCCCATCGAGAGCGCGGCGCGCTACGTGCGCGACGTCGACAAGGATCCGGTCGTCATCTTCGACGGCTTCACCAAGAACTGGCGCTATCCCGGCTGGCGCATCACGTGGGCCATCGGCCCGAAGAGCGTCATGGAAGGCTTCGCGAGCGCGGGCTCGTTCCTCGACGGCGGAGGCTCGAAGCCCCTCCAGCGCGCAGCCGTGCCCCTCCTCGCCGAGGAGTACGTCGTCAAAGAGACGATGGCGATCCAAGAGACCTTCCGAAAGAAGCGCGACTACCTGCTCTCGAGCCTCGAGCGCATCGGCGTACGCATCGACCGCGCCCCCGACGGCACGTTCTACGTGTGGGGCAACGTCTCGGGCCTGCCGGCCTCGATCTCCGAGGGCATGAGCTTCTTCCGCGCCGCCCTCGAAGAGAAGGTCATCACGGTGCCGGGCGAGTTCTTCGACATCAACCCGGGCAAGCGCCGCTCGGGCCGCGCCTCACGCTTCCGCGACTACGTCCGCTTCTCGTTCGGGCCCTCCATGGAGACCCTCGAGCGCGCCATGGGCCGCATCGAAGCGCTCGTCGCCCGCTCGACGTGACCCACACGACACGCCCAAGGCACGCCCGAGCTCGCTGAGCGTAGTCAGCCGCCGAGCTGCTTCTTGCAGAGCGCCACGCACATCTTGTCGTTCTGCGTGGTGCAGATCTGGAGGAGCAGCTTGGTCTCTTCGGGGGCGGCCTTGCCGTCGATCACGCGGGGCTCGAGGATGGCGCGCGCCTCTTTGAGCTTCTTCTTGAGGTGGAGATCACGCGCCTTGGAGAACGGGGTCTCTTGAGGGTGCTCGTTCGAGATGGCCGGGCCCGGGGCCACGCCGCCGTCGAACGTGATCTTTCGCCCGAGCTTGTGCGCGCACTCTTGGACACACGGCGCGTCGCCTTGCGCCTTGCAGATCTCGAGCAGGAGCTCGGCCTCGTCTTTCGTTCCGGCGGGGGAGAGCGCCTGCTTCTCGACGAGGAGGCGCGCGACCCAGTTCTGGCCGCGCGCGTGGTACTCCTTGGCCTGCTCGTAGGGCGACTTGTCGTCGGGGGCGCCCGCGTCGCTGAACGCAGTCACCGGGACGGCCTTGACCATCACCTTGGGCGCGGCGTCGGGGCCCGTCTGCGCGCTCTCGATGGGCACCTTGGACGGATCGGCGTCGCCGTCTTTCGACGAGCACATGGGGGGCAGCGCGAGGAGGCCGACAGTGGCGAGGACGTACGATTTCACGGTTTTTTGATCCACAGCTCGACGTTGCGATCGTCTTTCTTGCCGACGCCCCCGGGCGTCCAACCGGCCTCGAGATCGACGACCCCGCGCCTCCGCCCTTCGGCCGCGACCGCGTCGCCCTCGGCGGCGTAGTCGACCGCGGTGCCGCGGAGCATGAGGTAGCCGTTGTCCTGGTCGAAGATCTCGACGACCCGGAACTGGTGAGGGAAGTCGGCGATGGCCGCGGTCATGACCTCCCAATAGCCTCGGCCGCCCGGGGTCTTGATCTCGCGCACTTTGTGCTCGTGCGAGTGCCCCACCATGCTGAACACTACGTTGGGGTAACCGCCGAGGAACGTGGCCCAATCTTCGGGGAGCACCGGGTCGGGCGCGTCGGTCCCGAAGGTGCCGCCGTTCTTCGTGAGGCTCGTCTGCGCGTGGTGCGACGCGAGCACGACGAGCTTCTGCTCGGCCTTGGCCTTGTCGAGCGCGGGCTTGATGACACGGTCGATCTCGCTCCGGCGAAGGAGACCATCGGCCCCGCCCGAGTCGGCCGCGGTGTCGATCACGAGGAACCGGAGGGGCGTCCCGTCGACGTCGAACGTGTACGTCGCCCGCCCCGACTCGCGCTCCGCGGGGCCGAGGCCGTGGCCGTCGCCGTGGCTCGCGACCTTGCTCATGAGGGCCTTGCGATCGAGGAGCGCGCGCCGCTCGTCGGCCACCACGTCCTCGCGGCTCACCGCGCCGAGGAGCCCATTTTCGTAGTGCCTCGTGCCGCCGTTCGGCGTGACCCCGAGGGCCTCGCGGCGCTTCACGTCGCCCACGCCGAGGTTGCCCTGGACGAGCACGTCGTGGTTGCCCGTGACCCATTTCCACGGCATCGCGAGCCCGTCGGCCTTGAAGGGATCTTTGCCGTCGTTGTTCGGGCCGGCGACCGGGTCGTCGTCGGCGCCCGAGTCGCACTCGATGCGGTCGGCGCCCGAGAGCACGCCGAGCACCCAGTCGACCTCGTTCGTCTGCGCGCTGTCGGCGTTGTCGCCCCCGAGCAGCGTGAACGCGATGGGATCGGCCTTGTGCAGCACGTTCACGGTGCGCACGGCGGCGTTGGCCATGCGGCACAGATAGCCGTCTTGAGGGCGGAGCGCGGCGTCGGTGAGCTCGGGGGCGTCGAAGTTGCCGAGCCTCGTGGGGGACTCGTCGTCGAGGATTTGCAGGTCGGGCATGTGCACGAACCGCACGAGGCGCTTCGGGTTCGGGCCCGGCGTCGGCACCATCTCCCCGCCGAGCGTGCGCATGACGTACGGCTCTCCCGCGCCCTCGACGAGCTCGCCGAAGCCCTCCGAGAGGTAGGCCGCGTACGCGTCCGGATGCGACGGGTTCTTTCCCGAGACGGCCTTCTGGGGCGCGCGTTTCGGTGAGTACGTTCGGTCGAACGTGGTCTTCACGGGGCCGAGCGGGGCGAGCGGGACCACCTCGGTCGGCTGCGGACCTCCCCCTCCTTCGGGATCGGCGACCGACGAGCACGCCACGACGAGAGCACCCAAAGACGACACGATCGCGCGTTTCACCGAGGACCTGACCCTTCCGAACGTAAGCTCTTCGAGCCAATTCTACACGTCTTCGGAGGCGACGCGAGCGGCTGCGACGTCAGCGGTAGACCGCGTACCCTTGCGCCCGATACACCGCCCGCCCGAAGAGCTCGCGGAGCATCTCGGTCGAGCGCGCGAGGTACTCGGCGCGAGGCAGGTAGGTCGCCGGGAACGCCGAGGGTGTGTAGGAGCGAAAGTCGACCGCGTACGGCTCGGGGTCGGCGCCGACCGCGCGAAAGCACCCGAGCGCGCGCACCATGTGGGTGGCCGACGTGACGAGCAAGAGCGTCTTGTACCCACGGGCCTCGGCGAGCTTCATCGAGAGCACGGCGTTCTCGCGTGTATTGAGGGACTTGTCCTCGAGCACGATGCGCTCGCGCGCGATGCCCCAGTCGGCGAGCTGATCGGCCAGGACGACGGCCTCGACGGTGCCGGGGCGCGCGGTGGGGGAGCTGCCCGACACGATGACGTCGCGGGCGACGCCGCGGCGCAAGAGATCGTAGGTGGCGAGCAGGCGCTCGACGTTGCCGTTGTAGGCGCGCTGGCCGCTCGAGAACATGGCGCGATCCTCGAGCACGCCGCCGAGCAAGATCACGGCGTCGTAGTGTTTGTCGCCCGTGTCTCCGCGCACCGTGTCGCCCTCGCACGCGCGGGTGAGCGCGTTCGCCGTCGGGTCGAGCGAGAACACGAGCACGACGACGAGCCCCGCGAAGGCCGCGGCGCGCCGACGTGGACCGAGCGGCCGCTTGGCCCGACGAAACGGGAGCGCGAGCGCCATGAGGCCGATGCCCCACGAGTACGGGCTGAGGAGGACGTCGAGGATCTTGGACAGGAGGAAGAACATGGGGCGATCGCGCCGCGACTTTGGCACCCTTTCGCGCCCAAGGCGATCCCACTCGGCGGCCGCGTCGGCTACCCTCGGTCCATGCAGCACGAGCGCCCCGTCGTCGTCCGAACCCTGCCCGAAAAAAAGCTCGAGAACGCCGTCACGTGCGGCCCGCACACGCTCGTGGCCGACGAGCCCGTCGCGCTCGGGGGCGAAGATCACGGTCCCATGCCGTTCGAGCTCGTCGCGGCCGCCCTCGGCGCCTGCACCAACATGACCCTCCGGCTCTACGCCGACCGCAAGGGCTACTCTCTCACCGGCGTGAACGTCGAGCTCACACAAACCGTCTCGGGCACCGACCGCCTCATGGAGCGGGTCATCACGCTCACAGGCGAGCTCGACGAGGACGCCCGCCAGCGCCTCCTCGAGATCGCCAACAAGTGCCCCGTGCACCGCGCCCTCGAGGGCTCCAAGATCAAGGTCTCGACGCGCCTCGCCGACTGACCACGCTCATCGAGGGGAGCGCCCGGCGCGCTTCTTGGGCGCCTTCTTCTTGGGCGCCTCGGCCGGGCCGAGCCCTCGCACGAGCAGCGTGAGCAGATCGCGGAGCGACGCGATGGCGCCCTCGGTCGACGAGAACCCCTGGAGCCACGCCGACAGAACGCTGAAGTAGAGCGCGAAGGCGGCCTGGGCGGCGAGCAGCGAGCCTACGTCCTCGCGCACGTCGCCGCGTGTCTTCGCCTGCTCGACGAGCCCCGCGAGCACGCCGAGGAAACGCATGGTCACCTCGAGCGCGTAGCCCGAGTGCATGGCGTCGAGCGCCGGCGCCATCGTCACCGAGAGGAAGGCCTCCGACACCTTGCGGTTTTGCCCGTAAAACACGAGGAGCCGCGAGAAGAGCCGCAGCCACTCGTCGACGAGGGCGCCCTTGCCGACCTCTTGGGTCCCCTCCTCGACGATGCGCTCGAGCTCCGTGTACACGACCGAGCGCAGGAGATCGGCCTTGTCGGTCGCGTGCACGAACACGGTGCCCGTGGCGACGCCCGCGCGCTCCGCGATCGACTTGGTGGTGGTCGCCTCGTATCCCACGTCCGAGAAGAGCTCCCACGCGGCCTTGCGCACCCGGTCTCGGGTCTCGTCCTTTCCCTTCTTCCGGCTCATCGGCGCCGACGGTACCCGAGCGGCGGGCGTTCGCGAACGTCAGGCGTGCACAAAATTATGACTACAGTCATTGACTATAGTCATTATTGCCCTAGGCTCTGGTCAGGAGGACGCCATGACCACGACGATGCGCGACGCGCTCGCGACCTACTTTCGGGACAACGGCTTCGGGGACGACGGCGGCTACGGGGACGCGTGGGTCGACTTCGAGCTCGGCCCGATCCCGATGCCCTTCCCCAACACGTCCGGCAGGAAGTGGGCGGTGAGGTTCCACGATCTGCACCACATCCTCACGGGGTACCGGACGAACACCGTCGGCGAGCTCGAGATCTCGGCCTGGGAGATCGGGGCCGGGTGCCCGAACGCGAAGACGGCGTTCGTCATCAACCTGTCGGGGCTCGCCTCGGGCATGTTCTTCGCCCATTCGCGCACGTTCGCGGCCTTCCGGCGCGGGCTCCGTTCGCGCACGCTCTACGCCGAAGACTACGAGCGGACCCTCGGGGAGGACGTCGAGGCCGTACGCGCACGGCACGTGGGGGAGCCTTCGAGCGCGGCCACCTTGGGCGAGCGCGCCCGCTTCGTGGCCCTCGGGCTCGCGGGCACGATCATCGGGCTCACCTTCTTCGCGCTGTGTCTGCCGCTCTTGCCCTTGGGGCTCGTGAACGTCTTCCGCAAGCGCGCCCGGATGGCCCGTGAGGCGAACGGGACTGCCTGACGTCCGCTGAGCGTGGTCAGTCGGAGGCGGCGGCGTCGGCCGGGCCGCCGTCGGAGGGCGAGGCGTCGCTCGCGCCGGCATCGGGCGCGCACGTGCCCTTGGGCCGGCCCCCCGTGACCCACGCGCGGAACGCGTCGACCTCGGCCTCGGTGGGGCGTGGGCGCGGCGGGGGCGGCATGAACCCGCGCTCGGCGGTGATGCGCCCGAGGGCCACCTCGGCGAGGGTCCTCGTGCCGCCGGCCGGGTAAGGCGCCGTGAGGTCTTCGTGGGTGACGAGCCTCGGGAGCGCGAGCTGCCCGTCGTGGCAGGCGTGGCAACGCGACGAGAGCAGCGCGTCGATCTCGCACGGCAGCTCGCGGGGCCCTGCGGGCGGCAAAGGAGGGCGTGACGTGTCACGCGCGGCGTCGCTCGGCGTCGAGGCGTCCGCGAGAGCGACATCGGGATCGGAGCTGCACGCCGCGGCGGAGACCGTCACGCTCGCCACGAGCGCGGCGACGAGGAGCGGAGCACGGAGCGCACGTCGGACCATGGGGGCAGTCGGAGGGATCAACGCCCCTACGATGCCGCTCGCGGCCTCCGCATGCAAAAGGTTGGCGCCGACCCCGCGATTTTCACGGGCGCGCCCACGGTGGAGAAGCCGAAGCGCTCGTACAGCGCCACGTTCGACGGCCGCGTCGTCTCGAGGTGCGTGTCGACCGCGAGCGCATCGGCGCGGGCGAGGACGGCCTCGAGGAGCCCCTTGCCTACCCCGCGGCCGCGCGCCGCCTCGTCGACCGCGAAGAGCTCGACCACCATCGCGCCCCTCGGGCGACGGGCGAGCACCGACGCGTACACGGCGCCCGCGGCGAGCGTGCGCAGGGGATGCGAGAGCACCGCGGAGGCGACGGCCGAGAGCGACCGCGGCGCCCCCGAGGCCGGGAGCTGCGGATCGTGGAACGCGATCACGCCGAGCACGTCGTCGCCGCTCGTCGCGACGCGGACCGTCGCGCCCGACATCGCGAACGAGAGGAGCCCTCGCGCGAGCTCGGCCCGAAGCGACGCTCGCGGCTCGAGCCACACGTAGAAGGGGTCGTCGTCGAACGCGCGAACGAGGAGCGCGAGCGCCGCGTCGAGCTCCTGCATGTCGGGCTCGCGTTCGATGAGCGTAGTCATCGCCTCCTCGCGCGAGGCGCGCCGACCGTTCACGGATCCTGGTACGGAACGGGCAGCTCGAAGCTCACGCCCCAGTTGTAGAGCGGGAGACCGCCCGTGACGCTCGTCGCCGGGTCGGAGTCTCGGAGGTTGCCGCGCACGCCCTGCGTAGGCCCGGGGCAGCCCGGGCGCGGCGGGGTGAGGCCCGCCTGGGCGTAGTAGTTCGCGTACTCGAGGCGCTGGTTCGCGCCGGTGGGCGTGGCCGCCAAGGTGATGGTCACCGTGTCGGGCGCGGTCACTTGGACGCTCGAGATCGCCTGCGCCGTGCCGCTCGCGACCTTGCCCGCCGTACCTCCGACGAGGTAACGGAAGCCGAAATTCCCTGGGTTCGAGACGTTGGCCGTGTCGAGCACGAGCGGCGGGACGGGCACGTGGAACTTGACGGTGACCACGTTGCCCGCGCGCGTGACCTGCGTCGGGCTCGTGGGCTGCCACTTCTGCCCCTCGAACACCCACTTGGAGTACGCCTTCGCGATGTACTCGCCGAGCCGCCGCTGGCCGAAGCCGTTGAAGTGGAGGCAGTCGTTGAAAAGGAGCATGTACCCGGGCGCGACGAGCACCACCTTCGGGTAGGCCTTGTGCGCCTGAAACTGCTGGATCGGGATCGGGCTCGACGTGGGCGGCACGTAGTCGGGATCGGACGTCGCGACGTTGGTGTTCGTCCAGCCCTGCATCTGGATGACGAAGAGGGGCACGCTCTCGGCCTGGCCGGTTTTGGCCTTGATGTCGGTCTCGTAGTCGGTCTGGAGCTCGTTCAGCGCCTCGCCGTAGTTCGCGAGGTTCCCGCCGCCGGCGCGCTTCGGCCAGGGCCAGAGATCGCCGTAGTTGTAGTGGTCGTCCTCGCCGTGCATGAACGTGACGCCGCGGACCACGTAGCTTCGGCCGGCCGCCGCCGCGAGCGCCATGCCCGAGTCGACCTGGCGCATGCCGTCGGAGTACGAGGGGTTGCCCTCGATCTGCCAGCCGCACCCGCCCTTACGGAGGCACGCGTAGTTGAACCCGCTGCGGCCGTGTTGGCTCACGAGCACGTCGTGTTTGGTGAACCCCGTCCCGGGGAAATACGTGCCGATCGCGAGATCGGAGATGCGGTTCGCCATGGCGCTCGAGATCGTCTCGACGCCGTACCCGAGGAACGGATCTCCCTCGCGGATGGGCATGAAGGACGCCGGCGTCCGCACGGTGCTCGCGTTGCATCCGCCGCCCGAGCACCCCTGCGACACGAAGACGCCCGTGTCGAACGTGAGGTTCGTGTGCGTGGGGTGGGGAGCCGTGAACTGGAACTGCGGCGCGCCCTGGTTGAGATCGTTGCGCGTGCCTCCGTTCGCCGTGGAGTTGCTCTGGCCCGAGCAGAGGATGTGGTTGATCGAGTAGTCGACGTAGCCGGGCAGCGGATCGTCGTCGTTCGTGAGCGCGACCTGCGCGGTGAGGGCCGCGAAGGGCGTGTCGACGCTCGTGGTGGGTCCGAGCCGAACGGTGTACGCGATGGCCCCGTCGCGGAGGGCGTCGGGTTGACCGGTCACGGTCACCGTCTGCGGTGTGCTCCAGTCGTTCGTGGTGAAGGTGAGCTGCGCCGGCGACACGGCGCCCTCGGTCGTGTCGGACGAGACGATGGGCACCACCACGTTGGCCGTGGGGCGCGCCGCCAGGGTCACGTCGAAGGTGACCGCGCCGCCGCGCTCGTTCGTCTTGGTGCCCGAAGGGGGCGACAGGACGAGGGCCGCGGTGTCGTCGTCGGTCGTGGTGACCATGGGCGACGCGGGCGATTTGCCCTGGTAGCTCGCGTCGGAGCTCGTCGCCGCGCCGAGCGTGACGGGGTACGTCACGTTGCCGTCGTCGTAGGCGTCGTCCACGCCGGTCACGGTCACGGTCTGCGGCGTGGCCCAGTTCGCGGTCGTGAACACGAGCTGGGTCACGTCGGTCGTGCCCTCGGTGAGGTCGGAGCTCACGACCGGGATCGTCACGTCGGCCGTGGGTTGCGTGCGGAGGCGCACCGTGAACGTCGCGGTGCCGCCGGCCTCGGTGGCCATGCCGGACACGTTGCCCACGAAGAACCCGGGGGTGTCGTCATCCTCGTTTTTGAGGGAGATCGGCGACGCGGAGACGCCGTCGTATCCGGCGCCCGAAGCGGGCCCGACGCTCACGGTGTACGCCTGATCCCCGTCGGCGACGGAGTCGTCGAGGCCCGTCACGGTGACGGTCTTCGGGACGTTCCACGTGGCCTTGTCGAAGGAGAGCTCGGTCGTGTCGAGCTTGGCCTCGGTGGGCCGCGACACCGCGAGCGGGACCTTAACCGTTCCGGTGGGCTCGGTCGCGAGGGCCACGGTGAACGTGACGGTGCCGCCGGCCTCGTTCGTCGCGGGCCCCGAGGGCGCGGACACCACGAGCTTCGCGACCGGAGGCGCGACGGAGTCGGGGACGTTGGCGTCCGCAGGAGGCCGTCCGCCATCGTTCGTGGGAACGATCACCCCGCCGTCGCCAGCGTCGCTGCCCGCGTCGATTTCTTCGGCGGGCCCCGGGTCGATCGACATGCCACACGCCGAGACCAGGAAGACCAAGAAGAGCGCGCGCGACGGTTTCATCGGACCTCATCGTGGGCCGTTCTCGGCCAAAATGCACGCGAGTTTCGCGTTATCCGAGCGTCAAGCGCACCTCCCCCGACACCTCGCCGCGCACGTCGTAGCTGCGCTCGACGAGCTCGACGCAAGACCTGCGCACCCGGACGACGGTCGAGGCGCGCGTGCCGTACCCGGCGCCCGCGAGCGCGTGGATGAAGACCGACGAGAGCGCCCTCTCGACCTCGAGCCCGACGCCGGTCGAAGGGAGCGAGTCGTCCTCGGCGATCGTGCGGTCGGCCAGGATGGCGAAGGCGTCGTCGAGCGAGCGGGGGCCTGCGAGCCACGCGGCGAGGTCACGTTTGCCACGCTCGACCTTGGGCCACGGCGTGTCGAGGCGCGCGTTCGAGAGCCCGAAGATGCCCGGCTCGAGCGCGCGCACGTGGCCCTCGTCGTTCGTGTACACGAGCGACGCGCCGTCGAAGTAGAGCGCGTTGTGGGCCGGGTACTCGCCCACGGGGACCGCGCGCGCGTGCTCCTCCGCCGAGACCTGGGCCGTGACCCCGCGCACGACGAGCTCCCCGCGTGAGCGCCCATCCTTCTGGGCGCCGGGCGCGCGCACGTTGGTGACACACGCGAGCCTCCGAGACCGCGAGACGAGCAGCCATCCCCCACCCTTCTCGAGGTCACGACCGCCATGGACGTCGTCGTGATCGGGCCACGAGGCCGCGGCGGCCGCGGGGCGCGCGAAGGTCTCGTCGCGGTTCGCGAGCACGACGAGCGGACAGTCCGGATCGAGACCGTACGCGACGAGCACGATGCACATGACGCGCATGGTGCCACGCCGCGCTCCTCGGCGCGCGCTCTGGTAGTCTTCGAGGCGACGATGCGCCGCACCGAACGCACGACGCCCCGCCTCTCGCCGAGGACGAGCTCGCGATGACGATGCTCTCTCCCGAGGCCGATCCGGAGGCGCTCGCGCCGCGCGACGAGCTCTCGATCGGGGTGCCCCCGCTGCTCACCGGAAAGCCGCTCGTCGTGATCTTCGGCGCGGGCCTCGCGGTCACGCTCGGGCTCGCGCCACTCTTCGGCGCGGGGGCGCTCTTCGCGCTCGTGGTCGCGTTCGTGGTGGCCTTCGCGGTGACGTCCGTCCCCGCGAAGCTCGTGCTCGGGTACGACGGGCTCGCCGTGGTCTGGCTCGGACGCCGCCTGTTCGTGCCCTACGACGCCCTCGAGGGCGAGGTGCGCACGGTCGAAGGCGCGGAGCTCCGCGTACGAGGAGGGCGCACCCTCGAGCTCCGAACCCAGCGCCCCGAGGAGATCCTCGGGCGGGTGGCGTGGCGAAAGAACGCGACGCTGTCGGTGGTCGCGCTCGGCGCCGAGGCCGATCTCGCGCACGACGCGAGCCTGCTCGGCCCTTCGGGGGACGCACACGACTGGACACGCCGCCTCGAGTCCCTCGCCCGCGCCGACTACCGCGCCGCGAGCCTCCCCCGGGATCGCCTGCTGGCCATCGTCGCGTGCCCGAGGCTCGGACCCGAGCTTCGCGCGGCGGCGGCGGTCGTGCTCGGCCCCCCACGCGACGACCACGAGGCGCACGTGCTCTCGAGGGCCCTCGCGTCGACGGCCTCGAAGCTCTTCGAGCGGGCGCTCTGGTACGCCACGAGCGAGGTGCCCGCGGAGAGGGAGCCCGCGCTGCTCCGTGTGCTCGCCGCGGCGCGACGCGAGGCGCGCGACCAAGCGCGGACGTAACCCCTCTTAACGCTTGGGTTTTCCGGCTCCCCGCGCGCCCTTGGGCGCCCCGATCTCGCGCGCGTTGGCGTACGCGACCTGAGCCTCACGAACGCTCGCGACCAGCACCGGGCGGCCCCCCGACATCGCGGGCTTCACGCTCACGAACCCCTCGCGCGCGGCGAACCCGGCGAGGTCTCCCTTGTGCTCGTCCATCCACGCGGAGAAACGCGCCCACATCGCGCGCGCCTCCTCGTCGGGGAGCTTCACACCATCGACCACGACCTCGAGCGCACCGGAGGACACAGGTCGAGCCTACCACACGACCGCACACGTGCGCATCGCAGAGCTCGAGCGTCGCCGCGACCGAAGCGTTCCTCCACGTGCCACGGTCACCATCGGCGGACCCGACCGACGGCCGATTCGGGCGCGCCGAAGACTCGGGGCGGGCCCGTGTTCCGCGCTATGGTGCGCGGATGGCACGTGGTCGCCCCGTGGGCGCGCTCTTGGCTCTCGTCCTCTTCTCGGCCTCCGCACCGGCGACCGCCGACGTGCCCAACGGAGCTGCGCTCTTGCGCGTGCTCGGCTCGCGCGCCGAGAGCGTGCTCGCGCCGAGCAAGGGTCACGTGTCCGCGCTCGTCGAGCTCCCTCGAGGGCAGACGCCGGCCTCCCTCGGGCTCCGTGAGGCCGCGCCGGGCTTCGCGTGGGTCGACGGGAGCACCAAGGCGCTCGCGTTCGCCAAGGCACACCCGAACATTCCGCTCGAGGTGGGCTCGCCTCTCCACCTCCTGAACGAGCGCGTCGGCCAGGTCGTTCGGTCGCGCATCGCGAACGCCTCGGGGGCCGACGGCGCGGGCACCCTCGTCGGTGTCGCCGACACGGGAGCCGACGTCACCCACCCGGATTTTCTCGACGAAAATGGCAAGGTTCGGGTCGCTTGGGTGCTCGATCTCTCGCGCCCGCCGCGTGGAACGCACCCGGACCTCGAGGCCGCGTTCGGCGTCAAAGACGACTCGGGCGTCCTCGTCTCGGGGGCCGTCTACTCGAAGGCCGATCTTCAGGCGCTCGTCGATCAGGGAAAGACCTCGGAGCTTCCCACCGACGAGGTCGGTCATGGCTCGCACGTGAGCGGCTCGGCCGTGGGCGGCGGTGGCGGCGGGCCCCACGCCGGGGTCGCCCCTCGCGCCGAGCTCGTCGTGGCGCGCATCACGCGCCCGGGCACCGACTCGATCGACAACGACGACCTCGTGCGCGCGGTGGGGTTCATGTTCGCCGTGGCCGACCGCATGAAGCGGCCCATGTCCGTGAACCTCTCGCTCGGCAGCGATTTCGGGCCTCATGACGGCTCGATGATGTGGGAGCGCGCGATCGCGTCGTTCGTCGGGCCGAGCCACCCGGGCCGGGCGATCGTCGCCGCGGCGGGCAACAGCGGCTCGGTGGCCGAGCAGGCGATCCACCAGAGCGTGCACGTCCCTCGGGGCGCGACGGTGCGCGTGCCCATCCGGTCGAAGACCGTGACGAGCGGCGCGGTCCAAGTGTGGGCGACGTTCCGCGGCGCGACCCGCATCGGCCTCGGGGTCGACTCTCCGCTCGGCGAGTGGGTTCCACCCGTCGCCGAAGGCGCGGAGGACGGCGAGCGCGGCGAGAGCGTCACCGTCGGCGTCGTGAACGGCTCGCTCGAGCCGCGGCGCCTCGTGCCCGAGGGCCACCGCGGCGCGGTCGCGGTGTGGTCGGGCGCGTTCCGCGAGGGCACGTACGCGATCACCCTCGAGAACCAAGGGGACAGCCCGGGCGACGTCGACCTCTACCTCCAAGCGCTCGGCGGCGCCGCGGGAATCACGCCCGTCGCGTTCACCAACGGCGTCCGCGAGGGCACGATCAACTTGCCGGCCGCGCATCCGTCGATCATCGGCGTCGGGTGCTCGGTCAATCGGGTGCGATGGCGGAGCGCGGCGGGCTCGGACGTCGCCCTCACGGTCCCCGAGACCGACGCCCTCGGGCTCGTCGGCACGGGAGTCGCCCGGGATCTCGTGGACGGCGAGGTGTGTTGGTTCTCGAGCGCCGGCCCCAACGTCGACGGCGTCCAGAAGCCCGAGATCGCCGCGCCCGGGGGCATCGTCGCGTCGACCGCGTCTCGCCAGGCCCCCCCGAGCTCGCTCCGCAGCATCTTCACGTCCGCGGCGTGCCCGAAGCGCGCCAAGGCCGACCCGAGCTGCCTCCTCGTCGATCGCGATCACGGCATCAGCGCAGGCACGAGCATGGCGTCCCCCATCGTCGCGGGCGTCGTCGCGCTGCTCTTCCAGCGCGACCCGACGTTGACCCAAGACAAGGTGGCCGCACTCCTTCAAGCGGGCGCGCATCCTTTCCGGGGGCCGGCCCCCTTCGACGACCAGAACGGGCCCGGCGAGGTCGACGTGCTCGGCTCGCTCGATGCCCTCGAAAGGCTAAGAGATCCGAAGCTTTACCTGCCGAACGCGGCCCAGAGTTGGATCGCGCTGAGCTCGTCGTACGTGCCGGCCGACGGCTCGCGTGCGGTAACCGCGCTGCTCGAGCTCCGCACCGAGGACGGAGAGCACCGCGCCGATCTCTTCGACGTCGCGCGGCTCGTCCCCACGGTCCGCATCGGCGGCGTCGAGAGGCAGGTCGGGCCCGTCACGCGCAAGGCGCCGGGGCTCTACACCTACACGTTCCGCGTCGGCGACGAGGGCCTCGGCCTCGAGCGCGCTACGTTCGGGGCGACGTTCGACGGGGTCCCCATCGTCGCCCCGCGCACCATTCCGGTCGCGACCGATCCGTGGAACGCAGGCTACTCGAGCCGCGTCGGAGGGGGCTGCGCGGAGCTCCCCCTCGCGCGTGACACGACCTGGGCCGGCTTCGCGGTGAGCGCGCTCGGCCTCGTGGTCGTGGCCGCGATCCGCCGGCGCTCCCGAGGCTAGTCTTGGCCCGCCTCACTCGGGGGCGATGGTGAGCGCGTACCCGTGAGGCTCGTGGACCACGTCGTCGGGATCGAAATGGAACGACGGATCCCCGAGCGCGACCACCGCCACGACCAGGCGATCGGTGCCCGCGAGGTCCGCGATGGTCATCTGCGCCTCGTGGGCCATCGGAGGCGCCGCGACGCGGGCGCGGCCGAGCTCGTTCGACGCCGCGTCGAGGCGGACGAACGCGACGCGCATGCGGGCATGCTCCTCCCATGACGCCTCGATGCGGAGCCGCGCGCCTTCGCGTAGGCCGGCCGTGCGCACGACCACGTACGAGACCCCCGTAGGCTCGACGGGGTAGGCCGGAGCGAGCCTCCGCGGGGCCGACGGGTACGGCACGTCCCAATCGACACGCGCACGAGGCACGCCGGACAGCGCCGCGGCCGCGCCCCCCTCGCCTGCTCCGAAGCGCGCGCGAGAGAGCGAGAAGTCGACCAGCAGATCGTCGAGCGTCGAGCCGTCGAAGAGCTTGTCGCGGAAGCTCTTGCCGAGCACGTCGAACGCGTCGGGCTCGTTGACGAAGCGGATCGCGCCCGGGGGTGTCTTGGCGGCGCGCAGCGCGAAGAGGCCACGGAGCAGGCTCCCGGGCTCGCGGGCGAACCCGCGCTCGAGCCAGCGGTAGAAGAGCGCCGTGCCGATGGCTTGCGTCGCCTCGCGGGACTCGTCGAACGGAGGGTCGCGGAGCGCCTCGAAGCGGTGACCGACCTCGAAGGCCGTGCGCGAGACCAGGGCTCGCTCGGGGTGCTCTTGGAAGCTCGTGTAGGCCGCGCTCGCGCGGATCGGCGCGCAAGGCTCGACGAGCTCGGCGACCGCTTGGGCCTCGGCTTGCGCGGAGCCTTCGTCCGTTCCCGGCGCGGTCCGGAGGAGCACGCCGCGGGTCACGGCGCGCGCCACCGCCACGTCGAGCGCGCACCCGGGGCGGAGCCTCCGCGACAGCACCACGTAGCCCGACGCCCGGTCGAGCGGCGATCGGGGATCGAGGTCACCCAAGACGACCTCGGCCTCGACCTCGTTCGTGTCCGTGAGCACCAGATCGAACGTGCCCTCGTCGAGGCTGCCATCGGGGGGCGCCATACGCAGCGGGCCACGGAGGACCGCGAGGGCGCGCTCGGCGGATCGGAGGGTGGCGAGGACCAGGGGCTCATCTCCCACATGGCCCCACACGCACACCGGCTCCGCGAACGAGCAGGCGTGGGTCGCGCGCGGCGGCCTCCTCGGGCCAAACCGGACGATTCGGCCCGTCGGCGCGTCCTCCGGGACCTTGGCCGAGAGGCCCGCGTCGTCCGCGGCCCGCGCTTCCCGCGTGAAACCGGCGCTCGCCAAGGCAAGACCGACGAGGGCGGCGCGCGCGCACGAGGCGCGCTTCGGGGGGAGGTCCATCACGCGCATTTGACACGAAGTTTTCGGCCCCTCTATAACGAAAGCCGGCCTTTTTTGCGGACCTCGCCCGAGTCGATTGCGTCGACCCGGTCTTCGGCCCCGGCCCCCGAAACGAGCCCTATGGTCTCCACCTTCGACCCCTCCCGCGCCGTCCGCCTCGACTTTCCGCGCGGAGCCGCGCTCGCCTCGAACGACGAGCGCCTCGTGTTGGTCCCGGCTGCCGCGCTCATCGAGCTCACCCTCGAGGCCCCCTCCGAGCTGCGTGTGACGCTCGGGAAGGCGGTCGGCGCGTCCCTCGGCGCGCGCGTCGCCAAGCGCCTCGGCGGGAGCGACGGCACCACCAAGGCCACGCTCGAAGCGTTCCTGAACGACCTCGCCGCCGAGGTGGCAGCGGCCGGCCTCGGGACCCTCGGGCTCGAGCGTTGGGGCAAGGCGCTCGTCGCCACGGTGGGCAACGCCGCGGTCGACGACGACGCGTTCCTCGCGGGAATGGTCGGCGCCGCCCTCGCGACGGCGACGGGCAAAGACACCCACGCCGTGCACATCGGCTCGGCCGACGGGAAGGCCCGGCTCCTCATCGCGAGCCGCGGCACGGCCGAGCGTGTTCGTGGGTACGTCGCGGCCGGAGAGAGCTTTGGCTCCATCCTCGAGAAGCTCCACGGGGGTGCGGCATGAGCCAGCTCGATCCGCGTGTCCCGAAGCTCGAAGCGCTGCTTCAGAAGGTGATGGCCCGCGCCGCCGAGCCCCGCGCTCGGCTCACCCCGGCGGTGTCCGCGCCTCCCGTCGTCGCACAGCCCGCGCCCCCCGCCCCCATGGCCGCCGAGCCCGCGAAGGTCGAGGCGCGATCCCCCGCCCAGACCCTCGTCGGTCCGCCGAGCCGCCGAAGCCACGGCGCCCTGCCCGCCGTGAGCGCGCCTTCGAAGACCCCGTCGTCGATCCCGGCGCCCGCGCCGGCCGACGCCGAGCCCGTCACCCCGGTGCCCGAGGCCGCCGCCGTGTCGAGCGGCATGGGTGGCCTCTCGTCGGTGCGCATCGACGCCGATCCCTCGGTCGACGCGCTGCTCGCGCACCCCGAGGACCACGACGATCCGACCATTCAGGCGAGCGTCCCGATCCGGGCGCCCGCGCCGGTGGTGGCGGCTCCCCCGCGTGCGCCGAGCGCCCCGCCCGTCGCAGCGGCCCCCCCCGCCCCGCGCTCGGCCCCGCGCGCCATCGAAGCCGCTCCCGAGCCCGAAGAGGACCGCCACCTCACGCCGCCCCCCGAGTCGGGCAAACAGCGGGCCTCGGTCGCTCCGCTCAGCGCGCGCAAGGCCGACATTCCGAGCCTCGCGCCCGATGGGGACGGCGACGAGGGCGACGGCGCGACCCTCGTCGGGGTCGGTCGTGGCGCGGCGGCGGTCGCGGCCAAAGTCACGGGCTCGGTCGTGCCCGAGGCCGGAGCCCAAAAGGCGCCGACCGGTCCGTCCGTCTACACGCCCAGTCTACCGACCGCGACGGTGAGCGCGGCCATCGAGGGGTCGACCACCTCCGCGGCTCCCCAGACGCTCGGCGGCGTGCTCGACGATACCCTCGGCCTCTGAGGCCAACGTTCACAAACGCCTGTTATCGTTGGATTTTTTGCCTCGCCCCGGCGAGACGCGGGGCACGGGGGCGAAGAGGACAGGTGCTCTCCTAAAAAATCGACGGGGTCGGGGGGAAGCCCTCCCGGCCCCCGGCGTATGCCCTCGTCGGAAGGGGCGTACCCATGGCGAGCGTGTCGAAGGTTCCCGTGTGGCTCGAGGTTCGCGGCGGCGCGATCTATCTGGACGGCTCGGGCACCTGCGCCGACGTCATCCCCCGTGATGCGGCCGAGCTCGTCGAGCTCCTCGGCGCAAGGTACGTCGCGTCGGTGGACCCGGGCTCGCCGACCGGCCTCGGCGACGCGCCGCTCGTCGGTACGCGTCCGCTCTTCGTCGCGAAGGATCGTCGAGGCGCGCAGACCATGCTCCGCGCGCCCGAGGTCCTGGGCCTCATGGAGCCCGCGTCGGCGCTCGCCACGGGAGAGCATGCGCTCCCCGACCTCGACGACGACGTGACCGCGCCGTTCGCCTACGACGCGGTGCCCGAGGACGACCGTCCGACGGTCAAGAAC
Source organism: Myxococcales bacterium (assembly GCA_016712525.1). Classification (NCBI taxonomy): domain Bacteria; kingdom Pseudomonadati; phylum Myxococcota; class Myxococcia; order Myxococcales; species Myxococcales bacterium. The sequence continues at coordinate 1,125,965 of JADJQX010000008.1, forward strand.
CTCGACGCGGTCCGATGACCCTCGTGCCCGGTCTCAGGAGCAGACGCCGAGGGCGATGAAGACGCCGACGAGGTACACGAGCGACACGAGGAAGAGGCCTCGCGCCCAGCGCCGGTCGGACGTCTTCCCGAGGCCGGCGACGCCCGCCGCGAAGAACATGAACCCGAGCAGCGAGACCGCGACGACATAGCCGAGGCCGTGCACGAGGCCGAGCGGCACCACGAGGAGCGAGCAGGCCACGACGGGCACGAGCCAACGCGCGATGGCGTGTTTGACGGCCACGTCGCCCGTCACGTTTGGCATGACCACGAGCCCGGCGCGCGCGTACTCTCCCTTGCGAAAGAGCGCGATCGCGAGCGAGTGCGGCACTTGCCAGGTGAAGAGGAGCCCGAAGAGCACGAGCCCGGCGGCGTCGATGCGGCCCGTGACCGCCGTCCACCCGAGGAGCGGCGGGATCGCCCCGGGGATGGCGCCCACGAGGAGGGCGTGGTGCGAGCGCTGCTTGAGCGGCGTGTACGCGAGCACGTAGCTCAGGTTCGCGAGCACCGCGAGAAGGGCCGTGAGCGGGTTCACGCCGATGGCCAAGATCGGCACCGAGAGCGAGGACGTGACGACGCCGAACCAGAGGGCGGCCCGGGGCGCGAGACGGCCCTTCGGGAGCGGACGGTTCTTCGTGCGCTCCATTTTGCGGTCGAAGTCGCGCTCGATGTACATGTTGAGCGCGTTCGCGCCCGCCACGACGAGGGACGTCCCGAGGAGGGTGGCCAAGACGAGCGCCCAGCCGACCGAGCTCGAGCCCGTAGTCGTGAGGTTCGTGCGGTGCGCGAGCCAGAGGCCGCCCGCCGTGGTCACGACCACCATGAACGTGATGCGCGGCTTCGCGAGCGCGACGTAGTCGGCGAGCCGGAACGAGGGAGCGAGAGACGGGGTCTCGTCGACCTTCTCGGACGGGGCGGCGGGCGGGGCGGGGGCGCTCATGGCTCGGGGAGGGGCGCGGGGCGCTCCAAGCGGGGCGTATAGGTACATGCCGGGCGTGCGTCAAGGAAAACGGGGTTCGACCCGGCGGGCCGCGGAGCGCGCGAAACCGTTCCGCATTTCCCCGTCTCCGCGCGGGAACGGATAACCTGTAGCCCCCTCGCACGCAGGCCTGCACGGAACACCATGGCGACCGATTTTCTCGCGCAGCTGAGCTCCCCCCTCGTCGACGAGGAGGCCCTCCTCGACCAAATGCTCCTCGCCCTCTCGCGGGGCGAGCTCCCTCCCGAGTCGTGGCGCGCGCTGAACGAGGCTGCCCTCCGGGACGATCGGGTCTCGGAGCTGGCGTTCGCGTTCGAGATCGTCATGCAGGGCAAGCGGCTGAAGAGCGTCGCGAACGCCGTCGCGGCCGAGTTTTTGTCCCACGCAGCCGACTTCTTCCACGAGAGCCTCGGGGACGAGCTCGGCGCGATCGGGTACCTCGAACGTGCCCTCGCCACCGCCCCCGCGTTCGCCCCCGCGTTCGACCGCCTCGACTTTCTCCTCACGAAGGCCGGCGACGCCAAGAAGCTCGCCGACCTGTGCCTCGCGCAGGTCCACTATCGCGTCGAAGTGTCCGATAAAATTGATCTTTTAAGGCGAGCCGCGACCCTGTACGAGCCGCTGGGAGGCCAAGAGGACCGCGGCATCGAGGCCCTTCAGCAGATCCTGAAGCTCTCCCCGAACGACTCGGACGCGCGCCACGCCCTCGAGGGCCGCTACGTCCGAGGCAACCGTCACCGGGACGTGACGAAGCTCCTCGAGGCGGCGCTCTCGGCGGCCACTCCCCCGCCCCCGGACGAGGTCGACGCGATTCGCCTCCGCCTCATCGACCTCTACACGAACCACCTGCAGGAGCCCGAGCGCGCGCTCCCCCACGCGGAGGCGGTGCTCGAGCTCCACCCCGCCCACGACGACGCGAAGCGGGTGGCGGCGAAGCTCCTCGTGAACAAGACCCACGCGGCGAGGGCTGCGTCGGCGCTCTCGCGCGCGGCGTTCGCGACGGGCGATCTCGCGGAGATGGAGAAATTCCTGGGCATCGAGCTCGAGCACACGCGAGGCGCGAAGCGCTTCGGCGTCCTGAAGCGCCTCGGTGTGCTCCGGCAAGACGCGCTCGCGCAGCCGGCCCTCGCCTTCGAGGCCTTCGACGCCGCCCTCGCGATCGACCCGACCGACGACGACCTCCGAGCGCGCTACGTCGAGCTCGCGGTCGCGCTCGAGAACCCGCTCGACGCCGCGAGGAGCCTCACGCGCGTGTCGAGCGCCGCGAAAGAGCCGGGGATTCGCTCGCGGATCGCGGCCGAGTCGGGGGCGCTCCTAAGGGTCGGCGGAGACATGCGCCGCGCGCGCGCCACCTTCGTGAGCGTGCTCGCCATGCCCCAAGCCGACGACGCCGCGATCGTGCGGGCGGCGAGGGAGCTCGTCGACATCTTCGGGGCCGAGGGAGACACGAAGGCCCTCATCGAGGTCCTCGACAAGCTCGGCGAGCTCGATCCCGATCCCGATCTCCGCGCGGCCGCCAACGAGAAGCTCGCCGAGATCGCGCTCTCCCGAGGCGACGACGCCCGAGCGATCGTCGCCTACACGCGCCTCGTCGACTCCAAGGCCCGCGCGAAGGCGCTCACGGAGCTCGAGCTCCTGCACGAGCGGGCCGGCAACCACGTGGAGCTCGCGGGCATCTTGCTCGAGCGAGAGAAGGAGACCTCGTCACGCTCCGAAGCGAGGCAGCTCGCCTTCCGAGCCGCCGAGATCCTCACGACCCGCACGGACGACGCGGCCCGCGCGGCCGCCGCGTGGAAGGGCATCGCCGACCGCTACGGAGCGACGCGAAACGTGCATCTTGCATGGATTCCGCTCCTCGAGACCCTCCGCGACTACGCCGGCCTCGCGGAGGTGCTCGCCGCCGACGCCGACATCGCCCCCGAGGCGGAGCGCGCGGCGATCCTGGCGCGGCTCGGGCACGTGTACCTCACGAAGCTGTCGGACGAGCCCCAGGCGTTCGACACGTTCTCGCGCGTGCTCGAGTTCGATCCCCAAGAGCCTCAGACGCGGGGGACGCTGGAGAAGCTCCTCTCGAGCAAGCCGCACCGCGCGAGGGCCGCCGAGGTGCTCGAGCCCGTGTACCGCAACGAGCGCAACACGGCGGGTATCTTGCGGGTCCTCGAGGTCCGGGTGGAGGACGCGGAGGGCACCGAGGCGCGGCTCGGGCTCCTGCTCGAGGCGTCGCGGGTGGCCGAAGAGGTGTCTCCCGATCGCGCGCTCGAGACGTCGAGCCGAGGCCTCTTCGAGGCGGCCCACGAGAGGCGCGACGTGTCTCCGTGGCTCGAGCGCGTGGAGCGGCTCTCGACCGGGCTCGACGCAAAGAGGCGGGCCTCTCTCTTCGCGCGCGCACTCGGAGATCTCGAGATCGCCGACGCGGGCATGCTGGCCCTCGCGCGCCGAGCCGGCGACGCGCTGGCCCTCGCCGGGGACGTCGCGAACGCCCTCTCGGTGTACAAACGAGCGCTCGCGTACGACCCGTCGGCCGAAGATCTCATGTCGCGCGTGGACGAGCTCTTGAAGGAGCAGGGGAACGCCGAGGAGCGCGTCGCGCTCTACCGCGCGGCGCTGGAACAGGGCACGCAGGATCGAGAGCGCCGGAGGCAGCTCCTCCACGGCATCGGCTCGATCGAGCGCTACGAGCTCCACAACCCGCAGGCCGCCATTTTGGCCTACCGCGCCGCCCTCCGGGACGACGTGCAGGACCGCGAGGCCTTCGCCGCGCTCGTGTCCCTCTACGGAGAGACGGCGCAGTGGGCCGAGCTATGCGACGTGCTCGACGGGAGCCTCGAGGTCGTGAGCCCCGAAGAGTCGAGGCGCCTCCGCGCGCAGCTCGCCGAGGTCGCCTCCGCCCACGGAGAGCCGGACCGCGCCCGCGGGCACGTCGAGATCCTGCTGGCCGACGCGGCCCTCTCGGGGGCCGAGCTCGACACGGTCGAGCGGGTCGCCACGGCGCTCGGGGACGTGACCCTCGCCGAGGCCGTGCTCGAACGTCGCCTCCGAGAGACCCCCGACGTCCGCGAGCACGTGCGCCTGCTGGAGCGGCTCGGGACGCTCGCGCTCGAGAGGAAGAGCGCGCCCGACGAAGCACGCGAACGCCTCCGCGCGGCCGCCGATCTCGCGAAAGCGCTCGGCGAGCACGACGACGCCGCGCGCCTCTACGACGCCGTCCTGGCGCTCTTCCCGAACGACGCAGGGGCAGCCGCCGAGCTCGCCGAAATCGCCGAAGAGTCGAGCAATTTCGAAAGGTTACCCGCGCTCATCGACGTCCTCCTCGCGGCCGAGCCCGATCCGCGCGCTCGGGTCGCCCTCATGCTCAAGAAGGGGCGCGTGCTCTCCCAGAACCTGGGGGATCACACGAAGGCCCTCGACGCGGTCGCCGAGGCCTTCACCCTCGCGCCCGAGGATCGCACGGTGCTCGCCGTCTTCGGGGAGCTCGCGGGCCGCACGGGGCAGATCGACCGATTCTGCGAGGCCCTCGACGAGAAGCTCACCGAGAGCCTCGACGGCCGAGACGGCGGCTACCGGCTCGACCTCGTGCTCGCGAAGGCGCGCCTCCTCGGACGGGACCCCGAGCGCTACGAAGAGGCGGCGCTCGCCTACCGCAGCGTCCTAAGGTCCGCCGGGACGGACGACACCCGCGCGACCGTGGCCGCGAGCGAGCTCGAGGAGCTCGTGCTCTCGTCCGTCGCGCCGACCACGGTCGCCGACGGGAGCGGAGACGGCGGCGACACACGGCACACCGACCTCCGGTGGCTCTGGACCTTCCGCGTCGAGCGCGCCACGGCAGAAGAGCGCATCCCGCTGCTCGTCAAATGGGCCGAGGCCGAGGAGAAGATCCTCACCGACCCGGGGCGTGCGCTCCTCCTCTACCGCCGCGTCCTCGAGCTCGATCCGGAGGACCTCCACGCCCTCGAGGGTGCGGCCCGCCTCGCCCTCGCCGTGGGTGACGTCGAAGCTGCGGTCGACGCGCTCTCGGCACGTCGTGACCGCTCGAACGGCGACGCGAGGAACCAGCTCGATCTGGAGATCGGAGAGCTCCTCCTCTCGCGCACCACGCGGCTCTCCGAGGCGCTCACGTCGGTCGCCGCCGTGCTCGAGAGCAGCCCCGGGGACGCCCGCGCCCTCGCGCTCGGGGCTCGTCTCCTGCGCTCGCCAGCGGTCCGAGCCCGGGCGATCGACGCGTTCGAGAAGGCCCTCGAGGCCGCGGAGGACTCCGACGCCAAGATCGCCATCTTGAACGAGCTCATCACGAGCGCCGACGACGTCGGCGAGGAGCACTCGTCCCTCTTCCGATGGTACGGCGACATCGCGCAGCTCCACGACGAGCGAGGCCAGAAGGGCGACGCGCTCGCGGCCGTGCTGCGCGCCGCTTCACGGCTACCGACGAGCCACACCCTCTGGGATCGCGCCGAAGCGCTGTCGCGTGAGCTCGAGACCCCGGGACCGGTCGCGGAGCTCTACGAGTCGACGCTCGACGGGTCCCTCTCGCGCGAGGACGCCGTCGAGCTCGGGAAGCGAGCCGTGTCGTTCTTCGAAGAGTGGTACGACGACTCGAACCGGAGCGCGCGCGTGCTCGAGCGCATCCTCGAGACCGACCCGAACGAGCCCTGGGCCTTCGATCGCCTGAAGCTCCTCTTCGACGCGGAAGAGCGCTGGACCGATCTCTTCGGTCTCTTCGACAGGGCCATCATCGCGGCCCCGACCGACAAGAAGGTCGAGCTCTTGGACGAGGCCGCGCAGATCGCGAAGGACTTCGCGAGCGACGCGATCAAGGCCATCGAGTACCTCGAACAGCTCCGGCAGCTCCGGCCGGGCACCCACCGCATCGAGGCCGCGCTCGAGCGACTCTACGAGCGCACCGGGCGCTTCCGCGAGCTCGTCGCGCTCTACGCCGGCCAAATCCCCGGGCAGCCCCCGCGCGACGCCCAAGATACACGCGCGCGCATCGCCAAGATCCTCATCGACGAGCTCAAGGACGCCCCGGCCGCGATCGCCACGGTCGAGGAGCTCATCGCACAAGAGCCTACAGTAGGCCCACGGAGGGACGTGGAGTCGCTGCTCGAGCGAGTCCTCGACGCGACGGCCCACGCGCCCGAGACCCGCGAAGAGGGCAAGTCGACGCGACCGCAGAGCGGAAAGCGTGCGCAGACGAGGCAACGCGCCGCGGCCATCCTGAAGGAGAGGTACACGAACGGGGGGCGCGAGGCCGACCTCGTGCGGGTGCTCGAGGTGGAGCTCGAGGCCGTGAAGAGCGCGAAGGATCGCGCGCGACGCCACGAGCAGATCGCCGTCCTCCACGAGACGCTGGGCGGCACGGGCGACGCGCTCGAGCACGTGGTGCAGCTCGTGCTCCTCGAGCCCCACGTGAAAGAGCACCGAGATCGCCTCGAAGAGCTGGCGGGGAAGGTCTCGGCATACCCACGCCTCGCCGACGTGCTGGTGGCTGCGGCGGACAAGGCCGACGACGACGCGCTCCGCGCCGAGCTGTGCCTCCACGCGGGCAAGGTCGCCGCGGGGCCCCTTCACGACGACGAGCGTGCGATCGAGCTCTTCTCGCGCGTGCTGCTCGGGCCGAACGCCCAAGACGAGGTGGTGCTCGCGGCGTGCCGCTGCACGGAGCCGCTCCTCGAGAAGGCGAGGCGCGCCCCCGAGCACCTCGACGTGCTCGAGCGCCAGGCGAGCCTCGAACAAGATCCCGAGGTCCGCTTCGCCGTGCTCGCGAAGGCCGCGAGGCTAGCGACCGAGCTGTTCGAGCTCGATCGGGCCATTTGGGCGTGGGAGTCGTGCCGCGACATCGACCCGACCGACGCCGAGGCGGTCGACGGGCTCGTCGGGCTCTTCGAGCGTACCAAGCGAGGCAAGGAGCTCGTCGGTGTGCTGCGCGCGCGCGCCAAGCTCGAGGGGCGACCGAGAGAGGCACGGCGCGCCGATCGGGTCCGCATCGCCGATATCCTGGGCGAGACGCTCGGCGAGGTCGAAGAGGCCATCGCCGCTTGGGACGAGGAGGAGCGGGAGTTCGGAGAGTCGGACGAGAACGTCCGCGCGCGCCTCTCGCTCTACCGTGCGTCGCGCCAATGGGAGAAGCTCGCGTCGCTGCTCGAGCGTGCGGCGGAGCGCCCCGGCTCGAACGAGGTCTCGGCGGCGTACCTCTGCGAGCTCGGCGACGTGGCCCGCGAGTACCTCGAGACCGGCCCGACGGCCATCCAGTCGTACGAGGCCGCGCTCGCGCGAGACCCGCGCAACGAAGGGTCTCGAGCAGGGCTTCGTGCGCTCCTCCGGAGGCCGGAGCTCCGCGCCGAGGCCGTGCGCGTGCTGCTCGCGGCGCACGTCACGACCGACGAGTGGCGAGCCATCCTCGAGCTGACCGAGCACCGCATCGCCACCGCCAAGGACGGCACGGCGCGCATCGCGATCTTCCACGAGGCGGCGTCGATCTCGGAGAAGCGCGGGGACGACCGCGAGGCGGCGTTCTCCCTCGTTCGGCGCGCGTTCCTCCTCGACCCGGGCCGCGCGGACTCGGAGGCCGAGCTCTTCCGATTGGCCGAGCTCACGAAGAGCTGGCGCTCGGTCGCCGACGCGCAGCGCGAGGCGATCGACGCCAAAGAGAGCATCGACGCCGACCCACCGTGGCTCTCCGGCCTTCGTTTCCGCATGGGCGAAGTCCTCGAGGGGCGCCTCGACGACCCGCGCGCGGCCCTCTCGGCGTTCTCGCGCGTCGCGGCCGACGACCCTAGCGATCTCCAGGCAGCCCGCGCCACGATCCGGACGGGCGGCAAGACCATGCGCTGGGACGCGGCCTCGCGCGCGTTCGTCGACGCATGCCGAGCACGCGGCGAGGTCGTCTCGGTGCTCGAGTCTACCTTCGAGGAGGCCGCGAGCTCGAGCGGAGCGTGGGACGCGGCGACGTTCGCGCTGGCCGCGTGCCTCGCCGATCGACACGAGGAGGGGCGCATCGCGCGGGATCTCGAGACCCTCGTGGCGAGGTGGCACCTCGAACGCCGCGGCGACGCCGAGTCGGCCGAAACGGCCTATTTGCGCGCGCTCTCGCACGACCGCGACGACGCTGCCTTGCTGCTCGAGCTGACGCAGCTCCAGCGGCGCGAGAAGGGTAGGCCGCTCGTCGAGAGCCTCCTGCGCCTCTCCGACGCCACGGGCGGAGATCTCGACCTGCTCCGCGAGGCGGCCGACGTCGCGAAGAACAACGTCGCCGATCGCGCGCTCGCCAAGAGCATCCTGAACAAGCTCCTCAAGCTCTCGACCGATCGGTGGATCGGGGAAGAGGCGGACACCTCGGTCTCTTCGGGCATGCCCGCCGAGCCCGCCGGCTACGTGCGACGTGCGATCGCGGACCTCGCCGACATCCACCGCGCCGAGGGCGAGCTCGACCGGGTCGCCGAGATGATGCTCGACGCGGCGACGCTCCCGTTCCCACGCGCAGAGCAACGCGGCCTCCGGCACAATGCAGCAGCCATCTACTCGGAAGAACTGAAGAATTCGGCGAAGGCCGTGGCCCTCTACGACGCGCTCTTCACCGAGGACCCGCACGACGAGGCCGCGGTGCGCGCGCTCGTCGCCATCTTCGAGCGCGAGGGACGCACCCACGACCGCCTCTCCCTCGCGAAGCGCCGCGTCGCCGCGGCGGGAGGCACCACCGCGCGCCTCGCGCTCCGGATCGAGACGGCGCGCATCGAGACCGAGCTCGGCGAGGCCGCGAAGGCGACGGAGACGTTGCTCGAGAACCTCTCGGAGTCGCCGCGACACGCCGAGACGATCGCGGCCCTCGTCGCCTCCCTCGAGTCCCAGAAGAAGTACCGCGAGCTCGAGGCGCTCTACGCGAAGCAAGCCGAGGCCGCGGAAGCCGACGTCGACGTGCTCGACGCCGCCGACCTCTTCGAACGGGCAGCGACGGTCGCGAGGGAGCGCCTCTCTCGGCCGGATCTGGCGATGAGCCACCTCAGGCGGGTCGTCGCCCTCGAGCCCCGTGCGAGCGCGCTCGACGTGCTCGCGCGCCTCTCCGGCGACGCCGCGGAGCACGCCGAAGCTGGCGAGTACCTGGAGCGACTTCGCCACGTGGTGCCCGAACGCGAGCGCACCGACGTCGTCCTTCGAATGGTCGCAGCCCTCGAGAAGGCCGGCCGCGCCGACGTCGCCGTGGAGCGGCTGGAAGAGGAGGTCTCGGCGCGACCCGAGTCCGAGCCGCTCCGCGTGAGGCTCATCGGGCTCCACCGCGATCGGGAGGACCACGCGAGCCTCGCCCGGACGCTCACCGTGGGCGCGCAGTACGCCCCGGACAAGGCGACACGGCTCGCACGGCTCCGAGAGGCTTCGGCGCTCTACGCGACCGAGGTGCGAGAGCCGGCGCGCGCCATCCCGCTCCTCGAGATGGCGTGCGATCTCGCGCCCGACGAGCGCGCCATCCGCCTCTCGCTCGCGGATGCGCTGGGTCTCAGCGGCCGGATCGACGAGGCCCGGACCATGCTTCGAACGATCATCGACGACTTCGCAGGGCGCCGGCCCAAGGAGCGCGCCCCGGTCCACTACCACCTGGCGCGGCTCGACCTCGTCGTCGGAGATCGGCCGCGGGCGCTCGTCGAGCTCGACGCCGCCACCCGAATCGATCCCGCCAACCCCGAGATCTTGAAGACCTTGGCCGAGCTCTCCCGAGACGATGGCCAGCTCGATCGCGCCGAGCGCTCGTACCGCGCGTTGCTCACCGTGCTCCGCCGTCAGGACGACCCCCTCGCCTCGGGTGTGACACGCGCGGAGGTGCTGCTCGAGCTCGCCGGCGTCGCGGAGCGCCAGGAGCAACACGAGCGGGCCACGGAGCTTTTCGAGTCGGCCCTCGAGGTCGCCGCCGAGAGCGACGCCGAGAGCCGACGCCTCGAACGCGCGCTCCGCGACCGAGGGAGCTTCTCGGGGCTCGCCCGGGCCCTCTCCCAGCGCCTCCAGCGCAGCAAGGGCGCCGAGGAGCGCGACTTCGACGCGACGGTGGAGCTCGCGAGGACGCTCGACGAGCACCTCGCCACACCGGAAGCCGCGCTCGACGCGTGGCTCGACGCCCTTCGGCTCCGCCCGGGCTCGACGATGGCGCACGAGGCCTGCCTGTCGCTCGCAGAACGGCTCGGCCTCGTCTCTCGGTACGTCGAGGAGCTCCGCGCGCTCTGCCGCACCACGGAGAAGCCCGCCAAGCTCGCGAGCGAGCTGCATCAGCGGCTCGGGGCGACCTTGCTCCGTTTCGGGGGCGACGTCCGGGCCGCGGTCGCGGCGTACGAGAGGGCCATCGAGATCGAGCCGACGTCGAACGAGACCCTCGAGGCCCTCGACGTGATCTACGAGCGCCTCGGCGACGACGCCGGTCAAGCACGAACCCTCGCGGCGCGCATCTCGCTCGGGAAAGAGTCGAGCGACGCGCTCTATCGCCTCGCGCAGCTTCGGTACAAATCGAAGGTCACGGTGGACGACGCGTGCGACGCCCTCGAGGAGGCCCTCGAGCGGGAGCCGATCCTCGACCGGGCCGAGTCGATCCTCCGTCAGGCTGCCGAGGCCCACCCCACCGAGGAGCGGGTGCTCGCCCTCTACGAGCGTATCGGCCGGCAGGGCTACCCACGCGCGCTCGTCGACGCCCTCACGCGTCGCTGGGCCACGGCGCCCACCGAGGTCTACATCGCGCGCGAAGCGATCGACACGGCGCGGAGCCTACCCGACGCCGACCTCGCCGAGTTCTGGCTGCGGCGCCTGCTCGAGCGCGACATCGGGGCCGAGGATCGCTCGTGGGCGCTGCTCGAGCTCTCGTCGATTCGTGAAGAGAAACGGGACTTTAGCGAGGCCGTGCTCCTCAAGAAGGAGGCCGCGGAGGCGAGCTCCGGCGACGAGGCGCGCGCCCTCTACCTCGAGGTCGCACGGCTGGCGACGGGGGAGCTCGGAGACCTCCCGCTCGCCGCGCAGACCTACGAAGAGCTTCGCTACCAAGACCCGGCCGAGCGCACGTTCTGGGGGCCCTTGCTCGACGTCTACGAGCGCATGGGCGAATACGAGAAGATGTCGCAGCTCCTCGGACAGATCGTCGAGTTCGTCGACGACCGCGCCGAGCGCTCGCGCCTCCGACTCCGTCGCGTCGAGATCGGGCTCGAGAAGCTCGGCGTCGGTGACGAGGCGGCCACTCAGCTCAAGGAGATCCTCGACGACGACCCGAGCCAAGCCAACGCGGCCATTTTGCTCGGCAGCATCCTCGAGCGGAACGGCCGCGAAGACGAGCTCGTCGAGCTTCTGTCGAGCCAGCTCGAGGCGGCGCGCGACCGCGAGGACGAGGGAGCGATCGTCTCGCTCTCGAAGCGCCTCGGCGCGCTCCTCGAGGCTCGCTCGCCCGAAGGAGCCAAAGACGTCTACCGCCGCATGCTCGATTTCAAGCCGGACGACCGTGACGTACTCGAGGCGCTCGCGCGGCTCTGCGCGGCCAGCGGCGACACCCGGGAGCAGGCCGAGGCGCTCGAGAGGGTGCTCCATAGCGCGACCGATCGCGAGGCCGAGCGACTCGCCCTCGAGGTCGGAGGGCTCTTCAAGGAGCTCGAGGACTCGGAGCGAGCGCGTGCGGCCTTCGAGCGTGGCTTCGCCGCCTATCCGCAGAGCCACAAGCTGCGAACCGAGCTCGAGACGAGCTACCGCGAGACCCACGCGTGGGAGAAGCTCGCGAACATGTACGAGATCGAGGCCGGCGCGCAGACGAGCGCCGAGCGAAAGGTCGCCGTGCTTAGGCTCGCGGCGGCCGTCTACCGTGACGAGCTCCGGAGGCCGGACGCAGGCGCACGGGTCATGCGGGACGCGCTCACGTCGGCCCCGGACGACCTCGTGGTCGTGCGTGAGCTCACCGAGCTGCTCGTCGCCTCCGGTGACATGGCGAGCGCCGCCGACGAGCTCGGCCGCGCGCTCGGCACCCTGCCTCGAGACAACCCCGAGCGGGGCAGCCTCTTCTCCGAGCGTGCCGCCATGCTCGCGGCGCTCGGGCGCGACGAGGAGGCGCTCTCGGACTGGGAAGAGGCCCTCCTCGCGGGTGACGTCATGGTCGTCGAGCCGCTCTCTCAGCATCTCGTCCGTATCGCGACGAAGGCCGCGGGCGCCGGCGACACCAAGACGTGGCGGAAGCACCGAAAGCGCCTCGCCGAGCTGAGACACGAGGCGGGTCAGTCCGAAGAGGCTCGCGCGATCCTCACGGAGCTCATCAAGTCCGACGGCCGTGACCGCGACGCGATGCGCACGCTCGCCCGCATGGAAGAGCAGCTCGAACGATGGGACGCCGCGAGCGCGACCTACCGCAGGCTCGTCGCGCTCGAAGAGGGAGACGCGATCGTCGACGTGGCGCTCCGCCTCGCCAACGCGTGCGAGCGCGCCGGGAGGCTAGCCGACGCGCGCGGTGGCCTCGAGCGGGCGCGAGTCGCCGAGCCGCAGAACGAGGCCCTCCGTGGCGTCCTCGAGCGGATCTACCAAGAGACGTTCGCGCTACGAGAGCTCGCCGAGCTCTACCTCGAGGATGCGCGCGCCGCGATGGACGTCGCTGGGCGTTTCTCGGCGCTCATTCGCGCAGGCTCGCTCCTCGTTCAGCACGCCCAAGACCCCGACCTCGCGATAGGTCCGCTCGAAGAGGCGAAGACCCTGCGCCCGAACGACCTCGACTGCGTGGCGCTCCTCGCCGACGCCTACACGGCCGGGGGAAGGTACCAAGAAGCGAGCGACGTGCTCGTCGCGGCCGTCTCGGCGCATAAGGGCCGGCGGAGCCGCGAGCTCTCGACCCTCTACCATCGCCTCGCCCGCGTGGCTCAGGCCACGGACAACCGCACCGCCGAGCTCCAACACCTCACGACCGCGCTCGACATCGACGCCCAGAACGGCCACGTCGCGTCGGAGCTCTCGTACTTGTCCATGGAGCTCGGCGAGTGGGACATCGCGAACCGCGCGCTCCGCGCGATCACGATGCTAAAGACCCAGGCTCCCCTCCCCCGCTCGCTCGCCTACCAGCACCTGGGAGAGATCGCGCAGGCCCAGGGAGACGTACGGCGGGCCGTGGGCTACCTCAAACGTGCGCTCGACGAGGACCCGAACCTCGAGAGCGCGCGAGCCCTGCTCGATCAACTTTCTTAATCATTTCGAACAGATGGGCCCGGAGCACCGGGCCCCGTTCACGCGACCCGGGCCGAGAGGCTCGCGCGGAGGAACGCGTCCACGCCGCGCGCCACGCGACGACCATCCGCGATGGCCCACACGACGAGCGACTGCCCTCGGGACACGTCGCCCGCGGCGAAGAACCCGGTCCGTGACGTGCGCCCCTGCGCGTCGCTCTGGGCGTTGCCGCGGGCATCCTTGGCGACGCCGAGCGCGTCGAGGAGGGCGGGCTCGGGCCCCGTGAAGCCCATCGCGAGGAACACGCGCTCGGCCGGGATCTCGAGGTCGCTCCCGGCCTCGGCGACGAGGCTCCCTCCGCGGAGCGCGACGCGCTCGACGAGCAAGGCGCGAACGTTGCCCGCCTCGTCACCCAGGAAGGCCTTGGTGCGGACGCCGAAGTCCCTCGCGCAACCCTCTTCGTGCGACGACGAGGTGCGCAATACGAGCGGCCACTCGGGCCAGGGGTTCTCGCGTGCGCGGACGAGCGGTGGCTTGGGCATGAGCTCGAGCTGCACGACGGCCGACGCCCCCTGACGGTTCGACGTGCCGACGCAGTCGGACCCCGTGTCGCCTCCGCCGATGACCACGACCGACTTGCCCGCCGTCGAGATGAGGTCGGGCACGGCGTCGCCCGCGACCACGCGGTTCTGGCGCTCGAGAAAATCCATGGCGAAGTGCACGCCGTGGAGCCCTCGGCCCGGAATGTCGAGATCGCGCGGCACGCGCGCGCCCATGGCGAGCACGACCGCGTCGAAGGGGGCGAGCAGGGCTTCGTGCGTCGATGGCTCGACCGCGACGCCCGTCCGAAACACGACGCCCTCGGCCTCGAGCTGCCGAGCGCGACGATCGAGGATCTCCTTCTCGAGCTTGAAGTCGGGGATTCCGTACCGGAGGAGCCCACCGATACGGTCGTCGCGTTCGAGCACGGTCACGTCGTGGCCGCGGCGCGCGAGCTCTTGGGCGCACGCGAGGCCCGCCGGGCCCGAGCCGATCACCGCGACCGATTTGCCCGTGCGCACCGGCGCGACCACGGGCTCGAGGTGCTCCATCGCGTGGTGCGCGAGGTTCCGCTCGATGTCCTTGATGGTGACCGGCGCGTTCGTGAGGTTCAGCACGCACGAGGCTTCGCAGGGCGCAGGGCACACCCGCCCCGTGACCTCGGGGAAGTTGTTCGTGCCGTAGAGGACACGCACGCCTTCGTCGAGCTTCCCCCGGTAGACGAGATCGTTGAACTCCGGGATGACGTTCCCGAGCGGGCACCCCTCGTGGCAGAACGGAATGCCGCAGTCCATGCACCGCGAAGCCTGCTTGCGGAGCGCCTCGGGCCCGGGCTCCACCACGAACTCGTGGTAGTGCCGCGTGCGCTCGGCGGCGGGCGCGTCGACCGCCTTTTCGCGCGGGACCTCGAGAAATCCACGGGGATCAGCCACGGGCCACCTCCTCGAGGTTGCGCCGCGAGGGGGAGTCGCCTTGGGCCTTCTTCTTCTCGAGGATGCGCTTGTACTCGGTGGGCATGACCTTCACGAACCTGGACGCCATGCCGAAGAACCCCTCGAGCACGGCCTTCGCCTTCGCGCTGTCCGTGCGCTCGACGTGGCGCTCGAGGAGAGCTCGCACCCGCGCGCGATCTTCTTCGGTGAGCGTCTCGAGCTCGATCATCTGCATATTGCACATTTCCCGAAACCGCCCGTCCTCGTCGAGCACGTACGCGAGACCGCCGCTCATGCCCGCGCCGAAGTTTCGCCCGCAGGTACCGAGCACGAGCACGGTGCCGCCGGTCATGTACTCGCACCCGTGATCACCCACGCCCTCGACCACCGCCGTCGCGCCGCTGTTGCGCACCGCGAAGCGCTCGCCCGCGCGGCCCGCGAAATACGCCTCCCCGGACGTCGCACCGTAGAGCACCGTGTTGCCGACGATGACGTTGTCGCTCGCGACGAACGGGCTCTCGGCGGGCGGCGCGACCGCGATGACACCCCCCGACAGGCCCTTGCCCACGTAGTCGTTCGCGTCCCCCACGAGGGAGAGCGTGAGGCCGCTCGGGGCGAACGCGCCGAAGCTCTGACCCGCCGTGCCGTGCGCCGCGACGACGACGGTGTCCCGCGGGAGGCCGTCTTTCCCATGTCGCCGCGAGATTTCGCCCCCGAGCATCGCGCCCACGGTGCGGTCGGCGTTCTTGATGCGCGTCTGGATGAGCACCGGCTCGGAGCGCGTGAGGGCACGCTCGGCACGCGAGAGGAGCCTCACGTCGAGCACGTTCGAGAGCCCGTGGTCTTGCGCCTCCGTGTGGCGGAGGCCCTGCCCCTCGGCGCGAGGGGAGAGCACCCGCGAGAAGTCGAGCGTCCTCGCCTTCGGGTGCGACGTCTCGCGGACGGTGAGGAGCTCTTTCCGGCCGACGATCTCGTCGAACGTGCGCGCGCCGAGGCTCGCCAAGATCTCGCGGACCTCCTCGGCGACGTAGAAGAAGTAGCGCACGACGTGCTCGGGCGTGCCCTGGAAGCGCGCGCGCAGCACGGGATCCTGCGTGGCGACCCCCACCGGGCACGTGTTGAGGTGGCACTTGCGCATCATGATGCAGCCCGAGGCGACGAGCGGCGCGGTCGCGAACCCGAGCTCCTCGGCGCCGAGCAGCCCCGCCATGACCACGTCGCGGCCCGTCTTCATTTGCCCGTCGGCCTGAAGGACGACCCGCGAGCGGAGGCCGTTCATCACGAGCACCTCTTGAGCCTCGGCGAGACCGATTTCCCAAGGAGTTCCGGCGTGTTGAATCGACGAGAGCGGGCTCGCTCCCGTGCCCCCGTCGTGCCCCGCGATGAGGATCGAGTCGGCGTGGGCCTTGGCGACGCCGGCCGCGACCGTGCCTACCCCCGACTCGCTCACGAGCTTCACGCTGATGCGCGCGCGCGGGTTCACGTTCTTGAGATCGAAGATGAGCTGCGCGAGATCCTCGATCGAGTAGATGTCGTGGTGCGGCGGCGGCGAGATGAGCGTCACCCCAGGGGTCGAGTGGCGCACGCGCGCGATGACCGCGTCGACCTTGTGGCCGGGGAGCTGCCCACCTTCGCCGGGCTTGGCGCCCTGGGCCATCTTGATCTGAATCTCGTCGGCGTTCACGAGGTAGTGGCTCGTGACGCCGAAGCGCCCCGAGGCCACCTGCTTTATCGCGCTCCGTTTGAGATCGCCGTTCGCCTCGGGCAAAAAGCGCGCTTCGTCTTCGCCACCTTCGCCCGTGTTGCTCTTCCCGCCGATGCGGTTCATGGCCACGGCGAGCGTCTCGTGGGCCTCCTTCGAGATGCTCCCGAACGACATCGCGCCCGTCGAGAACCGCCGCACGATCGACGCCGCGGGCTCGACCTCGTCGATAGGAATAGGCGCATCGGACCGCTTGAAATCCCAAAGGTGTCGAAGCGTTACGGGCGCCTCGGGATGGTTTATCGCGTCCCTGTAGGCGGCGTACGAGTGGGCGTCGTCGAGGCGCACGGCGCGCTGGAGGCTCGCGACCGAGGTGGGCGTCCAGAGGTGACGCTCGCCGCCCTTGCGGAACGCGTACACCCCACCCACGTCGAGGTCCGCGAACGAGTCGTGCCCCGCGGCGAGCGGCGCGGGGCCGGCCGAGGCGCGATGACGGGCGAGCACCTCTTCGCCGATCTCGGAGAGGCCGATGCCCGAGACCGGGCTCTTCGTGTGCACGAGCCAGCGGTCGCACACCTCGCGGGACACGCCGAGGGCCTCGAAGATCTGCGCGCCTTGGTACGACGCGATCGTCGAGATCCCCATCTTCGAGAGGACCTTGTAGAGCCCCTTCTCGTACGCCTTCACGAGGTTCTTCTGGGCCTTGTCGGCCGGGAGGGCGACCTCGTTCGTGGCGGAGAGCTCGCGGACGACCTCGAAGGCGAGGTACGGGCACACGGCGCCCGCGCCGTACCCGACCAGCAACGCGACGTCGGCCACCTCGCGTGCGTCGCCCGTCTCGACGACGATGCCCACCTTCGCGCGCTTGCCCTCGCGGACGAGGTGGTGGTGCACGGCGGCCGTGGCGAGCAGCGCGGGCACCGGGGCCGTATTCGCGTCGGCGCCGACGTCGCTCACGACGAGCAGCGCGAACCCCTCGTCGACCGCCCGGCTCGCCTCGGCCTCGAGACGCCAGAGCGCCTCTTCGAGCGCGGCGCCCGGGTCACCGTCGGCGGAGAAGAGCGCGGAGAGCCGCTTGGCGCGAAAGTCGGCGTAAGGGTTCTCGAGGATTTTTCGGAGCTCGTACGGGGTGAGGATCGGGTGAGGGAGCTCGAGGAGACGGCACTGGTTCGGCGTGTCGGAGAGCAGGTTGCCCTCCCCCCCGAGCGACGTCACGAGCGACATCACGAGGTCTTCGCGGATCGGGTCGATGGGCGGGTTCGTGACCTGCGCGAACTGCTGCCTGAAATACCGGAAGAAGGACACCGGTCGCTCGCTCAGCACGGCGAGGGCCCCGTCGTTCCCCATGCTGCCGACGGGCTCCTCGCCCTTCTCCGCCATGGGCGCGAGGAGCACGCGGACGTCCTCCCGCGTGAAGCCGAAGACCCGAAGGAGGCGGTCGCGCTCGGCGGGCGCGAGGGGCGTCGGCGCGTCCACGTCCGGCAGCCGCGAGAGCTCCAACTTGTGCTCGGAGAGCCACTCGGCGTACGGGTGACGAGTGCACACCTCACGCTTTATCTCGTCGTCGGGGACGATGCGCCGCTCCTTGAGATCGACGAGGAACATGTGCCCCGGGCGGAGGCGCCCCTTCTCGACCACGTCGGCGTCGTCGATGTCGGCCACGCCGAGCTCGCTCGCCAGGACCACGAGGCCCTGCTTCGTGACGACGTATTTGGCGGGGCGGAGCCCGTTGCGATCGAGCATGGCGCCGATGCGGACACCGTCGGTGAAGACGAGCGCGGCGGGGCCGTCCCACGGCTCGACGAGCGAGGCGTGGTACTCGTAGAAGGCCCGCTTCTCGGGCGCCATCCGGGCGTCCTTCGTGTAGGCCTCGGGCACGAGCATCATCATCACGTGCGGGATCGAGCGCCCGCTCGCGACGAGGAAATCGACCACGTTGTCGAGCGAAGCCGAGTCGCTCCCGCCCTCGCGGATGATGGGCTTGAAGTCGTCGAGGTGCTCGCCGAACGTGTCCGACGCGAGCAGCGCTTCCCGCGCGCGCATCCAGCTCTGGTTGCCGCGGAGCGTGTTGATCTCGCCGTTGTGGGCGATGCGGCGGTACGGGTGCGCGCGCTCCCACGTGGGGAAGGTGTTCGTGCTGAAGCGCGAGTGCACGAGGGCGAAGCGGCTCGCGGTCTCTCCCTCGGCGAGGTCCTCGTAGAACGCCCCGAGGAGCTCGGGCAGCATGAGGCCCTTGTAGACGATGGTGCGCGACGAGAAGCTCGGCACGTAGACGTCGTCCCCGAAGCCGCCCTTCGAGCACATTTTGCCGGCGCGCTTCCGGATGAGGAAGAGCACCTCTTCGAACACGTGCGACTCGCACATGCGGGCGACGAAGAGCTGACGCATGACGGGCATCGAGCCCTGCGCGAGCGGACCGAGCTTCGACTCGTCGACGGGCACGTCGCGCCAGCCGATGACCTTCTGGTTGTGGTACCGCACCACCGCCTCGAACGTGCGCATCTGGGCGCGGCGGCGATCGGCGTCTCGCGAGAGGAAGATCTGAGCGACGCCGTAGTCGCCCGGGAGAGGGAGCTCCTTGCCTTCGCGCGAGAGCTCGCGATCGAAGTGCGCGTGGGGCACGTCGAGCATGATGCCGGCGCCGTCGCCCGTGAGCGGATCGGCCCCCGAGGCCCCGCGGTGCGCGAGGCGCGCGAGCACGAGGAGGCCGCGCTCGACCACGTCGTGGTTCGCGCGACGCCCGAGGTCGGCGACGAACCCGAGGCCGCACGCGTCGTGCTCGTCCCGCGGGTCATAGAGGCCAAGACGCTCTTTTTGTGGCATTTTCACTCGCTATACACGCCTTTAACGCGCCGTGCCAGAAGGGCCGCCAATAGTAACTCTTTAATGAGTTACGCATACCTCAGAGCTCGGGGCCGCGCAAACCCCCGTCCGAGCGCGGGCGGGCACGGCGAGAGAACTTCGGATACGTTCGCTGGCGAATGTCCGAGCTCAAAGAGAAGGCCCTCGTCGCCGCCGGCGCCGTCGGGATCGCGGCCGTCGTCGTGTGGGCGCTGTCGAAGAAGGACGCCCCTCCGCCCGACGTCGCGCCGCTCTCGCTCGATGCGTCCCCCGCGGCCGTCGCCCCCGTCGAGGCGTCCGTAGCCGATGCCGCGCGTGACGCCTCACAGGACCGCGCGAAGTCGACCTTCGATCCTCTGCCACACGAGCACGAGGTGGCGATCGAGCTCGGCATCGTAGCGCCCAAGGTACAGGCCGAGAAGCTCGCGGCGCTCGCGCAGGCGACGCCGGACAAATGGCCCCTCTCGAGCGCCGACTGCGGGGGCGACTGCGCCAAGGTTCGGCAGTTCTTGGCCGACACGAAGGCCACGGTCGAGACGATGGCCGCGGCCGACTGGATCTTGCCCCCGCGCGAGACCATGCCGACCGTCGCGCGGACGGTTCCCGAGGGCGAGCGCGCGTCGCTCTACGAGGCCAAGCAGGTCCTCGTGGTGCACGTGCAGGGAGAAGACGGGCCCGATCACATGCCGCTGCGCGCGAGCTTCGGCCTCACGGCGGCCCCCGCGCGCGAGCTCCGCGGCTACGTCCACGACGAGGCGACGCATAGGATCGACACGGCGCAGTCCTTCGCCGAGCGCCTCCCGAAGGTGCCGGTCGGTACGCCCTTCTTCGTGCCGGAGTCGCTCTTGGTCGAGCTCCACCCGCTCGACGAAGACGACCTCGCCGGTCCGTACCGCCTGCTCACGCTGGGAATGTCCCGCTACGGCATGCCCGATCTCGAGATGCGCGGGTTCCACGAGAGCGACGGAGGGCGCCTCGCGGCCGTCGTGAACGCGGTCGCGAGCAAGCTCGCGCGCGGGGAGCGTGGCCCCGAGGTCACGGTGTCGTTGGCCGACGTCGCCGCGGTGGCCCGAAAGAAGCCGGAGGAGCTCACCCGCGCGCCGGAGAAGGCCAAAGAAGCCAAGGTGCGGCTCTCGCTCTCGGAGCGCATGGCGGCCGACCCCGACAACGACGTGTACCGCATCGAGGCCCCGGGCGAGGGCGACGAGGACGCGCACGCGGCGCTCCTCGCGACCCTCTACGGCGAGGCTCGCGTGCTCGGCCGTGGCTCGAGCGATCCGGCGTTGCTCGCGGCCGAGGCGCGCGCCAAGAAGCTCGCCCCCGCGGCCGCCGAGAAGCACAAAAAGTCGGGCGGGAAGCTCTCGCTCCGGGTCCCGTTCGCGGTCCCCGGCGAGAAGGGGAAGACCGAGGTCATGTGGATGACCGTCGACTCGTGCGACGCCCAGGGGGTGTGCAAGGGCAAGCTCGCGAGCCGCCCCGTGTTCATCCGCACGCTCACCGCCGGGGCCGAGGTGTCGGGCAAGCTCGCCGAGGTGTCGGACTACCTGCTCGAGCTCCCCGACGGGAACAAAGAGGGCGGCGAGACGATCCCGATCGTGGAGCGCGGCGGGCGCTGAAGGAGCGCCTCACGCGGCCTCGGCCTCGGACCGCGCCTCCGCGAAGAGCGCCTTGGCCGACGCCCAGAGGGTGTCCTCGAAGGACGGGCGAAGGAGCGCGAAGTGACCGATGCGCTTCTTGCGTACGTCCTTCGGGTCGATGTGGAGGTGCTCGACCGACGCACGCGAATACGCCTTGCGGAGCGCCGAAACGGCTCGCTTCGGCGCGTACGGGTCGTCCGAGAACGAATAGAGCTTCATGCGCCCCTCGAACGAGAAGTAGCGCGATTGGTCGGCCTTCGCGTCGACGAAACGCCCGAAGTAGCGAGGATCCCTGCCCCAGCTCGCCCACTCGAGCGCCACCCCACGGGGGACGTCCTCGCCGCGGCCCAGCGCGCCCATCGGGAGGTACCCGAAGGTGCCGGTGAGGCCCGGCACGAGCACGTGCCAAATCGCCGCCATCGCGGCCCGGCCCGGCCCGCCCCAGTGGCCGAAGTACCCGCTCTGGCTCGCGAAGAGGGCCGCCGCGCGCACGCGCCCCGGAGGCACGAGGCCGAAGAGCTGACCGCCGACGCTGTGCCCGATGAAGAAGAGCGGGAGCTCCGGAAACCTCGCGTCGGCGTGCGCGAGCACGGCCGCGAGATCGCGCTCGCCCCACTCGTGCAGCTTGGCCCGAACGCGCCGGACGGAGCCCTCGAGCGAGTCCCCCACGCCGCGGTAGTCGAACGTGAGGACGTGATACCCGGAGCGCGCGAACGACGACGCGAGCTTCTGGTACCGGTTCGCGCGGACGGCCATCGCGCCGGCCACGACCACGACCCCGATCGGGGTGGCCGTCGTGGCGAACGTGAGCGTCGCACCGAGGGGCACGCCGTCGCTCGCGGCGAGCCGCACGGGCGTCGAGCGGGGGCGCTCCTGGGGGCCAAGGTTCTCGTCTTCCCACCGGCGATCCAGCATGTCGGGCCTCGTTCTTTTGGTCTTCGGCACCACGTGCCATGTCTCCACCGGAGACATCTGAGATGGACCTTGTGGTCCGACCAGCCCTTGGTCAAGGGTGACGGGTCGATTTTGTCTCCAGTGGAGACATCGGTGTCTCCGGTGGAGACATAAGTGTCCCCACGGGTGACATAGTGCGACACCGGCGACCGCGAGGTCCGCTCAGCGCTTCTTGGCGAGCCCCGAGAGCAAATCGCCGAGGAGGCGCTCGGTGAGCTCGCCGACGAGGGCCGGCCGCACCTTCACTCGCCGCGTGAGGACGAGCGTGGACAGCCCGTGCGTGGCCGCCCAGAGCGCCAACGTGGTGTCGAGCGGGTCGACCTTCCGGAGCTTGCCCCGCGCGATGCCCTGCTCGATCTCGTGCCGGACGAGATCGAGGTTCTTGCCGATGGCGGCCTCGAGGGCGGGGAAGCGATCCTCGATGTTCAGGCGCGGGCCCGCCATGACGCGGTAGGCCCCTCGGTTCTGCGAGGCGAACTCGACGTAGGCGCGCGCGATGGCCATGAGCCGGCGAGAGCTCGCACCCTCGGGCTCCCGAGCGAGCGCGGCCTCGATGCGCGACGAGAGCTCGACGAACCCCTCTTCGGCGACGGCGGCGAGCAGGGCCGATTTGTCCTCGAAATGGCGGTACGCGGCGCGATGATTCACTCCGGCCCGGCGGGCGGCCTCGCGGAGGGTGAAGGACTCGGCGCCGCTCTCCTCCACGATCGCCTTCGTGGCCACGATGAGAGCGCGACGGAGATCTCCGTGGTGGTAGGCGCGAGGCTCGGTCTTCGGGGGCCGCGTGGTCACGCGAAGGCCTCCGCGATCGCAGGGTGCTCGGCGACCCGCGCGAGGGCGCGCACGAGCAGCTCTTTGCCCGGGGAGGTGCGGTGCCACGTGGACGCGCCGCTCGGGTGGGGCAACGGGACGACGTCGCAGGGGACGCCGTGGTAGCGCCCCTCGAGCTTGTGCCCGACGACCTCGGCGAGCTTCCGCTCTTCGCCGAGCACCTGCGCGATCGCGAGCCCCCCGACGGGCAGCACGAGCTTCGGGCGCAAGATGTCGACCTCTCCCGCGAGGAAACGCGCGCACGCCGAGATCTCGGCGCGGTCGGGCTTTCGGTCCCCACCGCCCTTGGCTTTCCCGGGGAAACAGCGCGCGACCGCGGCGAAATAGATGCGCTCCCTCACGCGCGCCTCACCATCGCCGAGCGCGTCTTCGAACCAGCGGAAGAGCGTCTTCCCGGCGGTCCACGCGAACGGCCGACCGAAGCTTCCCTCCCGAGGCCCAGGCGCTTGACCGAGCAAGAAGACGGGAGACATCACGGGCGCGCCGTGCACCACGGGGCCCACCATGTTCGGGCAGGCTTTGCACCCGTCGAGCTCGGCGTGGAGCGCGATCAGGCGATCTTTCGGCCGTACCATCGTCGGCTCGCGAGCCTAGTCGACCCCGGAGGGCGAAAGAAGCTTTCCCGTTCGTGACTTTTGCATGCGCCGCGACGGAGGCTACGCTCTCGCCATGAGCTACGGCGGGCCCCCTCCTCAGAACCCCTACACCCCTCCCCCCTATGGCGGCTACGGCGGCCCCACGCCGCCCGGTGGCCAAGGGCCGTACGGCGCTGGTCCCACGGCCCCGTTCGGGCAAGGGGGCTTCACGCCTCCGCCGCAGCAGAGCTTCTTCGCGCGGCACCCGTTCTTGGCGATCCGCCTCGGGATCGCCGCTGTCGTCATCCCGATCGCGATCGGCGTGGGTGTGTTCGCGGCCTACCAGGGCTCGAAGAACAAGGTCTTGCTCGACTGCGGGCCCACGGCGGCCCACGTCTTCGTCGACGGCAAGGACGTGGCCGAGGTCGCGGCGGGGTCCCACAAGGTGGTCGAGGTGCCCTCGGGCTCGCACACGATCGAAGCGAAAGACGCCTCCGGCAAGACGCTCGAGAAGGCCACGATGAACGTCTCGTCGAGCCATTTTCGCGGCATTTTCCGCTTCGGGAAGGCGAAGCCCATCGTGCTCGTCTCCGAGATCTACGGGCACGCCCCCGACCCGATCGTGAAGGCCACGCCCATCATCAAAGAGATCCCCGATGGCGCCTTCTCGGTGCCCGGCAGCGAGGCCGACCTCGACACGCTCGACACGGCGTTCGTCGACTCGATCCAAATGGGGCAGCACGAGCAGTACCGGATCGTGTGGAAGCTTTGCCACGAGAACCGCGGAAAACGCGGGCCGGCGAGGGTCGCCTGCGCCCACGCGCCCATCCCCGACGACGACTGAGCGCTCCCCCGCGAGGACCCGTCCCGAAGGTGCCCGGGGCGGGCCCGTTGGCGCCCCGCGAGGCCACTTTTCCTGCTAGAAGCCGCGGTGGCCATGTACTTCCAAGACCTCGTCCTCGCTCTCCAAGACTTCTGGGTGAAGCGCGGCTGCATGATCGTGCAGCCCTACAACTCGGAGGTCGGCGCCGGCACGTACAACCCGCACACGTTCCTCCGCGCGATCGGGCCGGAGCCCTACGCGGTGGCCTACGTCGAGCCCTCGCGCCGTCCGACCGACGGCCGCTACGGCGACAACCCGAACCGCCTCCAGCAGTTCCACCAGTTCCAAGTCATCTTGAAGCCGGCCCCGATCGACATTCAAGATCAGTACGTCGAGTCGCTGGTAGCGCTCGGGACGAAGGCCCTCGACCACGACGTGCGCTTCGTCGAGGACGACTGGGAGTCACCGACGCTCGGCGCCTGGGGCCTCGGCTGGCAGGTGTGGCTCGACGGCCAGGAAATCAGCCAGTTTACGTACTTTCAGCAGATCGGCGGGCTCGACTGCAAACCCGTCTGCGGCGAGCTCACCTACGGGCTCGAGCGCATCTGCATGTACCTCCAAGACGTCGACTCGATCTACGACGCCATGTACGCGCCGGGCATCTCCTACGGCGAGCTCATGAAGCGCAGCGAGTGGGAGTGGAGCACGTACAACTTCGAAGAGGCCGACACGCAGGCGCACTTCGCCGCGTTCGACACCTACGAAAAAGAGGCCAAGCGCCTGCTCGCGCGCTCGGACGATCCGCTGAAGAAGCTCGTGCTCCCGGCCTACGACTTCGTCGCGAAGGCGGCCCACCAGTTCAACGTGCTCGACGCGCGTGGAGCCATCGGCGTGACCGAGCGCGCGCGCTTCATCGGCCGCGTGCGTGGCCTCGCGAAGGCCGTCGCCGAGGCGTACTACGCGCAGCGCGAGGCCATGGGGTTCCCTCTGCTGAAGGGCGAGAGCGCGAAGGCCGCCGAGTAGGCGCCGCACGCACCTCGCCCTACGTACACGCGTTCATTTCGCGGCAGGAAAGGGCTTCCACACGACCGTGTCGCTCCCCTCGGTGAGCTCGAGGAGGGCGTTCGCGCGGAGGCCCTTCGTGAACGACTGCGTGGTCTTCTGCCCGTTCGGCCAGCGCACGACGATCTCGTCGATGGTGCACGCCGCGCCGAGACCGAAGGTGAGCGTCGTGTCGTTCTGGAGGCCGAAGTGCCCGAAGCCTCCGGAGACCTCTTGCACCGACGTGCCCGCCGAGGTCCTCACCGTGACGCGCGCGCCGATACCAGCGCGGTTGCTCTTGCCCGCGCCACCGCCGACGAGCCTTATTTTCACGAGGTTCCGTGTGTGGCCGATCTCGTTTCGGTACACCTTCACGAAGCCCTTCTCGGGGCACTTCTTGTCGCCGCTGCATCGCGCCGTGCTCGTCGCGACGACGAGGTCGAGATCGCCGTCGCCGTCGAGGTCGGCGGCCGACACTCCGACCGCGTGGTAGTGGTCGATGCCGACCGAGCGCGCGACCTCGCGGAAGGTTCCGTTCGCCTCTTGGTGGAAGAGGAGGCCGTACGTCTCGGGGTAGTCGGACGAGCCCACGAAGACGTCGTTCTTGCCGTCGCCGTCGTAGTCGAACGCCGACGCGACGATGTCTCCCTCGTTCCAGTCCGAGATCGTGTGCTCGCGCGCAAGGCCGCTCTCCGCGTTCGGGATCCGGGAAAACACGCCTTTTCCGTCGTTCTTGAGGAGCTGCGACGCGTCGGACGACTCACCGATGTGCCAGTGTTTGATCTCGGCGTTGAAGGCGTCGAGATCACCGTCGCCGTCGAGGTCGGCGCACACCGTGGTGAACGTGTTGCCGGCGTTGCGCGCGGGCGCGTCGTCGAACCCGGGCGTCCAGGAGGAGTTGTCGCACCCGACGCGCGGGGCCTTCACGGTGGAGGGGCACGTGCCGGGGTTCTTCTGGCAGTAGCAGCGATAGAACTCGTTGTCCTCGTAGCGCGTCTCGGCGTCGGCCGCGAAAGGCGTCCCTTGGCCGATCTCTTCGAACGTGCCGTCGCCGCGGTTTCGCCAGAGCTCGTTCCACTGGCGGCCGTAGGCGCTCACCATCACGTCCGCGTCGCCGTCGCCGTCGATGTCGCACGAGGTCACACCGTACGTCGCGCGGCGGGTCTTTCCTGCGAGGAAGGCCTCGCGATCGGGCCCGCCGGCCTGGAAGCGCTCGCGGAGGACGCCGCTCTCCTGCGCCACGTTCGTGAACGTGCCGTCGCCCTGGCCCTTGTAGAGGAAGTTGCCGGCGCCCTGCACTCCGGACGCGTAGAACGTGCCCGCGAACACGTCGAGCCGGCCGTCGCCGTCGGCGTCGAGGAAGGTGGCCGAGGTCGTGGGGAGGCGTTCGGCCGACACGTCGCTCTCGGGAGCGAAGGTGAAGTGGCCCTTGCCGTCGTTGAGGCGCACCTCGCTGCGGTCGTTCTTGGCGGCGGCCTCTTCCTTCCCGTCGAGGTAGGTGCCCTCGAACGCGTCGAGATCACCGTCGTTGTCGACGTCCCCGAAGACGGTGAGGTGCGCGAGCCTGCCCGTGCCCGAGCCCTCGCGCGAGTCCGTGAGACCGCTCTTTCCCGTCTCGTCGACGAGCTTGCCCCCGCGGTTCATGAAGACCTTCACGAGCCCCTCGCGCTTGCCGCCGAAGTCGTGGATGACGAGATCGGGCAGACCGTCACCGTCGAGATCGGCCGTCGTCACACGCCCGCCCGTCACCCCCGCGAGGCCCATCTCGGCGGTCGCGTCGACGAAGTGGCCCCCCGCAGGCAGAGGAGGCGGCACCTTGCAGACGGCGGGCGGCTCCACCGCGCCCGAGGGCTCGACGGTGGACGCACATCCGGCGACGAAGGCCGGCGCGAGCGAAAGAACGGGCACCAGCACGACCAAGGCAGACCGACGGACACGGGCACGGCGAGACATGGGCCTACCGTAGCGCGGAGGGAGCCCCGCGCCCTCGATTGGTGCTTTCGTAACGCCCGCGAGACGGTACTCTGAGCCCATGGACCATCGAAATCTCCCGCAGTTCCGGAATGTTACGTGCGCGCTCGTGGCCCTCGCGGCGCTCGCGACGCTCGCTTCGGCGGCGGGCTGTGGGGCCTCCGGGCCGCCGTCGAAGTTCCCGGCGCGGGCCGAGGGGTGCGAGGTGACCACGTACGCGGACGCGCCCAAGGGGCAGACCGAGAACATCGGTGGCGTGACGGCCGTGTGCACCGAGACCCTGTCCGACGAGGAGTGCCTGCGCCAGCTCAAGGACGAGGTCTGCAAGCTCGGAGGCGACGTCGCCTGGGGCGTGCCCGCGAAGCCCACGCTCGAGGGCGGAAAGAAGCGCCTCTCGGCGCGCGCGGCCCACACGATCGAAGGAAAGAAGAAGTAGCCCCCTCTTAGGTCGTCGGCGCGGAGGGAGCCTCGGGCAAGGGTGCGTCGAGCCAGCGCCAGAGCTCGTCGAAAGCCTCTCGGGACGCCGAGGCGGACTCGGCGAGCTCGAACGGCCGGACACGCGTGCCTCCGAGATCGACGGCGAGCCCTCTCCCGACCTCGTGAACGAAGCGCCCTCCGCGCTCTTCGACGAGCGCCATCGCGACGACGGACCCGAGCGATACGCCCAGCACGACCGGAGCGAGCGCATGCCACGTCGGGCCGTTCACCTGGAGAAGCTCGGGCTCGGCCACCCCCACGAGGCGGTACGGCCCCTCCGCGAAGAGGCACCGCATGGCGCCCTTCGCCGCCTCTCCCCATCCGCCACCGATGGAGAGCGCCGCGTACGCGCGGTGGGTCTCCGAGGCGGTCTCGAACACACGCTTGCCCCGAATGTGTGGCACGTCGGCCCAAGCGCAGCGCTCTAGACTCGGGCCGAGGGCCTCTTCGAGGCACGCCCAGGGCGCATGCGGGTCGGCCAAGAGATCGAGCGCGGAACGTGTATCTTCCACGGGATCGTCGCCGGCGACGCCCTCGGCGAACCTCACGCGCTCCTCGGGCGAGGGGTGCGTGTCGTAAGGGTCGGCCTGCCGCCCGCGGACCTTGTGCGCGATCTCTTCGTGGGTCGCACGCGCGAAGGCGTCGTACCCTTCCCAGAAGGCGTTCGGCCAGAACCCGGCGTGCGCGAGGGGCGCGATCTCGCGATCGAGGAACGCGTTCAACGTGACGATGTCGACGCCGATCCGGGCCAGCAAGCGAACGTGCGGGGTCCGCCCCGCGAGGCGAATCGCCACTCGGTCGGCCTCGAGCTCTTGCCGGCGCGCGACCCCGAGGGAGACGCGGAGCGAGAGCTTGGCGTACGCGGTGAGGGCCGCCGTGAGCACGGCGCGCGCGGCCTCGACGCCGTAGAGGTGGTCCGTCCCGCCCTGTTCGAGGAGCACGATCGATCGCACGAGGACCGTGTGGGCGCGGCGCACGAGCGGGCCGAGCGCCGTGTCGCCCGCGACGAAGTGACCGAGCTCGTGGGCGATCGTCGCGACGAGCTCCGACCGGTTGGACTTCCGCAGGATCAAGTAGCCGAGGGCGAGCACGCGCCTGCGCCCGAAGCCGAAGGTTCCGCCGACCTCGGTGACGAAGGCGTTCGCGTTGGGGATGAGACGGATCTCGTCCGGCGGGCGCGTGCCGACCTCGCGGGCGACGTCCGCGACGAGGGAGAAGAGCGCGGGCTCGGCGGCGGGGTCGAGGACGATCCCGGGGAGGTCGCCGTCCTGCTTTCCACGCTCGAAGAGGACACGCCCGGCCGTCCATAGGCTGAGGACCGCGAGCGCGCCGAGCATGACGAGCGCGATGGTCGGGCCGTGCCAGCGGACCACCACCACGATGAGCACGACCGAGCCTGCTGCCACCACGAGCGACAGCGCGTAGTACCCCGCGACCATCGCCAGGGCCAGGAGGGCCCGCGCGAGGAACCTCACCCACCTCAAGAAGCGAGACATTCGCTCAGAATACCCGGCCACGCTGCTCGAGAGTAGGCCTTTGCCGTGCCGTCGCGGTCAACGCTCGAGGCACCCGAGGATCGCCTCGGTCGTCGTGGCCGAGAGGGCGCATCGGACCTGGCGCACCTCGAGCTCGCTCGAGCACGCGAGGGCGTCGGGGTCGTCTTTGGCGGAGAGCACCACCTTGCGGACCTCGGGGGAGGCCGGGTCGAGCCCGCTCTCCTTCGCCGACACCTCGGCGAAATGGCGCACGAGGGCGTCGCAGTCGGCCGGCGTCGCCCGCGCCTTGCACCCGAGCGAAGCTACGAGCCCCGCGATCACGATCGCGAAGGGCTCCCTCAACGAAAACACTCGTCGAGCTCCTTCACCGACTGCGCGGCCTTCACGCAGCCTAGCTTCTTGTCGGTGATGCGCCGGCCGACACACGCCTTCAGCATGGGGTCCATCTCGGCGCGCACGCGGGCCTTCTCCTTCTCGACGTCCCCCGGGGGGGCCGACATGGCCTTGATTTGGAGCTCGACGTTGCGATCGACCACGAGCTGGCACTCGGCCTCGGTCGCGGGGTGCCCGCACGCGGTGGCCAAGAAGGCGAGAGGCAGCGCCGCGGCCCGAACGAGGCGCAGCGCGGCGTGGGAGGGCGGGAGCGCACGGAGGTCTTGGGATTCGAGGGTCATGGGGAGCATCGTCGGGTCCGGCGCGGGCACGCCCGTTCACCCCGGCTTCTTAGGAGAAATGCGCGCGACGCGCGACCCGGCGCGTAACGGCCTTCACGCGTCGCGTCCAACGTGGGGCGGAATCTCTCGATATTCATCAAAAATCGCACGTAGGCCGCTGGCGGAAAGATACGTGAATGCTACACATGTAGGAATGCTCCGAACCGCGAGCCCCGAGGAGTACCTGCAGAAAGCGATGGCGGCGAAGTCCGCTCGCTCTCGGGGTCTCTTCGCTCGTCGGGGCCTCGCGTCGCGGTCGCGCCTCGACAAGACCACCCACGCCATGTTGCTCCGCCAGCTCTACCTCGCCCACTTCGAGGCCGAGCGGTTCGAAGAGGCGCTGGACGTGGCGAAACAGGCCCTCACCCTCGAGGTGCTATCGGACGTGATCGCCCAAGACGCGGCGCGCGCCGCCTCGCTCGCGGGCCACTCGGACGAGGCCCTCCAGCACCTCCGCGCCGCGGCTCGAAAGGGGCCCGCGTCGCGTCGCGCCTTCCACCACTGGACGCTCGGGAGCATGCTCTACCTGCTCGGCCGCCACGCGGAGGCCGAGCGGGCGCTCGAACGGGCCGCCCGCTGGGGGACGAACGAAAAACCTCTCTTCCGTGGGCACCTCGCGCTCGTGCGCCTCGCACAGAGACTCCCGGTCCCCGACCTCGACGCCATCGTCCAAGAGCTATCCGAGGCCCCGTGCGGGCAAGGGTACGGGCGCTTCGTGCTCGGTCAGCTCGCCTACGCCTCGAACGACTGGGAGACCGCGCGAGCCTACCTCTCGGCCTTCGTGCGGCGGAGCGAGTCGGGCCGCGCGAGCCTCGCCTTGGCCCTCCGGGGGGAGCTCACGATGGCCCGTTCGACGCTCGCGAAGATGGCCGCGAACTAAATCGGCGGTCATGATCTTCGATCAAGACCGCTGATTTAGGCTGACCTGTCATCGGGGGACGCTGTCCTCCGCCGCCGCCGTTCGCGCAAAGCCCGCCGATTTGGAGCGGCCGTCGCGATCCTCGGCGCTGCGTTTCGTGCACGGACATCCTGTGCATCCTGCACCTTCGCAGGGGCTCGTCCGTGATCTATGCAGTCTACATGCATAGGGGTGCGCGGCCCTCCCTCACCTGACGCGAGCGGTGGATCCTACGGATCCCAGGAGGTCGGAACGCCCAGCCCGCATGTCCCGCGGCCCGACGACACGCGACGAGGTGGACGTGCGAAACACCTATTTTTCTCGAGCGGCGCGCGAACGTCTTACATCTCCCGACGTTCTCTCCTCGTAGGCGCACGCGCCGCGTGTCGTGCCATCGCTCGCAGCACGAACTTTGCGTGAGACTCTTCGTTGCCGCGCGCCACGTTTGCTATCGTTTCGGAAGTGATGCACCGAAGGAGGCCAGACCCCGTGAATCGCCGTTATCCCGTGAGGCTCGTCATGGTCGCCACGTTGATCGCGCTCTTCCTCCTGCCGAGCCTCGCGCTCGCGGCGGACGGGTCCGACACGTCGGCGTTCGAGCGCTACGCCTCGCAAAGCCCCATCGTCGCCGCGGGCATGTCGTTCGCCTTCGGTTTCATCAGCGCGCTCACGCCGTGCGTCTTCCCCATGGTGCCCATCACGGTGGCCATCTTCGGCGCGACCGAGTCGCAGTCGCGTCTGCGCGGCGCAGCGCTGTCGGCCACGTTCGTGCTCGGCATCGCGTGCCTCTTCACGCCGCTCGGCATCGGCGCGGCGCTCTCGGGCAAGCTCATGGGCTCGGCCCTGTCGAACCCGTGGGTCGTCGGCGTGCTCGCCCTCGTCTTCCTCGCGCTCGCGTCGTCCATGTTCGGCGCGTTCGAGATGGCCCTCCCCTCGAGCATGAACAACCGACTCTCGAGCGTCGGTGGCGTCGGCTTCCGGGGCGCGTTCGTGCTCGGCCTCGTCATGGGCCTCGTCGCCGCGCCCTGCACCGGCCCGTTCATGACGGGCATGGTCACCTGGATCGCCACGACCAAGAACGTCGCGCTCGGCGCGATCTGCATGTTCTCGTTCGCGCTCGGCCTCGGCATCCTCTTCTTCATCGCCGGCACGTTCGCGGTGAACATGCCGAAGGGTGGCGCGTGGATGATGGGCATCAAGTGGGCGAGCGGCGTCGGCCTCGCCTACATGGCCTTCGCCTACATCCGGGACTCGAACCCGGCCATCGCCAAGAAGATCATCATGCCGTCGACCATCTTCGGCGTCGGCGTCGGCGTGCTCTTCTTGATCGGCATCGCGCTCGGCACGGTGCACGTGCTCGCCGAGCGACGCAAGTCGCCCATCGCGCACCTGTCGAAGCCGATGAAGCTCGCGTCGATCGTGCCGGCCGTCGCGGGCGCGTTCCTCTTCATCTCGTGGCTGAACGCCCCCAAGGAGATCGCGGTCGACCCGAACGCGCCCAAGATCGCTTGGGCCCAGAAGGAAGACGCCGAGAAGGTCATCGCGCAGGCGGCGACCGACAAAAAGCCCGTGCTCGTGGACTTCGGCGCCACGTGGTGCAAGGCCTGCATGGAGCTCGAGGAGCAGACCTTCCCCGACGCGCGCGTCCGGAGCGAGGCCTCGCGCTACTCCACCGTGCACGTCGACGCGACCGACGACGAGGACGAGACCGTGAAGAAGCTCTCGGCCAAGTACAAGATCGTCGGGCTCCCCGTGCTCATCCTCATCGACAGCACCGGCAAGGAGGTCACGCGCTTCAACGAGTTCGTGCCCCCCGAGAAGTTCGTCGAGGCCCTCAAGAAGGTGCAGTGACGGGCGTCCGTTCGCGCTGAACGTCGCGTCGATGCGGGCGGACCTCTCGGGGTTCGCCCGTGTTCGTTTCGGGCCGCCTTCGCACGGGCATCCTGTGCCACGAGGGCGGATCCGCGCGCCATGCCCCCCGCAGCGCGCCCTACGACAAACCCATGAAACAACATGCGATTTTAGCTTCGGCACCCTACGGCACACGGAATGCAACGGAAGGTGGCATGCCTCGCTCGGCCCCCCTCCGCTCGCTCGTCCGCTTCGCGCTCGCCGTCACGCCCGTGGGGCTCGCGCTCGCGTGCAGCCCGGACGCCGATCCGCCCGCCGCATCGTCGCTCGTCGTAGGCCTCCAGGGCGACGAGCTCCGCACCTTGCTCTCGGAAGTGACCGTGTCGACCAAGGTCGACGGCAAGGTCGCCAAAGAAGAGCGCATCACGCGCGACGCGAACGGGATCATCCCTTTCCCGCGCGAGCTCGTGCTCGAGGGCGCTCCCGGCGCGAAGGTCGAGGTCGAGGTGGTCGGCACGGGGACGACGTTCGGCTCGACGGCCAGCGCGGAGCTCGTGAGGCGGCGCGCCGTCACCGTGATCCCGCGCGAGAAGCGGCTGCTCCGGCTCGCGCTCGAGGGCGCGTGTGTCGTCGCCCCGGGCACCTCCGCGGCGGTGTGCACGGGCGACACGTGCCGGGGCGGGCGCTGCGTCTCGCCCGACGTGCCCGAGGCCGCGCTCGAGCCCTACGCGACCGACTGGCCGGTGAACCAGCCGGACATCTGCCGCCCGGCCAACGCCGGCGCCCCCGAGGTCGTGCTCGGAAAGGGCCAGACCGACTACGGTAACCTCACCGACGGCGAGACCCTCCGCCTCGAGCGCGGGCCGCAGGGTGGGCACCACCTGTGGGTGGCGCTCCGCATGAAGAACATCAAGCAGGCCGGCACGCGGACGCTCATCACCGCGGTGCAGCCCGGCACCGGCCTCAAGGCCACGCCGGCCGCGTTCGTGTTCGGCTTCGAGCCCGACGAGGGCGGGTACTGCAAGCTCTACGGCCTACGTTTCCAGGTCGACGCGGGCGGCGCGCTCGGCGAGGCGCACAAGCCCTTTTTGGGCAAAGACCTCGACATCACCATCGAGGTCACCGACGTGGCAGGCCGCACGGCGCGCGCGACGAAGCGTGTGCACGTGGCCGACAAGCTCCTCTGCCCGGACGGCACCGAGGCATGCAACGGCTCGTGACGGCGCGCGCCCCCGAGCACTTCAGGGCGTGAAGTCCTCGCCGCTCGGCTTGGGCGGCGGCTTCGGCGCGGGCTTCGGATCGCCCGCGGGCTTCGGATCACCTGCAGGCTTCGGATCACCTGCGGGCTTCGGCGCGGGCTTGGGGGCGGCCTTCGGCGGCGGTTTTTTCGCGGGAGCGGCGCTCGCCGACGCTTGGGCCGAGGCCGAGGGCGCGGGCTCCGGGGTAGGCGCCTGTTTGGGGAGGTATTGCGCGCCGACCGTCTGGCCGAGGTCTTCGGCGAACTTGCGAGCTTCGCGCGCGTGCTCCTCGGCTTCCTTCACGAGCTCTCGCATTTTGTAGGCCGAGGCCGCGAGCTCGTTCTCCGCGTCGCGCCGCTTGGAGGCGTCGGTCGGGTAGTCTTTCGGCACGCCGGGGCGCAGCGCGTCGGCCTCTTTGGCGAGCTCTTCGTACTTTCCCACCCGAGAGAGCACCTTGTCGGCGCGCTCGAGCTCGCCTTTGGCGCACGTGTCGACCTCGGGTACGGCGGCCACGCTCGACGACTTCACGCGCGCGCGAATGGCCGAAAGAATGGTCTCCTTCGTGGCGTGCGGCAAGAGGCCGAGGCTCGCGACGAGCGCCTTGCGGTTGTCGCGGCGTTGTTCGTTCCACCCCTCGGCGCCCACCTGCTCGGCGTGCACCTTCTTCAAGAGCTCGTCGTACGTCGGGTTGCCGACGGTGGCGAGCTGGCCGCGCCCGACGCGTGTGTTTTGGTAGGGCTCGCAGCCGACGACCGCGAGCCCACCGAGGCCGAGGCACACCGCGAGAGCCACAGCTCGCATCCGCATCATGTTCCGCACCATCTCCGACGAGACCTACCTTGGGTTAGTTGCCGCAGGTGATGGGCACGGCGACCAGCCGGTAGCCCTCTTCTTTGGACGAGAAATAGGCCAAAATCCCCTTGCCGCTCGCGTCGACGGCGCCCCTCGCCTGCCCCGCGTTCACGCCGCTCGGAGACACCTCGATGGGCGCACCCGACGAGTCTCCGGAGGCGTCGACCACGTGCGCGCGTACGACGCGACCGTTCTCCGGACCTTCGGTCCACGTGAGGAGGTACGCGCCACCGGCGAGGCCGAGGAGCGACGGGGAGATCACGCTGCCCCCGGGCCCACCCTTCGGCAACACGAAGGGCTTCGGCTCGAACGCGGCCCCACCGACCTTGCCCCCGAAGAGACGGAGCGTCCACGGACCGTCTCCCGAGCGCTCCGCGAACGCCGAGAGCCACGTCCCCTCGCTCACCGCGAGCGCGGGCGCGCCGATCTTGTCGCCCACGCCCTTGGCCTTCTGCACCTCGCCGAGCGGGGCGAGATCGGCGGACGTGAACCCCACGTGCACGGAGCCCGAATGACGAAACGCGACGCCCACGCCCTTGTCGGAGGTGGTGACGACCCGGAGGCCCTCGACGGGCCCTTCCCCCACGGCGAACAGGTCCTTCGCGCCCGTGCGGAGATGCGGCGCGTAGGCGATGGACGAGCCGCCGACACCCACGTCGATCGGGGGGTCGAGCGGGGCCACGCGACGCGAGGACAACCCTAGGATTTTCTTGTCGATTTCGACCGAGAGCTCCAACTTGCCCTTGCGCAAGAACGGCAGCACTCGCCGGACGGGCTCGCCCATCGTGAGCTTGCCGGCCGCCGTCGGAGCGAGCCCCTCGCCGACCTTCACGAGGTGCCCCTCCTTGGGACTCGACGCGTAGCCCACGGCGAGCACACCGCCCTCGGCGAGCACCTCGACGCCCGCACCGAGCGAGGTCTTCTCGGCGAGCGTCACGGCGTCCCCCGTGAGCTTGCACGTGACGCTCGGGGCAGCAGGAGGAGGTGGTGGCACCGAGGCCGAGGCCGGAGGCGGCGCGGACGCGGAAGCGAGGGCCACGGCGCTCGCGCTCCCCCCCGACGCGACGCTCGACGACGCCGATGGAGAGGGCTTCGCCTTCGTGGCCGACGGGTCGTCTCCGCCGGAGCACGCCTTCACGAGCCCCGCGAGCACGAGGACGCCGAACGCCGCCGCCGACACCCCGACCACGGGCAAAAAGAAGCGATTTTCCTTCGACTTCGCCTCGGCGAACGCGCGCGCCTTGGCCACCACGGGGCCGAGTGTCTTTCGGAGCTGGTCGATGGGCGAAGGCGCGACGACCCCGGAGAGATCGACCTCGGAGCCGGCGGCGTCGCGTGAGCCTTCGGGGCGAGATGGGCTCGGCTCCTTCGGCGGCTCGTCCCGGTCGGCGCGCTGGAAGTACGCCGCCGCGTCGGAGGTGGGTTGGCTCGCCGGGGGAGGCACGACGACGGGGTGTGGAGAGATCTCGCCCACGGGGAGCCCGATGCCGATCGCCGTCGGCACCGAGATGCCCGAGCGCGGAGGAGCGTCGACCGAGCCCGAGCCCGACTCGACGGGCGCAAACGGCGTGACGGGCGCTGCGGCGGGCGCCACCACGGGGGCCACGGGCGTGCCGTCGGGGCCAACCGGGGAAGGCGTCCCGAAGAGGGACGTCGGGACGGGCGCGGCTTTCGGTGCATCTTGCACGGGAGTGCCGAAAAGCGACGTAGGTACGGGCTTTTGGGCGTCGGCTTGGTCGGCCTTCGGTGGGCCTTCGGGCGCGATCGGGGAGGGCGTCCCGAAGAGCGAGGTCGGCACGCTGACCGAGGACCCGGCCGCAGGCGCGGGATCGGCCGCGACCTTCGCGGGCTCTCGAGCGGCGGCGACCGTGGCCGCGAAAGGGAGCGCCGCGGGGATCGCACCCGTGCTGTCGGCCGAGAGGAGCAGAGAGGAGGAGAGCTCCTCGGCGGCGAGCGGTACGGAGGGCGCGACGGGCGCGACGGGAGGCGGAGGGCGCGACGCGAGCGGCTTCGGCGCCGGTGGCGGTTGGCTCCGAACGGGGCGCGCGAGCTCGAACGCACCACTCTCGGCCGACTCGAGCAGCGAAGACGAGAGCTCCTCGGCGGCGAGCGGAACGGAAGGAACGACCGGCGGAGGAGGGCGCGACGCGAGCGGCTTCGTCGCCGGTGGCGGCATCGACGGGCCCTTGGGTGCCGGCGGCGGCATCGACGGGGCCTTGGGCGCCGGTGGCGGCATCGACGGACCGCGAGGCCCCGACTTGGGCTTCGACGACCGCGGCTCGACGTAGCTGTACGAGGAGCTCGACTCGTCAAGGAGGGAGCTCGACGAGAGCTCTTCGGCCGAAGCGGGTGCGGCTGGGACGTTCGGCGCCGGGAGCAGATCTTTCGACGGCGCAGCCGGCGCGGGTTTGGGCGTGTGCATCGCCGCGGGCACGGCGGGGGCCGTCGGGCGGAGGAGAGGACCGACCGGGGCGGCCGACCACGAGAGCTCGTCGGTCATCGCGGGCGGGGGCGCGGGCGAGAGCGCGGGCGCGGGTGGAGGCGCGGGCGACGCGAGAGGCGTGGTCACGGGGCGCTGCACGGCGGGCATCCCGAGCTGCGTGGCGAGCTTCGAGGGGAGCGCCTTCGGGACCGGCGCGACCTCGGGGGGCTTCGCCGAAGCCGACGGAGCCGACGGTGGCTCGGGCTTGGGGCCCGACGCAGGCGGCTCGGGCAACTTCGGGCCCGAAGGCGCGGCTTTGGGAGCGCTCGCGGGGGGCGCAGGGACCGGCGCGGAAGGGCGCGAGTGGCCGGGCGGCGCTGCCTGCGGCGCGGCGAGGGGGACGTAGGGAGGGGGCGGCGGAGGCTCGGCGTGCGTCGCCGTGGCAAGCCCGCCAGAGGCCTGCGCCTCGTACTGCGATTGAGCGGCGACGACGGCGAGAGGAGGCGGTGGGATGTTCGGCAGGAGCCCATGCTCGGCCGAGAGCGCGCTCGACGACAGCTCGGGAACCTCGCGGGCTTCGCGCCACGCGACCCAACCGGCGCACCACACGGGCGCGTTCGGGGCCACGAGCCCCGAGGCGAGCGCGGCACGAAGCTCATCGAGGCGGATGCGTCGTTGCTGGCCTGAAGGATCGGCCCAGCGCCACTCGGTGTCGTGCATGCCGTCGTGGAGAATACATGGCCCGAGGGCACGAAAACGACTTCGTCGCACGTCCGACGGCGAACGTGCGCACATGCCACCACATCGCTCCCGCGCCGGCGAGACCTCGGCCCTGCGCACCTACGGGCCGGGAGCGGCCTCGGCGAACGCGACGACGGCCTCCACGACGACCTCGGCGCCTGCGTGCGTGAGGGCTTCACGGCACGCGGCGAGCGTGGCCCCCGTCGTGCGCACGTCGTCCACGAGCAGGACCCGCACACCCCGGAGCCGAGCCGCTCGCGACGCGGGCACGACGAACGCGCCCTCGAGATTCGTAAGGCGCCCTTCCTTTCCGAGGCTGGCCTGCGCGAGCGTCGGGCGCACCTTCGCGAGGCCGTCGACGACGAGGGGGAGCTCGAGCCCACGCGCGAGCTCCCGCGCGATCAACGCCGCCGGGTCGAACCCACGCTCCGCGAGGCGCTTCGGATGAACGGGCACCGGGACGACGGCCTCGGGGACGTGCGCGAGGATGGCTCGACGACCGCGGAGGAGGAGCGCGCCGAGGGGCCGCGCGAGGTCGTCGCGTTTTCCGTACTTGAACCGGATGATGCCGTCGCGGACGGCGCCGCCGTAGACGAAGGGAGAGATCAGCGGCACCACCGACTCGCCCCGAGGGAGCGCGACACGGGCGCCGGGGACCTTCTCGATCGATGCGCCGCACGCGCCACAGAAGACGGTCTCGAGCGGCACGGGACCGTCGCATCCTGTGCATCGAGGCTCGGCGATGGCGGCCACGGCGTTCGCGAAGAGCCAGCGAAAGAAGGGGAGCATGCCGCCCTCTTCGGCAGGACCGCCTGGTTCGTTGCGTGGAAAATGAACGGCCGACGAGTGAGCGAGCTCCGGGGGGAGCGCGACGACGCCCGCCGGATCACCGCGAGAAGAGCCAGTCTTCGGCCGAGAGCGACAAGACGCGGTGGGGGACCTCCCGTCCCGGCGGTCCGAGGTGCCGGACCTCGGAGGTCGGCTCGAACCCGCAGCGTTCGGCGAGGCGCACGCTGCGTGTGTTCGAGGGCGTGATCACGGCCTCGAGCGCGTGGACCTCGGCGCATTCGAACGCGAATCGTACGACCGCGAGCACCGCCTCGCGCGCGAGCCCCTTGCCTTCCTCGCCGACGTCGACCCAGTAGCCGAGCTGGCCGACACGAGGGCCGCCCGGCGCGAGCCCCGAGACCACGACCTTCGCCAGCACGGGCGCCGAGGGAGCCCCGCCGCTCTCTCGAGGGAACGCGTAGAACGCGAACGCCGTCCCTCGGCGGAACGCCGCGCGCTCGGCCGCGACACGCGCCGCGACGGCGACGAGCGAGGCCGAGGGGACGTCGGGGCCGACGGTCGCGAGGTGCCGCGCGTTCTTCGCGAGGGCGCGAGAGATGGTACCGACATGGTCCTCGGACGCGGGACGGAGGACGAGGCGATCGGTGGAAATCCGCGTTCCCAATCCGTTTTTCGTCGCTCTTCGTCCGCGCGTCGCCATGGCCTCAGAGCATATGGACGGGGTCGACGTCGACGTGGGCACGCACGGCGTGGGGGAGCGTCGGGAGGGCGCGCGAGACGGCGAGCGCCGCGGCCCGAAGGGTGGCTCGGTCCGAACCGCGGAGCATGACCCTGAACCTGTGACGGTTGCGGAGGCGCGCGAGCGGCGCAGGGGACGGACCGAGCACGTCGAGCTTCCCGGTGTCGCCGGCGACCGCGCGGGCCACCTCGGCCAGCACCCTCGCCCCCTCGAGGGCCACGTCGGGATCGACGGCGTCGACGCGCACGAGCACCATGCGTGAGTACGGCGGGTACCCGAGCTCCCGCCGGTTCGCGAGCTCGGCTTCGACGAACCCGTTCGTGTCGTGCGACACACCGAACCTCACGGAGGGGTGCTTCGGATCGTACGTCTGCACGATGACCTGCCCGGGAGACTCCCCTCGCCCGGCCCGCCCCGCGACCTGGACCAGCAGCTGGAAGGCGCGCTCGCTCGCCCTGAAATCGGGCATCGAGAGCGCGGCGTCGGCGGCGATCACCCCCACGAGCGTGACCTCCGGGAGATCGTGGCCTTTCGTGACCATCTGCGTGCCCACGAGGATATCGATCTCGCGGGATCGCATCTTCTCCAGGATTTTTTCGGCGTCCTTTCCGCTCGCGACGTCGCGGTCGAGGCGAGCGACCTTCGCGGTGGGGAACGCCGCGGCGAGGGTCTCTTCGAGGCGCTCGGTCCCTACGCCTTCGAGGGCCACGTCGGGAGATTTGCACGCGGCGCACGCGGTACGCACGGGCTCTTCGTGATCGCAGGTGTGGCACCGGAGCACGTTCTTCGTCTTGTGGAACGTGAGCGCGACCGAGCAGTTCGGGCACGACGCGACGGCGCCGCACGTCTCGCACCGAAGCGCGGGCGAGAAGCCTCGGCGGTTCAAGAAGAGGATGGTCTGCCCCTTGGCCTCGAGGTTCTTCTCGAGCGCACGATAGAGCGGGAGGCTGAGGCGCTTGTCGCCCGTGGGCCCGGCGCCGATGCGCTTCAGGTCGACCACGGTCACCTTGGGGAGCTCTTGGGCGCGCGCCCGCTCGGGCAGCGCGAGGCGCGTGATTTTTCCCGTGCGAGCGAGGTACTCGCTCTCGAGCGAGGGCGTGGCGGTGCCGAGCACGCACACCGCGCCGGCGCGTTGGGCACGGAGGAGCGCCATGTCGCGCGCGTGGTAGCGCACGCCCTCTTCCTGTTTGAACGACGGATCGTGCTCCTCGTCGACGATGACGAGGCCCAAGCTCGGCGTGGGCGCGAACAAGGCCGACCGCGCGCCGATGGCTACGTCGACCCCGCCGCTCCGCAGCGAGTGCCACATCTTGTGGCGCTCCTTCGGGGTGAGACCGGAGTGGAGCACGGCCACCCCGTCGCCGAAACGAGCACGGAAACGGGACACGAGCTGCGGGGTCAGCGCGATCTCCGGGACGAGCACGATCGCGCCCTTCCCGAGGCGCTTGGCCTCGCCGATCGCGCGGAGGTACACCTCGGTCTTGCCGGACCCGGTGACGCCGTGGAGCAAGAAGGCGGAGGGGGCCTTCGCCTCGAGCGCCCGCGTGATCGCGAGACGCGCGGCCTCTTGCGCGGCCGTGGGCGCCTTCTCCACGTCGCGGGGCACCTCCACGTCGAAGAACGGGTCGTCGGGCGCCTCGGCCTCGAACACCCTCACGACCTCGAGCGCCTCGAGCCGCTTCACCATCGTGCGCGCGGAGGCCCACTCGTCGGCGAGCCTCGCGAGGGGCATTTTCCCTGCTGCGCGCAGCTTCGCCAGCATCGCCTTCGCGCTCGCGGAGAGCTTCTGCTCTCGCTCGGCGTCGACGGTCTGTGTGGGCTCGGCGAACGTGACGATGCGCCCGCCGATGCCCTTCTTGGTCGAGAAGAGCGTCGGGCGCATCTCGACGGCCTTGAGCGTCTTGTGCTCCTCGGGAGGCAGCGCGAGCTTCGTCACCTCTCCGATGGGTGCGAGGTAGTATGCCGAGAGCTCCCGCAGGAACGAGAGCAGCTCCTCGGGGAGCCCGAGCCCGTCGACCACCTCGGCCACCGCGCGCATGCGCTTTCCCGGCGGCGCCTCTTCGTCGACCACGTCGAGCACCACACCAAGCTCGCGACGCGCCCCGAGCGGGCACACCACACGCGCGCCCCTCACGCACACCGAGGCGAGCTCTTCGGGCACCACGTACGAGAGCGAGTGCGGCAACGGCACGGGCAGCGCCACCTTCGCGATCCTCACGCGCGCTCCTCACGCATCGGGGGCGTGTGCGAGAACGAGTGCGGTGCCGCGCTGACCGTCGTCATGCGCCGAGACCTCTAGCCCGATTTCGCCTCGAGGTCAGCCGCACCAGCAGCAAAACCCTTACATATCGAGCACTTACAAAGTACGGGCTCAGCCCTTGAGGAGGGCGATAGCCACGAGCACGGCGACGAGGGCGGCGACCGCCACCGCGATCAGGGGGCCCTTGGACTTCGGGGCGTCGACCGCGCGGTCGATCTTCTGCGAGACGGGGGCGTCCAGCACCGCGGCCGAGAGGGAGCTCGGAGCCTCCGGCACGTGCGGCGGAGACGCGGCGAGGTCGGCGCGGAAGGCGCGCAT
Organism: Myxococcales bacterium; assembly: GCA_016712525.1. Taxonomy (NCBI): domain Bacteria; kingdom Pseudomonadati; phylum Myxococcota; class Myxococcia; order Myxococcales; species Myxococcales bacterium. The sequence goes on from JADJQX010000008.1 coordinate 1,167,773, forward strand.
GGCCCGGTGCGACACCGGGTTTTTCATGAGCGGGGGGACGGAGTCGGGCGGGAGCTCCGGATCGGAGGGCTCGGCGTCGCGGATCGCGACGTCGCTGCTCGAGGGCGGCGGAGGCGCGGCCATGACGGGGGGCGCGGGGCTCTTCTCGTCGGACGAGGTTCCGAGCGGCGACGAGCGAGCCACGTCGCGTTCGAGGGCCTTTCGGCGCGTGACGGTCTCGGTCCCGAAGCTCGTGACGAGGAAGTCCCCGAGGCGGAGCGGGCTCACCGTGAACTTCGCGGCGACCATGTAGTCTTCGAGGTCCCGCAGCATCGCCGAGGCCGACGCGTAGCGGTTCGTCCGATCCTTCGCGAGCGCCTTCGCGACGATGGCGTGGAGGCGCTCCTCGTCTGGGAGGCCGTGTTTCTCGAGCGGAGGGATGTCGGCGGCCTTGGCCTGCTCGAGGAGCGAAGCTTCTCTTCCTTTGGTCGTGTAGAGGCGCCGACCCGAGAGCAGCTCCCAGAGCAAGATACCCGTCGCGAAGACGTCGGCGCGGGCGTCGAGCTTCTCGCCGTTCGCGTGTTCGGGGCTCATGTACCCGGCCTTGCCCTTGATGGCCTCGTCCATGTTGGCGTCGCTCGACGCGGCCTGGAGGAGGTTGTTCGCGTGGGCGATGCCGAAGTCGCACAGCTTGACCTCGCCCTCGTACGAGACGAGGACGTTCGACGGGGAGACGTCGCGGTGCACGATGCCGAGGGGGTCGCCGTCGTCGCTCATGCGGCGGTGCGCGTAGTCGAGGCCGCGCAGCACGTCGCACACGATCCCGAGCGCGAACTCGACCGGGAGCGCGACCTTGGCCTGCGAGCACTTGCGGAGGAGGGCGTTCAGATCGAACCCCTCGACGTACTCCATCGCGATGTAGAGCTTGTCGCCCTCGCGCCCGAGGTCGAACACCTGGACGATGTGGGCGTGGCTGAGGCGCGCGGCGAGCTTCGCCTCGTGGATGAGCATCTCCGCGAACTCGGACGAGCCGGCGAACTGCGGGAGGATCTCCTTGACCACCGCGAGGCGCGAGGCCCCGAGCTCGGTCTCGGCGCGCGCGAGGAAGATCTCGGCCATGCCGCCCTTGCCGATCGCGTCGAACAGCGTGTACCGGCCGAACCTCCGGGGGAGGCCGGCGCGGGAATCTCGCTCGACGGCGGGCTTGTCGGTCACGGGGCGACTCTTGCGGGAGGCACGTCCGAACGTCAAGAAAACCGCGCTCGAGAGGCCACGAAAGCCGCGTTTTTCGGCATCCGGGCCGACGCCGGGGCTCCTTCGATCGGCGCAAAGGTCCCGGCGAGGCCGAGTCGTGCGAAGCTCGTGCCGTGCGAACCGCCCCCGACCTCGCTCGCCACCCCCTCGCCGCCGCGGCGGACCTCTCGCGCGAGCGTGTGCGAGGGCCCGCTCGACTCGAGGTGACGCGAGTGGGCTCGGCTCTGGGCGTAGCGCTCCTCCTCTCCGCCTGCGAGCCTCCGGCTACGCCCGAAACGCCCAAGTCCGCGGTGAGGGCCGCGCCGCTCTCGCTCGTACCTTTCCTCGTGGACGATCCCCGCGGGGCCGTGCCCATCGAGGCCGACCTCCGCCGGAGCACCGTGGTCGTGGGGTACGACGGCTCCGGGCTCCGGCTCCTCCGTGACTGCACGACGGATGCAACCTACACCTTCACGGGGAGCGCGCCCGAGCCCGTCCGCAAGATCTTCTCGGGGTACCTGCCGGCGGAGCTTCCGCTAACGGGACGCGCGCTCGCCGACCGGCTCGGGCCCGAGCTCGAACGCGGGGCGCTCTTGACCCTCGACGCCGTGCTCTCGGGGACGTTCACCCTCACGCGTGTGCCCCAGCGGGGCGAGCTCCGCGGAGCATGTGCGGGGGCGACCCACATCGTCGTATCGGCCGGTGTGGGGGCGTTTCGGTTCGGTCTCGACCGGCGCGGCGTTCGAGACACCATCGCCGCCTCCGTGGGCGCGGCCGCCATCGAGCGCGGCCCCGTCCTGACCGTGGGCGAATCGGGAGAAGCCGCCGCGTGCGAGGTCGCTTCTCCCGAGGCGAAAGCCCCCCCGAAGCGCTGCGACGGCCTCGTCCGCCTGGCGCTCGATCCGCTGGATCCCTGACGCTTCCACGGGATCCTAGGGGACGGTGCGAGGCGGCTCGGGGCCCCGAGCCGCGGCGGGATGCGTCACTTCTGCCCGAGGAAACGCGACTCGAAGTACCGATGCGAGAGCGTCGCCAGCGCGACCGAGAGCGGCAAGGCGATCGCGAAGACCGCCGCCCCGCTCGCCACCTCCGAGGAGACGACCCTCTTCGCGACGAAGATGGCCGCGAGGTGGAGCATGTAGATGCCGTAGCTCACCTCGCCCACGTGGCGGACGGGCCGAAGGCGCAAGACCTCGGCGAGCCCCGAGTCCTCCCTGACGACGCACGCGACCACGAGCAAGACCAAGAGCCCCTGCGTCGCGAGCAGCGACACGTGGCTCGTGGCGAGCGAGAAGACCACGGCGCCGAGCACGACCGGCGCGGCGACGCGGCTCCCCACGAGGCGAACCGCCCACGCGAAGCCGCGTTCCGTGTGGAGTACACATGCCGCGAAGGCGCCGAGCACGAGCGGCGGCCTCAAGCTCGACACGATGGCGAGGGGGAGCCCGGACAGCACGCGCCCGCCGGCCAAATCGACGCCCAAGAAACCGAGCGCGACCACCGCGGCCACGAGCGGCCCGCGCCGAGCCACGTGCGGCCACACGGCGTAGAACTGCTCCTCGACGGCGAGCGACCACGCGTAGGCGAACAGGATCGGGTGCGCGACGCTCGTGTCGACGAACCACGTGCTCGTGAACGTGGCGTAGAAGGGCACGCTCGCGAAGAAGTGCGCGCGAACCGGCGAGGCCGCATCGAGAGAGAGTGCGCGCACGCACGTGAGGGCGAGCACGGCGTAGTAGAGCGGCAAGATGCGCCGCGCGCGCCGGCCGTAGAAGCCCGCGATGCCCACCGTGCCGGTTCGCGCTCGCTCGCGGAGGAGCAGCGTAGTGATGAGGAATCCGGAGATCGCGAAGAAGAGGTCGACGCCGAGCGGGCCCTTCCCCAAGATCCCCTCGAGGACCCGAGGCGTCGCGTGGTGGTACACGACGGGCACGACCGCGAGGAAGCGGAGGCCGTCGAGCGAACCGAACCTCCGCACCTCGAGGTAAGCCGCATGCGCGCGTCTCGGGTCCACGAGCGCGGTCTATACCTTCGATCGCGCGCGTTGGCGTGAGCGGCGTGGGCCCCCGCGCTTTTCGAGGCGAAACGTGGGCTCGCTTCTGGTAGAGCGCCTCGCCCGTGTCCCTCTTCCGTGGCTCCCTCACCTACGTCCGCTTCTTCGTCGCCGGCGAAACCCCCGACGACCTCGAGAGCAAAGGCCTCACCCAGATCCGGCGCAAGATGCAGCGGCCGCTCCTCGCCGAGGACGACGAGTCCGAGCGCTCCGGTTGGTGCAAGGTCGCGAGCGCCTTCGATCTGGAGGTCGACCATATGGATGTATTTTACAACGAGTTCGTGAACCTCGGGTTCCGCACGGACAAGTGGGCCATCCCGGGGGCGCTCCTCCGCGCCAAGCTCGGCGAGGCCGAAAAGGCCTACCTCGAGAAGAAGGGCCGCGAGCGGCTCTCCAAGAAGGAGAAGCTCGAGCTCAAGGACCTCGTCTCGCGAAAGCTGCGAAAGAGCCTCACCCCGCAGGTGCGCGTGAACGACGTCTCGTGGGACACGACCTCGGGGCTCGTACGTTTCTTCGGCACCTCCCCGAAGGCGCACCTCGCCTTCACGGAGCTCTTCGAGAAGACCTTCGGCGTGAAGCTCGTGCGCGAGGCCCCTTTCACGCTCGGCACACGCCTCGGGCTCACCAAGGCCGAAGAGGCCTCCCTCGGGGACTCGGAGCCCCTCACGATCGCCTCGAGCGACGACGAAGGCTAAAACGTCATGGATCTTTACCAAAGCGTCGAACGCACCCGTTTTCTCGGGCGGGAGCTGCTCCTCTTCTTGTGGTTCGAGAGCGAGATCTTCGAGGCCACCCTCTCGACGAGCGCCCACGGCTCGTTCGGGTTCTGGGTCGAGAAGGAGCTGTCGCTGGGCGTCGAAAAAGAGACGACGCGCATCAAGGGATCTCTGCCCGGCAAGGCGCGCGAGGCCAAAGAGTCGCTGCTCCTCGGCAAGACCCCGGAGAAGATGGGCTTCCGCCTCGTCCTCGGCGAGCGCGAGGCGAGCTTCGCCCTCCGCGGAGACACGCTCGCGCTGTCGGCCGTGTCGCTTCCCACGGTGCTCGATCAGGGCGACGACGACCCGCTCCTCGAGGCGCGCCCGATGGTGAAGAAGCGCCGCGAGCGCGACGCGGACCGAGAAGCCGAGCGTGTGGCCGTCGAGGAACAAGAGGCGTTCTTCGAGCGCATGCGGCTCCTCCGCGAGGTCGAAGAGATCGTCGAGGCGCTCTACCGCGATTTCCTCGCGCTGAGGCTCGGCCCCGCCTACCGCGGGTTCGTCGCCGACACGCTGCTCGCGTGGGCCCGCGGAGAAGAGATCGACGCCGAAGCCTACGAAAAGCGTCGAAAGGCCGCGCTCGGTACCGGCGGCAAGCGGCGCTGAGGCCCGCTCTCGGGTCGGCTTTGCTTGACGCGAGCGCAAAGGCGGGCTCCCATCCGCCCCGATGAGTGGCAAGCGCGACGACGACGAGGCGAACGACAAGCGCCCCGACGCGCCTCCGACCTCCCGCCTCGGGCGCCTCATGAAGCTCGGCGCGCTCGCGCCCAAGGCGATCCCGTTCGCGACGAACGCCATGAAGAAGGCCGTCGGCATGGGGCAAACTCCCGCCGACGTCGAGCGTGAGCGCGAGGCCCTGCGCGCCAACGCGAAGGCGGCCGCCGAGGCCATGCTGAAGACGCTCGGCGAGATGAAGGGCCTCCCGCTCAAGCTCGGGCAGATGGCCTCGTACATCGACGGCCTCGCCCCGCCCGGCTACGAAGAGAAATTCCAGGAGGTGCTGAAGGGCCTCCAAGCGAAGGCACCGCCTCTCTCGCGCGAGGCCGCGCGCAAGGTGGTCTCCGCCGAGCTCGGCACGCCCGAGGAGGTCTTCGCCGCGTGGGACGACGACCCCTTCGCGGCCGCGAGCGTGGGCCAGGTCCATCGCGCGACGACACGAGGGGGCGACCGGGTGGCGGTCAAGGTGCAGTACCCCGGCATCGACAAGGCCATCGAGAACGACCTGAAGAGCCTCTCGCTCCTCGAGCAGATGATCGCGCCGGTGGGCCGCCGCTACCACACGAAGGAGACCCTCGACGAGATCAAGGGCGTCTTCCTCGCCGAGCTCGACTACGGCAAAGAGGCCGACGCGACCGAGCTTTTTCGGGCGATGCACGAGGGCGACCACGACATCGTCATCCCGCGCGTCCATCACTCGCTGTCCACGCGGCGCGTGCTCACGACCGAGCTCATCGGCGGCGTCGACTACAAAACGTTCTGCGCCGAGGCCTCGCACGAGGACCGCTGCAAGGCCGGAGAGACGATCTGGCGCTTCATGATGCGCCCGCTCTTCAAACACGGCGTGCTCTACGCCGATCCGCACCCCGGGAACTACCGCTTCCTCGGCGGCGGCAAGGTCGCGTTCCTCGATTTCGGCTGCCACAAAATCCTCTCGCCCGAGCTCATCGCCGGCGAAAAACGCTACGTGACCGCGGCGATGGACGAAGACTGGGACACCTTCTACCGAGCGTGTGTCGAGTTCCTCGGCTTCGACCCGACGGACGAGCCCGCCTTCGCGCTCTACACCGAGTACACGAAGTTCGTGCTCATTCCGCTCACGAAGGACGCCCACTACGTGCACTCGCACGAGGCCGCCCGGGAGACCGTGGCGTTCCTCGCGCGTGGCGTGAAGAAGCTCGTCAAAGAGGCCGACGCGACCATCCCGGCGCTGCCGAAGCCCATTCACATGCCCACCGAGCACACGTTCATGAACCGCCTGCAGTGGGGGCTCGCCAGCGTGATGGCCGGGCTCGGCGCCGAGGGCAACTACCATAGGATCACGGAAGCGTGGATTCGCGGACCGTACGTCCCCCCGCCGCGCTGATCGGTGGGGCCGGAGGGCGTCGTCGCGTGAGCACGCGCGCGCCCGCTCCATCGCCGTCCACGCACGAGCACACACGGCGCGATCGCTCTACGAAGCTCTCCCCCGGACCTTTCGTCGAGGGAGAGAACCGCCTCTACCTCGGGGACAACCTGCCCGTGCTCGGCGCCCTCGCTCGCGAGCTCGGGCCGGTCTTCGCGCTCGCGTACCTGGACCCACCTTTCAACACCGGGCGTACCTTCGACGAGTACGACGATACCCGCTCGCGCGAGGCTTGGCTCGCGATGATGGAGCCCCGCGTGGAGCAGGCGCGCGATCTCCTCCGCGACGACGGCGCGCTCGTCGCCGAGATCGACGACACCGAGCTCGGGCCACTTCAGTGCCTGCTCGATCGGGTCCTCGGCGCGAAGAACCGCGTCGCGACGATCACCGTCGTGCGGAGCGCCGCCACGGGGCACAAGGCCTCCAACGTGGGCCCCGTGAACGTGGCCGACTACCTGCTCGTGTACGCCAAGAGCCGCGCGTCGTTCCGCCCCACGCCCCTCTACCGTCGACGCGCGGGAATCGACGGCGCCTACAGGTCGTTCCTCGAGAATCCGGACGCCGCCCCCGAACACTACCGGTTCTCCCCGCTCGCCGCGGTCGTCGCGCACGAGCACGGCTACCCGAGCGCGCGCGCGGCTCGGACCGCGCTCGGGGCCGAGTGGGACGTGCGTGTCGCCACGTTCGCCGAGCGCAACGCGAGGCAGGTCGTGAGGTTCGCGCAGGTGCGCGTGGAGGCCGTGTCGAAGGCGGCCCGGATGCTCGTCGCGCGGTCGAAGGCGTCCCCGGAGAAGGTCTACAGGCTCGAGCGGCCGGGGCTGCCCGACCTCGTGCTCAAGGGCGGGAACCGCATGCTCACGCTCGCTCAGAAGCTACGCAGCCTCGCCGCCCACGGCGCGATCGATCCCACGGGAGCGTGCGCGCGGGTTCCCTGCGAACGACTCACCAACGTTTGGGACGACGTCCCGTTCCAGGGCCTCGCGCGTGAAGGCCATGTCACGTTCTCTCGCAACAAGAAGCCCGAGCGTCTGCTCGCGCGCGTGCTCGCGTCGACGACCCGAGAGGGCGACTGGGTGCTCGACCCGTTCCTCGGGAGCGGCACCACGGCGGCCGTCGCGTCGACCATGGGGCGCCGGTGGATCGGCATCGAGAGCGGCGCGCACGGCGAGACCCTCGCCATCCCGCGAATCACGCGGGTCGTTCGCGGAATGGACCAGACCGGTCTGCGCCGAGGTCAGGTCGCGCGCCTCCTCCCGAGCTTCGGGGTGTACCGTGCGTAGGACGGCCATCGCGCTCGGCGTGCTCGGGCTCGCCGCTGCCCTCGCGGCGGGCTGCAAGTCCCCGAGGACGGCCGAGGCCGACGCGGACGCCACGAACGCCTCGAGCGCCGTTTCCGCGAGCCCGAGGCCGAGCCTGGACGCCGACGTTCTCCCCGGCGACGCCGGCACGAGCGACGCGGCCGAGGCCCGTTCCCCTCGCGAGGTCCTCCACGACGACGTGCGCCGCGCGCGCTGGGAGAACGTCGAGACCGACGCCGCTCGCCTCCCCCCGAACGAACGAGACGCCCCTATCGTCAGGCTCGCACGCGCGCGCGCCGCGCTCGAGCGAAACGACGGGAAGCTCGCCGTGTCGCTCCTCGGGAAGCTCGAAGACGAGCTGCCTCTGCTCGAGGCGCGTGTAAAGCGCATGCGTCGCGCGGCGATGGCGGAGGTCGGGCCGTACGAAGTGGCCGCGGAAGGGTACTTCGCGGAGGGGACCCCGAAGGCCTACCTCTCGGCGGCGCGTGCGTACGAGCGCGCGGGCAACGCGGCGCGCGCCAGGCTCGCCTGTGACAGGGCCATCCAGGCCGACAAAAAGCCCAAGTCCGTCGAGCTCGAAGCGAGGAAGCTTCGGCTCGAGCTCCCCCACGACGACACCGCGACCGATCGCGACGACGCGCGCTGGATCGCCGTGAACGGCCCGACGAAGGACGCCGAACGAGCGCTCCAGAAGCTCGGTCACGCGCTCCCGTCCGAGGACTGGCTCCGCCGCGCGCACGTGCTCGCCGAGGCGGGAGACGTCGACGAGGCGCTCAAGTGCGTCGAGCGCGCCGCGAGCTCCAAGGGGCGCGCCACGGCCGACGACCTCTGCCACGCCAAGGCCGAGGCCCTCTACAAGTCGCGCTCCCGTTACGTCGAGGCGAGCCAGGCCTACACGACGTGCGAGCGCCGCGGAGGGCCCAAGGCCGCCGAGGACGCCTTCCTGTCCGCGAGGGCCCTCTCGCGCGCCGACAAGGATCGCGAAGCGCAGACCGCGATGAAGCGCGTGCGCGACCACTACGCCAAGTCTCCCTTCGCAGCGCAAGCCAAGTTCCACATCGCGCGCATCGCGTACTTCCACGGCGACTACAAAGAGGCGAGCACCGCGTTCGACGAGCTCACGAGCTCGCGAGACCACGGCGAGCGGGACGTGCCCCGCTACCGCGCGCTCTCCCACTTCATGGCCAAGGACTACGCCGGCGCGCGGCGCCTCTTCGAGGCCCTGGCCGACTCGGCCGACGAGAGCCGGAACCGCGCTCGCTACATCGACCTCGCCGCCCTCGCCGCCCTCCGAGACGGCGATCGCACACACGCGGTCGCGAGGTGGTCCGAGGTCGTGCGCACACACACCTTGACGTTCGCCGCGCTCGTCGCCCAGGGCCGCCTCGACGAAGCGAAGGCGCCGGCCGTCCCTTGGACCGAGCCTTCGGCGAGCCCGGCCGTGCCGATCGTCGTCAAGCTCCCCGCGCCGGTCGACGCCCTCCACGCCGTGGGCCTCGACGACGACGCCGAGGAGGAGCTGCGCACGCGGGAGGCGTTCGTCGAAGGCGAGAGCGCGGGGCGCGGCGTCGAGGCCTTGTGCGCCGCGTACGGCCAGCTCGAGCGCGCCAAGCGCCGCCACCAAATCGCGCTACGGGCGCCACAGAGCATGCTCTCCGAGTCACCCGAGGGGCGCGCGAGGTGGGTCTGGGATTGTGCGTTCCCACGCCCGTACGCCGGCGCCGTCACCGACGCCGAGTCATCCCTCGGCCTGCCCGTCGGCCTCGTGTTCGGAGTGATGCGCCAAGAGAGCGGCTTCGACGCCGAGGTCGTCTCCCCTGCGCGGGCCGTGGGCCTCCTCCAGCTCCTCCCCGAGACGGCCAAGGCGGTGGCCGAGCGCGCGGGTACGCCGTTCGATCCGGCGGAGCTCACGCGCCCCGAGGCCAACGTTCGGCTCGGCGCGCGCTACCTCCGCGAGCTCTCCGACAAGCTCGACGCGGACCCCCTCCGCGTAGCCGCCGCCTACAACGCCGGCCCCGACGCGGTCGTCAAGTGGCACGCCCGGAGCGCAGGCGTCGACGTCGAGGTGTTCGTCGAGTCCATCCCTTACGGAGAGACACGCGGCTACGTCGTGCGCGTGCTCGAGAACATGGCGCGCTACGCTCTCCTGACCAAGGGCGCCGCGGCCGTGCCTCGAGTGAAGCTCACGCTCTGAGGCACGCGCGGCCGCCCTCGGGACACGTCGGCTTCGGCCGCGCGAAATCCGTGCTAGTACGGGTAGCCCGTGTTGGGTCTCCTCGCTGCCGTCTTGTTCATCGCGCTCAACGGCTTCTTCGTGGCCGCCGAGTTCGCGCTCGTCAAGGTCGGCACTACGAACCTCAGCGCCAAGTCCAAGCGCGACCCGAAGTTTCAGCGCGCCGAGCTCGTGGTGTCGAACCTCGAGCGTTACCTCTCGGTCACGCAGCTCGGCATCACGCTCGCGAGCCTCGGCCTCGGCTGGGTCGGCGAGCCGGCGATCGAGCACCTCTTCGTGGCCGCGGTCGCCAAGGCCACGGGGCACGAGCCGAACCAGGCGCTCACCATCGCGGCGACGGCCATCGCCCTCACGTTGCTCACGTTCGGGCACGTGCTCTTCGGCGAGCTCATCCCCAAGCTCATCGCGATCCAGAAGTCCGAAGAGACCGCCCTCTCGGCCGCGGGGCCGCTCCACCTCATCTTCGTCGTCTTCCGCCCGCTCCTCTTCGTGCTCGAGGCCTCCACCAAGGTCCTGCTGCGCGCGCTCGGCATGAGCGCCGACGCGGCGAGCGAAGGCAAGCTCTCGGAGGAAGAGGTCATCGGCATCCTCGTCGCGAGCGCGCAGAAGGCCCCCGAGGGCAAGCACAAGGCCGAGCTCGTCGAGCGTGTCATCCGCTTCTCCCAGCGGGCCGCGCGCCACGCCATGGTCCCCCGGGTCGACGTCAAGTCGATCCCGATCGAGACGACGGGCAAAGAGGCCGTCAAAATCCTTAGGGATCTCCAATACTCCCGCATCGTGCTCACCAAGGGGCGCTCGCTCGACGAGGTGGCCGGCTACCTCTACGCGAAGGACGTCTTCCTGAGCGAGTCGGGCATCGAGAACGTGCACCTCGACACGCTCCGCCGCGACGTGCTCTTCGTCCCCGAGCAGAAGGGCCTCCTCGACCTGCTGCGCGAGATGCAAAAGACCCAGATCCCGATCGCCGTTGTGGTCGACGAGTACGGGGGGTCGAGCGGCATCGTCACCTTGGAGGATCTCCTCGAGGAGATCGTCGGCGAGATCCGTGACGAGTTCGACGAAGAGCCCGCGCGCATCTCGCGCGTCGGAGAGACGAACGCGTGGGACGTCGACGCGCGCGCCGCGATGGAGGAGCTTCGCGCCATCGGCATCGAGGTCAAGGCCGACGTGGCCGCCGAAGCCGTGGGCAGCATCGTGCAGGAGCGCATCGGGCGCATCCCCCACACCGGCGACAAGACCGACCTCTGCCCCGGCGTGACCGCCGAGGTGAGCGGCATGAGCCGAAGGCGCATCACGAGCGTCCGCATCCGCGTGCTCCCCGAGGGCGGGGCGTGACCCAAGAGCCTGCGCCTCGGCCAAGCTGGCTCCGGGTGCTCCAAGTGCTCGCCCTCGTGCTCGGCGTCGTGTCGCTCGTCGTGAGCTCGCGCCTCAGGCTCTCGGGAGACCTCACGGACCTCTTCCCGAAGGGCCCCGAGGCCGAGGCGCTCGCGACCTTCACGCGCGCGTTCGGGGGCGGCGACGTGGGCCTCGTGCTCGTGCGCGGCACGTCCGCCGACGAGGTGACACTCGTCGCCAAGGAGGTCTCGAAGCGCCTCGAAGGCAAAAAGACGGTCGCCCGCGTCGTGGCGAACATGCCGGAGGCGAAGCCCGTCGACCCGACCCTCGCGTGGCTCCACGCCGGGCCGAGCGCACGCGCGGAGCTCGAGCGCGCCCTCTCCGACGAGGGCATGCGAAAACGCCTGCAGGATACACGTTCTCTCCTGCTCGCCCCGGCGGGCTCGGGCGACGCCGCGGAGCTCGTCCGAAAGGATCCGCTACGGCTCTCGATGATCCCGTGGGAGGGACGGGCCGAGCTCGCGGCGGGCGTCGTGGCCGACTCCGACGGCAGCTTCGTGGCCGACGGAGGCAAGGCACGGCTCGTGGTCCTCGAGCCCGTGGGTCGCGTCTTCGATCCGGACGCCGCCGAGGGGTTCGTGAAGGAGGTCGAGGGCGAGCTCGCTGCGGTGAGGGCCGCGCACCCGGGCACGACGCTCGATCTCACGGGGGGGCACGCCGTCGCGTACGCGACCGAGCGCATGATTCGTGAGGATCTCTACCTCAGCACGGCGCTCTCGTTCGTGCTCTCCGCGGTGATGTTCCTGGTCACGTTCCGCCGCGCGAGGGCGCTCGTGGCGGTGCTCCCTCCCCTCATGCTCGGCACGGCGTGGACCACGGCGGTGGCCGCCCTCGTCTACCCGAGGCTCTCGTCGCTCTCGGTCGCGTTCACGTCCGTCGTCGTCGGCGTCGGCGTCGATACCGGCGTGCACGTCTACGGCGCCCTCCTCGACGCGCGCAAGAAGGGGCACTCTCCGGCCGAGGCGGCGGAGATCGCGCGGAGATCGTCGGCGCGCCCCACGTTGACGGCGGCGCTCGTGGCGGCCCTCGCGTTCGGAGCGCTCGGCATCTCCGACATCGCCGCCCTCGGTCAGCTCGGCGTGCTCTCGGCCGTCGGTGAGGTCCTCACGGCGATCGCGATTTTGCTCTTTTCTCCCGACGTGGGCGCCTACCTCGAGAGACATCCCCCGAAGCTCCCCAAGGCGCCGGCCTGGATCGGAGTGGCATCTTCACTCACACGCGGCCGCACCCGCGCGCGCGTCGCCATGGCGGCCCTCCCGGCCCTCGTTCTGGTGCTCGGCGTCGTGGGGTTGCCGCGTACGGGAGAGGCCGTCGTCGCGCTCCGCCCTTCGGCCCTCGCTCCGCTCCGCACGTCCGACGCCATCTACGGGCTCTTCGGGGGTAGGCCCAACCAGTGGGTGCTGCTCGCCCACGACCCGGACCTCCAGAAGGCCGCCGCCGAGGTCGACGCGGTCGCCGAGGCGCTCGAGCCGCTCGCGAAAGACGGGACGATCGACGGCTTCGACGCGATGACCACCTACGTGCCCTCGACGGCGACGCAGCGCGCGCGGCTCGCCGCACGTGACGCCTTGAACCTGCCCGAACGGGCAAAGAAGCTCCGCGCCGCGCTCGACGCCGAGGGCTTCGACGCCGAGGCCTTCGGCGAGGCCATCGCGTCTTTCGAGCACCCCAAGAACGACACGATCACGATCCCCGAGGGCGACCGCGGGCCGCTCTCCATGGTCGTCGCGCGGCACGTCCAGAAGTACCAGGGCGAATACTACGTCGCGGCGTACGTGCGCCCGAAGCCCGACGCGGAGAAGGAGCGGCGCCTCCGCGAGACCCTTCGCGGCGCATCGTCGCGCGTGGTCGTCACGGGGTTCGCGGCGCTCGAGGTCTCCCTCAAGAAGACCCTCGTGCACGATCTCCCCCGGATCGCCCTGCTCGCGACGGTGTTCGTCGGCCTCGCGCTCTTCGCGACCTTGAAGAGCGTTAAGGGCGTCACCCTCGCGCTGCTCGCCCTCGTGACCGAGATCGTCATGGTGGGCGTGGCGATGCGCGCCCTCCACATCGGGTGGCACGTCTACGACGCCCTCGTCCTCCCCGTGTTGCTCGGCATCACGCTCGACGAGGTGCTCTTCTTGCTCCACGCCGCCGAAGAGCGCGAAGGGACCGACGCCGGCGCAGGCCGCGACTTCGTCGACGAGGCCCTCGAGAAGCAGGCGCCGCTCTCGACGGCCACGGCGCTCACGACGGCCGCCGGGTTCGGGGCGCTCGTGGCGTGTCGCTTCGACGGGCTCTTCGATCTCGGCGCGGTCGGCGCGATCGGATCGGTCGCCGGCCTCGTGGCATCGCTCGTCATCGTGCCCGCGGGCCTCCGCTTGTGGCCGACACGGCCTGCGAAGCGCACCTGAGCACACACGCCGATTTCGCATTCGTATCGAGCACTTGACCGTCTTCCGAGTGCGGCTCGAGGGACCTCGCTGGCTCGTCGATTTTTTTGCGCAACGAACGGCGCGCACCTGCCGACGAGGGGGCATGCGTCGCACCGCGCGGCGCCTCCCACGAGGTTCGTCATGCCGCGCTCGTCCAGAAACAAGGAACACTGCCCCACTCCGAGCATCGCCGCGCACGCGCGCTCCGTCTCGCTCCGCGCCATCGTCGGCACCCTGATGCTCGCCGGGGCGGTGCACTGCGCGGGCAGCCCTCGCGTCGTCGAGGACGAACCGCCTCCGAGCCCTCGCTTCGAGGTCGTGGAGGCCGACGCCGCTCCACCCGAGACATGCCAGGGTCTCGCGTGCGACGTCGCGACGTGCCCCGAGGGCGAGGAGACGCGTGTCTCCGGGAAGGTCTACGCGCCGAACGGCACACTCCCCCTCGCCGGGGCGACCGTCTACGTCCCGAGCGGCGCGATCCCCGAGCTCCACGCCGGCGCGACGTGCGAGACGTGCGCGGACTGGTTGCCCGAGCGCCCCGTCGCGGTCGCCACCACGGCCGCCGACGGGTCCTTCGAGCTCCGCGGTGTGCCGGTCGGCACGGACGTCCCGCTGGTCGTCCAGGTCGGGAAATGGCGCCGCAAAGTGACCCTGCCCAAGGTCGAAGCGTGCACGGCCCACGTGCTCCCCCGAGAAGCCACACGTTTGCCGCGGAGCCGCGCCGAGGGAGACATGCCACGGATCGCCCTGACGACGGGCGTGTGCGACGACATCGGCTGCCTCTTGCCGAAGCTCGGGATCGATCCGAGCGAGATCGGTGTCCCGAACGACGGGGACCAGAAGCGCGTGCACGTGTACCGGGGCGCGATGGACGCGGCCGATGCCCCGCGCGGGTCGGCCCCATCGTCGACCCTCTGGAGCAGCGCGGCCTCGCTCTCGCGCTACGACATGCTGCTCCTCTCGTGCGAGTGCGGGGAGCGCACCGAGAACAAGGGGCCCGCGGCCAACGAGGCCATGACCCGCTACCTCGAGGGGGGCGGCCGCATCTTCACGACCGACTTCATGTACACCTTCTACCGAGACTCCCCCTCCGCCGAGCTGCGCCGCGCGATCGACGTACGCGGCGGAGGCCACGAGGGAGGCCGCCCGATGAGCATCGTGCCCGGGTCAGGCGGGGGAAAGGAGCTGTCGTCGTGGCTCAGGGCCGCCACCCCCCAGAGCCCCGAGACCGTCGAGGGCCGCGTCGACTTCGAGAGCGTCTTCGAGAACATCGCCTCGGTCGATCCGAGCCGCGCCCGCGTATGGGCGGTCTCGCCGCGCCCGCTCGCGCCCACCTCTCCCCCGGGGCCGCGCATCGTCTCCGTCGACTTCCCGATCGGCAGGTCGGCCGGTGAGCAGTGCGGTCGCGCGGTGCACATCGACGCGCACGTGCACCAACCCAAGGCTGGAGATCGCGTGGGACCCGACTACCCGAAGACGTGCGGTTCGACGATGAGCACGAGCGAGGCGGCCCTCGCCTTCTTCCTCTTCCACCTCGCCGACTGCGTGGTGCCCCCTACGGCGAGGCCCGGCGTGCCTCCGCAGCGATGAAAATGAAACGAGGCCCCCGAGCGATTGCCGGGGGCCTCTCGTGCGAAGGCGCGCGCCGCGGGGGTTCGGCTCAGGGCACGAAGCGCCGGCGACCGATTTTGTTCTTCTCGGCCTCGACCTTCGCGCGCGCCACCACGTCGTCCACGCGGAAGGCGAGGTCCACCGTCTGGTTTTTCACATAAAGATCATAGAGATCCGAGTAGTGCGGCGAAGCCGGGTCGAACACCTGGCCCCCGGGGATCACGTTGCGCGCGACGGGCCCCTTCTCGGGATCCATCATGGCGACGAAGCGGATCGTCGCGCCGGAGCCGTACGAGTAGTCGTCGTCCTCGATGCCGTGGCTCGCGACGTCGACCGTGCCGTCCCCGCCGTGGCGCCCTACCTTCTTCAAGGAGAGCGACTCGAGCGGGAGGAAGAACTGCGGAGAGAGCGTGTGCATCTTGCCCCAGCGCCACGTCGAGGGATCTCCCTGGCCCATCATGACGGCGATGGCGTCGATGGCCGACTGCGCAAGAGTCATCTGCTTCGTCTCGACGGGCACCGTCTTCAGGTTGTCGAACGCGGCCTCCTTCGTCTTGAGCGTCGCCGGGCTCGTGAGGATCGTGGCGAGGAGCTTCAGCGTCGGCGCGCGCGACAGGGTCACGCCGAGCTCGGCCGCCTCGTCACCGAAGGTGTTCTGCGCGAGCTTCGTGGCGAAGACGGCCATGAGCGCGGTGGCCTTGGAGTCTTCGATTTGTTTCGGCGTCGCGCCCTCCTCGGTGCCGGCGGCCGTGTCGAGAGACCACGCCTCGACGAGGCGTTTCGCGTCGGCGAGGTACGCCTTCACGGCCGGCGAGGCCGACGTGAGCATGGGCGCGAGATCGGGGTGCGTGCCCGGAGTGGCGGCCTCGGCCGCGAGCGCGTCGATCGCCGAGACGAACGCGGGGCGGAACGCCTTGCCCCAGTCGGAGATCGCGTCGGCCTGGATTTGCGCCATTTGGTCGCGATCGAGCTTCTTCCCGTCGGCGAGGGCGTCCTTGATGCGCGTCGTGATGCGGCTCACGCGCGTACCGGGATCGTAGTCGGAGCCCATGTAGAGCGGGAACCCACCGACCTCGGGCTCGTTGCCGGGGTCGTTGTCCTTCGTGACGCCCACCGGGTCGGCGTTCGCCGTCACCAGGTAGCCCTTCGCGGGGTTCTTCGCGTGCGGCAAGACCTTCGGATCGAAGAAGCCGTCCCACTCGGCCGAGCCGTCGCCAGGAAGGATTTTCCAGGCCTTCGTGCCCTTCGGCCGGCGGGGCACACGAATGGTCTGCGTCCACGCGATGTTGCCCGTGTCGTCGGCGAGGACCCAGTTCTGACCACCGTGGGTGAAGTTCGCCTCGAGGGCCTTCTGCGCCTCGTCCACGTTCTTCGCGCGGTTCAAGAGCAAGATCGCCTTGAGCAGCGGCCCGGGCTGGTGGCCCGTGTAGCGCACCGACAGCTCCTCCGATTTCAGCGGATCGAGCACACGCGAGCCGATGCGCGGAAGGATCGGGCCGTGGTGAGGCACGTCGTAGAAAGTGACCTTCACGTCGGTGCCCGGCCGGCCCATCGACGAGACCTTGAACGTCTCTTCGCGGGGAGTGAGCTTCACCTGGCCGCCCTTGAAGGTCACGCACTGCCCGCCGCCCGCGGTGCATGGCACCACCGCCTCGCGGTACACGTCGGTCACGTCGATGTAGCTGACGGTGCTACCCCACCCCACGTTGCGGTTCATCCCGAGCGTGACGAGCGGGATGCCCGGGAACTGCGCTCCCATGACGTCGAGGCCGTCTTTCGTGGACAGGTGCGACAGGTAGAAGATCGCCGGGTTCGAAAGCGAGAGGTGCGTGTCGTTGGCGACCATCGCGCGCCCCGTGGTCGACGCCTTGCCGGAGACGACCCAGTTGTTCGAGCCACGATCGGGGTCGTTCTTCTTGTCGATGCCGACGCCCTCGAGCGCCGCGAGCGCGCCCTTCATGGTGCTCATCTTGGGTCGCGCGGCCTTGGATTTCATGGGCTTTCCGAGCGCCGTCGCGCCGGGCACCTCGTTCCACCCGTCGACCGTGGTGGTCGGGTCGAACGGCAATGACCGCCAGTAGTCCTCGGCGAAGCCGACACGTGCCGCCTTCTGCGGGTCGGCGTTGCCGACGAGCTTGTCGGCCTCGGCCTTGTCCCACGTGCTGCGCTCGATGTCGCTCGTCGCGTTGAACGAGAGCTGGAACGCTTGGAGCTCGCCGAGCACGAGCGAGTCGACCTCGGTCCAGGCCTTCACGCTGGGGACGAGGTAGTACGTCTCGAGGCCACCCTTCGGCAGCGCGTACTTCCCCTGACGGAGCGCGTTTTGCCACGCGTTCACGCCCGCCGAGAAGCTCGTCAAGATGGCCTTGAGGCGCTTGTCCTCCGGGTCGGTCGACTCGCTGATCTGCTTCCACGCGGCCTCGGCCGTGGCGCGGAGGTGGTGCGTGCGGTAGCGCATGTCGCTCACGAGGGCGAGCTCGTTGAAGTCGCCCACGATCTCGGCGAGCGTGCCCGAGGCCTGCCGCCGCCCGAAGTCCATCTCGAGCCAGCGATCTTGCGCCATCATGAAGCCCTGGGCGTAGGCCGCGTCGGGGATGTTGTCGGCGTAGATGTGCGGGATGCCCGCGTCGTCGCGGACTACGTCGACAGGGGCCGAGAGCCCCTCGCCCTTCAGCTCTTCGGCGATGGGCAGGGCGGCGAGCGGGTCGACCGGCGTGGGCACGGCGTTGTCGCCGACGGACGCGTCGACCGGAGGCACCGGGTTCGCGGGGTTGTCGTCGCCCGTGCAGGCGGCGAGGATCGCAAGGGCAAAGACAGGCAAGAGGGCTCTTCGCATGCGAGGACCATATCGGGCACGCCGGGTTCGTCAATCACGCGACGCGTCGGCGGAGAACGCACGTTTGCCTGGTGGGCAGGCGCCGCGAGCCGAGCCGTTCGCGATCCTTGCCGCACCGCGTCCGGCGGGCTTGCTCGGGGCCCCGACCCGCGCGAAAAGGGGGCGTGATTTCCCGCGAGAGCGACGACGGCGACCTCGACCTCCTGACCGCACCGATGCGCGACGCCTTCGGCGACGATCCCGAGGCCCTCCTTCGCCGCGATCCGAACCTCGACGATCCGCTGCCGTCGCTGGTGCCGGAGACGGGCATGACGTCGCTCGCGGCCATCGCGCGGGCCTCCGCGTCCCTGCCTCGGGTCGACGTCACGCTCGCCCGAGGCTCGTCGGCGGCGGCCATCGCCGTGACGCTGCTCGAGGCCACGAAGCGGCCCGTCGTGGTGGTCTCCCAAGGCGCTGACGAGTCGCGTCAAATGCGCGACGACATTGAGTTTTTTTCGAGCGGTGGCGAGCCGGTGAGCGTGCTCGTGCTCACGCCGCCGGAGGTCTCGCCGTACGCCGAGGTGAGCCCCGATCGCCGAGGCGAGACGGCCCGAGTGGCGACCCTCGCGCACCTCGCGCGCACGACCGCACGCACCATCGTGTGTGTCGCTGCGCCTCAGCTCGTGCGCAAGGTCGTCCCTCGCGACGCGCTCCGCGCGCACACGCAGCGGGTCGTCTACGGGGAGGTGCTCGACCGCGAGGCCCTCCTGCGCGCCCTGTCCGAGGCGGGGTACCTCCGCGTGCCGCTCGTCGAGGATCCGGGCACGTTCGCGGTCCGAGGCTCCCTCGTCGACGTGTGGCCGCCGGTGGCCCAAGGCGGAGATTTTTCGCGCGACGAGCCCGTTCGCATCGAGCTCGACGACGAGCTCGTCGTCGGCCTCAAGCGCTTCGATCCCCACGACCAGCGCACGAGCAAGGACGCGGACCTCGATGAGCTCTGGCTCCCCCCGGCGCGCGAGGCGATCTTCACGCCGGCGAACGTCGCGCGCGCGAAGGCCCGTATCCTCGACCTCGCCGACACCCATGACGTGCCCACGGTGAAGGCTCGTGGCCTCGCCGACGACGTCGCCACGGGGCGCGCGTTCTTCGGGGCCGACGGCTACCTCCCCACCTACTACGCCTCGCTCGACGACCCGCTCGGCCATCTCCCGGCGGACGCGACCGTGGTGCTCGACGACCCCGAGGCGGTCGTCGCCAGCGTACGAGACGCCCTCTTTCGCGCCACCGAGGACGAGCGGGCCTGCGCGAGCCCCATCAAGCTGCCCCTCGACGCCTTCTTCACGAGCGACGCCCACCTCGCGACCGAGCTCGGGGCCCGCCGCATCGTCACCGTCGGAAAGACCCTCGTGCGCGGCACCGAGGCGCCGGGGCTCTCGGCCTACGAGGTGACCCAGGAGCCCTTCGCCCACGGCTCCCTCGACCTCGACGACCTCAAGTCGGCCATGCAGCGGGCGCGCGCCGCGAAGGGCAAAGGCGCGGGCCTTGTGCCGCTCACCCGGCGAATCGCCCACTTTCGCGAGGCCGGGCTCCGCGTGTTGCTCTCGGCGCGCACGCTCACCCAAGCCGAGCGCATCGCGAGCCTCCTCTCGCACAAGTCGATAACATGCAAACTGCATACGTCTCCCGTGGAGGTGCTCGGGGCCCAGGCCCCGGGTCGCGGCGAGACCGACGTCGAGATCGTGCCGAGCCCGCTCACGCGCGGGGTGATCCTCCCGGCCGACGGGCTCGCCGTGATCACCGAAGAGGAGGTGTTCGGAGGGCGCGCGCACAAAAAGCGGGAGCGGAAGAACAAGGACACGACGCGCCCCTTCCTGGAGGACCTTCGGAGCCTCTCGGTCGGCGATCTCGTGGTCCACGTGGAGCACGGCGTCGGGCGCTACCTCGGCCTCGTGCACAAGCCCGTGGGCGGACACCTCGTCGATCTCCTCGTCGTCGAGTACGCCGGCAAGGACAAGCTCTATCTCCCCGTCTACCGCCTGAACCAGGTGCAGAAGCTCTCCGGCGGCGAGGGCGAGTCGACCAAGCTCGACAGGCTCGGCGGCTCCACGTTCTCGAAGACGAAGGCCCGCGTGCGCAAAGAGGTGCGCCAAATGGCCGACGAGCTCCTCCGCCTCTACGCCGAACGGAAGGCCCAGCTCGGCACCGCGCTCGCCCCGGTCGACGACGAGTACCGCGCGTTCGAGGCGACGTTCCCGTTCGAGGAGACCCCGGACCAGGCGCGCGCGATCGACGACGTGAACCGCGATCTCGAGGCGCCGCGCCCCATGGATCGCCTCGTGTGTGGAGACGTAGGTTTCGGGAAGACCGAGGTGGCCATCCGCGCTGCCTTCCGCGTGGCCATGTCGGGCCGCCAGGTGTGCGTGCTCTGCCCCACGACGGTGCTCGCGCAGCAGCACTTCCGCACCTTCGAGGCGCGCCTCTCGGGCTACCCCATCACCGTCAAATGCCTGTCGCGGTTCCAGTCGAAGCGCGAGCAGGACGAGATCCTCAAGGCGACCAAAGAGGGGAAGGTCGACGTGCTCGTCGGCACCCATCGCCTCCTCTCGAAAGACCTTCATTTCAAGGCTCTCGGCCTCCTCGTGGTGGACGAGGAGCAGCGCTTCGGGGTCACCCACAAAGAGCGCATCAAGCAGATGCGCTCCACGGTCGACGTGCTCACGCTGAGCGCGACGCCGATCCCGCGCACGCTCCAGATGGCCGTGGGAGGTCTCCGCGATCTGTCGCTCATCGCCACGCCCCCCGCCGACCGCCGGAGCGTGCGCACGATCGTGACCCGGTTCGATCCGCAGGTGCTGCGCGAGGCCGTGACCCGCGAGCTGTCGCGCGGAGGCCAGGTCTTCTTCGTGCACAACCGCATCGAGGGCCTCTACGAGCGAGCGCAACGGCTCACCGAGCTCGTCCCGAACGCACGCATCGCCGTCGCTCACGGGCAGCTCGCGAAGACGAAGCGCCGCACCGAGACGGGCGAGAGCGAGGCCGAGACGAACCTCGAGCGCACCATGCTCGACTTCGTCGACGGCCGGTACGACGTGCTCTGCGCCACGGCCATCGTCGAGAGCGGGCTCGACATCCCGCGCGCCAACACGATCATCATCGACCGCGCCGACATGTTCGGGCTCTCGCAGCTCTACCAGCTCCGAGGCCGCGTGGGCCGGTCCCGCGAGCGCGCGTACTGCTACCTCGTCGTGCCTCCGCAAGACGCCATGACCGACGATGCCCGCGCGCGGGTCGAGGCGATCGAGCGTTTCTCCGAGCTCGGCTCCGGCTTCAAGGTGGCCTCGCTCGACCTCGAGCTGCGAGGCGCGGGAGACCTCTTGGGTGGCGAGCAGTCGGGCACGGTGGCGAGCGTCGGGTTCGATCTCTTCTGCCAGATGCTCGAAGAGGCGGTGCACGAGCTCCGCGGCGAAGAGGTCGTCTTCGAGGTCGATCCCGAGCTCTCGTACGACGTCGAGGCCCTCGTCCCCGAGAGCTACGTCGCCGAGGTGGGCGTCCGCTTGTCGCTCTACAAACGCCTGGCCGGCGCGGTCGACGAGGCCCACGTCGAGGACATCGCCGACGAGATGGAGAACCGCTTCGGCCCCCCGCCCGAGGAGGTGCGTCGGCTCTTTCGCCTGATGGCCCAGAAGACCCACCTAAGGCGCCTACGTGTGCTCGGGTGCGAGGCCACGAGCCGCCTCGTGACGTTGCATCTGCGCGAGGACACCCCGCTCGACTCCCGCAAGATCACCGAGCTTCTGCGCGACAAAAAGAGCCCGTGGAAGCTCACGCCCGACATGCGCCTCTCGCGCCGCTTCGAGGGTACGGCCTCGTGCCTCGACAACGTCGACGCCATGCTCGCCGACCTCGCGCGCCTCGAGAAATGACCCGAGTCCCCGAGGCGTCTCGGGCGACGTGGTGACGCGCGCGACTAGCCGAGGTGGCGAATACTCCTCTCCATGAGGCTCCGTTCGATCTTCGCGTTCTCGACCGCCGTGGTGCTCGCCGCGGCCTGTGGCTCGACGACCCGCCCCGAGGTCGCGCCCGAGCCCGACACCGACGCGAGCCCCCCGCCTCCCCTCGAGGATGCGGCGCGCCCCGTCACTCCCCCGCTGTTCGCCGACGCGGGCCAAGGCGAAGGAGGCACGATCGAGCCGATGACCGACGTCGACGTGGTGCTCACGGCCGACAACGCCTACGCGTTCGGCTGGGGCGACGCCGCGCGGGTCGCCACGTACCGCAACGTGACCCCGGCGCGCCTCGCGAGCGAGATCTTCAACTGCCCCATCGGGAACGGCCCCGAGGCGTACGTCGTTCCCGCCGCCGAGGCCCCGCGCGGCGCGTACCTCTACATCGTCGCGTGGGCCGACAGAGCCACGTCGCAGGGCGTGATTGGCCAGTTCCGAAGGCGCGGCGGCGATCCCATCTTCACCGGCGACGGCGCGTGGGAGGCGTGCGCCACCGGCAAAGAGTACAACCCCCAGACGACCGACTTCCCGACCCAAGAGGTCGTCAACACGGAGCTCGCGCTCTGCAACGCCGGGACCGGAGATCGCACGACGACGAGCGCCGGCTGGGTCTCGACGACCGCCGCCATCACCCCGAACGCGGTGGGGCGCGTCGCGTTCGGAGAGGACAACTCCGCGAGCGACGGCGTCTTCCCGATCGTCTGCCAGAAGGACGCGATGGGCAAAGACGGCGTCGACGCGAAGGCCCGCTGGATGTGGTACTCGCCCGACGCGTCCGACCCGTTCCGCTACGTGGGCCCAGGCAACTCGACCCGCACGTTCTTGATCTTCCGCCTGCCCGCCAAGGCCCTCCCCGACCCGCCCAAGTAACCACCGCGCGCCGAATAGGCGTGCAACATCAGGCACTTACCTGCAGTAGGTCTGAATGAGCAGGGGCTTCCTCGGATCACTCGCGGGGAGGTCTTGAGCCTGCTTGCACTTGATCGACACGGTCGGAGGGATGGGCGTCGTCGGCTTCGGCGTCGGCGTGGGAGTCGGCGTCGGCGTGGGGGTCGGGATCGGCCAGAACGTGGGGGTGGGCGTCGGCGTCGGCGTGGGGGTCGGCGTCGGCGTGGGGGTCGGCGTCGGCGCCGGCTTGGTGCTGGGCGCCGTCGGCTTGGTCGTCGGCGTGGGGCTCGTGGGAAGCGCCGTAGGGACCGGCGTCGTCGGGCCGAGCGGAGGAGGCTCGGCGGTGGGCGTGCTGGTCGCGGGCGTGGTGGACGTCGGGGTCGTGTCGGGGGTCGTCGGGGTCGTCGGCAGGACGAGCCCCGTGCTCGCAGGGACCTTCGAGTCGCTCGAGACGTCGATCACACCGGCGCCGATGAGAACGGCGCCGACGCTCACGAAACCGACGACGGCGAGCAGCCCGATGAGCAGCCCTCGTTTGCCGCCCGCCCCCGAAGGAGGCGCGCCGTGATGCGGCGGCGCGTACACTTGGCCGCCCGCCGACGGGGTTCCGAAGTGGGGCGGAGGAGCGCCCTGGGGACCGCCGTAGGGCCCACCGTACGCAGGCTGCGGCGGAGGGGCCGCGGGAGGGACGTACGTGCTCGGCCCCGCGGGAGGCCCGTACGCGGCGGCCGCGGCGGCCACGAAAGGAGGAGCTGCGTCGCCGGCCATGGTCCCGCTCGACACGCGAGGCGCGGCCGGAGAGGCCACGTTCATCTGCGGCGACATCGCCAAGGGCTCGCCCATGAGCGTGCCCCCGGGCCGCGCGGCGGGAGGCGCGGGCGTGGGCGCAGGATCGGGCGCAGGATCGGTCTCGTCGGCGCCGGAGAACGCGGCGAAGAACGCATCGACGGTGGGGAACCGGTCGTCGGGTGATTTGGAGAGCGCCTTCGAGATCGCGCGGCGCATCGGACGAGGCACCGCGGTGCCGTGGGGAGCGCCCTCGATGGGCCTCGGCGCCTCGCGCATGTGCTGCGTCGCCCACTCCCACGCCGTGCTCGCGCGAAAGGGCATCTCGCCCGTGAGCATCTCGTAGGTCATCACGCCGAGCGCGTAGATGTCGCTGCGCGCGTCGACCGCACGGCCCGTGAACTGCTCGGGGCTCATGTACGGCGGCGTGCCGAGCACGGTGCCCTGCTGCGTGAGCTGCTTTTCGTTGATTTGGCTGTCGTTCCGGCGCTTCGCGATGCCGAAATCGAGGAGCTTCACGTAGTCGGTCTGACCGGCCCGCTTGGTCAAGATGACGTTGTCGGGCTTGAGGTCGCGGTGAACGATGCCGCGCTGGTGCGCTTCGGAGAGCGCGCCCACGATCTGCGCGAGGATCTTCTTCGTGCGCTCGGGGTCGAAGAAGCCCGCCTTCGAGAGGGCGTCGCTCAGGCTCTCGCCCTGCACGAGCTCCATCACGATGAAGAGCTGGCCGTCGGGCGAGGTGCCGAAGTCGAACACTTGGATGGTGTGCGGGTGCTCGAGCTCGGCGACCGTGCTCACCTCACGCTGGAACCGCTCGCGAATGGCCTCGTCGTTCGTGAGGTGCCGGTGGAGCGTCTTCAGGGCGACCTTGCGGACGTTCGAGCCGAGGGTCTGCTCGGCGACGTACACGGAGCCCATGCCGCCCTCACCGAGCAGCTTGACGATTTTGTACCGCCCCGCGAACACCTGCCCCACGAGCGGATCCGGCGCGCCGGTCTTCGGCAGGGCCGCGCCGCAGCGGATGCAGTACGGCTGCGAGTCGACGACGGGCGCGTGGCAGGAGGGGCAGTTCACGGCAGGCTCGCTAGGATAGACGACGCAAAGCGCCGTTTCGATCTCGGCTCACCCCGGGGTTTACGAAACTTCGGGCAAGGCGGGAAGCGGCGCGCCCCAAAAACCCGAGAGCCGAGCCGAAGCGGCAACCTCTGCACGACGCGAGCGTGCCCCGACCTACTCAGCCAAAAGCTCGAAATCGTTCTACTTTCCGCAGAACTTTTTGATCATGGTCGCGTTGCCGGACTTCTTGGCGTTCTGGCACATGGGGCTCTCGGTCTGGCCGGGAGCGGGCGTGGGAATGGGCTTCGTCGTGCCGGTGGTCGTGGGCTTCGTCGGCGTGCCCGGGGTGCCCGGTTTGATGGCCGCCTGCGCCGTGCCACCGAGCGTCGGCGTCGTGCCTCCGAGCGGAGGGTGATCGCCGCCCGCCGTGTCCGTCGGGGCTGTGTTCTCGGCCTGGGCCGTGCCGGTGTCGGCCGCGGAGGGCGTGGCCGTCGCCGTGGGGACCACGGTGACCGGCGTTTTGTTGCCGCCCGGCTTCAGCGCGATCACCAAGATGATGATGACCACCACGGCGAGGCCGCCCGCGATGCCCAGCAGCATGCCCGTGTTGCTCTTCTTCTCGGGCTCGCCGCGCGGCGGTGCCATAGGAACGGCCGCGACGGGCGGGGCACCCATCGGCGGCGCGCCCATCGGGGGGCCCATCGGCGCGGCGCCCATCGGAGCACCGGGCGGTGGCCCCATCGGCGCCCCCATCGCGCCCGGCGCCACCATCGGAGCGCCCATTTCGGTCTTCACGGGCGCGCGCCCGCCGCTCGACGGATCGCTCGCCGACACGGGCGCAGGCGCCGCCGCGTTCTGCCCCGTGACCACCTGGCCACCGCCCGTCGTCAGAGCCTCCACGAACTCCTTCGCCGACGCGAACCGGGCCTGCGGCGCCTTCTCGAGGGCGCGCATGATCGTCTGCCGCACCTTCTCGGGGAGGAGCTGGCCGTTCGGCGCGGCCTCGATCGGCTTCGGCTGCGCGGTCATGTGCTTGGTCGCCCACTCCCACGCGGTGTTCGCCTCGAACGGGAGCTGGCCCGTGAGCATCTCGTACGTCATCACGCCGAGCGCGTAGATGTCGCTGCGCGCGTCGATGGGCTGCCCGGTGAACTGCTCGGGGCTCATATACGGCGGCGTTCCGAGCACCATGCCTTGCTGCGTGAGCTTGGCTTCGTTCGGGTCGTTCTCGGAGCTGCGCTTGGCGATGCCGAAGTCGAGCACCTCGACCCAGTCGGTCTGGCCGGCCCTGTCGCAGAGGACCACGTTGTCGGGCTTGAGGTCGCGGTGCACGATGCCGTGCTCGTGCGCTTCCTGAAGCGATCCGCACACTTGCGTGAGGATCTTCTCGACGCGGGCGAGGGGCATCGGGCCCGTCTTCTCGAGCACCGAGGCCACGCTCTGGCCCTTGATGAACTCCATCACGATGTAGAGCAGGCCCTCGGGCGTGGTGCCGAAGTCGAAGACCTGGATCGTGTTCGGGTGATGAAGCTCGGAGACCGTCCCGCACTCGCGGGCGAAGCGCTCTTTGATCTTCTGGTCTTGGGAGAGGTGCTTGTGGAGCGTCTTGACCGCCACCTTGCGCACCGACGTGCCCATCTGCTGCTCGCCGACGTACACGCACCCCATGCCGCCTTCGCCGAGCAGCTCGGTGATCTTGTACTTGCCGGCAATGATCGTCCCGAGCAGCTGTTGCGAGTCTCCGCCTTCGGCTTCCATCGCCCGCTAGAGTCGCACAGATCGTGGGGTCATTTCCATTTCTGCAAGGACCTTGCGCAGACTTCGCCCTCGCCGACCCATCACGCGGCTTTTGCGCGCCTTTTCGCGCGCTGCCTCAGGGCGAGCCGGTGCCGAGCAGACGCGCGAGGGCCTGGGCGTCGACCTCGCGCCCCGGGATGTCCTCGACGCGTGTGAAGGACTGGTCGTGCTCGAGGCGGTACGAGCCCACGAACCCGTGAGGCGCGCCGGTGCGCCATTCGTCGGGCCCGAAGAGCGAGAACCAGCGGCTCCCGTCCTCGTCCTCGTACACGTGGTAGATGCCCCCGGGCTTCTTCTCGAAGTTGCATTTCGCGCGGTGGAGGGCGGCGTCCACGCGGGCCTTCTCGAGCAGCTCCTTCGCCTTCTCTTGCAGCGCGCGGATCTGCTCGGCGAGCACGACGAGCTTGCCCGTGGTCATCGTGGCGATCGTGTCGTCGGCCTTTTGGATCTCCTTGGCGACGTCGACCAGGTCGAACGCCGGGGCCATGCGCGAGAGCGGGTACGGCGCCGAAGCCTGCGACCCCTCCCAGCGCCCCTTCACGAGCGCCGTAGGCGCCTCGGCCTTCGGGTCGAGCTTGGGCTCGTAGGTGGGGATTTTGCTCGCGTCGTCGTCGCGGTTCATCGTCTGCACCCTCTCTCCGATGCCAGGGCAGGCTCAGGGGTTCTTGCCGGCTTCGTTCGCGCCGCCGTCTTCCGTACGGGGGAGCGTAGCCGGAGGCCACGGGACGCTCCACCGGGTGTCCGTCGCGCGGTCCCAGAGGTCGAGGTGCGTGCCCCGCGAGGTGGCCGGGAACGTGACGCCGATGCGCGTCGAGAGCTTGCGCGAGAGCTTGACCCCCTCGAGGTCGGGCGCGCCCAACAGGGGAAAATCGAACCGGACGCGCTCGAGGAGCGTCTTGCCTTCGTAGAGCTCGAGCGCGAAGCGCCCCATCACGCGGGGCGACTCTTGCGGCGTGGAGAACGAGCTCCGGGTCATCGCGACGAGGTACACGTCTCCCCTCACCCACCGGAGATCCACGAGGTACTGGTCCTTCTCGCGGAGCGGCGGGGGATCGGGGAGCGTCGACGTGATGACGGTCTCCGTGCGCGCGTCGGTCCCGGCATCGGCGGGAGGGCCGAACGTCCACACGGGAGACGACGCGCCGAGCGTGCCCGCGGCCGCAGAGGCCGTGAGCGCCACGACCGCGAGCCCTTGCCACGAGCGACGAGACGAAACCACGGCCGCACCCTTCCACGGCGACACGAAATCGCCAAGCCCCGAGGTGCCGTCAGGAGCGCGCGCCCGTAGAGAAGACGGTCCACGCGAGGGCCTCTTCCCACGCGCCTTCGCCGCCCCCGAGGGACGCCCACGTCGACAGGAGCGCCGCGGGGACGGGGCTCTCGAGCGCGAGCGCCTCGCCTCCCACGACGAAGCGCACCTTGGCGCAGTGGAGCATCACCCGAGAAAAACCGAGGATTTTGCCGTTCGCGAGCGCGAGGCGCGACGGACCTCCGTACGTCGGATCGCCGAGCAGCGGGGCCCCCATGTGGCTCGTGTGCACGCGGAGCTGGTGGGTGCGTCCGGTCTCGGGTCCGAGCGCGAGCAGCGCGGCGCGGGCCCCGCCGGTTCCCGAGGGCGCCTCGGCGATCACCGCGTACTTGGACCGCGACGGCTCGCCCTTGGGGTCGACGCGTCGATGGCGCGGGTCCCGTCCGGGGCCTAGGGGGGCGTCGCACATGCCCTCTTTGGGGCTCGGCGCGCGGGCCGCGAGCGCCACGTACCTCCGGTCGTACGCGCCTTCTTCGCGCGCCCGGGCGAGCTCTTCGCGGGCGAGCGGCGTGAGCGCGAACGTGACCACGCCGCTCACGTCGCGGTCGAGCCGTGACGTCGGGTGGAGGCGCCCCTCGGGGAGCCCTACGGCCCGCGCCGCCTCGGAGAGCAGCGAGCCCGCGCGCGCGCGCCCGTCGGCGATCGTGGGGATGCCCGCGGGTTTGTCGACCACGACGAGGTGCTCGCTCCGGTGCAAGACGACCACGTCGAGCCCCGACCGCGGCGCCTCGCGGGTGAGGCGGACCGTGACGCCCGCGCCCAGGGGCACATCGCCGCGTGATGCCCTGTTTTTACCAACGAATACGCGACCTTCCGAGACACAGCGGGCATCGGCACCGAGGCGCCCGAGCACGGCGTCGAGGGTGGTCGTTTCGGTCGTCACGAACACGACGACCTTTGGAGCTTCGCGGGCCACGCTCACCCAGAGCTCGTCGCGCCGGCC
Source organism: Myxococcales bacterium (assembly GCA_016712525.1). NCBI lineage: Bacteria > Pseudomonadati > Myxococcota > Myxococcia > Myxococcales > Myxococcales bacterium. The sequence continues at coordinate 1,196,464 of JADJQX010000008.1, forward strand.
TCGGGTAGCACCTCGATGCGCCCTCGGTCGCCGTCGACGCGGAGGAGATCGCCGGTCTTCACGGCCAAGGTCGCGCGCTCCACGTTGACGACGCTCGGCACGCCGAACTCCCGCGCGACGACCGCGGCGTGCGAGAGCGGGCCACCGAGCTCGGTCACCACACCGGCGGCCAAGAGGAAGAGCGGCGTCCAGCCGACGTCGGTCGTGTGGACGACCAGGATCTCTCCGGGCTGCAGCAGGGACATCTCGGCCGGGCTCATGAGCACACGCGCGCGGCCCTCGACGACGCCCGAGCTCGCGGCGATGCCCGAGAGCACCTTGCCTCCCGCGGGTGGCAGCATGACCGCCGGGGGCAACCCGACGAACGTGGGAGGCGGATCGGGGCGCGAGAGATCACGGGCGAGCTCGGCTCGACGCGCACGCACGAGCGGCGCGAGATCCCGACGCGACGTGCGGAGCGCAGTCACGAGCTCGTCGGCCGTGAGCATGAAGACCGACTGGACCTGCGCGAGCGGCGAGCCCTCGCGGAGGAGGCGCTCGTAGTCGTCGGCGAGCTCGGGGACGAGCCGGAGGAGGCGGCGATCGGCGTCGAGGGCCACGTCGCGTACCATGCCGAGCACGCGGGTCACCCACGCACGCATGCGCTCGCGGAGCCGCGCCGCCTTCTGGGCGCGGGCCACGAGGTGCCTCACCAAGGTGACCTCGGCCACGTTGAGCTTCGATTTCAGCCGCTGCATCTCGGCGTCGGCCTCGGCGCGCGACCGCGCGAGCGTCGCCTCGATCTCACGAGACTCGCCGCGCAGCGCCACGCGGAGCATGGTGAGCACGACCCGCGGGTCCTCTCGCCAGCGCGGCGTCGAGAGCTCGGCCTCGCGCACCGCGCGCTCTCCGTAGAGCTCGAGGAACGAGACGAGGGCGCGCCGCGTGGGCCCCTCGGGGAGGGCGTCGAGCGTGACCGTGCTCTCCCGGAGGAGCGCGTCGCGGGCCGCGGGCTCGGTGCGCGCGATCGCGGCGACGCGCAGCATGCCGATGCCGGGGCGAGCGCTCTCGAGATCGTGGATGCCCCGAACGAGCTCTTGCGCGAGCCGGTCCGCGTCTTCCCGCGCGACACGCGAGAGCAGCATGCGGAGCGCGACGTGGGTCGCGAGCGAGCTCGACGCGCACGTGAGCATCACGGTGCCGGTCCGCTCGAGGAACGCTTGCACGTCCCGGAGGCGGGTCGCGAGGCCCTCGTCGGGCAGGATGGCCAAGTCGAGCGCGGCGTGGGCGCGGCGCAGCTTGTCGGCGTGGGCCTCGAAGGCCTCGACGTCCGCGTCGAGCCGCACCTGCTCCTTGAAGAGGCGCGCGGCCGTCATGGGGAGGCGCGCGTAGAAGCCGGTGCGCGACACGTCGCTCACCTCGCGCTCGAGCCGCTCGGCGCCCGCGCCCCCGCCGAGCTGCATGAGCGTGCGCGGATCGAGCCCCGGGACCTGCGCCGCGATGCGCATGAACTGCGACAAATTCAGGTAAAATCGGCCAAAAACGTTGCCGACGAGCTTCGCGTTCTTGGGCACGGCGCACCCGAGCGCGCCGAACGCCCGGCGGAACCCGGCCTCGCTGAACGCGCCCGCGATCGACCACGTGAACGGGGTCGCCACGCCGGGCAGCGCCTCGCCGACGTTCACGTTGCTCCACACGGTCTCGGCGTCGCCCCCTTCGGGGAAACCACGGCTCGTCACCGGGCGGGCCTGGACCACGACGAGCTCGTCGCCCTCGCACGCGAACTCGACATCCCAGGCGACGTCCTCGATGGCCTCGAGATTTCGCGCGAGCTCGGAGAGCTTACGCACGTGCACGTCGCGCAGCGCCGGCGAGTCGGGGCTCTGCGCGTCCCGCTCTTCGACGCCGTTCGGACCGACCACGGTGGCCTTGGGCTTCCGCGCGATCGTCTCGGAGACCTTCTGCCCGTCCCGCGAGAGGCGAAGCAGGTCGGGAGACGTGACCCCGTCGACCACGGGCGCACCGAGCCCGAACCCCACGTTGATCACGCGCTCTCCACGCACCGCGCCCGGCGCGACCACACGCGTGAACATCACCCCCGCGGCCTCGGCGCGCACCATGACCTGCACCACCACGGCCATGCCCACGTCCCGCACACCATGTGCGGCGAGGTAGGCGAGCGCGCGCCCCGACGCGATGCTGGCCCACACCTCACGCACGACGCGGGCGAGCGCCGCACCCCCACGCACCCCGAGCTTCGTCTCGGCGAGGCCGGCCATGGACACGAGCGCGCCATCTTCGCACGTGGCCGACGAGCGCACCGCGAAGCCCCAAGGGGCCTGGGACTCGTGCTTCGCCCAGAGCGCCTCGAGCTCTTCTTCGAGGCCGTCGGGCAGACGCGCGTCGAGCATCTCGTGCCGCGCCTCGGCCGCTCGCGCGTACACGTTGCGCCCGGACGCGACCCGCAGGAGCGAGCGCGGCTCGCAGAACGGAGAGAGCCCTCGGATGGCCGTCGCGAACGCGGCCTCGGGAAGCACCCAGGTCGCCGGCACGGAGAACCCGTTCCTGTGCAGCCACGCGAGGCGCGCCGCTTTTCCGCCGACCGTCCTCGGGCTCTCGCCGTCACGCGCGAGCGTCTCCAGCGGAACGAGCCACCCCCCTGCGCCCGCGCGCGCCTTCGACCTTCGCTCGTCTTTCGCCATTCGGCGACGATGCTAGTTCCACTCGCGGGCCCGCACAATCGCCCGGGCGGCGAGCGGACACGAGCCCCCCACGAGCGGTCAGGACCTCGCGAGCCCGGCCTCGTGCCAGAGCAACATCTCGAGCGCTCCAGGACCACGGTTGAACGGGTAGTCGTGGGGGCCAGGCACCAAGAGGTACTCGTGGTCGAGCCCGGCCGAGCGCATCGCCTGCGAGGTGGCCGTGACGACGCGACGAAAGTAGTCCTTGTCGCTCGTGAGGAGGCGGAGCTTGAGCCCGGGGCGCGCGACACGTGCCAAGCGGAGCGCCTCGACGAGCTCGGGGATCTGGGGATCGTCGATGGCCGCCTGGAGCGAGCCCACCATGCCGAAGGTCTGCGGGCTCTCGAGCCCCACGCGCAGCGCCACGGCGCCCCCGAGGGACACGCCGTCGATCCCGGTGGCCTCGGCCTTGTCGACGACGGGCAGCTCGCGCCTCACACGCGGGAGCAGCACGCTCTTCACGAAGTCGCCGTAGTCGCGCAGGGCGAGCGGGCTCTTGAGCTCGAGATCCGGCAGGTACGGGCACACGACGACGAGGCCACGGTACGGCGCGGTCGCGAGGCGCGCGTTGTGCAGATCGAGGCGCTTTTTCTCGACGAATCCTTCGAAATCTTCGGACGTGAGCGGCGGGGCTCCGAGCCTCCGGATGGCACGCACGAGGGCGTAGTCGCGCGGCCAACCGAGCGCGCCGAGCTCGGGCCCTTTGCGGGCCTCTCCACGACCATGGAGCGCCACGAGCACGGGGAAACGTTCGCCGGGGCGCGACGCCGGGAGCACCACCGCGGCGCGCGTGGCCTCGGAGGCGTCCGAGGAGAACGACCACTCGACGACCCGAGCGGGAGAGGCTCCGCCGTCGATCGTCGATGGGGGCTCGGCGGCCGAGGCCTCGTTGAGGGCGGCGTACGCGTGCGTCGACTCGGCCCTCGGATCGCTCTTTTTGCAGGCCTGAACGGCCGCCGCGGCTGCCCCGAGCACGAGCCCACGCCGGCCGATACGCAGGCCGCTCACGGGGAGGCCTCCGACGGGCCCTCGTGGGTCGAGGCGCTCACGTCACTCTTCCGGCGCCGAAGGCACATGCCCCGTGGCCGACCGCACGAGCTCGGAGAGGCCCGGGTCGGTCACGATCTGCTCGCGGAGCACCGCACGGATCGCGCCGAGCTGCTTCTCCCCGAGGCCCGAGAGCCCGCGCGTCGCCTCGTCGATGCGGGCGTCCACGTACCCGTTCACGTCGAGCTCGCCGGCCTTGAGCCGCTCGAGCGGAGATGCACCCGCGACGGCGGCGGTGCCCTCGGCTTGCGCGCTCTTCTCGGCGTGAACCGAGGCGAACGACTTCTCCACGTTCTTGGTCGCGTCGGCCTCGGCCGGGCCTTCGGGGCCCTGGACGCCCGCGTTTTTGCCGATCTTGTCGATCCCCATGGGAGCCTCTTCGGAGCGTACCATCTTTCGCCGGCACGCAGGCGCTTCGAGCTTTCGAGGCCGAAGCGGCGACCGTCGCCTGCCTTTGCCTCGAGGGGGTGTCGGCTCCCCGGGCCGAGCCGTTGCGTAAAAAAACGCGGCGCCCGAAAAAAGGCAAAAACGTCAGCAGTTACTTACACTTGAGGCGACAGGTCGCGTTGGCTTGGTAGGCGCACCGTTGGCTCCTCAAGGTCGGGAGGATGCTCGTGCGGGCCTTCGGGACGAAATGGCACACGCCCCCGGCGGAGGTGGCCTCGATGCGAGCCTCGGCCTTCTCACAGCCCTCCTCGTTGGAGGTGCCGCAGGCCTCGGCGACGTAGTCGTTCGGGCAGGTGACGTCGCCCTTGGCGAGGAGCCAGTCTTGGGTGTGGCTCGCGCCCGAGTCGATGCGCGCCGTGCGGGTGACCTCGGGCGCGCCGCTCCGGTACGTGACCTCGACCTTCATCGTGTGCGACTTGGGCGTGACCGGGGCCTCGTCGCGCGGCTGGAAGACGATGACCTCCTCGCGCGTGACGGTGTCGCACGCGGGCTCGTCGCCCCGAGGTTTCACGACGATGGGCACCTCCGCCGTGCCGAGGGCGGGCACCGCGAACGTCCCGCCTTGCACGAGCGCGCGGAGCTCGAGAGACGAGCGGTTCACGACCCGCACGAGCCGCGTCGCCTCACGACCGTACGGCACGTCCCCGAGATCGAGTTTTTGCGGGGAAATATCGGGCTCGGGGAGCGTGAACCGGCACACGTCGGCCAGCGGATAGAGCGCGTACGCCACCGGGACCGGGTTCTTCACCTTGAAGGTGAGGGGCTTGCCGTGGCTCCCCTTCGAGATGGCCTCGTCGAGGTTCTCGACCTCGAGGCCACCGACGACCGTCTGCTTGACGCTCGCGTCCTCGGCGCGGAGCTTCGCCTTCACGAGCTCGAGCGCCTTGCCGGTCACCTCGCCGTGGCGCACCGTGATCTCGTAGGCGAGGAGCCCGCCCATCTTCACCGAGCCGATGAAGTCGGTCGCGCCGGCGCACGCGCACTTCTCGGACTCGTACGTCATGGCCGGGCTCGGCGAGAAAAACTGCGGATCTTTGTCGCGCACGAAGGCCACGGCGACGAGCTTCACCGTGTGCGTCGCGCCCGCCGCGCCCGCGGCCAAGAAGGGCACGAGGTCGGCTTCGGCGCTCACGACCACGTCGTCGACCGCGAGCCCCACGTACGCGTAGTCGATCGTGGCGCGCTCGACCTCGGCCTGCGACGCCTTCGGGACGGCGCACGCCTCGGTCAGCAGCCGCGTGCCCGAGGGCGACTTCACGACGCCCCGCCCCGGCGCGTAGCTGCCCGTCGCGTCGAGCAAGAAGTCGTGGCTCACGTTGGAGTACGAGCCCATGGCCGCGAGCAGCCCGTCGGCGTCTTTGCAGGCCGCGCCGCCGAGCGCCGCGCACCCTCCACCTTTGCCCGACGAAGGCAGCCGCGGGGAACCGAGGCACCCACCAAGGACGACCGCAAGGCCCCCGAAGGCCACGAGACCGGGCACCACACGACGGACGCTCATGGCCGTGCACCTCCGAAGCCGACGCGACCGCGCCGAAGCCTCCGCTCTTGGGGCGACGCGCCGTCCTCTCCGAAGTAGAGCCACTCCCCGAACGTGAGGAGGGCCACGTCGCTCGTGCGCGGCGTGGCGATGCTGCCCACGGGGAACGCGCGGAACGCCCCGAAATTGCCCACGAATCCGTCGATCGTGACGCCCTCTCCGCTGGCGCGCGCGAGCACCCCACGGAAGCCTTGGCCCATGGGCTCGACCGAGATCGACGTCGGGTACCCGGGCCCCGCGGTGGGCACGGTGACCGCAGGACCGACGGGCTTCCCCATCGCGTCGATGCGCTGCGCGAGAGCGCGGTAGGCACCGTCCCGCGAGGGATCCGCGCCGTCCGGCGCCTCCTCGATCCACACGACCATCGCCCCGTCGCCCCACGGCACGATCTCCGGAGACCGCGAGTGCGGCAGGCTCGGGAGGAGCCGCGTCTCTTCGGCCATCTTGGTGGCGTCGTGCGAGCGGATCGGGCAGACGTAGATGTCGGCGAACCCTTCGCGCGCCGCCTCGCGCGGGTCGGACCACACCGCGAGCACACGATCGCGCCCGGCCGGCACGAGGCGAAGGCCCGTGGCGTCCCCCGGGGCGTTCGTGATGCGCTCCTCGCGGACGATGCGCTTGAGGTCGAGCCCGATCTTGGTCGTGTAGATCTCGCCGTTGCCGTTGCGGGTGTCGACCCAGCCCACGACGAAGCCGTTGCCTACCCACGCGAGCGCCACGTCTTGGGCGTCCCCGCGGGCGTTCGTGAGGACGACGTCGTTCGTTCGGCGACCGCGCGCGTCGATCCGCGTGACGTGCACCTCGGGATCTCCGCCTTCGCGCGCCACCCAGGCGACGGCCCCACCGTCCTCCGGTTTGCCGGCCGCGGCGATGGCCACTCCGCCCACGGCGAGCGCCCGATTCGTGAGCAATGTCGGGTCTTTGGCCTTGGTGGCCGGTTCGTCGAGGGCCTTGCCCTGGTCGTCGTAGGAGCGGATGCGCAACGTCGCCGCGCGGGCCTTGTTCCCGGGCACGTCGAGGTCCGACGAGAGCGTCGCGACGAGGGTGCGGTCGCCCATGCGCACGTGGGCGAGGTGCGCGACGGCCTCCCCCGTGGCGAGGGTCTCGACGTCGAGGAAGCGGGTCGCCTCGATGGCGGGTGTCGGCGGCATGACCTGGGCCGTGCGCTGGGCCTCGGGGGACCTCGGAGGGACGAACACGGACCTCACGTGAGACGGAGTCTCGGCGGACGCGGAGAGCGTCACGCAGCCGACGTCGCACCCGAGGGCCCACCCGAACCCCGGAGGATCCTCGCCGAACTCGAGGGGAGAGATGTCGAGCGGCTGGAGCTCCGAGTCGGTGCGGAGCAGGCTCGGGACGAAGGGCTTCGCGGCGCACTCGGGCCCCACTTTCGGCTCGAACGCGCACGGGCGAAGGGAGGCGAGCAGCGCGAAACCCTCGGGGGAGCTCGCGAGCTCGAGCCGCGATTTCGGCGCGACCTCGACGCGCGTGACCCGCTTCGGGGGCCCCTCGCCGAGCCTCGCCACGTGGACGAAGCGCTTGCCCTGGGCCTCGGCCACGTCACGCTCCCACACGACGGCCGTGCCCTGGCCGTGCGTACCGGTCGAGAGGCCGAGGAGCGTCGTCCCGTCTCGGGTGTCGGCGGCGGGGTGAGGCGGCACCACGAGCCCACGCGTGTCGTCGATCGTGGCGGCGAGGACCTCGGTCTCGGCCGAGCTCGCGTCGGTCCAGGCGACGTGGGTGCGCCCGCGATCGCGCGCGACCTCGAGCGTGCCTTTCACTGTGGCCGTGGCGGCGATCGCAACGGCCCGCGTGACGCGCGCGTCGGCGTCGAGGGTGTAGAGCGAGACGGCCGGGATCGGGGGCGCGCTCTTCTCCGGTTTCTTGTTGGGATCCGCGGTCTTATCGACCTTCTCGGCCACGCGCGACTGGACCACGGCGAGCTGCACGTCGCCGTCCGTCGGGACGACCTGCCACCCCACCACCCCGCGCATCACCCGAACGGGCACGCCGCGCAGCTTGCCGAGCGGGTCGAGCGAGGCGGCGAGCAAGGAGCCCTCGCCGTCGACGGTCTGCTCGACCCACAAAAGCAGCGCTCCTCGCGGGCTCGGCACGAGCTCGGTCCACACGATGTCGTTCGTGGAGCGCGTGATCTCGGCCGCGGGAGCCCGCAGGACGCCGTCGTCGGTGACCCCGAAGGCCCAGAGGCCCTTGCCGCGCTCGGTGAGCGCCGAGAAGCTCACGGCATACCCACGATCGGGGCCCCGCGTGGCCGTGACGGCCAAATCGGTCGAGTCGAACGGGGTCGGCACGAGGGCCTTCATGCCCGACTTCATCTCGCCCTTCGGCGTGAGCGGGACGACCGACACCCGCCGCACCCCGTCGTCTCCGAAGGCGAGCAGCGCGGCGAGGAGCCCCGTCTCGCTCCGCGCGAGGAAAGGCCCTATCGCGCGATCCCCTACGGTCGCGATGACACTCGCCTTCATCTTCGGCGACCGGAGCACGGCGCCCGGGGCCCTGCCCGAGGGCGCGCTCGGCGTCGTACCGACCGGGGTCGCGGGCGGTTTGGCGCGGCAGCCGACGGCCACCGCGGCGGAGGCCAGGGCCACCGCGACGAGCTTGGAATAGCGAGAAAGTCTCATGGAACGCGCGCACCGGGACATAGCACAGCGGAGGCAGCACGCCGCCTCTGGCCGGCATTCCCGGTCGTCGCGAGAGCCGCGCTCAGGAGGCGCGAAGGAGGCGCGCGATGTTGCGCTTTTCCCACGTGAGCGCGCGATCGTGGGCCCGGAAGAGGCGCTCGCGCTCGCGGAACTCGGGCGAGTGGAGGTCGCGCCGACCGCCGAGGCGCCGCGCGGGCAGGGCGTGGTGGAGCATCTCGTGGTAGAGCACGAAGGCCACGAAGTATCGAGGCACCCAGGCCTTGTCGAGCACCGGGTGGATGCGCACGAGCCGGTCGAGGTCCGAGTAGCTCCCGAGCTTGATGCTCTTTCGGGGCGAAGAGCGCTTCGTGCGCGAGCCGGTGCCCCAGGTGACGAGCGCGTTGCAGGTGCCGTCGAAGTACTTCTCGTTGAGCTCGCGCGCGATCCCCAAGAGATCGTGGTGGGAGCCACGCGTGACGAGCGGGATCGACCGCGGCTTTCGCCGGGCGAGGCGCGCGTTCTGGGCCTCGATGTAGGCGCTCACCTTGAGGCTCGCGTCGCGGTCGGCGCGCAGCATGTAGTGGACGAGGGCGTCCACCACGGGGGCCGGCGCGTCCAGGAACATGTGGTGGATGCGCACCTGCAAGACGCCCGCGTGCGTCGAGTGGGAGACGATGCGGTGGCGGTTGTCCGTGACCGAGAGGCTCACCGGGCCGGCGTACGCGGAGCGCAGCTTGCGCTCGAGGGCCTGACGGGCGCCTTCGTGGACGAAGAGCCTGGGCGAAGGTGTGGGGAACACGAGCGAGAGCTGCGCGCTCACCCGGTCGGGGATGCGGATGGCCGCCGTCCCCACGGGGCCCGTGGCGAGGACGAGACCCGCCCGCGCGAGCCTCGGCCCGGGAAGGATCTTCTGTGCTGCCGCCGACTGCCGAGCCATGGGGTGATGCTCCCTCCCCTTCGGCGTAGAAGAGGGGTCCATGGCTGTCAAGGAAGGGTCTTTTTACCTGAAATTTCAGACACTTGGACACGAGGGCAGCCGCCCCCACCTCGAGCTTTCCACAGCCCCTGTGCGAAACTTTTGCGCGTTTTTCGATGCCGCTTGACCGCCGGCGGGCGCGGGGGCAGCCGGCTCAGCGGTGGAGGACGAGGGTCTTCGGGTCGAGCACGAACCGCGAGACCGACGCGAAGCCACGCCCGTGCCGCGAGGTGGTGTCGGCCGTGAGCTCGATCGACACGACCATGGCCTTGAGCATGCCTTGAGGGGGGTGGGCGCCCACGAGCGCGGCCACGACGTCCGACAGATCCGGCTCGTGACCGACAAGGACGGCGTTCTCGCGGCCCTCGGCGAAGAGGTCGGTGACGAGGCCGAGCACGTCGCGCCCCGGCTCGAGGCCCCGGGCGATCTCGAGGGGGCGCTCGCCGAAGATCTCGAGCAGCTCGGCCGCGGTCTCGCGCGCACGGACGAGGGGGCTCGTGACGATCTCGGCGGGGGCCTCGCCGGCGGACAGCAGGGCTCGGGCGACCTCACGGACGCGCTCGCGGCCCTTCGGGGTGAGCGCGCGGTCGAAATCGCGGCCCGAAGCGGCGTAGTCCTCGGCGGGGCCGTGCCGCATGATGGCGATCCTCATGGCCGGAGACTACGGGAGCCCGTGCCTCCCGCGGAAGCCCGAAAACCCTGTACCCTCGCCTCCATGGAACACGAGGTCACGCTCTACTCCGGCGGCCTGCGGCTCTCGGGGGTCCTCCGCCTGCCCGAGGGCGCTTCGGCCGGCAAGAAGGTCCCCGCCGTGGTGTGCTGCCAGGGCTTCTCGCTCGTCAAAGAGGTGTGGCTGCCCAAGAGCGCCGAGGCCCTGAACCGCGAGGGCTACGCGACGCTCAACGTCGACTACCGCTTCTTCGGCGCGAGCGAAGGCGAGCCTCGCTGCCGCCTCGTGCCCTCGATGCAGGTCGAGGACGTGCGCGCGGCCCTCACGTTCCTCGAGACCGTGCCCGAGGTCGACCCGATGCGCCTCGGCCTCTTCGGCATCAGCTTGGGCGCGAGCGTAGCCGCGGGCGCCGCCGGCAAAGACCCACGCGTGCGCGCGCTCGTGGCCGTGGCGGGCCCCGGGGACCTCGGCCGCGTGTGGTCCCAATTCCCTGATTTTCCTAAGTTTTACGAGAAGGTGCGCGAGGCGCGCCGGCACTACACGGCGACCGGCGAGGTCCGCTACGTGGCCGTGCCCAAGCTGCTCTCGTCCGACCCGGACACGTGCGCCCTGCTCGTGGCCGACGCCCCCAACTACCCTCGCTGGAGGCTCGAGATCACGTTCGAGTCGCTCATGGACCTCTTCGAGTTCGCCCCCGAGGACGACCTCCCGAAGACCCGCGCGGCCTGCCTCTTCGTGCACCCGGGCGACGACACGCTCATCGCGGGCGGCGAGATGGCGAGCATGTACGCGAAGGCCCGAGGCCCGAAGAAGCTCGTGAAGCTCCCCGGCGTGAAGCACCACGAGATCTACGGCGAGGGCAAGGGCTTCGGCCCGCTCATGGCCGAGACCCTGGCCTTCTTCGCGAGCCACCTTTGACGGCGGCTCTCTCCCGATCAGGTGTGGTCGTGGCAGAAGTAGGAGTGGAACCCGAGCGGGATCCGCTGCGGGAGCCGTAGCCGTGCGACCTCGCGCATGGTGCGGGCGTCGAGCACGAACGCGTGCGAATCGTCGGCCTCGTGGCTCGTCCCGTAGGTGACGAGGTAGCCGTCGTCCTCGCCGGTGAGGGAGCCTGCGCGGGCGAACGCCGCTTCGCCCACGAACGTGCCGGCGGGCGCGTCCCACACGAGCTTCGCGCCGGTCTCGAGGTCGTATTTCACGAGGCCGTCGAACTTGAGGGCCTCGTCGGGGGCGACGCGCGGGTTGTACGAGTAGCGGGCCTTTTTGCCCTGGATCGCGTCGTTGATGCGAGGGAACTCGGTCGCGAGATCGTCGAGCTGGCGCTCCTTGGTCTTGCCCGTGTCGAGGTCGAAGCGCCACTCGTAGAGGTGGGGCACGAGCTCGATCGAGTCGAGCCGCGCGACCTTGCCCGTCGCGTCGCGCTTCTCGGGGATCGGGTCGCGCACACGGCAGCCCACGAGCACGATCTCGCGGCCCTCCTCGTAGGCGTTGATGGTATGATACATGTAACAGGGCTCGGCCTCGAACCAGCGCACGTCGCTCGCGTAGCCGAGGCGGGGGAGCACACCGAAGCGGCTCGGGGTGCCGCGATCGAAGGCGATGCGCATCTTGCCCTGGGCGAGGCGGGCCTGGTCCCACCCCATCGGAAAATCGAGGAGAATCGAGTAGTTCTCCGTGATCGCCATGTCGTGCAGCACGTGGGGCGTGGGGATCTCGATCGCCTCGTAGCGCACGAGCTCGCCCTCGGCCGAGACGAGGCCGTACCGGAGATGCGGGCTCTTCACCATGGAGTAGTCGAAGAACACGAGCTCGTTCGTGCGCGGATCGACCTTGGGGTGCGCCGAGAAGCCGCCGGTGAGCTTCTTGCCGAAGCGCTCGGGGCCGAGGGTCGAGAGGTCGCGCGTGGACAGCTCGTACGGTGTGCCCGAGAGCCACCAGAGGGCGAAGAGGCGCCCGCGGTGGAACACGAGGTCGGTGTTCGCGGTGTCCTTGATGGGGCCGCCGGGGAGGCCCATGGCCTCGGGGCGAACGGGCTCCAAGATGCCCGTGTAGAGGGCCTTGCCCGCCTCGCGCTCGGCCTTGAAGCCGCGCGTCTCGACCCAGCGGTTTCGGTAGGTGGCGCGCCCGTTCTCGAACCGCAGGCCGTGCACCATGCCGTCGCCGTCGAACCAGTGGTACTTGCCGATGGGCGAAAATTGCGGGCTCGGCGAGTTGCGGACGTAGAGGCCGCGGAGGTCCTTCGGGAGCTCGCCCGAGACGACGATGGCCTCGCCGGAGAGCTCACGGTGGATGGGCGTGTGCTCGAGCTCGAGGTATCCGGTGGTCGGCGCGGCCTGGGTCATGCGGAGAGGCTACGCGCCCGACGCGCCGAAAAAAAGCCCCGACGGACGTCCGGGCGGCCACCGATAGCCGAGCCGTGGCCAAGCGACCACGACGAGCCCGAGGCGCGGTAGCTTCGTCTCATGCGCGACGTCTTCGTCCTCGGCTCGTTCACCACCCCCTTCCGGCGCGCGCCGGAGAAGACCCACCACGATCTCACGCGCGAGGCGCTCGAGGGCGTGCTCGCCGACGCGGGCATCGAGGCCTCGCGCATCGACGCGACCTACTTCGGGAGCGCCGCGCTCCACGTGTTCGGTCAGCCCAACATCGGCGGCCAGGTGCTGCTGCTCCCCCTCGCGCGCGAGGGGAAATACCCTCACGCGGCGCCCATCACGAACGTCGAGGGTGGCTGCGCCACGGGAGGGCTCGCGCTCATGGCGGCGCGCGCGGCGGTCGCGGCGGGCGACTGCGAGGTGGCCCTGGTCCTCGGGGTCGAGAAGGTGTTCTTGCCCGAGGCGCCGCAGAAGATGTGGGAGCTCTTCGAGGGGGGCACGGATCGCCTCCACGCGGCCGAGGCGCGCGCGCTCTACGCCGGGAAGGCCGCGTTCTGCGGAGGGGTGTTCGAGCCGCACCCCGCGCGCATCACCATCCTCGACGCCGTCGCGCTCGAGGCCTCGTGGCACATGGCGCGCTACGGGACGACGAAGGCCCAGCTCGCCCACGTCGCGTCGAAGAACCACGCGCACGGCGTGAAGAACCCGAACGCGCAGTACCGCGAGGCCATGAGCGTCGAGGCCGTGCTCGCCGACAAAGGCGTCGTGGGCCCGTTCACGCGGAGCATGTGCGCGCCCATCAGCGACGGCGCCGCGGCGGTGCTCGTCGGGAGCCGCGAGGCCCTGCTCTCGCTCGGCAGCACGCGCCCTCGGGTGCGCCTCGCCGCGATCGCCGCGGCCAACGGCACGCGCACCTCTCCCGACATGCCCTCGGTCACCACGTTCGCCGCGAAAAAAGCCTTCGCGAAGGCCAAGCTCACCGCGAGCGAAGTGCACCTCGCCGAGGTCCACGACGCCACCGCGTTCGCCGAGATCGCCGCCACGGAGGACCTCGGTCTGTGCGCTGCGGGTGAGGGTGGCGCGTTCGCGGTCTCGGGCGCGACGAGCCACGGAGGGCGCGTGCCGGTGAACCTCTCGGGAGGGCTCGAATCGAAGGGGCACCCGCTCGCCGCGTCGGGGCTCGCAATGGCGCACGAGCTCGCGCTGCACCTCACGGGGCGGGCCGAGGCGAGGCAGTCGGGCTCACCCGGCGTGGGCCTCTTTCACAACGCGGGCGGGCTCGTCGGGTTCGACGAAGCGACCGCGGTCGTCGGCCTGCTCGTGCGCGAAGGCTAGTTTCGACGGGGATTTGGAGCGCTCCGGAGAAAAACGACCCGACCGAAAAAAACGACGCAACGACCACGACCGACCTGCCGACGAGAGGGGCGAAAGGCAGGTACGTCATGAAGTTTTTTTCTCGTAAGGCTCGTTTCTCGTCGTCGGCTCTCGTTCGCTCGCGTGGCGCTTCGCTCGTCGAGTACACGCTGCTCCTCGTGGGGGTGCTCCTCCTCGCGGCCGGCGCGGTCAAGTCCCTCGGGCCGAAGATCAGGAGCTCGATGGATGCCACGGGGGGCCACTTCTGAGCGCGAGCGGCTGCCGCGAGCGCTTTGGGTGTGTTGGGTGGGAGAGAGTCCGACGATGCGTCGTCGGACTCTCCCGCGCGGGGAGGAAGATCCGACCGACGTTGGGAGGAAGATCCGACCGACGTTGGCGCTAAGTGGCTGAAATCACATTGACGCCCAGCTCGCGAAAGAGGGAAGATCCGACCGACGTTGGCGCTAAGTGGCTGACGGGAAGATCCCGTGACGGGAAGATCCGACCGACGTTGGCGCTAAGTGGCTGAAATCACATTGACGCCCAGCTCGCGAAAGAGGCGCCAGGTCCCCTCGGGAAAGAACACATCCCGCACGGCGCTCCTCATCTTCGCAAACGCCTCCCGGTACGCCCCCAAGAACGCGGCCCGCTCCTTCAAGGCCCGCACCGCCATCTCCACGTTCCCACCCGCCGCAAAGCTCGGATTCCTCGCCCCCTCCTTCTCGAACGACGACGCGCGAGTCGTATGAGGCACAGCGAAAATCCACTCGAGCGAGCGCACGAACTTCCCCGCCTTGCGCGCCACGATGCGCGCCTTCTCGACCGCCGCGTTCACCGCGGACACGATGCGCTCCCGCGCCCCCTCGTGCCCCGAGCTCGCCTCGAGCGACCGCGGCACCGTGATCGAAATCTCCGCAGCCGCTGGCCAGCGCGTGTTTTCCGGGTCGATGTACAGCTCGGGCCGCGAGACACGAATGGTGCGCGTCCCAATGTCCGTCGCAGCGAGCGTGACACCCGGCCAATCCTCGGGGCTCGCGACGAGCCCGGCCTCGACCACGTTCGCGAGCGTATACCCGATCTTCTGCAGCACCGCGTCCTCACCATAGAGCGCGACGACGCTCGTGCCCTCGCGCGAAAAGACCTCCCCGGGCCACCCACGCAGCACCTTGATGGCGTTCGCGAGCAGGCGATTTCGCTGCGAAAGGAAGTCGGGGAGCCTTCCTCGCGTGTCCGTGAGCACCTCGTGAAGGTGATTCGAGAGCATCTGCGCCGCGTGGACCTCTATGCCAAATTCCGCCGCGAGCACGGCCGTGACGTACCAATAGAACGCGAGCAGGAGCCGCCTCTTGTCCGGGTTCAGGAGGAAATAGCGGCGGATGGTCCTGCGCGTGACGAGGTAGGTGGTGCCCGGAACGATACGGCGAGGGTTGGACATGCCTCCCCTTATTCACGTCGCGGGCCAACACGAAGTGGCTGAATTTAAGGGAGATCGTGTGTGGCCAAGGTGGCCCGGCCAGGCCCAACGGGTGGCCCGGCCAGGCCCTAGCTTCCTTTCGCGGACTTGCCGTCATCGTCGGTCGGATCTCATCCGGCCAGGCCCAACGGGTGGCCCGGCCAGGCCGTAGCTTCCTTTCGCGGACTTGCCGTCATCGTCGGTCGGATCTCCTCGGTGGTCGGTCGGATCTCCTCGGTGAGCCACAGTGGCCCGGTGAGGCCCAACGGGTGGCCCGGCCAGGCCGTAACGTCCTTTCGCGGACTTGCCGTCATCGTCGGTCGGATCTCCCCCCCCTGGATCTCCCCCCTACGGGTGGCCCGGCCAGGCCGTAACGTCCTTTCGCGGACTTGCCGTCATCGTCGGTCGGATCTCCGTCGGTCGGATCTCCGCGTCGGTCGGATCTCCGCGAAGAGCGCGGAAGCCCCGGACGAACAAGACCACGTCGGACGAAGAAGACCCGACCGACGCTCGCACGACGTGCTCGAAAGACTCGACCGACGTTGCCCGAAAGCTCCAATCGACCTCGCCAGCAGCAGACGCTCGCGTCTCTGCATTCGTAGAATGCGTTTCATGCGCCCGGCGACGATTCGCTGCCACCGACCGCATGCTCACTTCTCCTCGGGAATACGCGCCTCGATCGCCGGGTTCGCGCCTCCGTGCCCCGCTCCGTCGCTCCCCTCGCCGCGCTCGTTTTCCTCGTCGCCTCCTCCGGCTGCGCGTCGCCTCCCGTCGCGTCGGCACCTCGGCCATGGGCGCGCGATCCCGGCGGGCTCGCGAGCCTTCGTTCGGTCGTGGAGGGGAGCTGGGAAGGCGCGACGGACGAAGGTCGAAGAGCCCAGGTCGACTACCACGCCATCTCCAGTGGAAGCGCCGTCGCGGAGACGTTCGGCGCACGGCCCCGCTCCACCATGACGCTCTTTCACGCCGACCACGGCGAGCTCGTCGCGACGCACTACTGCGCCCAAGGGAACCAGCCGCGGCTCCGCGCCGTCGCGATCGCGCCCCGACGGTTCCGCTTCGTGGTGGAGAGCGTGACCGATCTCGATCCGGGCGAGGCGCACCTCGTCGAGCTCGAGCTCGCGGCGGAAGGCGAGGCGCTCGAGCGCGTCGAGGTGTACCGCGACCCCACCGGGCACCTCGAGCGCACCCACTTCCGGTTCGTCCGCACGGGGACGTAGCGCTCCTCCCGCATCTTTTCGGCTCCCAACGGAGCCTGCTCGCGAGCCTCCCCCGGGACGTCCGCTCGTCGCGAGGCAGGGCCGGTGCTCCGCCGGCGGGTGGTTCAGGCTGCCCGTGCAGCAGGACGAAGACCTCCCTCCCCGACTCGCGCGGTTTCGGAGAAAACGCGCCCCGGCCGAAAAAAGGACGAAACGACCGCGACCGACCTGCCGACGAGAGGGGCGAAAGGCAGGTACGTCATGAAGTTTTTCTCTCGTCAGGTTCGTGTTTCGTCGTCGGCTCTCGTTCGCGCGCGTGGCGCTTCGCTCGTGGAGTACACGCTCCTCCTCGTGGGGGTGCTCCTCCTCGCGGCCGGCGCGGTCAAGTCCCTCGGGCCCAAGATCCGGAGCTCGATGGACGCGACGGGCGGCCACTTCTGAGCGCGCTCTCGTTCCTCCTCGTCCCGGGGTGGCCTACGCCCCGCGACGACGCCCCTCGGCGGGGCGCGTGCCCTTTGCGGCCGCAGCCCCGCTCACGTACATCTCGAGCATGACGTCGCGCGCGCTCGTGGCTCCTCTCCTCCTCGTCGTCGCATGCTCCGGCGCAGAGCCTACGATCGAGCCACAACCACCCGCGCCCACCCCCACGGGGTCGGGCTCGAGCGCTCCCCTTCCCTCTGCGCAGCCTACGACCGACGCGGGCTCCGTCGACTCTGGCGGCTCGGGCGACGCGAGCAAGCCCGCACGACCCGGGTACATGCTCCCCCTCGAGTGCGGGAAAAAGTCGACCGTGGTGCAAGGCCCGGGAGGTGCGTTCAGCCACAACACGGCCCAGTCCCGCGACGCGTACGACTTCGACCTCGCGAACGACACGCCACTCGTAGCCGCCAACGACGGCACGGTCACCCACGTGCGAGGGGACGTGCGCCCCGGAAACCCGTGTTACTCGGGCGGCGGCTCGTCGTGCGCGAACACGGTGAACTACGTGACGATCGCCCACGCGGACGGCACGAGCACCCTCTACCTCCACGTGAACCAGCCGCTCGTTGCCGTCGGCCAGACCGTGAGGCGCGGTGAGCGCATCGCCCTCTCGGGCGGCACGGGCTGGTCGACCGGGCCGCACGCGCACGTTCAGCGGCAAGAGAAGTGCGGCATTTGGATCTGCAACTCGACACCGCTCACGTTCGTCGAGGCCGGCATCCCCAAGACGGGCACGGCGGTCACATCGGCCAACTGCCCGTAACTACCCACAAAAAAGCTCGCCCCAGGGCCGCGCGCACGGACCTGGGGCAAGCACCGGTTGCTTCTTGCAGGAGGGACAGCCGGTCGTGAACGAATCGCGGCTCACTCGACGAGCGAGCCGCGTGACTCTCAGTTGGCGGGCTTGGGCGCGGGGCGCTTGGCCTCGGGCTCGGCCGTGCCGTTCTTGGCCGCAGGCGCGCCGCCCTTGGGCGCAGGCGCCGCGGCGACGGGCTCGGGCCCCGTGGGCTTGATGTTGTTCTTCTGGAGGATCATGCGCTCGAGCTTTTCCATGAGCTCGGGGTGCTGCTCGAGGTACGCCTTGGCGTTCTCGCGGCCCTGGCCGATGCGCTCGCCCTGGAACGAGAACCACGCGCCGCTCTTCTCGACGATGCCCAAGTCGGACGCGAGGTCGACGATGTCGCCTGCGCGGCTGATGCCCTGGCCGTAGAGGATGTCGAACTCGACCTCGCGGAAGGGCGGGGCCATCTTGTTCTTCACGACCTTCACGCGCGTACGGTTGCCGACCACGGTCGGGTCTTTTTTGTCGCTCGTGGCGGCCTCTTTGATCGAGCCGATGCGGCGCACGTCGAGGCGAACCGACGAGTAGAACTTGAGCGCGTTGCCGCCCGTCGTGGTCTCGGGGGAGCCGAACATGACGCCGATCTTCATGCGGATCTGGTTGATGAAGACGAGCAGGCAGTTCGACCGGGCGACCGTGCCGGTGAGCTTGCGGAGCGCCTGGCTCATGAGGCGCGCCTGGAGGCCGACGTGGCTGTCGCCCATGTCGCCCTCGATCTCGGCCTTGGGCACGAGCGCCGCGACCGAGTCGACCACGACGATGTCGACCGCGTTGGAGCGCACGAGCATGTCGGCGATCTCGAGGGCTTGCTCGCCGAAGTCGGGCTGGGAGATGAGGAGCTCGTCGGTCTTGACGCCGAGCTTGCGGGCGTACGACGGGTCGAGCGCGTGCTCGGCGTCGATGAAGGCGGCGACACCGCCGGCCTTTTGGACGCTGGCGATCGCGTGGAGGGTGAGCGTGGTCTTTCCGCTCGACTCGGGACCGTAGATCTCGATGATGCGGCCGCGCGGGTAACCGCCGATGCCGAGGGCGATGTCGAGGCCGATGCTGCCCGACGGGACCACCGCCACGTCACCGCCGAGGGACTCGCCCTCCTTGAGGCGCATGATGGAGCCCTTGCCGTACTCTTTTTCGATGCTGGCGAACGCGAGCTCGATGGCCTTCGCGCGGTTCTTGTCTTCCATCGTTCGGGGCTCCTTCAGACCTTTGGCCCGGCATAGCGCCGGGACCCGTGTGGCGGTAGCGTGTTCTTGAGGACCACAGAGATACTGCGCACCCGTTCAGATGTCAAGGGCCGTTCGGTGCGAAGGGGGCAGGCGCCGAGTGACTCACGAGATTTCGCGTACTTGGCGCGAACGTCGGTCGCCCTCGGGGCAAACGGCGGCCGTCCTCGGGCTCGTGGCGAGGCGGGCGTCCGCGTGTCTCGCTGGAGTCGTTGTGGTGCGAGATTCGCACCTCAGACATGAGGCACGAAACAGCCATGTTTTGTTTAAAATCATAGTGTTGCGGCCAACGTCGGTCGGATCT
The DNA here is from genome assembly GCA_016712525.1 of Myxococcales bacterium. NCBI lineage: Bacteria > Pseudomonadati > Myxococcota > Myxococcia > Myxococcales > Myxococcales bacterium. The sequence goes on from JADJQX010000008.1 coordinate 1,215,728, forward strand.
TCTGCCCCCCCGCCGCCGACGTCGGTCGGATCTTCTCCGCCGCCGTCCCCCGTCCGCCTCGGCCGCCACCGAATTCGCCCCACTCCCCCCCCCACCCTGACCAAACCCTGACGGCACACCCCCGACCCCGCCGCTAGGTTCTGCGAATGTCCGTCGCCGTCCTCGTCAACGTCAAGTCGCGCCATGGCTCGGCCGCCGTGGGCCAGCACATCCGTAGCCTCATGCCCCACGCCCGCGTGGCCGTGACGAGCTCCCTCGACGAGGCCCGCGCCTGGGTACGTGACGAGCTCGTCCCGAACCGCCCCGACGTCCTCCTGTCCGCCGGCGGAGACGGCACCGCGGTCGCCCTCTTGAACGAGCTCCGCGAGCACGACGTCCACGTCCCGACCTTCGGCCTCCTCGGCCTCGGCACCGGCAACGGCTGGGCCCGCGCCACCGGCGGCGTCGGCCGTCGCGCCGTCATGCGCGACATCGCGAGGCTCGGCGCCACCACCAAGCGCACCACCGAGCACGTCCCCGTCCGCACCTTCCGCCTCGTCGAGACCGAAGGCCGCGTCACCCCCTTCGCCGGCACCGGCTGGGACGCCGAGATCCTCTCCGACTACAAAGACAGCCTCGGCGGCAAGGCCAAGCTCGTCGACAAGCTCGGCGGCTCCACCGTGGGCTACGCGAAGAGCCTCCTCACCCGCACCATCCCGCGTCAGCTCTTCGGCTCCCGCCCGCGCGTACGCATCGTGAACCTCGGCGAGCCCGCCCTCACGATCGACGCCCACGGCAAGGCCACCCCGCTCTCCGGCGGCGAGACCGGCAAGGTGCTCTACGAAGGCCCCCTCGGCGTGGGCGGCGCGTCCACCACCGAGGAGCTTGGCCTCGGCTTCCGCGCGTTCAAGTTCGCTCACCTCGTCCCCGGCCGCATGCAGGTTCGCGTGTATGGTGCAGGTACCGCCGAGGCGGTCATGAACCTCCCGAAGATCCTCGGCGCCGTGCACCCGCTCGCGAAGGACCACCACTTCTTCGTGACCAAGGTCCGCTTCGAGCTCGACCGCGAGGTCCCCTTCGAGATCGGCGGCGACGTGGTCGGCAAGCGCCGCGCGTTCGAGCTCGCCCTCCACGAGAAGCCCATCTCGCTCGTCGACTTCCGCAAAGTGCACTGACCCGCAAGAGCCCGGTTCTCTGCGCGATTTCGTGCCTCGAGCCCGCGTCTCGGGGCATTCGCCGCTCCGTGTGAATCGGACCTCGGGGCGCACCGTCTCGCCTTGACCGTGTACCGAAACGAAAAGGTCACCGTGCTCGACAGGCTCGCGAGGCTCGAAGAGCAAGCGCGAGGCGCGGGGGGGTCGGGCCAGGGCCCACGCCGCTCGAAGCTGGCCTTTGCCATCGCGGGCGTGCTCGCGCTCGCGGGGATCGCCGCGGCGCTCGTGTACCTCGGCCGGGTCGAAGGGCAGACCGTGATGCGCTCGAGCTCGGGCCACATGATCACGGTGCGCTTCGGCACGACCGTGCGCGACGTGCATTGGTTCGACGCGAAGGGCATCGAGAGGCCGCCCCTCACCTTCCCCGACTCTCTCCGCACCGGTGGCGATCCGGTGCAGGCGAGCACCACGCTCATCGTGCCCGAGGAGGACGTGTCCCGCAGTGGGCCCACGTCGTTCGTCGTGCGCTACCGAGCGTTCGGCATCCCGAGGCGCACCACGGTCTCGTTCGACGCGAACAAGACCGACGTCGAGACCACGAAGCACCTGCTCGCGGGCATCCCGCAGTGGGTCTCGTTCTCGACCCACGAGCACCCGCTCCTCTATTTTTCCGCGCTGCTCGCCTACAAATACGCGCTCACGTCGATCACGTGGGGCCTCGACGACGGGCCCCTCGACCGAAACGTGCACTTTACACCCACGACCGCCGTCACCATCGACCGGACCGACCAGGTCTACGTCGTCTTGCCTCCCGGCTCACGCTCCGTCCGCGTGAAGCTCCGCTACAAAGACGGCACCGAGAGCGACGTACGCACCTTCACGCGTGAGCACCACACCCTGCGCTGATCTCGTGCATGTTGCACGTTTTGTAGCTCACCACGTGGCGGGTGGGCCCGCGACGAGCTCGAGGCCGGCGTTCACGTACGCGGTCACGTCGGACGGGGCGCCCGTGCCTTGGTCGAGAATTTCCATGGTGCGTGTGTCGACGAGGGCGTTCCACGGGAAGCCATCGATCCCGAACACGCCGAGGCGCTTCGCGTTCGCGTCGAAGAGCACGGGGTGCTTCGGCTCGTACACGTTGCACCAGGTCTCGAGGTCGGCCAGCGAGGGGCCTGTCGAGCGGTCTTTTCCCTGAAAAAGCACCTGCACGATGACCACGCCCTTCGCGCGGAGCGCGTCTTGTGCGGCGGCCGTTTGGCGCGCCTCTTGGGCGCAGATCGGGCACCACGAGGCGACGCCTTGGATGTGGAGGAGCTTGTAGCGCTTCTGCTCCGGATCGTAGAAATCGGAGAGAGAGACCGTCGTGAGGCCCTTCTCGGGGTCGCCGTCGACGTACCCCTGGAACGAGAAGGCCGCGATGCGATCGCCAGGCCGGAGCTTCGTGCGATCGCGGGTGCCGATGTGATCGGTGGGGTACGTGGCGCCGTCGGCGTTCTTGGTCTGGACGGGCAGATCCGGATCCGCGAGCGGGGTCGTGTCGGTGGTCGCACACGCGACGAGGAACGCCGCCGCAGCCAGCCGACCCCATCGAACGATGCGCATGCCCGAAGTCTTGCGAAAGAACGCCCCGACGACAAGGGCTTGAGCAAAATCACCGTGGGCCGCGCTCGGGGGAGAACGCAGCCCGGGGTCGTCTGCGGCATCACGCCGTCGGACAAAAAGAGCCTCGGGCCGCGCTCGGGGGTGAACGCGGCCCTGGGTCGTCTGCGACGGCGGCATCACGTCGTAGGGCAAAAATAGCCTCGGGCCGCGCTCGGGGTGAACGCGGCCCGTGGAAGGAGAGACGACCGAGGCCTATTGCGTGCAGACGGCGAAGTTGCCGAGGTAGTCCTGGTACTTGCCGCGGAACGTGCCGCCCTGGGCCGGGCGGAGCTCTTGGCCGTTGACCGTGAAGTAGAGCTCGAGCTCGGCCTCGGCGTAGTTGCCGGTGGCGTCCCGCGTGATGCGGAAGGTGGGGCAGTCGGCCTTGGTGCGGATGTTCGCGCCGTTCGGCCACTGGAACGGGTCGAGCGCGCGGAGGTCGATGGCGTAGTGGGCGTTATTGCCCCAGCGGCCGTCGAAGCTCACGTACTCGGTGCGGAAGGCCTGCTCGCCCACGTAGCGGCGGTGCACTTGCACGTCGAGCTGGCGCCAGAGCTCGGGGTTGTCGAAGTCGGTCACGCCGGCCTTCCACACCTCGAATCCGGCCTGGCGCACGGCCGCGCGCTGGCGGGCCCACGTCTCGTAGAGGAAGCCGTTCTCGAGGCTCTTCCACGAGCCCGCGCACGGCATGCCGTTGCAGGTCTGGCGCTCGATGGCGTAGCTCGCGTTGCCGACCCAGCCGGGGGCCGAGGCGTTCTCGCCGATGGTGAACTTGTAGTTCTTGCCGTAGGCCGAGTCCCACTGCATGCAGCCGTAGCGGTCGGTGTTCTGGAACCACATCTCGAGCTCGCCGGTGCGGTCGAGGTCGATGCCCGGCTCGGGCGCGGTCGGATCGCTGCGGAAGCCCGCGACCTGCACCGTGCGCACGTCGCCGCCATTCCAGCGGTAGTACGCGAGCACCGACCAGGCCGGGTTGCCGTAGGCCGTGGCCGTGCACTTCGCGCGGTCGGCCGAGTAGAGCACGCGGAGACGCCGGCCGCGCTCGAGCGTGCCTCGCACCTCGGTCGTCCAGTTGCCGTGGAACACCACGGTCGCTTCGGCGGTCGCCGCCGACTCCGTCTCCCCCGTCTCGATCCCGGGCGAAACCGAGCAGCCCATCGCGGCCGCCCCGAGCATCGACGTCAGAACCCAAGCCCCCACTCGAAGTGCGTAACTCATGGGCGAGTGACTAGCGCCATTCTGGGCCCAGTCAAGCGACAATTGCCTACCTTGTGGGGAAGCCCCCCAAAGACTAGAAAAAGCCCATGCGCATCGTGGGCTCATCGGCCCTTTTCTTAGGGCTCGTGCTCGTCTCGGGGTGCGACAAAAGCAAGGACGGGCCCGACGCCGGGCCGAGCTCCGGGGAGGTGGCCCAGAGGCTCGGGATCGACGCGAGCGAGCTCTCGGTCGACCCTTCGGACCCGATCGCGCCGGCCGGGAACCTGCGTGAGGAGTCCGAGCGGTTCACCACGCTCGAGGCGTGTGTGGCCGAACGCGCGAAGGTCGACCCGCTCCTCGGGGACGCGATCCGCGCCATCGGGTACGACACGCTTTTTTACGACGGGTGCCGCGTGCTCCACGCCACGAAAGACCGCGACGTGCACGCGTGCGAGCCGATCGTGTCGAGCGCGCTCCGGGCGCGATGCGAGACGCTCGTGGCCATCGCGAGGGCCGACGGAGAGGGTTGCCCGCGTGTGCGAGAGACGTCGGTCGTGAGGGGCCGAAGCCCGACGTGCCTCGCCGCCGCCACGGGAGACGCGCGCCTCTGCCAAGGCGAGCCCCCGCTCCAGCGCATTCACTGCGAGGCCCTCGTGATGCGCGACGAGCGCCGCTGCGAGTGGCTCCCCGACGACCAAAAACGCCCCGGAATGGGCAAACGCTCGTGCCTCCGAGAGCTCACGAGGCTCCGCGCGATACTGCCCGAAGCGAAGACCGCGCTCCCTCCCCTCGTGACGCCGAAGGCCGAGCTCGAGGTCTCTCTAGGCACGGGCGAAATGCGCCCCGACGACGCCGGCACACCCGACCCCGGGGACGCGGGACTCACAAGGCAGCGCTTCGACGCGACCCCCGAGGTCGCCCAAGGACTCGTGATTTTCCCCGCCTACGCGCGCCGCGAGGTGTTCGACCGCTCGCGCCTCGGCATGGAAATAGGCTCCGTGAGCGACACGCAGCCCGTCTTCGTCGCCTCGGCCCCCACCCGAGCGCCAAGGCTCGCGGTGTTCGTGTCGTTCGCCAAAGGAGGCACCGACGCCCGCATCGAGCGCCTCGAGCTCGACCTCCCCGGAACCCGCTCCCACACGTATCCCGGAGAGCGGTTTCGGGGACAAGTCACCATTACGAAGATCGGGGACGTGCGTGGCGCCGAAGTGAGCTTCACGGTTCGAGGGGAGCTTTATGAGAATCGGATCGCCGTGAGCCTCGCGGGGACCACGTTTTTGAGGGATGTGGTCACGGAGGTGCCCACGACGCTTCCGAGCCCGATTTTGGCGGCTCCGGCGATGCGGGAGGACGCGGGGGTGAAGGGGAACCCGTGGTTCTCTCGGGATGGGGGGTTGTTGGGGCGTGATGGGGGGCCATGAGGCGGCGGGCAGCTGCCTCGGTATCCGCACACGCGTTGGAGCAGGAGCAAACTCCTTGTCACTCAAACAGGCGAGGACGCACGGCATTATAGACAAGTTCGCCCGATTCGTTTCTCTCAAAAATCCGAACGTACCGGTCCTGAGACACCACGACCGCCATCCGCGAGCGCCCTGCGGCCGCCCACGCCGCCGCCGAACTATGACGAGTCCCCTTAAGCCTGAGGTCTAGCGATGGACCACCCGAAGCATGCGGCACGACAAAGGACTTCAAACGAGGAGCCTTAAGCTTGACACCCATTGCCAACAACCTCATCCGATTGTCGAACACCAGCGCCCCATCGATTGCCGAAGCACGTATCGTGGCTCCAAGATTTCGCCAATACTCCTGAAACGAAGCCCCGCCATAGTCGCTGCCGCAGTCCGGAAAATGCTTCATGCGAGAGGACATGGCCTCGACATAGAGATCAAGAAGAGGAAGCCCCACATCAAGCCATCGGCCGGTCGTACGGAGACCTCTGCCGATGACCCCAGCGAATGCAAAGAGCGCCCCGCGTTCGGAGAACCACGCTCCCCTAACGAGTCGTTCAAGAACGGTCGCCCCCATTGTAGGAAGAAACACTTCAGCGGGAATCTTCCTTTGGCCCCCAACATCGATAGCGGACGCGCTCGATTTGAGATCACTCAAAAAGCGTGCACTTCGGCACGAAAGTAGCTCGCCCTCGTCTTGAATCCTACCTTCGCAAACGAACGCAAGCTCAGTGCTCATACCTTCGAACAAGACAGAGCCAGGACCGAGCACGGTCGCTGAGACGAACATGTACCCATGGTCGGCCCCCAATTTCGCGGCGAGGTCAGAATCCAGCCTTAACCCCAAGCCCTGAGGCGGACTTCCAACGCCAACAACAACCAGGCGGCCCTCAACGAGACGCGCAATTAGGTACGTTTCACCGACCTTCGTCAGAGCAGCGTATTTTAGAACGCTCACCGGTGTACAATCAACACTCTCCTCAAATGTGTACCCATCCCATCGGTACTCCATGGGAAAGTCTACGACCGCAAGACTAAAGACTGCCCTGGCAGACTCTTCAGTCTTCAGGCTCGCCTCTAGTGCCACCGGCACAAGCGCACTGAGAATACAGTGCGCCCACTTCGCACGCGCCTCCGATATCAACGGAAGACGAGAGCAGGCGGCAGCAACGATCTTGTCAGTTGAGTCCATCGAGACACCCCCGTCGCCGCACTCATCGAGCGACCGACAATGAACAACCACCCCTACGCTCAAGCGAACCTATAACAAGACACCTTCCGCATTCAAACTCGAGCACGCGTCCGGCCCGAGATCGGGACTTAACCCAAAGCAATAGTCTGGTACTAGGCGCTCGCCCAGGCTGGTCGTCGACTAGAGTCAACCCATTCGTCAGCCGACCTCTGGCGGATCCTCCCGATCCGCTTGTACCTGCAGATCCTCGGGCCAATCGACGAACTCGCATATCTTAGACGAACGATCGTGCCACTCCGAAATCCACCACGGCCACTGCGCCTTACTCTGGAGACCGCTGATCCACATCCGGGAGACAAACGTCAGGAGCGCTTCTCCTTCCGTGTGCGAACCACCGCCAACCCGAAGTACCCGGAGCGGCGGCGTCCTCCGACGTCCATCGTAGTTAGGAAAAATCAAGTACCGACCACGCACATAGATTACGTCCGGCACCACAGTCACAGCAAGATCGCGAGCGGCCCTATATTGCTCCCAAAGATACTCGAGCAGGGTATCAAGAGTCAACCCGTCCCACACGAACAGCGCCGAAAATCCTGCGTCGACACGGCCCTCCAAAACCTGACGAATCGCTTCACCGAATACGGCCATTGAGTCGAGACGCGTCTTCACCTCTATGGTTCCAGCGACTGCCGATGCGTCGACCACGAGGCAGTCACCGACTTCAAACAGAAGAGGCAAACTGCCAGGATCGAAGACAATGATATCCTGCTGTCGACTCACCCCGTCAGCGCTCGCAACGAACCCCGTCCCACATCGAAGTCTCTTGGGAAGAAAGCGTTCCAGCACGGCACGAAGAAACACCTCATGAGCACGACCTATCTCCCCTGCGTTCTGAGCGAACAGGTTGAGTGTTTGAAACTGCGCCGTCAGCTCAACTGCATAACGCTCCGCGAGCTGCTTCATCGGGAATCGATCAAAGTCTTGTTCGCTCACAGTTCCCTCACGCAAATATCCAGCCAACTTTCGGGGGCCAGCCTTCAGTGCTTCGCAAGCGCGGGGGCGAGGTGGTCCATGCCGCCGGCAGTCCATTAGTGCGAGGACCCAGTGTATGGAAGTAAGTTTTGCCTAGCTCACCGAAGGTCCCTACCTACCCTGCGAAGCGCTGCCCGACCTCATTCTTTGCCTCGCAAAATCCTTGTCGAAACTTTGCGACCGAGATATCCATGCTCCACCCATTGGAGCGTACCGCATGCGCCTCACCGCATTGTGGCGGACGGCCGCGCGGCTACTCTTCCGTGACTGAACGAGCAGGCTCAACAAAGTTGCCTACAACTTTCTCTTTTGCCTTTTCGCGCCAACCTTTCGCCTTACTCTTTGCGCTTTCACCTTCGAGTTCGACCGCATTCTCGAACAGCGCCAAAGCGATCTCATATCTACCAACTATGTACTGGCAAATACCAAGATGCAGCTTGACTGTGTACCTCATTTTTTCCAATTCGTTGGCTTCGGCAACCAGCTTTTCAAGATGAGCCCATACTCGGATAGCGTCGTGAACGCGTCGTGACTTCATGTAGGCAAGGGCTAGCGCCTTGAGCTCGTCGGGCAGTTTCATCGTATCCGCGCGACGAATGATTTGCTCGTAGTCCCCCTTCCGATATTGGTTCCAAATGTCAGCTGTCTGACCTTGTGCTGTAGCTGCGCCGCTCGTTCCTCCGCCCTCGGGGTCGGCCTCCGTAGCGACTGTCGCTCGCGGGACGCCTCCTCGCTCGAGGTCACGTCTAAAGTACGCGAGAAACCAGTCGCGCACGGTATGAATAATTTGATGCCGATCGTATCTATGGACGAATAGTCCCGAAATGTCCGAAAAGTGTCGACTGATGTCGAGAGGCGGGTTTATCACCCCAACATCGGGTCCGGCCAATGTAGGCGCACGCGTAGGTAGTTCGAAGTAGTTTCGGACTAGGACGGTCGCGTCAGTGGCGTGCAGGCCCAGAACTCTCGAAAGCGCCTCCCCCTTAGCTTCGATCATGCCGAGTACCAGCCCGTACTCAAATACGACGTTCGGTCGAAGGCCGTCCAATAGGACCACGGTCAGATCGCACGCCTGCAGTGCGACGTATAGCTGCTGAAGAATAGTAGAGCCAGGCTGCATAGTCGTTTCGTCGAAGACGATTTCGACTTGGAAACGACCTTGCTCATTGTGTAGCTTCGCCGCATCTTGAATTGCCGCGAGGACTCCGTTTACGTGCTCGACGCCGTCGTCAAGGTGTCGATGGATCTTCGAAGCTTGCGCATGCCATGGGCGAACTATGAACACTCGGTAAGCCGGATACTTCTCGCTCATCGGTCTCCCTTGCACCTCTGACTAGGGCGAGGTGCGCGCCCCTACTATGTGCCGATGCGACGTGGACAGATGTGAGTCGAACGAGCCCAAAGGGATGAGTTCTCGACCGTCAGCCTCGTGGGGAATTTACCGCTGAGGCTTGGCTCGGTCCGGGGCCCCCATCCTGTTCCCCAATGGATCTCGTCGAATGCATCCCCCATCGGTTCCGAGTGGTCCTGCCATGCCCGCCACGCTACGCAGAGGTACGCTGGCTGCATATTCCTGTCAGCGAGTCAACAGGGGCGCATCCTCGGTGTCAACGGACTTTGGGGCCCCTCGTCGTTTTTTCCTTCCACATATCTCGTGAATGATTGAGGCACTGCGTCACATCGCGCGCCCGCGACCCGGCCGTGCCGGCCACCAGGACCTCTTCCGGATCCTGAAGTGGCTCGTTTTCTGACGACAACCTGGCTGCCGCATGGCGCATTGTCGTGGCGTCGTGGGGATCGTGCCCGCCGCGCTCGCCAGCCCGAACGCCCCGCAGAGCGCACACCCAAGGACCATGCGACTCAGGGCAGCACGATCGTCTGTGGCCTTCGCAGGCCCCCCACCTCATCCTCACGGTTGAGAATCCCCACGCCTCCTTTAGGATGCCCCGCAAGCCGAGGCGCCACCGGGACCGCATGAGCGAATCTCAAACAAATTCAACCACTTCCCGCACCACGTCGGATCCCCCTGCCCGCTTCCCCGATGTGCGGCGGCTCGTGGCGCAGCACCCGGCGGAGGCGCTCGTGGCGGTCGTGGCGGTGCTCGCTTTTGCCGACTACGTGAGCCGTTGCGCGCGGGTCATCACGCGGGACGATCCGGCGGAGCTCCAGGTCGTGGCGCTCGCGGGCGGCATTCCCCACGGGACGAGCTACCCGCTCTACGTGTGGCTCACGCGCGCGTTCGCGCATGTGCCCGTGGGCACGCTCTCGTTTCGCTTCAACCTCTTCTCGTCCGTGTGCGCGGCTATCACGCTCGTCGCGCTCGCGGCCACCGTCGCGCACATCGATCAGAAAGAGCGGCGTGGGTGGATCGCGGGGGCGTTCGCCGCCGTGGTGTTCGCTCCGAGCTACAGCTTCACGCAGGTGGCTTCGTTCACCGGCATGTACACGCTCCACACCGCGATGACGTTCGTGGGGGTCGGGCTCTTCGTGCGGTGGATGGAGCAGAAACGGCCCGCCGATCTCGAGCGCTCGCTCGTCGTGCTCGCGGCCATGCTCGCGAACCACGTCATGACCGTGGCCATCTACCCGGCCATCTTCGTCGCGCTCGTGGGCACGCTCATCGCCGATCGCGCGAGGTTCTCCGTGCACCGTGGGCCGCTCTTGCGCGGCGTGCTGGGCGGCATCGCGGCCGTGCTCGTTCTCGATCTCTTCTTCTTTTACCTGCTCTGGAAAAACCACGTCACCTTCGACCACTGGGCGAGCATCGTGCGCGCGCCCAAGTTCTTCGACGTTCGCCCCGACCAGGCCAAGAGCTTCGCGTACGCGTTCTATTACGAGATCACGTGCCGCCAATTCCGGTTCGACGTGGTCGGCGCCACGTGGGACCAACGCATGCAGCAGCTCGGGTTCGTGCTGCCGCGCCTCGCTTCGGAGCTCTCGCCGCTCGTGGTCGCGCTCGCGTTCGTGGGCCTCGGTCGGCTCGCACGCCGCGCTCCGCTTCGTTTTGCCCTCGTCGCGACGTTCGTGTTCGCGCACCTCTGGCTCGCGTCGGGGTACACGGCCACCGTCAAGACGCACATCTACCTCTTGCCGGTCACCGCCCTCACCGCGGGCCTCGCAGGCTACGGTGGGCTCGCCGTCGCCGACGTCCTCCGCAAGCTCTTTGTCGCGCACCCTCCGCGCGCCCTCTTCGCGTTCGGCACCCTCGCGACGTTCGTGCTCCTCCACGAGGCGAACCGCACCTATTGGGAACGCGAGCTCCGCGACCACCCGCCGCGCGAAGGCTACGGCCCGCTCGCCCTGAGAAACCTAGGCCCCAGGCCCGACGAGCACCTCGAGCACACGACCCTCGACGAGGCCCGCAAGTCCGTCGCCGTGCTCCCCCCGAAGGCGCTCGTGTTCGCCGACTGGTCGATCATCTTCGCCATGCAGTGGGTCGGCCGCTACGAACGCGGCGGCTACGATCTCGAGATCCACGATCCGTATCCGTACGGCAGCGGCAAACGCGAGTTCCCCATCGACCACCTCGAGCGCATCGTCGATCCGAACCGCACCGTGCGCGTCTTCTTCCAAGGCGGCAGCCGCCCCCCCGAGATCCCCGGCTACCGCGTGGTGACCGTCTCGAACGAGATCGTCGAGGTCGTCAAAGACGCCCCCCAAGCCACCAAGCTCCCCGAAACCTCGGGCGACCCCGGCTCTCTCTAAAGCCTCGGAATCGCTTCGGTTTTTGGCGTTCCCGAGCACACGCACGAGGCCTCGCGCGGGCGCACGGTCGTCGTGCTCGGCGCTCGATCGCGATCACCACGCGCGCCCTCAACGAAGGCGATCGCGGACACGCGCGCTTCGGTCAGACGCCGATGAAGAGGCGGTGCGCGAAGTTGCGCTCGAGGCGGGCGCGGAGGACCTTGTCGGCCGCGAGCTCGATGTCGTACTCGATGCGCTTGAACTCGAAGCGCTTCTTCTCCGTGTCGAACACGGTGAAGCTCGCGCGGTTGTCGAAGTCACGGGGCTGGCCCACGCTGCCGACCGACACGATGTACTTCTTGTCGGGCTCGAGGTCGAAGTCGGCGCTGGGGAGCTCTTCGACCGAGTTTCGCGTGAGCGCGAACACCTTGCAGAGGTGCGAGTGCCCGATGAGCGTGATGTGACCGAGCTTTTCCCAGATCGGGAGGCACTCGCGCGCCTGCTCGGGCGCGAAGATGTACTCGAACTCTTCGAGGCGCACGGGCGAGCCGTGGCAGAGGAGCACGTCGCCCTCGTCGACCTTGTGCTGGTACGGCAGGCCCTTGAGCCACGCCATGTTCTCGGGCGAGACCATGGCCGCGTGCACGTCGAGCGCGTGGCGAGCGGCCTCGTAGTAGTACGAGTAGTCCATGCGCCCGGCGACGGCGGCGTCATGGTTGCCGAGGATGGTGACCTTGGCGAGGTTCCGCACGAGGTCGGCGCACTCGTTCGGCGAGCCGCCGTAGCCGACCGTATCTCCCAGGCAGAAGTACGTGTCGATGCGCTCGTCCCGGTAGGCTTCGAGCACCGCGGAGAGCGCCTCGATGTTCGCGTGGGTGTCGCTGAAGATGCCGTAGCGCATGGGCCAGACATTGACCGTAGAGGGTTTTTCCGCGGGATGGAACTTTATCTCGACGGAATCGTGGGCGAGCCCCCTCGCACCTTGCGCCGGGTACGCGTGTGTGACATCTGCGCCCCTCCCATGAGCAGCGGCGATTCTCCCACGAACGGCAAAACCAACGGCGCCCACGTCGACCCGGTCGCGCCCGACGAACCGGACGACCTCGAGGCCAGCACCACCGACGACGAGCCCCTCCCCGAGGATGAGCTCGGCCCGCCCCCCGCCGTCATCGCCGAGGGCGTCTCGGCGTGCGTCCGCTACGTGCACGCGAAGTACGGCGTCCTCCTCGACGGCACCCAAGACACCCTGAGCCTGCTCGACCAATACGTGAGGGATGCACGCGCCGAGATCACGGCCAAACCCGCCGCGCTCGACCTGCTCGCCCTCTCGGCCGGGGCCTACCTCGGCGAGGTCATGCGCCGCGAGATGGGCGGCACCTGGTTCGCCGAGGGCGACGCCTCGGGCTTCCGGCTCTATTTTTCCCGCGTGTTTCTCTCGTTCAACCCGGTCGGCATGGTGCGCGAGGCGCTCACGCTCGAGCCCGACGACGGCTTCGGCGCCGGCATCGAGACCGACCCGGCCGAGCGCGAAGAGGTCATGGCGAGGCTCCGCTCCCTGCCCGACGTCGACGACGACGAGTTCCTCTTGCCCACCACGCGCTTCGACGTCGTCTCGATCGTGTACGACCACCTCCGCGCAAAACAGATCGCCGCAGGCACGGGCGACGTCCGCTTCACGCCGGACGACTACTGACCGAGCGCGGCTTCCGCGAGGCCGCTCACTTCCCCGCGTCGGCCCCGCCGCCGAGCTGCGCGCGCCCCGGCACGACCACGGCCTCCTGCGAGGTCATGGCGTCGCCGAGCACCGAGCGCCACGCGACCTGGTATTTTCCAGGCGCGAGCCCGAAGAGCGACAGCTGCGCGCCCGGCCCGACCCACCCCGCGGCCACCCCGTCGATCCACACGACGCCGAGGGTGGTCGACGGGTTCGTGAGCTCGAGCTCGGCCATGCTCGTCGGGTCCCCGTGGCGCATCGCCCGGAGCTCGGGCGGGCTCAGCATGCGGCCCGACTTGTCCCGGGCGAAGAGCTCGTCGGTGCGGACCGCGCCCGCGGGGGGCACGAGCATCTGCGCGGACGTCACGTCGGTGCGCCGCGCGTAGGCCACGCCCTCGACCGTGAACGACCCACGCGACGTCCACCGGTACTCGGCGAACACCGGGATCTCGTCGAGCGCGCACACCGGAACACGGGGTGCGACACTTGCCAAGTCCATGAAAAATCTACACAAAAGCAGGCCGCTCTCGCCCGCGTCGGCCACGTGGGCGAGGTCGATCACGACCTTCGAGGAGCGCGCGCCGATCTCGACCCGCCTCGTGCGCATGCCGAGGCGCCTCGGCCCTTCACCCCGCGGGACGACCTCGGTCCGATCGATCGGCGCGACGTCGTAGCGGCGCTCGGCGAAGAACGCGCGGAGCGTGCCGAGCGGGAGCGACCTGTATTTTCCCGGGGTGACCGCGACGTGGCCCAGGCGATCGTGGCGCGCGCGGATCTCGAGATCGGCCGGGAGCACCGTGCCCATGCCCTCGAACGCGAGCCGCATGCGCGTGGGCGAGAGGTCGACCTTCGCGCGGACCTCGGTCTTCCTGCGGGCGGCGTCGAGGCCCGCGCCGTTCACGTCGGGGCCCTTCGCGAGGGGCGGAGGCTCGCCCTGACGGAAGACGAGCTCGAGGGCGTGGGTCGGCGGATCTTTGGCGAGCGGCGCGTCGAAGAGGTCGTCGTTCACCCGGAGGGGGACGGCGGGGGGACCTGCGTCGATCAGGCGATCGACCTCGATTTTGCCGCTGTCGGCCACTTGGGCCGGGGCGAGCGGGGCCGGCATGACCTGCGCTTGGGGGCTCGGAGGGCGATCTTGCGGCTCTCCCGGCGCGGGGCGTGAGCAGGCCGCGAGCACGACGGAGGCCGAGAGGGCGAGCACGGCGACGCGCCTCGGGGCCCAGGCGCTCATGGCTCCATCGAGAAGTCGGCCACGACGTGCACACGCGGATCGAGCGGCGGCGCACCGGGAAAATGCTGGGTGTCGACGAAGACGCTCTCGGTGCCCGGGTGCTGCGCGAGCAGCGTGTTGCAGTTGCCCGGCTCGTTGTCGAACACGGCCACGACCTCACCCAAGCGCGAGAGGCGCGGGCCGAACTCGGCCTTGAACTCGGCGTCCGGCATCTCGAACACGGGCTTCAAGACGAGCTCGGTGCCCGGCACGCCGATAGGAAATCCCAAGTCGCGGAGGCTCTTCCAGCTCCCGACGCTCATCGCCGGGAGGTCGCGCCCGGTGAAATACGCGAGGATGGCGCCGCTCTCGTAGCAGGCCCGCGCGAACTCGACCGCGCCGGGCAAGGGCACGTCGTAGCGGATGTGATCGTCGGCGAAGAAGCGTGATTTCCAGAACGAAACGGCCTCGGCCACGCGCTCGGCCGCAAAGCCGAGGCGCTCGAGCGTGTCGCGCACGAGGTAGTCGAGATCGTCGGCCCCGACGGTGCGGAGGCGCGCGGCCTCTTCGGGGTGCGTGCTCTGCCACACGTCGGCGAGCTCGTGGAGGATCACCGTGGTGCGCGGGCGGTTGTCGAGCAGCGTGCCGTCGAGATCGAACACGACGACCTTGGTGCGGGTCATGTCCTCGGCGCGGCGCGAGGCGTTCACGATGCGGCGGAGGAGCGCGCTTTGGGCTTCGAGGGCGAGGCGTTCGTAAGGCATGGGGCAGCGCGGGCACGCGGCCCGAAGGCGCGGGGGGTAGCATAGGTTCCACGCTGGCGCACGGCCGGGACGCGGGAAGCTCCACTTCCGCCCGGCGTGTGCTAGGTCGGGGGCGCCATGTCGCAGCGGGATCACTACGAGGTGCTCGGTGTTTCGAGGGGGGCCTCGCCCGAGGAGATCAAGGCGGCCTTCCGCAAGCTCGCCTCCCAGCACCACCCCGACAAAAACCCCGACGATCCGTCGGCTGCGGTGCGCTTCAAAGAAGTAAACCAAGCTTACCAAGTGCTGTCCGACCCGCAGCGCCGCTCGCTCTACGACCGGCTCGGGCACAGGGCCGAGGACCCGGGCTCGCCGTTCGGCGCGGGGGGCCCGTTCGCCGGCGGCGTGGTCGACATCAACGACCTCAACATCGACGGCTTCCTCGGCGATTTGCTCGGCGTCTTCGGCGTGGGCAAGGCCGATCGCGGCGACCTGAAGCGGGACCTCGAGGTCACCTTCGAAGAGGCCGCGTTCGGCTGCGAAAAAGAGCTCTCGTACGAGCGTGTCGTGCCCTGCGCCGACTGCGACGCCACGGGCTCGGCCCCGGGCACCAAGCCCGACGCGTGCTCCATGTGCCAGGGTCGCGGGCGCATCCGCATCCAGCAGGGGCTCATCCCCATCGCGGTCGAGCGCACGTGCTCGCGCTGCAAGGGCTCGGGGCGCATCGTCGTCACGCCCTGCAAAACGTGCCGCGGCGCCGCGTGCGTGGCCACGCGCCACACGCTCAAGGTCACGCTCCCGCCCGGCGTCGAGCACGGCGCGACGAAGCTCGTCGGAGGCGCGGGCAACAAACCCAGGCCCGATCGCGGCGCGGGCGATCTCGAGATCACGATCCTCGTCGCGCAGCACCCCTTCTTTCGCCGCGTGGGGGACGACGTGGTCTGCCAAGTGCCCATCACGTTCGTGCAGGCCGCGCTCGGCGGCGAGGTCGAGGTGCCCACGCTCGACGGCAAAGGTAAGCTGCGCGTGCCCGCGGGGACGCAGCCCGGCGCCGTGCTGCGTATCAAGGGCAAGGGCATCCCGTACCGCGCGGGCATGGGCCGCGGTGATCAGCGCGTCGAGGTCGCCCTCGAGGTGCCCACGCAGCTCACCGATCGCCAACGCGAGCTTCTCTTGGAGCTCGCCAAAGAGAGCGGCGAAGAGGCCCAGCCGCAGCAGAAGACGTTCATGGACAAGCTCCGCGACTTCTTCGGCTGAAGCGCAAAGCCGTCACGCGGGGCGCAGATCTCGCGCAAAGAGCTCGATTTTCCGCGTGGCGCGACCCGGTTCGGTGTGGTGCGTACCTTGCGTGAGGTGACCGCATGACACGTCGACTCGCGCTCGTGGTGATGGCCTTCGGCGTCGCGCTCGCTCCGTTCGCCTGCTCGTCGACCGAGCCCCCGGCGCCCCCGACGGACGCCTCGCCCGACGCCAAAGATCCGAACGACGCGACCGAGCCCCTCGACGCGAGCGACGCCACCTCGCCCGACGCGAGCGACGCAGGCGACGCGACCGTACGCACCGTGTGGCGCGACGTGGCCGCGACAGCGGGGCACGCGTGCGCGATCCGCGACGATCGCGCGCTTTTTTGCTGGGGATCGGCGATCGCACGCGGGGGCGTATCGGCCTTCACGTGGAGCCCGCGCACCCGCGTGGGCACCGACACCGACTGGACCGAGGTGAAGGTCGGTCGCGACTTCACGTGCGCCCGAAAGACCACGGGCTCCCTGCTCTGCTGGGGCTCCAACACCGACGGAAAGCTCGGTCGCGACACGATGGTGGGAGATCCACGCACTCCGGCGCTCGTGGGCACCGACACCGACTGGGCCAAGCTCTCTCTCGGCACCGACCACGCGTGCGCCATCAAGACGAGCGGCGCGCTCTACTGTTGGGGCAGCAACGCAGGCGGGAGGCTCGGCGTCGGCAGCCCCGTCCCCTTCGCCCTGGCGCCGAGGCGCGTCGGCACCGACACCGACTGGACCGACGTCGCAGCGGGAGGCTCTCACACGTGCGCGCGAAAGACCTCGGGGCAGCTCTTTTGTTGGGGTTTCGGGGCCATCGGCGATGGCGCCCCTCCCGCGTCGGCGCGCAACTCGCCCGTGCGCATCGGCACCGGGACGGACTGGGTGAAAGTGAGCGCAGGGAGAAACCACACCTGCGCGACGACCACGGCCGGCGCGCTCTTCTGCTGGGGAGACAACGGCGAAGGCCAGGTCGGAGATGGCACTCTCGACACACGCCTCGCCCCGACCCGCATCGGCAGCGGCACGACGTGGGCCGAGCTCGCGGCCGGACAGGACATGACGTGCGCCCGCACGACGACCGGCGAGCTCTCGTGCTGGGGACGCAACGACCTCGGCCAGCTCGGCGACGGCACGATCGTCGCGCGCCTCGCCCCGACGCGTGTCGGCGCGGCCACCGACTGGACCCAGCTCTCGGCGGGCCGCGGCGCGTGTGCCCGAAAGACGGACGGCTCGATTCACTGCTGGGGCGAAGGGGCCATCGCCGACGGCACGCTCATGGGGAGCTCGTCGCCCGTGCAGGTCGGGATGGCCACCGATTGGGCCCGCATCACGGCCGGCGCAAGCCACACGTGTGCGCTGAAATCCTCAGGAGAATCCTACTGTTGGGGGTTCAATGCGAACGGCCAAGTGGGCGACGGCACCCTCGTGACGCGCATCGCGCCGACCCGGATCGGGAGCCTTACGATCGCCGAGCTCTCGGCCGGCGCGGACCACACGTGCGCGCGCACCACGACCGGCACGCTCCACTGTTGGGGAGCAGGCGGCTTCGGGCAGCTCGGGAATGGCGACGTCGTCGACGCGACGAGCCCAGTCCGCGTCGGCACCGAGACCACCTGGAGCCGTATCTCGTCCGGGTTCCAGCACACGTGCGCCACACGTACCGACGGGAGCCTCTACTGCTGGGGCGACAACGGGACCGGTCAGCTCGGCCTCGGGACGACAGGCACCACCGAGCCTTCGCCCGTGCGCGTAGGCACAGAGACCACGTGGGCGCGCGTCGCGAGCGGAAATACCTTCACGTGCGCCACACGCACCGACGGGAGCCTCTACTGCTGGGGCGACAACCAGAGCGGCTCGGTCGGCGACGGGACGAACGACGCCCGCTCGGCGCCCACACGCGTCGGCACACGCACCGACTGGGCCGACGTGCGGGCCGGGTATTTCCACGCCTGCGCGATCACCACGGGTGGCGCGCTCTACTGCTGGGGACAGGGCAATACGGGCGAGCTCGGTGACGGCACGTCCACGTCGAAGAACGTGCCCACACGCGTCGGCACCGCGACCGACTGGGCGACGGTCACGGCCTCGCAGCGCTCGACGTGCGCCACGACCACGGGCGGCGCGCTCTTCTGCTGGGGCGACAACGGCACGGGGCAGCTCGGGCAAGACGCGCCGGCGACGCTCACCGTGCCCACGCGCGTCGGCACCGCGACCGACTGGGACCACGCGACCGCCGCCGCCGATCACACCTGCGCCCGCAAGCGCACCGGCACGATCTTCTGCTGGGGCGACAACGCGTGGAGCCAGCTCGGCACGGGCCTCCCGCTCTACCGCACCACGCCGACCGAAGTCCGCTGAGCGGCGCGCGCTCTCGCTCGAGGCGAAGAAGCGGAGCTCGGATCGCCATCCCTCTCCGCTCCTTTTCCCGTCTTTTTGCGCACCGTTATTGAAAACGATTTTCATTTTCATAAAACGGAGCTACCCAAAGAGGAGACGAAAGCGCGGGCCATGCGGCCTTCGCGAGCCCTTCGCCGAGGAGATCGAACGATGGAGACCGAGGACATCACCGTGGAGCGTGAGGTGGTCGAGCCGCTCGTGGCGTCGGCGTGTGCGAGGTGCCGTTTCCCCGATCTCGCGCTGGCCGATCCGATCGCGGAGCGTGTGGTGCGAGGGCTCGAGGTGCCCGAGTCGGTGACATGGTCGCCCACGCTGAGGGCCACGGCCACACGCGAGCTCGCCCTCGACGCGGTGGTGCGAGGGTTCATCGCGCGAAGCCCGGGCGGCCTCGTGATCTCCCTCTACGGGGGCCTCAGCACGCGCTTTTTCCGCACCGACGACGGCCTCGTGCACACGATCGAGATCGACGCCGCGGCGACGTGCGCGTTGAAACGCGACCTCTTCCCGAAGAGCGAGCGGCTCGTGCTCACGGAGGGCTGCGCGCCGACCTGCCTCGGGTTCGTGAGGCACCTCCGAGAGCTCCGCGGCCTGCCGGTGCTCGTCGTCTCGGGGGCGCCGTTCGTTCGAGCCAGCGCGCCCGCGATCGAGCGCTTCGTGACGGCGCTCTCGCTGCACGCGCCCGTGGGTGCGGAGTGGGTCTTCCCGCTCGACGACGCACGAGGGCTGTTCTCGACGGAGCGAGGGTGCCTCGTGCTCACCGCAGAGGGCACGCCGCCCATCGCCTTCCCACGCGCACGCTTCACGAGCACGGCCGCCGCGAACCCGCCGTGCGTCGAGTCGGTGCTCGCGCGAGCCTTCAAACGCCCACTCGCGCCGCTCGTCGCCCACGTGCGCTTCGCCTGAGCCACACCAAGCTTGAAGGCCTCGCGCTTCCCTCCAAGGGCGCGAGGTCTTCCGGAATGCCGGTCGTCACCTCCCCTCGAGACGCCCGGCCTTCCTCCTATTTTTGCCGACTTTTCGCCCGTTGCGCGTGTCAGTCGCAGGTGGTCTCGCCTTGGCGGAAGTGCGTGAGCATGCCGGCCATGCGCCCGTTCCAGTAGAGCCAATCGTGAGGGGCGTTCGCCTCCTTCACGCGCGTCACGTCGTACCCCTTCGACTTGAGCGTGGTCTCCATCTGATCCGTGACGACGCAGTTGTCGTCGGGGCAGCCCGAGTCGAGGTAGAAGCGCGCCGGCGTCTTCGGATCTTGGCCCGCGCGCGTGATCATGGCGTTGTCGGCCCAGAAGTACGAGGCGCTCTGCGCGCCGACCCAGCCGAACACGCCGGGCTTCTCGAACGCGATGTAGGTGGAGATGAGCCCGCCAAGCGACGCGCCCGACACGCCGCGCGCCTTGGAGCTCCCGCACACGCGAAAATCCTTGGTGAGGCGCGGCAAGAGCTCGTCGGTGATGGTCTTTGCGTACTCGCTCCCGCGCGCGCCGCCCGTCGCGAACGTGTACTCGCTCATGCGCACGTTCTGGTTCGGGAGCGCGACGAACGCGAGGATCGACGAGAGCTCGGGTTTTTGGCGGTAGAGCGCCTCGGCGGGGCTCACGAAATCGCCCCGCGTGAGGGACTCGTTGCCGTCGTGGAAGACCACGATCGGGAGCTTCTTGCACGTGGCGCCGTCGTACGCGGGGGGCAGCCACACGAACACGTCGCGCGCGTTGCCCATGGTGGGCGAGGGCACGGCGCGGAAGGCCACCATGCGAGGTTTGTCCTTCGGGATCGCGTCGGCGTGCACGATGCCGTTCATCTCGCCGACGGTCTGTTTGTTGATGCCGTCCCACACCACGTTGCGCGCGGTCAGATCCTCGCGAAAGCCCGTGTCCGACGTGCCCGAGAGCAGCTTGTACGTGTGCGCGGTGCCGCGCGGGATGCGAAGGTCGAGCACGAAGAGGTCGGTGCCGACGACGCGGGTCATGGCCTGCGCGCGGGCCTTGTCCCACCCGACGAAGCTCCCGACGACGGACCACGTTCCCGCCGGAGGCTCGCCGGACGCGAGGAACACGACGCGGTCACTCGCGGGATCTTCGAGCGGACCGCCCCCTTTGGCCGCGACGTCGGCGAGGAACGCGGCGGCCTTGGCCTTGCGTGCGGGCTCGGCCGAGATGGCGGCGATGTCGGTCACGAAGGCGTCGTAGAGGGACGTGGGCGCCGTGCGCGCGCGCGTCTCGCGGGTGCAGTCCTCGGGGGCCGCGCCGTCGGGGCCGGGGCCGCCGTCGGACGGGGGCTGCGCGGCGTCGGGCGAGGTGGCGTCGGGCGAGGTGACCGGGGGGATGACCGTGGGGGCCGTTCCGGCGTCGGACTCGGGCGACGTGGGGCTATCGCCGCACGCCGAGGCAGACACACCGACAAAGAGCGCGACGAGGGAGGCGGCGACGTATCTCACGGGCGAGTGACTGACACCGAAGCCGCCCCGAGTCAAAGGCCGCGAAGGTCTCATTTCCGCGCTCTTTCGACCGCGCCCCTCGCACAACACAACGCGTCATGCTGCGTCAGAAAATTCCATCGAAAGTTTCTCGAACGTCACTACAAAATGCGTTACGCCCAAGCCCACTCGCGGACCGACGCTCGGGGGCGAGGCGGAAAAAACGTTCCTGACCGAGTGGAGTGAGATGGAGCAGGTCGAGACCACGCGCGCGACCAAGGGTAGTCTCGCGTCTTCCATGGAGACCCCGCTGCCTTTGCCCGCCGACAAACCCGTCCGCTGCGAGGCGCGTGGCATCAAGAAGGCGTTCGCGGGCAACGCCATCTTGAAAGGGGTCGACGTGTCGATCCCCGAAGGTGGCTTCGCCGTGCTCGTCGGGCCCTCGGGGTGCGGCAAGTCCACGTTGCTCCGCCTCGTCGCGGGCCTCGAGGAGGCCGACGAGGGCAGCCTCTTCATCAAGGGCAAGGACGTGACGAAGCTCCCCCCGCGCGATCGCGACATCGCGATGGTGTTCCAGAGCTACGCGCTCTACCCGCACCTCACCGTGCGCGACAACCTCGCCTTCGGCCTCAAGCTAAGGAACACCCCCGAGGCCGAGGTCGAGTCGCGCATCCGCGAGGCGTCGGCCATGCTCGGCCTCGACAAGCTCCTCGATCGCCTCCCGAAAGCGCTCTCGGGTGGGCAGCGCCAGCGCGTCGCCATGGGCCGCGCGATCGTGCGCCGCGCGAACCTCTACCTCTTCGACGAGCCGCTCTCGAACCTCGACACCGCGCTGCGCGCCGAGGTGCGCGTCGACATCCGCAAGCTCCACGACAAGCTCGGCGCCACGTCGTTGTATGTTACACACGATCAGGTCGAGGCCATGACCTTGGCCGACACGCTCTGGGTCTTGAACGGCGGGCTCGTCGAGCAAAGCGGCCCCCCCCTCGAGGTGTACGAGAGCCCGAAGAGCGTCTTCGTGGCGAAGTTCCTCGGCTCGCCGCCCATGAACCTCTTCGAGGGCAAGATCGAGGAGCGCGGCGGAGAGATCTGGGCCACGGGCCAGGGCATCGCCGTGCGTGACGGCCGCGCGCGCAAGGTGGCCCCCGCGGCCGGGCGCGCCGTGAGGATCGGCGTGCGGCCCCACGATCTCGTGGTCGCAGGCGACACGAAGGAGGCCTCCGGAGAGCTCCACGTCGAGCTCGTCGAGGCCCTCGGGTTCGAGGCCTACGCGTACGGGTGGCTCACCTCGTCGGGCCCGCGGGTCATCGCGCGGCTCGAGCCCGAGCACGCCCGCAAGGCCCGCGTGGGCGACGTCATTCCGGTGCGCGCCCTGCCCGAGCACGTGCACCTCTTCGACCACAAAACCGAGCTCGCCCTGTGAGCCGACGACGCGAGCGCCTGGGGGGGCCCATCGCCGCGCTCGTGCGCGTGGCCTTCGTGTTCCTCGCGCTCGCGCTCGCGTTCGTTTTGCCGGGGTGCGGAGGCGCCGACAAGCCACGCCTCGTCCTCTGGCACGCGTACCGCGGCGAAGAAGAGACGGCGCTCAAGACCGTGCTCTCGGCGTTCGAGAAGGAGCGCGGCGTCTCGGTCGAGGTGCTCGCCCTGCCCTTCGACGCGTACGCGACCAAGCTCGAGTCGGCCATCCCGCACGCGCACGGGCCCGACGTGTTCGTCGACGCCCACGAGCGCCTCGGGTCCTACAAAAAGAACGATCTCGTCGCGCCCGCGGGGGCTGCCCTCCCTCCCGAGGATCGTGCCCTCTTCGACGACGCCGCGCTCGCTGCGGCCACGCTCGACGGCACCACGTACGGCGTGCCGCTCGCGCAGAAGTCGCTCGCGCTCTTCGTGAACGACGCGCTCGTGCCGAACGAGCCCACGTCGCTCGAGGCCCTCGCCAAACGTGACGGCCTCCCTGACGGCAGCTTCCCCCTCGCGTACGAGGCCGAGAGCGCCTACTTCCACGCACCGCTCCTCCACGCGTTCGGCGGCCGCATGGTCGACCCCGACGGCACCTTCGCCGCCGCGAGCCCCGAGGGAGAGGCGTCGATCGCGTTCCTCCTCGAGCTCAAGAAGCAGAAGGCCCTGCCCGACGAGCCCAACGGCGCGCTCGTCACCGAGCTCTTCGCGAGCGGCAAGACCAAGGCCGTCATCAGCGGCCCGTGGTTCTTGGCGGACGCCAAAAAGAGCAAGAGTTACAAGGTCTTCCCGCTGCCCAAGCTGCGCGACCAAGGCGACGCACGGCTCCGCGCGTTCCTCACGGTCGACGTGGCGCTGCTCTCGCCCGACGGCGCCAAGAACCCCAACGCCGTCGCCCTCGCGCGGTACCTCGGGAGCCTCCCCTCGGCACGGACGCGCGCCCTCGTGGGCAAGCAGGTCGTCGCCACGAAGGCCGTGTGGAACGATCCGGAGGTCGCGAAAGACAGGGATCTCTCGGCCTTCCACGCCGCCGCCGAGACGGGCATCCCCATGCCGACCACGCCCGCGATGCGCGCCGCGTGGGTGCCGCTCGAGCAGGCCATCAAGAAGGCCGTGCGCGGCGACGCGACGCCCAAGGTCGCCCTCGACGAGGCGCGCGCCCGCTTCCTCGACGCGATGAAGCCCCCACCGCCGAGCCCGTCGCCCACGCCCCTCTTCGTGGCCGTGTCGCTCGTGCTCGTGGGGCTCGCCATGGTGGCCGTCAAGAACGCGCGGGAGCCCGGTTTTTCCAGCCGATTCCGCGCTTCGGTGCCCGCGTACAAATACGTCACGCACGCGGCCGTCGTGGTCTTCGTGCTCGTCGTGTTGCCGCTCGTGGCCGGCACGCTCACGTCGTTCTTCGCGGGCACACGCAACGAGCCGCAGTACGTGGGCCTCTCGAACTACGTGCAGATCCTCACCGCGCGCGGCGGCCCGCTCCTCGGGCACGGGTCGTTCTGGCTCACGCTGCTCGTGACGGTGCTCTGGACGCTCGTCAACGTGACGTTCCACGTGGGCATCGGGCTCGTGCTCGGGGTCATCTTGTCGCGGCCGCTGCTCAAGCTGAAGGCCGTCTACCGCGTGCTGCTCATCTTGCCGTGGGCCGTGCCCTCGTACGTGACGGCGCTCGCGTGGAAGGGCATGTTTCATAGGCAATACGGGGCCGTGAACGCGCTCTTGGGGCTCTTCGGGGCCGAGCCGATCTCGTGGTTCTCGAAGTTCTCCACGGCGTTCGCCGCGAACGTGGCCACGAACGTGTGGCTCGGGTTCCCGTTCATGATGGTCGTCACGGTGGGCGCGCTCACGGCCGTCCCGAAGGACGTGCTCGAGGCCGCCGAGGTCGACGGCGCGACCCGCTGGCAGCGCTTCCGCCTCGTGGTGATGCCGCTCGTCGCGCCCGCG
Organism: Myxococcales bacterium; assembly: GCA_016712525.1. Taxonomy (NCBI): domain Bacteria; kingdom Pseudomonadati; phylum Myxococcota; class Myxococcia; order Myxococcales; species Myxococcales bacterium. The sequence goes on from JADJQX010000008.1 coordinate 1,240,211, forward strand.
CTCTTGCCCTCGGTCGTGCTCGGCAGCGTGTGGACCTTCAACATGTTCAACGTCGTGTTCCTCGTCTCGGGCGGCGAGCCCGACGGGCAGACCGACATCCTCGTCTCCGAGGCGTACCGCTGGGCCTTCACGCGGAACGCGCAGTACGGCTACGCCGCGGCCTACGCCGTGCTCATCTTCGGGCTCCTCTTGCTCATGTCGCGCACGATGCAGCGGCTCACCGCGCCGAAAGAAGACAAGGGGCGCGCCTGATGGACAAAAAGCCTTCGCTCCTCGAGTCGATCCTCGTGCACACGGTGCTGCTCACCGCGGTGGGCTTCGCGATCTATCCCATCTTGTGGGTGGTCACGCTGGCGTTCTCGGCAGGGGGTCTCTCGTCGACCACGGGCGCGCTCCCCTTCCCGCGTGATCCGTCGCTCGAGAACTTCCGCATCGTGACCGGCGGCGGGTCGGGGCTCTTCTTCGCGCAGCTCGGAAATAGCCTCGTCGTGTCGCTCGCGACCGCGATCGTCGCCGTGGCCATCGCGACGCCGGCGGCCTACGCGCTCGCGCGGTTCGAGTTCGTCGGCAAGAAGGCCGGCATGGGCACCTTGCTCGCGACGCAGATGTTCCCCACCGTCGCGAGCGCCGTGCCGCTCTACCTCCTGCTCGAGGCGCTGCACCTCCTCGACTCGCGCGCGGGCCTCGTGCTCGTGTACGCGACCACCTCGGTGCCGTTCGCGATTTTCCAGCTCCGCGGCTCGTTCGAAACGATCCCCGTCGAGCTCGAAGAGGCCGCCATGGTCGACGGGGCGACTCGCACGCAGGCGTTCCTCATGGTGGTGCTCCCGGCGGCGCGGCCGGCCATCGCGGTCACGGCGCTCTTCGCGTTCATGAGCGCGTGGAACGAGTTCATCTTGGCGGCGACGCTGCTCTCGCGCGAGACGGCCTTCACGCTGCCCGTGGTGCTCCAGCGGTTCGTGGGCGAGCACGACGCCGCCTGGGGCCCGTTCGCGGCCGGCGCGATGCTCGTCAGCATCCCCGTGATGGCGCTCTTCTACCTCGCCCAGCGGCAGCTCGTCGGGGGGCTCACCGCCGGCGGCGTGAAGGGCTAAAAGCCTCGGGGCTGCGAGTCGTTATGTTCCGAGGAGCCCGATCGATCGGGGGCTAGGTCTCCCCGTCCGGCGAAGCGCCGTCGAGGTCTTGGGGGGGCTCGGCGTCGGGGGCTTGGGCGTCGGGGGCTTGGGCGTCGGGGGCTTGGGCGTCGGGGGCTTGGGCGTCGGAGGCTTGGGCGTCGGAGCTCGCGTCTCCCGCGGGTGGTGGTGGCGACGGGGCGGCGACCGCTGGAGACGCGGGAGAGGGTGCCGAGCCGCCGTCGCACGCCGCGATGGCGCCTCCACCGAGCGCGAGGGTGACGCCGAGAACGAGGAGCCGCGACGACGAGCGCATGACCTTCGTGCGTACGTGGCCCGTCTCCGCCCGTCAACTTCACGAGGCGCGGGCGCGTCGGGCCCGAAGCCCGGACGGTCGCCCCACGCGGAACGGCGAGAGGGTGGAGCTCCGCGCGGAGCTGGCCGAGCTGAGCCGGGGTGGAAATTCACGCCTCGTCGATGAGGCGGGAAAATGGCGTGTCTCCTTTAAAATCATAGCCTTGCGGCCAACGTCGGTCGGATCTTTCCGCGAGGCCGCTCGAGATTCCGCGTACTTGGCGCGAACGCCTGCCGCTCTTGCGGGAGCGGGCTCGTCCATGGCGGGAAGTCACGCCTCAGAAATGAGGCACGAAAAGGGCATGTTTCCTTTAAAATCATACACTTGCCGCCAACGTCGGTCGGATCTTCCCCGCGCCCGGCCCTCCGACAGAATCGGCGCGAAAAATTTGGCCTTCTCTCGCGACCCTGTTTCTCCTCGAGGCATGCCCAAGAACGCCACCCCGTCTCCCCCGAAGACGACCCCCGAACGCCGCAAGCGTGACGACCGTCGCACGGGAGAGGACCGCCGCGACTTCCCTCGCCCCGAGGGCCGGCGGCGTGGTGGCGGACGACGCGCGACCGACCCGAAGGAGGCCTGACCATGAAGCTCTCGCTCAAGCACCCGATCCACCCGCCGCCCCGCCGATAGGACGGCGTGGCCCCTCCGCTCGCCGAGCCTGGCGCGTGCGAAGGGGCCGAGAATGCCACCCCCACTTCCGACCGAAGCGCTACGCGGCGCGGAGCCAGCGAGCGTCGAGCTCGGCCAGGAGATGCGCGGCCACGTTGGCGTCGGGCATCCCGGCCTCGAGGACGACGTCCGGAGAGGGCGCCTCGCGCACCGCGATCGCAAGCTCGTCGATCGCCTCACGCTTGACCGCTTCGAGCGCCGCGTTCTCCGCGTCGCCGAGGCGAGCGCGATAGAACGAAGCCAAATCCCACGAGAGCTCCGCGTGCGCCGCCTCGTCGAGGGCTACGGCACGCATCACCTCGCGCACCTCGGGATCGCGCGCGCACAAGGCCTGGTAGCTCGCGAGGAGCGCGCCGTAGGTCTCACGGACACACCCCTCTCGCATGTTCTCGACGGCGAGCTCGAAGAGCGATCGCTCCCCCACGGGCGTGATCACGGGCGCCCTCACGGCGCCACCGAAGCGTGTGGCCAAGCGGGACATGGCCTCCGTGTGGCGGACCTCGTCCGCCTCGGCGCGCGCGAGCCGCTCGAGCAGCTCGGCGGGCGCACCGAGCGCCGAGAGACGCTCACGCAGGTCGGCGAACGTATGGACGCTCGCAGCCTCGAGGTGCGCGATCTCGGAAAAGAGCGCCCCGAGCGACGCCGACCAGCGCGCGCCCCCTTCGGCGCACGACACGAGCCCCTCGGGCCTTCGCCCCACGGCGCACGGCTGGTCTTTCGGGTACTCGCGCACGATCACGCTCTTCACGATCGTGAAGCTGCCGTCGGCGCCGACCCGCACGAGGTGCTCGACGAGATCGGAGCACGCGCCGCCGGTCTGGGTGATGAGCTCGTAGCCCCCCTCGGGCAGAGGGCGAGCGTTCGGTTTCGTGCAGCCGATCCCGTGTTTGTTTTGCTTCGCGACGAGTACGGCTTCGGAGCGTGTGTCGATGGGCCGGATGACGTCGAGCAGCGCGGCCAAGGACTCGTGCACCGTCACGGTCGAGCCTTTCGTGGACACGGCGTACGCGCGACCGATCCGCGAAGGCCCGACGTCGTCGGTGTAGGGGTTCCACCCACCGGTCGCGCTCGCGGCCTTCACCGCGGCGAGACACGCAGGTTTGTCGGCCGCGCTCTTGCACAGCTCACCCGACGTCCCGAGGACCGTGAACGACGCTCCCGCGTCCTCGCTCGTCTGCGAGGCGAGGCGGATCTCGAGCCCCTCGGCCTTGTCCGAGAGAGTGTGCCCACGGTACTCGTCGACGACCTGGCCGTTCTCGCACAGTGACTCGGCGAGCGGCGGGATGCCGTCCTCGTCGACGTCCGTTTCACCTGGGCTCGTGGTGCCACCGCACGCGGCCATGGCCGTTGCCGTAGCGGAGGCCAACGCGATCGACTGAAGAAGTGAAATAAGAGATAGGCGCATTCGTAGAGCGTACGACGAGCCGCGACGAAATCGACCGCCGACGTAGTCCCCGCCTCGACACCATGTTCGCTCATCTGCGCTTCGAGGCGAAGGTCGACGATTCTTCGTCAGATCGGCGGCGCGCGCGGCGTACCTCCTCGTGCGATGGCGAAGGAGCCACGCAAGTCCAACAAGGAGGCTCGGTCATGAACATTCGGTCGTTCGGTCAGGTCGTGTGGGCGCTCGCAGGAGCCATCACCCTCAGCGGGCTCGTCGCGGGGTGTGCGGGCGCACCCGACGACGGAGACGCGCCCTACGAGGTAGAGCTTGCGACGGGCCCCGAGCTGTCGATCTCGAGAGACGACACGATCTGGACGACGACCAACGTCTGCACGGCGTGCGGTTGCACGGTGAGCGGATTCGCCTGCGATTGCGGCCTCAGGCCGACCCAAAAGAAGATCGACTGCATCAAGAACGGCGGGCCCTCGAAGGTGCTCTCGTCGACCTTCATCGCCTCTCCGTGAGGCCCGCAGCGTCAGGGCGAACGCGCGTGCCTCCTTCGATCCCGAATGCTACCGTCTCTCTCGGTGAGACCTCACTCCGCGCCACTCGTGGTCGGAGGGCTCGTGGCCCTCGCGGCGGCATGCACGGAGTTCTCCACGGTCACCACCGGCGGAGACGCGGGCGAGGAGTTGCGCGAGGCGTCCGTGCCGGACAACGCGACCTCCCCGAGCGTGGAGGCCTCGGCGCCCGAGGCTGGCGCGGACACCTCGACGCCCCGTTGCGACGAGCAGGATCTCGTCGGACGATGGCGCCTCGACGAGGGCAGCGGGACACGCATCTCCGACTGCACCTCGAGCGCGCTCGTGGGCACCCTCTACGGGGGGACGTGGGTCGAAGGTCGGAAGGGCCGCAAGGCTCTGTCGTTCGTCGGAGGCGACACGGGAGCCCGCATCGATCTCGGCGATCCGGCCGCGCTCAAGCTCGAAGGTGGCATGACGCTGTCGGCGTGGATCAACGTGAGGACCGTGGCCTCGTACGGCCGCATCTTCGCGAAGAGCGCGAGCGACGGCGACCGCGGTTGGGATCTGTTCGTCGACGTCGACGGCTCGCTCGACTTTCGCGTCGCTTCGGGGCCGAACGACTACGTCTTCACGAGCCTGCGCACGTTCCCCTTGGGGCAATGGAAGCACGTCGCGGCCGTGTTCGATCCGGGGATCGCCGTCCGGCTCTACGTCGACGGCAAGGTGGTCGCCTCGACCACGGTGGGGATCCCGGCCGCGCAACGCAACAGCACCCGCCCCGCCTACATCGGCGCGCGCGCCGATTGCTGCACGGTCGACGGCGCGCTCGAGGACGTTCGAATCTACCGACGCGCCTTGACCGCGACCGAGCTCGACCTGCTCTTCAAGGCGAACGGTCCGTAGCCGCCCGTCGCGCGCCTCGCCCGAGAATCGGTCCCGTCGGCTGGCGCTGCGCGCGAGGAAGGCGCTCAGCCGCGGCTTGCCACGAGCGTGTGCGCGAGCTCGCAGAACCCCGTGCCCCGCTCGCCGCTCGTGACGAACCTCGGGGGGACAGGAAGCCGACCGAGGGCCGTGCGCACGTTCGCCACCCCGACGGTGACACGAAACGCCGAAAAACAAGGGGCGTCGTTGCCGCTGTCGCCCACGTAGGCGTACCGCGAGAGCGCGCGCCCGGCGTCTTCCCCGAACCTGTGCGCGAGGAACGCCACGACGCCGCTCGCCTTGTCGTGAGGGTCGAACGAGGCGTGCACGTGGACGCTCGAGCGCGTGGTGCGGGCGCCGTTCGCGCGGATCTCGTCGACGAGGAGGGCCACCCTGTCTTCGGGCAGCTTCACGCGCTCGCCCACGTCCCACGTGACGTCGGAGACACGCGCGTCGACGTCGTCCGAGAGGCGCACCTCGGGGACGACCGAGCGCACGGATTCGACGATGCGCCCGAGCCGCACGCGGCGCGATCGACGCTCTTCGGGCGAACAAACGTCGACCCTAACCACATGATTTCCCTCACGAAAGACGGATATGCCGCCGTTCTCCGTGACCACCCCGTCGACCGGCCACTGGCGCGCGAGCACCTCGCCCCAGCCCGAAGGCCGCCCGGTGACCGCGACCAAGCGGAGGCCCGCGCGTTTCATGGCGAAGAGGCTCGCGTAGGCGGCCTCCTCGAGGCGGCCGTGCGAGAGCAGCGTGTCGTCGAGATCGAAGAGGAGCCCGTCGATGCGCGAGGCCTCCTCGCGCGTAAGCTTCGCGAGCGGGATCATCGGTGCAGCACCTCGGCGACGAGCGCCTTCAAGTAGAGCCCCTCGGGGAAGGCCGCGCCGACGGGGTGATCGAAGCCCTGGAAGTGGCGCTCGAGCACGACGGCCGTGGTGTTGGAGCGCTGGGCCCCGACCGCGAGGGCGCGGGTGAGCGCGTTCATGTCGACCGCGGCCGAGCACGAGCAGAACACGAGCAGGCCACCGGGTTTCACCGCGCTCGTCGCGAGCTTCGCGAGCTCCGCGTAGGCCTTCTGAGCCTGATCGCGGGACGCCTTCGAGGGCGCCAGACGAGGCGGATCGCACACCACGAGGTCGTACGAGGAGTGGGCCTCGCGGAGGGCGGCGCGGGCGTCGTGTTTGGCGAAGGCCATCACGTCGGGGAGCTTGTTTTCTCGGGCGAGCGTAGCGCCGACCTCGACGGCGATCGCGCTGTCGTCGACGCACACGACGTCCCTAGCGCCACCGCGCGCCGCCGCGAGCCCGAACGCGCCGACGTAGCTGTACGCATCGAGGACGCGCTTGCCCCGCGCGAGCTGCTCGACGCGGGCGCGGAGGCCTCGCTGATCGAAGTAGTAGCCCGTCTTCTGGCCGAGCTCCTTCGGGAGGCGGAAGTCGAACCCTCGCTCACGGAAGCGGAGCTCGCCGTCGAACGTGCCGCGCACCACGCCCTCGCCGCGCGCGAACCCCTCGGCCTTCGCCGAGTGCTCGGGGGTGCGATCGACGATGGCCTTGGGCTCGATCACGTCGGAGAGGGCCTCGAGCACCATCGCCTCGCGGAGCTTCATGCCGATCGTGAGGAGCTGCACGACGAGCACGTCACGGAAGCGATCGACGATGAGGCCGGGGAGCCCGTCGCCCTCGGAGTGGACGAGCCGGTACCCGTCGGTCGCCTCGTCCCCGAGGCCGAGCGAGAGCCTGCGGGTGAGCGCCGCGTGGATGCGCGTGCGGAAGAAGGCCGCGTCGATGGGGAGCTCGGCCTCGCGCGTGACGACACGCACGGCGATGGCGCTCTTCGGCGAGTAGAAGCCACGGCCCAAGAACCCTCCGCGAGGGTCTTCGACGCGGACCACGTCGCCCGGGGTGGCGCCGCCACGGACGTCGTCGATGGCCTGGGCGAAGACCCATGGGTGGCCCGTCCACACCGGCTGGACGTGACCGGGCTTCAGGCGAACGATGGGCTCGGGGGGATGCACGTTTGCGCAGCTCTTTCGCGAAAATGGGGTCGGGCGGACGGGACCGTGGCCCCTTTTGCCCGACTTTCGGGGCCTGGGGCAAGTCTGCACGGGGCCCGACGCTCGGCGACACCCGTTGTCGTCGCCTTGTGAACCGCGGTCAACAGCGCCAGGGGACGAACGATGGAAAATCGGCCACAATCCTCTTCGAGCGCGTGGCACTCGTGTTGCTAGGACCCTACCGTTCCGTCAGGTAGGTTCTTCTCGGTACGAGGAGCCGCCCGTCGGCAGGAGCGCCCGCCCATGAACGTCCCGTCTACTCGCTCTCGTTTGGTCGCCTCGGTCCTCGCGTTCGGCGCGCTCTCCGCGGTGCCGAGCCTCGCGCACGCGCAGGACGCCAACTGTCCCCCTGGGAGCTGGTTCTGCGCCGATGCCCCGCCCGCGACGGCGCCCGCCGCACCCGCAGCTCCGGCCGCGGGGTCGACCACGACGACCACCACCACGACGACCACCACGCCCGCGGCGGCCCCTGCGCCCCCCCCGCCCGTCGTCGTGTACCAGCCCCCTCCCCCCGTGGTCGTGGTCTCGCCCCGCGAGGCCCCCACGGTCTATCAGTACACGCCGCGCCCGCCGGGTCGCATCACCCCGCACCGTGAGTGGGGTCTGAACCTCCACCTCGCCGGCATCGCGCTCGGCTCGGGGCGATCGGGCGACGCGGGGATGGGGCTCATCGGCCTCGGCCTCCGCTTCCGTCCGGTGCCCGCGTTCGCGCTCGAGGCCAACATCGACGTCGCCGGCGGCACCGACTACAACGGCTACCGCCGCGTGGAGACCATGGGCACGGCGAACGGCATCCTCTTCTTGAACCCGAAGAGCCGCGCCCAGTTCTACCTGCTCGGCGGCATCGGCATCTCGAGCGCGCGGGTATCGGCCGAGGACTCGTACTACCCGACCTACGCGAGCTTCGACCGCAAATACACGTACTTCGGCGGCCAGGGTGGCATCGGTATCGAGATCCGCCTCTCGCGCGTCGTGGCCCTCAACTTCGACGTGCGCGGCTTCGTCCGCTCCCGCATGGACAAAAACGGCGGCCCCGAGTTCATGGACGCGTCGGGCCGCACCACGAACACCTCCGGTGGCGCGCTCGTGAACGGCGGCATCACCTTCTACTTCTGACGGCGGAATACCCGGGCAAGGTTCCGGGTATCTTGCCTGCATGAGCCCCCTCGAGCGCCATCCCCGCACGGTCGGATCGGCGCTCGCGCTCGTTTGTGGGGCGATCTTCGCGCTCACCGCTCCCCCGACGAACCTCACGGGGAGCGTGCTCGTGGGCCTCGTGGGCCTCGCGCTCGTCGCGGCGAGGGCACGATCGTGGCGTGAGGGGGCCCTGTTCGGGCTCGCGTTCGGGGCGGGCGCGAACCTCGTCGCGCTGCGCTTCGTGCCCGAGGTGATCGTGCGGTTCACGCCGCTCCCCTACGCCGTGGCGCTGCTCGCGTGGGTGCTCCTGTCGCTCGCGCAGGGGCTCGCGTGGGGCATCGGGGCCGGGCTCGCGAAGCGCCTGCATCTCCTTGGTATTCCTTGGTTTTTGGCGTTCCCAGCGGGCACGTTCGTGGGCTTCTTCGTGCCCGCCCTCTTCCCGTGGACGCCGGCGGGAGGCCTCTCGCCGTGGCCCGTGGTCGTGCAGGCCGCGGAGCTCGTGGGAGAGCGGGGGGTGAGCTTCCTCGTCGCCGCGGGGTGCGCGCTCGTGGCCGAGGGCGTGACGACGAAGATCGCGAGACGGAGGCTCGTCACGCTTGGGCTCGCGGGTCTCGTGGGCGCGACGCTGCTCGGGTACGGGGCCCTCGCCATGGCGCGGGTCGAGCGCACACGACAGCTCGCCCCGAAGGCCACGCTCGCGCTCGTGCAGCCGGGGACGGAGGCGAAGACGCGGTGGGACCCGGCCGCGGCCGAGATCATCGCGGGGCGGCTCCACGCGCTCACGCGAGCCGCCGAGAGCCGCGGGGTGGATCTCGTGGTGTGGCCCGAGGCCGCGTACCCGTACACGTTGCCGCACTCGGCGCGGGCGTTTCCGCCTTCGTACATGCGACGCGACGTGCTCCCCCACGACGTGCACGGCCCGGTGATCGTGGGCCTCGTCATGGCCAAGACCTCGACCGATCAGACGAACTCGGCCCTCGTGGCGCGCGGCGATCGCACGCTCTCCGTGCCGTACGACAAGCGGCACCTGCTCGCGTTCGGGGAGCACGTGCCCTTCGCGGAGGAGCTCCCGTGGATGAAGAAGACCTTCGCGCGGGGCACGGGGCTCGTGCCCGGAGAAGAGAGCGTCGCGCTCGAGGCCAGCAAGGTGCGGGCCGGGGTGCTCGTCTGTTACGAGGACAACCTGCCCGAAGCGGGGCGCGAAGCCATGCAGACGCGGCCCAACGTGCTCGTGAACCTCACGAACGACGCGTGGTTTGCCGGGAGCGCCGAGGGCGAGCTCCACCTGCGCCTCGCGGTGCTGCGCGCGATCGAGACGCGGCGTGATTTGGCGCGCGCCGTGAACCTCGGGCCTACGGGGCTCGTCGACGCGACGGGCCGCGTGCGCTCGCGCTACGACGCGCCGCTGCCGAAGGCGCTCGACGTCGAGGTGGCCCTGCTCGACACGGCTCCCACGCCGTACACGCGGTTCGGTGACGTGCCGCTGGCCTTGGCGATCGCGGCGGCGTGCGCGGCGCGGGCTTTGGCCTCGCGGCGGGCGCAGGGCGCCAAGGGTGCCGAGATTCCCTTGTCGTGACGGGGGGTTATGGGTGACGTGGGACCTCCCCCTCGCGCGGCTTCCGCGCGTTTGGGGGAGGTGCCGGGCGCGCAGGCCGTTAGGCCGAGCACCCGGCGGTGGGGGCACCCCTGCTCGCTCTCGCGCTCGGAGGGGCCCCCTAGCAGCCCGTTGATCTACTCCCGTCGGCCCGTCGCCGCCGCATCCCGCCCGCCTTCGTTGCGCTCCTACGGTGCCTGCTCACCTAGAAAACTAGGCTCCGCGGGCTCCTCGGAGCGCGCCTCGGCGGCGCGGGCGCGGGCGACGACGGGCCTCGGTCCCTAAATCAACGGGCTGCCAGGCCACGTGGGTCGTGAACGCACCTCGAGGGGATCGAGGTAGTTGCAGATTACATGCGCTCGATGAGGACGGCGAGGCCCTGGCCTCCGCCGATGCACGCGGAGCCCACGGCGTACTTCGCGTTGCGGCGGCGGAGCTCGTACGTGAGGTGCGTGGTGATGCGGGCGCCCGAGGCGCCGAGCGGGTGACCGAGGGCGATGGCGCCGCCGTCGACGTTGGTGCGCTCGCGGTCGAGGCCGAGCTCTTTTTCGCACGCGAGGTACTGCGCGGCGAAGGCCTCGTTGACCTCGACGAGGTCCATGTCCTTGAGGGCGAGCTCGGCGCGCGCGAGGGCGTGACGGATCGCCGGGACCGGGCCGATGCCCATGATGTTCGGCTCGACGCCGGCGACGCCCCACGAGACGAGGCGCGCGAGCGGGGTGAGGCCCTTCGCCTTGGCGTACTCTTCGGTGGTGAGGACGAGGCAGGCCGCGCCGTCGTTGATGCCGGAGGCGTTGGCGGCGGTGACGACGCCGTCCTTCTTGAAGACGGGCGGGAGCTTCGCGTACTGCTCGGGCGTGCTCGCGCGCGGGTGCTCGTCCTTCTCGAAGGTGACCGAGCCCTTCTTCTGGGCGATCTCGAGCGGGGCGATCTCGTCCTTGAAGAGGCCCTTCTCGTGGGCGGCGGCGTAGCGCTTCTGGCTCGACATGGCGAGCTCGTCGCACATCTCGCGCGTGATGCCGTGCTTCTGCGCGAGGTTCTCGGCCGTGATGGCCATCGGGGTCTGGCAGTAGCTGTCGGTGAGGCCGTCCCAGAGGGAGTCGCCCACCTGCGGGGCCTTGCCGAACGCCCAGCCGTCACGCGCGCCGCGGAGGACGTGCGGGGCCTGGGTCATGTTCTCGGTGCCGCCGACGAGCACGGCCTCGGTCTCGCCGAGGAGGATCTGCTCGGCGCCGTTGATGATGGCCTGGAAGCCCGAGCCGCAGAGGCGGTTCACGGTGAGCGCGGGCGTCGTGATGGGGAGACCGGCCTTGAGGCCGACGTGGCGCGCGCAGTAGATGGCGTCGGCGCTCGTCTGCATGACGTTGCCGATGATGACGTGGCCGATGTCCGCGGCGGCGATGCCGGACTGCGCGAGGGCGGCCTTGGCGGCGTGCACGGCGAGATCGTTCGCGGACACGCCCTTGAGGGTGCCCGAGAGGGTGCCGAACGCGGTGCGCTTGGCGCCGACGATGACGATGGACTTGGACAGCTTGGCCATGGGGAGCTCTCGTTCGTTGAGGGGTGCTGAGACGCTGAAAACGCCGTGCTCCATAGCAAAAAGCGAGCGCCCGCGGGAGGCCGGGCGCCCGAGCTCGGCGCGACCCGTTTTTCGGGTGCAAAAGCCGCGGTCGACTCACACCTCTCAAATGAGTGACGCATGCGCGCGAATGGTGGCGACGTGGCTCCGTCCAACGCTATCCTCGAGGACGAGGGAGCCAAGGGAGGTTTTTCATGTCGATGTCCGGTCCTGCGTGCCCGAAGTGCGGCGCGGCCTCTCAGAGCCCTGGGGCCACCGCGTGCGCCTATTGCGGCACCCCCATGCCCGCCGCGGCGCCGCCCGGGTTCGGTGCCCAGCCGTACGGCGCGCCTCCCCAAGCCTACGGCCAACCGCCCGCTCCCTACGGCGCGCCCCCTCAGGGCTACGGCCAACCGCCCGCTCCCTACGGCGCCCCCCCTCAGGGCTACGGCGGACCTCAGCCACCGCCTCAGGCTCACGTGCAGCCCTTCGGCGCGACGTACGGGCAGCCGCACGTCCACTACCAGCGACCGAACGGCTTCTTCTCGGCGATGACCTCGTTCGGGAACGCGCTCTTCTGGATCCGCCTCGCCATCGCCGTGATCGTGCTGAGCATCGTGGGCATCGCTTCGTGCGTGAACGCGCTGACGCACGGGTATTGAAGAACACACGACCCGCGGCCCCTCAGGATGAGCTTCCGGGGCCGGAGCGCCCTTTTGGAGGAGCGGTGCGATCCTCGTGATCGCGCGTAGGATCAGGCCGATCCTCCGAGAAAATACGGGCCACTTCGGCTTGCGTGGCGGCGAGAGACCTCTATCGTGTCGGCCATGAAGGCGCCCCGAACGGTCATCTCTACGGCTCTCACGCTCGCCGCGATCACGCACGCTTCGGCGTCGTTCGCGGCCACCGACTTCGGCGCCAAGGGCCCCGAAGCGACGACCACCTCGAACCTGCCGGCCGGCGCGGCCACGGGCGGAAAGCTCGTCGTGCCGAACGGCGCGGGTCCGTACCCGATCCTCGTCGCGAGCCACGGGTTCTCGGCGTCGTCGGCGAATCAGCTCGGGTGGGCCGAGCACTTCGCGAGCTACGGGTTCGTGGTCGCGGTGCCCGATTTCCCGGGCGGGCTCTCGCCGGACCACGTGAAGAACGGCGACACGATCGTCACCCTCGTGAACGACGTCGCGACCGCCGTGCCCAAGGCCGACAAGACGCGCGTCGGCTTCGAGGGTCACTCGGCCGGCGGGCTCGCGACGACGCTGGCCGCCGCCAAGGTGAAGCCGGGGGCCGTGGTGCTCTTCGACCCGGTGGACAACGGCGGGCGCGGAAAAACCGCCTTTGCGACGCTCTGCAGCCCCACTCTCGTGCTCTTCGCGAACCCGGGGCAGTGCAACGTCAACGCCGAGTGGAAGGGCTTCGGCCCTGCGACGACCGGTCCGCTCACGCTCGCGACCGTGGTTGGCGCCTCGCACTGCGACGGTGAGAACGCCGCGAGGGGGCTCTGCGGGACGCCTGTCGTCGGATGTGGCACCGCGGCGAACCCCGCCCGTCAGACCGTGCACGCGAAATACGCGACGGCTCACTTCATGGCCGTGCTCAAGAACGACGCCGACGCGAAGGCGCTGCTCGCCGATACGGCCCTCGCGGGCGACACCGCGTTGAGCGACACGAGCGTGAAGGCTGGCGCGCCGTGCTCGGGCACCACCCCGGGGAGCGACGCAGGCCCCACGACCGACGGCGGCTCGACCCCCAAGCCCACGCCCACCGGCACGACGCCCGGCACTCCCGGCACTCCCGGCACGCCGAACAACCCCGGAGGTAGCCCGAGCGCCCAACCCGAGGACGGCGCGGCGACCGAGAGCGGCTGCAGCGCGGGCCCCGGTGTGGCGTCGGGCTCGATCGGCGCCGTGGCCTTGGGCCTCGCGGTGGGGCTCGTGGCCGTCGGGCGCGCGCGTCGACGCACACGCTGAGGCTCACCCCGAACGACACGACGAAGGCCTCGCGTTCACCCGCGGGGCCTTCGTCATTTCCAGGGAGGATACACGCTATTCTACGCGTTCACCGCGACGATTCGCCCCGCGGGGCTCGCCATTCGCGTGCAGGACACACGCGCCATTCGCGTGCGCTCTACATGTTACTCGGCGACGCGCGCCCAGGCGTTCGTGAGCACGGACTCGTCGCGCTCCTTGACCGTGACCTTGAGGGCGAAGAGCCCCTTGTCGACGCGGTAGCCGGCGGTGACGATCGTATCGCCGGGCCACACGGGCTTGCGGAACTGAGCGTCGAACGCGAGCACGTTCTCGCCCTTTCCGCCGCACGCACCTTTGACCACGTGACGAACCATGTGCCCGTACGTGCAGAGGCCGTGGAGGATGGGGCCCTGGGTGAAGCCCACCTTCTCGGCGAAGACCGGATCGGCGTGGAGCGGGTTGATGTCGCCCGAGAGGCGGTAGAGGAGGGCCTGCTCGGGGCTCGTCTTCTCTTCGATCACGAAGTCGGGCTCGCGGTCCTTCGGGACCTCGGCCACCTTGGGCTCCTTCGGCGGCGGATCACCGCCCCAGTTGCCCTCGCCGCGGAAGATGATGCTCGCCGTGGTCTCGGCGAGGAGCTCACCCTTCTCGCAGTGGGTCACCGTGTCGATGAGGACGTTCGCGAACCTGCGCATGTCGTACATGGCGCGGACCGTGGCGACGGTGGACACCGTGCCCGAGGCCGCGAAGGGCTTGTGGAGCTTCACGCTCTGGCCGCCGTGCACCACCATGGAGAGATCGCCGCCCGTCTTGGCGACGCGCTCGAACATCGGGTCGAACATGGGGACGACCGCGAAGCTCGGGAGCACCTTGGGCCCGTGCCCCTCGTAGAGGTAGTCGAGCTCGTCTTTGCGGGCGCCGACGCCGAGCGCGTAGAGCACCGTGTCCTTCCATGCGTACGTGAACGAGACCGGTTCCGAGGACTTGCCAACGAGGGTGAGGTCGAGCGCCATGGCGCGCAGCATGGAGAGACGCGCGCCGCTCGTCAACACCACGGGAGGGCCGGAGCCGTTGCCGAGCGCGCGCTACGCGAAACGCGTTATGCACCTCGCCGCGGGGGCGTGCTATCCGCGACCGTGGTGGAAGGCCTGTTCGAAGAGGTCGCGCGCGCGTTTTCCCTGGGCGAAACGGCCCTCGGGCTGTCGCGTGGCTTCTTCCGGATCTTGCCTACGGTGATCGTGGTGCCGGCGTTCGGGCTACGCGGCGTCTCTCCCCAGGTCCGCGCGTCGATGGCGCTCGTGCTCGCGTTCGCCGTGGCGCCCACGGCGTCGCTGTCGGTGCTCGAGCCCGGAGGCGTCGTCGTCTCGTGGGCCGTCGACGTGCTCGTGGGGCTCCCGCTCGCGCTCGCCGCGGCGCTCCCGCTGTGGGCGGCGACGATGGCCGGGGGTCTCGTCGAGGACCTCGGTGGCCCGCGTGTGGATGCTCAGCTCGCCGTCTCTCGCGACGCGAGCACGCCCGTCGCCACGCTGCTCTCGCTGCTTTCGGGCGCGCTCTTCTTCGCCGCGGGGGGCCCGAAGGCGATCGCGCTCGCGGTCGGGCGCACGACGCTCGCGACCGACGTGCTCTCGCGCACCGTGAGCACCCTCGCTGCCGGAGCGACCGTGGCCCTCGTGGTGGCTGGCCCGATCCTCGCGGCTCACGTCGTGTCGACCGCGTCGTCGGTCGTGCTCGTGCGCGCGCCGTTCGCCGCGGCGCGAGGCCTCGTGCCCACCTTGAGGAGCGTCGCGCTGCTCGCCTTCCTCGCCCTGTCGCTCGAGCGAATCGCCGTGCTCGTCGCGCTGTTCACGGCCGACGCCACACGAGCTCCGTGAAGCGGCGCGCCCCTGACCGCGCGAACGGACAGGGGCGACTTTGTTCAACGAATACGAGCTATTACACCATCGTCACGGGAACGTGACCTCGGCCGAGCCGCTGTAGGATTGGCCGGCCACGCTGTAGGTGGCCGAGACCTTGACGCTCCCGCTCGTGGGCTTGCCGTTCGCGTATTTCACGTCGTTGAAGGTGGTGTCGCTCGACCACTTCAGCTCGCCCGCGTTGGCGCCGGCCTGCGCGGCGCTGAGGGTGGTCGCGCCCGTGCTCTTGATGGTGCCCTTCAGGCTCGAGGACGTCGCCGTCACGTCGCAGTCGAGCGTGATCGTGGTCTTCGTTCCGCCCATCTGGGTGATCGCGTACGTGAGGCCGACGCACTTCAGGTTGCCGCCCGTCCACGAGAGGGTGCCGTCGATGACGATGCTGTTCCCGCCCTCGTCCGAGCCGCAGCTCTTGAAGGTGCACGTCGTGCCCGTGCAGGCGTCGTCGCACGAGGTGATGGCCTGAGACACCTGGCCGATCGCGTCGGCGAGGCGCACGTTCGCGGTGCGCGGCGCCGTGCCTCCCCCGGCCGAGGGCGTCACGATGCCTTGCGCCTGTTGCGCGCCGGCGATGAGCTGACCGAGCGCGGACTGCCCGTCGTTCTTGTCGACGGCCTGCGACACACCGCCCACGTAGGTCGTGGAGCTCGCCTTCGCGTTCTGCGTGTTGACCGTGCCGGGCTGCGCGGCGGGGCCGGCGTCGGCGGTGGTCGTGTCGTCGGAGCTGCAGGCGACGAGGTTGGCCGAGAGCGTGAGCGCCGAGACCGCCGCGAAGATACCCATCCGTACGATGTTCATGTCACCCTCCAAAAGCTTCGAAACGTCCAGCCTTGCACGATATCGCCCGAGTCGATCCGCGAGCAAGCGCTCGCGCCGCGCGGGATGAGGCGCGCAAGGCGGCGCACGTCGAAGGGCCCGGCGTCGCAAATCGTGCGCGCCAAACGCGCTCAGAGGCCGCGGATGACGGCGAACGCGACGCCGAGCTCGAACGCCGGGTAGAGGCCGTTCATGGTCGGGCAATCGCCGCCGGGGAGGCACGCCGCGCCGACCGGTACGGCGAGCGCGCCCGCGCGGAGATCGAGGCCGAGAGAGAAGATGCGACCGAAGCGCCATGCGCCGCCGACGGCAGCCATGGCGACGACCCCCTCGGACCGCACGGAGACCGTCTTGACGCCGTAGTTCGACGGCACCCGAAGGCTCGACACGTTCGCGTACCGATCGGCCACCATGACGAGCCCGGCCTTGCCTCCGACGGACACCTCGAACGGACCGCTGTCGTGGACGAAGACACGGAGCTCCGGGGCGAGCTGAAAATAGCCTCGCTCGTGCGTTCGTGGGAGCTCGGGCGTGCCCGAATAGGCCGAGTTCGTGAGCGCGAAGAGCGCGAGAGACGCGGTGACCCCGAGGGCGAGCCGGCCCTGCCGATAGAGGAAATGGAAGCCTACGGGCATCGCGACGTCGGCGCCCGTCGTGACCGCCTTGTTCGCGTCGAGGAGGCCCGCCGTGGGGAGCACGAGGCTCGCGACCTCGAGCGCCGCGGACAGCTCGGGCCCGCGTTTCGTGTCGGCCCGAGCCTCACGGAGTGCCACGACGGAGACGAGGAGCGCGACCGAGAGCCCGATGGCCCCCCGTGAAAACCTGCAACCTACAGCCATCGCGAACCGGAGGCCGACGGGGCGGGCGCCGTGGGAGGTGCCGTGGGGGGCGTGGTGGGAGGCGCCGTGGGTGCGGCACCGGCGGCCTGCGAGACGACCCTTCGCTCGGCGCGTGCTGGCGCCCCGTCGACCGTAGCCGTGAAGGTGACGTCGAACGTGCCCGCTTCGAGGAACGCGAACCCGCCGCGAAACACGCCCCCCTGCCCTCCGACGGCGGGCATCGTGGCCGAAGCGAGCGTCGCCCCGGAGACCGTGAACGTCGCGGCCTCGACCTTGGCTTTTCCAGGCGAGATCCGCGCGACGAACGTGACCTGCTGGCCGACGCGCGGTTTGTCGGGCGAGATGTCGAGCACACACGCCGAGGCCTTGGCCGACGACGCCGACGGCGCGGGTGCGCCACCTTGGCCCGCGGGCTTCGTGGTGAGCGGAATCACGGGCGGGGCCTCGGGCACGAGCTTGGCGAGGTCGCCCTCCAGGTCTTCGACGAGGCGCTTGGCGGCGAGATCGGTCGGATCGAGATCGAGGGCGATCTTGGCGATCCGCAGGGCCTCGGGCACGTTCCGCTCGACCCGCGCGAGGCTCACGAGCTCGTCCGCGGCCTGCTTCCGGAGGTCGAGGAGGCGCGCCTCGTGGGGCCACCTTTGCAGCGCGAGCGCCGTGATTTCGCGCACGTTGTCGCCCGGGGGCTCGTAGAGCCTATGGCTCGAGAACGCGGCGTTGGCGCGCGTGACCTCGGCCTCGAGGGCGTGATCGGGGCCGAGGCGTCCCATCTTGTAGGCGACGCCGACGGCGAGCAGCACGCCGAGCACGAAGCACACGAGCACGAGCATGGCCACCGACGAGCGCCCGTGACGCTTCTCGGGCAGGGGCTCGTCTTCGGGCGGGGTGGTCGGGTGGGAATCACGCGGGCTCGACGGCCTGTCGGCGGACGGCTGCGCCGACACGACGCGCGCGGACGCGGGCGGACGGGGCACCGAGGGCGACGCCGGAGAGAGCGCCGTGGGAGGCGGAGGCGTGACGCGCGGAGCGGGCGCGGGCTCGTCGTCGAGGGTGGCCTCGACGGCCTGCGGGAGGGCATCGGGGGGCGTCCAACGCACCGTCGCGCTCCCTGGCAGAGACGCGATCTCGGTGCCCGTGGGGCGCGAGGGAGCCGCCGGCACCCTGGCCATACGGTCTTGATCTTCTTGAGTAATTTCGTGTTTGCGCGTGCGCTCGAGGCTCGCCAGCTTGAGCACCCCGCTCGGCCTGCGTCCGAGCCCCGCGAGCGGCCCGATGTCCTCCGGCGCGAGCCCTCCGCGGAGCGCCGCCTCGGCGAGAGAGCGGCCGAAGGCGCGTGCGTCGGGGAGGCGCTGGGCCGGGCTCTTCGCGAGGTTCGCCATGATGACGTCGGCGATGGGCTCGGGCACGTAGGCGGCGCGTGCGTGCGACCTCAGCGGCGGCGGCGTGTCGTGGATCTGAGAGAGCAACATGGCGACGGCCTGATCGCCCTCGAACGGCGTTCGGCCCGCGAGCATTTGGTAGAGGAGCGTCGCGATCGAGTACACGTCGCCCGAGGGGTTGACCTGCTCGCCTTGCGCGCCCTCGGGGGAGATGTAGCGGGCCGTCCCGAAGATGAGCCCGGCCGCCGTGGCCATCGACTGCTCGCCCCAGTTGATGCGCGCGATGCCGAAATCGAGCACCTTCACGAAGTCGAGGTCCTCGCCACGGCGCACGAGCATCACGTTCTCGGGCTTGAGATCGCGGTGCACGATGCCTTGCGCGTGAGCCTCTCCGACCGCGTCGCAGAGCTGGAGACCGATGTGCAGCACGCGACCGAGCGGCATGGCGCCCGACGACGCGGCGAGCGCGCTCTGGAGCGACATGCCGTCGAGGAACTCCATGACGATGTACATGGCGCCGTCGGGGAGCTGACCTGCGAGCAGCACCTGCACCACGTTCGGGTGATGGAGGCGAGAGGCGACCTTGGCCTCGCGGGTGAACCGCGCCACGAGCTGCGTGTTGGCGGAGAGCTCGCGGTGGAGGACCTTGACGGCCACGTCGCGGTCGATGCCCTTCTGGAACGCGCGGTAGACGCGCCCCATGGCGCCGACGCCGGCGAGCTGCTTCACCTCGATGTGGCCGGAGATCTCGCGCCCGAGGTACGGATCGGGGCCCTCGCCCGAGCGCGCCTGGCTCGTGCTGCTCTGGAGCGGCGCGCCGTCGTTCGGGCAAAAGAGGGCGTCTTGCGGGTACTTGGCGCTGCACGCGGGGCAGACCTTCGTCGCGAGCGCCGGGGCG
The DNA here is from genome assembly GCA_016712525.1 of Myxococcales bacterium. Lineage (NCBI taxonomy): Bacteria > Pseudomonadati > Myxococcota > Myxococcia > Myxococcales > Myxococcales bacterium. The sequence goes on from JADJQX010000008.1 coordinate 1,259,339, forward strand.
GGATCCACGGGCGAGATGCTACCCGAAAGGGCGAAAGATTTCCGCCTCGGCGACGCATCGTGCCACGAAGCCCCGAGAATTCCCCCCTCGGGGCCGCGTTGACCCCGGGGCCGCGGCCCGACTAGCGTACGGCCTCCATGTCGAAACCCGTCGTCCTCGTCACCGGCGCCAACGGCGAAATCGGTCGTTCGCTCCTCCAGCGCCTCCACACCGAAGGCCGCTACCGCGCCGTCACGGTGGACCTCACGCCGCTCCCCGAGCGCTACCGCCCGCTCTGCCTGGAGACGTACGCGGGCAACATCATGGACAAGTACCTGCTCGATCAGGTGGCCGCGCACCACGAGATCGAGGTCGTGTTCCACCTCGCGGCGCTCCTCTCCACGCGCGGCGAGCGTGATCCCGAGCTCGCCCACCAGGTGAACGTCGAGGGTACGCTCCACCTCTTGCGCGTCGCGCAGAACCAGTCGGGCCGCCTCGGGCGCCCGGTGCGCTTCGTGTTCCCGAGCAGCATCGCCGTCTACGGCCTGCCCGACGTGCCCACGAAGCACCAAGCGGGGCGCGTGGCCGAGGGCGACTTCAACGTGCCCATCACCATGTACGGCTGCAACAAGCTCTACTGCGAGCACCTCGGCCGGTACTTCACGCAGCACTTCCGCCAGCTCGGCGCCCTCGCGAACGCCGCGCGCCTCGATTTCCGCAGCCTGCGATTCCCGGGGCTCATCTCGGCCGAGACCGTGCCCACCGGCGGCACGAGCGACTTCGGCCCCGAGATGCTCCATGCCGCCGCGAAGGGCGAGCCGTACGCGTGCTTCGTCCGCAAGGACACGCGCATCCCGTTCATGGCCATGCCCGACGCGGTGAACGCGCTCATGGGCATGCTCGAGGCCGACCGCGCGAAGCTCACCGACAGCGTCTACAACGTGGGCAGCTTCAGCCTCTCGGCCGAAGAGATCGAGGAGCGCGTGAAGCGGCACTTCCCGAAGGCCGAGGTGACGTACGCCCCCGACGCCGTGCGGAACAAAATCTGCGACTCCTGGCCCGAGGACGTCGACGACACCCGCGCCCGCCGCGACTGGGGCTGGAAGCCCAACTGGGACGTGGAGCGCGCGTTCGAGGAGTACCTCCTGCCGACGATCAAGAAGCGCTACGCCGACCACTGAGGCGGAGGCCCGAGGCCCTTTCGCGCGCGCAGCCGAGGCCCCGAGGGGCCCGAACGAAGCGGCTCACGATCCGACGAGATCGTGAGCCGTTTCGGCTATTTGCGCTGCCTGCGGAACGCGATCACCCCGCCCATGGGCTGGGGCTCGGGGTCGAGCGGAGGCAGCGCCGCCACGAGCCGCTCGATGCGCGAGAGGGCCTCGTGGGTGGCGCGCTCGGCGCGGAGCTCGTCGAACACGCCCTCGTAGACGAGCACGAGCACGTAGATGCCCCCGAACGAGATCGCGAAGTGGCCCTCGCCTTCTCCCGACTCGGCGTGCCGGAAGTGGCGGCCCTTGTGGACCTCGGCGTGCGTGGCGAGCTCGCGCACACGCTCGGCCACGGCGCTCGAGAGCACGAGCAGACGTGCGTCCTCGGCGGGCGTCTCGAGGGAGGGACCGGAGCCGCGGTCTTGTCCGCCGTCGAAGTACGGGTCGGGGGCCTCGCTCGACCACTCGGGCACGTCGATGAGCTTCTGGTGCGAGAGCTCGGCGGGCGGCGCGACGCGGGCCACGGGCCGCCGGAGAACGCTGCCCCAGACGATGGGCGAGTGCGCGTCGACCACGAGGGCGTCGAAGGCCTGCGCGCGTTGGGCGAGGGCGCGGAGCTCCTCGTGGAGGCTCGTGGCCGGAGAGAGGCGCAGGTGGCCCGTCTCGGCGCCCCCCAAGGCGCTCGCGAAGGTGGCGGCGAGCATCTCGAGGCGGCGCGCGAGCGCGTCGTGGTCGGCGGGCACGTCGACGAAGCTTGCCACGAGGTGCCGACCGTCCGCGAGGCGCGCGACGAGGGTGTTCGGCGTGGAGGCGGGCGCGGAGTCGACGACCCGCACGTCCTCGGCACCGAGATCACGACGAACGAGAGCGACGAGACGTTCGAGCGCGGCATCCATGATCGTGCCCCACCGGTACCACAGGCCCGGCGACCCGGGCGGATCACGTGCGTACGCGGCCCCAAGCCCCCTCGCAACACCCGAAAACCATTCACGAATTTTGCCACTCGCCCCGAGCCGGGGTGGCCCTACGATGGCACCATGAGCCGAGACCCGTATTCGAAAATTCCGGAGTCGCGCCTCGGTCGGTTGGCCCGGCTCGCGAAGCTCGGGGTCCAGGCGGGCGCGAGCGCCCTCACCCGCTCCGATGGGCACGCGGCCGCGGAGAAGGCCGCCGAGGTCCTCGGGAACCTGAGGGGCCTCGCCGCGAAGGTCGGTCAGATGGCGAGCTACGTGGACGGGATCGTGCCCGAGGGTCAGCGTGAGGCGTACGAGGCCTCTCTGCGCGCGCTCCTCTCGCAAGCCCCGCGTTCGTCTCCTGCCGCCATCCGCGCCCTCGTCGAAGAAGAGCTCGGGGCGCCGATCGGGGAGCTCTTCGCGGAGTTCGTCGACGAGCCCATCGCGAGCGCGTCGATCGGTCAAGTGCACAAGGCGACGCTGCACGATGGCCGTGTCGTGGCCGTGAAGGTGCAGCACCCCAACATCCGCGGCGCCGTCGAGAGCGACCTCGCGAGCGCCGGCATCCTCGAGAGCTTCGCGGCCTTGGGCGGGGCACGCAGGCTCGACTCGAAGGGTCTCCTCGAGACCTTGAGGCAGCGCTTCCGCGAGGAGCTCGACTACGAGCTCGAGGCGCGCCGCATGGAGCATTTCGCTGGCGTCCACGAGGGAGATCCGCAGGTCCGCGTGACCCGGCTCGTGCGCGAGCGTTCGTCGCGCAGCGTGCTCACCACCGAGCTCGTCACGGGCAAGACGTTCGACGAGGCGTGCGCCGCGAGCGAGGCCGAGCGCGTGGCCTGGGCCGAGACCATGTGGCGCTACGTGTTCAAGGGCAACCTCGTCGGCGGCATGTTCAACGCCGACCCGCACCCGGGAAATTACCTCTTCCACGACGGCGGCGCCGTGACCTTCATGGACTACGGGTGCGTGCAGGAGATCCCCGAGGCGACACGCGCCCACGCGACCGACCTTCACCGCGCCGCGTGCCGGGGGGACGAGAAGGCCTTCGCGACGTACGTGCGCAAGGTGCTCGGGTCGAGGCCCGGGAAGCAGGAAGATCTCTCGATCGCGTACTCACGCAAGTGCTTCGAGCCGCTGTTCGCGTCGCCCTACCGCATCACGCGGGACTACGCGGCGAGCCTCGTCAAGGACATGCACGCGATGGGCGCCGAGGTGCGCGCCCTGGACGATCACGAGGTGTTCGCGATGCCGAGGGAGATGCTCTTCATGAACCGTCTCCAGTTCGGCTTCTACTCGGTGCTCGCGCGGCTCGACGTGGAGCTCGACTACCGGAGGGTCGAAGAGTCGTTCATGCCCGCGCCGTAGGTCGGCGGCGCGGGGGCTCCACGGAGAAGCTCAGTCGGTGCAGGGCGCGGCGTCGTAAAAGTCGGAGGCCTCGGCGAGCTCGTCGGACGAGAGGAGACGCACGACGTCATCGTGCGTTTTTGCATCGCGTTGATTTTCTTGGCGAAGGTCGCGTTTCGAGGACGGGGCTTCAGCAGCTTGAGTCATGAACGGTCTCTCATACAAGGGGCGTGCCGCGCGTGATTCCGCGGGGGTACGACCCACATGGGGTCCATACGCGCAGCCCTCTACGCGGCGTGAGCGTGTAAAGTCGGAAGCGTTACGCAGCCCGGAGGCGTGACGCAGTGCACGCGTCGGATGGCGCACCGCCACGAAACATGAACGACTCGTCAGAGGAATGCCGAAGCCGCGCGCGACGTACGAAGAGAAGAGAGACGCGGAGGTCACGAACGAGCCCTTCGGCGAAGGCGCACGTGAGGGCGCGCGCACGCTCGTGGGTGCGTTCGTCGTTCACCTCCACGACGCCACGCGCAGCCACTACGACCTGCGCGTCGAGGCCAACGGCGTGCTCGCGAGCTTCGCCGTGCCACGCGGCCCTTCGCTCGATCCCGAGGAGAAACGCCTCGCCGTTCACACCGAGGATCACCCGATCGAGTACCTCGATTTCGAGGACGTGATCCCCGAGGGCGAGTACGGAGGTGGCCCGATGATCGTGTGGGATCGCGGCGCCGTGAGGTACCTCGAAGGGCCGAGCGAGGACGGGCTCCGCACGGGCAAGCTCGACATGATGCTCTCGGGGAGGAAGCTCCGAGGGCGCTGGGCGCTCGTGCGCTTGAAGAACGATCCGAAGGCGTGGCTGCTCTTCAAGAAGCGCGATCCGTACGCGATCCCAGGGGTCGCCAAGGAAGACGACGTGACGCGGCTCGAGCGCTCCGTGCTCTCGGGGCTGACGGTGTCGGAGCTCGAGACGAGGCGCGCGCTCGGCGAGGCGTGCGAGCACGCGCTGCTCGCGCGAGGGGCGGCAGAGGGTGAGGCGCGGGCCTCGGCGTTCTGGGAGAGCGACGCGCTCCCCCCGTCGGAGACCCACGTGTACGAGGTCGTGCTCGAAGGGCTGCGGGTGCGCGCCGAGAAGGACGAGCTCGTCGTGCGGATCACGGTCGCCGAAGAGCCTCGCGGCGAGGACGTGGCCGAGTTCTACCCGGAGATCGTGCGATCGCTGCGCGCCCTCGCGCCCGAGCGCGTGACCCTCGAGGGCACGATCGTGGCGTTCGACGCGGCGGGGAAACCGAGCGTCTCGGTGTTGGCGGAGAGGGCTCGACGTGTGGCGACCGGCGCGAGCCACGAGGCCTTGGTCACGGCACCGGTCACGTTCGTCGTCGACGAGGTCTCGAGCATCGGACGGGCGACGTGCGTCGGCTTGCCCTTCGACGCACGACGCGCGACCCTCGATGCGCTCTTGCGCGGAGATGGGTTCGTGCAAAAGAGCGTGCTGCTCCCGGGTGACGAGCGGCTCGCACGCGCCTTGGCGCTCGATCACGGGCTCCGCGCGCTCGCGGCCAAACCGAGGCAGGGGGACGGCACCTTCGTGCGTGTGCTCTTCGGGCCGAAGGTCGTCGCGCCGCCGATCGCCCACGGGGTGACACGAGACGCGCTGCGTGTCGTGAGGGTGACGAACCCGGGAAAGATCTACTTCCCCGAGCGCGGCTACGAGAAGGCGCGCGTCGTCGGGTACTACCGCGCCGTCGCCGAGGCGCTCTTGCCTCACGTGCGTGGGCGCCCCGTCACGCTCGTGCGCTACCCCGACGGCATCCACGGCAAGAATTTCTTCCAGTGGAACGTGCCGCCGCAGATGCCCTCGTGGGTGCGCACCGTGGCCTTCTCGGACGAAGAGTCGCCCGAGCGCACGAAGCGCGGCTTCTTGGTCGACGACACGGAGACGCTCCTCTACATCGCGAACCTCGGGGCCATCCCGGTGCACGTGTTCTCGTGCAAGGCCACGAGCCTCGCGAGGTGCGACTACGTCGCCATCGACTTCGACGTGAAGCTGTCGAGCCTCGCGGTGGCGACGCGCCTCGCACACACGTTGAAGGGCATTTTGAGCGAGATCGGGCTCGTCGGGTTCCCGAAGACCTCGGGCCAGACGGGGCTCCACGTGCTCGTCCCGCTCGGGCCCGGCCAGAGCTACGACACGGCCCGCGCGCTCGTGCAGCTCCTCGGGAGGCTCGTGGTCGACGCCCACCCCGACCTCGCGACGATGGAGCGAGCACCCCAGAAGCGGGGCGCGAAGGTGTACGTGGACACGGGGCAAACCGGCCCGACACGCACGCTCGTGTGCGCGTACTCGCTGCGCGCGGTGCCCGACGCGACGGTCTCGTTTCCGCTCGCCTGGGACGACGTGCACGAAGGGCTCGACCCCACGGCCTACACGCTCGAGACCGTGCCGAAGCTCATCGCCGCGCGCACGTGCCCGATGGCCGGCTTCGACGACGAACGCCCCGACGTGCCGCTCGCGGTCGCCAAGATCGCCGCGCGGCTCGGCCGGAAATAACCTAAAAAAACCGAACAGTATCGATAGGTTACGGCGCTATCAGCTCGCCCGTTTGGCCACGTCGAGGCGGATCGTGGGCCAGCCGTAGGCTTGCGCGAGGCGCTCGAGCTTGTTGTCGGGGTTCACCACGGCGGGGTGCCCGACCACGCTGAGCATGGGGACGTCGGAGTAGCTGTCGGAGTAGGCGTAGCACTCGCCGAGATCGAGGTTCTTCGACTTGGCGTGCTCGCGAATGAGGCGCGCCTTCTCGGGGCCGGCGACGACCGGACGGAGCAGCCGCCCCGTGGCGAAGCCATCCTTGATCTCGAGGCGGTTCGCGATGACGTGCGTCGCGCCGAGGTGCTTCGCGAGTCGCTCCATGAGGAAGTCGAGCGCGCCCGACACGATGACCACCTCGTGCCCTTCGTCGCGGCAGCGCGAGACGAGGTCCTTCGCGGCGGGGAAGAGCGCGGGCTTCACGACGGTGTCGAACGCGTCGTCGGCGAGGAGCATGAGGCGATCCTCGGACATGCCTTCGTAGCTCGAGAAGAGCGCCTCGTTGAAGAGGCGGCGGTCTTTCCACTCGGCGAACGCCATCTCGGGCGCGCGCACGACGGCCTTCGCGACCTTGAGGAAGCTGCGGAAGGGCGTCCTCTGGTTGAGGAGGTAGTAGACCGTGGGGTGGATGAGGTTCGTCCGGAGGAGCGTCCCGTCCACGTCGAAGTAGCTGGCAGAAGGCACGGCCGCTTTCTTCGGGATTTCGGGGCAGATGTCAACCGGGGCCGCCGTCCGAGAGGCCGGCGTCGCCGTTCGGGGCCTCTTTCGGGAAGCCCTCCATGGGTACGGCCACGAAGCGCTTCGGCGTGGTAGCTCCCGGAGGGGCGTCGAAGAGGAGGAACACGTAGGGGCCTTCGGCCGCGAAGTAGGCTGCGAGCGGACGACGCGGGTCGGACGACTCGTGGATCGTCGAGAGGAGCTCGGAGTGGGCTCCGTACGTGATCCGGAGCGATGTCCAATCCGGGTTCGTGAGATCGAGGGAGGTCGGGTGTTTGCCGGCGGGCCCCGAGAGCCGGAGCTCCGGGTCCTTCTCGGGAGGGAGAGACAGATCCCGTACGGCCACGTCGAGGTCGCCGACGTGCCCCGGGGGCGGAGCCACGATGTGGGAGGCCTCGAGCCGCAGGCCCGAGCCGTCGTCGCGGAGCACGAGCAGCGTGCCCTGTGTGGTGAACGGGCGATCGATCGGGGCCTCGCCTGCGCGGGTGGCGACGCGCACCCGCCGCACACGCTCGGGACCGAGGCATTGGCCCCCGGACTGCACGCAGGCGAGCTGCCGACACGCGCTCGTCTCGAGGCCGGGCTCCGTCTTCGTCGTCTCGTCGATCTTGAGCACGATGACCTCGGTGTCGGAGTCGAGCTCGAGGAGGGGATCGACCGTGACCGCCGACGCGACGTCGACACCCGACACGTTCGCGCGCGGCATGAGGGTCGTCGGGATGGGCTGCGAGGCGCTCAGGCTGAGCGCCGTGGCAGTGCCAGGGCGCGCTTTGCAGAGACGAAAGGCGGCGAAGCTCCGGGTCGCGTTGGCGAGCACGATCCCTCGGGGAGCGAGGCTCAGGCCCTTGTTCTCTGGCGCGGGTCCACCGTCGGCGTCGCTCGATCCCGTGGGCGTGGTGGGAGGTGCCGCATCGCGGGTGCCGCCGTCGGAACCGGGACGGGGATCGATCATGTCGGCGGGAGAGCACGCCGCGAAACCCGAGAGCGTCGCAGCGGACAGCGACAGCGACATGAACCAGGACAGAGCACGCATGGGGCACCTCGAAGGAAAGGACCTACGGGTCGCCGAGCCCGGAGTGGCTCGGTCGGGAGATCAACGAGCGTCAGGAGAAGCGTCGGACGGCGAGCCCGCGTCGAGCGCAGCAGCGTCGAGCCCCGCGTCGTCGATGCCGGCGTCGGGAGGGGCGGAGGACGACGCGGGGGGCAGCGGGAACGCGACCAAGCGGAGCGCGCGCCCTTCTTCGCCGACCTTCGGAGCGGTGAGGCCCAGGAGAAACAGGCCGTAGTAGACACGGCGGGCGTAGAACGCGTCGATGTCGGTGCCGACGTCGCTCGCGCGGTGGACGTCGACGAGGCTCGCCTCGAGGGGCCCGGCCTTGAACGTGATCGCCTCCCACACGGGGCCTCGGACCGAGACCTCCGAGCCCGAGGTCAACGCCTGGCTGCCCCCTCCCCCGGCGAAGGTGACGGTCTCTCCAAAGTCGGAAAAATTATCGAACAAAAACGAGACCTTGTCCTGCGGCGGAGTCTCTTGTTGGCCGCGGGGGACCGGCCTCGATTCGAAGTACACGGCGCCGGGCGCGGAGGGGTCGTCGCGGAGGACGAGGACGGTGCTCGGGCGGCTGAAGGCGCGCTCGTCGGGCTCGCCGCTGACCTTGCGCGCCGCGACGCGACGAAGCTTGGAGGGAGGGATGCATCGACCGCCCGAGCCGCCGCATACGAGCGATCGGCAGCTGCCGCGCTCGAGCAAAGGGTTCGACTTCGTGTCGGCGTCGAGCGGGATGAGGACGACCTCGGAGACGTCCCCGACGAGCGGCGGCAGGGCGACGGCTCCGGCGACGTCGACCCCGGCGAGGCTCGACCCGGGCATGCGCGCCGTGGGATACGGAGGCTCGACGGCCTTGCTGACCAACGCGTCCGCCTCGCCCCCCGCCGGGCAGAGCCGGAACGCAGGGAAGGTACGCGACGCGTGCACGAGCACCATCGGGAGGCTCGGAGGGGGAGCGGTGGGGGGCCGGCCCCCGTCGATGCCGAGCTCGCCCGTCTCCGGACCGCCGTCGGCAGCCGCGGGACCGTCTTGCCGGTCGGGCGACGGCAAGGCACCACATCCCGACACCAGGACGGCGAGCACGAGGGCACGCTCGAACGTCGTTCGCATAGGAACCTCCAAAGCTCGAGGCTACCCGAAAAGCTGCGCTTCAGTCCGCTTTGGCGTCGGCTGCGCCATCCGTCGCCCCATCTCCAGCGCCGGCGTCGGGCAGGGGTGCGGGCACGCGCTTCGGGGCCGTCACGGGGACCGCGAGGAAGCGGAGGCCACGCTCCGGCTCACTCGCAGGCGGCGTGGACACACCGACCAGGATGAGCGCAAACGAGCCCGGCGAAGCGAAGAAAGACTCGATGGCCACGCGCGGATCGGACGACTGGTGGATGTCGAAGAGCGACGCCTTGTACGCCCCGGCCGTGAACGTCTCTTTGGTGAAGTCGTTGCCGATGTCGACGATCACGCTCCGGGCCGGCTCGACGGCGATGGTATTGCCGTTGGGCCCCGTGAACGTGACCTCGCCCTTGAACTCGGAGAGGTTGCGGTAGTCGACGGCCATGCGCTTGCCCTGGGAGAGGGCTTGGCTCTGGATGGGGATCGCCTCGAAGCGGAGACCTCGCGGGCCGTCATCGCGGAGGGCGAGGATGCGCCCGGGGCTCGAGAAGGCCGAGGAGACGGGCTGGCCCAGCGAGTCGACGACGGGGACACGCGCGACCTTGCCAGCGCCGAGGCACTTTCCGCCGCTCTGGACGCAGGCGACCTTCGAGCATGGGAGCCCCTCGGCGAGGCGCTCTTTCGTCTCGCCGTCGACGCGGAGGACGAGCATCGTGTCGAGGTTGGCGAGCTCGGGGACGGGATCGAGCGCCACGGCTCCCCCGACATCGACGCCAGCGAGGTTCGAGCGAGGCATGAGCGAGGTCGGGACCGGCGCGATGGGGCTACGGCTGAGCGTGTCCTCCCCGCTCGGTGGGCAGACGCGGAAGGCCGAGTGGCTGCGCGTCGCGTTCACGAGGAGGATGCCGCTCTCGAGGGAGTTGGGAGGAGCGGCGGCTCCGGCGCCGGAGTCTGCAAACTCGGGCTTCTGATCGGCGTTGGGCGCGCGGGCAGCCTCGGCGTCGGCATTGGTAGAGCCCGGCGCCGACTCGAAGGACAAGCTCTCGCTGGCCGCCGAGCAGGCCAGACCGGCCGAGGCCAGCACGACCGAGGACGCAGCGCCGAGGGCGAATGTGCGGGACATCATGGGGAAAGCTCCTTCGCGGAAGGCCGCACCTCGAGGTTAAGCACGACCCGTGCCGACGGGAAATGGGACATCGCCTCGCGGGAAGCGCCGAGAATCGCATGGACTTTCGGCACCTCACGACAATCCGATCCGGCCGCGGGATGTGCCACGTGGCACAGGAGGCCTTTCTCCTCGTGCCGCTCGGATCGGCGTGCGGCAAAGAAGTTGCAGCGGCCCGAGCAGTCCCGCATTCTTTCCGAGAGGCTGTGGTAGCCTCGAGAGGCCCCGTGTCCCAGCCCGAACCCGGCATGATGGTCACCCCGAACGTTCGGCTCACCCGCCCCTTGGGCGAGGGTGGGATGGGAACGGTGTGGGTTGCGGAGCACCTGGCGCTGCGCACCGACGTGGTCGTCAAGTTCATCACGGGCGACCTGGCGACGAACCCCGAGGCCATGGCCCGGTTCGAGCGCGAGGCGGCCGCGGCGTCGCAGGTGAAGAGCCCCCACGTGGTGCAGACGTTCGACCATGGCACGTCGAACGGCATGCCCTACATCGTCATGGAGCTCCTCGAGGGCGAGGACCTCGGCGACTACCTGCACCACCACGGGCGAATGGCCCCGAAGGCCGTGGTTCAGCTCGTGACGCAGCTCGGCCGTGCGCTCGACAAGGCCCACGCCAAGGGCATCGTCCACCGCGACATCAAGCCCAACAACATCTTCCTGACCGAGGGCGAGGGCGGCGAGTTCTTCGTCAAGCTGCTCGACTTCGGCATCGCCAAAGGCGTCGATTCGCCCAAGATCGACAGCGCGACCCGCACGGGCGCCGTGATGGGCTCACCGTACTACATGAGCCCCGAGCAGATCGTGGGCGCGAAGGACATCGGGCCCAAGTCGGATCTTTGGGCGGTCGGCGTGGTGGCGTTCGAAGCGCTCACCGGAGTGCGCCCCTTCGAGGCCGAGACCATGGGCGCGCTCGCCATCTTGATCCACGGCGCCCCGCTCCCGAAGCCCACCGAGAAGGTTCCGGAGCTGCCGCCCTCGCTCGACGCGTGGTTCGAGCGCGCGTGCTCGAGGGACGTCGCGGGGCGGTTCTCGTCGGCGAAAGAGATGGCCGATGCGCTCTCGCGCGCGTTCGCCGAGGCGGGTCACTCGATCGTCCCGGGCTCGCAGGTGCCACCTTCGGCTCCCGTGTCGGACGCGGCCATGTTCGCGAAGACGGCCGAGATGGACACCCCGTTCGCGGTGGCGCCGGCGAAGAGAGCCGAAGGGGTCGAGTCGTCGACGCAGGGGCTCGCCACGAGCACCTCGATGGAGCCGGCGCGATCGAAGAAGGTCGGGCCGCTCGTCGCCGCGGCCGTGGGTGTCGCGGCGATCGTGGGTGTCGCCGCGTTCGCGATGCGTGCCCCGAGCCCCTCGACCGCCGGTAGGCCAGACCCGAGCGCGACGAGCTCGGCGACCACCACCACCTCGAGCGCGACGGCCGCGCTGCCCAGCGCTTCGGGCTCCGCCGCGTTGCCCCCCGTAGGCCTCGCGCCGATGCCGTCGGTGAGCGTTACAGCCGCGCCCTCCGCTCGCCCCACGGGTCACGGCGGAACGAAGCCCCACGCGTCGGCGTCGGCGAGCGCCCAAGCTGCCCCCAAGCCCCCTCCGCCCCCCCCGAATGACCCTCTTTATTAAATATATCAGGCACTTAGCTTTCCCGGCCGCCCTCCTCTCGGCGTCCATGCTCGCGGCCCCGCGTGTGGCTTGGGCCCAGCCTGCGGCGAGCGCGGCCGACCTCGAGACGGCGCGCGAGCTCATCGTCAAAGGGCGCGAGCTCCGCGACAAGGGCGACCTCGCCGGAGCGCTCGAGAAGCTCCGGGCGGCGCACGCGCTGGCGCACACGCCCATCACGGGCATCGAGCTCGCGAGGACACACGTGGCGTTGAAGCAGCCCCTCGAAGCCCGCGACGTGTGCCTCGGGATCGGTCGCATGCCCGTGACGCGCGAAGAGACCACCCGCTCCAAAGAAGCGCGCGACGAGGCCTCGAAAATCGCCGAGGAGATGCGACCCAAGATCGCCTCCATCACCGTGAAGGTGAAGGCCCCGGCCGACCGCACTGTGGTGATCAAGGTCGACGACGTGGTGGTGCCGGTCGCCGGTCTCGAGGGGCGCAAGGTCAACCCTGGCAAACACGTGGTGACCGCCCGCATCGACGAGGGCACCGAGGCTCGCGCGACCCTCGAGGTGCCCGAGGGAGGCGCCAAAGAGATCGCGCTCGAGCCCGAGGTGCCGAAGGCCGTCGCCAAGAGGCCCGACGAGGGCCCGATCGTGGCGAAGCCCGACGAGTGGGTCGAAGAGAAGCGGATCTCGCCGCTCGTCCCCATCGGCTTCGCGGTGGGCGCGGCGGGCGTGGCCGTGGGCTCGGTGGCCGGAATTTTGGCCATCTCGAAGAAGGCGGACCTCAAGTGCGAGAACAACGAATGCAGCGCCACCGCGGCGAGCGACCTCACGACGGCGCGCGCGATGGCCGACGTGAGCACCGTCGCGTTCGTGGTGGGTGGCGTGGGCGTGGTGGTCGGAGTGGCGGGCCTCTTGTCGCCGAGCACCGTGCGCGTGCGAAAAGGCAGCCTGACGCTCGAGCCGTACGTCGCCGGAGCCGGTGGGGGATTTCATGGCACGTTCTAAGCCGCTCTTCGGCCTGGCTACGGGGGCATTCGTGCTGCTCTCGCTCGCCGCGTGCCAGCAGCTCCTCGGCCTCGACAAGCTGAAGAACTGCGACGACGGGGACCCGTGCACCGACGCGTCGACGATCCCCGACGCGTCCGACGGCAGCCTCCCCGACGGCGCCCCCGACGCGAGGGACGACGGAGAGGCGCCCGACACGTCGATCCCCTTCCCCGATGGCTCCACGCCGTCGGACTGGGTGAACTTCCGCATGCCCGCGACGACCGGCGGCCTCGTCGACGCGGCCAGCTTCCCGGACGGCTCCCCCGTGAGGAGCTTGCTCGTCTACGATCCTCTCCCGAGCGACACGCAGATGTTCGTCACCGTGCCCGACGCGGGCTCGCCCCTCGTCACGGGCACGTTCGAGACGGTGTCCAGGCGCGTCTGGATCGCCTTCAACTCGGAGCGAGCCCCATCGAGCTTCGAGGGGGCGCGGGCCGAGTGCGCGGCCGTCGGCGCTCGCGTGCCGACGCGTATCGAGCTCGTCAGCTTGCTCGAGCCGTCGAAGCCGCGGGACGCCGGCTACGTGCGCGACGACGCGTTCGGAGGGCAGACGGTCTCGAACCTCGCGTTCTGGTCGTCGACCGCATCCCGCGAGACCGATGGCGGATTTTCCTTGTGGATCATGGACTTCGCTACGGGCACGACGTTCCGTCAGGCGGCGAGCGGCGGAGCGAAACGGGGTGTCCTATGCGTCAAATGACCTGGCTACGCTCCGCGGCCTTGGCCTCGGCGGTGCTCGTGCTCCCTGCGGTGCTGCACGCGGACGCTCCGCCCGGGCAGTACGGGGCCTACCTCTCGACGGACGACTTCATCGACGACACGAACACGGGCTTTAGCTGGCAGCGTGGCATGCCGAGCAAGGTGGTTACTCCGACCCCAGTCGCCCTCGCAGACGCCCGCTGCCCGGCGTCGAGCGGAGCGTCGCTCCCCACGGTGCGCGAGCTCGCGACCCTGCTCGACAACCAGCCGACCACGGTGCTCGGCAAGCCGGTGCATATCGACCTGAACGCGTTCCCCCGCACCCCCGGCGGCCTCTTCTGGACGATGAGCCGGACCCCGGAGGGCAAGGTGTTCGTGGTCGACTTCGGCACGGGCGAGATCAAGACCGTCGACCCCGCGACGACCACGGCGTACGTGCGCTGCGTCTCGCGAAACTGAGCGCGAGCGGCTGCCGGGAGCGCCTTGGGTCGGAAAGAGGCTGGCGACGATCCGTCGTCCGCCTCGGAGGCTCCGGGAGGGCTCCAGGAGCGTTCTGCTCCTGCGAAATCCCCTCCGCATCGCCACGCGCGAAAAGGCGTGGTAGGACGCGGCGCCATGAGCCACCCCTTGTGCGTCACGCTCGATCGGCGCAGCGCCCCGCGGACCATTTTCTCCGGCGACCGCCTCGTCGAGGTCGACATGCCCGCGGGCACGCGCGTGCTCTACCCGAAGCCGCCGCTCGCCGGCCTGAAGGACGTCGACGCGGCCATTCGCTACGCCATCAGCCACCCGTACAACTCGGACCCGCTCCACGCGAAGCTCCGCCCGGGCATGAAGGTCGTCATCGCGATCGACGACATCTCGCTCCCGCTCCCGCCGATGCGCGCCCCCGACGTTCGCCAGCGCGTGCTCACGGTCGTGCTCGATCTCCTCGCCGATCACGGCGTCGAGGACATCGAGATGATCATCGCGACGAGCGTGCATCGCCGCATGACGGGCCCGGAGATCCGCCACATCGTCGGCGACAAGATCTTCAACGCGTACTACCCGGACCGCCTCTACAACCACGACGCCGAAGATCCGAAGGGGATGGTCGAGCTCGGCGAGACGGAGCTCGGCGAGGTGGTCGAGCTCAATCGCAAGGCCGTCGAGAGCGATCTGCTCATCTACGTGAACCTGAACCTCGTCCCCATGGACGGCGGGCACAAGTCGGTCGCGGTCGGCCTCTGCGGGTACAAGAGCCTCCGCGCGCATCACAACCCGAAGACGATGCGCAACTGCCACTCGTACATGGATCCGTCGTCGTCGGCGCTGGCCACGAGCGTCGAGCGGATGGGGCGGCTCGCGAACAAAAAGCTCAATGTTTTCACCATCGAGACGACGATCAACAACCGCATGTTCGATCGGCCGCTCGAGTTCCTCGCCAAGAACGAGGACGATCTCACGACGAGCGAGCGCGCCGCGCTGAAGGCGCTCACGTTCACGCTGTCGAAGGTGCCTCAGCCCGCGCGCGAGGCCATCTTCCAGCGTGTGCCGTCGCCGTACGAGGTCACGGGCGTGTTCGCGGGCGAGACCGAGGCCGTGCACGTGCACACGCTCCGCAAGGCCTACGAGCAGTACCTGGTGCCCATCAAGGGGCAGGCGGACATCCTCGTGTCGGGCATTCCGTACATCAGCCCGTACAACGTGAACTCGTTCTTGAACCCGCTGCTCGTGCAGGTCATGGCCCAGGGGTACCTCTTCAACCTCTACAAGGGCTCGCCGCTCGTCAAAAAGGGAGGGACGATGATCATCACCCACCCGTGCACCGACCAGTTCGACAAGGAGCACCACGCTCCGTACATCGAGTTCGTGCACAACTTGCTCCCCGAGACGCGCGACGCGATGGAGCTCCACAAGCGCTACGAGAAGAAGTTCTCGCAGAACCCGGCGTACATCCAGATGTACCGCACGGGGCACGCCTACCACCCGACCCACCCGTTCTTCATGTGGTACTGGGGCGAGGCGGGGCGCCAGCACTTGGGTCGCGTCATCGTGGTCGGGGCCGACAACGAGTACATCCCGAAGCTCCTCGGCTACGAGACGGCGCGTTCGATGCCCGAGGCGCTCGAGATGGCGCGAGACACGTCGCCCGCGTCGCCCGAGATCACGATGCTGCATTCGCCGCCGATCATGATGGCCGAGTGCTCGGCGTAGTGCGCTGACGCCACGCTCGAACGGCGAGGTCTCTCGAGGACCTCGCCGTTTTCGTTTGGACGAAGGGAGGCGAGGCCGCGAACGGCTGGCCTACACGTACCGGCGATGTGCGCTTCGTGTCAGCGGGCGCGACGGCGCACGAACGAAGGCACGCGCGCGCGGCGTTTCCGTGTAACGTGCGTGCATGCCGAAGGCTCTTGCCAAGACGTCTGCGAAGAAGACGAAGACCCCGACGACCTCCAAGGCCAAAGCCTCCGCGAATGAGCCGGCAACGAAGAAGCCGAGCCCCGCGCGGGCGAAGGCCGCTCCGAAGAAGGCCGCTCCGAAGAAGGTCGCTCCGAAGAAGGTCGCTCCGAAGAAGGTCGCTCCGAAGAAGGCCGCTCCGAAGAAGGCTGCTCCGAAGAAGGCCGCTCCGAAGAAGGCTGCTCCGAAGAAGGCCGCTCCGAAGAAGGCCGCTCCGAAGAAGGCCGCTCCAAAGAAGGCTGCTCCGAAGAAGGCTGCTCCGAAGAAGGCCGCTCCGTCGCTCGCAAAGACCCGCGGCAAGGCCACGAGCGCGCTCGCTACGCCGACGACGTTGGCGACCGAGCTCCGCGCGCTGCTCCAGGGCGAAGACGGGGTGGCCATTCACCAGAAGGGCGTCGAGCTCTTCTCGGCGATCACGGAAGGTACGCGCGCCGAGTCGCATCTCGGCCTCGTGGCGCTCGCGTTTCGTCGAGCGGGTGAGCTCGGGCACGCCGAGGCGTGGGTCGATTTCGGCCGTTGCCTCGACAACGGTTGGGGCGTGGAGACGGACCACGAAGCGGCCCTCGCCGCTTACGAAGAGGCCGCTCGGCTCGGCTCCGATCAGGGAGCGTTCGCGCTCGCGATGAACGCGTACTGGAACGACGAGGACTACGCGGCCGCCCAAAAATGGGCAAAAAAGGCCCTTAAGGGCGGCGATCCGGTGGGCGCCGTTCGGTACCTGCTCGGGCTCATGGCGTTCCACGGGCGAGGAACGAAGCGCGACAAGAAGGCGAGCTACGCGTTTCATTCGGCCGCGGCGAGCGCCGGAAACGCCGACGCCATGTTCGAGATCTTCGCGCTCGCGTCGACCGGCCAAGGCACCGAGAAGGACGAGCCGAGCGCCGTCGTGTGGCTCATGGAGGCCGCGAAGCGGAACCACCCGCGCGCCCTCTACAACCTCGGAGCGTTCCACGCGATGGGCACGTTCGGGTTCGCCCAGGACTTCGAGGTGAGCGCGAAGTTCTACGAGGCGGCGAGCGAGGTCGGTCATGGGCGCGCCAGCGCGACGCTCGGGACGATGTACCTCGGAGGCCAGGGGGTGCCCCGCAGCGAGAAGAAGGCGAGTGAGTTCTTCTCGCGCGCCGAGGCGCAAGGCTTCGACGTACGCGGGTTCCTCGAAGGCCTCGGCTGAGCGCACGACCGCGCTCGCAGAGACGACGAGAGGGCACCCCGGGTAACTCCGCGGTGCCCTCTTCGTTTTGGTCGATGCTCCGCGCGCTATTTGGCGACGCCGACTCCGACCGCGCCCACGTCCACCCGCTGCCCCGAGAGCTGCGCGGCCTTCGCGACCAGCCCGACGAGCTCCAAGCGCTCGGCTTTTCCGTCGCTCGCGTTCGAGGCGATCCGCGCGAGGGTGTCGAAGCGTGTCTCGGCGGCGTGAGGGCTCTTGCGGAGCACCTCGGCGAACCCGACCACCGCCGCGGCGAAACGGAAGTCCGAGGAGGCAGCCTCGAACGAGGGCGCGATGCTCGAGGTCGACATCGGGAAGACGCTCTCCTCGGCCTGCTCGCCACCGCGCGGGGCTTTGTGCCGCACACGAACCGTGACCGGAGATTTGTCGGTGCGAGTGAGCACCACGTCGTAGACGGCCGTCACGGTGTGGCCCGCCCCGACCTCACCGGCGTCGACCTTGTCGTTGCGGAAGTCGCGGTCCTTGATGTCGCGGTTCTCGTAGCCGACGAGCCGGTAGGTGCGAACCACGCTCGGGTCGAGCTCGACCTGGATTTTCACGTCGCGCGCGATCACCTGGAGGAGCCCGTTCGTCTGCTCGCCGAAGACCCGGCGCGCCTGCTCTTCGGAGTCGATGTAGGTGTAGTTTCCGTCGCCCGAGTCGGCGAGGGCCTCCATCAGCGCGTCCTTGTAGTTGCCGGAGCCGTAGCCCACCGTCGAGAGCGTGATGCCCTCGCCGCGGTGACCGGCGATGATCTTCTTGAGCTCCTGCTGGGAGGTGCGCCCCACGTTGGCGTCGCCGTCCGACAGGACGACCACGCGGCTGACGTGACCTCGAACGAGCGTCTTCTTCGCGAGGTCGTAGGCGAGCGCGAGGCCATCGCCCATGGCCGTCGAGCCGCCCGCGCGGAGGCGGTCGATCGCCGACATGATGGCATCTTTGTTCTCGGCTCCGGTCGGATCGAGGAGCTTCTGGACGCCGCCGGCGTAGGTGCAAATGGCGACCGTGTCACCCTTGACGAGCTTGTCGGTGAGGATCTTGAGGCTCTTTTTGGCAAGCTCCATGCGATCCTGCCCCTGCATCGAGCCGCTCGTGTCGACGAGGTACACGAGGTGCACGGGGACGCGCTCTTGGGCCGAGATCTTCTTGCCTTGGAGCCCGACGCGCAGGAGGTGATGCCCCGCCGCGAAGGGAGAAGGCGCCGCGTCCGTGTAGACTGCAAACGGTTTCTGGGCCGGCGGCGCATAGCCGTACCGGAAGTAGTTCACGTACTCCTCGACACGAACCGAAGCGAACGGCGGCAGCGTCCCTCCGTTGAGCATACGTCGGCCGATGCTGTACGAGGCGGTGTCGACGTCGACGGCGAACGTGCTGAGGCGATCACGCGAGGTGTCGACCACGGGGTTCACGCCGTGATCCTGGTAGTGCTCGGTCCCCTGCGGCTCGGCGGGCTGGGTCGCGACGGGCGCAGGAGCGACGGGCGAGACCACGGGATTCACGGGCATCGGCCCCCCGGCGGGCGGAGGGGGCGGAGCGGAGGGCTGGTCGCGCGGGGCCGCGGGGTAGGCCTGGGGAGCCTGCTCGCTCGCGGGGTAGGCCTGACCTGCCATGGCGGACTCGCGGGCCGCCCCGGGCTCCATGGCCTTCGGCGCGCCAGCCGAGGCGCAGCCCGCGAGGACGTGGGCCAGGGTCATGACGACGATCGACGCACGAAACGTGGAAGCGGGGGCGAAAGACCAACGCATCGGCTCTCCTCTCGGTGGGGCGCCTTGCGCCACCGGGCAACGGGTTCGAGGGGCCGAACGGAGGGGACCGACCGCGCCTTACAGCGGTTCCAAACATTTCGTTTTCACGAAAAACGGTGCGTTGCGGCGTACGCACTCCCGATGCGGGAATTGCGGGGCCTCGGTTGAACGGAGGGGGTGCGTGTTGTAGGAACGCACCTCGCCCGAGCCGCCTCGATCTGCTGAGGACCGAGCCGCAGAGGCCTCTCCCAAGCCATGCACCAGAACGGTACTTCCCACGGAACGAACGGCACGCTCGCCCACGACGTGCCCCCCCCCGCCCCGGCCCTCGCGCCTCTCGAGGTCGGGAAGCTGCTCTCGGGCTCGAAGCTCCTCATCCTCGGGGGGACGGGCTTCCTGGGGAAGATCTTCTGGATCATGATGCTCGACCGCTACCCGAGCATCGGCAAGATCTACCTGCTCGTGCGGAGCTCGAAGAAGGCGACGAGCGAAGAGCGCTTCTGGAGCGACATCGCGACGAGCGAAGCGATGCTCCCGCTCAAGGAGAAATACGGCGACGGGCTCGACGCGTTCCTCCGCGAGAAGATCGTGCCGATCGACGGCGACGTCGGCCGAGAGAACTGCGGCATCGACGCTGCGTGGATCCGCGAGCACAAGGGCGCCCTGCACGCGGTCGTCAACGTGGCGGGTGTGGTGGACTTCAACCCGCCGCTCGACGAGGCCCTCGACACGAACGCCTTCGGGGCGCAAAACCTCGTCTCGCTGTGCCGCGCGCTCGGCGACGCGCCGCTCTTCCACACGAGCACCTGCTACGTCGTCGGCAACCGCTCCGGCCTCATCCACGAGGACGTGCCGGGCACCAAGTACCCGTTCCCGCGCGCCGACGAGCTCGGTCGCGAGCTGTGGGATCCGCAGCGCGAGATCACCGACTGCCTCGACATCGTGGCGCAAGCGAAGAGCCGCTGCGAGGACGCGTTCCGCCAGAGCGAGTTCCTCGAGAAGGCCACGAAGAACCTGCTCGCGAAGGGGGAGCCCACGAGCGGCCCCGCGCTCGCCACCGAGCTCAAGAACGTGAAGCGCAAGTGGGTGAGCGACAAGCTCGTCGAGGCGGGCGTCGAGCGCGCGACCCACTGGGGTTGGCCGAACGTGTACACGTACACGAAGAGCATCGGCGAGCAGATCATCGTGAACGCCGGGATCCGCTACGTCATCGCGCGGCCGGCGTGCTGCGAGAGCACGACGGCGTTCCCGTTCCCCGGCTGGAACGAGGGGATCGGCACGTCGGCGCCGCTCGCGTTCCTCATCATGAAGGGCCATCACCAGGTGGTCGGACGTGACACGACGCTCGACTTCATCCCCGCCGACACCGTGTGCGCGGGCATGATCCTGACGCTCGCGGAGCTCATCGAGGGCACGAACAAGGCCGTCTACCAATACGGAACGAGCGACCTCAACCCGGCGTCGACGCGGCGCCTCGGGGAGCTCATGGGCCTCTACCGGAGGCGCTCGTTCCAGCGCACCGGGAAGGGCAACGCGCTCGCGAACTTCCTCCAGGCGCACTACGAGCCGGCGATCGTCGATCTCGACCGGTACAACGCCTTCGGCCCCGGGCAAATGGCGCGCGCGGCGAGGGGCATGGCTTCGGCGTTGAAGGCCGCCCCCGGGCCCACGGCACGCTTCGCGAAGCCGATCGCCAAGTCGCTCGACGGCTTCGCGTACCAAGAAGAGAAGATCGACATGATCATCCGCCTCTTCTTGCCCTTCACGAGCGAGCAGAAGGGGCCGTTTTCGTGCGCCAACACGCGCGAGGCGTACGCCCGCACGGCGCCGGCCGACCGCGAGAAGCTGCCGTGGTCGCCCGAGACGCTCGACTGGGCCGACTACATGATGAACCAGCACATGCCGGCGCTCGAGAAGCGGGTCATCCCGTGGATGGAAGAGCGGTACCGGAAGGAGCTCAAGCCCCTCAAGGCGCACGAGACGCTGGTCACGCTCACAGACCAGATGGCCGAACGCCACGGGCACGCTGTGGCCCTCGGGCGCTACGAGGGCGACGATGGGTTCACGCGCATCACCTACGAGGACGTGCTCGCGCGGGCCGAGGACGTCGCGGCGCGCCTGTTCGCCGCCGGTGTCGCGAAGGGAGACCGCGTGGTCCTCGCGGGGAAGAACACGCCGGAGTGGGCGATCGCGTACTTCGGCATCATGCGCGCCGGGGCCACGTGCGTCCCGATGGATCCGGACATGGACGCGGCGGCCTTCGTCAACGTCGTGCGCGAGAGCCACGCCAAGGTGGCGATCCTCGACGCGCACGTCGAGAAGAAGGTCGGGGCACACCTCACGGCGGAGCTCGCCGAGGTCGTCCACGTGGCTCTCGTGGCCGTGACCGAGCTCGACCCGCAGCTCTCTCGCCCGCGCGTCGAGGTGCGGGGGGACGACGTAGCGAGCCTCATCTTCACGAGCGGCACGACGGGCAAGCCCAAGGGCGTCATGCTCACGCACGAGAACTTCACGTCGCTCATCGCGTCGCTCGCGCCGCTCTTCCCGCTGTCGTCCAACGACCGGGTGCTCTCGGTCCTGCCGCTGCACCACACGTTCGAGTTCACGGCCGGCCTCCTCTTGCCCTTCTCGCGCGGCACGAAGGTCTTCTATCCTGGCGAAATCACTGGGGATCGCATCACTCGGGCGCTCAAGCAGGGGCGCATCACGGGCATGGTGGGCGTGCCCGCGGTGTGGCAGCTCCTCGAGCGACGCATCCTCTCGCGCGTGCACGCCAAGGGGCGCACGGTGGAGGCGGTGTTCGACGTGGGCGCCGAGGTGTCGCGGTGGCTCTCGAGGACCGCGGGGATCGACGTGGGGCGCTCGCTCTTCGGACCGGTCCACGAGGAGCTCGGCGGCCACGTGAAGTGGCTCATCTCGGGCGGCGCGGCCCTCCCGAAGGACACGCAGAAGCTCTTCTCGGGGCTCGGCTTGAAGCTCACCGAGGGGTACGGCCTCACCGAGGCGGCGCCCGTGCTGGCCGTGGCCAAGGCCGGCTCGCCCGCCGGGCAGGTCGGAAAGGCGATCCCCGGCGTGGAGCTCAAGATCGACTCCCCCGACGCCGACGGAGTGGGCGAGGTGCTCGCGCGCGGCAAGAACGTGATGCGCGGGTACACCGACGAAGAGGCCACCAAAGCCACCATCGACGCGGACGGCTGGCTCCACACGGGGGATCTCGGCAAATTCGACAAGAAGGGCCGGCTCCAGATCGTGGGCCGCTCGAAGGACGTCGTGGTCACGTCGAACGGAGAGAACCTCTACCCGGACGACCTCGAGCGCCTGCTCGGGCACGTGGCCCACATCGAGGAGCTCGCGTTCGTGGGCGTCGAGAGCCCCTCGGGCGGCGAGCGGCTCGCGTGCATCGCGGTGCCCAAGGCCGACGATGGCGTGTCGCGCCACGAGCGCATGTCGCGGGCCGAACGCTCGCTCCGCGACGCCCTCGCGAAGCTGCCCTACGGGAAACAGCCGTCCGTCGTTCATTTGTATGATGCACCTTTGCCGCGCACCTCGACGCGGAAGGTGAAGCGCATCGAGGTCCGTCAGATCCTGCACCGCACGATCGCCGCGACCCAGCGCTCGAAGGACGAGCCGCACGCGACGCCGGTGCGCGCCGCGATCGCGGGGCTGAAGGGCATGAAGCCCGCCGACGTCGCCGGGGACATGACGATCGCGGGAGACCTCGGGCTCGACTCGCTCGCGCTCACGGAGCTGCTCGCGGCGCTCGAAGCGAAAGTGGGCACGATCGAGCCGGACGAGCTCCAGGCCTGCCGCACGGTGGCCGACGTCGAAGTGCTCGTGGGTACGGAGCGACAGAGCCTGCGCCCCCCGAAGGTGGAGCCCGCCGCGCGCTACCGCATCGAGGGGCGCGGGAAGCCCGCCGAGAAGACGGACGACGAGGTCGCGTTCACGCTCCCGCCCGAGCTCCAGTCCGCCGGGAAGAAGCTCATCGGCAAGCTCCAGGACGTCTTCTACGACGGGGTCATGACGTCGCGGGTGTCGGGGCGGGCGTTCATTCCGCACAACCGCAACGTGCTCGTCGTCGCGAACCACGCGAGCCACCTCGACATGGGCTTCGTGCGGCACGCGCTCGGCCACTACGGCGAGGACATCGTGACGCTCGCCGCGCAGGACTACTTCTTCGACAAAAACAGCTTCAAGCGGGCCTTCTTCGAGAACCTGACGAACCTCAAGGCGATCGACAGGAAGAGCGGGCTCCGCGCGAGCGAGCGCCAAGCCGGCGAGGTGCTCTCGCAGGGCAAGACGGTCCTCATCTTCCCCGAGGGGACGCGAAGCCCCGACGGCCAGATTCAAGAGTTCAAGTCGTTCCTCGGGCACCTCGTGCTCACCTACGGCGTGGACGTGCTTCCGGTGTACGTCGGTGGCACACATCAGGCGATGGGCAAGGGCTCGCGGATCCCGACGAAGCGCGACATCTTCGCGCGTATCGGGCCGGCGCTCACCCTCGCCGATCTGAAGCGCCTCACCGAGGGGCTCTCGTACGGAGATGCCTCGCGTGAGGTCGCGAAGCTCGCGCGGGCGGCCGTGGTGGCGCTCCGCGACGGCGACGTGCTCGACCTCGCTCGTGTCGACTCGCTCGACGGCTCGAGGAAGAAGAAGGAGCATCCGCTCGTCACCCTCTTCACGGAGCTCGGGCAGAAGTTCCGCAAGGATCGCGTCGAGAAGCCGGTGTCGTTCTATTTCACGCTGGGGGGCGAGGACCAGGCCAAGTGGACCGTCCGCGTGAACGAGGCGGGCTGCGAGATCAAGCAGGGGAAGCCCGAGGGCGGCACGGCCGACTGCGTGCTGAAGACGAGCCCGGAGATCTTCACGAAGATCGTGAACGGGTACATGCCGAGCCCGGCCGAGTTCATCTCGGGGGCCATCAAGTCGAACGACGTGAGCCTGCTCATGGAGTTCCAGAAGGTGTTCGAGCTCGGCTGAGCGAGCACGACGCGGAGGATCGAAGCGAATGGCACGAATGCTTGTCACCGGAGCGACCGGGTTCCTCGGCGCCCACCTCGTCGCGCAGCTCCTCGAGCGAGGGGACACCGTGGTCGCGCTCTGCCGAGGCGCGGGGCCCGACGTCGCCGTGCGCGGAAAAACCGCGGAGATCGCGCGAGGCGACGTGCTCGATGCCGCGAGCGTCGAGGCGGCGGCCCGCGGGTGCGATGGGGTCTTCCACTGCGCCGGGAAGGTCTCGCGCGACCCCCGCGACGCCGAGGAGCTCCACCTCCTGCACGTCGAGGGGACGAAGCGCACCCTCGACGCGTGCAAGGCGGCCGGTGTGCGGCG
Source organism: Myxococcales bacterium (assembly GCA_016712525.1). Taxonomy (NCBI): domain Bacteria; kingdom Pseudomonadati; phylum Myxococcota; class Myxococcia; order Myxococcales; species Myxococcales bacterium. Next base: position 1,283,517 of record JADJQX010000008.1, read on the forward strand.
CGCCGTCGTCGCGTCGACGAGCGGCACCGTGGCCGTGTCGGCCGAAGAGGACAAGGTCTCGACCGAGGCCGACGAGGCGCCCGTCGGACTCCTCAACCGCTGGCCGTACTACCGCACGAAGCTCTTCGCGGAGCGGGCAGCGCTCGAGCGAAACGCGGCCGATTTCGAGGTCGTGTGCGTGAACCCGACGCTCCTCCTCGGGCCCGGCGATCTGCGCGGTTCGTCGACGGAGGACGTTCGCCTCTTCCTCGAGCGGCGGATCCCCGCGGTGCCTCCCGGTGGCCTCTCGTACGTCGACGTGCGCGACGCGGCGCTCGGGATGATGCTCGCCATGGAGCGTGGTCGGCCCGGCGCGCGGTACCTCCTCGGCGCGAGCAACGTCACGATCCGCGAGTTTTTCGCGCGGCTCGAGCGCATCTCGGGGATCGCGGCGCCCGTGCTCCCGCTGCCTCGTGCTCCCGAGCTCTCCAAGGTGGGCACCGAGCTCGTCGAGAAGATGCTGGGGCGCTTCGGCATGTCTCTCCCGGTCGACCCGGTGAGCTTCGACATGGCGCAGTACACCTGGTACCTCGACGCTTCGCTCGCGGAGGCGGAGCTCGGGTGGTCGCCACGTGACGCGGTGGAAACGTTGGCCGACACGGTGCGCGATCTCCAGGACCGCGGGGTCGTCTGGCCCGAGCCCGATTTCGTGCGGAAAGGGAGCCTCTCGTCGTACCTTCGAGGTGAAGAAGGATCGGCATGAAGAAGCCCGTGCTCGTGGTGAACCCGAAGTCCGGCGGGGGGAAGACCGGCAAGACCTTCGGAGCCATGCGCGCGACGATCGAGAGCCGCATCGGCCCGTGCGACGTCCGTGAGACCGAGCGCTCGGGCCACGCGATCGCCCTCGCCGAGGAGGCCGCTCGTGATGGGCACCCCCTCGTCGTAGCGGTCGGCGGAGACGGGACGTTCAACGAGGTCGTGAACGGGCTCATGCGGGCGAAGACTGCCGGTCACGAAGCGGAGCTCGGCCTCATCGCTCAGGGGACGGGCGGCGACTTCCGCAGGTCCCTCGGCATCGAGCACCGGCTCGACGTGTACCTCGACGCGCTCGCGGGCACGAAGACGCGCCGCATCGACGTGGGGCTCCTCGAGCACGACGGCGGAAAGACACGCTATTTCGTGAACATCCTCTCGGCCGGCATGGGCGGCCTCGTCGATCAGTACGTCGCCGAGGGCAGCCGCGCGATGGGCGGCGGCGCGGCCTACTATTTCGCGTCGCTGAAGGCGCTCGTGAACGCCAAGGTCGGCCACGTGCGCTGCAAGATCACCAAGGGCGGCGAGGTGACCGAGAGGACGGTGCCCACGCTCATGATCGCCATCTGCAACGGTCGGTTTTTCGGCTCCGGCATGAAGGTCGGCCCGATGGCCGAGATCGACGACGGCATCTTCGAGGTCGTCGCGCTCGGGCAGACGTCGAAGCTCGGCTTCGCCGTCACGTCGAACGCGATCTACTCGGGCGGGCACATGCGGGACGCGCGCACGGTGCACATGCGCGGCGACACCATCGAGATGTCGCTCGAGAACGCCGACGCGTCGCCGCACTTCTTGCTCGACCTCGACGGCGAGCCGCTCGGGGGACTGCCCATCAAGGTGACCGTGGTCCCGAAGGCCCTCGCGCTGCGCGTGGCCTGAACGCTCAACCGGCGACGCGTCGGTAGGCCGAGTCTGAATAGGTTGATTGACCTATTGTTCGACGCACACCAGGCGACGGAAGAGACCGCACTGGGCGCCCGCGAACGAGAGCGCGGCGGTCGTCGTGGCGCTCGGCCTGCCCGCCATGCCCACGGAGCCCGAGCCGATGGTCCACCCGCCGCAGGTGGAGGCGTGGGTCGCCGCGGTGCCCGTGAGGCCCGTCCACGTGTCCTCTCCGGCTGGGAGCGACGGGCCCCACGCGCCCGCGAGCGGGAAGACCAGGGCGCCTGTCGCGTCTGTGGTCGTCACCGTCGTTCGCCCGTCGGTGAGGGCGTAGCGCGTGCTCGGGGCGAACGGCCAGTCGATCGTCGAGCTGCGGTTCGTGCCGTCGGCGAGGAGGGCCTTGTAGGTGCCCGTCGCGGGCTTCGCCGCGGACTGCATGCAGAACGCATCGGCCTTCGCGATGGCGTTCGCGCCGGGGAGCGCCCCGTCCCCCGCGAGGTCACCGCTGTGCTTCTCGCTCGTGACGAAGATGCGCTTCGGCGTCGGCACGCAGAGGTGCGCCGTCTCCGCGGACGAGACCTCGCCCACCGGGCACGCGAGACACGCCGCCGAGGTCGGGCTCCCGGAGGCGGCGGTCGAGGTCCCGTCCGGGCACGGCATGCAGCGGGTCGCACCGGAGGCGTCGGTGTAGGTACCACGCGGACAGGCCTCGCACACGTTGGGCTCGTACGCAGGGACGGATCCGGCCGCGCACGCCACGCACAGCCCGCCGGCCGAGCGGCCCTCGCCAGGAGGGCACGAGAGCGCGGTCGACCTCGGCAAGGAGAGCACGTCGGTGCCGCTCTTCCACACCACGTCGGGGCCTCGAAGGAGGAGCGGGGCCTCGACGAGCACGTCCTTCAGCATGCGGTTCGGGGTACACGTCCCGCGTGTCGCGATCTCGGAGAGCGCACACTTGGAGAGGCCGCGGGCGTCCCCGAAGTAGAGGCTCTCGGCGTCGAGCGTGAAGACGTCTCCGAGCGCGCCGAGGTCGATCCACGTGAGGCAGTCGGCCGCGGCGGGGCAAGCGAAGAGCTTCGCCCCGATCCGAGCGACGATCGTCGGGTACGTGACGGCGGGGCCTCGCTCGCTCGTGCCGATAGCCACGGGGACTCCGGGAGGGAGCGCGACGTTCACGTCGGTCACCGTGAGCACCGGGGGCGTCACGGCGCCGGTCGTGTTGCCCTCGACCAGGAATTTCTGCTGCTCCGGGAGGTAGAAGACGTGCGCGCCCACGTTCTCGTGCGCAGACGCCGTGGTGCGCCCGACGCGGTGGGGATTGCCGAGCGGGAGCGTCGCGAAGAGCGTGCGTCGCCCCGCGTCCGCCGGACGCACCCACGTGCCTCCGTACGTCGTGCTCGTGAGGCCGAGCGCGAGGTGCGAGGCGAACACCATGTTCTGCACACCCACGGTCTGGAGGTTCGAGACCTGGGTGCGCGCGGTGCCGTCGAACGCGATGGTGAACGCGTTGTCGATCTGGGAGGCGGGCCCGGGGGGGACGGGAGTGGTCGTTCGCTCGTAGTAGACGACGCGATCGCTCGTCATCCCGAAGAGCCCCGCCTTGCCGGTCGCGGTCGGGACGGGCACACGTGCCGCGCACCCCGGGAGATCGCAGATCGAGATCGTCGTGCCGACGAGCGTCGCAAGCTTCCCGTCGGTGATGTCGAAGTCGAGGAGGCCGGCCACGGTGGCGAGCACCGTGGGGGGAACGGCCGGAATGGGCGGGCCCGCGTCGCTCGCGTCCGCGACGTCATCCGCGGCGTCGACGGACGCGTCTTGGAGAGCCCCCGCGTCGCCGGCTTCGCCATCGGTCGTCGTGGCGTCGGCGCGGGATACGTCGGGCGAGGCATCGACGGAGACGGCACCGTCGATCTTCGGCCCCGCCTCCGAGGGAGCACCGGCCTCGGGGGTAGGCGCCGAGGCATCGTCGACGTCCACGGCGACACCGCTCACGACGTTGCAGCCGACGACCGCGACCACGACCGCCCCACCCACGATTCCAAGCCGCCCTGCACGCATGGTTACCGCCCCTTCTTGGATCTCGACCAGTCGCCCAATTCTGACGCCACGCGCGGGCCTCTCGCAAGGCCCCTCTCGGGCGGGGTGTCCGAAAATGCGAGCTACCGCCTACGAAACGCGCTGTTAGCTTCGACGTCATGAGAGCTTCTCGCGTCCCTTGTCTCGGTCTCTCCGTGATCGCGCTCGCCTCCTTCGCGGCAGTATCCGTTGGTGCGTGCTCCGAGTCCGTGGTCGACGGCTCGGTGGACGGGTCGGCGCCCATTCCCACCGTGACGGCCCCCGACGGTGGAGCGACGAGCCAACCCGACGGCGCGCCCCTGCCCGTCGTGACGGCGTGCGCGGCGCCCACCGGAGCGGGCACCGAGCACAAGAACGACATCATCGCCGACGAGACCTGGACGGCCGCGGCGAGCCCCCACCGCATCACGTTCAACACGCGGATCCTCGCGAACGTGACGATCGAGCCCTGCGCGGTGGTGACCGTCGACGAGGGCTACACGATCACGGTCGGCTCCTCCGACAAGGTGGGTGTGCTTCGGGCGAAGGGGGAGCGCGGCGTCGACGGCGCGGGCAAACCCGTGCGGCGCGAGGTGCTCGTTCGTGCGTCCGACCCTGCAAAACCCTGGGGGAGCATCTCCATCGCCACGAAGGGCTCGGTCGACCTCGAGACGGTCACGCTCGCCGACGCGGCGAACCCACGCTCGGATCAGAACGGCGGCGGGGCGATCGTCGCGTACGGCGAGGGTCTCACCGAGTCGATCGTGAAGAAGAGCGTGCGCGCGAAGGACCTCGTCATTCAAGGTGCGCGCGGCTACGGCATCAACATGCTCGCACTCACGGGCTTCACGGACGACTCGGGCGAGATCACCGTGAAGGGCAGCGGCCGCGCCGAGGCGCCCTACCCCGTCCGAGTCGTACCCGGCGCGATGGGCTCGGTGCCTACGCTCACCCTCGAGGGGAACCACGCGAACGAGGTCGAGATCGACGCCTCCTACGGCGGCATGCCGAGCGACACGATCCGTGCGCGCGGCGTGCCCTACCACGTCCGCGGGAGGCTCCGCGTCGCGCCGCACGCAGACGGCGCGCCCTCGACGCTCACGATCGAGCCCGGGGTGACGCTCCGCTTCGACGACGTGACGAACGACAGCGGCCTTCAGCTCGGCACGTCCGACGTGCGGCAGGGCATTTTGGTGGCGGCGGGCACGGCCGCGCAGAAGATCACGTTCACCTCCGCGAAGGCGACGCCCGCCGCCGCGAACTGGAAGAACATTTACTTTTCGTACTCGCCCGCGACCGGCAACCGCATCGAGCACGCGATCATCGAGTACGCGGGGGCGCCGAGCGGGGCGCAGGGGTACGGCTGCGGGCCCGCCGAGAACGACGCGTCGGTGCTCATCCTGTCGGGGCGCCCGTCGAGCGCGTTCATCCAGAACACGACGTTCCGCAACGGCGGTGGCGACACGGGGCTCCTCCTCGGGTGGAGCTCGGACATGGACGGCCCCGACTTCTTGCCGACCAACACGTTCACGCAGGTGCCCGCGTGCCGCGTGAGCCGTTGGCGAAACGCGACGGGCAACGCGTGCCCGGGCTCGGTCGGCGGCTCTCCCGTGTGCTTCTGAGCGGGAGCTTCAGGGCCGACCGCGACGTGTGCGCGCGAGGGCCGGGACGTCGGTTTTTTGGCGGGTCCCGGACACCGCGGGGGGCGCGCTCGGACGGGCGTCACCCCCCTCGGGGGTGCTGCGCACCACGGTCGTGAGGCCATCGAGAGACTCGGGGGGGCCCGTGACCTCGGTCGTGTCGGGATCGACGAAGGGCGCGGGGCGGAGCGTGCGGAGGTCGAACCCGGCGACGCCGTTCGCGATCTCCCACGCTGCGACCTCTCCATCGACCGAGGCGAGGGCGTCGAGCATCTCGGTCGCCGAGGCGAACCTCGCGTTTCGATCGAAGCTCACCGCGCGGTCGAGCACGGCGAGGAGCCTCGGAGGCCCCTCGAGCCCGAGGTCGTTCGAACGTGGGAGAGGCATGATGGCGGCGAGCACGAGCTCGTTGCCCTTCCGGAGCTGGCGGCCGTGGAGGAGCATGAGCCCCGACGCCCCTACCGCGAAGACGTCCGTCGGCGGACCGAAGGCCTCTTTTTGCCCGATGGCTTGCTCGGGCGCCATGAACGCCGGCGTGCCGAGCACGGCCCCGGTCGCCGTGAGCGCCGAGAGGCTGACCGACCGCGCGATGCCGAAATCGAGCACCTTGATGACGCCGTCGTCGCACACGAAGAGGTTCGACGGTTTCACGTCACGGTGGAGGATGCCCGCAGAGTGGGCCTTCTCGAGCACGGAGAGCGCACCGCGCAGCACGGCGAGCACCGCCGACGGCGCGGGCTTCGGATTGCGCCCGAGCCAGGCGCCGACACACTCCCCGGAGAGCTTCTCCATGACGAAGTAGGGCATGCCGTTCGGGTCGATGCCGTCGTCGTAGATGCGCACGACCCCCGGGTGGTCGATCGTGTTCGCCATGTAGGGCTCACGGCGGAAGCGCTCGACGTCCGCCTCCTGGAGCTTGTAGCTCGTGTGGAGCACCTTGAGGGCGCACACATGCCCGTTGCGGTGGCGCGCTTCGTACACCGCGGCGCTCCCTCCCACGCCGAGCAGGCTCACGAGCGTGTACCGCCCGATCGCCTCCCCCACACGAGCCTCGAGCTGCGCGCCCAGTCGGGACATCGACTTGAACGTACCATGCACGTTCCCCGCATGGCGATGGACCTCGCTCACGTCGCAACCCCTCGAACACGCGAGCGAATCGGCTACGCGGGCTGGGTTTCGCACGAAAGCCGGGGGAGGTGACCGGTTCGGTGCTCTAGTGGGCCCATGGCGAAGCCCAGCAGTACCCTGCGTGCGCGGCTCGGCAGCTCGCTCGGCCTCTTGGTCGTGGCGCTGCTCGTCGTCGGCATCTTCGTGGCTCGAGGGCAGCGCGACGAAGCGAAGGTCGTGCCTTACAGCGAGCTCGTCACGGCGATCGACGAAGGGCGAGCGAAGGAGGTGACGCTCGGAGCGACGGAGATCCAAGCCAAGTTGGCCGGCAAGGACGGGAAGGCCGACGAGACCATCGTGGTGGTGCGCATCCCCGAGATGGACGAACGGCCCCTGCTCGACGCCATGCTCAAGGCGCGCGGCGTCTCCGTGAGCGGCAAGCACGAGGAGCGTGGATTTTTCACGACCGCCTTGCTCGGCGTGCTCCCGTTCATCGTGATCCCGCTCCTCTTCCTCGGGCTCAGCACGTTCGCCGCGCGCGGCCAAGGCAAGGCGATGACGTTCGGCAAGAGCCGCGCGAAGATCTACGACCAGAGCCCCGAGAACGTCACGCGCTTCTCGGACGTGGCCGGCATCGACGAGGCCAAGGCCGAGCTCACCGAGGTGGTGAAGTTCTTGAAGGAGCCCGCGAAGTACCGCGCCGTAGGTGCGCGCGTGCCGAAGGGCGTCTTGCTCGTGGGCGCGCCGGGCACGGGGAAGACGCTGCTCGCCAAGGCCGTGGCGGGAGAGTCGGGCGTGCCGTTCTTCTCCATGTCGGGCTCCGAGTTCGTGGAGATGTTCGTCGGGGTGGGGGCCTCGCGCGTCAGGGATCTGTTCGAGCAGGCGAAGAGCCACGCGCCTTGCATCGTGTTCATCGACGAGCTCGACGCGATCGGCAAGGCGCGCTCGGGGGCCCAAGGCTTCGCCGCCAACGAGGAGCGCGAGCAGACCCTGAACCAGCTCCTCGTCGAGATGGACGGGTTCGACTCGGGGAGCGGGCTCGTCATGATGGCGGCGACGAACCGGCCCGAAATCTTGGATCGCGCGCTCTCTCGGGCCGGGAGGTTCGACCGTCAGGTGCTCGTCGATCGCCCCGACGTGCGCGGGCGCGAGGCCATCTTGAAGGTCCACGCGAAGAAGGTGCAGCTCGGCGTCGACGTGGACCTCACGCACGTGGCGCAGCGAACCCCCGGCATGGTGGGGGCCGACCTCGCGAACGTCGTGAACGAGGCGGCGCTCGCGTCGGTGCGCAGGGAGGCCGCCATCGTCGAGGCCCAAGACTTCGAGGAGGCCATCGATCGCCTCCAGCTCGGCCTCAAGAAGGGGGGGCGCGTGATGACCGACGACGAGAAGCGCCGCGTGGCCTTCCACGAGTCGGGCCACGCGCTCGTCGCCCTCTCGATGAAACACGCCGATCCCGTACACCGGGTCACCATCATCCCGCGATCGATCGGGGCGCTCGGCGCCACGCTGCAGCTCCCCACGGAGGAGCGTTACCTCGTCACGCGCGAGGAGCTGCTCGACCGCATCTGCACGTTGCTCGGGGGCCGCGCCGCCGAGGAGGTCGCGTGCGAGGACGTGTCGACGGGGGCCGAGGACGACCTCGCGCGCGCCACGGAGCTGTCGCGCCTCATGGTGTCGCGCTTCGGCATGAGCGAGGCGTTGGGGCCCGCGGCGACGTCACGCTCGGCCGACGACGCGCCCGCGTGGATGGGGCGCGCGGATGGGCCGAGCGAAGCGACCCGGCAGCTCGTCGACACCGAGATCCGGGCCATCCTCGATCGTGAGCTCGCACGAGCGCGCGACGTGCTCTCCCGCGAGCGCGCGAAGCTCGACGCCATCGCCTCGGCGCTGCTCGAGAGAGAGACGCTCCAGCGCGGCGAGCTCGAGGCCCTCGTCGCCGCGCCGCCCGCGCCGCCCGCGCCTACCTCGGCGACGTAGCGGCCCTCACGAGAGGCCGTACTTGGCGTTGTAGATCTGCGTGAGGCGCGTGTGCTCGTTGAAGAGGCGCATGTCGTCTCGCATGGCGTTCGTGGCGAAGTGCGCGGACCACCACGCGCCGAGCTGGCTGTACTCGGTGATCGACACGCCGAGCTTCGCGAGCGCGGCCTGCGGATCTTGGCCACGTTGTGACGCAGCGGCCATCGCGGCGCCCATCTCGATCCACTTCTCCATCGAGCACGGCTCGCCGCCGAGGCTCTGCCCCGCCCCGCCCACCTGCATGTGCGCGACGCCCGCCTTGGCCGCCCCCGAGTAGCGCCCCGTGCTGCCGTTGACGAACGCGTTGCCGTACTCGGTCGCGATCGTGGCCGTCGTGTCGCGCGACATGCGCGCGTTCCACTCGGCGCTCACGCGCTCCCAGGTGCCCGCGTCGATGCGGAGCTCGCGGGTCACGTTCTCTAGCGTGCCTCCTTGGGCGACGTAGGCCATGGCCGAGGCCCACGTGGGGAGATCGACGCCCTCGACCGGCGCCATCTCACCGTGGAGCGCGCCCCCCGGCTGGAGCTGCGCCTGCCTGCCCTGCGTGAGGTAGTCCTGCGTGACGCGCATCTTGAGGTGCATCATGTCGTGGATCGTGCCGTAGCGCTGTGCCGCCTGGGGAGACTGCATGAAGCGCTCGACCGTGGCCTTCACCTGGCGGTAGTGCGGCAGGCTCCGGAAGCCGTAGTGCTGGAGGAGCTGGCGGCGCTCTTGGCGATCGTCCCAGGCGCGCTCGACGAGGAACTCGGCGAGGAAGTAGGACGACAAATCGTTGAACAGGTCGAAGGCGCCGACGTCGTTCGTGCCCTCGAGGCGGTAGTCGCGGGTCTCGTCGTCGAAGGGATCGACACCACGCGAAGGGACCTGACCGAAACCACCACCGTAGACGTTGTTCATGATCGGCTCTCCTTGGAGGAGGGCCTTTGCAGCGCGCGTGCCGAGGGGTTTTCTCGGGGATTCGTGGGGGGATTGGAGCCGTCGGCGCGCGCGTTGCCGGCAAACGAGCGGCGGCCGGCAAGGCGTTGCCGTGCGCGAGCTCGGGGCGGCTAAGGCGCGGACTTGAGGATCCGCTCGATCCGACGGGGGCCCTGGTTCTGCCGGTGGTGATGATCGAAGTAGACGTACTTGTTCGTCACGGCGATGGACCACACGTCACCAGAGACGAGCTGCCGCGGAGCCTCGGTGAAGGACCCTCGGAAGAGCCCCGGACCATCCGAATGGGCGAGGTAGACGTGGGTCCTGTCGGCGACCATGTCGAACGTCTCCCTCGTGAAATACGATGCGACGGAGGGGGCCGCCCCGTCGGGCTTCGTGGCGACGAGCGCGTGCGCCCCCGCCCCGAAGGGTTGAAGCGCCCAAAGCCTCTCGCAATCGGAGGACACCAGGAAGGCACCCCGGCTCGTGCCCCCGTCGCTCGGGTCCGCGAGCGGGAACGTCCTCCCCGAGGGGAGCAGGGTACCCGAGCTCACCGTGAGGTCCGCGCTGCCCTCGCGGACGACCGCGACCTCACCGCCAAAGACGTCGGCTCCTGCGCGGTTCGGAGAGGGGAGCGCGAAGAAGCTCCCGCCGATGCGAGCTCCCGCGGACTCGATCGTCACCGGATCCTTGCGCTGGCTCGTGATGGCCCGCACGCGCTGGGACCCCGAGATCGCGGTCGGGGTGCACGTGGTGTCGCAGGACTTGGGCAAGCGCACCGCCTCGACGGCTTGATTGGGGGGGAAGGCGACCAGTACCTCGTCGTCGAGGAGGGCGAGCTTGGTCGGGGTCGCTGTCAGCGTGAACCAGACGAGCTCGGGGGTCGGCTCACCACCGTCTCCTCCGCGAATGGAAATGCGCTTGATCGCGCCACCCAAGGCGTTGCCGTCTCGGTCCGCGTTCTCGATCCAGTAGAGGTGGTTGGGGTCGGCCGCGAGCGAGAACGCCCATTGTCCGATGGTGACGTCCGTCACCTTCGACACCTCGCACGGGGCGCATGGGCTGGCGGTCCCTTCCGGGACACGGCATGCCCCGGCGTCCTGGGTGGCGGGGTCGGGCCCGGCCTCGACGCTCGCCTCGGCGCCGGACGAGCCGTCGAGTCCCGTAGTGCCATCGGGGCCATCGGGGCCATGGGCGGCGTCGGGTGGGTCGCCTCCCTCTGCGCCGAACGTGGTGCACGCCTCGACGATACCCAAGGCCACACCGAGCGCCATCATGCCTGCCCAAACGAAGGTCGAGGAGCGCATCTCGGACGAGAGTATCAGCTCTTCGGATTGCCGCTATCGTGGGCGCATGAAGGTCCTCTCCTCGTCTCTCGCTGCCGTCATCCCCTTCGCCCTCGTCGCCATGGCGGCCGCGTGTGGCAACGCTCCGACGCCCTCCGCCCCGAGCCCTGCCCACGTGCCCGCGGCACCGGCGCCCGCGCCGCCCACCATGGATGCGACGAGCGTGGTCGATGCGGCCGACCGGAGCCCCGACGACCGCGCGCTCGACGCGGGGCGGAAGCCGAAGGAGCTGCTCGCGTTCCTCGGCGTCACACGAGGCATGAAGGTCGGCGAGATCGCCGCGGGCACGGGCTACACGACCGAGCTGCTCGCGCGCGCGGTGGGCCCCGAGGGCAAGGTGTACGCTGAGAACAACCGCTTCGTCGTCGAGAAGTTCGCCGACAAACCCTGGGCCGCGCGCCTCGCGAAGCCCGTGAACGCGAACGTCGTGCGGGTGGACCGCGAGCTCGACGCGCCCTTCCCGCCCGAGGTGAAGGACCTCGACGTCGTCGTCGACGTGCTCTTCTACCACGACACCGTGTGGATGAAGACCGACCGCGCCGCGATGAACCGCGCCATCTTCGCGGCCCTCAAGCCCGGCGGCGCCTACGTGATCGTCGACCACTCGGGGCGCGCGGGCACCGGCACCACCGAGACCGACACGCTCCACCGCATCGAGGAGAAGGTCGTGCGGGACGAGGTGCTCTCTGCGGGCTTCGTCTTCGAGCGCGAGGGGACCTTCCTCAAGAACGACAAGGACTCCCGCGACTGGAACGCGTCGCCCCGCGCCGCGGCCGACAAACGCGGGACGAGCGACAGGTTCGTGCTCCGCTTCACGAAGCCTCGCTGAGCCTCGCCGAGCACCGCGGCGCGCTCAGCCTCGCGGCGGGATCCCGTAGCGCTTCATCTTCTCGAGCAGGGTCATGCGAGAGACCGCGAGGAGGCGGGCGGCGGCGCTCTGGTTCCCACCCGTCTCGGCGAGGGCGCGACGGATGGCCTCGGCCTCGAACGCCGCGACCTGCTCGCGGAGCGGACCTCCGCCCGGTGCGGACGACTCCGAAGGCGCCGAGGGGCCGGTGATCCGCGCGAGCGCTGTCTCGTCGAGCTCCGTGTCGGGCTCGGCGCGGGCGAGCAGGGACGCGCAGAGGTTCTCGAGCTCGCGCACGTTGCCCGGGTAGTCGCGGCGTGCGAGGGCGGCGACGAGCCCCTCCGTGAAGCGCACGGCGCCGAGGTCGAAGCGCTCGGCGTACCGCGCGCGGAACGTCTCGACGAGGAGCGGCACGTCCTCGCGGCGCTCGCGGAGGGGCGGCACGACGATCTCGACGACCGCGACGCGGAAGTAGAGGTCCTCGCGGAAGCGCCCCTCGGCGACGCGCCTCCGGAGGTCCTCGTGGGTCGACGCGACGAGGCGCATGTCGACCGGCACGGGCCGCTGCGCGCCGAGGGGCAGCACCTCGCGCTCTTGGAGCACGCGGAGGAGCTTCGCTTGTGTGCCCGGGGTGAGCTCGGCGATCTCGTCGAGCACGAGGGTGCCTCCGTGCGCGCGCTGCACGTGGCCGACCCGCGCCGACGTGGCCCCCGTGAACGCGCCCTTCTCGTGCCCGAAGAGCTCCGACTCGACGAGCGACTCGGTGAGCGCCGCCGCGTTGAGGCGCACGCACGGCCCGTCGCGACGAGGGGAGGCCGCGTGCAGCACCGAGGCGAAGAGCTCCTTGCCCGTGCCGGTCTCGCCGCGGAGGAGCACCGTCACGTCGCGCGCGCCGATGCGCTTCGCGTCGCCGAGGGCCCGGAGGAGCGCCGGGGACTCGCCCACGATGCGCTTGCCGGAGACCCGCTCGACGCGGCTCGTGAAGGCCTGGGCGCGGAGGGCGCGGGCCTCGAGGGCGCGCGTCACGACGAGCCTGAGCTCCTCGACGGCGAAGGGCTTGCGCACGTAGCCGTACGCGCCCTCGCGCCACGCGCGCACCGCGGTGGCCTCGCTGCCCTGCGCCGTGAGCATCACCACGGGGCGCTCGGGATCGTCGGCGCGTGACGCGGCGAGCACGCCGAACCCGTCGACCCCGGGCATCACCAGATCGGTGAGCACGAGATCGGCGCCGGAGAGATCCTCGTTGGCCTCGTCGAACGAGGCGCGCGCGACCACGTGGATCCCCATGGGCTCGAGGGCGTCCTCCAGCGCGAAGCGCACCGCCGCGTCGTCCTCGACCACGAGCACCTTGGGCATCACGACTCTCCCTTCGTCACGCCCGGCCCCAGGCGCAGCACGGCCCGTGTCCCGCCGCCCTCGCGCGGGAGGACCTCCAGGGTGCCTCCGTGGAGCTCGGCGACACGTCGCGCGTGCGCGAGCCCGAGCCCCGTGCCGCCCGTTTTGTTCGTCACGAACGGATCGCCGAGGTGCGCGCGGATCTCGGAGGCGACGCCGTGCCCACGGTCGCACACGGTGACGACGGGCTCGGGCCCATGCGTGAGCGTGACCTCGACGTGGGCGCCGCGCGGAGAGGCCTCGATCGCGTTCTGCACGAGGTTCTGCGCGGCCTCGTGCACGCGCCGCGGGTCGACCGTGAAGGTGCGCGAGGCCTCGTCGGGGAGGGTGAGGCCCACGGTCGCTCCGGCGCGCGTCGCGCGGCCCTCGAGCGTCGCGACGACCGCCGTGAGCACCGCGCCGAGGTCGCACGGGCGCGCGTCGACGGACTCGAGCGGGCGCGCGAGCGCGGCGTACCCTTCGACGATCTCTTGGATGCGCGAGACCTCGGCGAGCACGACCTCGAGGCGCTCGGCGTCGCGCGAGGTACCCTGCCCTCTCGCGCGGGCGCGCTCGGCCATGCCCTCGGCGAGGGCGCGCACGGCGGTGAGCGGGTTCTTCACCTCGTGAGCGAGGCGCGAGCCTACGAGCTCGAGCTCCTTCGTGCGCGCGGCGCTCGCGGCGGCCAGGGCGGACATCGCGGCGTCTCGGTCGTGGACGGCGCGGACGTGCGCGCCCGTGAGCCCCGAGACGCCGACGCGGAGCAAGAGGGCCGACGCCGCCACGGCGAGCCCGAGCACCGGCGCGGCCGCATGCCTGGGCAGCGCGAGGTCGGGGACGAACGCCGTCACGAGCGCCGAGGAGAGCACGACGAGCGCGAGCATCACGAGCAGCCGGCGCTCCTCGCGCGAGGGCCCGAACGCGGCGAACCCGATGCCGAGCGGCGCGAACAGCATGGGGACGAGTGGGCTCACGATGCCGCCCGTGAGGCTCATGGCGCCCCCGATGCCGAGCACGGTGAGCGCGAGCGACCGCGCGAGGTCCGCGGGCGTGACGGGGCCCTTGGCGGCGCGCGCGCGCTCCACGAAGAAGACGCCCAAGAGAAGCGACGCGCCGACGCCGAGGGGCGCGAGGCGCTCCTTCGGGACACCCGAGAGCGCGAGCACCGCGGCCGTCACGGCGAAGAACGGGCCGAGCACGAGGGGACGTGTGCGGAGGAAGGCCGTCGCGGCGAGGCGGAGCCGCTCGGTGCCCGCGTGGGCCGAGACGCCCTCGTGTCGGGCTTCGCCGAGCTCGGCGCGCGTGTCGTGCATGAGTCTTGGAGTACCGCACTTCGGCGACGGGCGGATCTCCGACCCACGCCGCTCGGCGGCTGTACGGATTCCCTTACAGGTGCACGGACGACGAGGCAGCGGCGGGAGGCGCGGAGCCCTGTTTTCTCGGCGTCGCGCGTGGCATGGCGCGCGCAATGGGGCGGCCATGAACACCCTCGCCGCCGTCGTCGTCGCGCTCGCCGTCACAGAAATCTTCCTGCTCACGAGGGGAGCCCACGAGGCCGCCCGCCTCGCCGAGCTCCCCGAGGCCGAGCGGCGCGCCGTGACGGTGCGTGTGCCGCTCGTGCTCGCGGGGTGGCTCGCGGTGGTGCTCGCTCTCGCCGCGGCGGGGGTGCTCGCGAGGTTCGACGCGAAGCCTCCTCCCATGATGCTCGTGCTCGCGGGCAGCATGGGGCTCTTCGCGTTCGGCACGAGCCGGCCCGTCGTGGGCGCGATGCTCCGCGCGGCGCCGCTCACGTTCCCGGTGCTGGTGCAGGCCATGCGAGTCCCCATCGAGCTCTTCTTGCACGGTCTCTACCGCGAGGGCCGCTTCCCGGTGCACCTCACGTTCGAGGGTCGGAACCTCGACATCCTCGTGGGCCTCACGGCGCCCGTCGTCGCCTACCTCGTGCACACCGGGAGGCTCGGCGCGCGCGGGCTCGCGGCGTGGAACGTGATGGGTCTCGGGCTGCTCGCGAACATCGTGGGCATGGCGCTCACGACGATGCCCGGTCCGCTCCACCTCGACTGGCCGGGGGTGTCGAACACGGTGGTAGCCGAGGCGCCGTTCGTGCTGCTGCCGGCGTTGCTCGTGCCGGTCGCGCTCGTCGCGCATCTGGCGTCGCTGCGGCAGTGCGCCTCGGCGGTGAGAGCCGAGTCACCACGCGAGGCGTGAAGCTCTCCGGCTCTCTCTCCCCGCTCCCCGCTCCCCGCTCGCCCGTGCCCGTGCCCGCCTCTCCCCCTCTCCCCCGTGCCCGTGCCCGTGCCCGTGCCCGCCTCTCCCCGCTCCCCTCTCCCCCGTGCCCGTGCCCGTGCCCGTGCCCGTGCCCGCCTCTCCCCGCTCTCCCCTCTCCCCTCTCGCCCGCGCCCCAAGCTCCCAGGCGCAGACGGACTTCACGCACATCGCCCATCGCCGCTCCCCCACGAGCCCCTTCCCACGCGCGACTTCACTGGTACCCTCCTCGGCGCGCGTGACCGCGCACTTCCCCGGAGGGGTCCCATGGCTGCCAAGAAGACGAAGAAGACCGCGACGACGACCGCCACGAAAAAGGCCCCCGCCAAATCGAAGAAGGCCGGCACGAAGGCCGCCACGAAGCCCAAGGCCGCCACGAAACCCAAGGCCGCCACCAAGGCGAAGAAAGCCAAGCCCCCGAAGGCCCCGAAGCCGAAGAAGCTCCCGAAGGCCACGCGGCGTGTCGTGGAGGATCTCGGGCTCTTGCTCGAGGGCAGCACGGTCACGCTGGTGGAGCCGAAGGTGTCGGCGGCGACGAAGGCTGCGACCTCGTCGGCCATGGCGACGCCACCCGCCATCCCGACGAAGGCCATGCGCGCCGAGTGCGCTGCGCTCCTCAAGGCCGCCAAAGCCGACTTCGACGCGCTCTCGAGCCGAGGCATCACCAAGGCCGATCTCACCCAGCTCAAGGAGTCCATCGAGCTCACGCGCTTCTACGACGCGAAGGTGCGCATCGAGTCGTCGAAGAGCCGCTCGGCCGAAGAGATCGCCCTCGAGGAGCGCGCCAAGGACCTCCGCAGCGAAGCGCTCGCGATCCTCACGTTCGCTCTCGTGCCCGAGGAGGCCACGCCCGAGGGAGAGAAAGCCGCCGAGCGCATCGACGGCATTCGCGAGGGGGAGGGAATCGACGACCTCGTCGCCGACACGACCGACACGGCGACCTTTCTCATCGAAGAGAAGCGCGCCATCGCCGCCATCGGCGAAGATCCGGTCGCCTTGGCAGCCGAGCTCACCGACGTGGGCAAGCGCCTCGAAGACCTCGTCGCCACGAGGCGCGGCGCAAAGGGCGCTTCCCCCGACGTGACCCTCCGCGACCGCGCGGCGAACGCCCTGTGGGCCGTCGCGAACAAGATCCGCCGGGCGGGCCGGTTCCACTTCCGCAACGACGCGAAGCGCGCCAAGAGCTACGCGAGCACATACAACCGCGTCCGCCGCGCCGTTGCCAAGGCCAAGGCAACCCGCGCCGCGAGGAAGAGTACGCCGAGCTCGGCCGAGGGCTGAGCTCGCGCCTCGATCTCAAGCGGCTAGCTCCTCACGATGGCCACGCCCTTTGGACCGCATGGCCCGTGCGTGGCCTTCGTACATCCGACCATGCGGTTGCCCGGCCCGAACCCGCTCGGTGCCACGCCGATCGTGTCGATGGGGGCGAAGTTGCGATCGGACATGCCTTCCCCCCCGATCGGACATGCCTTCCCCCCCGATCGGACATGCCTTCCCCCCCGATCGGACGTGCCTTCCCCCCCGATCGGACGTGCCTTCCCCCCCGATCGGGCAGCCTTCCCTCGCGATCGGAGGCCTCTCCCCCGCGATCGCAGGGCTCTCCTTCGCGGTCGCGGAGGGCGTGGTCGTGGCCAACGCGTCTGTCGAAGCTCGCGACCGCGCCAATGCGCGCGCCCGGGTCAGGGCTGCTCGAAGCAGTAGATGCGGCGCTTCTGGTTGCAGGTGTCCTCGCCCGCGCTCTGCCACTCGGCGTTCCCGCGCTGCGCGAGGCCCACACGGCCCTGGAGGTTGAACGTCCCGTTTTGCCACCTCCCGCAGTGCTGGCCCGAGGCGATGTTCCCGTTCATGCCCGTCCACACGAAGTCCTGCGCCGTCATCGGGAGCTGCGACTTCGTCTCGGTCATCGTGATCGGGCGCAGGATGGCCCCCGTGCGAAGGAGCGCCTTGCTCGCGACCACGAGCGCCACCTCGTTCGCGAGGAACCAGCCCCCCGGCACGTCTTGGAGTCGGTCGGCGGGGTGGGTCTCGGAGGCGGGGTCGGCCACGTAGGCGAGCCATCGGCGCGATCCGAGCAGGCTCCCACCGAGCCCCGTGCACTGGCTGTCCATCGCCCCGCGCCCGCCCATCCCCGGCGCGCCGTCGTAGGTCATGCTCGAGACGAACACGCGGAACGGGGCGACGGCCGCGTCCGATGGAGGCGCGGCGTCCACGGCGAGACCTGCGTCGGCGGGCGCGGCGTCCACCGCGAGACCTGCGTCGGCGGGCGCGGCGTCCGCGGTCGCGGGGGGAGCCCCTGCGTCTTCGGCCCGGACCGGCTCGTCGCCGACACACGCGGCGAGCGCGGCTCCTCCCAGGACGAGGGCCAGGGCCATCCACGGCTTGCGAGAGGACGCCCGCGCGGTGGGCGCGTTGGGCACGCACGATCGACGCATCGTAGGAGAATAGGCGGAGAGCCCGCTCGCGACAGGGGTTTTCGAGAAGGGCGTTCGCGGGGTGTGGGCGGGCAGGTGGGCGCGGCGCGCGAGAGCCGACCGACGTTGGCGCTAAGTCGCTGAAACCACGGTGACGCCCCCTACCCCAGCGCCTTCGCCGCGGCCCGCGCGCCCTCGGCGAGGTCCTTCAAGAAATTCCTGTCCTCGGCGTCCTTCGTGAGCGACGCGGCCTTCGCGAACGCCTTCGCGGCGGCCGCGAACAGCGCACGCGCCCGCCGTGGCGCGCGCTCCGTGTCGACCTTCGACGCGTAGAGCTCGCACGTCTTGCCGAGCGCCGTGTGCGCCGCCTTCTCTTCCGGAGCGAGCCGCGCCGCGAGCCGCGCGAAGTGGAGCGCCTTCGCCCGCGAGCGCCGAAGGTACACGCGCGCGAGGTGCTCGCACACGACCGACGTGTCGTCGTCCACCGCGGCCTCACGCGCCACCGAGAGCGCCTCGTGGAGCTTCGTGAGCGCCGCCTCGGGATCGGGCTTGGCGAGCTTCGTGGCCTCCCCGAGGAGCTTCGCGATCGTGGCGCGCGAGCTCACGAGGCGCCCCCCGTCCGAGGTCGCCGAGGGTCCTTGGGCATGGCCACGCGCGTTCGTCGCATGAGACCGAGCATACCCAAGCGCGAGCCCCGGGCGGAGCCCCCTTCGTTCGCCTACTTTACGAAGAAGCAGTGGTTGCACGCGGTGCTCGCGCACTCGACCACGACGGTCTTGCCGTCGAACGCCTTGGGGCTCACCGCGCCGAGCTCGAGGTTGCACGACCGGCTCGCCGTGGGCGACGCCTCGTCCGTGAGCAGGAACGACGCCCCGCTCGACTCGGCGGGGCGCGGCCTGCTCAGCACGCCGCGGACGCGGACCGCCTGATCGCTCGGCTTGCTCGCGACGAGCTCGGCCACGGTCATGGTCTTGCCGGTGTACTCACGACGCTTCGGCGAGACCCCGGCTTCGAGGAGGCAGATCTTCCCCCACTGCTCCCCGAAGGCGGCGGCCTTGACCTCCGGCGCGCTCGACGCGCTCGTCACCGACGCCCCCGAGAGACGGATCGAGAACGACCGGCACGTCGTGTCGTCCGCGGCGGCCCACGCGACCTTCCCCTCGTCCTGGGCCGTCGGCTTGCCGAGCTTCGCCGAGACGGCCGCGATGGCGGCGTCGGCGGTCATCCCGAAGAGCCCGGGCGGGCTCGTGTACGCCCCGACCATCGCGGGGGTGAGCTTGCCCGCGAACACGGGCCCGGCCGCCGCGCCGGAAGCGGACGTGGCAGGGCTCGCGGCCTTCGCCGAGGCCGACGCCGCCCCGGAGCCCGAAGTGGCCTGCGCGTCGGAGCCTTGGCCCGCGGGGGCGTTGTCGGAGCCTTTGCACGCGGGGACGGTGGAGAGCAGCAGCCCAAGCACGAGGAACGACGCGACCTTCATGCCGACCGCCTACCAGGATCGGTGTTCACCGCAACCTCCATCGCCCCGAAGCGGCAGGCAAAGCCGGCCGTCAGCGCGCGTCGCAGGCGAGGTTCACGTCGGCGAGGATGCGGGTGATCTCGGCCGACTGGTGGGCCTCCTCGCCCATGGCCGTCGAGAGCTCCTGGCTCGTCCCCGCGGCGCAGGCCTTTTCCGCGGCGCGGGACGCCCTCGACCACGCCTCGACCGCGGCGCCATAGGCACGCACCCGCTTCGCGACGCCCGGATCTTGGACGCGCGCGGCGAGCTCGTTCGCCTTCGGCGCGATGGCCTCGAGGCGCGCGGCGACGACCCCGAACTGCGCCGCGTCGTCGGGGCTCCTGAGGCGCGGGTTCTTCGGCTCGATCGCCACCACGGCGTCGACGTCCCTCGTGAGGGTCGCGAGCCCCTCGAGGGCCACCTCGCACGACCGCGCCTTCGTCCGGCAACCGAGCACCGAGACCCCGAGGGCGGCGAAGCAGGCGAGGGTGAGAGAGCGCGGCGGCACGGCCGAAGGGTGGCAGAAGACGAAACGAACGAGAAGCCCCGCGTCGCTTGCGGGGAGCCGCACGCCTTGCGGCACGGCGAGGTGGCCTTCGGCGACGGCGAGGACGAATCCCACGCTGGCACACCCGATGCTCTCCGGCACGCATGACGCTCGTGCGCTCCACGCTCCCGCTCGCCCTCGTCGCCGTGGCCTCCGCCTGCGCGAGCGCGCCTCCCCCCGAGCCTCCGAAGGCCCCCGTCGCGAGCGCCGCGACCCTCCCGAAAGAGAGCTCGTGGGGCCCGCAGTCGCCCCAGCCCAAGTGGTGGGAAGAGAAGCCCCCCTGCCCCGACGGCGCGACGGTGCGCGGCAAGCTCCCGCCCGAGGGCAACGTGCTCGAGTGCGTGAACGACAAGGGCACCCCTCACGGGCCGTCGAGCGTGTGGTTCCCCAACGGGCACGAGGGCACCCTCACCGAGTACAAAAACGGCGTGCGGCACGGTCGCTTCATGCACTGGCTCCACAACCACCCGCTCGTCGAGGGCACCTACTTCGAGGGCCGCAAAGACGGCGACCTCACCTACTGGTTCGACGAGGGCTCGGGGTTCGACGCCGAGTCGCGCGGCGACCGCGAGTACAACCAGAAGAACTACGTCGTCGAGAAGTACGTACGCGGCCTCCTCGTGAAGACGACGCACTACAAAGACGGCAAGCCCATCGACTGACACGCGCGGCCCTGGTCAGCGCGTGTTCCACGGGCTCGTGCGCCATCCGAACACCTGGAGCGGCTCTCCGAGGCGCACCGTCTGCGGCGAGACGCACGGCCCTCGCCCACGACGCGCGCGCCAGCTCCGCACGGCACGCCGGTTGCGTCAGGGGAGCGCATGAAGCTCCGCTCTGCCGCCCTCGTCCTCGCTCTCCTCGCCGTCCCTGCCGCGGCGACCGCGGCCCTCGTCGGGATGCCTACGGCGCGCCTCACGCTCACGCGCAGCGGTGCGACCCCCGAGGTCTCCGAGCCGAAGGGCTTCTCGGGCGGCGGGGTGAAGATCCTGTCGACCACCAGCGCGACGGTCGGGCCCAACCAATTCAAGACCTCGGGACCCCCGGCATTCGAGATCCAGCCCGTCGCGTGGAAGAACACCTTCACCACGAAGTCCTTCACGACCGATCTCTCTCCCGCCGTCGAGAAGGTCGGCCCCATCGAGGTGCGTGTCACGAAGATCCCGACCTCCACGCCGACGGAGCAGTCGTTCCGACCGGGCCAGGTCACCTTCGCGCCCGTGCGCTTCACGCTCGTGCACCGTAAGGCCGACACGTCGATGGCCGAGTGGATGCGCGCGACCCTCGCGGGGAAGGGCCCGCGGCGCACCGTGACGCTCACGATCGGGGCCCCGGCGCAGCGAAGGATCGTGCTCCGGGAAGCGCTCCCGGTCGCCTACACCGCCATCGACTTCGATCTCGGGGCCTTCCGCGAGATCATCGAGGTTGCCCCCGCGCGCGTCGAGGTGCTCGGGCCCGGCGAGACGTTCGGCCTGTCTCTCCTCGACGCGACGTTCCGCGGCCAAGCGCCGACGGCCCAGCTCTCTGCGTCGGTGCTCGAGGGAGGCGCCGTGGTACGCACCGTGACGTTCACGAACAGCTTCGTCACGGCCTACCGCGGCGAAGGTTTCGACGTCACCGCCGGGACCTACGTGGAGACGGTCGAGCTCCAGCCGGGCCCGGGCAGCACCGCGCTCTGAGTCCGACGACGAGTCGTCGGACTCTTTCCTACCCAAGGCGCTCGCGGCAGCCGCTCGCGCTCTGAGCGCAAGGCGGCGAGGCTGCGAGGGGCGCGCGATCGCCGCGCCTCACTTCACCTGCGTGAAGACGCCGTCGTGACCGGTCTGGCCGTTCTTGCCAGCGCCGTCGTGGCAGCCCGTGCACACCGATTTGGCGCTGCCCGAGTCGCCTTGGCCGTTCGCGATGACGCTCGCGCCGATGTTCTCGTACCAGTAGAACGACTCCACCCCGCCGGGCTTCGTCTTGAGGAGCATCGCGTAGCCCGTGAGGGTGCCGTTCGCGTCGAAGAGCTCCTTCACCGAAGCAGCGCCCACCGGGTACTCGCCCGCGCCGTGGCGGGACAAGAGCCCGTTCGAACAGATGCGGTTCGCCGAGTGGCCCGTCCCCGCGCGCCCCGGGTGCGGCGCGGGCTCGCACGCCCACTTGGTGTAGGCCTTGCTCTCGAGCCATGCTTTCACGGTTGCGGCGTCTCCCGTGGGAGGGGTCTCCGCGTCTCCGCCCGTGGCGGGAGGGGGAGCGGACGCGTCGCCAGCGGGTGAGGTGGTGGGCGTCGCCGTGGCCGTGGGGCTCGTGGGGCTCGTGCCCGACGGTGTGGGGTTCGTGCCCGGAGCGGGAGATTCGGCGTCGCTCGAGCACCCCGAGACGAGGCTGACGATGGCCGAGAGCGCGACGAGGGAGCCGAGGGCGACGAGGCGATAGGTCATGTCCCCGCTACGCGCGGCGAGAGGCGTGGTTTCGCACGATCACGAAAGCCGTGCGCGAGAGCGCAAGATCGGCGACCGAACACGGACGAGCTCGGGGAAAGGTCGGCGCAGGCCGCGGCACGGGGCTTGCGACCGCAGCGGGCATGCTCACCGCCCGTCGTCTCGTCGCGGCCTGCCTCGTCGTCAGTGTGCCCTGGATCGCCCACGCGGCCGCCACCCGCTCCGACAGCGTCTCGGTCCAAGTCGCACGCGGCACCACCACGCAGACGACATCGGCGACCGTCTCGGGCGGTGGCGTCAAATTCCTCTACGCGAGCCAGGCCGTGGGAACCGATCGTTTCCGTACGACCGTGGTCTCGGCCCGCGAAGCCGCACCTCTCGTGGCCGAGATCTCGCAGACCGGCATGAACACGACCGTCACCTGCGATCTCCCGGGCGTCACCAAGGTGAGCCCGATCGAGATCCGCATCGCCCCCCGCGTGACGAGCTCGGGAGGCGCCGTCGAGACGACCTTCGCACCCGGCGCACCGACGTACGCCAACGTGACCTTCTCGGCCCCGCGCGCGAAGGGCGAGAGCGCCCTCGGCACATGGGCCCGCACCGCAGCGACGAGCCCGGGCACCGCGCGGCGAGACGTCACCGTGGCGCTCAAGGGCACGGCGGGAGACGTTCGCACGATCGTCCTGCGCGGCGCCATGCCCGTCCTCTACTCCCCCCTCGAGACGAGCTGGCAAGGGGCGACGGTGCTCACCGCGCTCGAGACCTTGGAGGTCAAGGTCGAGCGCGTCGACGTGGGCGGGGCGGCCTCCACGTTCGGCGGCGAGTGGCTCGGAGCGACGCTGCGTGGGCAGGACGCTCGCGCCGACGTCACGGTCACCTACTTCGTCGCCGAGAGCGCGGCGCGCACGACGAGGTACACCGGGAGCTTCCTCGCGGGCTACAAGACGACCGAGATCACCGTGGGCGCGCGGGGCTTCACGGAGCGCTGGGAGATCCAGCCCGGGCCGGGCGCGCAGCCGTACTGACACGCCCGATCGCCGTCGCCGGAGCTCACTTCGGCGCGCGAACGCGAACCGGAGCCGCGCGCACACGGAGGAGCTCCGGGGGCGCACCAGGATAGCCCGCGTCGACGTCGAGGCCGTCGCCGAGCTGCCCGCTCTGGTTCTGTCCCCAGCACGCCACTTGGCCCTTCTGGCCCGCGGCCGTGCCGAGCACCGCGCACACGTGCTCGCGCCCCACGGCGAGCGCGCTGGCCGAGGGCGGCAGAGAGACCACGTTCGCGAACGCGCCGTTCGTCTTCGTGTCGAGCGCGCCGCGCCCGAGCTGACCGACGTCGTTGGCGCCCACGCACTGCACTTGGCCCTGGGTGACGACACACGTCGTCTGACCGCCCGCCGAGAGGGCCGTCACGTTCGTGGCGTCGAAGCCCGCGACCCCTTCTGCGGGGCGGTATCCCGTGGTAGCCGAGCCCGTCTGCCCGCGCGTGTTGTTGCCCCAGCAGCGAAGGCCCGTCGGCGTGACGCCGGCCTGTTCGAGCCGGATGCACGCGTGCCCGGCCCCCGCGGCGACGAGTCCATCCTTGAAGAGCCCGAAGACGGGCGCCTGACCGCCGTCGCTCGCCGTGCTCGGGAAGCGCATGGAGATGTCGAACCCACCGGGCTGCGGAGGCGCGCCGATCTGCCCGTTCACGCGGCTGCCCCAGCACGCGATGGCGCTGAAGAAGGCCGCGCCCGCCGCCCCGTAGAACCCGGAGCAGGCGAAGTCGTCGCCGGCGGCCACCGTGAAGCCCTCCTGCGGGCTCCCGGCCTCGGTGCCGTTCTGGGTCACGAGGATGGGCGTGGTCGCGGGTTGACCGTTGGTCGACTCGGTGCCGACTTGCCGCGCGATGTTCTCGCCCCAGCAGAAGAAGCGACGCGCGGGGAGCCCACCGAGATCGCCACCCTTCATGCCCGCGCAGGTGAACGCCGCGCCAGCGGTGAGGGTCTCGGCGGTCGTCCAGAACGAGGCGTTCTTCGCCGGCGGCGACACGGGCCCCACGGTGCCCGTCGCGACGAGGCTGCCTCGACCGAGCTGCCCGCGCTCGTTGCTGCCCCAGCACCGGAGCTGGCCGTCGGTGAGGATGGCGCACGTGTGGTTCCCGCCCGCGGCGACCTGCACGGCCTTGCCACCGAGCTCGACCTTCACGGGGAACGAGCTCCGCGCCACCTGCGCCGTGGGCACGCCGAGCTGACCCGCGCCGTTCGCGCCCCAACAGAGCACGTCCTGCCCCGCCGTCACGACGCACGTGTGCGCGCGGCCCGCCGAGATCTGCACGGCGTCCTCGAGGAGGGGCCCGGTGCTCGCGTCGAGCCCCGCGTCGTTTCCGGGCTGCGCACCATCGGGAGCGACGGACGTGTCGGGGGCGGTGCCGTCACTACCTTGGCCTGCGTCGCTCGCACCCACGGGCTCGTCACCCACGCAGTGGATCGTCGTCGCCGCCGCCATGACCGCACCGAGGGCCACGCCCCACCCACGCCGAAAGCTCTTCATGACCATCCTCCGTACCCAAGGGTAGTGAATGGTAGCCCGAATATCGAGCGGCCGCAGCGAACGCGCCTCAGCGCCACTTCGCGACGTACGCGTCGACCATCTCGGCGACCCGGTCGATGCGCGTGTAGCCCTCACGGGTGCGCTCGACGCCCACGTTCGATGCGTCGGCGCTGCCGCGCACCGTGCCGATGATTTTCCCGTCGCAGAGGAGCGGCCCACCCGAGTCGCCGCTCGTGGCGATACCGGTGACCCATTTCACGACGACCTCGTTCGTCGTCACGTCGGCGACTTGGCTCTTCGCCGAGCGGCGCGAGCCGGCGGTGTAGGCGTTCGGGTTCTGGGCCGTCGGCGTGAGGTGGGCGCCGAAGCCCACGGCCGTGCACACGTCCCCGACGAACGGGTTGTAGAGGCCCCAGAAGAGGCGGATGTCCCCCGTGTAGCGAGGGATCGGCGCGACGTCCGTGATGGGCGTCGCGAGGTGCACCACGGCGACGTCGAGCTTCCCGGTGCAGCCCGGACCATCGGGTTTCTCGTAACACGGGTGCACGACCCACTCTTTCACGCCGACCGAGCGGAGGTTCGCGGGGACGGGCTCCTTCCCCGCGGGCACCGTGCCGAAGAAGAACGCCGTGGGCTTGCCGAGGGCGACGTGCGCGGCGGTCAGCACGACGTCGGGGGCCACGAGCGCGCCGCTCCCGAAGCTGCCGGACGCGAAACGAAGCATGCCGACCGCGGGGTACGATCGCTCGACCTTCCCCCCATTGATGGCCTCCTCCGAGCTCGCCCCACCCGTGTCCACGGGCGCATCGTCGGCCTGGGCAGAGCACGCGAAGAGCGACGCGAGCGCGAAGAGGAGGGCAGCGCGAGACGAGACGGAGGACATCGTTTCTACCGTATCACGGCCTTTCGTGTGCTCGCCCGCGAGACCGGAACGAGACCTTCGAAAGGACGAACGGCGCCTCGCACGGGTGCGGAGCGCCGTCGTGGTCGGCCCGAAGGGACCGAGGCTCAGCCCTTCTTCTTCTTCTCGACGAACGCGGCGATGCGGGCGATCGAGTCGAGGTTCTCCGGGAGGAGCTCGGCGTCGTCCACCTTGATGCCGTAGGTCGACTCGAGGTGCGCGACGACCTCGAGCACGCCGGTCGAGTCGATGACGCCCTTGTCGAGGAGCGAGGCGTCGTCCGGGAGCCCGGCAGGATCCGCCACGTAGAAGTTTTTGACGATGAACTGACGGACGTCGGCCTGAATGCTCATGAGTCTCTTCCCTCACCCCGTGATCGCCACGGCCTCCGGAGTCTCTCAGGTTCGGAGGGCCACGACAAGCGTATCCCGCCCTCGCGCCGCATCCGACCTCAGACCTTCTCGACCACCGTCGTGAGGGGCACGTCGCGCGGAGCCGCGGGCCTCGCGAGGATGTGCTCGTGCACGAGCTGGGTCGACAAGATGCCGACGACCGCCATGTTGTCGGCGTTCGAGAACTGACCGCTCGCGGCGCGTGCGCGGCACTTCTCCCAGAGCGTGCGAGCCTGGGAGACGCCGAACACCCCGGCCTCGGCGAGCGCCTTCTCGCTCATGACGTGCTCGGTCCACTCGGGCACGCCCTCCCCCACGAACGAGAGCGCGTCGGGGGCGCGGTACGGCTGCTTCTTTCGCGCGAGAATATCGTCCGGGACGAGATCCCGGCTCGCGCGTTTCAAGACGTGCTTTTCGTCGAGGACGTGCAGCTTGTAGCTCGCGGGCAACGTATCGGCGAGGGCCATCACGTCCTTGTCGAGGAAGGGGAAGCGCCCCTCGACCGAGTTGCCCATGAGCATGCGATCGCCCTGCGACGAGAGCAGGTACCCCGTGAGGAGCGTGCGGATCTCGACGTACTGATCCTGGGCGAGCGACGACCACCGCGAAAACTCGGGAGGGAGCGTCGCGAGGAACCCGGCGACCACGTCCACGGACGCGGTGGCCTTGGTGATCTCGGGCGAAAAGAGGCGCTTCAGCGCCGCGGTCGAGCGCCACCGGGCCTCGTGGGCGAAGCCGGGTTGCCCCGCGTTCTCGAGGTTCTTGCCGAAGAACTGCACGGCCATGGCCTTCTGCGCCACGGGGGACCGCGCGAGGTACGGGTAGAGACGATCGAGGAGGAGCGGCCGCCGCTTGGAGCCCGGCTCCTTCGCCCAGAACCTCCGGACCTTTCCCTCGCGGAACAGATCGTAGCCGGCGAACATCTCGTCGGCGCCCTCGCCCGTGAGGACGACCTTGATGCCATGATCGCGCACGAGGCGAGAGAGCAAAAAGAGCGGCGCGGGAGCGGTGCGGAGCACGGGGCGCTCGGCGAAGCGTACGACGTCGGGGAAGACGCGGGCGATGTCTCCGCGTTTCACGGTGATGGAGTGGTGCTCGGTACCGAGGCGCTCGGCCATCTGCCTTTGGTACTGGGTCTCGTCGTACTCGGCGTCCTCGAAGCCGACGGAGAACGTCGAGAACTTCTCGCCCTTCGCGCGGAGCCCGAGAGCGGCCACGAACGACGAGTCGAGGCCGCCCGAGAGGTAGCTCCCGACCTGCACGTCGGCGCGGAGCATACGGAGGGCCGTGGCCTTCTCGAGCGCTTCGCGTACGGCAACGGTCGCGTCCTCGAGCGTGCCCTTGAACGTGTGCGCGCCGCCGGGCTCACAATAGTGGGGCTGCCAGTACGGAGCCTCGCGCACCCCGCCGTTCTCGTAGGTGCGCACGAAGCCCGGGCGGAGCTCCTCGACGCCGGCGAACACGGACCGTGGCGGCACGATGCTCCAGAACGTGAACGTCTCTTCGATGCCCAGCGGATCGAAGGCGCGCGGGATGCTCGCGTCGGCCGCGAAAATAGCCTTCACCTCGCTGCCGAAATAGACGCGGCCCGCGTGCTCGGTCACGTAGAGCGGTCGCACGCCGACCCGGTCGCGCGAGAGGACGAGGCGCTTCTTCGTCTCGTCCCAGAGCGCCACGGCCCACTGGCCGTTCATCTTGGCGAAGGCGGCGTCGCCCCAGGCCTCGTACGCGTGCACGATGACCTCGGTGTCGCTCTTCGTGCGGAAGGTGTGCCCGAGGGCGAGGAGCTCTTCGCGGAGCTCGACGTAGTTGAAGATCTCGCCGTTGAAGGCGATCCACAGGGTGTGGTCCTCGTTGGCGAGGGGCTGCTGCCCCGTGGAGAGGTCGATGATCGAGAGGCGGGCGTGGGCGAGACCTGCGCGCCCGTCGCGGTAGATGCCGAGCTCGTCGGGTCCGCGGTGGAGCATGGCCCCACACATCCGCTGAAGCTCCTCCCGAGTAGGGCTCTTGGCCGCGCCCGTTCGGGCAAAAATACCCGCAATTCCGCACATCGTTCGCTCTCCCGCGTGGCCCCGGCGCCCGAGGCCCCACGAAGCTAACGGAAAAGCTCACGCCCGTCGCGGCCCTCTTCGAGGCCCCTCTGCCCTCGAGAAGGTTCGGGGACAGGCGGACGCACACCTTCACGGCATCCCAAGGTACGACCTCCCGACCCAAGGTAGGGCCAAGCCTCTCGGGGCCGTGCCGACGAGGACGCCCTTCTCGTGCGCGCGAGACCACGATAGCGTGGGGAATCGTGGGAAGCGTCGCACCGGGGGGAACCATGGCGGCGATCGAGGGCGTCAGCCTCGGCCGGAAGGCCTCGATCATGAACGGCGTCGCACGCGCCACGGAGTGCCTCGTGGGCGCGCCGGAGTGGCGAGGTGCGATGAACGAGGTCTTGGCGACGTTGGGGGCGTCGGCCGGGGTGAGCCGCGTCTACCTCTTCGAGCGCCTCACGGTCCCGGGCGACCACATGCGGGTATCGCAGACCTTCGAGTGGGCCGCGCCGGGCATCGCGCCGCAGATCGACCACCCCGAGCTCCGCGATTTCGATCTCGGGCTCTTCCCGCGCTGGACGAGGTTGCTCCGCGAGGGCGAGCCCGTGTTCGGAGACGTCACCGACTTCCCCGACGAGGAGCGGCCCATCCTCGAAGATCAGAACATCGTCTCCATCCTCGTGCAGCCCGTCTCGATCGGAGGCGCGCTGTGGGGATTTCTCGGCTTCGACGCGTGCGTCGGCCCGCAGCGCTGGGAGCCCGTCGAGATCGACGCGCTCCGTATCGCCTCGCTGGTGCTCGGATCGAAGGTCGAGGCGGAGCGTCGCGAGCACGAGGCGCGGAACAGCCACAAGATGGAGGCCCTCGGCCGCATGGCCGGAGGCGTCGCGCACGACTTCAACAACATCTTGGCGGTCGTGATGGGGAGCCTCGATCTCGTTCGTCGCACCGTCGGTGATCCCGACAAAGCCGACACGGCGCGGCGTCACCTCGGCGTGCTCGACCAAGTGACCGAGCAAGGCGCGCGGCTCACCCGCCAGCTCCTCGACTTCGCACGGCAGAGCGCGCCGACGGCGAGAGCGACCGATCCGCGGGCGGTCGTCGGGTGCATGGCCGACGTGCTGACGCGGGTCGCCGGGGCTTCCGTGGCGGTCGAGATCGACGGTCTCGACCACGCCTCGCCGGTGAGCCTCGACGCCGCGTCTCTCGAGCGTGTCGTCATGAACCTCGTCGCCAACGCACGCGACGCCATGCCGAACGGCGGAGTCATCCAGGTTCGCCTCCGGACCCTCGACGCGACGGACGCGAAGGTCTTCGGCGACGTCCTCCCGCCCGGGACGTACACCTTGCTCAGCGTCCGAGACACGGGAGAGGGCATCCCAGGCGAGCTCCGCGACAAGATCTTCGAGCCCTTCGTCACCACGAAAGACACGGGGCACGGGCTCGGGCTGTCGACCGTGTACGGCGCCGTCATGGGCGCCAAGGGGCACATCGCCATCACGAGCGAGCGAGGCGAAGGCACCGAGATGCGGGTCTATCTGCCCATCGCGTGCGCCCCGCCCGAAAGAACATCTTCCGCCCGCGTCGCGAGCGTCGTCCCCGCGCGGAGACCGAGCCGTCGAATCGCCGTTTGCGACGACAACGCGGTATTCCGCGCATGGGTGGCGGACGTGCTCACGGAAGCAGGCTACGACGTGATCGTCCCCGACGACGCGCGCGCCTACCTGGCCTCCCCGAAAGAGATCCCCGAGATCGATCTGCTCGTGACGGACGTGAGAATGCCAGGCGTCGACGGCCCGACGCTCCGCAAGCGCCTCCGCGAGCTCCTACCTGGCACGCCAACGGTCTACATGTCGGGCTTCTCGGAGGGGCTACTCGCCCAGGCCGACAAGGAGAACCAAGGGAGCGGGCGCGCCGAGGCCTTCCTCGACAAGCCCTTCTCCCGTGAAGAGCTCCTCGCCACCGTCGACGGCGTACTCAAGGCCCGGGGCTGAAGCCCGACTCGACTACTTCGGTATCCATACCCGCGACGAGAACGGATCGAAGACCACGGAGAACGCGTCGACCAAGAACGACGCGCCGA
This sequence comes from Myxococcales bacterium, assembly GCA_016712525.1. NCBI lineage: Bacteria > Pseudomonadati > Myxococcota > Myxococcia > Myxococcales > Myxococcales bacterium. Next base: position 1,313,573 of record JADJQX010000008.1, read on the forward strand.
GCTGCGCCGCGGGGACGGTCCACGTGTCGATGCCGCCGCATTTCTCGGCCTCCGGAATCTTGTCCTTCACGAAGACCACATTGCCTTCGTCGTGCCGACCAACCACGCCACCTTCGGCGATGAAGTCGACCGCCGTGCCCTTACGGAGCCTGTAGGCCGCAGCCTTTTGGCTCACCCCGGCGGCGCACGTCGTCAGGAAGAGGTCGTCCTCGGGAGCGCGAACGAGGAGCCCGGGGTCCTTCGTCTGGATCTGCTCGAGCAGGGCTTGGTTGACGTTCATCGAGTGCCGGGTCACGCGGTCGTCGTAGCCGCTATCGATCTGCGCGAGCGCGCGCACACCGCCGATCGCGATGGGAACGGTGGGCACGTTCGGGACGGTGAACCCGGCGGTCGACGCGGCGTCCGGGGCCGCGAGCACCTCGGAGAGCGGGCGGAGCTTCTTCGTGTCGTTCGCGAAGAAGCCCCCCGTCGGAATGGGCGAGAACCCCGCCCCGAGGAGCTGGGCATCGGTGCAGAACGCCTTCGGGTCCGCTTTGTGGATTTTGCCTTTTTCGTAGTCGAGGGTGAAGGGGTAATTGGCCAAGAAGTCGGTGCCGATGATTCCCGACTGGCGAACCGAGCTGAAGAGCACGCCGTAGTCGGCTGTCACGAGGCCGACCCTGCCCCACGTGCCGAAGAAGTCGAAATGATCGAAATAGCACGTGGCCCCGGGGATCGCGGGATCGCCGAAACACTGCGCGGGGGTCGGCGGGGTCGAGCCTTTGAACCCCTTGAGGTCGATGGTCGACCCGTTCGCGCCGAAGTCGATCAAGAAGTCGCCCACGCTCGAGCCACGAGGGGCGAGCGCGTCGGCCCCGGCGTCCCCCGCGTCCCCCGCCGGGGCGCCCGCGTCGGGAGGGCTCATCGGGACGGCCACGTACGACTTCTCCCCGGAAGTGCGCATCGGGATCGAGACACCGACGCACGACGGCAGGATCGGCGGGAGCCGCACGTTGGGTACGGCCGAGTCGACCGACGAGCCCGTGTCCGCCTTCTTTCCCGAGTCGACGGGCTCGAGGATCGGGCCCGTGCCCGCGTCGCTCGGGGCCGTGTCGGCCTCCCCGCAAGAGGCGGCGTGCAGCACGGCGAGCGGCGCGAGGGCGAGGACGAACCAAGAAAAGCGAGGGCGGATCACGGCGACGGTATAACCGCGGCCCCTCCCCCCCGCAAGCAGGCCACGTCGGTTCAACGGCCGTGCGGGCCGGTCTCCTCGAAGAGCTCCCTCAAGAGCGCGTGGCTCGACCGTGCCTCGCCACGGGCGATCTTCCATACCGTGTCACGGACGGCGCGGTTCACCTTCGTGTCGACGCCGTGTTTCTCTCCCAGCGCGACGACCTCACCGTTCAGAAAATCGACCGCCGGAGCCCTGCCCCGCTCGATCGCCTGGAGCATCGAGCTGCGCATGCGACGGTACCGAAAGCCGACGCCGAGCAAGAGCCCGTGCTTGGCGAAGAGCCCCGGAGATGCCGCCGCCTCTTTCTCTTCGGGGGTGAGGGCGATCCAGTCGAGGTCGATCGTGCCGGACACCTTCTCGAGGGTGACACGCTCGGCCCGCGCCACCTCGACGGTCTCGGTCATGATCTCGAGCGCGAGCCTTCGCACGTGCCGCTTCCGGAGCAGCGCGCCGAGGCGGTCACCGCCGATCGTCCCGAGGGACGAAATCGCGCAGTTGATGGCGAGCTTACTGAAGCGCTTTCCCTTGAGGTTACGGGTAGTTTCGACGGGCCCCACCGCCCCGAGCGCCGCGACGAGGGCGTCCATGTCGGGCGTCGGTGCGGCCCCGTCGAAGTAGCCGAGCGTGAAGCCGCCCTTGGCGGTTCGGTCGTAGAGCCCCGGCTCCGGCATGGCCCCGCCCCACGCCACCACCGCCCCGACGACGCGCCCCTGGCCGACGATGGCTTCGACCCGGGGTTCACACAGGCCGTTCTGGAGACACACGATCTTGCCGGTCGACCCGAGCGCGGGGGCTGCCTGACGCGCGGCCTCGTCGACCTGGGGTGGCTGCACGGCCAGAATGGCGAAGTCGAACGGCCCCTCCGGGACGGCCCGCGCGATCGGACCGCGCACGACGCGGGGCTCTCCTTGCCCGCGGAGGCGGTATCCCCGGGACTCGACCGCGCTCGCGATGGCCTCGTTCGTGGTCACGCAGACGACGTCATGCCCCGCCTCGAGGAGGTGCGCCGTCACGATGCCACCGAGCCCACCGGCCCCCATGACCAAGAAACGAGCCATGGGAGCACTCTACACCGGGGCGCGCCGAAACTCAGCGGAGGATGGGCGCGCCGTTCTTCCATCCCCGAGGCGTCGGCTTCGGGGCGGGGCGCGACGCGGGCTTGTCGGACGCGGCGGGAGGAGGCGGCGCGAGCTTCGGCGAGGCGCTCGACCCCGAGGGCGAGACCGACGAGGCCGTCGGCACGAGCGCGTGGAACGGCGCGATCGACACCGCCTCGACGGGCGCCTCGGCCAGCGCGGTGGGCGCGGAGACGGACACGGCCGACGAGGCCTTCGCACCGAAGAGGCGCGCTTCGATCGTCCCCTTTCGCCCGAGCACGGCGACCACGAGGGCCGCCGCCATGAGCACGCTGGCTGCGACGAAGCCCGACTTCCTCCTCCCTGGGCGCGGCACCGGGCCGCTCGCGTCCGAGTAGGGCTCGAGCTCGCTCGACGGGCTCGACGGCGGAGCGAGGTCGTCGAACGGGGTGACGACCAACGCGGTCGACGTGCTCACCGAGATGCCGGCGGTGCTCTCCCTCGCTACCTCGGGGCGCTCGGAGCGCGTGGGCTTCTCGCGAAGCTCCTCGGCGATGAGGGCGTCGAGCACCGCGGGCGGGACCTTGGCCGTTATCGCGTCTTTCACGGGGCTCGGGGCGATCGGCAAGAGCTGGGTCGGCACGGTGAGCTGCGCCGTCGACCGCTCGGAAGGGCGCCGCTGCGGCTCGGACGGAGGGCGCTCGCTCACGCCCGAGAGGCGCTCACGCACGAGGAGCGCGAGATCGCGTCGGGTGTTCTTCTCGCCCATTCGCTCGAGCACCTCCTCGAGGGCGGTGCCCATGTCGCGCGCCGTGAGGAACCGCTCGTCGGGGTTCTTTCGCAGCGCACGTGTCACCACGGCGAGCACGTCTGCCGGCAGCTCGCCCGCGACGGGCAGCTCGGGCTCGCACGACACGAGCTTCACCAGAGCGGCGATGTCGTGCGACCCCGGATACGGGATCCGGCCGGTGGCGAGCTCGAGCAGCGTCACGCCGACGGCCCAGACGTCGACGCGCCGGTCGACCTCGAGGCCGAGCGCTTGCTCCGGCGCCATGTAGCGCACCTTGCCGCGCAAGATCCCCTCGGTGGTGTCCTCGGTGATCCGCCCCTCGGCCTTCGCGATGCCGAAGTCGATCACTTTGACCCGGCCCGACCGGCTGACGAGCAGGTTCTGGGGCGAGACGTCCCGATGCACGACATGAAGAGGTGCGCCTTCGTCGGTGCGAGCCTCGTGGGCCGCATGGAGCCCGTCGCAGGCTTCCATGCAGATGCGAAGCACGACCGGGAGAGGGATCCGGTGCTCGGCGAGCCGCCGCACGGTCACGCCCTCCACCCACTCCATGGCCAAATACGGGACGCCGTCGTGCTCCCCCGCGTCGAGCATCTCGAGCAGGTTCGGGTGCCGCACCGCCCCGGAGATCCGCGCCTCCTCCACGAAGAGCCGCGCCAAAGCCTCGGACGACGCACGCGAGGCGAGCACCGTCTTCAGCGCGACACGACGCCCCTCGAAGGCTTCGTCGAACGCCGACCACACCGATCCCATGCCTCCCCGGGCCACTTCCCGTTCGAGGACGAATCGCCCCACTGCCACGCCTGGACGTAGCTCTCTCACCGAGAGAGAGCATACCGTCGAGAGACGACGCGACAACCTCGCGCCACAAAGTCGGTGGGTGGTCTACCGACCACCGGGGGAAGAGGAGGATACGCCCCCCGACCCCCCACCTTCGCCGACAGCGGTCGCGCCTCGGTCGCTTCGATCGATTCAGAACGACGTCACGAACGAGAACCGCTTGGCCGACGAGGGCCACGTCATCGCGCGCACGGCCTTGTCGATGCAGCCGGCGATCTCGGCGTTCTGAGGGTCGGTGCTCACCGTGACGCCCATGGCGTGACCGTCCTTCACGGCGACCTTGACCACCACCTTCATGTCGTCCGGTGTGTTGCAGTCTGCGAGCGCCTGCCCGCTCGCGACCGGGCCCTTCAGCTCGGAGTCCGTGAGCTCGCGAGAGCCCTTCGTCTCGCCGAGGTCCTCGGGGATGGCCAGCGCTTCGTCGTACGAGGGGCCTTCGTGGGAGTAGCTCGTCGGAGCCAGCACCGGCGGCGGCACCGACGGCCGATGGTGTGACGTCCCGTGGGGGACCGGCGGCGCCTTCGGGGGCGGAGGGGGATCGCCACACGCGACGAGCGCGGCGAAGAGCGGGAGCACGAGCGCGAGAGGGGACCTCATTTCCGACGATGGTCTCACCGTTCGCGCGCGGCGGCGAGGGGGTCGTCACCGAGGCGACCTTGGAGGAGGAAGGTCCGCATGTCGCCCTTGCCCTTGATGGCCACGACGCCACGATCGGCGAACGCGAAGCGATCGGCGAGCCTCTCGCGGACGACCTCACTCACCTGGATCTCGCCCACGACCCCGTGCGATTCCATGCGGCTGGCCGTGTTCACCGTGTCACCCCACAGGTCGTAGAGGAACTTGTGGGTCCCGATGACCCCGGCGACCACGGGCCCCGTGTGCATGCCGAGGCGAAGCTCCATCGGCACCCCGGCCTGGGCCGTCACTTCCCGGATGGCGGTGCGCATGGCGAGCCCTACGTCGGCGACGACCTCGACGTGGTCGGCTCTCTCCTCGGGTACGCCAGCCACCACCATGTACGCATCACCGATCGTCTTGATTTTCTCGGCGCCGAAGTCGGCGGCGATCGCGTCGAACCGGGAGAAGACCATATTCAGCACCCGAACGAGCTCGGCCGCCGACATACGCGCCGCAAGCGTGGTGAAGCCCACGACATCGGCGAAGAGCACGGTGGCCTCCGGGAAGCTGTCGGCGATGACGCCCGGGCTCTTCTTGAGGCGCGTGGCGATCGACTCCGGCAAGACGCTCCGGAGGAGCCGCTCCGAGTCCTCTTTGGCGGCGGCGAGCTGCCGCTCCACCTCCTTGCGGCCCGTGATGTCGAGGAGCGTACCGACGAGCCCGGCGAGCTCACCTTCGCGGTTCGTGAAATTGGCCTTGTAGAAGATGACGTCGTGCTGCGACTTGTCCGCGTACATCACGCGGGCCTCGTAGGTCTGCACGGCGCCGGGCCCTTCGGCGAGGAGCTGCGCGTCGGCCTCGAAATACGCTTGAGCGAGATCGCGCGGAGCGATCCCGAAGACCGAGCGGCCCACGAGGTCCTCGCGGACGAGGCCGCGGTACACCTCGAAGGCGCGGTTGCAGCCGAGGTAGATGCCCTCCGTGTTCTTGTAGAAGACGGGCGCCGGGATGGCGTCGAGCACGGTCTGGAGGAAGTGAAGCTCGTCGCTCTGGTTCGAGAGGCTCGCGGCCGCGGCAGCGTCGCGGATGACGAAGAGGCTCACGTCGGCGCCACCGAGGACGTGACGTGTCCTCGTCACGGTGAGCGCGAGCGAGGCCCCCGCGGCCGTACGCCCCTTGCAGGCTCGCTCCGGATCGCCCTCTTCGGGCGGCAGCTCGACGAAATCGACCAGCGGTCGCCCACGGAGCGCCTCGCGCGAGTCCACGAAGAGGGCCTCGGCCCCGGCGTCGGCCGAGGAGATACGACCGTCCGCGTCGACGCAGAGCGTGGCAACTCGGTTGGCGGAGGACATGGCGGCCTCCGGAAAAAACCATCCCTTCGAGGCTTCCGCAAGAGGCGAGGCGCGGGGACGACGGACCTCTCGGGCGCCGCGACGCTTTTTTCGAATGGGAGCGGCGAGCCCCCGCCAAGCTCTTCGTAGACCGCTCGCGCTCGCCGCGAAGCCGTCGATCTTCGGACCGCTTCGGGCCCCGACAAGGGTCCCGGGGCGAAGCACCCTCCGCTCGAGGCCGAAGGCCTGCGCGCTCACGTGGCCCCGAGGAACGACGACCCGCGCGACGCACGACCCCTGACGACCGCGGCCAATCGGCCCAGGAGCCCCCATGCGCACGCACGCACGCACCTTCGTGAGCCTCTTCGTTTTGGCGTCCGCCACCACCTTGGCCACGGCATGCCTCGACCGGCCGGTCTCGCGCGAGGAGCCTACGACCAAGTCGAACGTGCTCATCTCGTCGAAGCAGAGCGCCGTCGACAAGATCGACCTCCTCTTCATGATCGACAACTCGGCATCGATGGCCGATAAACAGGAGATCTTGGCCGAGGCCGTGCCCGACCTCGTGGCCAGCTTCGTCACGCCGGCGTGCCTCGACGCCGACGGAAAGCCGACCGGTGAAAAGGCCAATCCCGCCGCTCCGGAAGGGCAAGAATGCTCGAAGGGGAAACCCGAGTTTCGCCCGATCGTGGACATTCATATCGGTATCGTCACTTCGTCGATGGGTGGCTTCGGTGGCGGGGAGTGCGAGGACCCGAACCTCCCGAGGCAGCGCGACGGGGCGAGGCTCGTGGCGCGTGGGCCCGGTGGGGCGACGGTGCCGGGAGTGGGCTCGTCGCAGTTCCTCGCGTGGTTGCCGGACGTGCCACGAAACGCGGGAAAACCAAGGCTTGCGGGGGCACCTCCCATCACCGACTTGGCTACCCTCGGCTCGAGCGCGGCCGCCATCGTGAAGGGCGTCGGCGACACGGGATGCGGCCTCGAGGCCCAGCTCGAGAGCGTCTACCACTTCCTGAGCGATCCCATCCCCCACGAATCCGTGGCCCTCTCGCCGGCCGGAGGCAGGAAACAAGCGGCGCTCACGGGGCTCGACCGGGAGCTCCTCACCCAACGCGCCGAGTTCCTACGCCCCGACTCGCTCGTGGCGGTCGTGATGCTCACCGACGAGGACGACTCGCAGGTCGACCCGACGGCATTGAACGGGTTCGGGCACTACTGGGCATCGCTCTCGGGGCTCGACGCTTCGGGAGGTCAGGCCTCTCCGCGAGGCACGAGCACGTGCGCCGCCACACCGTACGCGCCGAGCTGCCTGTCGTGCCGGCAGGACGGAGCGAGCGGAGATCCGGAGTGCCAGAAGAACGGCGGCTTCTATTCGCCCGCGGAAGACGTCTTGAACGTCCGGTTCCACAAGATGAAATCGCGTTTCGGCGTCGACCCGCAATACCCTCTCGAGAGGTACAAAAACGGGCTCGCGAGCCTCAAGGTCCCCGGACGCGCGCCCGGATCCACGTGCAGAAATCCGCTCTTCGCCAAGGGCCTCCCGCTCGACGCCAAGGACCCGAACGATCCTCGGCTCTGCAACCTCGAGGCGGGGCCAAGGCAAGCCGATCAGGTGTACTTCGCCGTCATCGGAGGGGTCCCCCAGGATCTCCTCCACTACACCCCGGACGACGAGCAGGCGACGGCGCTCACCGACGCGGACTGGGACAAGATCGTCGGGAAGGACGCCGACCACTACGCACGGGACGAGGGCCTCGATCCTCGCATGGTGCAGTCGACCCGCCCCCGAGCGGGGAGGCCGGGCGCGACAGCGACCTCGGGCGACAACGCGGTCGGGGGCGAGGTTCGTGATTGGGAAACCGACGCCAAAGACCTGCAGTATGCATGCACCTTCCCCCTCCGGACGGAGCGCGACTGCTCGGACAAGAAGAGCTGCGACTGCAACTACGACCCGAACGGCACGGGCAAGGTCCTGAATCCGCCGCTCTGCGACAAGACCGGAAAGAAACAAACGCACGCGAAAGCGTACCCGACGCCCCGCGAGCTCCGGGTCGCGCGGATGCTCGGAAAACAAGGGATCGCAGGCTCGCTCTGCCCGATCTCGTTCGAGGCGGAGAAGAACGGCGCTCCGAATCCTCTTTATGGGTATCGCCCCGCCGTCGCTACGATCGTCGGGAAGCTCAAGGGGAGCCTCATCTCCGAGTGCCTCCCTCAGAAGCTGGATCGCGACGCGGACGGTCTCGTCTCGTGCGTGGCGGTGCACGCGCTCCCCGAGCCAGGCGCGAAGTGCGAGAGCTCTCCGGGGCTCATGCCGCTCGACGCGGAGCTCGGCGAGTCGTTCCTCCGGAGAAAACGGGACAGCGGTGACACGTCGTTCGCCGGAAAGACGCTCTGCCGTTCCACGCAGCTCCCCGTCGCCCCCGGGGAGACGTGCGCGGCCTCCGAGAGCCCCGGGTATTGCTACGTCGACAACGCCGAGGGAAAGCGCCCGCTCCAACGGTGCTCCCAGGCCGTCGTGTTCTCCAAGACGGGGGCGCCCCGACCCGGGGTAACGACCGACCTCCTCTGCGTGAAACAGTCCGGAGGAGGTGCCGAGGCGCGCTGAAGGGAGCTGCCCGACCACGGCGGTCGGTCCTCGGGGCTCGTGGCGCGCCCCGAGGACCTCCGCCGGCACCGCGTTACCTGTTTCGGAATCCCGCCCGCCGATTTAGGCTCCGCCCATGGCGCTCGTGGGACTCTTGGGAAAACCGTTCGTCGACCTCGAGCCCTACGTGGACGTGGAGGCGCTCGAAGCCCTCGACCTCGAGATCTGCCTCGGGCTCGCGCGCGTTCCGACGTTCGTCACCGGCGGGAGCCACAAGAGCATGGGCATCGTGCCCCCTCACCTGCGAGACGACCCGTACGCCGACTACGGCGAGGTCATCGCCCGAATGTCCCGCGACGAACGAATCCTCTTCTATTCCCTTTCCGACTCGCCAACCCTGCTCGATCCCGACACCCCCGAGGCGTACACGTTCGGCGAAGAGCGGGACGTGCCCCTCAGCCGCAAGCAGGTGAAGCTCCTCGAGACGCGCTACGGCGTCTACTTCCCCTGGTCCACGTACCTCGAGCTCATGCCCGGTGGCGCATGGGACGAACAAGGCAACCCGCGCGGGAAGGCCTTCACCAAAGACGCGCTCGTGTACTTTCCACGCACCGTCGCCTTCGTGCGGAGCCTCCCGTTCGCGTCGATCGGCGGCGTCAAGCTGCTCGGCCTCTCGGCCTGCCAACATGGGACGATTCATCGCGATCGCGACCCCGCCCACGGCCCCCGCGGCGGCCCGGGCGATGGCTTCATCATGCTCTCGCCCACGGGAAAGAAGCGCCTCTTCTTGTGGGACGACGAGGCCCACGAGGCCACGGTCATCGAAAAACGCGCCTACTGGTTCAACGACGCCGACTATCACGGCGTGCACGCGGACCCGTATTTTCGCTATTCGATCCGCGTCGACGGGACGTTCTCGCCGGAGCTCGTCTCCGCCCTCGGCTTGGAAACGCGCGTCACGGGAACGACGGCGTAACGCGGGTCGCCTCGCCGCCGCGCCCCTGGACGTTCGCCCCCGTCTGCCAGTCCGTGTCGTCCTCGAGGAGCTTCAGCTCGAAGGGCCCCGCGGCGATCTCGGTCGACGCCATCTCCACGCTCCCTCCCGACGTCGCGAGGAGCGGCCAGCCCGAGAGCCACGAGAGGGGAGCTGCGTTTCCTCGGACCGTGAGCGCCCGGGCACGCGAGGCCGCGCCGACGCGCGTGACGGAGACCGGGGAGCCTTGCCTCGCGGCGAGGACCGCGACGATCATCGGGTGATCCGACACCGCCTCGGCGCCCTCGAGCTGGATCGAGAAGCCGGACTCGGCGTACGGGGCCGATCGGTGCAAGAGCGCGTGATCGATGCGCGTGAGCCCGAGCGAGGCGCCGAGCGCGACGAAGCCCGCCGAGCGCAAGGCGGCGTGCGACGACGCATCGACGCGCGCGTTGTAGTCGCCGAGGACGAGCGCCGACACGGTCGACTTCCCCGCGCCGTCGACCGGGGCGTCCAGGACCGCACGGACCGCCACGTCGCGGGCTTGAGCGGTGCGCACGTCGGCGTTGGCGTGATCGAAGTGCACGTCGACGACGTCGATCGGTGGCATCCCGGGCGGAGACACACGAACGGCGAGCGCCTGACGCGAGAGCGCCCCTTGGACCCGATGAACGAGCGGTCGAGCCTCCCCGAGCGGCAGGCGCGAGAAGATCCCGAGGTGCTCGCGTGCTTCGTCGGGTGTACCGACCCATGCATCATGCACATACACGAGACGGCTCTCCCACGTGGCGCCCGTCTCCGTGCGGAGCGCCGCGCCGAGGTGGCTCTCCATCGACTCGCCGCCCTGCCCCGCGCGCGTACAGACCTCTTGGGCCACGAGCACGTCGACGCCGAGGGCCTTCATCTTCTTGGCGACGGCGGCGGCGCGGGCGGCCGAGGACGCGAACGAGGTCCCCTCGTTCTTGAGGCAGTGCATGTTGAGCGAGGCGATCACCAGGTTTCGGCCGGGCGCGGGCGGCGCGCTCGCGTCCTCGGGGGGCTGCCCATCGACCGAGGCGTCAGGCGCGGGAGACGAGGGGATCTCCGCGGGAACGGGCAGCGGCGAAGCGTCGGCCTCCTCGGGCTCGAGGAGCGCCGCGCGGCCTCCTCCGCACGCGACCGCGGCAGACAGGACGAGACCCGAGGCCAGGGCAACGAACGTTCGCATCGCCCCCGGTGTAGCGCACGCGCCACCGTCACGCACGCCCGAGTGACGACAAAATGGCCTAAGAAAACGCCCCCCTCGGGAGCCGGTCCGGCCCCCCCCCGCGACCTTCAGCTCGCCTCGCGGACCCCGTCGGAATCGTAGAGGGCGCGGCAGAGGGCCATCGCGCGGGGCGAGCGGACGCGCCAATCGAGGCGGTTCATCACGTACCCGATCGCGAGCTTCTTCACGGGATCGCACCACCCGAGCGCGCCCCCCATGCCCGCGTGACCGAAGGACTCACGGGTCGGAGAGAACACCGAGGACTCCTCCTTCAAGAAGCCCTGGGACCATCCGAGCGGCTTCTGGAGGACGAGATCGCGCTCCGAGAAGCCTTGCCTCGCGTGGAGGGGCAAAATCGTCGACGGCGCGACGATGCGTGTCGCCCCGACCGCGCCCCCGAGAGAGAAGGGCAAGTACGCGCGCGCGACGCCTCGGGCGCTCCCCGTGGCGGCCCCGGAGGCGAAGTCGGACCGGCGCACCGGGATCGAGTCGAAGGCCTCGACCGACACCCCGCGTGGGCTCGTGAAGGCACGTCGTGTCCACGACCCGCGCGACACGAGATCGCGCATGACGCGGTCCTCGGCGGTTCCCCCGACGACCACGGAGCCGAGCATCTTCACGAGGCGCATCGGCACCGGGTACGGGTAGATCGTCGCCATCCGCGCGTCGATCTCGGGTCCCGTGCCGAGCGACACGTCGGCCCCGAGCGGCTCGAAGAGCTCGCGTCGCAAGAACTCCCCGAGGGGCTCCTTCGCGATCCGCTCGAAGAGCTCGCGCACGTACACGCCGAACGTGACGGCGTGGTAGCCCTGCCCTTTCCCGGGCTCCCAGAGCGGCCTTTGGCGCTCGACTGCGCGGATCACCTTGTCGCGCGAGTCGTCTCCGAGGACGTCCGCGAGCGAGACGGGCTCGTCGAACGCGAGCAGCCCGGCCTCGTGGTTCATGAGGGTCCGCACCGTGATCGCGGCCTTCCCGGCCTGCGCGAACCCGGGCCAATACGTGGCGACCGGCGCGTCCCACTCGAGCAGCCCTCGGTCCGAGAGCATCGCGAGCGCCATAGCGGCGAGCCCCTTCGTGACCGAGAAGAGGACGACACGTGTATCATGCAACCATGGAGTCGCCTTGTCGCGATCGGCGAGCCCTCCCCACACGTCCACCACCAGGCGACCGCGGTGGTAAACCGACAGGCCAGCGCCGAACTCCTCTCCCGCGCGGAGGTGCTCGGCGAACACGCGGGCGACGCGCTCGTAGCCCGGGGCGTACGTGCCTTTCCCCGGGAAAGGACAAGGGATTTCGGGCAGCTCGTCGATCATGGGCGGGCCTCGCGGGGGCGTTCTCTTCGGAACGAAGGTTAGAGCACCGAGGGGCCCTCCGCGGCGCGTCTACTCGAAGTCTCTCGCCCGAAAGCTCATGCTAGGCTCGGGCCATGGTGGATTCCTCGGCCTACCGGCTCGGCATATGTGCCGCGCTCGCGGTGCTCTTGCTCGTGGTGCTCGAGCTCGCGCTCCGCGTGTTCTCGAAGGCGCCCTCGCTTCGCCAGAACGAGACGCAGAAGAACCCGGCCGACGCCCTCCGCCACGCGGGCGACGTGATCGCGACCTTGCTCGTCGCGGGCACGGTCGGCGACATGGCCACCACGGGAGAATCGGTGAAGACCGATCTGCTCCGCGCCGCCGGGTTCGGCATCACGGCGACGCTGCTCTTCCTCGTGTGCTCGCGCGCTCAGACGCGCTTCTTCCTCGCGCAGAAGCTCACGGGTGAGGTGGAACGGGGCAACCCCGCGGCCGGGCTCGCCGCGGCCGCCCACTCGGTCGCCACGGGCATCTTGGCCGCCAACGCCGTCGCCGGAGAGACGCTCCACGATCTCGGCCTGTCGCTCGTGTTCTTCGTGCTCGGTCAGGTGGCGCTGCTGGTCATCGTCGCCCTCTTCCGCATGCTCACCGTGTACGACGACAGCGAGGAGATCCTGGGCGAAAACATGGCCGCGAGCCTCTCGTACGCGGGCATCACCATCGGGGTGGCCGTGCTCGTGGGGCGCGCGAGCTCGGGCGAGTTCACGACGTGGGGAGAGTCGCTCCTCGCGTTCGCCGAGGTGCTGGCGTACGCGCCGCTCCTCTATTTCGTTCGGCAGTTCGTGGTGGGCAGCGTGGTGCTCGGGCACAAGCCGGCGCTCCGCGGCGGTCCGCTCGACAAGGCCATCGGCGCCGAGCGCAACGTGGGCCTCGCGGCGCTCGAGGCGGCCACGTACATCGGCACCGCGCTCGTGGTCGAGAGGCTCCCGTGAGCCTCGCCTTCGAGGACCGCATCGTCGAGGCCGGGCTCATCGGCGACCCGTTCTTCGAGGGGGCGCCGCGCTTCCGCGAGGAGCCCGTGGTCCTCTCGTCGAAGACGTGGAGCGCAGCCTGCGACGTGGCCCGTGGCATCGTGCGCGTCCACGACGAGCTCACCCGCATCGTCGGCGCCGATCCCGACCTGCTCGACTCGTTCTACGAGCTCTTGCCCTGCCAGCGGCTGCTCTGGGAGGCGTCGAGCCCGTTCTGGCACGGCTACGCCCGGGCGGACGTGTTCGAGACCGACGCGGGCCTCGTCGTGTGCGAGCTCAACTCCGACACGCCCACGGGGCACGCCGAAGCGCTGTGCCTCTCGTCTCTCGTCCGCGACACGACGGGCGCCACGTTCGATCCGAACGAGCGCCTCAAAGATGCCCACCTCGACATGATCGAGGCCTACGCCGAGGCCCGCCTCGGGCCGGGCTATCCGCGCACCGCAGGGATCATGTATCCCACGGATCTTACGGAAGATTTGCCGCTCGTCCGCCTCCTCCAGGGCTGGCTCGAGTCCCGTGGATTCCGCGTGGTCACGGGCTCCCCCTACAACCTCGGCGAGCACGCGAGCGGGCAGGTCGCGCTCTTCGGCGAGCCATGCTCCGTGATCGTGCGGCACTACAAAACCGATTGGCTCACCGAGCGCGTCCCGGTGTGGACGTGCGATCCCCCGTTCGACGATCCGTTGCCGCTCGCGAGGCCCCTCGAGCTGCTCGCGCGCGCCGAGCTCCGCGGCCGTTCGGTCGTGGTGAACCCGCTCGGCGCGGCCCTCACGCAGAACAAACGCTCTCTCGCGCTCCTCTGGGAGAAGATCGATCTCCTCACGCCCGAGTCACGGGACTTCGTCATGGCCCACGTTCCGGAGACCATGCGCCTCGAGTCGGCGCACCCCGCCCTCCTGTCGGTCGAGCGCGAGTCGTGGGTCCTGAAGAGCGACTACGGCTGCGAAGGTGACGAGGTGGTCCTCGGGCACGAGCTCACGCAAGACGAGTGGGACCGCGCGCTCTCCCTCGCGCAGCCCGGCCGATGGATCGTGCAGCGCCGCTTCCGTCCGCGCCTCTCCCCGAGCGGCGAGGCCACGAACCTCGGCGTGTACGTCGTCGCCGGCGAGGTGGCAGGCCTCTACGCGCGAACGCACTCCGGCGCGACCGACCGGCACGCGACGAGCGCGCCCGCGTGGGTGAAGAAATGACGACCCCTCCGAACGGCCCGAAGGCCCCGGGAGCACCTCTCCCGAAGCTCCCGATCACGATCCAGGAGCGGATCGACAACCCTCGCTACATCGGCGCGCGCTGGTGGTACGAAGGGCTCGAGCGCGAGGTCGACGGCGTGGCCCGCCGCAAGGCGTTGCTCGGGTTCATGGCGCTCGGCGTCGGCATCGCGGGCATCGGCTGGGGCATCTCGAAGGTGACCAAATCGGCGGCGAGCGGCATCGACTCGGACGCGCTCGAGGCTCAGAAGAGCTACGGATGGAACGTCGGCGCCGACGACGTCGCGCTCGACTACCAGGCGGCCGCGCTCGGCGAGGCGTGCGATCCGAACGTGCTCACCACGCTCGCCACGCGGCTCCGGCCCACCGATCCGGCGTTCGTGCCCCACTACCGCGCCACGCTCTTCCAGGCCCTCGCGGCCACGCCGACGGCCTCGGGCCTCGTCGACACGGGCAAGGCGCTCCGCGATCAGATGCGGTACGTCTCGAACACCGAGACCCAGCTCGCGTTCGATCGCGGGCGCGCCATGGCCGCGCTCTTCGAGGGAGCCGCCGCGAAGGGCAAGGCGCTCGTCGTCGATCTCCCAGGTCCCCTCGCTGTCGCGTTCGCGGCCGGCCTCTCCGAGAAGCTCGAGCCCGTCTTCGGGTTCGACGGGTGGCCCCACCCGCGCGGCGTCGTGCCGTCGCATCTCACGCTCGGGTCGGCGCTCTACTTCACGGATCTCTTCGAAAAGACTGCAAAATCTCGCCCCACGGGGGCAGCGCCCGTGTTCGTGCTCGATCGCGCTCGCCTCTCCCCCTACGAGGACGACTCGGACAAGTTCGACAACCGCTACGTCGCCGTGCTCCCCACCGCCGATTCGCTCGCGAGCTTGGGCGTGACGCAGCTCCTCTACGTGAGCGCCGACGGCGACAAAGAGGCCGACGACATCGCCGACGACTTCGTCGCCTACAAGAAGAAGAACATCGACCTCCGCATGGTGTCGACGGCCGACTTCACCGCCGACACGAGCGCCCCCGCGCAGAAGGTCGCGGTCGCCCCACGCGGCGCCAGCGCGAGCTACGAGTCGAACCCGAACGTCTACTACGGGGGCTCGAGCGGCACCCATTTCTGGTTCTGGAACACCTACGGCTGGGGCAGCCCACCGCGCCCGGCCACGCGCCCCGTGTTCGTCCCGGTGCGCCCGTCGTACGTGCCGTCGCCCCGCACGACCCCGTTCTCGAGCACCTCGGGCTCGCGCTCTCGGCCGAGCGATTTCGGGCGCGTGACCGTGCACCCGTCCCCCTCGGGCGGAAAACCCTCGGGCTACTCGCGCTCCGGCTCCTGGGGCCGCGGCGGCTCGCTGTTCGGGAGCGGAGGATGAGCCCGGAGACCTCGCTCCATCTCGGAAGGCAGCCCAAGTGAAGCTCTCTCTCTTCGCGCTCCAAGTGTTCTTGCCGCTGCCCGCCGCCGACACGGCCCGGTACGGTCTCGTCGACGCCATCCGCCAGACCCCGGACGCCTGCGACTTCGCCACGAAGAACGCGAGCTACGGGCGCGTCGTCCAGGCGCTCTTGCCGCACACGCAGAGCTTCGTCATGGGCGTATGGGACTACATCGAGGATCACGATCGCGCGAACGAGGAGTTTCGCTCGTGGTGCGACGGCACCGAGAACGACGCGAACGAGGCCGCGCCCACCGATCCGTACCGCTCGGGCCCGCTGCACATGTTCGCGACGCTCCTCTTCCTGATGGCGCACGGCAAGGCCGCCGATCGTGTGATCTGCGAGGCCTGCCGCATGCCCGAAGAGGTCTACTGGCAGCGCGCCACCTTCGCGCGCCTGCTCTCGTCGATCCCCCACCTGAACTTCGCCACCATCTCGTCCGACGCGATCTACGTGCGCCCCTCGGGCCCGGGCGGCGTCACGGCCGAAGAGCTCGCCGAGGAGCACTACGGGTACCTGAAGAAGCTCGCGTGAGACGCGCCCTTCGTCGTGTGCATACTGCACACGAACCGGGAGGCCGACGACGACAGGGACGGCGCGCGCGTCAGGGCTTCTTCGCGCGGTTCTCTTTCGACACGGTCACGTAGACGCGCCCCGGGGGTGTTCCCGCGGCGATTTTGGCCTCGGCCTTGCGGAGCTCGGTCGTCACGAGCGCGCGGAGATCGTCGAGCGAAGTCGGCCCCTCGGTGACGACCCCATTCACCACGTACGTCGGCGTGCGATCGACGCCGAGGGATTTGGCGAGGAGCCCGTCGGCCTCGACCTTCTGCTCGTAGGCCTTGTCGGAGAGGGCCTCGTGGAGGCGCAGCTTGTCGACACCGGCTTCGGCGCCCCACGCGAGGTACGACTCGGGGCCGAGGAACGCCCGGTTCTTGAAGGCCAAATCGTGGAACTTGAAGAAGGCCTCGTTGCCGCCGAGCGTGTGCACGGCCGCCCCCGCGACGCCCGCCGCGCGTGATTTTTCGTGCGTGGCGACGACGAGGGTCTTCCAGACGAGGCGGAGCTTCTTGGGGCCGAGCTCGGTCTTCAGCGTGGCGATATCGCTCTGCGCGCGGGCCGAGTGCGGGCACTGGAAATTGCCGAACATCACGAGCGTCACGAGCGCGTCGCGATCCCCGGACATCGGATCTTCGGCCGTGACGGGCACGGGTGACGCCGAGTCGTCGAACGCGGCGGCGTCGACGGCCGCGCGCACCGGAGCCGGAGTCGCCCCACCGCACGACTTGCCCGCCGACACCACAGCGATGACGATGCCAACGACGACGCCCGCAGCGATGAGGGCGCCGCCGCGCTTCCACGACGGCTCTCCCGACTCTTCTTGGCTCACTACGAACGCTCTCTCGAACGGCTCAGTTGCCGGCTCCGGTCGCCGAAGCCTGCGACGAGCGCTCCTCGGGGGCCGCGCCGCCGCACCTCAGGAACGACGACGAGAGGCCTTTCGCGATCTCGTCGTCGTCGCCGAAGCAGGGCGCCGAGGAGACCGCGTCCCCGAAGCAGCGGAGCACGGGCGCGGCCTGCGGCGGGACGGTGACGTTCGCCTCGGCGAGCGCCCGCGCGACCACCTGAGGGCACGTCGCGGGGACGGCGCAGACCTCCCCGAGGTCGCCGCTGAGGCGCGGGAAACATCGCCCGATGTACCGGCACACGTTGCCGATCATGTAGCAGGCCGCCTCGGCGAACGACGTGCTGCCGCCCCCGAACCCGGCTGGACCTGCGCTCACACCACCGTTGCCGGCGTTCGTCGAGCCGCCCGTACCGCCGACGAGGCCCGAGGCCCCCGTGCCGCCTCCGCCCGCGTTCGAGGGGCCCGAAGCCGCCCCACCCGAAGGCACCGAGGTCGCGCCGAGCTTGAGCGCCTTGCCGAGACCGACCGGGTCGATCCCGCCGACGCCCGAGGACTTCGAGCTCTTCGGGGTCCCGGTGGTGGGGAGAGACGTCCCCTCCGGCACGACCGGGTCGGCCTGGGTCTTCACGAAGGCGTCGATCGCCTGCTCCATCTCTTCGGAAATGTTCGAGTTTTCGGCAGGGGCAGACGAAGCGCACGCCACCGCCGAGCCCGCCACCGAGACGACCAAAGCCAGCTTGAAGAGTTTCATCACGACCTCGCTCTCGAAGGATACGTGAGGGTTTCGGCCTTACCAGTAAAGATTGCCGAAAATGCCCGACGTGCCGGTCGTGAAGTTGATGGTCTTGAACTCGTCACGGAACGAGACGCCGACGCCGGTCTGGCCGGACACGCTGAGGTGGTCCGAGAAGAAGTACTCGGCGCCGAGGCCCACGTTGAACGCCATCGAGAACTGAGGAAGAAAGTCTCCGCCGGTCCCCGGCCTCGCGAAGAACGCGCTCGGCTGAACGAACGGCGAGAGGTTTCCGGCCTTGGCGATGTAGGCGCGGTAGCCGACCTCGAGCGAGAACCCCGGCCTGAAGACCGACGACTTCGTGCCGAAGTCGATGCCGACGTCGAGCTTGAGGGCGCCCGAGTCGCTCAAGAAGTACGAGATGCCCGCGGTGGGCGCGCCGCCCGCGGGCAGGCCGAGCGAGATGCCGAGCCAGCCCTGGTGCGGGCCGTACGTGCCATCGGCGGACGAGGCAGCAGGAGCGGGAGCCGCGGCGGGTGCGGGAGCCGGAGCGGCGGGAGCCGGGGCAGCCGCGGGCGGCGGGGCCGGGGGCGGGGGGAGGGCGGGCTGCGCAAAAGCCGACGCAGGAAGGGCGACGAGGGCGGCGGTCAGGAAAATTCGTTTCATCATCATGGCATTCCTCCGCGGACGGGGGCGCGAACGTCGTTTCGCATTCGCGCCATCGGGCGCCGTCTCGCGGGGGAACCTCGCAAGACCCGAGAGCGAGGGCCAACTTCGTGGCGCTTCATGACGACCTCCGCCTTCGCGCGACGCGCCCTCTTCGGCGCCTTTTTTGCGTCTCATTCCTTGCCGCTCGGACGTTTCTGGGCTTTGTTCACGCGCAGTGAGCACCGAGACCCAAGACACTCCGAGCCAGGCCCCGGCCGGCAAAACTCCCGCCTACCGTGACATCCTCGAGGTCGGCAAAAAGACGCTCACGCGCCTCGAACGCGCTCAGATCCGCTTCGTGCGTCGCACGTTCGAGCCGGGACCGCTCAGCGACGGGCTCGTCACCATGCAGCGGATCGTGGGCTCGCAGTGGATCGAGCACTGCACGCGCAACATTCGCGAGTTTTACGGGCTCGACCGCATCCCGAAGCTCAAGAAGACCGACAGCGTCATCCTCGTGTCGAACCACCGGAGCTTCTTCGACATGTACGCGATGACCGGGTACTTCGTGTACCGCGGCCTCGAGCAGCGCCTGCTCTTCCCCGTGCGATCGAATTTCTTCTACGACTCGCCCGCGGGCCTCTTCGTGAACGGGCTCATGAGCTGGTTCGCCATGTACCCGCCGATCTTTCGGGAGCGGTCGCGCGCGGCGCTGAACGTCGCGAGCCTCGACGAGACGATCCGGCTCGTTCGCTCGGGTGGCATGTTCTTGGGAGTCCACCCCGAGGGTCAACGGAACCAAGGCACGGACCCGTACGCGCTCCTCCCCGCCCAGCGCGGCGTGGGCCGCATCTTCCACGAGTGCCCGAACGCCGTGGTCATCCCCGCGTTCATCAACGGCCTCGGGAACGACCTCAAAAAACAGGTCAAAGGCAACTTCGACGGCACCGGCGAGCGCATCATCGCGGTCTTCGGCGAGCCTATCGACTTCGGCGATCTCCTGAAGCGCTCGGGCTCGCCCAAGGTCCACAAAGAGCTCTCCGAGCTCAGCATGCAGCACGTGAAGAAGCTCTCCGAAGAGGAACGGGTCTACCGCTCGATGCCGAAGCCTCGCTGAAGGCGCGAACGCGCTCGTCGATGGCTCAGAACCAGGCCACGTAGCGCCCCGAGAGACGCGCGACGTGGCACGTGGCGGAGACCCGAGGCGTGTCGCCCGTGAAGGGCTCGATCTGGTGGAGCCTGTAGCTCTCGAAGAGCACCACGTCTCCTGGTGTGTAAGATACACACGTAGGCTCGCAGAGCCGCGCGAGGGCCGGGTCCTCGTGCCCGTCGAACGGCAGGTCCCAGAGCCTCAGGCCACCGCCGCCCTCGACCTGCGAGAGCGCGAGCACGGCGGTGTAGGCCGCCCCGCGCGCCCTCACGTGCGGCTCGGGGAGACCCTCGGTGTCGAAGTGGACCTCGCCCCCGTGTTTCGCGCAGGCCCCGTGCGGCTCGAACACGTGCACGCCCGGGCCCGCGTACCCGGGGCGCGGCTCGACCTTCACACCGAGCAGCTCCGACACGACACGCAGCAGCGTGGCCTGGAGACCGGGCACGTGCCTACGAACGCAGGCGTCCGACGCCTTGGAGGACGCGAAATAGGAGCGCGCGTGGCCCTCCTCGAGATGGGTGTACCATGCAACACCGAGGCTCGCCTGCGTCCCGAACGCGTGGGTGTAGTCGGCGCGGGCGGCGAGCACCCTGTCGGTCCACGCGCGCGCGTGCGAGGGAGAGAGCACCCCGTGGACGTGGACGGCGAGGCTCTCTTCGACGAGGCGAGCCCTCGAATCGCGCGCGAAACGCTCGATCCCACCCGGAGAGTCGAGCTCGACGACCGCGCGCCCGTGCGGCGCGAGGCTCAAAGCGCCGAGAGGCGGGTCATCAACCGACCGCACAGATCGCTCTGTGGGTTGCGCTCGCGCTCGAGCCGAAGCCCCTCGCGGATGACCGCGGTCGCCCCTTCGGCGTCGCCGAGGAGGGCGCGGCACACCCCGAGCATCTCGTAATCTTCGGGGTCGTTCGTCTGGCCGACCAGCACCTCGAGCGGGGCCGCGGCGGCACGATGAGCATCCACGAGAGAGGCGGCGGGCGCGCCCGTGCGTTTGGCGAGCACGAGCAGCTTGAAAGCTTGCCGGCGATCTTCGGGCCGCTGCTCGGCGAAGAGCGGCGTCACGAAGAGGCTCCCGAACGCGGCGTTGGCGCCCTCGGCGTCCCCTCCGCGCATGAGGCCCACGATCCGCTTCACCTCGGCGACGAACACGTCCTTGCTCATGCCGAGGGACGTTAGTTCGTCGACCCCGCGCTTTCAATGACGACGCGCCCTCTCCCACACGGTGGGAGCGCGCACGATACGTCAGGAGGCGCGGCGGGGGCGGGTCTCGGCGTGGAGCGCGACGAGCGCGGGCTCCACACGAGCGCGGTGTGCCGCGAGCGTCGCGAGGTAGCGCTTCGGCGTGAGCCCGGCGTCGGGCAGGAGGCGCTCGACGAGATCGATCGCGTCGGCCTTGCGCGCGAGCTCGGAGCCCCCGACGACGCGCACCACCTCGACGATCGACGCGAGCATCACGTGCACGGCCTCGGCGTCGGCGAGCTCGGAGCCGTCAAGCGTCCCGTATTCGGCAGGGATCGCGCGAGGGTCGGGGAACCAGCGCGCGTAGCGCCGCCCGAGCGAGGCATGATCCTTCTGGAGCGACTCGATGCGGGCGCGCTCTCCCTCGCCGAGCATGGACGGCTCCACGATGCCCACCTCACGGAGCGCCTGGCGTTCCGCGTCGATCTGCTCCATGGCCTCGAGATCGCGCTCACGCGCGAGGTCTTCGAGCTCGGTGACGATCTGGCCGCACGCGCGCTCGAGCTCCGCCGACACGGAGCGAGGGTCCCCCCGCGTCGGCTCGAGGTGGAGCGGCATCGCCCCGTCGAGGGAGCCGTCGACCATGGCCGCGAGCGTCGCGTCGTCGACGAAGTGGTAGAACGCGCGCTCGCCTTTTGCGCGCTGCCTCGCGACGAGACCACGGAGCGCCGGGTTCTCGGCGCCGAGCGCCACGACGCTCACGCCGAGCGGGACGTCACCCGACACGAGCTCCCTCGCCGCGACCACGGCCGCCTCGTCGATCGCCGACTCGCCGTCGGTCACGAGCACGACCTGCGCGCGGGCGAGGTCCTTGTCGTTCACCCTGGCCGAAGCCACCACGTCGAACGCCTTGAGGAGCGCGGCCTGGATGTCGGTCCCTCCGGTGCGCACGTAGGCGCACACGTCCGCGATGGCCTTCTCGGCGAGCTTGGGAGAGTCGATCTTGACGACGGGCCCGACCTCCTCGTTGAAGAAGGCGAAGTAGAGCGAGCAACGCACGAGATCGCCCGAGAGGAGCCTCCGCATGAGCGTCGCGAGCTCGGCCACCAGCATGGCGTCGCGCACGCGGCCGCGCGGGCCGAGCATGCTCCCCGAGCCGTCGAGCACGAAGACCCGCACCTCCGAGGTCATCGCGACGCGCGTCGAGCGCTCCACCTCCTCGAGCACGTACCGACGCGAGAGGAGCCGCCCCGTCGCGAGCTGCAGCACGAGCATGCGCGGATCCTCGATGAGAGCGTCGGGGATGTCCTCGACCCCTTCGGCCGCCACGAGCTCGAGCGCGGGCGCCGGATAGGGCACGCGCCTGTGCCTCCGCCGCTCGGTGACGACCCGCACGGGTGAGAGCGTGCCCCCGAGCTCGAAGGCCCCGTCGACCGCGAGCGAGGCGAACAGAAGCTCCCGCTCGGCGCCCTCGGAGAGGTACTCGCGCTCGGCCTGCGCGACGGCTTTGTCGGGGCTCGGTGCGTTCGCCGCTCGATCCCGACCGCGCGCGACGGCCTTCGCCACGATGGAGGTCACGTCGAGGCCGAGTTGCTCCTCGGCCGAGCGCTCCAGCGACGCCCGTCGCGCCTCGTCGCCGAAGGCGCGCACGTCCCCGAACACGGCGTGGGTCGCTCGGCGCGCGAGCCGGGCATGCGCCGTGTCGGCGGCGCCACACCCCACGTGGGAGATCGCCGCGATCACGGCACGAAAACGCGCCTCCTCCCCCCGCGTCACCGCCGCGCGCGCTTGGTGCGCGAGCCCCACCTCGAAATCGACCCCGGCCGCCTCGAAACGATCCAGGCGTAATATCTCGGAAAGAATGGACTTTTTGCGCTCGGCCACGCCCTCTTCATCGAGCGGGAGCGCGGCGGATGCGTCGAGCAGCACCTGACGGGCCGCCTCGAAGAGCCTCCGTCGACGGGCGAGCACCTGGTGCTCGTTCCTGCCCGCTTCGAGGAGGTGATCGATCGCCGCGAGCTCGAGCGAGACCACGTGGAGGCGCTCTTCGGTGATCCGCGCGTCCTCGGCGTCGGCGCTCGTTCGAACGGGCGCGAGCGGAGGGAGGAGGGCCACGCGCGGGGTCTCGGCGACACCGGCCGCGAGCTCTTCACGCTCGGCGGCGTCGAGCGGAGAGAGAGCGCCCTCGGCGCGGAGCAAGAGCTCGTAGGTGCGCCGAAGCCACGCCGCGTGCGCCACGGGGGCTCGCCTCCGCACCGCCGCGAGGCGCTCCACGTTGACGAGGTTCTCTTCGAGCTCGTCGATCGCGGCGGCGAGGGCGCGGTCGAGCGCCTCGGGGGTGGGCTCGGGCGCCTCGCGGAAGGCCGCGACGAGCGCGCGCGCCGCGGCCGAGGAGAGCTTCGGACGCCAGCCGAACCTGTCGAAGAGGGGCGCCGCGACGCGGTAGAGGATCGAGACCTCGTGCGAGCCGCCCACACGATCGGCGCGCGCCCCGAGCGCCGTGAGCCGCGCGCGCCTCTTCTCCGCGGCGCTCACGACGCGAGCACCTCTTTCCAGCCATGGTCGGCGCGTGCCGCGCGGAGCCGCTTCAAGAGCTCGCTCGACTCCCCTTCGAGCGCGTCGATGCGCCCGCGGAGCTCGGTGGCGAACGTGAGCACCTCGGGGAACACCTCGCCCACGACCCGCGCCTCGAGCGAGAACCGAAGGAGCGCCCCCTCGTCACGCGTGACGTGGAAAAAGCGCGACTCACCGAAGAGCTCGATCGCCTCGCCGATGGCCCCGAGCTCGGACTTCCCGAGTGCCTCCTGCCCGAGCTCCGCGAGCGGTCGATAGAAGGCCTCGAGCTGCCCGATGGCACGCTCGATACGGGCGAGATCGAGCTTGCCCATCGTCACACGAAGCTCCGACGGGAGCGCTCCCACGGCGCGCGTGAGCTCGGCGAGCGCCGCGTCGGGTGGGCTCTCCGGCGTGATCTTGGGCTCCTTGATGCGCGAGGCCGCCTCGACCATCGTGAACGCGAGCGACACCCTCTGCTCCGCCGAGCGCAAGGCACGGAACCCCTCGGCGTCCGGGGTGGGCTGCGCGGGGCGAGGCTTCTTCTCTTCGCGCTTCACGAGCGCGTTCGCGGCCATCTCGAGCAGCTCCTGTGGCCCGAGCACGTTCCCTAGCCCCCCTCGCTCGAGCTCCTCGACGAGCGATCCTATCTGGGCCACGAGCTCCATCCGATCCTCGGCCTCGAGCCGCCCGAACGCCGCCGCCAAGAGCGGCTTGATGCGAGGCCCGACGACCCGCTGTTTCAGCCGTATCCCGCGGCCACCCATGAGCGCGAAGCGCGCCCCGAGCTCGTCGATCCGAACGATCGTGGGCCCGAGCGCCGCGAGGATCGCGCCGAGCTTCGACGCGTCGAGGCGCCCCAGCGCGTCGGCGATGGCGTCGCGGAACGCCGTGTCCATGATCTCGACGACCTCGTCCTCGGCGCGCCCGATCGCCTTGTCTCGCGAGGTGCGCGTGAGCGCGTACGCGGGCAGATCGGCGCCGAGGCGCTCGAGACGCTCTTGCGTCGCGACGATCCCCTCGAGCTCCGCGAGCACTTCGCCCGCGCGCTTCGTGTAGTGGCCGAGATCCGCGTCCGCGGGCATGTCTGCCTCGAGCGTCGCCCCCACCTTGGCCGAAGCGAGGCTCGCCGCATCGTCGAGGAGAGCTATCGCCCGACCGCGGAGCCAACGCGCGATCGGGCGCGCCGTCCCCGCCGACTTTTCGAGCCCCTGCGCGAGCTCCTCGAGGGCCTGCGCGATCTCGAGGGGGTGGCCGCTCGCCGTCCCTCCGCCCACACCGGCCCCGGCCAAGAGGCCCTTGCGGAGCGCCCGCTCCACGAGAGACGACACCGTCCCCTCGAGCAGCTCACGGGCCTTCTCGGCGCCCGGCGCGCCGCTCTCGACGGCCACCGCGATCTTCTGCGTGGTCTCGAGGAGCGCCTTCGTGTCGCCCCCGGGCTTCGCTTGCTCGACCGCCCGTTCGAGCGCCACGAGATCGACCGAGCCCTTCGGCGCCGCGCGCGGCACCTTCTTCGGCTTCGGCACACGCGAGAGGGCGCGGTCGAAGATCTCGCGCTCCGTCCGCATGATCGAGAGCTGCCGGCGCTCGCGGAGGTCGGTCTCACGGCCGAGGAGAGACGCGACCTGCTCGGGCGTCGGCCCCGAGAGGAGCATGCTCAGCCGGAGGCGCTCGAAGTCTTCGAACATGACCTCCAAAGGCCTGGAAGGATTCGATATTTTGTCGAGCACACACGCCGCGCGCAGCACCCTCCCGAGCCTCACCGCGGTGCGCGTCGAGAGGTAGCGCGTCGGCACGAAGGAAGGGTCGGCCCGGGTCGCCGCCGCCATGTCCGCCTCGACCCCCGCCATGAGACCTTCGAGCGCCTCGCAGAGGCCATCGTCCATGGTCACGCGCTCGGTCGCCTCCTGGAGGACGTCGAGGTCTTGGATGGTGAGCACGCTCTTCCACGAGGCGTTGCGCGACCCACCGAGCTGCGAGCGCAGCACCTTGCCCATCGAGCCCGGCGCGCCGAAGCCCTTCGGGACGAACGCGACGAACGCGATGCGATCGACGAACGCGAGCAGCGTCTCCCGCGAGCTCTCGAGCACCTCGGCGAGGTAGCGGTTCGTGGTCATGAGCGCGCACTCGATGAGGCCCGCCGTGACCTTGGTGCCCTGCTTCAGCTCACGCTCGTTCAGCACGTTCAACGTCGTGCGCAGCAGCATGTCGCGCCCGTCGAGCACCTCGTCGAGGAAGGCGTGCACGGCGCCGAGCATGCCCTGATCGGTGAAGTGCTCGGTGCGCCCGGTGGACATGAGCGTCTTGAAGTCGATGGGGCCGACGAGATCGGTCTGTACGGTGCTCTCGGTGAACTGGCGCGCGAAGAGGCTCGGTTTCCCGGTCGATTCGTCGAGGATCCGGCCGAGCACCGCGGTAGCGACGCCGCTCTTCGCCGTCCCGGGGGGGCCCGTCATGAGCACGTGCTCGCGGGACAGCAGCGCCAGCGCGACCTGGACCAACAAGTCGTCGCGCTCGACGAAGCTCCGGCCGAGCTCCGCGAAGAAGTCTTTGAATCGGCCGGCGGCGACCTCGAACGAGGTGGCCGCGGACAGCGCGTGGGAAGGGGCGAGTGGCTTTGCCGTCACGAGCCGAGGGTACAGGAATTGGGCCGTTGCGCCCGAGAGTTGCGCGGGCTCCGCCTCGGGGTGCGCGAGGGCTCGAGCGTGACCGCGGGTTCAGTCGATGCCCTCGTGGGGCCTGCGTGTCCGCACCACGCGCTCCGCGTTCGCCGCGATGCGTTCCAAGCGGCGATCTTTGGGCTCCGCGAGCACGGCCGCGACCGCTGGCCGTAACCGAGCCTCGTCCACCCGAGCGAGCTCCGCGGCCGCGAGCAGCGCCCTCGCCGGAGACTCCATGGATAGCGCGCTCGAGAGGGCCACCGACCGCAGCAGACCGCGGCGCTCCCCCTCGGCCGAGTCACGCGGCGCGGCGCTCGACACCCGCGCGAGCCTGCCCACGAGCCCCGCGGCTTGCACGAGCAGCGGCGCGAGCAGCTTCGGCCCCGCGAAGATGAGCGCCTCAAGCGCGCTCGCGAGGTGCAGCGCCCGGAGCGGCTCGTCGACCGTGACCGTCGAGCCGACCCGGGTCGTCCACGAGACGTCGTAGCGAGCCACCCGAGCGAGCGCACCCGCCCTCACCTCGCCGACGAGCCCCGCGAGCGCACCCCCTTCGCCGTCGGCCAGGTCTCCTGGCCGTGGCGCGCGGACCACGGGCTCGACGGCGTCGAGCATGGCAAAGACCGCCCGCCTCTCGGACGCGAGGAGAGCGTCGCGCAGGCCTTCGTCTCTCGCCCTCCGCCGCGACGCGCGAGGACGGAGCGCCTCGGCGACACCCGCGCGCGTCGACCTCCACGTAGGGAGATCCGAGCGCGCCACGGCGTGCGCCAACATCCGTGCAACCTGCACACGAAGCCGAGGAGCACACGAAGGGAAGTCCCGCGCGAGCGCCTCCGCCCACACGACGCGCGAGAGCGCGAGGCCACCGTCGAAGAGCTTCAGCGCCAAGAACGGGACGAACGTCGACACCGCGACGTCGGCGAACGGGCGCCCGTCGGCGAGCGCGAGGGCCTCCGCGTCCGCGCTCCGGCCTTCGAGGAGGGCCTCGAGGAGCGCGTCGCGATCGGGGGCGACGGCCACGACGGGAGGGCGCGCCGATCGGCCGAGGCCACGCCGAACGATGGACTCACCGACGAGGGTGAACGCCTCGGCGAGCGACACGATCCCTTCGCGGGCGAGCGACCGCGCGGCCCCGACGGACGCCGACTCTTCCCCGAAGCCGAGCCGAGCACCCTCGAGCGACGCCCCGAGCAGCGCGTCGAAGGCCACGTCCTCCCCGAACGCCGCGAGACGAAGGGACTCCCGCGCCACGCCGTCCGTGCGTCCGTCCGCGAGAGCACGGTCGAGATCGTGAGCGATCCGCGCCCGGTCGCCGCCGTCGGGCTCTCCGACGAAGACTTCACCGTCGTAGACCTCGGACACGAGCCGCCTCGCCGACTCCCCGCCGAAAGTGCACGCGCCCGTCTCGAGCTCGAAGGTCCAGTTGTGCCAAGGGCAGACGAGGCGCCCGTCCCGCACGAGCCCCATGGAGAGCGGGTGACCCTCGTGGGGGCACGCGTCCTCGAGCACGTGGACACGGCTCCCGACCCGCACACACGCGAGCCGCCTCTTCTCGTGACGAACGAGCTTCGGTTTGCCTTGCGGGAGGGACACGAGCGTGGCCACGGAGACGAGCTTCTTGGTCGGCACGGCCGGTACGATGCCAAAATCCGTGGCGGCGCGTCCCGGAGAACGGGAGCGCAAAAATTGCATCGATTTCGAAGGGTTGTGAGCCGTGCAAGGGTGCGTCCCC
Organism: Myxococcales bacterium; assembly: GCA_016712525.1. Taxonomy (NCBI): domain Bacteria; kingdom Pseudomonadati; phylum Myxococcota; class Myxococcia; order Myxococcales; species Myxococcales bacterium. The sequence continues at coordinate 1,341,260 of JADJQX010000008.1, forward strand.
ACTTTCCTTCGGTGGCCGACGTCCCAAGGGCCGCACGATCCCGAGGAAGATTCCGTTCCTCCTTGCGTACCCCCTCCCGATTTGGAAAAGATGGACCGTTGGGTAATCCGCCCACGGCCTCCCCCCTTCGCCCGAGAGCCTTCATGAACACCAAACGCGCCCTTGCCGGTCTCGCCGCCCTGTCCTCCCTCGCCTTCGCCCTCGCCGCCTGCTCGGCCGAGGTCACCCCGGAGAGCGGCACCGAAGATCCGGGCGCCGAGCTCGACGTGCAAGGCGAGTCGAACTCCGAAGAGGCGCTCACCGAGCCGCGCAACATCCGCGGCCTCGACAAGATGGCCACCAAAGAGATCGCGCTCACCTTCGACGACGGGCCGCGCGCCGAGTCGATCGAGTTCGCGCAGTGGCTGAAGGACCAGGGCGTCATCGCCACGTTCTTCATGACGGGCAAGAGCGTCGAGTCGAACGCGACCACCAGGTCGGCCCCGGCCAAGATCGCGGCGATGGGCCACCTCATCGCGAACCACACCTACACGCACCCCATCACCCCGGCCTTCGCGGCGCTCAGCCAGCAGAAGATGGTCGAGGAGATCTTCAAGACCGACCAGCTCATCGCGAGCGCCATCGAGCGCGGCGCCCCCTCGCTGCTCCGCACGTCGGGCGGCAGCTGGAGCAGCACGGTCTCGAGCACGCTCAACGGCAACCCGCAGACGAAGCACTACATCGGCAACATCTACTGGGACATCGGCGGCGACATGGCCAACGGGTACGGCGCCGACTGGGCCTGCTGGGGCACGCGCTACAACCTCACGCCCCAAGACTGCGGCAACCGCTACCTGAAAGAGATCGCCGACCGCGGCAACAAGGGCATCGTCCTCCTCCACGACATCCACGCGAAGACGCGCACGATGGTCAAAGAGACGATCGTCCCGCGCCTCAAGGCGCAGGGCTTCAAGTTCGTGCGCATGGACCAGATCGCGGGCATCGCGCCCGAGACTCCCACGGGCGGCGGCGCGGTGTCGGCGGGCGCTTCCTGCGGTGGCAACTGCGTGTGGTCGGGCCAGTGCGTGAATCGCCCGCACGCGGCGAACGCCCCGGGTGGCGCGGCGCTCGTCTGTGTCGAGCGCGGAAACTGCAGCCAGAAGTGCACGCCGCAGTGACCTGAGCGACCTCTCCCCTCGCGCCCGTGTGCCCCCTCGGCAACACGGGCGCGTGCTTTTTTCGGGGATTTTCGAGCCCCTCGTCGTCGCGGTCGACGGTCCCTCGCGAGTGGGGCTAGGGTCGCGCGCATGAGTGACTACCGTTTCAGCTTTTTTCGGGCCGGAGGCGTCGATCAGGTCGTCCTGAAGACGGGCGCCGATCTCGCCGCTCTGCCCAAGCTCGACAAGAAGCTCTGGGTCGCCTTGGCCTGCCCGGTGAAGGGCACGGCCATCGACGAGAAGACCCTGAAGATGCTCGACACCGACGAGGACGGGATGCTCCGCCCGCCCGAGGTGCTCGCGGCGCTCGACTGGGCGAAGAAGGCGTTCAAGTCCCTCGACGTGCTGCTCGAGAAGGGCGAGGACCTCCCGCTCGCGCAGCTCGACGACTCGACCGACGAGGGCAAGTCCGTGCTCGCTTCGGCGAAGCGCATCCTCGAGGACCAGAAAAAGTCGGGCAAGAGCATCTCGCTCGACCACGTGCTCGCCACGCAAGAGGCCTTCGCCGACACGAAGCTCAACGGCGACGGTGTCGTCCCGAAGGAGTCCGCCGACGACGAGCTCGTCGCGCTCGCGATCGAAGAGGTCATGAAGGGCGCGGGCGAGGTCCCCGATCGGAGCGGAAAACCCGGCGTGAACAAAGAGCTCGTCGAGAAGTACTTCGCCGACATCGAGGCGCGTCTCGCGTGGGCCAAAGAGGCCGCCGGGGTCTCGCCGCTCGCGGAGGCCACCGAGAAGGCGGCCTCGGCGCTCGCGGACGTCGACGAAAAGATCGAAGACTTCTTCACGCGGTGCCAGATCGCCGCGTTCGACACACGAGGCCAGGCGCTCCTCTCGGCGAGCGAAGGGGCCCTCACCGACCTCGGCCAGAAGAGCCTCGCGCAGACGGCCGACGACGTCGCGAAGCTCCCGCTCGCCAAGATCGACGCGAACGCCCAGCTCCCGCTCGAGACCGGCTTGAACCCGGCCTGGCGAGCCAAGATGGCCGCCTTCCGCGAGCACACCGTGACGCCGATCCTCGGCGCGAAGAAGGTGCTCACCGAGGCCGACTTCGTCACCTTGCGCGAGCGCCTCCAAGGCTTCCGAGACTGGAAGGGCAAGCGCGGGACCTACACCTGCGACAACGTCGACGACGCGCGCGCGACGGTGCTCGTCGAGGGCGGCTACAAGGACAAGATCCTCACGCTCATCGAGAAGGACCTCGAGCTCGCGGCCGAGTACGACGCCATCACGAGCGTGGAGCGCGCCGTGCGCATGCGGCGCGACTACGCCAAGCTCCTCCGAAATTTCGTAAACTTTTCGGACTTTTACGGTTCGAAGAAGGCCTCGTTCCAGGCCGGCACGCTCTTCCTCGACGCGCGCTCCTGCGACCTGTGCCTCGTCGTGAACGACGCCGGGAAGCACGCGAGCCTCGCGGCGTTCTCGAACGCGTACCTCGTCTACTGCGACTGCACGCGCGCCTCGGGCGAGACGATGCAGATCGCGTGCGCGTTCACCGCGGGCGACGTCGACAACCTCATGGTCGGACGCAACGGCGTCTTCTACGACCGCCAAGGCAAAGACTGGAGCGCCACGATCACGAAGATCATCGAGGCTCCGATCAGCGTACGGCAGGCCTTCTGGACGCCGTACAAACGCCTCATCCGCCTCGTCGAAGAGACGTTCGCGAAGCGCGCGGCCGAGAAGGACAAGGAGTCGATGGCGCAGGTCGACGGTGCGGCAGCCGCCGCGGCCACGGCCGACAAGGCTCCCCCCGCGCCTCCCGCCGATCCGGCCGCACCGCCGAAGAAGATGGACGTGGGCATGGTCGCCGCGATCGGCGTGGCCGTGGCCGGCGTCGCCGGGTTCCTCACGTCGGTCATCGGGATGTTCCTCGGGCTCGGCATCTTCATGCCACTCGGGATCCTCGCGCTCTTGCTCGCTATTTCGGGCCCGTCGATGCTGATCGCGTGGCTCAAGCTCCGCAAGCGCAACCTCGGCCCCATCCTCGACGCGAACGGGTGGGCCGTGAACGCGATGGCGCGGATCAACGTGCCCTTCGGCACCTCGCTCACCCACCTCCGGGAGCTCCCCGAGGGCGCGAGCCGCACGGCCGACGACCCGTTCGCCGAGAAGCCCACGCCGTGGGGTCTCTACATTTTCCTCGTGGTGCTGCTCGGCCTCGGCGTCGCGTGGACGATGGGCAAGGTCGACAGGTTCCTCCCGGAGAAGGCCCGCTCGAGCACGGTCTTCAAGCAGCCGGAGGCTCCGAAAGAGCCCGCCGCGGCCGCACCGGCCAAGTAGAGCGAAGCTCCTGCGGGGGACGCGTTCGAGACGGTGATGAGCGGGGTGCCGAGGCGCCCCGCTCGCTATTTGGGGGGCATGAAGACGCTCCTTCGCGCCACCTGCGTCGCCTCTCTGACCACGGCACTCGCCGCGCTCGCGGCGTGCACGACGACCTCGGTCACCGAGGGAGCCGACGCCTCGACCGACGCTTCGCCCGCGCCCGCGAGCTGCGCGGGGAGCGCCACCGTCGACACGGCCTTCGACGTCGACCCCGAGGGGCCCGACGGCCAGGTGCACGCGTACGCCGAGCCCACGAGCGACGGCTTCTTCGTGGTGTACAACCGCCCGCATCCATCGGGAAAGAAGGGGAATTTCGCGGTCTACGTCGCGCGCTTCGGCTGCGACGGAAGACCCGTCTTCGCCCCGACGGCCGTGAGCGAAGGGCAGGACAACGAGATCGATCCCTCGGCCGTATGGGATGGCTCGCGCCTCACGATCGTGTGGTCGGCCGACACGGGGAAGTCGCCCTCGAACCTCGAGCTTCGCACCCGCGTGGTCGGAGGAGACGGAAAGCCGCTCGGCGCCATCACGACGCTCGGGCTCTCGCGCCAGGGCAAACCCAACACCGGCAACGCGTGGATGCCGCATATCGCGCGGGGCTCGAACAAGGTGTGGCTCACCGGCGCGTGGGGCGTCGAGGGGGCACAGGCCTTTCAAGTGCTCGCGCAGGAGCTCGACGAACGCGGAGCGACGAAGGGCGATGCGCTCGACGTGGCGTTCGAGCCGAAGGTGACGCAGAGCCAGCCGGTCGTCGCCGTCGACACCGCAGGGAAACGCTGGATCGCGTGGGCCCAGGAGCCCAACGAGGGGAGCCAGGTCGCCGCGGCGTGGGTGCGCGGCGAAGGAGGCGAGGCACGCGAGGTCGTCCCCAGCGGGGGAAACCCCTCGATCGCGTCGGGCGCATCGGGGACGTGGCTCGCAGCGAAGGGCGCGGCGGTCGAGCTCGGCACGGGCAAGACCACGGCCCTCCCCAGCTCGATCTCGCAGCCTGCGATCGCGGCCGACGAGGACGGCGCGCTCGTCGTAGGCTACGGAGCCGCGTCGGCGCGAGCCGCCCTTCGTGCCGTTCGTATCGGGAGAGACGGCGCAGCGCGAGACGCGCGAGACCTCGGCGCCCCGCAGGCCGCCGCGTACCCGCTCCGCCTCGCCACGGTCGGCCGGGGGCTCTTCGTCCTCGCCTACCAAGAGGGCGCGGGCGCCGCGATCCGCGCGAAGGCGCGCTTCGTCACGGCCGAGCCCTGAGAGAGGGCGCGGTCAGCCGTCGACGCGAAAGCGCCCGAGCCTCATCGTGTCGACGACGCCCTTGAGCCGGGCCTCGAACGGCTCGAACGGCTGGCCCGCGGCCCACCCCTCGCGATCGGCGAGCGTCGCGACCTCGTGCGTCGTGACGATCTCTCCCGGGAGCGCCTCGCCCTGGAGACGGGCGGCCACGTTCACCGTGTGCCCGAAGTAGTCGAGCGCGCCGTTCGCGGTGACCACGTAGCAGGGCCCCGCGAACACGCCGATCTTGAGCCGCACACGCTCGGCGCCCGTGTGCCCCGCGCGCACGGAAGGGAACCGCGTGTGCATCTCGGCCGCCGCGCGCACGGCGTCTTCTTCGCTGCCGAACGCGGCCATCACCGCGTCACCGATCGTCTTGACGACCGCCCCCCCGTGCGACGAGACGAGGCCCCCGAGCAGGTCGAAGTGGTCTTGCACGAAGCCGAACGCGCGCGCATCTCCGATCGTCTCGTAGAGGGCCGTCGAGCCCGTCAAATCCGAGAAGAGCAGCGTGACCCGGGCGATGCGCAGCGTGAGGCCCGGGCGCAGAAGCTCGCGCGCGAACTGCTTGCGAAACCCAGGGAGCAGCGAGAGGTCGTGCGCCGTGGCCGCGTCGTCGGCGAAATCGACGCGCTCGATCTTGAGGTGGCGCTCCCCCTCGAGCTCGCTCGAAACGGTGATGGTGCCTCGCGGAGCGACGTCGGCCTGAGGTGGCGTGACGCCATCGAGCTTCGCCACCGCCGAGAGCGCCTCGTCCGCGCCCTCGGTCACGCGGAGGATCGACGCGGGGCCGCCACGAACGAAGAGGCGGTACCTGCCCGCGACCTCGGGCGCGCGCACCGAGGCCGAGCCGCGGGCCGGCAGGAGCGCCTGCACGAGCACGTGGGGCGTGCGCGCGGGGCCGCCAATGCAGTACGGGCCTTCGTCGAGCGCGCGGAGGTCACGCGGAGGACGAAACGTCGCCTCGACGGCGCGGTCCAAGTCCAAATCGTATGAAATATCGCACACTTGACAGTGCGCATGGGCCTCGAGCACCGAGAGGGCCCGGAGCCGCTCGGTCGCCGTGCGGCAGGACGGGCACACGAGATCCCAGGTGAGCTCCAGCACGCCCGCGCGCACGGCCTCGAGGCACGCCCCGAGCACGGCGCGGCGCGAGAGCCCCCACGCGCGCGCGAGCTCGTACGGGCGGATGCGATCGACCGCAGGATCGTCTCCGTCCCGGACGAGCGCGACGACACGCTCGGCGGCCTCGCGCTCCTCGCCCGTGAGCGGGCCCCGGAGATCGGCCTCGAGCTTCGTGAGCCTCCCCAGGTCGACGCGAGACGACACGTCGCGAGCCTCACGTGCGCTGACGAGCTCGGCGTCGAGGGCGGCGACGTACCCCGCGAGCTTGCCGACGAAGCGGCCCACCTGAAAACGGACGACGGGCGCGATCAGCGGGCTCTTCGGCACGACGGCGACCTTGATGGCCACGGAGGTGCCCCCCGAAGGCGACGGCGAGAGCGAGAAGGCGTGCTCGAGGGACGCGACCATGCCCTTCCGCACCACACGCCGCACCCGGAAGCTCTCGGGCGCGGCCCACTCGTAGGGCCGCTCCTCGTACACGAGCGGGAACCCGCCCGAGACGGTCTTCACGACGAACCTCGCGGCGGTCGCGTCGTCGTTCGGCACAAGCTCGATGCGGCCGAGCCCGATGGCCCGGTTCAGGCGCTCCGTGTCGGTGAGCTTCGGCCACAAAGCCTCGGCGCTCGACAGGCAGAGCACGCTCCGCTCGACGACGATCTCTCCCACCTGGACGACCGTACCACGCGCGCCTCGGCGCTCGCGCGAGGGATTTTTCGGGCCTCCGTGCGCGCGGCGAGGTTCCGTGCGAAAGTAGGGGTCTCATGAAGAAGCTTCCTTCTCCCCTCCCGGCGGGTCCCGTCCTCACGACGAGCCGCGCTGCAGCGGCCGCGCTCGTCGCCACGCAGCTCGCGCTCTCCGCGGCGTGCGGGGACGGTGACGTCCAACAGATCCCCCCCCAAGCGCAGCCCCCCCAAGCGCAGCCCCCCAAGCGCAGGGCCCGCAGCCCGCCCCGCAGATCCCGCCGCAGCCCGCCCTCGACGCCTCGACCGACGACGCGAGCCCCGACGCGGCCGACGCGAGCCCCGACGCAGCCGACGCGAGCGCGGACGCCCTCCCCGACCGCATCGCGCCCCAGCCGCCGCCCCAGCCACCGCCTCAGCCGCCGATGTGAGGCACCTCGTGCATTCTGCATCGAGTGCGCGCGCCGGCGATTCGTGAGAGCATCGGGCAGGTCATGAAGAAGCGTCCCTCTCCGCTCCCCGAAGGTCCTGCCCTCGTGCTCCGCCCCGCGGGAGTCGCGCTCGTCGCCGCGCAGGTCGCGCTCGCCACGGCGTGCGGGCCCACCGCGCTTCCCCCGCAGGCGCCTCCCGACTTCCAGCTCCGTGTGCCTCCACAAGCCCAGCCGAGCGACGTCGATGGTGGGCCGACCACCGTGGCGGATCCCCCGCAGGCCCAGCTCAAGAGCCCTCCGCCACCGCAGGCGCCCGAAGACCTGCCGCCCCCACCGCAGATCGCGCGCCCCGACGAACAGCATCGCTCGCCGCCTCCACAGGCGAACCCGGGTCCGATCCCACCTCAGCCCGCGCCACAAAGGCCCCCGCAGCCGAGGCCTCCTCAGGTCGCCCCGCAGCCCGCGTACCCCAACCATCCGCCCCAGCCCGGCCCGCCGCCGCAACCGGCCCCGCAGCTTCCGCCTCAACCCGCTCCCCGCCCCACCAAGTGACGTGAGCACGAGCCGCATCCGCACGCGCACGCACGCCCCTTCGCCCCCCGGCCAAGCGCACCCTGCGCCTCAGCGACGCCCACGCGGGGTGGGCCGCACGAAACCTCGGCGACGGCGTTTCCCCCCAAGAGCTCGTCGCTACGCTCGTGAGCGCCGGGGTGCCCAAAACGCTCGCCATCCACGAGATCGCCGAGCTCACCGCCTCTCCGCTCTTCGCCGAGCTCCGCGCCACGCACAAGCGCCTCGAGCAAGCCGAGCAGGTCCTATGGCTCCTCCGCGAGGTCGGCCCCAAGGCCATCGAGCGCCGCGAGACGGTCGAGCCGGAGGAGCTCCTCGAGCACTATTTCAAGGCGAATCGGCCGTGTGCTCTCACCCGCTACACCGAGGGTTGGCCTGCCCGATCGTGGACCCCGGAGAGCCTCGTCGACAAGCTCGGCGATCCGGAGATGACCGTGGTCGTCGGACGCGACGCCTTCCCCGTCGACTACGATCGCAAGACGCCCGAGCTCGCGCGCACGATGCGCATGTCGGAGTACGTGCGGCTCGTGCGAGAGCGCTCGCCGACGAACGACCTTTATTCGGTCGCGAACAACCGCAACATGGACCGCGCGGCCTTCGGGCGGCTCCTCGACGACGTGCGCGTCGACGAGCGCATCTTCGACAGGTCGCGCCTCGAGGGCGGCACGTCGTTCTGGCTCGGGCCCGCGGGCACCGTCACGCCACTCCACCACGACACGACGAACATCCTCTTTTCGCAGCTCTACGGGCGAAAGCGGTTCGTGCTCGCGTCGCCCCTCGAGGTCGAGCTTCTCGCGCATGCGCGCGGCTACTACTCCGCCCTCGGAGGGGACGCAGAGGCGTTCCCGGCCGTCCGGCACGAGGTCGTGCTCGGGCCCGGGGAGTCGCTCTTTTTGCCCGTGGGGTACTGGCACGAGGTCACGTCGCTGGACGTGAGCATCAGCTTCTCGCTGCTCGCCTTCCGATTGCCGAACGGCTTCCAACCGTACGGCCCGGGCTTCGTCGAGTAGCCCGCACGAGGCCGCCCGTTCGAGCGGCCTTCGCGGGTCGCCGGCTACAGATCGCGCGCGATTTCGCCGACGACGCGGAGCGCCGAGAGCGCGCCGCCCTCCATGAAGCCTTGCCAGGAATAGAACGAGTCGGTCGTCTCACCTGCAAAGTACACGTTTCCGACGGGCTTCGCCGCGAGCCCCTCGAGCGTCGTGAAGTAGCCCGGCTGGTTCGCGGTGTACCCGCCTTTGGCGAGCGGGTTTTTGTCCCACGCCTCCATGTGGGCCACGATCTTTCCTTGCGACGTGCGCGCCGCGGCCTTGGCGCCGGGCACGATGCGGTCGAGCGTGTCGAGGAAGAGGCCCGCCTCGGCCTGCGTGCGCGACGGATCGAGCGACCGCGCGAGGGCGCCGCCGGAGTAGTCGGTGAGGACGCCGCGCGTCGCCGTGGCGAGGCTCGGGTTGGTCTCCCAGGTCGCCTGGAGCTTGGGCATGTCCGAGTAGGTCGCGCCGCTCCCGCCCTGCGTGATCCACGGACGCGACGAGAACCCGACCATGAGCTTCGTGTTCGCGCCGTAGAGGCACCGCTGGATGGCCTGGGTCTTCCACGCCGGGAAGCCGAGGCTCGGGTCGAGCGCGACCTCGCGCAAGAGGTGGAACGGCAACGAGAGCACCACGGCGTCGTGCGTCGCGCGAACCGCACGCGAGCCCTCGAGGAAGGTGAGCTCGATGCGACCGTCGGAGAGCTTCTTGGCCGCGACGAGCTTGCGCCCCATGCGGAGCTGCCCCGGCAGGCGCTCGGCGAGCCGCGTGGGGATCTGCTGGTTGCCCTCGACGACGTGGTAGCGCTCGTCGCTGAAGTTGCCGAAGAGCTTCATTTTGCTCTGCTTCGAGGCCTTCGCGAAGAAGAGGAAGGCGAGCGCGCTCTGCTCGGCCACCGACACGCCGTACTCGATCTCGTAAGCGATCGAGAGCAGCGCCTTGATGTTCGGCGCGGCGCCTCGGAGGTCGAGCCACTCGGCGAACGACATGTTGTCGAGGGCGGCCTCGGCGGGGGTGAACGCGTCGGCCGTGGGGGCCCCGACGACGCGAAGGTCGTCGCGCATGGCGTCCACGAGCGCCCGGTACTCGTCGACGAAGACCTGCTCGGGCACGCGCTGCCCGCCGAAGTGGTAGAAGGTGTCGCGCGCGGGCTTCGTGACCTCCTCGAGGGTGAGCCCGAGCTCTCGCGCGTACCCGATGATCGTCTTGTGGCCCGTGTCGATGAGCTCGCCGCCGCGCTCGATCACTTGGCCCTGCCAATCGATGGCGCCGCCGTTCTGCCCTCCCATCGAGAACATGCGGCCGCCGACCCGAGAGCTCGCCTCGTGCACCGTGGCCGCGACCCCGAGGCGCTTGAGCTCGTACGCGCACGCGAGCCCGGCGATGCCGGCGCCCACGATGCCGATGTCGACGTTCGCCTTCTTGAGCCGTGCCCGCACGTCGCCGGTCGGGAGGGGCTCACCCTCGGCCGCACACCCGACGAGGCCCGGGAGCGCCGCACCGCCGAGGAGCGTCGCACCGCCGAGGAGCGCCTCGCGCCGACCGATGCGCCCCGCGCCCCGCGGCGACTCGCGCTCTCCCGTCGCGCCCCGAAGTGTCCCCCAAACCCTCGAAAAGAACGGCGTCTTGCTCATAGGGGCGAGTGTAAGCAAAGCTCGCACCACGCTCGAGGCAAAAGAATTTCACGTGGTTGTCGGCTTCGGTGGCACGCGCACGCGGCGCTCTTGGGGGAAAAAGCGACCAGGCAAGCGGGCTTGCCACGGTCACGCGTCGGCGAAGACGATCCCCACGAAGTCGCGCGGTCGGAACGGGAGCGTGAGGCGCGGCGCGCGCGTGTGCGTCGACGGATAGATCCGCGGGAAGGCCGAAAACCTCGCGGGGTAGTAGTTGCGGAAGAACACGACGTTCATCGCGCGGAGCGCGAGGGTCGGCTCGGCGGCGAGCGACTCGCGCAGCTCGGGATCGGCGCACGCGGCGATGGCGCCGTCGACGAGGTCGGCCTCCCACGAGGTCTCGGCGGCGAGGTCCTCGGGCTCCTCGGGAGACGGCCTCGGATGGTCGCCATCACACCAGAGGCTCGTCTCTCCGCTCGCCGCGAACGGATCGTGGTTCTCGCCGTCGATCCACACGTTGAAGTGCACGTGCGGCACGCTCCACGGGAACCCCACGATGCCGTCGATGCCCGAGTAGCCCGAGAGCGCGAGGCTCGCCCCGCGCCCGACCCTGTCGCCCACGCGGACGAGGGTCCGCGCGAGGTGGTTGTAGGTCGTGACGAGTCCCTCGCCGTGATCGACGAACACCTTGAGGCCGCCGCGATCGAGCTCCCCCGAGATGCGGAGCACACGCCCGGGCGCGGCCGCGGTCACCACCGTGCCCACGGGCACGGCGAAGTCGGTGCCGTTGTGGCTGTCGTACGTGAGCGTGCCTCCGCGGAAATCGCGCACGTGGCGCTTCTTCACGGACCACCCCTGCGCGATCGGCGTGGGGGTGCGGTTCACGAGGTTCGAGATGGGCACGAGGCGATCTGGCCTCCGCGCGCCGAGCCACGTGGCGACCGAGAGCCGCGGGAGCAACACGCCGAGGCTCGTGAGATCGAACCGCGTCCTCGGCACGCTCCTGTCTCCACGCAGCGCGCGGAGCGCCTCCCTCGCGCGGAGGGCGGGTGGGTGGAGGCCGAACGCCTCCGTGAGACCGATCGGCGCGGCGTCGTAGTCGTACGGGGTGAACACGGGATGCCTCGGATGAGGTCTCGCACCCCGCGCATGCCACGGCAAGGCACGATGGCGTCTCTCGTGGCGTCGCCCGGCTCTCGACGCGCGGCGCACCTCCCCCTACCGTCGTCGCATGCTGCGCGATCTCGCGATCCTCCACACCTTGGCCCACGCCCAGACCCCGGACGAGGTCGACCAAGCGCTCCACGTCCGCGAGGGCGAGGTCCCGCGATCGCTCGAGGGGGTCCTCTTTCGGAACGGGCCTGGGAGGCAGTCGGTATTCGGTGTACCTTACAAGCACCCCTTCGACGGCGACGGCATGATCCTGCGGTTTTCGTTCGAGGGAGGCAAAGTCCACTACCGAAACAGGTTCGTGCGCACGCGCGCGTTCGAGGAGGAGGAGCGCGCCGGAAAGATGCTCTACCGGAGCTTCGGCACGAACCTCCCAGGTGGGCTCCGGAAGAACCTCCTCCGCACCACGTTCAAGAACGCGGCGAACACGTCGGTCATCCTCCATGGCGGCAGGCTGCTCGCCCTATGGGAGGGCGGGATCCCCCACGCCCTCGATCCCGAGACGCTCCGCACGCTCGGCCCGCACGATTTCGACGGGAGGCTCCAGAACCGCCTCTCGTGGCTCGACGCGAAGATGTCACCCCACCTGCCCTTCTCGGCCCACCCGAAGCGCTGCCCCGAGACGGGGGACCTCTACGGCTTCGGCACGGCCTACGGGCGCAAGAACCACCTCGTGCTCTACCGGGTCGACCCGAGCGGGCGGATGGACGAGCCCGAGCTCGTCGAGCTCCCAAAGCTCACGTTCTTGCACGATTTCGTGGTCACGAAGCGCTACCGCGTGGTGTTCGACGTGCCCGCCAAGTTCGACGTCGCGCGCACGCTGCTCGGCTTCGTGCCCCCGGTCGACGCGATCGACTTCGACGAGGGCGACACGATCGTGCGGCTCTTCCCGAAGGCCCGCGGCGAGCGCCCGCTCACCTTCACGCTCCCCTCGGCGTTCGTGTTCCACTTCGTGAACGCGTTCGAACGGGACGACGGCACCGTGATCGTCGAGGGCATTCGCACGGGGAGCTTCCCGAAGGTGCCCGGCCCCGACGTGCTCGCGTCGGGAGAGGCCTTCTACCCGGCGCCCATTCTCACCCGGTTCGAGCTCGATCCACGCACGGGCAAGGCCACCCAAGAGGCGGTGTCCCACGTTCCGTGCGAGCTCCCGACGATCGACCCTCGCGAGGTGTCGCGCCCGCACACGCAGGTGTTCGCCATGGCAGGGCCTGCGCTCGCCGAGGGCGACACGCTCGTCGCGCCCTTCTTCTCACGCATCGTCCGCTTCGATCGGTCGAGCGGAGGAGAGACCGTGCGCGATCTCGGCCACGCGCTCGTGGGAGAGCCCGTGTACGTGCCCGGTCGCGGCGACGGCGAGGGCGTGGTGCTGACGGTGGTCTTCGAGGGGGCGCGCGAGAAGAGCGCGCTCTACGTGCTCGCGGCGAAGACGCTCGAGACGCGGGCGATCTGCGATCTCCCGCACGGCCTCCCCGCGGGGTTTCACGGCACATGGGTGCCTGCCGCAGGAGACGCGTAGATGCGACACGGCCCGCCGAGATCCCTCGACGGGCCGCACGTGCGCTTCGAGTGAGCGAAGCGTCAGGAGGGCTTCTTCTCGCCGCCGCCGATGTACTTGGCGGGGTCGGACTTGAACTTGCCGGCGCACCCCGGGCAGCAGAAGTAGTACGTCTTGCCCTCGTGCTCGACCTTGGGCGAGCTCTCGGTCACGGTGAACTCTTCTTTCGAGATGGGGCAGGTGGTCTTGTCGCCGACCTTGGCCTCGCCCGGGGCCTTGAGACCGGCCGAAGGCGTCGCGGGAGCGGCGGGGTCGGCGCCCTGGGGCACCGCGGGCGAGGGCGCGCCTCCGCCACAGGCGACGGCGGAGAGGGCGATCGTGACGAAGAGAGCAGAGACGAGCTTCACGGCATGTTCCTTTCGTGAGTGACCATCAGCAGGCCTTGTGCGAGCCGGGAGAGAAGATCTTCCCCGGGTTCAAGAGGCCCTTCGGATCGAACGCAGACTTGAGCTTCTTTTGCAGGGCGACGAGGCCCTCCGACTGCTCGAGGTGCACGTACGGGGCCTTGGCGATCCCGATGCCGTGCTCCCCGGACAGCGTTCCCCCGAGCGCCACGGTCGCCCGCATCAGCTCGGCGACGGCCGCGTCCACGCTCGCGTACTGGGACATGTCGTCCCACAGGAAGTTCACGTGGAGGTTGCCGTCGCCCGCGTGCCCGTAGGTGAGGTGCTTCACGGCGTGCCGCTCGCCGATCGCGCGCGTCGCGTCGAGCAGGTCGACGATGCGGCTCCTCGGGACGACCACGTCCTCCGAGAGCTTGTACTTTGCAAGTTTCCGCGTCGCTGGCGAGAGCGCGCGGCGTGCCGCCCAGAGCCTGTCACGCGAGGCCGCGTCCTGCGCCACCTGCACCTCGAGCACGCCCGGCGCGGCGGAGAGGGCCTCCCCCGCTCGCTCGAACGCCTCTTCGGCCGCGCGCGGGGCCCCGTCGACCTCGGCGAGGAGAAGCGCACCGGCGCGTTCGTCGACGGCCGCGCCGCTCGCGCGCAGGGCGACGAGCGTCTCGCGGTCCATGAGCTCGAGGCACCGCGGCACGTGACCTTCGCGCACCAGCGCCGACACGGCACGGGCGGCGTCGGCCGGCTCCGAGAAGAGCGCGAGCAGCGTGTGCACGGCCACAGGCTTTCGTACGAGGCGCAGCGTGATCTCCGAGAACACCGCGAGCGTACCCTCGCTCCCGACGAGGAGCGCGGTCACGTCGTACCCCGTGACGCCCTTCACCGTCCTCCGGCCGGGGCGCAGCACCTCGCCGCCCATGAGGCACGCCTCGAGGCCGAGCACGTACTCACGCGTGACGCCGTACTTGAACGCGCGAGGACCGCCGGCGTTCTCGGCCACATTTCCGCCGATTTGGCACGATTTCCACGAGTTCGGGTCGGGGGGATAGAAGAGCCCCTCGGCCTCGCACGCGGCGTGGAGATCGCCCGTGACGAGTCCCGGCTCGACCACGGCGACGAGGTCGTCGCGGTCGATGTCTTTCACTTGGCTCATGCCGCTCGTGGCGAGCACGATGCCTCCGGCGACGGGCACGGCACCCCCTGAGCGCCCCGTGCCCCCCGCGCGCGGCGTCACGGGGACACCCGCGTCGTGGGCCACACGTAGGCACGCCGCGATATCGTCGCGTGAGCGCGCGTGCACCACGGCGTCGGGCACGCGCCCCGTGGCCTCGCTCTCGTCGTTCGCGAAGCGCTCGCGCCCGTCGAGCGTCGTGTCGACCTTCGACGGTCCGAGCTCGCGGTCGAGCGCCAAGAGCGCCCTCTCGACGGACGCTCGGCTCGGGAGGGGCACATCGGGGAGCTTCAGCACCATCCGGGAGCCTAGCAAAACATGGCGAAACTGCGGCACTTTCGGCGCACCTGCGACACGGTCCACGCCCGCAAAGCTTGCGCTCCACGACCGAGTCGCGCGAGGTCACGATGCTGTCCCGTCGCGCAGGCCCCCGCACGTCCCTCGCACCGGCCGAGCTTCGCGCATGCCTTGCGGAATTCGTGGCGCTCGGGCAGAACCTTGGGCGTGATTTCCTTCGTCCGTTTCTCGGGGACCGACTCCTACCTCACGAACGACGCGCTCGAGACGGCCGTCAACTGCGCGCTCGCGCTCGAGCGACCGCTGCTCGTGAAGGGCGAGCCCGGCACGGGCAAGACGCTCCTCGCCGAGGCCGTGGCCCAGAGCCTCGGCCTCCCGCTCATCCACTGGCCGGTCAAGTCGACGACCCGCGCCCAAGACGGCCTCTACGTGTACGACACCGTGCAACGCCTGTATGATGCACGTTTCGGCGATGGGGACGTGAAGGACGTCCGCCGCTACATCAAGAAGGGCCCGCTCGGTCAGGCGTTCGCCGCGCCTTCGCGCGTGGTCTTGCTCATCGACGAGGTCGACAAGGCCGACCTCGAGTTCCCGAACGATCTTCTGCACGAGCTCGATCGCATGCGGTTCGTCGCCGGCGAGACGGGCGACGAGATCGTCGCGAAGGAGCGCCCCGTCGTCATCATCTCGTCGAACAACGAGAAGGAGCTCCCTGACGCGTTCTTGCGAAGGTGCGTCTTTCACTTCATCGACTTCCCCGATCAGGAGCTCATGAAGCGCATCGTGAAGGTGCACCACCCCGACGTGGACCGTGAGCTCGTCGACCAGGCCGTGGTCACGTTCTACCAGCTCCGCGAGATGCCCCGCATCCGCAAGCGCCCCACGACGAGCGAGCTCGTCGACTGGATCACGGTGCTACGGCGCGCGGGTGTCGGCAAAGAGCGCCTCGTCCGCGAGCTCCCGTTCTTGGGGGTACTCCTCAAGAAGGAGCAGGACGTGGAGCTCTTCGCCGCCGCGAAGAAGAGCGGCCTCTTCAAGAGCTGACGAGCCCCAACTCCAGGCACTGGAGTCCCAACTCCAGGCGCCTGGAGTTGGCTCGCGGACCTCGGCACGGGCGCGCCCCGCGCGCGACGATCCTCAGGAAAAATGCGGTCGAAAGCGGTGCACGAGCCTCTCGACGAGGCCGTAGCTCCGCCACGGACGCGCGACAAATGAAGGGATGCGTCGATCCAAATCGCCCGAAGCCACCTCCACGTAACCCCGCTGCCTGAGGTACTCGCGGACGTACGCGAGCAGCACCGGAGAGACGCCGAGCATCGTCGTGACGTGGAGCTCGGGGCCCCTCGCGGCGACGCCCTCGAGGTCGTACGTGCTCGGGCCCCACTCGCGCAAATGCGCCCGCACCTCGTCGTACGTCGGGGGGCTCCCGCGGTACGTCGCGCTCTCGAAGCGGAGCCGGAGGAGCCCCAAACCGGGCCTACTTCACGACGTTGAGGCGCTTCTTGCCGCCCGGGCCGCCCGAGCGATCGATCACCGGGCCGTCGTCGTCGCCGGCTTCGGCTTTGTCGAAGATGACCTTCACGAGCTTCTCGGCGATGTCGGCGAAGGCCTGGGCCGTCGGGCCCTCGGGCTCGGCCTGGACCAAGGGCGTGCCCTTGTCGCCGCACTCGCGCACGCGCTGATCGATGGGGATTTGCCCGAGCAGCGGGGCCTTCGCGAAGTCAGCGATGGCCTGCCCGCCGCCCTTCCCGAAGAGCTCGTGTTTCACGCCCGCCGTGTCCACGAAGTAGCTCATGTTCTCGACCACGCCGAGAATGGGAATGTTCACCTTCTCGCACATCGACACGCTCTTGTAGACGTCGTCCGTGGCGACGGCCTGGGGCGTCGTCACCACGACCGCGCCGCTCACGCCCACGCGCTGCGACAACGTGAGCGTGACGTCGCCCGTGCCCGGCGGGAGATCGAGCACCAAGAAATCGAGCTCGCCCCAGCGCACGTCCTTCAAGAACTGCTGGAGCGCGCCGTGCAGCATGGGGCCGCGCCAAATCACGGCCTGCTTCGGGTCCTCGAGCAGGAAGCCTATCGACATGAGCTTCACGCCGAAGCGCTCGAGCGGCTCGATCGACTTTCCGTCGGTGGAGACGGGGCTCCCGCTCACGCCGAGCATCGTCGGGATCGAGGGGCCATAGATGTCGGCGTCGAGCAGGCCCACGCGGTAGCCCGCGCGCTTCAGGGCGAGCGTCAGGTTCGTGGCCGTGGTGCTCTTGCCCACGCCCCCCTTGCCGCTCATGACGAGCACCACGTTCCTCACGGAGGGGAGCGGGTCGTCGTTTCCGATGGTGCGCGCGGCCGGGGTCTCGTTCGACATGGGCACCATCGCTAGTTTCCCGCGAAGGAGACGTCAAGCGCGACCCTCGGCGCGAGGCTACGGCGTAGCTCTACCGATCCACGACGCTCACCCCGCGCGGACGACCTTCACCTTCGGCGAGGTGTACTCGTTCACGGCGAACGCGACGCCCTCTCGACCGAGCCCCGAGTCCTTCGTGCCGCCGTACGGCATGGCGTCGCTCCGGAAGCTCGGAGAGTCGTTCACGACGAGACCTCCCACGTCGAGCGTGGCGTAGGCCGCGTCGATCACGCGCGTCGAGTCGGTGAAGATGGCAGCCTGGAGCCCGTAGCGCGACGCGTTCACCTTGGCGAAGGCCTCGTCGAGCGTGGCGTACGGAGACACGGTCACGACCGGTCCGAACGCCTCCTCCTCCACCACGCGGAGCCCACGTGTGTCCTCGGGCTCGCGGAGCACGACGGTCCCCATGCGGTTCTCGTCACGCGCGCCACGGTGGAGCACGACCGCCCCGCGCGCCTCGGCCTCGCCGACCCACGTCGTGAGCCGCGACGCCGCGCCCTCGTCGACGACCGGCCCGAGGATCCCCGCCGCCGACACGGGCTCTTCGGGCGTGAGCTTCGCGGCGCGCGTGACGAGCTCGGCCACGAACGCCTCGTAACGTGCATGATGCACATAAACGCGTTGCGTGGAGATGCACACCTGGCCCGCGTACGCGAACGCGCTCGTCGTGAGGGCGTCGGCGGCGAACGAGGCGTCGTGCACGTCGTCGTGGACGATGGCCGCGGCGTTGCCTCCGAGCTCGAGCACCACGTGCTTCTTTCCCGCGAGGGCCTTCAGCATGTAACCGACCTTCGCGCTCCCCGTGAACGAGAGCACGGCGAAGCGCTCGTCGCGCACGAGTCGCTCGGCCACGGCGTCGTCGCACGGGACGACGGTGAACGCACCTTCCGGCGCGCCAGCCTCACGTACGATCTCGGCGAGCGCGAGGGCCGTGAGCGGCGCCTTCGGGGCAGGCTTGAGCACGACCGGCGCCCCGCACGCGAGCGCCGGAGCCACCTTGTGCGCGACCAGGTTCAGCGGAAAGTTGAACGGCGAGAACGCGAGCACGGGGCCCTTCGGGACGCGCACGTAGCTGCCCGCGTGCCGCGCGTGAGCTACCCCGAGATCGATCGGCACGACCTCGCCGACCGGCCGCGTGGCCACGTCGGCCGCGATCGCGAAGGTGCCCGCCGCGCGCTCGACCTCGATCCGCGCGAGCCCGATCGGCTTCCCGACCTCTCGGGCGATCGTCGTCGCCAGCGCCTCGCGCCGCTCGCGGAGGAGGCGCGCGACCTCGAGGCACACGTCGCGACGCACGTACGCCGAGAGCCCCTTCGTGCGTGGGAACGCGGCCGAAGCGGTCGTGATCGCGCGTTCGGCATGGGACGCATCGGCCCACGGCGCCACCGCGAAGGCCTCGCGGGTCCACGGATCTCTCACGTCGCGCTCCATGGGCGCCGTCACCCGCGCATCGCCGAGGAGGAGGTGGGTCGAGCTCATGACCGAGCCTATACCAGCGGCAGCAGCGCCCAGCCAACGTGGCCAAGGCGGCCCACAAAACGCCAGCGGCGCTCCGGTTTCCCGAAGCGCCGCGGCAAGTTACGCGAGACTTAGCCCGAGCTCAGCGGCTCGAGAGCGGTCCCTGGATGTACATCGCGATCTCGCGCATCGTGTCGAGGTTCGACGAGAAGTACTTGATGCGCTTCTTGGCGTTCGCGCACGCAAGCTCCTGGTCGGCCGTCGGCACGCCGGGGATGGTCTTGCACACCGGCTCGTTGGCCACGCCGGCCTTCTGGTAGGTGTGCATGCCCGTCACCGGGTCGGTCGAGAGGGTCACGAAGGCCGTCGAGGCGAAGTCGTTCGCGTACTGGAGCATACGCGAGCCGGTCGCACGCTGGACCTGGCGGCCCGCAATGGTCTCCTTGCCGTACGAGCGGGCCGCGTAGAGGACGCCCGAGATGGGGTCCTGGTAGCGGATCTGCTCGGTGAGCGGGACAGGGAGCGAACCGTCGCTGTCGGGGTACCAAACGCGGAGCTGGTTGTTCCAGTCCATGTTGAGGGTGGTCGACCCGTACAGGTAGTTGAAGATGATCGCCGGGAACTGCTGCTCCCAACCGACCAGCGGGTTGATGCGGACGGCGCCCGCCGGGTAGCTCGGCGAGACGGTGCCGGGGTCGTTCGACGTGAAGCGGTCGAGCGGGAGCCACTGGACCGGGTCGGCCGAGGTGTTGAAGCCCGAGGTCTGCGGAAGGACGTACGGCGCGTAGAGCGTGAAGTCGTTCTGCATCATGCTCGCCGTGAGGCGGCGCATCTGCTCGGGGTAGATACGGGCGTAGTTGATGTTGCGATCACGCCCGTCGACGTAGTCGTCGCGGCTGTTCTGGAGGAAGTTGTTGTACGCCTCGGTGAGGAAGTACGTGATGTACACCTTCTCGTAGTACGAGCCGACCCAGCGGAGGTAGTCGCTCCACTCGTAGCCCTTGGAGTAGTCGTACTCGTTGTGCATGTAGCGCACGCCCTGGCCGACCTTCAGGGTGAAGGCGGGCGGCGTGGTCTCACGCTCGTTCGGGTTGCAGAGGTCGTCCGCGTAGTACTCGGCGACTTCGGCGTAGCTCTTGTTCGTGCAGGTGTCCGAGAGGTCACGGCTGCGGGCGAAGCGGTACGCACCGGGCTCGGGCCGGGTGAGGACCTTGATGAACTCCTCGAAGCCCATCGACGAGGCGAGGGCGTGCGTGAGGAGCAGCTCCTCGTGACCGAGGTACTGGCCGTCCGAGGGACCGCCGTCGAGGATGAGGCCCATGGCCTTCGTGGTGGCCGTCATCTTGTCGAAGTATCGGGCCAGCGTACGGTTGACCGTTCCGCCCACGTTGAACATCACGCGGTTGCGGCGGAAGTTGTCCCAGACGTAGCGGTTCTCGTACGAGTTGATGAAGTACTGGGCCTGCTCGTAGAGGTCGGCGCCAGCGTCGTGACGGTAAACGGAGACGTTGCCGCCGTCCGCGAACTCGTCGGAGCTGAACATGTAGGGGTGGCGCGAGTAGCCGTCGGCGTCGCGGTTGAAGTTGCCGCTCCAGCCGATGGCGCCGAAGTCCGTCGTGCGGGTGGTGCCCGCCACGTCCTGCATGTCGTAGAGCTTGCGGAAGTCGAGCTTGTAGCCCGAGCACTTCACGCTGAGCGGGTTCGACGCGTCGCCACCTTCGGGGCACTCGCCCACGAGGTTGAACATGTCGTTGAGCTTCCAGTAGGAAGGCATGAGGAACGGACCGAGCACGCCGCCGCTGTTACGGTCGGACATGAAGGGGTAGTAGCTCTGCTTCTTTCCGGTGTTCGAGTCGACGTCGACGTCGACGACATCGGCGTACATGAAGCGCATCCACGCCTTGTCGTACTTGCCGAGGCCGTTCATGTCCTGCGAGTAGTCGCCGGGGTAGTCCATGACGGTCGACGAGCCCCAGCGCGGCAGGATGCCGTTCTGCTCGGTCTCGGTGATCGGGTCGAACCAGCGGCCACCGACGCAGTCTTCGCCGTTGGTGTGGGGCTTGAACGTCTTCGCGCCGCCGATACCGCCGCCTTCGGCCTCGCACGCCTTCTCCTTGCCGTTCCGCGTGCGGAGCTGCCAGTACTGGGTGTGGAAGTTGAGGGCGTCGAAGTTACCGACGAAGTTGTGGCGGAGGCCCATCGAGTGACCCATCTCGTGCAGGATGACCGAGATGTGGAACTGCTCGCGGATCCACTGGAACATGTCGCGATCGCGCTTGACCTTCTTCCCCGCGAAGTCCGCGTCATCCGCGGCCGGGAGGGGATAGAGGGACTTCGCCTGGCGGGCGAGGCCGATGATGCCGGTCGCGTCGGGGAGGGGGGCCTCCACCGTGCAGTTGGCGTGCTCGTGGGCGCGCTGGTTCTTGAGGTTCTCGAGCCAGCGGCGCATCTGCGGGTTCTGGCCGCGGAGCGGCGAGACGCGCGAGAGCATGCTGTCGTCGTCCATCGAGATTTGGCCGGCGCGGTTCGCGGGGATGCCGGCCATGACCTGCATCTCCTTCGTGGCGAGCATCGCCTCGAACTTCGAACCGACGAGCTGCTTGCGACGAGCCTCGATCTCCGCATCGCGGTCGAGCGCGACGCCCGACTTCTTGCGGGCCTGGCCCTGCGCCTTCAGCTTGCCGAGCATCTCGGCCATGGGGAGCTGGTCGCCCTTGTGGAGGACGTTGCGCTTGTAGAAGTTGCCGTTGCCGTCGGCCGAGAGGACCGAGGCGAGACGGGTCTGCACTTCTTGCTCGGAGAGGACCTTCTGCTCGGTGGCCTTGGCCGCGAACTTCGAGCCGTTGGTCCAGTCGAGCATGTACTGGCCGCCAGTGATCGCCTCGTCGGAGATCTCGCCGTTGACCCACTTGATGTAGTCGACGGTGCTCTGGCTGATGATGTCGAGGATGTGTCCCCACTCGTTGACCGAGGTGTTGACCTTCTCGCCCGTGAGGGGGTCGTCGCCGTCGACCATGATGCCCCAGGGGCTCGGGTCTTGCGGCGTGTTGATGATGTTGACCGAGTTGTAGCGGAGGTCGCCGATGCGGGCGATCGTGCCGGGCTTGCCGCAGGCCTTGTGGTCCGTCTCGAGGACGGGGCTGTGGCAGAGCACGAACACCTCGGTGAGGTCCTTCGCGGCGCCGTCACGCTTGGCGATCTGCTCCTCGTCCGTGATGAACTTCGAGGCGTCGGCGCCCACGCGCTGCGCGTCGACCTTCATACCGGCCTGGAGGGCCTGCTTCGCGGCGACGTTCCACTGCTCGGTGGCCGCGGCCGTCGAGGGGAAGAGGTCGGCCGGGCCATCGCCGCCGTAGTACCAGGGGATCGTCTTGACCTTGCGCTCGTGGAGCGGAAGGGTGCAGCGACGCGCGAGCGTGTCGCAGCGCGAGCCCGCGTGGAGCAGCTTGCCCGACGAGTCCTTGAACTCGCACTCGTCGTCGGTCTTGTTCTCGTTCTGGTCGAGGATCTTCCAGCGGTTCGCGTTACGCGCCTGGCCGGCCGCGACGGAGCTGCCCGCGAGGGGCTTGCCGTTCGGGTCGGGGATCGGGAGGCCCGTCGCCGGGTCGCTCACGATCGCGCCGCTCGCGTTCGTGCGGAACTTCTGGATGTCGCCGTTCTCGTCGCGCCAGTAGTCGACGTTGCACTGCGCGAACACCTCGCCACCCTCGCTCTTCTGCGAGATGTGGTTGCGCTCGAACATGTTGTACTTGGCAGCCAGGCGGTGCCAGTTCTGGTCGAGGATGCCGTAGTTGCGCTCGTACCCGTAGCGGCTCGCGTAGAACGCGCCGAACGAGTCCATGCGCGTGCCGTCCCAGTCGCTCGGCTCGTAGTCGGTCTCGGTGACCTTCTTGAACGAGAGGCGGAGGGTGAGCTCGGTCGGGTTGCAGTTGCCGGCGGGGTGGACGCCGAAGAAGAAACAGGCCGGGAACGCGCCCCAGGGCGTGTCGACCATCTGCGGCGTGGCGAAGGCCTTGGCCGCGACGTCGAAGTAGCCCTCTTCGGGGGCGAACGCGGGGGCGTTCGGGTCGTTCGGATCGTCGACCTTGTAGGAGACGGGGTCGAACTTGACGCCGCCGTAGAGGCCGAGCTGCGAGAGGGTGTCGACCTCGTAGCCGTCGGTCACGAGGTTGCGCGACCAGTCGACGCGCATGAACTCGCGCTGGTACCAGGGGCGATCGCTGGCGTTCTCGACGATCGTGTTCGACTCTTCGCCCGTGCCCGGGTTGTAGTCGCGGCGGATGTCGAAGTGGCTCTCGATCGCGAACATCGCGACGACCTGGCCGTCCTTCGTGCGACGGTTGCCCTTGTTGTCGCTGTCCTGGATGCGCTCGAAGGTGGAACGGGCGATGAGGGCTCGCTCCTGGACCTCCCACTTGATGCGGTTCGTCGGCTGCGCGTAGGTGGCCGTGAAGAGGCCGTCCTGCGCTGCGCCGTACGGCACGTCGACGACCGTGTTCCGCATGTAGAACTCGGGGTCGTCGTTGTTGTCCGCGATGTTGCCGATGAAGAAGCTCTTCGGCATCGCGTTCGCCTGAACCCTATTGATCGGGTCGCGCTCGCCCGCGCACCCGACGGACGCCCAAGCGAGGCCGCCCAGAAGGGCCCCCAACCCGAGTCGTCGTAACCACCTCGATTGCATCCCGACCTCCTTAGAAACAGACACGCGGGGGTTTGCACCCAAAACGACCACGGTCCATCTAGCAAACAACGTTCCAGAAAACTAAACTCAATCCATCCGGACACTTAAGCGTTGGCCGACGGTGCCCGGGGCAAATCCGTTAGCGCCTTGACTGGCGGTCCCGTGCGGGGCTTGTCGCTCCGACGACCGCGCCCTCGCGGCTGTGCGAGGGGGCACTGAGGTGCCCTTCGAGGGCCCCTCCAGAAAACTACGAAGCAAAGATGGCCGCGTGGCCAGCGGGCTGACTTAGTCCGCGGCCAGCGAGGGCGTCAAGTGAGGGCTCGTTAAGGGGCCCCGGCGCCCCTCGACTACGGGCACGCCCCCGGGCCGGATCGGCCTCGAGCGCTCTTGTCGAGCAGGGGGAAAAAGGTACGGTTTCGGAGCGAATGGACCGTGGCTTAGCCCACTTTCTCTCGAAGTCACGGCGAATCGTCCCCGCCGGAGCCGCGGTCATGGTCGCGCTTACGGCCCTCGGCTGCCACGGCTCGGGCAGGGATCCGCAGGGTTCTCCGCGAAATGGAGAAGTAGAGGTGGGCGGGCCGTGCCCCGAGGGGCTCCGGCCGGTCGGGGGTGGGTGCGCGCCGCCGTCCGTGGCTCGCGCGGTCTGCGGCTCGCTCGACGAGGACGACACCTGCGCGCCCGTTCTCTGCCCGACCGGCGCGGCGTTTGAGCCGACGACGCGCCGGTGCGTGCCGTCCCGCGAGCTCGGTCGCCTCCCGGAGGTGACCTGGCTCGGCGTGCGCGAGGGGGAGCACCTGTCGTGCTCGGCCGCGGGTGAGGCGGCGGTGCTGGAGGTCACGGACGGGCACGTCGGCTGCCGCGTCGACCGCCCCTGCAGGTTCGGACGACTGTGGGATGGCAAGGCGTGCGCGGAGGTCGCGCCCTGCCCCGTGGGGGCGCTTCGGGCGGAAGGTGAGCCCGCGTGCCGGCCGTTCGTCCGAGGGAAGGTAGTAGACTTACCCACCTGGGCGACGACCCTGGTCGGCCCCACCGTGTGCGCGCTCTTGCCGGCCAGCGAAGCGCCCGAGCGGTTCGACCTGGTCGTCGACGCGACGGGGGGCTCGCTTTCGCAGCTCTCGGTGGCCGTGTCTGGCTCGTCTACCGAGCTCACGCGGGTGCGGAGGGCGATCGAGGCGCTGGCCGAGGGCCTCCGGTCGGTGCGGGGCGAGCCCTCGACCTCCCATGTCGAGGCACACCTCCAGTGCCCAAAGGCGCGGCTCATGCCCCCGAAGGTCGCGTCACGTGCCGACGCAGGCGCCGGCGAGGGATTCTAAGGAGGGGCGCCGGCCGACGATCGGGCTCTCGCCGGTCCAGCGGCGGTAGGCGCGCACGAACGCGCTCGAGCACGAGAAGCCGAGCACCTCGGCGACGCCCTTCAGCGACGGTTGGGATCCGAGCAGATCGTCGGCCGTGGAGCGCAGCACTGTGTCCCGCACCTCGCGGTAGGTGACGCCGTGCGCGTCGAGGGCCCGGCGCAGGGTGCGCTCCGACATCCCGAGCTGCTTCGCGACCACCGGCTCGGCGAGATCGGCGACCCGCCCGTCGCGGACCGCCATCGCGACGAGCTCGTGGACCTTCTTCTGGATCGACAGGGTGGCGCCGAGGCCTCGCGTGAGCTCGTCGGCGCGCCGCGTGGCGACCCGGAGCACGACGTCGTCGCGGACACCCACGAAGGCATCGAAGGCCGACTCGTGGAACGCGAGCCCCGAGCGACGCGACGAGAACATGACCGGGCACCCGAGCCACGCAGAGAGCGCCGACGCGTGACTCGACGACGGGGACGCGTGCGCGAGCCAGACGGCGTCGAGCCGGAGCGCCGATCCGTAGGCCGCACGCAGGGCGAGCACGAGGCCCGCGAGCACACACTCCGTCAAGAGCCGCGCACCCCTTCCCTCGTGAGCGCCCGCGTCGACCCAATCGAGGGTCACGGTCGAGCCCGTGGGCCCCCGCACGAAGTGTCCCGCCTCGCAGAAGAAAGCCGAGTAGCGCAGCATGGCGTCGAGCGCTTCGTGCGGTCCGGGCGCGTACCTCACCGCGAGGCCCACGGCGTCGCACTCGTGCGCCGTGATTTCTCGGAGGGCCTCGACGTGGGCCAGGTCGTGCTCGAGCCCGTCGACGAGGGCCTCGAGCAGCTCGCACGCCACGGCGACCGAGATCCTCGCCTCTGGGCTACGGCCATTCTCCCCGTCCGAGGAGGCCATCCGCGCGAGCGCGCCATGGGGGATTCCTCGGTTCACGGCGTAGTCGCCGAGCCTTCGCGCCACGGCGCTCGAGCACGTCGTCGTTCGGTTTGAGCGGGCCATCGATCTCCTAAGTCTCGAGTCTGGTCCCCCCCGAGTCGCACGCCGGTGCTCGCGCCGCGGCACGGTGCCGGCGCGGGAGCACGTGTCCACCACCTACGTCGGGAAAGGTGGTTCGTCCCTAAGGAAGGCCTGAGGACGAGCCTAAGGAGGTGGTGCCGATCACGCCGAGGGCGCGCCTCCCTGGGGCAGACGCGACTTCAACGCCAGGATGGGGCGCTCGATCGCGACGAACGAGACGTGCGCGACCATGAGCGAGACGGCCCACACGAGGACCGTGGTGACGCCCGCGACGCCGACGGCGGCCCACGCGCTCGTGGTCGTCGCGTGGATCCGCCGAAGGTGCGGGATGGCGCAGGCCACGAGGGGCCAGTGCACCACGTAGACGCCGTAGCTCACCGTCCCCACGTAGCGCAGGGGGCGGAGCTCCAAGGCGGAGTGGAACCACGTGCGGCCGTCGTCGATCACGAACGACGCGAGGGCGCCGAAGAACACGGCGAGGCACGGGTAGCCGAGCACCGCGAACCGCCTGTCCTCGTTGCCCATGCCGATGCTCACCGCGAGGACGGCCAGCACGCCGAAGCTCATCCCAGCGAACGCGGGGCGGACCTTGCGCCAACGCTCGAGGAGATCGCGCGCCGACCCGTGGTGCAGGCACGCCACGACGCAGCCGGCGAGGAGCCCGTCGAGGCGCGTGGGGGTGGCCCGGTACACGATCTTGGCGAGGAGGTACCCGTCGACCTTGTGGGCGAGGCCCACGACGAGGAGCGCCCGACCGACCGCGACGACGACGAGCGCCGCGACGAGACCGCGCAAGAGCGCGCGAGGGCGGGCGCGCGCGGCGAGCACGAGCACGAGCGGCCAAACCAAATAGAACTGCTCTTCGACACCCAAAGACCAGAAGTGCGCCGACCACCCCTCGGGGCGGTCCGAGAAGGGGAGCGAGTAGTTCTGCAGGTAGATCCAATGCCAAATATCTGGCGACCGGTCCAGCGCCGAGCCGACGGAGAGCGCGATGTAATAAAGAGGTAAGATCCGGAGGGCACGGCGCGCGAGAAAAAGCCGATACGCGACCCATGTCCGCTCTCCTGCGAGGAACCCTCGTGTAACGAGGAGCCCCGACAGGACGAAGAAGAGGTCCACCCCGATCCACCCCGAGAGCGAGACCGCCCGGGCGGCGCGGGTGGACGAGAACGCCTCCGAGAGCCCGAACGAGAGGTGAAAGGTCACGACCATGGCGATGGCCATTCCCCTCATCCCGTCCAAGGCACGAATATGCCGATTCGGCACGAGCGGGGCCGCCGAGTCGAAGCCGGCTGTCGCTCCCGTCATCGGCGCCCCGCGGCTGGATCGACCGAATAGTCTCTATGATTTCGAGAAGCTAACGCCACTCCAGAGGTTTAGCTCAGACGTCCGACTCCACCCATCGACGAATTCGGACGTTGGTGTACGACTCCGGCCACCCTGCGGGGCTCGTCACCCGAGGGCGGCCCGAGTCAGCCATTTCGGCAATCGGGAGTCCTGTTTTCGATCGAGGCAGTCCGAGCTTCCCGGCGGGTCGCCGCGGCGGCTTCGCGGTAGAGAGCGAGCGCTTCGACGGCGAGCCGCACGACGAGGGGCCCGAAGAAGAGCCCCACCGGGCCGAGCGCGGAGACACCGCCGAGCATCGCGAGGAGGAGCACGAACGACGAGAGGGAGAGCCTGCCGAGGCGCACGAACACGGGCCGGAGGACGTTGTCGACGGAGCCGATGACGACGACGCCGATGGCGACGAGCACGAGCGCCGAGACGTTCCTGCCCGAGAGCGCGAGGCCGAGCGCGACGGGCCCCCACACGAGCGCCGTGCCGACCGACGGGATGACCGACACGAGGCACGTGAGGAGGCCGAGGACGAGCGCACGAGGGACGCCGAGCGCGAGGTACGCGACGGTGGCCACACCGCCCTGCGCGAGCCCCGTGAGCCCGACCCCGACGAAGAGGCCGCGCCCGGTCTCGTGGAAGGCTCGAACGAAGCGCACGGACACCGCCACCTCGAGCGGCGCGTGCGCCACGAGCCACCGGGTCTGCTCACGCCCATCGACCAAAAGCGTGTAGAGTGCATATAAAAAGACGAAGACGCCCAAGGCGGCGGCCCCGGCGGCGCCGACGATCCCCGAGGCCATTTTGAAGGCCTGAGCGCCGTGCTCTTGGACGAGCTCGAGGATCTTGCGAGGAGACTCGAGGGCGACGATGGGGCTCTCGTTCGAGCCATCCTCGGCGACGGCGACGAGCGCGGCCCGCGCCGACGGAGACTCTGCGATCTTACGCCCCAGGTCGACGACCCCCCGCCCCAGCGCCCACACCGCGAGCCCCATCGGCACGACGACCGCGAGCGTGAGCGCGGTCACGAGCCCCCCCGCCGCCCTCCTCCGCCCCCCCGTGAGCCGCCCCATCCGAGCCATCAAAGGCCGCAAGAGCCCCGCCCCCCACGCCGCCATCACCACGGGCGTCGAGATCGGCCACAAGACCAGAACGAGCCCGGCCCCAAGCGCCACCAACACCCACCGCAACCCATCTCGCCGCATCCCGAGACCCTACCCCCAAACCACAAGCGAAGCGGCAAGCCCCGCGGCGAGCCCGCGTAGCGGCAAGCCCGCGGCGAGCCCGCGTAGCGGCAAGCCCCGCGGCGAGCCCCGCGAAGCGGCGAGCCCGCGAAGCCGCAAGCCCCGCGGCGAGCCCGCGTAGCGGCGAGCCCCGCGAAGCGGCAAGCCCCCACGGGGCCCGAGGGTGAGAGCGGGCAGCGTGAGGCGAGACCGAGCGAGGCCTAGGAGGAGCGCGCGGAGCCTACTCCTGTAGGCGAGCACGTCCGACGACGGCCCCGCGAAGGTATCGCCTCACGATGCCCGCTCTCACGTCCAGTGGCCGGCTCGCAGCGCCGCCGCATCGATGACCTTCACCTTGGGGCTCATGGCCTCGCGGAAGTTCTCTTCGTCCTCGTCGTCCATGATGGCGTCGCCGAAGCCGGTCGCGATCTCCATGCCGGTGGCCAGGATCCGCAAAAACTGAGCGAAGCTCGAGGCAGCCAGCGTGGGCACCCACTTGTCTTGCCCGCTCATGGCCGTGTAGACGGGGCAGTCGCCCTCGGGATCGGGCTTGGAGACGTCGAGGAAGTACGGGTCGCCGAGCAGGGCGCTCTCGCCCACGATGACCCACGAGGCCTTCCAATCGCCTGCTTTTTCCGACGTTTGCGCCTGCTCGAGCTCCTCGGCGGGCAGAAGACGAATCTTCTCGACGGGGGTGGCCGTCTCGACGCGCACCGGGTTCGCCGCGAGGAGGAAAGCACGGTACCGGGGGGGCACCTTCAGCTTCTTCTTCAGATCGTCGACGAGCGGCGCAGGAGCCTTCCCGAACGCACACTCGAGCTTGCGACGCTTGAAGATGTCTTTGAGCGCGTCAACCGCCTCTGCCAGGTCACTGTCCACGTCCGCCTCGATTCGATTCCGGTCGCGTTCCCGCGGCACGAGTCGTTCGACCTTATCACTCTTCGCGCCCGAATTGGCTCGGTTTTTCCAACCGCGGCCGGCCCGCGGCGGGGACGACCATCAGCGGGCGGGGCGAGCCTCGCCGTTCTCCCAGCGGTAGAACCCCTCGCCCGTCTTCTTCCCGAGCTTGCCCGCGCGCACCATCTGCCGAAGGAGCGCGGGCGGGCGGAACTGTTCGCCGAGCTCGCGCTGGAGGTGCTCGAGGATGGCGAGGCGTACGTCGAGCCCCACGAGATCGGTGAGCTTCAGCGGGCCCATGGGGTGGCGGTAGCCGAGCTCCATCCCGCGATCGATGTCCGCCGCGCTCGCGACGCCCTGCTCGAGCATCCGCATCGCCTCGGCCCCCAAGATGACCCCGAGCCGGCTCGTCGCGAAGCCGGGCACGTCGTTCACGACGATGGGCGTCTTGCCGAGCTCTTTGGCGAACGCGACCGCGAAATCGACGGTTTTTTCCGACGTGCCGAGGCCGCGCACCACCTCGACGAGCTCCATCACGGGCACCGGATTGAAGAAGTGCACCCCCACGGTGCGCTCGGCGACACCGAGCTTGGTGCCGAGCTCCGTGATCGAGAGCGACGACGTGTTGCTCGCGACGACCGCGTATTTCTCGGCCACCGGGAGCACCGACGAGAGCAGGTCCACCTTGACCGCCATGTTCTCGAACACGGCCTCGACGACCACCTCGGCGCCTTCGCACGCGATCTTCGCCGTGGGCGCGACCGAGAGGTTCGAGAGGGTCGCGTGGCGCTGATCGCCCGTGATTTTCCCCTTTTGGACGAGCTTCTCGAGCGTCCCCGCGATCTCGCTCAAGGCCGCCTTGGCCCGCGCCTCGTCGACGTCGGCCAGGCGGGTCATGTGGCCCTTCGATGCGCACACCTGCGCGATGCCGCGGCCCATGGTTCCGGTCCCGAGCACGGCGACGGTCTTCGTGGTCATGTCTTCTTCTCCACCCTGTTCGAGACTTCGGCCGGACGCGCGCGCGTCAGTCGGCGAAAATGAGCCCGCGGCTCCCGTCGATCGAGAGCACGTGGTGCTTCTTCAGCGTGACCCCGCCGCGCACGGAGAGGGTCTCGTCGGCGTAGCTGACGACGAGCGAGCTGCACCCCGCGATGCACGGCTTTCCTAGGCTGCGCGCCACGATGGCCGCGTCGGACGTGAGCCCACCACGCGTGGTCACGATGCCCGCCGCCACACGAAGGGCCGGCATGTCCTCGGAGTCGGTCTCGATGCGGACGAAGATGACGCTCTCCCCCTCGGCCGCGAGGCGCACGACCTCGTCGGGAGAGAAGACCATCTTGCCCGTCGCCTGTCCGGGGCTCGCTCCCTGACCACGCGCGAGCGGGGCCTTGTCGGTGTCGCTCATGGCCCGCGATAAGACCGGAAATCGGGCGCGAGGAAAAGCCCCGTCGCGCCCACGACGCCCAAGCTCACGAGGCCTCGGCCTCGCCCTCGTCGGAGTCACCCTCGTCTTCGGACGCGGTCACCTTGACGCCGGAAAACTCGTTTCCGCACGCGCACTTACGAGGCACCTTCTCTTTGTGGTAGACGCGCTCGCAGGCCGGGCAGACGACCGCGTCGGGCTCGTAGGCGATGAGCTTCTTGCTGACCGCGCACCTCCGCCCCACCACCGTGAGCGGCTCGAGGAGGATCTTGGTGCCCTCGTCGGAGGGCTCGCCGATCCGCCCGAGGGTGGTCTCGTCGACGTCGAGCTTCTTCGGGACGCGGTCCTTGGCCTCTTTCACGATCCAGGCGACGGCGGCCGGGTGGGCCCGCGCCGGAATGCGGAACGAGAAGTCGGCGTCGGCCTCGTCTTTGCCGGTGACCACGAGAGACTCGGAGCCCCCCTCGAACGTGATGGCCTTCACCTTCCACCAGGGCATCCGGCGGATGTCGCCCTTCTCGTAGGAGATCCCGGGATCGCCCACGCGAATGGCGGCCTCGCTCGACGTGCCGAACCAGATGGCCGCGGCGGTCAGCACGGCGCCGCCCGCCAAGACGAAGAGCGGGATGTTGTAGGTCGTGCCCTGGGCGGCCGCCCCCTCCACCGGCGTGAAATGCCCGTAGAGATAGCCCCACACCCCCGCGCCGATGCCCATGCCGCCGAGGGCGCCGGGGACGCGGACGAGCCAGGGGTTCGAGGCGCTCTGGGGCAGGAAGCGGCGCTCGGAGCGCTGGCGCTTGGTGGAGCTCTTGCGGGACGACTTTTTTGCCATGGTAGGTTCGTTACTTGGCGAGGAGCGCGAGCGCCTCGCGGAGAAGCGTGGGGAGGTCGGCCTCGGTGAGGCGCGAGCCGAGGAGGGCCACCGTGCGGTCGGCCTCGACCTGCTTGTACCCCATTTTCACGAGCGCGCCGGAGAGGAGGTCTCCCTGCGCCGACGAGGGGCGCGCAGGCGACGACGTGGTCGCGGCCGCGGGGCCCGCGCCAGGCCCTTGGGGGAGCTTGTCCTTGAGCTCCAAGAGCAGGCGCTCGGCCGTCTTCTTGCCGACCCCCGACACGGCCGTGAGCGTCGCGAGCTCCTTCCGCGCGATCGCCCGCGCGAGGTCGTGCGCCGGGAGGGCGCTCAAGATACCGACGGCCGTCTTCGGGCCCACGCTGCTCACGCCGATGAGCGTGCGGAACGCGAACCTGTCGACCTCGGTCGCGAACCCGAAGAGCTGGAGGGCGTCCTCGCGCACGTGGGTGTGCACGAACAACGTCGCGCGGCCGTCGCTCTCGGTCTTGGCCCGGCCGCGGGTGCCCAGAGGTGCGACAACCTCGTACCCGACGCCGCCCACGTCGACGAGCAGCGCGCCGTCGTCGTCTTCGGAGAGGAACCCGGTGAGGCGGCCGATCACGGGGCGAACGTTAGTCGGGATGGGCGCGCAGGGGCAACCTTCGTCGGGGCCCCACGGCCCATGCGCGTTGGGGCCCGACCTCCTGGTTCTGGGTCTCGGCCCAAAACGACCGAGGTCTCTCGGTGCGAGAACCGTGACCGTCGACGTCCACGCCGCGATGCCTTCGAAAACGGAACGAGGCACGAGCGCCGCGAAGGACACCCGTGCCTCGTCGGTCGGCACGACGAGACGTCGCTCAGCCGGCCGCGACCTTTCGGCGCCGGAGACGGGCGAGCACCACACCGAAGACGGCGAAGGCACCTCCGAGCAACGTGCCGCCAGCGGCGTTCGCGTTCGACGTGGAGCAGCTCGCTCCCCCACCGAAGCTGCCCGTGCCGTCGCTCTGCGCGGCGGCTTCGCTTCGCGGGGCCTGACCCACCTGCTCGCACCCCTGCCACACCGGGCAGAGCGGCTCGTTGAGCTCGCGGGTCACCTGGCGCGTGGTGCCGAGGAGGCTCTGATCCGCGGGCGCCGTGAGCACGAGGTCCTCGTTCAGCGCCGCGTGCGTGAGGTCGGCGCGCATGCGGGTCACGCGGAGCTCCGCCCCCGGGACGATGCGCCCGAGCAAGATGCCCATGTCCTCGTCGCGCACCTGGTCGGGGGTCTTCGCGGGGTTGCCTTCGCTCGCGTCGATCCCCGCGTAGTCGTTTCCGGCGGGCGCCACCGGGCCGCCGCGGCCACCGAAGCCGCCCACGAAGCCGGTACGGACCGCGTAGTCGATCTGCTGGGTCTGGAGCCCGATGCTCGACTCGAGCTCCCAGCCGCGCCCGTTCGAGGCGGCCGTGCGCTCGGCGCGGATCGTCTTGAAGTTCGACGCGTTCGCCGTCCAGTCCCAGGCGAGGTCTTCTTGTTTGATGGTGAACGTCGGGAAGTTCTGCGGCTCGTAGCGGCCCTGCGCCATGACCCACAGCGAGATGCCGACGACCGGCCCCGTGCCCGCCGCGACCATGCGGAGCGGGAGCGTCACCGAGCTGCCACGCGTCGTCACGCGGACCGGGCGCATCGACTGCACGTTCGCGCCGGGCACGAGCTTCATGGCGAGGAAGTTGAAGTTCTCGCGGACGTACTGCGCGACGACCGGCTTCACGTCCTCGGGGATCGAGAATTTGTTGGCGGTGAGCCACTGGTTCAGCGCCTCGGGGTTCGTGGCCTGGAGCTGCACGGTCTCGTACGGCCCGACGACCTCGCGCTTGGTCACGGTGACCCCGTCGGCGAAGCCGCCGTCGGCGCTGGCCGAGCCCGGAGCGGCCTGAGGGGAGTTGCGCGCGCAGTCGTTCGGAGGGGCCGGGCAGTTTCGCGGCGGCGCGACGACACCCACCTGCGTGAGCGAGTCGAGCACCGAGAACACCACGTCGGCCGAGAGCCCGACCTGCGCCTCGCCCGAGATGGGGAGCACCCACGCGAACGACTCGGGCGCGCCCTGGTAGCGGATCTGATCGTAGAGGGTCGACTGACCCTGACCGACCGAGAGGATCATCCGGTGATCGGTGACCACGGTGTTGTTCTCGGGCGGGACGAAGCAGCCACCGCACGCTTGCGCGGGGCGCGACACGGCCACGAGGGCAGCCGCGGAGAGGAAGGAAGAAAGCAGAATGGCGACCGTGCGGGACTTCATGGCATCAAGCAGAGCACAGGTCGTTCCATCGAAAAACACCCGAGTTTTATCGGGTGACACGCGTTTTGGCACACATGACGACCCGAGACGGCACATGTTGGCATCACAAAATCACGCGGGCCCCGTGCAGGTCGCACGAGGCCCGGTAGGTAGCGAGTGCCGAAGGCTCAGGCGCGGGTCGAGCGACGGCGACGCACGGTGCGACCAATGGCGAGCGCGAGGAACCCGACGCCCGCCGCCGCGAAGCCGTGGGTCGGCATGGCGCCGCCCGTGGAGCAGTGCTCGGAGGAGCGCGCGATGGCCTCGCTCCGGGGCAACGACCCCGTCTCTTTGCAGCCGACGTACACGGGGCAAAGAGGCTCGTTCAGCTCGCGGGTGACCTGGCGCACGTTCGACAGCTCGGTCTGATCCGCGGGCGCTTGGAGCAAGAGGTCCTCGCTGAGCGCGGCCTGCGCGATGTCGGTGCGCATGCGGGTCACGAAGAAGTCCGAGGGCTTCTGCTTGCCGAAGAGCACCGAGAGGTCTTCTTCACGCACCTGCTCCGCGGTCTTGCCGGGCTCGCCGTTCGCGGCCGGGACGGGCGTGTAGTCTCCCGAGGACTGCCCGTTCGCGAAGATGGGCATGCTGAGCGCCTGGGTGATCGTGCGCACCGGCATCCGGAACGCGCTCTCGACCTCCCACGTGCGGTTCTGGCCGGCGGCCTGGCGCGCGGCGCGCACGTCTTTGAAGTTCGACTCGTTCTTGGTCCAGTCCCAGACGAGCTCGTCGGCCTTGATGCTGAACGTCGGGAAGTTCGTGGGCTCGTAGCGGCCTTGCCCCACGACCCAGAGCGTGATGCCCACGATCGGCCCCGTGCCCGCGGCCACCATGCGGAGCGGCAAGACGACCTGCGGGCCCTTCGTGGTCACGCGGACCGGGCGCATCGCCTGCACGTTCGCGCCGGGGCGGAGCTTCAACGCGAGGAAGTTGAACTTCTCGCGGACGTACTGCGCGATGACCGGCTTCACGTTCTCGGGGATCGAGAATTTGTTGTCCGTGAGCCACTTGTTGAGGGCCTCGGCGTCGTTCGACTGGAGCTGCACGGTGGCGTACGGCCCGACGTTCTCCTGTTTGGTGACGGTGACCCCGCCCGCCGCGCCGCTGTCGGCGGAGCTCGCGCGAGGCGCCTCGGCCGCGAGATCCTCGCCCGAGTTGCAGTTGGGCGCCGCGGGGCAGTTCCGCGGCGGCGCCACGACGTTGACCGAGGTGAACCCGCCCATGACGCCGAAGAGCGTGTCGGCCGAGAGCCCGACCGTGGCCTCGCCGGAGATGGGGAGCACCCACGCGAACTCCTGCGGGAGGCCCTGGTAGCGGATCTGATCGTAGAGCGTGCTCTCGCCATTTCCGACCGAGAGGATCATGCGGTGGTCGGTGACGACGGTGTTGTCCTCGGGCGGCACGAAACAGCCACCGCAGGCCGAGGCGGTGCGCTCGAGGGCGACCGTCGTGCCGAGCGACGCGACGAGGCCGAGCGCGATGGCGAGTGAGCGAATGTTCTTTTGGTTCATGCGGAAGGTCTCCCTGTCGTGGCAAAAGCATGCCTCGTGCCACCAAAAACAGGACACATTTCGGCGCAAAACCAGAGTACGACAAACACGTACCCTGGGCCGAGACTCACTCTGGCACACGGAGAGCGCCGGGCTCACCGGCGTGCGGGGTTGAAACGGCGTGCGGCGCGCGGCAAATGGGTCCCATGGTCCACGTCCGCCCGCCCACGCTCGACGAGATCCCGGCCGTGGCGGCCCTCGCGGGAGCGCTCGTCCGCCAGCACGAGGGGTACGACCCGCGGCGGTTCCTCCACCTCGACGATCCCGCGGCCGGATACGCTCGGTATCTGCCGAAGGCGCTCCTCGACCCGAAGACCGTGCTGCTCGCGGCGCTCGCGGACGGCGAGGTCGTGGGCTACGCGTACGGCGAGCTCGTGGGCCGCGACTACTTCGCGCTGCTCGACGCGTGCGGGAAGCTCCACGACATCTACGTCGACGCGCGCGCCCGCGGAAAGGGCGTCGGAGAAGCGCTCGTGCGGGCCATGCAGGACGAGCTCCGGCGGCGAGGCGCACCCCGCATGGTCCTCCTCACGGCGACGCAAAACGAGGGCGCGCAGAGGCTCTTCGCGAAGCTCGGGTTCCGCACGACGATGCTCGAGATGACCGCCGAGCTCGAACCTTCGCCCTGAGCTGCGCGCACGAGGCGCGACGCGTCACGCAGAAGTGAGTGACGGAAAGGGCGCAATGCGTCACGCAGAAGTGAGTGACTTCTAGCCCGCCCGTGCTAAGCCGGTCCGCCGTGGCGCGTACCTCCCTCCGCACGCTCGTCTTCGTCGCGCCTTTCATGGCGACGACGCTCGTCCAACTCTCGTCGTTCGCTCAGCCCGCGTCGCCTCCGGCCGACACGAAGCCGAAGCCGAGCGACGACTCCCGCGTGCTGCCGGTGGATCACCCCCCGGCCGCTCCGCCGCCCGCCGATCGCGCCGCCCCCGCGGACGACTCGCGCGTGATGCCGGTCGGGCAGAAGGCACCGGCCCAAGGTGGGCTCTCGTCCCCCGCCCCGTCGCCGTACCTCCCGCCGCCTGCGAGCGGGCACGAGGGGCACTTCGAGTTCGGCTCGTACGGCCGCGTGTGGGCCGCCACCGACCTCCAAGGCCGCATGGGCCGCGGCTCGAACGTGGTCGCGTTCGGCCCGCGCCTCGTGGACGAGGGAAGCTACGCCGAGCTCGAGCTCCGCCGCGAGGACACGTGGAGCGAGAAGACGAAGGGCCGCGTCGTCGCGACGATGGCGCTCTTCCCGCCCTTCTTCCACTTCTCGGGAAACCCCGCCAACGCGATCGGCGTGCGCAACCTGTACGCCCAAGGCACCTACGACAAGGTGAACCTCTGGGCCGGCTCGCGCATGTACCGCGGCGACGACATCTATCTCCTGAACTGGTGGCCGCTCGACAACCAGAACACGGTCGGCGGCGGCGCCTTCGGCTCGTTCGACTCCAAAGCCGGCAAGACGATCCTCGCCGTGCACATGGGCCAGCAGCGCCTCGACAACACGTACCAAGCGCAGCAGATCCCGGTGGTCGCGCCCTTCGGGTTCGGCACGGTGAACATCACGAAGCTCGATCGCCCCCGCATGGTCGAGACGCTGAAGATCACGCAGCTCTTCAAGAACGGGCCCGAGGCTCGTTTCTTCGCCGACGATAACCAAGGCTTCAAGGTCTCGCTCTACGGCGAGGCGCACCAGCTCTCGTCGGGTGTGTTCCAAGATCCGCTCACGCAGCGCGACCGCGACCTCCCCTCGGACGGCGGGTTCCTCGTGGGCAGCCAGCTCACGTACTTCACGGGCCACCGCGACACGCACGTGCACCTCTTCCTGCGGCACGCGCGCGGCATCGCGGCGTACGATCCGCTCGAGGCGCCGGCCACCTTCACGCTCGACCGCAGCACGCAGGGCGCGAGCGACACGCGCATCGCGTTCTCGGGCAACGTGGAGCAGGGCCCGTTCGCGGTCGCGTGGGGCGCGTACGTGCGCTTCTTCCGCGACGCCTCGACCGACCAGAGCACCACGCAGAAGTACGACGAGGGCGCGATCGTCGCGAGGCCTTCGTTCTTCCTCGGCGAGCACTTCGGGCTCTCGCTCGAGGGCAGCTATCAGATGCGCCGCATCAAGGTGATCGACCCCTCGACCGACGCGCCCCTCACGGCGCAGGTGGGGCGCTTCGGCATCATGCCGTACTTCTCGCCCTCGGGCCGAGGCACCTTCAAACGCCCGCAAATTCGCCTCATTTACGCGCTCACCGGCCGCGACTCGGGGGCGAAGCGCCTCTACGCGGCCGAGGACATCGTAGGCCAGCGCGGGGTCGATCACTTCCTCGGCCTCGGCGCCGAGTGGTGGTTCAACTCGAGCTCGTACCCCTGACCGCGAGCGCCTGCGGACCCCTCGAACGTTTCCCCGTAGCCAAGCCGAGCACGCGATGAAGAAAGCCACCCCCATCTTCGCCCTCATGGTCGCCCTGTCGGCCTTCGTGAACCAAGCGGCGTGTGTGTCGATCCCCGAGGAGGGCATCCAGCCCGTGCTCGGGACGCGCGTCGAAGACTGGCGCGACGAGGTCATCTACCAGGTGCTCGTCGACAGATTCGCGAACGGCAGCGTCAACAACGACTTCCAGGTGCGCCCGGGCGCCCTCGCGCGCTACCAAGGCGGCGACTGGCGCGGCATGATCGAGCACCTCGACTACATCGAGACGCTCGGGGTCACGACGCTCTGGATCTCCCCCGTCGTGAAGAACGTCGAGACCGACGCGGACGTCGACGGGTACCACGGGTACTGGGCCCAGGACGTCACCCAGACGAACCCCCACTTCGGTGACCTCGCCGATCTCCGCGCGCTCGTCGCCGAGGCCCACAAGCGCAAGCTCAAGGTCGTCCTCGACATCGTG
The DNA here is from genome assembly GCA_016712525.1 of Myxococcales bacterium. Lineage (NCBI taxonomy): Bacteria > Pseudomonadati > Myxococcota > Myxococcia > Myxococcales > Myxococcales bacterium. The sequence goes on from JADJQX010000008.1 coordinate 1,379,379, forward strand.
ACGAACCACATGGGGCAGGCGTTCTTCTACGACATGAACCTGAACGGGAAGGCAGACATCTACATCGGCGGCACCGGCACCACGTCGAAGGTCGAGCGCATCTCCGAGTTCGACCCCGACTGGGACCCGCGCGGCGTTCAGGCCTTCACGTCCCTCGGCAACGCGGGGCGCGCGCCCATCGTGTTCATCCAAGATCCGAGCATCAACCGCGTGACGCCCCAGCCCGGCATCTTGGGCCGGCTCGAGGGCTACCACGGGTTCGGGCGCATCCTGAACTACGACGACGACAAGCAGCGCCTCCTCGGAGACTTCCCCGGGGGCCTCAAGGACGTGAACACGGAGAACCCCGAGGTGCGCGACGCCATGGTCGACGCGTACGCCAAGTGGGTCGAGCTCACCGACCTCGACGGTTTCCGCATCGATACGGTGAAGCACGTCGAGTACGAGTTCTGGGAAGACTTCGCCCCCCGCGTGCGCAAGCGCTTGGCCGAGAAGGGCAAGAAGAACTTCCTCATGTTCGGCGAGGCGTTCGACGGCAACGACAAGCTCCTCGGGAGCTACACGCTGCCGAAACGCCTCGACAGCGTCTTCTACTTTTCGCAACACTTTCAAGTATTTCGCGACGTCTACCAGTACGCGAGCTCGCCCGATCAGAAGGGCACGAAGCAGATCGCCGACCTCTGGGCGGAGCGGCCGAAGAACTACGGCACCGAGCCCCAAGAGGGTGGCATCGGCATCGCCCCGACGAAGGCCCTCGTCAACTTCATCGACAACCACGACGTCGCGCGATTCCTCTTTTTCGCACGCGGCACCGAGGCCGAGAAACGCGAGGCGCTCCGCAACGCGCTCACCCTCGAGATGACCGAGGACGGCATCCCGTGCCTCTACTACGGCACCGAGCAAGACTTCGCGGGCGGCAACGATCCGGCGAACCGCGAGGTGCTCTGGAACACGGGCTTCGCCACGACGGGGGAGACCTTCCTCCACTTTTCCAAGGTGGCCCGCATCCGCAAGTCGTACGTGGCGCTCCGCCGCGGCGACCAAAAGGTGCTCTTCTCGACGACGTCCACGGGCAACGAGCCCGACGCGGGCATGTTCGCGTTCGAGCGCACGGGCGGCGACGCGGGCAACGCCTACGCGCTCGTCGTGGCCAACACGAACGCCAAGAAGGAGAGCGTGACCGAGGCGGGTGGAAAGGCCATGGAGACGAGCCTCGCCGCGGGCATCACGCTCGTCGACGTGCTCGATCCGGCGCAGCCCACGTTCACCGTCGCGGCCGACAAGACGTTGAAGGTGTCGGTCCCGGCGCAGCGCACGCGCATCCTGATCCCGCAGGACCAGCTCGTGCGCTGACGCCGAGGACGCGCCCGCTCCTTCGACCCGCTCCGTCGAGGGGGTGCAGCGCGGTCAGCGATCGAAGCGCGTGGCGTAGTAGACACCGGACGCGGTCGCGTAGGCGATGTGGGGGCGACCGCCGCCGTCGACCGTCATGGCCACGGCTACGTCGTTCGGCTCTTGGCAGTCGAGATCGGCGGCGACGAGGTCCTCGAGCCAACGCACGACGCCGGCCTTCCGGGTCTGCCGTGAGTAGAGGATCGTGCATTTGGTGGCCGACGTGGGCCTCACGTGGACGAGGTGAAGGAGCCCCAAGCCGTCGGCGCCGAGGGCGAGCGCGTACTGCGGGGACGTCGGATCCGGCGAGAGAATGCCCTGATCACGAATGTCGTACGTCGGCGTGTCGGACTCGGACACGAACGTGGCGATGCGGAGCTCGGCGGTCGTGGCCGAGAACTTTCGCGCGTAGTAGGCGACGTGTTTCGTCTGCCCCACCATGACGAAGTCGACCGAGTAGCCGGACATCCCGTCGAGCGTGTTGTTGTCGACCGTCTTCGGCATGCGCCAGAGGCCCCCCGCGAGCTCGATGAAACGAGGCACGGCACTCGAAAAGGTCTGCGACAAGTGGTAGACCCCGCGCGCCGCGCCCGTCGGGTCGAAGCGGATCACGTGCTGGCCGTTCCCGGAAACGCCGTCGCGGGCGAAGCTCCCTTGCATCGTCGCCGGGGTCCCGAACGTCTGCGTCGCGTCGGGGCGGAGGTACGAGTCGATCTTGCCGGGAACCGTGGCCGTGGGCGGGGTGTAGACCGTCGCGAGCACGTCGGAGTTGGCGGGCGACACGGCGAGGCCGAGCCTGGTGTTGTAGCCAACGGACGCGAGCTGCTGCTCGGCGGTGAACGTGTTGTTCGCCGGGAGCCTCCGGTACATCACCGGCCCGCCGGCCATCCCCGAGTCGCGCTGGTAGACGAGATGGAAGGTGTCGTCGTTGCCCGACGCGATGCGCACGCCGGCCCCGACGTTCTCGAAGTTGAGCGGGTCGATCTTGACGAGCTGGCTCGCGAACGTCGCCGTCGTGGGGGTGAACGTACGAATGCGCAGCGTTCCCTCCTCGGGGCCCGTCTCGCCGTTCACGGCGACGCCGACACGGCCGTTCGAGGCACGAGCGATCGAGAGAGCGCGCGCGAAGTACGGGAGCCCTCCGGTCGCCCAGCCCTCGAGCAGGAACACGCGGCGATCGGCGCAGCCCGGGGTGATCTTGGTCGTGCGGCTCCACGCGTCCTGCGCCGCGCCGACACAAGCCACGTCGGCAGGCGAGTCGGTCGACCCCGTGTCGGCAGCGTCGGGGCGGCTCGTGTCGGGCTTCGCGCCGTCGGGCAAGGGGGCCACGGCGCCGTCCTCGAGGATCGCCCCGTCGGGAGGCGCTTCACCGTCGGGTAGCGCGGCGTCAGGCTCGGGATCGGCTTGGCGAAGCCCAGAGCACGCGACGAAGGACACGGCTACGAAGGACGCGAGCGCCCCAAGACCAAGATAACGCATGAGAAAGATCTACCAGACGAGCCGACAGGGCGCCGCCGATCCGCGTGTCACGGCGCGGTCCCACTTGCCCACCATGGCTCACCACGCCTCGAGCGAAAGGCCCCCGTTTTTCACCCGCCGCGCCGGGACGACCACTGCAAAGCGTCGTTTATGCTTCGACTTTTCGCACTTTCGATTTCGGCAACTTTGGGTCTCGTCCTCATGCTCGGGGCCTGCAGCAGCGACCTAGCTGCCCGTTGATTTTCTCCCATCCCCCGTCGGGGACTTCCAAGGGTCGTCGGCCGCACGCCGCCGCATCCCAACCGCCTTCGTTGCGACCCTGCGGTGCGTCCCCCGTCGGGACGGCGACGGGGGGGCTTCGCTCGTTTGGCAGACCGGCAAGTAGACGCCTCTACGGACGTGCTGGAGCCGAGCCGCCGCGCGTCTCACCGGCGGCGGCTCGCGACCCACATGTGGAAGACGGGGGCGCCGCCGTCGGGCCGAGGGCGCCCTGGGAGAGGACGCGACGTGGCGAAATAGAGGCGGCAGTGATCGTCGGACACCCAGCTCGGGTACTCGTCGTCCTCCGACGAGAGCTCGGGGACGCGCACGGACTTGCCGAACCCGTCTTGGGTCGTCGTGCGCCTCGAGAGAAAGATGTCGTTCTGGACGCCGTCGGCGGCGAGGCGGTTGTGGTAGAGGAACCGCTCGTCGAGCGTGACGACGGGCGCATTTTCGTCGGTCGGGCTGTTCACGCCCTCCACGTTCCGAATGTCGGTGACCACACCCGCCGCGTTGATCTCGGCGACCCACACGTCGAGCTGCCCCTTCCCCGGCCGGCTCACCGAGGCGAAGTAGAGAGAGCGCCCGCTCGGGTGCAGGTACGGCGCGGCCTCGGGACCGTCGACGTCGAAGAGCGACTGGAGGCGAGGCTTGTCGAAGTCGGCGGCGACGTTCACGCGGCTCGCGGACCAAATACGCGCGCCCTCTTCGCGGTACACGCCGGCGTCGTCCGGCACGCGGGAGCGCGACGACTCGAAGAACATGAGCTTCCCGTCGGCGCTCAGGGTGGGCCAAAACTCGGACGTGAGGGGCTCGTTCACCACCGCGAGCGGCCCGTTCACGCGAAAGGGGGACGTCGTGTCGGGGCGCGTGACCGTGTAGATGTCGGTGAAGCTCGGCGGCACACCGCGGGAGACGAACATCGTGAGCTCGTCGGGAGAGAGGCGCGCCGAGATGACCGGCTCGCTCTCGAGGCCCGCGACGGGGACGGGCGCGTCCCACGGCAAGGCCTCGCAGGGCGCGGGGGCGTCGGGAGGCGCATCGGCCGTGACATCGGGGGTCGCGTCGGGAGCCGCGTCGGGAGAGGCCGCGTCGGCGCGAGGTACGCACAGGTGGGCGCGGGGTTCGCACACGCGGTCCGAGGGGCAGTCTCCGTCCGACGTGCAGTTCTCGAGCGACGAGAAGGCGTTGCACATGGGCAGCGCCGCGATGACCGAGGCCAGCGCGAGCGTGGAGAGCACATGTTTCGCCGAACGAACCACCACGATGAACGGGCCCCCGAGCGCTGGGATCTCTCACGCCTACAGGCAAGGGCCTGCGCCTCCGAGAGAATAGGGCATCCTCACCGAGCCACGCGACCTCGTTCGTGAGGGCTACTTGCCGAAGAGCAGCTCAGGGGCGGCGGAGGGAGCGGCCGTCGACGTGGCCTTGGGGGCGACCTCGACGATCGACGGGGTAGGACGGGAGACGTGCGCGGCCGGGTGGGCCGAGCCGCGCGGAGCGATCGACGCGGCGGAGGGCTGCGGGGAGGCCGACCCGACCGGGCTCGACGCGACGGGCGCGGACGAGACAGCGGAGCCCGGCACGGACGAAACGTCGGGACCTGCGGACGGCTCGCTCGTGGCGAGCCCCGGAGGCGAGGGCGCGCGCGCGTGACGAAGACCGAGCCCCACGGCCGCGAGCAGGACGAGCGCGCCGAGCCCGAGCCCGAGCGGCAGTCCACGCGGGGCCGAGCCCCCCTCGAGCAGACGGAGCGCTTCACCTGCACTCTGCACACGTTCGTGCGGGGCGAGCGCGAGCGCCCGGGAGAGGAGGCGCCGGTACGAAGGGGAGAGCTTACGAAAGGGCTCGGTGGCGCTCAGCTTGAAGCTCACCCCGGTGAGGACGCGGTAGGCCACGACACCGAACGAGTACACGTCCGAGGCGAAGGTGGCGGGCTCTCCCCTCGCCTGCTCGGGCGACCACGTGGCCGGGGTGCCGATGAGGCGCGCGCGGCTCTCCTCTTCGCTCGCGAGGCGGGCGAGCCCGAAATCGGTCAGCACCACCCTCCCGCTCGGGTCGACCAGGACGTTCTGCGGCTTCAGATCGCGGTGCACGATGCCCGCCTCGTGCGCCGCCGCGAGGCCCTTCAAGATCTCGCGCACGATGCGATCGCCCTCGGGCAGAGGCTCGCCCTCGTGCGCGGCGAGGAGGTCTCCGAGGGTGCGCCCGTCGACCAGCTCCATGGTGAGGTAGGCGGCGCCGTCGGCCACGCCGGCGTCGAACACCCGGCATACGTTGGGGTGGCTGATTCGGCGGGCGAGCAAGAGCTCCTGAGCGACCTTCTCGCCGAGGCCCCGAAAGACCTTGAGGGCGACGCGCTCCCCGAGGCGCCGGTCGAGCGCGACGTACACCGTAGCGCTCGCGCCACGCCCGAGCACCCGCTCGGGGGCGTATCGACCATCGATAAGCGCTGGAATCTCTTCGCTTTTCAGGTCCGCATCGGCGGGCTCTGCGTCGGCGTTCGAGGCCCCGAGGGAAGCCGCTCCCGCGCGGCAGACCGAGCACACGACGAGGTGCGCCCGGATGGCCTCGGCGCGCGACGAGGCGACCTTGCCTTCGAGGTACCGATGCAGGGACTCTTCGTCGGGGCACTCGAGGGTCGACTCGCGTTCCGCGCGCACCTCCTCAGGGTAGCAAACAATGGGCGTGGCGCGCGAAACGCGAAACGCCGAGGCGGGCTGCGCGATAGGACGCCGAGGAGCCGAGGGGGGTGGTAGCCTCGGGGATCGAGCGATGGGACTTCGCGAGGCATTTCTCTCCGCCGTGCCCGAGGGGGCGAGACGCGAGCTCGACACGCCCGAGCTCGCGGCGACCCTGTCTCGCTTGTGGAAGGAAGGCCAAGCGGCCCACCCGACCTTCACCGTCGATGCCGAGCGTTTTGCCCGCGAGCTGGGCGCCCGTCGAGCCGAACGTGAGCTCGATCTCGGGGAGATCGTCGCGGGAGACTTCACCCTCGCCCTCGCCGCTCTGGCTGGCGACCGAGGCGCGATACGCACCTTCGAGGCGACGGTCATGGCGCCGCTCACCCGCAAGCTCGGGAGCCTCACACGTGACGCCGATGTGGTCGACCTCACGGTGCGGACGGTGCGCGAGTCGATGTTCGTGGGCACGGAGCGGCGGCGGCCCAAGCTCGCCATGTACACGGGGCAGGTGCCGCTCGGCGCCTTCGTGCTGCTCGTGGGCAAACGCGAGCTCGCGAGCCTCGCCCGAAAGCGCCCGCGCGAGGTCCCCGTCGGCGACGCCGAGGCGCTCGACGGGAAAGACCCTCATCACGATCCCGAGCTCGAGACGCTGCTCCACGCGCATCGCGGCGCCTTCGAGCAGGTGGTGCTCCGCGTGATGGCGCGGCTCCCACAAGAAGAGCGGGATCTTCTCCGGTGGAACGTCAAGGAGGGCGCCTCGATCGACACCATCGCGCCGCGCCTCGGCGTGAACCGAGCCACCGTGGCTCGGAGGCTCGCCCGCGTCCGCGAGAAGCTCTCGGAAGAGGTGCGCGAGGAGCTGCGCTCGCGTCTCCGGCTTGGCACGCAGACCTTCGACAGCCTCTGCCACAAGATGATGCCCGAGCTCGACGTGTCGCTGTCCAAGGTCCTATGAAGCCGATAGCCCGCCTCGTCTCGCCGTGTGTGCTGGCGTTCGTGCTCGCGGCGCTCCCGCTCGCCGCACCCTCGCGCGCACACGCCGACGAGCCCGCTCGACGCGCGCAGCCCTCCGAGGAGGCCGAGGCGCGCGAGGCCATGCAGCGAGGAATCCTTCTCTTCGGCAAGGGAGACGCCGAGGGTGCGCTCCGCGAGTACGAGCGGGCGATGCGGCTCGTGCCGGCAGCCAACCTCCCCTACCGGTACGCGGCCGAGGCCAAGCTCTCGCTCGGGCGCGTGAGAGAGGCCATCGCCGACCTCAAAACGTACCTCGAGAAGAACCCGCAGGTGTCCGACGCGGCCGCGGTGTCGGCGCGCATCGCCGAGCTCGAGGCGCGTGCGTCTCGAGGGGACCTCGCGATCTCCGCCACCGTCGAAGGAGCAACGGCCGCCGTCGATCACGAGCCGAAGGTCCGTCTTCCACACACGATGGCGCTCACGGCCGGGGACCACGTGGTCGTCGTCGAGAAGACCGGGTACGTCACGGTGGAGCAGAAGGTGCGCGTCACGGCGGGCACCCGCGACACGCTGGTGGTGTCGCTCGTCCCCGTGGCCGAGCGCCCCGCGCCAAGCCCCGAGGCCCCCGTGCGCACGGCGTGGCCCGTCGTGGGCATCACCGCGCTCGCTGTGGGAGGCGCGACGCTCCTCGCGGGTGGGCTCGTCGACGTCACGGCCCTCGGCGCGAAACGCGACGAGCTCACGCGCGCCGCCGACGCGGGAGATCCGAGGCTCGTCGAGATCCAAGACGAGGCCCGCTCGCTGCGGACGGGCGTGCAGATCACCTACGCGGTGGGCCTCGTCACCGTCGCGGCCGGCGCGGCGATTTGGCTCTTCGCCCCGCGCACCCGCACGCGCGCGGAGGCCCTCGCGCGCCCATTCACGGTGGTCTTCTGACGGCATCGGAGGCCGACGACGAACCGTGGGTCAGCCTCTTCCTATCCAAGGCGCTCGCGGCACGCGCTCGCGCTCAGAGGTATCCGCGTACGCCGCCAAACGCGAGACGTGACGTCAAGACGACGGTCACGGTCATGCCGACGTAGAAGAAGTCTTTCGAGAGGATGCCGCGGCTCTCCAAAAAGAAGCAAAGTCCTCCACCAACGACGAGCACCGCAGCCGCCGCGCCGAACAGCACCTTTCGGGCCGTGTCGCTGGGTTCGGGGGAGTAGCTACCGTTCATCTTCTTGGCTCCCCACGGTACCGTGAAGAAGGCCCAGTGTCGCCGAGGAAGACCTCGCGAGCCGCACGGCGGGGGCCCGCCTTTCGCCCCACGCCACGGCCTCACGCTCGCCGCCCCACGCCCTCGCGTCTCCCGCTCGCGTGGGTCCTCGAGCCAACTCCAGGCGCCTGGAGTTGGCGCTAGTTGGCGCTCCAGGCGCCTGGAGTTGGGCCTCGCGCACGGTTCACGCAGCCAAAAACAAGCCACTTCGTGGAGGAGCCCTCCGGCGATTTGCAGCGGCACCCGCCGCGTTTTGTTCTCGCGTGCGCGGTTTCGGGGTATGCGGCCCTGGTGATTGGAAAGCCGCTGAGCGCACGCCTCTCCTTCGGTCCCCTCTCGTCCGACGACGCCACACGGCTCGCCCGTGAGGTTCTGGCGAGCCACGCGGCGCCCATCGTCGAGGTGAGGCGACGAGGCCAAGGCATGGTGGTCGTGTGCGTGCTTCGCGCGGACGGGCTCACGCTGCGGGTGTGCAAGAACCTGGGCTTCGATCTGCGAAGAGGCAGCTCGGCGGTGTTCGGCGTGCTCGGAGAAGAAGCCGCGCGTGCGTTCCCCGAGCTGGGCGAAGCGCGCCTCGGGTGGCTCGCCGAGCCCTGCGGCCCGAAACAGACGAAGCTGCTCGTGCTCTCGGGAGGATTCGCGTTGGTGTCGGTGGAGGCCGAGGGCTCCGCCGTGAGCGTCACCCACGTCGAGCCCTGAGCCGGCCCCGCGCGACGGATCAGCCGAGCACGTCGGCGAGGGTGTAGCGCCCGGGCGCCTTGCCCAGGATCCACGCGGCCGAGCGGAGCGCCCCCTTCGCGAAGAGGTCGCGGCTCGACGCCTTGTGCGTGAGCTCGAGGCGCTCACCACCCCCGAGCAGATGCACGGTGTGATCGCCGATGACGTCCCCGCCGCGCATGGCGTGCATACCGACCTCGTCCGCCGCGCGCGTGGCCTTTTTTCCCTCGCGCCCGTGCACGAGGCGCGACTCGGCCCCGAGCCCTTTGCGCGCCGCGACGGCCACCTCGGCGAGGCGGAGCGCCGTACCGCTCGGAGCGTCGGCCTTGTGATGGTGATGGGCCTCGACCACCTCGACGTCGAAGTCGAGGCCGAGCATGGTGACCGCCTGCTTCACGACGGCCGAGAGCACGAAGATGCCGACGCTCATGTTCGGCTCCCAGAGCACCGGGATCTCCCGCGACGCCTCGTCGAGGAGCGCGCGGCCCTCGTCGTCGATGCCCGTGGTCCCGCTCACGAGCGCCACCTTCGCGGCGCGGCACGCCGAGACGATGCCGGGGAGCGCTGTCGGGTGGGAGAAGTCGATGGCGACCTTGGCCCCCGACTCGACGAGCAGGCCGACGTCCTCGGTGACGACGATGCCGGTTTTTCCGTGCCCTGCGAGCTCTCCGGCGTCGCGGCCGGCGTCGTCCTTGGCGAGGGCGAAGACGACGTCGAGGCCGTAGTGCGAGGCGAGCCGGAGGACGGCGCGCCCCATGCGGCCGCTCGCGCCGAACACGGCGAGCTTGCCGAGGTGATGCGGGTGCGCGCTCACGAGACGCGCGGGTCCGGGCCCGCCTTGGACAGGAACGACTTCACCACGGAGAGCACCTTCTCGCGCGACGCTTCGCTCACCTTCGCGAGCGGGCCCCGCACGTTCTCCGAGCCGAGGCCCGCGGCGGCCATGGCCGCCTTGACGGGGCCGGGGTTCGCCTCGACGAACATGATCTCGTGGACCGGGAGCAGCGCGAAATGCGCCGCGCGAGCGGCCTCCCACGAGCCCTCGAGGGCGAGCTTCGTGGTGCGCGAGACGTGGCCCGGGAAGAGGTTCGACGTCACGCTGATGACGCCCTGGGCGCCCACGGAGATCATGGGGAGCGTGAGGCCGTCGTCGCCCGAGAGGACGGTGAGCTTGCCGTCCGTGCGGCGCACGAGCTCCTGGGCGCGGAGCACGTTGCCGGTCGCTTCTTTGGTGGCCGTCACGTTGGGCGCCGCCTCGCAGATGCGGAGAAGCGTATCGGCGGCGAGGTCGATGCCGGTGCGACCGGGGATGTTGTAGACGACCACGTCGCACGAGACGGCCTTGGCCACGGCGACGAAGTGGGCGAAGAGCCCCTCTTGCGTGGGCTTGTTGTAATAAGGGACGACGACCATGACCGCGTCGGCGCCGGCTTTTTCGGCGGCGACCGAGGCCTCGATCGTCTTCTTGGTCGAGAACGAGCCGGTCCCGGCGACGACCTTCACGCCTTTGCCTTTGGCGGCGGCCACGCAACGCCGGACGAGGTCGAGCTGCTCGTCGGCCTCGAGCGTCGGGCTCTCTCCGGTGGTGCCGCAAGGAACGAGCCCCGAGATGCCGCCGGCGATCTGGGCGTCGACGATCTTCTCGAAGGAGGCGACGTCGACCTTTCCGTCGTCGAGGAAGGGAGTGACGAGCGCCGTGTGCGTGCCGCGGAGTGCGTGGGTGGCCATGGGCTCTCTTTTTCTACGCTTGCGTGCGAGGCGCAAGGGGGAACGGCGCTTTGCGCTTCGTGCTCGTCGCGGCCCGTCGTCGCCGAGGGGTCAGGGCGCGCACGCTCTCCTACCCGAACGCCCCGCGCAGCTCCCGCGCCGGAAGCCGCGCAAGAAAAGCATCCCGCGACGACACGTCGTCCACGAAGGCCACGTCCTCCGGCTCCCACACGGCCTTCTCCACGAGATATCCGAGATGCCGAAGCCTGCGCGTGTGCGCCCGAATGCGGGCCTCGGCGTAGCCCGTGGCCGTGCCCGTCTTCAAGATGAACGCCCAGTCGCTCGACTGGAGCAGCAAGAGCTCCCGCACCATCTGATCGAGCGCGAGGCCGCGATACCCGTTCACGCCGCGGTGGTCACGCACGAGCTTCGCGGCCCACCGCGTCGCGTGGTGCACGTGACGCCACGTCCACGCCGACTCGGGGCCGACCCACACCTCCCCGTACCCACCAGCTCCCCACGACGACGCCGCCGGCGTGCTCACCACCGCGAACGGCTGGCGCGCCAGATATCCCCCCAAGGTCACGGCCTCCACGACCCCCGCGCCCTCGGCGGCGAGCCTCCGGAACACGCCCTCGAGGAACCACGGCCCCTCGAACCACCAATGACCGAAGAGCTCGGCGTCGTACGGAGCGAGCACCACGGGCTCGTGCGGCATGTGCGCCGCGAGGTGCGCGACCTGCGCCTTGCGACCGGCCACGAAGTGCCCCGCGTGCTCCCACGCGCGCGACTTGGCCTCCCCGGGCATGTACGGCTCCTTGTGCGCCGTCTCGCCGGTGATCCGGTAGTACTTGAGGCCCGTCATGAGCCGCGCGCCGTACGGTCCCACCTCTCCGTACAGCTCCGATTCGGGCAAATCGAAGCCGATGTCGCGGTAGAAGTCGCGGTAGTACACGTCCCCCGGGTACCCCTCGTGGCGCGACCACACGACCCGGCTCGACTCGGGATCGCGCCCGAAGAACGCCACTCCCGAGGGTGACACCACGGGCGCGTGCACCCCGTACGGCGGGCGCGGCTCGGCGTTCGTGAGGCCGTGCGTGTCGAGGACCGTGTACTTTACACCTGCCTCCGCGAGCTCGCGGTCGAACGCGGGGTGGTACGCGCACTCGGCGAGCCACGCCCCACGCGCCTTTCGCCCCACGAGCGACTCGAACGCGCGCATGCCGAGCGTGAGCTGCGGGCCGAGCCCCTCTCGCGCGGGGAGCATCCCGGGCCCGTAGACGTGGGTCGCCGAGCACGCGAGCAGCTCGATGCGCCCTGCGTCCCAGTGGCGCACGAGCGCGTCGACCACACGCCCGCCGTGCCGCTTCCACGTCCCGAGCACCATGGTCAGGTGGTCGCGGTAGAAGTCGATCACGGGCCCGATCCGCGGATCGAGACCCGCACGCTCCCCCTCCCGCTCGACGAGCTCACGAAGGCGCCCCAGATGGTCTTCGAAGCGACGGCAGAGGAGGTCGTCCGTGAGCATCGCCGCGAGCGGCGGCGTGAGGCTCATCGTGAGCGCGAAGGGGATCTCCTCGGCGGCGAGCCGGTCGAACATGTCGACGAGCGGCAGGTAACACTCGATGAGGGCCTCGTAGAACCAGCGCTCTTCGAGGTGGCGCGCGTGCTCGGGGTGCCGCACGTACGGAAGGTGCGCGTGGAGCACGACGGCGAGGCAGCCCGTGGACATGCGCGCCCTTATGGCAGATTTTGCCCCGTTTCGGGGGGAGATCAGGGCTTGAAGATGACGCCCTGCCCGCCGCCGTGGCAGGCGCCCTGGTTGCAGCCCCCGGACGTGATGGGCGTGTTCATGATCTTGCCGCGCGTGGCGTTGCGGACGGCCGTGCGCGCGTTGGCGACGTTGTCGCCGGCCATGAGGTCGATCGTGAAGATCGGGTCCATCGAGCCGCTCTTGGTCGTGCGGAGGGTGCCGTTCGCGAGCTTCACGCCCACCTCGGCGTTCGTCTCGGAGACGATGCCCGCGGCGAGGAACTTGTTCGTCGCCGTGCCCGCGGGCCCGTGGCAGCCCATGCAGTCGGATGTCTGCGCGAGGGCGGTCGTGGTGGGGCCGCCGTTGCCGTTGTGCACCGTCATGAGGCGATCCGTGCCGCCGTTTCCGGCCGCGAACGGCGTCGTCCCGAAGACGGGTGCCGTGGGATCGTTGCCGCCACCACCGTCACCGACCGGGGTTCCGCCGTCTCCGACGGGTGTGCCGCCATCTCCCACGGGGGGGTTGCCCGTGGGAATGACGGGCGGACCCGTGATCGTCTTCCGAGGCACGATGTCGAACGCGCCGGGGTCGGGCGCCGAGCACGAGAGCGACGGCGCGATGCCCAGCACCGACACGACGAGGAGCCACGACGAAGAGGGGACGTTTCGCAGGTTCATGGTGCTCGCGGGAGAGCGCGACCGCGACGACGGCGCAGCTCTCACGGGCGAGTATGACCGACCCGAAGGCCGATTTCACCCTCTCGCGAGCACTTCGTGCTGGTGGATCGAGAGCCCATGCGGGCCTCGCCCCTCACTTGAACGGGAGGCCTCGGTTCATGAGGTCGCCGTGGCACGCGCCCTGGTTGCACCCGCCCGAGGTGATGGGCGTGTTCATCGGAGATTCGCGTGTCCCGTCGCGGGCCGAGGTCTTCGCGTTGGCGATGTTGTCCCCCGATCCTACGGGAATGTAAAAGTGACCGTCGGCCGCGGTTCGAGCCACACGCACCGTGCCCGACATGAGCTTCACGCCGACCTCGATGTTGGGTTTGGCGGCGACGCCCGCGATGAGGAACGCAGGCGCCGAGCCACCGGCCCTGTGGCACGCCATCGTGCAATCGAGCATGCGAGCTTCTTCGATGGTCTTGGGGCCGGCACCACCGTGGCGGGCGCCGATCGCCGTCGTCTCGCCGTTCGCTTGCGTGTAGGGCTTGTCGAAGACGAGGCTCGTGGTGCCTCCCCCTCCGCCCTCGGGGGTCCCTCCGTCCACCCCTCCGCCGCCACCGCCACCGCCCGTGGGGGAGCCCGTCGGCAGCCCGGGGGCGCCCGCGAGGCCTTTCCGAGGCACGATGTCGAACGCGCCGGGATCCGGAGCGGAGCAGGCGGAGAGGCCCGCCGAGGCGATGACCGATACCAGAAGGAAGACGCCCGAGAGGGCCTGTCGCGCGCGCATGGTTTTCGTTCCTCGAGCCCGCAGTATGGCCGACCCTGCGCGCTCACGCACCCCGTTTCGGGCCCAACGTCGACCGACGTTGGCCGTAACACATTGAAATCGTTGAGCTCTCACAAACCGGTCGGCTCCCCCGCTTTCGGCTTTACAAGAAGGGGCGCGCCCGTATACTCCCGCGTCCCGTGACGGGAGTCGTTCCCGTTCGGAAACCCCGCCGCCGCGGTCGGAGCCACCTCCGCATCGGTCGGCCTACGCGCTCGGGAACGAGAGCATAAAGAGGGATCTTCATGTACGCGGTCATCAAAACAGGCGGAAAGCAGTACCGGGTCTCCCAGGGCGACACGCTCCGGGTCGAGAAGCTCGCGGGCAACGTGGGCGACACCGTGAAGCTGAGCGAGGTCCTCCTCCTCGGCGGAGACACCATCAAGATCGGCGCGCCCGTCGTGGCAGGCGCCGAGGTCGAGGCGAAGATCACCGCCCAGGGCCGCGGAGAGAAGATCATCGTCTTCAAGTTCCGTCGCCGGAAGAACTACCGCCGCAAGACGGGTCACCGTCAGCCGGTCACGACCCTCCAAATCACCGGCATCAAAGGCTGAGAGGAGACCACCATGGCTCACAAAAAAGGCGCAGGAAGCACCCGCAACGGCCGCGATTCGAACGCGCAGCGCCGCGGCGTCAAGGTCTACGGCGGCGAGACGGTCACGGCGGGGAGCATCCTCGTCCGTCAGGTCGGCTCGACGTTCGCCGCCGGCAAGAACGTCGGTCTCGGCAAAGACTTCACCATCTTCGCCATGATCGACGGCGTCGTGAAGTACGAGTGGCGCACGAAAGACCAGAAGAAGGTCTCCGTGTACCCCGTCACGGCCTGAGCAAAACGTTGAAGTCGTCCTCGTGGGGCGGTGTGCGGAGCAGTCGGCCGCATACGGCCCCACGTCGCGTGTGTGGGTCTCGAACGTCGGGGAGAGCGTGATGTCGGGGGCGAGAGCGAAGAAGGTTCGAAAGTCCGAGGATGCGCGCCCCAAGTCGGGCAAGCGCCCCGCGGCGAAGTCGAAACGCGCGCCGAAGAGCACCTACAAGCTGCTCGCGGTCGACCTCGACGGGACGCTGCTCGACCACGATGGAAAGCCGCACGAAGAAGACGTGCGCGCCATCCAGGCCCTGATGGAGTCGGGGATCCCCGTCGCCATCATCACCGGCCGCCTCTACTCGGGCACGCGCCCCACGGCCGAAATCGTGGGCATTCGTGGGCCCGTGGCCTGCGCCGACGGCAGCCACGTGGTGCGCGTCGAGACCGACGAGACCTTGGTGCATCACGGCATCCGCGGACAGAGCGCGAAAAAGCTCCGCGACGCGGTCGTGCGCAACGAGCTCGCCACGTTCCTCTTCGCCGAGGACGCGATCGTCTACGACGGCGCGGGCGAGGCGTATCTCCCCTACCTTCGCACGTGGTCGAGCGACATGCGGCGCGCCGCGAGCATCGTCGACGACCCGATGTGGAAGGCCGCGACGGGCCTCACCGCGGTCGTCGCGCTCGGGCCGGAGGCCGCCATTTGCGCCGCGGTCGACGACATCCACAAGGGCTGCCGCGACAAGGCGCAGGTCTCGGCGTTCCCCGTGAAGCGCGTGCCCGGGAACTGGGGCCTCATCGCGCGCGCCTCGGCCGGCACGAAGGGCACGGCGCTCGAGTGGCTCGCCGAGCACCACGGTTGCACCCTCGCCGAGACGGTCACCGTCGGTGACTGGCTGAACGACGTGCCCATGTTCGCCGTGAGCGGCCGCGCGTTCGCGATGGGCCAAGCTCCCGACGTCGTGAAGCAGGTCGCGACCGACGTGCTCGAAGAGACGAGCGACGGAGGTGGCGGCATCGCCAGGGTCGTCGCCGAGTGCTTCGGCGTGTCCTGGTAGGCGACGCGTAAAGCCTTAATAAGGCTTCTTTTTCTGGCAGAAACGAAACCGCGGGGCCACCTCGGGCCCCGCGCGCTTCGTGTCTTCGGTAGCCGCGTCCGTCAGCCGCGGAACGTGAGGGCGCCCATGCCGTAGCCCGACGAGGCCGCGTTGGGCGACTCGTGGTGCGTGCGGGCGCGAGCGTGGTGCTCGTGCACGTCTTGGCCGGGGCGCGCGGGCTGAATGAGCTCCTCGGGGGAGAGCTCCCGCTCGCGGACGACGAGCACCGAGCACGGCGCCTCGCGCATGACGGTCTCGGCGACGCTGCCCATGACGAGGCGAGCGAGGCCTTTGCGCCCGTGGGTTCCGACCACGATGAGATCGGCGTGCACGGTGCGGGCGACCTCGGGCAGCACGGCGGAGGCCGCACCGACGACGGCGCGAGCCTGCACGATGTCGGCGTACCCACGCTCCTTCAAGTACTCCTGGAGACGCTCGAGCCCCTCTTTCGCCACTTCGTTGCGGAGCGCAGGAATGGGGCTGTCGATCTCGAGCTGCGGGACCACGTGGACCGCGTGAATGACGGCCGGAGACCAGCGATCGGCGAAGTTCTTGGCGACCTTGAGCGCTTGGTCGGAGAGCTCCGAGAAGTCGATTCCGACGACGACAGTGAGCGGGCGCGGCGGCGCTTGCGATACCATTGAGTAACCTCCGATGCGGGGCGAATGCGAGACACGTGCCGAACGCAGAACCGCGGAGAAGCGCGGCCCCGAGGTCGATTCGGCCGCAAGAATTGCACCGTACGGCACGAGATGCACGAACTGTCGCTTCGAGCGTAAGATTGGCGGCCCCGCGCGGCGCGCACACGACTTGCAACTGCATCCCTCGCCGCGCGACGCGGCCGTTTCCCAACCACGACCGGAGCCATCGATGACCGACACGAACGCCACGAGCCAACCGACGCGCATCCTCGTCGCCACCGACTTCTCGAGTGTGTCGGACGCCGCGTTGGTGTCGGCCTCGGGCATGGCGAAACACTACGGAGCGCGTCTCGGCGTGAGCCACGTCGCGCCCGGCGTGGGCGCCATTCACCCGGCCTTCCCCTCGCTCGCCAAACGCGAGATCGTCGAGCTCGGCGAGATCGAGCGGCGCGCCACCGAGGCCGTCCTCTCGCACACGAAGCAGGTCATCGGCCTCGGCGAAAAAGACCTCGACGTGCTCGTCGCGGCCACCACCGGCCGCAACGAGGCCGAGACGATCTCGGAGCAAGCCAAAGACTACAAGGCCGACCTCGTGGTCGTCGGCAGCCACGGCCGCACCGGCCTCTCGCGCGCGTGGCTCGGGAGCGTGGCCGAGAAGGTCGTGCGCACCGCCCCGTGCGACGTGCTCGTCGCGCGCCCCGTGAAAGACAAGAGCGGCCCCGTGCTCGCCTCGGTCGACCTCGGAGAGTCGTCGGGAGCCGTGCTGCGAGCAGCCGCGCGTGAGGCCGCGCACCGCAAGGTCGACCTCATCGCCCTCTTCGCGCTCGACGCTCCGAACGACGTCTTGCCCTACGGCATGCTCGGCCCGTTCGGGATCTACGTGGCCCCGCCCGACCCGCAGGGCCACGACGAGCTCCGCGAGGCCGCCGAGAAGACCCTCCGCGCCGCCATGGAAGCCGCCGACGTGCGCGCCCAGGTGACCATCGTCGACGGCCGCGCCACCCAGGAGATCGTCACCCTCGCCGAGAACAAAGGCGCGTCGCTCATCGTCTGCGCGACGCACGGCCGCAAGGGCATCTCTCGCCTCGCCCTCGGCAGCGTGGCCGAGGCCGTCGTGCGGCACTCGCCGTGCTCGGTCCTGGTCGTCCGTAGCTGAGCCAGAGGTCCCCCTCGAGGGGCCGCGCGCGTGGGCCGTCTCGTGTGGAGGCGGCCCTCCGCGCTTTGTGGCCGCAGCCAGAAAAGCCTGGTTTCCGTAGGACACGAGCGCTGCTAGACGTGACGCTCCGATGGCAAGCCCGGAGAACGCGTCGTCCGCCGAGCCCAAGGCCCTCTCGCGGGTCGCGCTCGGCGTGCCCGTGCTCGTGGTCGACGTGCGCATGGACCCGGTCGACGCCGCGTGGCTCTCGGCCGTCGGCCTCACCACGGGGGTCACGCTCACGGTGCTCCGGCGGGCCCCGTTCGGGGGTCCGCTCCACGTGGCCACCTCCCTCGGGGGAGAGCTCGCCCTCGGTCCGCAGCTCTGCGACGGCATCTTCGTCGAGGCCACGTCGTGAGCGCCACGCCCGAGGCCAACTGCCACGGCAGCGAGAGCGCCCCTCGCGCCGACGTCGCGCCCGGCACGCGAGAGATCGCGCTCGTCGGCCGGCCCAACTCGGGCAAGAGCTCGCTCTACAACACCCTCACGGAGGGCCACGCGCACGTCGGGAATTTCCCCGGGATCACCGTCGACGTGATCGAGGCCGAGGCCACGCTGCCCGGTGGCCTGAAGGCCCTCGTCTTCGATCTCCCCGGCACGTACACCGTACGCGCCTCGGTCGACCCCGAGACCGACGAGGGCGTCGCGCGCACCTTCGTCGAGGGACGCCTCGAGCGCCCGGGCTTCGCGGTGGCCCAGGTCATCGACGGCACGCAGCTCGGGCTCGGCCTCCGGCTCACGCGCGAGATCGCCGAAGCGGGCTGGCCGCTCTACGTGCTCGTCACCCAGTCCGACGTGCTCGCGAGCGACGGGAAGCGCGTGGACGAAAAGCGCCTCGAGGACGAGCTCGGCGTGCCCGTGGCGCTCGTAAGCGCACGCGAAAAACCGAGCAAAGACAAGATCTTGTCGCTCTTCGCCACGCGCGAGCCGCGCCCCTGCCGGGCCGACTTCGATCCGGCGCGTTTGGCCGCCGAGGTCGAGTCACGCCTCGACACGAAGGCCGACGAGGGCACGCAGGGCCCGTCGTTCACGCGCCGCCTCGACGCGACGTTGCTCCATCCCGTCGTGGGGCCGTTCGCGTTCGTGGGCATCATGGCGGTGCTCTTCGCGGCCGTGTTCCTCGTCGCCGATCCTGCCACGAGCGCCATGGACGCGGTCATCGGGTTCTTGCGAGCGAAGCTCGTCGCGGCCCTGGGCGAAGGGCTGCTCTCGTCGTTCCTGTCGGACGGGCTCCTCGGCGGCGCGGGCACCGTGCTCGCGTTCATGCCGCAGATCGTGCTGCTGTCGATCGCGCTCGATCTGCTCGAGGCGAGCGGCTACCTCGCGCGCGGCGCGTTCATCGTCGACCGGGTGCTCCGGTTCCTCGGGCTCTCGGGGCGCTCGTTCTTGCCGCTCCTCATGGGCCACGCGTGCGCGGTGCCGGCCATCGCGTCGACGCGCATCGTGCGTGATCCGAAGGAGCGCCTGACCACGATCCTCGTCCTGCCGCTCATGACGTGCTCGGCGAGGCTGCCGACGTACGCGCTGCTCCTGTCGACGTTCTTCGCCGGCAAGGGGGCGTTCTTCCGCGCGGCCACGTTCCTCGGGCTCTACGCGCTCGGGGTCGGGCTCGGGCTCGTCGCCTCGCGTGTCCTTCGGCGAACGGCCACGAAGGGGCGCTCTCTCCCGCTCGTGCTCGAGATGCCGCGTTATCGCATGCCCGAGGCGCGCGTCGTGCTCGGCAAGGCGAGCCGCACGGCCAAGCGCTTCGTGCGCGACGTGGGCACCACGATCGTGATCGCGACCACCATCCTCTGGGCGCTCCTGAAGGTGCCCGCGCCCGAGGCGCTGCGCTCGCCCGAGGCCACGACGGCCATCGAGCGCTCGGTGGGCGCCACGATCGGCCACGCGCTCGAGCCCGTCACGCGCCCCGCGGGCTTCGACTGGCGCATCGACGTGGGCCTCATCGGCTCGTTCGGCGCGCGCGAGCTCATGGTGGGCACGCTGGGCGTCATCTTCGGCCTCGAGGACGTGGACGACGACACGGCTCCCCTCTCCGAGAAGCTCCGCGACGCCAAGAAGCCCGACGGCACGCCGCTCTACGGCGTCCCCAACGCCCTCGCGCTCCTCGTCTTCTTCGTCGTGGCGTGCCAGTGCACGAGCACCGTCGCCGCCATTCGCCGCGAGACAAAGAGCCTCAAATGGCCCGCTTTCGTGCTCGTGTACACCTACGGCGCGGCCTACGTGCTCGCGGTGATCGTGTACCAGGTGGCGCGCGCCTTGGGCGCGTAGGGGCGAGCCGCGAGCGATCTCAAGATCGCCGAGCCTTCGCGGTTCGTCGCGCTTGCGATTTCGCTCGTGAAGTAGCGCTGCCGGGGCGTCGCCGTTTCCCGTACCATCCTGGGCTGTGCTCGGCTCGCGTGGCCCAGGGTTGCGGCTCCAGATCGTGCTCTCGCTCGCGGGGGTGCTCCTGCTCTCGTACGTGCCGCTCTTCTTCGCGATCGCGGGCGTGACGCAGGCCACGTTGCTCGCGTCGCGCGAGCGGGCGGCGCGCTCTTTGGGGCGCACGGTGGCGGCGCACGTGGTCCACGCCGCCGATCTCTCGCACGGGAGCGATCTCGCGGACGTGGTCGCGGCCGACGTGGGCGATGGCGGCGCGCGGGCGGTCGCCGTGTTCGATCTCTCGGGCGCGCGTGTGGCCGCGGCGGGCGAGCCCGAAGAGCTCGGGCGCATCACGCCGCCCAGGCCGCCTTTTCTCGAGTCGGCGAGGGCCGCGCACGGTGCGAAGGGCCGCGTCTTCGAGGTGGTGCTGCCCGCCGATGCGCGCGTGGTCGTGGTGCGTGTGCCCACGGACGAAGAGTCGGTCAACGCCGGGCCGCTCGTGCGGGTCGTTGCACTTTACATGCTCGTGTTCGCGGCGTTCTTGCTCACGTTCGCGTACTTCGTGCTCACGCGCGTGCTCGTGAGGCCCATCGAGGAGCTCTCGGGCGCGGCCGACAAGGTGGCGCGGGGCGCGCGCGAGCTCGAGGTGCCGAAGCGAGGCGCGCGCGAGATCGTCGAGCTCGGGCAGTCGGTCGACGCGATGACCACGCGCCTCCTCGAGGACGAGCGCACCCTCCGCGCCAAGGTCGACGAGCTCGTGCGCACGACGAAGCACCTCACCGAGGCGCGTGAGCAGCTCGCCCGGAGCGAACGGCTCGCCAGCGTGGGTCGGCTCTCGGCCGGGCTCGCGCACGAGATCGGAAACCCCCTCGCCGCCGTGCTCGCCATGCTCGACCTCGTCGACGACCCCGACGTGCCCGAGGACGAGCGCCGCGATTTCGTCCGGAGGATGAAGAAGGAGACCGAGCGCATCCACGGCATCTTGCGAGATTTGCTCGACTTTTCGCGCCCCGAAGCCCCCCTCTCGGAGGACGGCCCCAAGGCCTCCGACGTGCGCTCCGTGCTCGGGGACGTGACGGCGCTCGGCGCGCCGCAGAAGGAGTTCCGCGACGTCTCGCTCGAGACCGACGTGCCCGACGAGCTCCCCTTCGTGGCGATGCCCGGCCCCCGCCTCACGCAGGTGCTCTTGAACCTGGTGCTCAACGCGGGCCAGGCCATGAGCACGAAGGCCGGCGGAGCGCGGCGCGTCGTCGTGCGCGCGAGGGCCTCCGAGGGCAACGTGCGCATCGACGTGGAGGACACGGGCCCCGGCGTGCCCGAGGGCATGCGCGACACTGTGTTCGAGCCCTTCGTCACCACGAAAGACGTGGGCGAGGGCACGGGGCTCGGGCTCGCCGTGTGCCGCGGGCTCGTCGAGTCGGCCGGCGGGACCATCTCGCTCGACACGAGCTACACGGCCGGCGCGAGGTTCACCGTGACGCTCCCCGAGGGCAAACCCGAGGACGCGCTCTCGGGCCGCGAGAGCCGCGCGATCAAGCTACGAAGCTCGTGAGCGGCACCACCGGGATGCGCTCGGCGTGGAGCTTGTCGAGGAGCTCCGGGAGCGCGGCGACACCCGCGGGCTCGTGCGAGCCGACCTCTGGCGCGTCGTGAAGGAGCAAGATCGCGCCGTCTTTCGCGGCGGGCACGAGGCGGGCGAGCACGTCTTCTTTCGTGGTGCCGGCGAGGCCGTCCCGTGCGCCTGCCGACCAGCCGATGACGTCGAGCTCGAGCTCGTCGACGACCCTCGCGATGATGGGGTTCGTGTGCCCGATGGGCGGCCGAAAGAGCGTGGGGCGCTCGCCCAAGATCTCCTCGAGCA
This sequence comes from Myxococcales bacterium, assembly GCA_016712525.1. Taxonomy (NCBI): domain Bacteria; kingdom Pseudomonadati; phylum Myxococcota; class Myxococcia; order Myxococcales; species Myxococcales bacterium. The sequence continues at coordinate 1,401,032 of JADJQX010000008.1, forward strand.
CACCGAGCGCGCGCGTCAGATCGGCGCGCACGTACGCGGGCGATTTCAGGGAAAAGAGCCTATGGTGCGCGTACGAGTGCATGCCGACCGTGTGCCCGCGCCGCACGATCTCCCGCACGAGCTCGGGGTGCGCCTCGGCCTTCTTGCCGATGACGAAGAAGGTGGCCTTGGCGTCGTGCGCGTCGAGCGCGTCGAGCACCTTGGGCGTGGTCACGGGGTCGGGGCCGTCGTCGAAGGTGAGCGCCACGCCGCGCGCGCCTCGCGGGAGCCGCACGAGGGCGTCGGTGTACATGCGGAGACCGAGGAAGAACACGCCGACGAGCGAGAGCGCCACGTACACCGACGTGATGCCGAGCACGACCTCGAGCGGCAACGGGCCGCGGAGCACGCTCCACGCGGGCACCACGAGCACGGCCGCCGTCGAGGCGAGGTAGAGGGCACGCGCGGGAGACACGCTCGAGGAACCTACGGAAGCGCTGGAGACATCCCGAGAATCAGCCGCGGCGCTTCTTCGCGGGCTCTTCTTCGTCGAGCTCCTCGTCGGCGAGCTCTTCGCTCTCGGCCTTTTTGTCGGCCACGCGCACCTTCGCGCCCTTGTCTTTGCCCTCTTCTTTTTCGCTCTCGCCGGTGTTGTCGAGCTCGAAGAAGCCGCCGAGCACGCCGGCGATGAGCGGGAGGTACGCGGCCGGGAGGGCGCCGAGCTCACCCGCGCCGGCCTTGAGGGCGGTCAGGTCGAGGGGGACGTGCACCCACGAGCGAAGAGCGAAGAGCGCGCCGAGCGAGAGGAGCATGCCGAAGAAGGCCTTGAGGCCGGCTTCGATGCGGCCCTCGGCGGACCACACGGGCTTGCCCGTGACGAGCCCGGTGACGAGGCCCGTCGCGCCCGCGGCCAGGTACGCGACGAACGCCGTCGCCCCGGTGGTGACCGAGAGGCCGAGCCCCTGCACCAAGATGGCCGCGACCACGGCCCCGAGGATCATGCCGAGGACGAGACCGACGAAGAGTCGCTTGAGGAACATGGGCGATGGGCTCGTGGGGGAAGGCCTTGCGGCCACCCGGGAGCATAGCGAAACCGGAGAAAAGGTCTCTCCCTTCGCGCGAGGCCCGGCAAATCGGCCGCGCGGGCCCCGGTCTCGAGCGGCGTGTCAGCTCCCGGCTTCGCGCGTGAGCCGGTGCGCGAGGCCCGTGCGGCGATCGTCGCGGTGGCGCTCGGGCGACAGCGCGAGGGCGAGGGCGCGAGGCTCGCACACGAGCACGACGAGCTTTCGCCCGCGCGTGACGGCCGTGTAGACGAGGTTCTTCGCCAGCATCACGAAGTGCGACGACGAGAGCGGCACCACCACCGCCGGGTACTCGCTGCCCTGCGACTTGTGTATGGTGCATGCATACGCCAACACGAGATCGTCGAGGGCGGCCGATTCGTAGGTGACCTCACGATCGCCGAACGACACGACGAGCCCCGCGTCGTCGTCGAGGAGGCGCGCGACGAGCCCCACGTCGCCGTTGTAGACCTGGGCGTCGTAGTTGTTCTTGACCTGCATCACCTTGTCGCCGACGCGGTAGGTGCGCGAGCGGCGGACGAGGCCGCCTTGGCCGGGGTTCAAGAGGCGCTGGAGCTCGGTGTTCAGGGCGAGGGCGCCGAGCGGGCCCTTGTTCATGGGCGTGAGCACCTGCACGTCCCGCACCGGATCGAGGCCGAATTTCCTGGGGATGCGCTCGGTGACGAGCTTCTCGACGATGCGCGCCGTGCTCGCGGCGTCCTTCGAGGGGACGACGAAGAAGTCGCTCTCTTCGCCGGCCGCGAGCTCCTCGGGGGCCTCGCCGCGGTTGATGGCGTGGGCGGCGAGCACGATGCGGCTCGTGCGCGCCTGGCGGAACACGGTGGTGAGGCGCGCGACGGGCACGACGCCGGAGCGGATCACGTCGAAGAGCACGTTGCCGGGGCCCACGCTCGGGAGCTGATCGACGTCGCCCACGAGCACGAGGCGCTTGCCGTCGGGGATGGCGCGGAGGAGCGCGTCGGCGAGGCGCACGTCGACCATGCTGGTCTCGTCGACGACGAAGGCGTCACCGTCGAGGGGGAAGGTCTCGTTGCGCTTGAAGGTGAGCGTCTTCGGATCGACCTCGAGCAGCCTGTGCAGCGTGACGGCCTCGGAGCCGGACGACTCGCTCATGCGCTTGGCCGCGCGCCCCGTCGGGGCCGAGAGCCGCACGATCAGGCGACCTCTGCGAAAGAGGGCCAAAATGGTCGAGAGCAGCGTGGTCTTGCCGACGCCGGGGCCACCGGTCACGACGAGCACGGGGGACCTTCGCACGGCCTCGAGGGCGAGGCGCTGCTCGTCCGAGAGGGCCACGCCCGAGGCGCCGACGATGGCGGCGAGGTCGTCGTCGGACACGTCGAGCCTGCGATCGGGCTCGCTCTTCGCGAGGGCCACGAAGCGCTTCGCGAGGCGCGCCTCGGCCTCGAGCACGTCGGCCAGGTAGACGTTCCGCGAGCCGGGCGTTTCGCCCACGTCGACGTACGCGTGGCCGCCCAAGACGAGCGCGTGGAGGCCGCGCGCGAGATCTTCCGTGGGCACGTCGTCTTGGAGGAGCGCGCGCGTGGCGACGAAGAGGTCGGCCTCGGGGGTGAAGGTGTGCCCCTTCTCGGTCTCTTCGCGCGCGGCCTGGAGGAGCGCGGCTTGGTGGCGGAGCGGCGAGTCGCGCGCCACACCGACCGACTCGGCGATGCGATCGGCGGTGCGGAAGCCGATGCCGGCGACCTCGAGCGCGAGGCGGTAGGGCTCGTCGGCCACGATCTGCGCGGCGCGCGGCCCGTAGCGTTTCACGATGCGCGCGGCGAGCCCGGGGAGCACGCCGTTCGCCTGGAGGAAGACCATGACGTCGTGCAGGGCGCGGTTCTCGCGCCACGCCTCGACGATGCCCACGATGCGCTTCTTTCCGAGCCCCGGCACCTCGGAGAGGCGCTCGGGGGCTTCGTCGAGCACGCGCAGGGTGTCTCTCCCGAAGACCTCGACGATGCGCTTCGCGTACGTCGGCCCGATGCCCGGCATGACGCCCGAGCCCAGGTATTTCTCGAGGCCTGCGGCGGTCTTCGGCTCGAGCACGGACAGGCCCGACACGCGGAGCTGCGCCCCGTGCTGCGGATCGGTCTCCCACGTCCCCGTGGCCCGCACGGTCGCGCCCGTGTACACGCGCGGGAACACGCCCACGAGGGTGACCGCCTCGTCGCGATCCCGCAGCGCGACGCGCACGACACGGAACCCTGTCGTGTCGCTCTCGTACGTCGTGCGCAGGACCTCGCCTTCGAGGGTCACCATCGGGGGGGAGAGTAGAGGCACCCGCACGATTCCGAAACGGGGGACGCGCCGCTCAGCCTCGATCGAGATCGAGCGGCTTCAGCCGTCGGTGGCCCTCGAACACCGTGAGGACGACGACGCCGCCGTCGACGATGCGGTAAATGATGCGGTACGTGCGAAGAAAGACCTCGCGTACGTCATCACGCGCGAGCTCGGGGACGACGCGGCCCATCCGCGGCGACTTCGAGGCCTTCGTTGCGCGTTGCCTGAGCTTCTCGACCCACTTTCGGGCGGCAACGGGGTTCTCCACCGCGATGTACTCGCCAATCGCCAAGAGGTCGTTGGCGGCTCGCTCGGTCCAGCGGAGCATCACCTCTTCTTCGTGGTGTCGTTCATCGTGCCGAGCCGAGCGTCGAGGCGGCGACCGACGTCTTCGTCGGTGAGCACTCGACCGGCGTCGAGGTCTGCGAGCCCTTCGTGGATGGCCGCAACGAGACGCGCCTCGGTCGTGAGCCGGTCGAACTCCTCGGGGGAGCGCATCACCGCCGCCGCCTTGCCGTTCTGAGTCACGACGAGCGGACGCTGCCTGCTCCTGAGCCCGCGGATCTTCTCGGAGAGGTGGGCCTTCAGCTCGCCGATCGGAACGATGTCCTCCGCGACCTGAAGAACCGGCAGGAGACGACCAGCTGACCTGCTCATGGGTCAGAATTTAGACCTCTATGCCGGCCGGGGCAAGCGTACGTCCTCCGCCCGGGCCCCCCGAAGAACACATGCCTCGGCGATTCGGAGAGGCGCTCGGGGCTTCATCGAGGACCCGAGCGTGTCCCTCCCGAGGACCTCGGCGACGCGCTTCGCGTACATCGGCCCGACGCCCCACGGCGACACGCGGACGGAGAGGGGCTCGCGAGGCAGCGAGACCCGCGCGGAGCACGGCGCGTGCTTCGCGGGGGTGCGGGGCAGGTGCCGCGAGCACGGCCGGTGCCGGAGGTGGGGTCTCGGGCACCCATTTTGGGCACGGCCGGTGCTCCGGATGGGGTGTCGGGCACCCATTTTGGGCACGGCGGGTGTGAGCCGGCGGGTGGGGGGCAGCCGCGCGAGGCACCGGCGGCGCTTCGGACGGGTGCGGGGCGACCGACGTTGACGCCAAGTAGCTGAAACGACTTAGGAAGGGTGCTTCGAGGTGTGGAGAGCGGGTCGCGTCGTGGGCCGTGAGGGGCCCTGTGGAGACCGCCGCGGCTCGCCACCGAGGTCCGGCCCAGGGCCCACCGACGTTGGCCGTAAGCACTCGAAATCAGGTCAGAGACCCCACCGACGTCAGGTCAGAGATCCCACCGACATTGACGCCAAGTCCCTGAAATCACGTCGGCAGCCGTCCCCACCGACGTTGGCCTCAAGCCCAAGAGCTCGCCGGGCCGCCCCCATCGGTCCGCCCTCGGCGCCACGTGATTTCGGGCAGTTGGCGCCAACGTCGGTCGGATCTCCTCGCCCCAGGCGCCACGTGATTTCGGGCACTTGGCGCCAACGTCGGTCGGATCTCCTCTTCCTACCTCGTTGACCTGGCGCACGCGCTGGGCGGCCTTCGTTGCGGAGAAACAGCGCTCGATACTCTTCGCGTAGGTTTCGCACTCGGGGATTACCTTGGCCCCTTCCGGCGCGGATTGCCGCCCCCTACATCCCGCGCTTCCGAGGAGGGTCATTGCGAGGATGGCAAGTAAGCGACGATGCATGGCCCCGAGGCTACGAACGGCGGTTCCGTCGGAGCGTACGACTTTCTTTGCCTGGTTCAGCACGCGACTGAACTACCACGGTGTGTGTGGCGGTCACGCGGGTTTTGGTTGGTCCGCCTGCGGGCGCTATCCGGCCCCGAGTCGCGCATCCATTTTTTTGTGCGCAGCGACGCGAGCATCCCCTGCCGCCCTTCCGCGTTCGGAGCTCTCCGGCACAACCACGCGCACCAATAGAAAACGGCCACGCGGAATCCCGCGTGGCCGTTCGTCCTGCTCGACTTCGGTCAGTTCTTGGTGACGACTTCGAGAAGCGTCGGGGCAGTGCCAGACGTGAAGTAGTGCGCCACGTAGACCATGATCGACGAGTTCGCCGGGATGCTCACACCCGTGAGGCAGGAGTCCGCCTCGTTCTTGGGGTCGCTCGCGCTGGGGCAGGTGTCGTTCACCGAGCCAACACACGCAAGCCGCGAGGGCTCATCGGCCGGTGCCGTGTTTCCGGCATAGACACCCATCACGGTGTCTTGGCCGTCGGTCGTGAAGAGGTCGACGGTGCGCGCCGTGGCACCGGGGTTTTGCACCTCGATGTACGCGTAGGTCGTGTTCGACGACGTCGTCGTCGTCGGGCAAGCGCTCGCCGAGAGGCGGGCGAGAGTCATCCCGGCGGTCGGCACGACGGCGGCGCTCACCTTCGCGCCCGCGCCAGCCGGCAGCACGAGGGGTTGCGGCCCAGCACCTACGTAGTTCGTGTGCACCTCGAGCTTGATCTTGGTCGCCGACCCCGCGTCTTGCATGCTGTGAAAGACGACGGCGCCGCCGGCCGGAATGTCGAAGTTGAGGGCTTCGGGCGAGTCCTGAACGACGCTGGTGCAGGCCGTGCGATCAGCCGGCTTGTTGGTGCCACCGTAGGTGGTGACCAACATGTCCGGGATGCTGGTCAGCCCCGTCGGGGCCTTGTGGAGGACCGTGACGTTGATCGCCTGCGCGCCGTTGTTCTTGATTCGGGCGTAGTGGACGTTGGCGTCCACCGTCCCCACGGTGGCGGGGCAGTTGCCGACGACCAGCTTCTTCTCCTTGGTGCCGAAGAAGCCGAACTCACCCGTGACGACGGTCCCGGGGGTAGGCGAAGCCACGAGCTCGTCGAGGGGGCGTGGCGCGCAAGGCTCGGGCGTGCCCTTCTGGCAGGTCTGCGAGCAGGTCTGCTTGCGCACGTCCGTCGGCGCCGACGGCGGGACGGTCGCCGGTCCGCAGAGGCCCTCGATGTAGGTGACCTCACCCTTGGTGCAGCCACCGGCGACCTGGTTGAGGCACGCGCCCTCGGTGTACGCGCAGGTGTTGTCGCAGCGCTTCACCTGGTAGCCGCAGAAGCCACATTCGCTGACGATCACCTCGCCGGGGAGGCACGCGTCGGCGTTGGTCTTCTCGTTCGAGCAAGCGCCGTACGCCCCAACGACGCGACCGGTGTCGCAGAGCGCACTCTGCGTACCACACTTGCCACAACGGCGGGTGATGACGTCGTTCACCTGCACGCCGGCCGGGCACATGTCACCGGGCTTCGGCGCGAGCGGGTCGAAGGGATCCCCCGGCCGCGTCGTGGGGGCCGCGTCGGCCGAGTCGGGGGTCGACGAGTCGGGGGTCGACGAGTCGGGGCGCGCGCTGTCCGGCGTGGACGTGTCGGGGCGGCCCGTGTCCGGCTTCGACGAGTCGACCTTGCCCGTATCGGGGGTCGACGAGTCGAGCACGACACCATCGTCCGGCGGGTCGACCACCACGGCCTCGGTCGCGCAGCCGACGACCGTTCCAACGAAGAGGCTCAAGGCCGAGAAGGCGATCACACCGTTACGAATTTTCATGTCATTCTCCACACTTAGTAGTCATCATCGCCAGGCTGGCGAGAATGGCAGGCTCAGTTCGTCGTCGTTACTTCAAGGGTGTTCGTGTCGTAGACGCCGTCGGCCGTGTCTTGGCCGACGTACACCACGACGCTTCCGTTGGCGGGCACCGTGACGCCGTTCAAACAGGCGTTGTAGTCCGCCGCCGTGCAGTCGTCGTTGTAGGTTCCGACACACGCGCGCCGCGTGGCGAGCGTGGGCACGGCCGTGTAGACGGCCATGTACGAGTCGTCCCCCATGCTGGTCGTGACCAGGTTCACGGTACGATCCGTAGCACCACTGTTCGTGAGGCGCACGTACCTTGCTTCGACCTCGGAGCCCATCTTGACGACCGGGCACGGGTGCTCGCCTGTGTAGCTCGCCGTGGCGTTGAGGCCCACCGTGGCCGGCGCGAACTTCGTCGTGCTGAACGTGAGGGCCTGCGAGACCATGCTGCCCATGGTCTGCGAGATCGCGAGGGTGTGGTCGGGCGCGCCCGCCACCTCGGCGCCGAGGAAGTTCGTCACCACCTCGAGCGGGAACGGACCTGCCGCCGCGGCGCTGATGCCGCCCACGTACACGAGCTGGCTGCCACCCGCCGGGATCGTCACGGTAAAGCGGTTGATGCCGACGTGGTCTTGGCAGGCCAAGCGGTCGGCCGGAAGCGAGGTGCCCGCGTAGGCCGCGAAGACCGCGTCCTCGGTCGCGCTCTTGTTGACCACGGTCACGTTCGCGGGCTGCGCGCCGGCGTTCGTGAGCATCACGTACCCGAACACCGACATGATGCTCGCGTGGAGCTGCGTCGGGCAGAAGGGCACGTTGAGCGCGAGCGCCTTGCGCGTGGCCTCGACCGTAAGCGTCTGGGTGACCTTGCCGCCCGCGGTCTGGGCGACCGCGATCGACACGTCGGCGCCGCGCGGCGCGCACGGCCCAGGGGTGCCGAGCTGACAGGTCGCCGAGCACTCCTGGCGCTTCACCTCGTTCGGGTCGGCGCACGTCGCGACGTAGCGCACCGAGCCGGCCACGCAGCCCCCGGCGACCTCACCCGTGCACGCGCCCGTCACGTAGGCGCACGTGGTGTCGCACTGACCGACTGGCGCCCGCAGGTGCCACACGCCTGCGATTTGCGCTCTCCGGGGAGGCACGCGGTGGCTCGGTGCGCTCGTTCGAGCACGCGCCGTACGCCCCGACGACGCGCCCCACGTCGCAAAGGGCGCGCTGGGTGCCGCACTTGCCGCAGCGGCGGTCGATCGTGCCGTTCACCTGCACGCCGGTGGGGCACGGGTCGCCGGGCTTCGGCGCGAGCGGATCGAACGGGTCGCCGGGGCGATCGCCCGAGGCCGCGTCCCCACCCGCGTCGACGGGCACCGCGCTGTCGGGGCGGCTCGCGTCGGCCGGAGTGGCCGAGTCACGGCCCGCGTCTTTCGTGGGGGGCACGTTGCGATCGGTGCTCGCGTCGACGGACGTGATCGTGCCGCCGTCGCTCTCTTCTTCGACGACGACGACGGCCTCGGAGCACGCCTGGAGCGAGCCCACGATCCCAGTCAACACCGCGAAAACACCGAAGAATTTGCTACGTGAAACCATACTTTTGCCTCCCGCCCCACAGGCCGTGTGCGAGCGCGTGGTATAGCCGCAACCCTCCTCCATTCAAGGGAGAAAGCGCCGATCCATCCCGACGGAGGACCACTTTCGTCCTCGGTCGTCTTCGGCACGTGCGGGCCTCTTCCCGCACCGGCGAGGGCCCTTCCCCGAGGTGGCGTGAGCGCTGGGCCATCGGGGATCCACACACGAAGCGCCGATCCTTCGGAGCTCGCGCCCCGAGGGCACGTCGCGCCCCGACCGAGACGCCCGAAAGACGTAGCCAGCGCGTGCGCTCCCCGTATTCTGAGAGCTTCCTCGGAGGCTCGACATGCGGCTTGGTTCTCGTCTCGTCCGTTCTGTGCTTGGCGTGTCGCTCTTCGGGGCCCTCGCCGTCTCTCCCCTGCTCGGGGGCTGCTCTGCGGAGACGGGCGAGCCCGACGACGGCGGCGGCCAGGTCAGCGAGGAAGAGCTCCGCAGCGAAGAAGAGAGCTTCACGCCCCTCGAGGCGACCGACGCCGAGCTCACCCGCGCCAAGGAGCCCGAGCGCACCTTCGACCACGAGCTCACCCTCTTCGCGATCCCGGCGCCCAAGCTCGTGAGCCTGAGCTGGAAGAGCCCCGGAGGCCTCGCGCGGCGCACTCTCATCAACGAGGGCTTCGGCTTCTCGCGCGCCATCGGCCACGTGTTCGTGCGCGTCGACTGCGGCGCCATCGCCGGCAAGCCCGCCACCTCGCGCCAGGTCGGGCAGACGTCCACGGGCGACGAGTTCCGCACCATGGTGCTCAAAGAGAAGGCCGGCCTCGGCGTGCTCTTCCGCACCGTGCCCGGCGCCCTCGAGACCGAAGCGGAGCTCGACGCCACGCTGAAGGATCGCTACGCGTCGGGCCGCATCGGCACGATTCGCTACGGCATCTCGGGCGAGGCCTGCCACGCGCTGCTCGACTACGTGAAGGAGTACGACAAACGCGACGTGGAGGACGAGTACGGCTTCGTGCGCCCGCTCTACCAGGAGGGCTCGGGCTGCTCGGCGTTCGGCATGTCGTTCCTGCGGCTCGCGGGCCTCATGGAGCCGTACATGGGCCAAGAGTGGAAGTTCGACGTGCGCATCCCCATGACGCTCATCGGCGGCACCACGAACCCGGGCAACGAGGTCTCGGTCGCGCGGCTCTTCACGCTCGGTCGCGGCTGGGCCTCCCCACCGAGCCGCACCTCCGCCTGAACGGCTGGGACCCGACGCTCATGTACAAGTCGATCGAGCTCCGCGCGAAGCAGGGCCTGAAAGACGGCAGCGTGAAGGTCGAGAAGCGCGGCCGCGCCTCGGCCTCGTGGTCGACAAACGAACCGCGACGCCCTCGCCGCGCCTCACGAGCCGCGAGTTCTTCAGCGGCCCCCCCGCCCCGAACGACGCGAAGCGCTTCCTCACCGCCGACGAGTGATCGCGGGCGCGCTCACCTCTCCCAAAGGCCCGCGAGCCGGAGCGCGAACGACGCGACCGGCTCTGCGTGGACGATGTCGTCCCCTCCATGGACAGCCGCGAGCACGTACCGCGGCCCGAGGCTCGTCCGCGCCTCGAGCGTGAAGATCTCGAGCGTCTTCGACTCCGGGTCGACGAGCCACACGACAGGCACGCCCTCGCGCGCGTAGGCCTCGAGCTTCTTTCCGCGATCGAGGCGCGCGGTGGCCGCCGAGAGGACCTCGCAGATCCAGTCGGGCGCCACCGTGAAGTACGCGACCTCAGGCAGCTCGGGCATGGTCGTCCGACGCCACCCCGCGAGATCGGGGACGAGCACGTCGCCCCCGGAGGTGGAGCTCCGGCTCGAAGAGGAGAATCCATCCCCCCTCACCTCCCCCGCTGCCCATGTCGAACGGCCCGCCGAGCGTCATCCCGAGCCGCGAGCTCACGCGCGCATGCGAAGCGCTCGGGCGAGGCTGCGCATGGAGAACCCCCGCCACGAGCTGCCCCCGTACGTGCTCCGGGAGGCCGAGGATGTCCTCGTACGTGGCGCGCCTCTCCGCCGCGGTCATAGCGCACAGCATAGCAGCCCGAGGCTGCTGGCGTCGAACCGGCCACCTCCGTCGCGAGGGCCGAGTCGCGCGCGGGCACCTAGCCTCGCCCACGCTTCTGGTATCGTCTCGGGTCGTATGCCCATCGCCACCCTGCCCCCGTGGTTCTTCCGCCTCTTCGGCGCGCTCTTCGGGCTCGTGTGGGGCAGCTTCCTCAACGTGGTCATCTACCGCGTGCCGCGCGAGCTGTCGGTCGTGTCGCCCCCGTCGCGCTGCCGCGCGTGCAAGAGGCCCATTCGCCCGTGGAACAACCTGCCGCTCGTCTCGTGGTTCCTCATGGGCGGCAAGGCCGGCTGCTGCGGCGCGAAGGTGAGCCCGCGCTACCCGCTCGTCGAGGCGCTCGGCCTCGGCATCGGCCTGGCCCTCACCGAAACATGCATCTTGCAGCATTCGGGCGAGTGGGAGCTCCCGCGCGCGCTCGCGGTCTACGGCGCCACGTTCGCGGTGGCGATGGCGCTCGTCGCGGCCACCTTCATCGACCTCGACTTCATGTACATCCCCGACTCGATCTCCATCGGCGGGGCCATCATCGGGGCGGCCACGTCCACGCTGCGCGGCATGTCCCTCGTCGACTCGCTCGCGAGCGGGATAGGCTCGTTCGTGGTGCTCGCGGGCTTCGATCGCCTCTACAAGGCCATTCGCGGTCGGAGCGGCCTCGGCATGGGCGACTGGAAGCTCCTCATGCTCGCCGGCGCGTGGTTCGGCTACCGGGGCGCGTGCTTCGTGCTGCTCGCGGGGTCGATCCAGGGCTCGGTCGCGGCGCTCGGCATGCGCCTCTTCGGCATCAAGCTGGCCCCTGCCCGAGGGCGTGCTCGAGGAGCGGCGTGAGCTGAAGAAGCTCGCCGACGAGGGCGACGAAGAGGCCAAGAAGCTCCTCGAAGAAGACCTCCTGAACGACGTCGACGAGAAGGGCGAGGGCGACGTGCTCCAGTCGGCGCTCGCGTTCGGCCCGTTCCTCGTGCTCGGCTGGTTCGAGTACCTCTTCTTCGGGGAGCACATCTTGCTCCACTACGACGACTGGCTCAGGCTCATCCTCGGGTGACCATGACGAAGGTGCACCCATGGCTCGCCGAGGTGCGGCGAGGGCTCGAAGAGCGCGCGGATCCCGAGCGCGCCGCGCAGATGCGCGCCTACATGAAGTCGTCCATGCCGTACGCGGGCGTAGGCATGCCCGAGGCGAAGCGCCTCTTCAAAGAGGTCTTCGCGAGGTACCCCGAGGGCACGCCTTCGCGTCGCCCGTTCGACGACGAGGCCCGCTTCTTCGCCGACGTGCGCGCCATCTGGGACGGCGCCCGCGTGCGCGAAGAGAGGTACGCCGCGCTCGAGCTGCTCACCTGCACGCGCGCCAAGAAGGTGCGCACCCCGAGCGTCGTGCCGCTCCTCCGGCACGTGGTGGTGACCGGCGCGTGGTGGGATCTCGTCGACTGGGCCGCCCCGAAGACCCTCGGCCCGCTGCTCGTGACGCACCCGCGCGAGGCCGCCAAGGTCGTGCGCGCGTGGGCCCGTGAGGACGACATCTGGCTACGGCGGAGCGCTGTCTTGGCGCAGCTCCACGCGAAGGCCCGGACCGACACGAAGCTCCTCGAGGACGCGCTCGCCCCCTCTCTCGGAGACCGCGAATTTTTCCTCGCCAAGGCGATCGGGTGGGCGCTCCGCGAGTACGCGAAGACCGACGAGGCCTGGGTCCGTCGTTACCTCGAGGCGCACCGCGATCGCATGGCCAAGCTCTCCGTCCGCGAGGCGGAGAAGCACCTCGTCTGAGCCTCCCCGAGCGCAGGACACGTTCCGTCCTCTCCCCGGGGAGAGGCCCTCCCACGCTGCTTGGCGGACGGATCCGGTCCGGCTCAGGTGGATCCTGCGTTTCGGCATCTTTCCGGAACTGCTGCGAAAAACCCCGAGGTTCGAGGCAGCTCGAGCGTGGCACGGCCGATGCTTAAGGGCTCGGCATGACTGCTCGATGGCTCTCGCCCCTCCTCGTTGCTCTCCCCCTCCTCGCGGCCGGCTGCGCCGCCGACACGACCGAGCCTTCGGAAGAAGACGCCGCGGTCACCGCCGAGGACGACTCCGCCCTCAAGGCTCAGGAGCCGCTCCCGAACTTCCGCGAAGTCTCGCCGGGCCTGCTCCGCGGCGGTCACCCGAACACGGCGGGCATCCAGGAGCTCAAGCGCCGCGGCGTGAAGGTCATCGTCGACCTCGAGATCGCCGACTACATCGAGGCGACGCCCGGCGTCATCGCCCAAGAGCTGCGCGACGCGAAGGCCGCGGGCATCCCCGTGGTGCGCTTCCCCATGAGCGCGTTCGAGCCGGCGGTGAGCCAGCGCTTCGACGACCAGATGACGGCCGCGATGACCCAGCTCGCGAAGGCCTCGCCCTCGAACCTCACGTACGTGCACTGCCGCCACGGGCGGGATCGCACCGGGCTCGTCGTCGGACTCCACCGCGTCGAGAACCAGAAGGTGGCGCCGAAGGCGGCCTACGAAGAGATGAAGGCCCTCGGCTTCCGCACCTACTTCATCGGCCTCCGCGAGTACTTCGAGCGCCGCACCAAGACCGACGTCGACTGACCCGAAAAATCGAGCCGCGCGGACCTCCGCCGAAAACGAAAAAAGCCTCGTCTCACGGCGAGGCTTTTTTCATAGGGTTTCGGGCCCCTCGCCCTCGTCATTCCAGGCGCCTGGAAATTTTTTCCAGGCGCCTGGAATGGAAAAGACCCTCGCCCCGAGGGGCATCGGGCGCGTGCCGTCAGGGGCGCATGCGGAGGTCGCGCAGGCCGTAGTCGAGGCGCATGGCCTGCTTCGCCAAGTAGAGCGTCTCTTCGGCCACGCGGTTCGCGCGGTCGGTGTGCGCGCGCAGGATCTCGAGCACGCGCGCGTCGCCCTTCTCGCCCTCGAGCGCGGCCCTCCGCTCACGCATGGGGGCGAGCGTCTCCTCGAGGGCGGCGGCGATGTCGGCTTTGACGTGGCCGTCGCCGATGTTGTCGCCGCGCGAGTAGCGGTCCTCGAGCTCCTTCACCTTGGCTTCGTCCTTGATGAACGCGCGCACGTAGGTGAAGAGGGCGTTCGTGATGTCGCCCGGCTCGGTCATCGACTGGCGGCCCGTGTAGAGCTGCCCGAGCTTCTTTTTGACCTCTTTGGTGGAGTCGGTCAGGTAGATGACGTTGCCGAGGCTCTTCGACATTTTGTTCTTCCCGTCGGTGCCGGGGAGGCGGCCGATGCGCCCCACGAGCGCCTGCGGGATGCCGAAGACGCCGCCGTTCGGGAGGTGCTCCTCGTCGGGCATCTCGGGCGCGACCTTCGTGTACGTCCAGTTGAACCTGCGCGCGACCTCGCGGCACATCTCGATGTGCGCGACCTGATCCTCGCCGACCGGGATGAGCTCGGGGCGGAACGCGAGGATGTCGGCGCACTGACCGACCGCGTAGAGCGGGAAGCCGAAGCTGTACCGATCGCCGAGATCCTTGAGCTCGATCTCGGTCTTGAGCGTGGGGTTTCGCATGACCCGGTTGAACGGGAGCAGCATCGCGAAGTACCACGAGAGCTCGGCGATCGCGGGGATCTCGGTCTGCAAGACGAGCGTCGAGCGCTCTGGATCGATGCCCGCGGCGAGCCAGTCCTTCGCGATCTCGAGCGTGTCCCTGCGGATGTCGTCGGGGCGATCGGCGCGCGTCGTGAAGGCGTGCATGTTCGCGAGCAAGAAGAAACACTCGTAGTCGTCTTGCAGGCGAACGCGGTTCTCGAGCGACCCGACCCAGTGGCCGATGTGGAGGCGGCCCGTGGGCGTGTCACCGGTGAGGATGCGAGGGCGAGGCGTAGAAGGAGCGGTCACGCGCCCACCCTACCGCGAGTGGGCGCGTTTTTCCCGGGATATGTCGCCGCGGCTCAGAGGTCTTGGGCGACCGCGCAGCCCGCGCCGTCGACGTGGAGCTTGCGGCCGTCGATGGTGACCTTGGGGCCCTTGCCGTCGTCGGTGTAGCCCACCGTGGCCACGATGCGCTTCTTGGCCGCGTCGAACACCACGTACGTGACGCTGGGATCGTCCGTGCTGCAGGCCGACGACACCGGCGTGTCGTTCTCGCCGCACTCGGTGAGCTCGCCGCCGTCCGCCTCGCACACGGGGACGCGCATGCCCGCGGCGTGCACGACCTTGACGAGCCTGAGCCCGGACGACTCGCTCGTCGTCACCGAGATGTCCCCGCCGCACGGGAAGTCGTAATACGTAGACACCGTGTCGACGCCGAAGAGGAGCCCGTCCGGCGTCTTCAGGTAGGGGTGAATCTCCCACGCGCCGCCGCCGTCCTCGCCGCCCGCTTGGTACGCCACGACGAAGTCTTGGGCCTCCTTGGGGATGCGCGCGAAGAGCCCGGTCTTCGCCTCGTCGTTCGAGCCGACCTTGGTCTGGTCCTTCGCCTCGGTCTTCAGCGCGTCGAACATCGCCTGGAAGTCTTTCGCGAGCTTCGCGCGGGTGTTCTGGGTCTCGACGTCGGCCACGCAGGTCGACGTGCCCGCCTTGGTGGCCGCGGCCTTGGTGGGCGCGAGCACGTTCGACTTGGCGAACGACGCCTTGGCCTCCTCGGCGTGCCCGAGCTTCTCGGCGACGAGCCCGTGGTTGTAGTGGATCTGCCCGAGCAGCTTCGGGTCCTTGGTCGACGCCTCGGCCTCACGCAGATCCTTGCGCGCGTCTTCGAGCTTTCCGGCGAGGAGCTTCGCGTACCCTCGCTCCGAGAGGGCGCGCGCGTCGCCGGGGAGGGCCTTGAGCGCCGCGTCGAAGGCCGCGATGGCCTCGTCGTATTTCTTCGCGAGCGTCGCCGCGCGCCCTTTCTTGAGGGCCTCGGTGTAGGCCTTCGCGGTCTCCTTCGAGATGGCCGTCTTCCCCTTTGGAGCGGCGGAGGAGCTCGCCTGGGGCGCGGCGGAGGCCTGTGCCTTCGCGCTCGCAGACGCTTGCGGTGCCGACGCCGTGGACGCCTGTGGTGCGGCGCTCGCGGCGGGCTTCTGCCCCTCCGGTTCGGATTTGGTGCACGCGGCGACCGTGAGAGACGAGGCGAGGAGCACGAACGACAGGCGAGAGAGCTTCATCGTGCCCCCAGGCTTTCACGAAACGGGCGCGCCTGGAACGTGGTGCGTCCCCACGGCGAGAATGAATAATGGTGTCGAGCGCTTGCGTGGCGCCACAAAGGCCGAAAGGCCACCCTGGGTGGGGCGGCCTTCCGACATACACGAGCGCGAGGCGTCGCTCAGGGGCGCTTCTCGAGCGGCACGAAGTCGCGCGCCGTGGCGCCCGTGTAGATCTGGCGCGGGCGGCCGATCTTGGTGCTCGTGTCTTCCATCATCTCTTTCCAGTGCGACACCCAGCCCGGCAGGCGGCCGAGGGCGAAGAGCACGGTGAACATGTTCGTGGGGAAGCCGAGCGCGCGGTAGATGATGCCCGAGTAGAAGTCGACGTTCGGGTAGAGCTTCCGCTCGACGAAGTACGGGTCCTTGAGGGCCGCCTCTTCGAGCTGCTTCGCGATGTCGAGCAGCGGGTCGTGCACGCCGAGCGACGAGAGCACCTTGTCGGCCGCGGCCTTGATGATCTTCGCGCGCGGGTCGAAGTTCTTGTAGACGCGGTGGCCGAAGCCCATGAGGCGGAAGGACGAGTTCTTGTCCTTCGCGAGGGCGACG
Source organism: Myxococcales bacterium (assembly GCA_016712525.1). Classification (NCBI taxonomy): domain Bacteria; kingdom Pseudomonadati; phylum Myxococcota; class Myxococcia; order Myxococcales; species Myxococcales bacterium. The sequence goes on from JADJQX010000008.1 coordinate 1,417,231, forward strand.
TACTTGGTGACGTCGCCGCCGTCCTTCTGGATGGCCTCGAGCATCTCGATGACCTCTTGGTTGGCGCCGCCGTGGAGCGGGCCCCAGAGGGCGAGGATGCCGGCGGCCATGCTCGCGAAGATGTTCGCGCGCGAGCTGCCGACGAGGCGCACCGTGGACGTCGAGCAGTTCTGCTCGTGGTCGGCGTGCAGGATGAGGAGGAGGTTCATGACCTTCTCGATCTCCGGGTCGACCGTGTAGGGCTCGGCCGGCACGCTGAACATCATGTTGAGGAAGTTCGCGCAGTACTTGAGATCGTTGCGCGGGTAGACGAACGGCTGGCCGATCGACTTTTTGTACGCGAACGCCGCGATCGTGCGGATCTTCGAGATGAGGCGCGCGTACGTGATCTCGAGCTGCTCCTTGTTCGCGAAGTCGACCTCTTCGGGGTAGTACGTCGAGAGCGAGCAGACCATCGAGGAGAGCACCGCCATCGGGTGGGCCGTCGACGGGAAGCCGTCGAAGAAGTGCTTCATGTCCTCGTGGATGAGCGAGTGGCGCGTGAGGAGCGTGCGCCAGCGCGAGAGCTCCTTCTCGTTCGGCAGGTCGCCGAAGATGAGCAGGTACGCCACCTCGATGAACTCGCAGTGCTCGGCGAGCTGCTCGATCGGGTAGCCGCGGTAGCGCAAGATGCCCTGCTCGCCGTCGAGGAAGGTGATGGCGCTCTTCGTCGACGCGGTGTTCATGAACGCCGGGTCGATGGTGACGAGGCCCGTCTTGGCGCGCAGGTTCCCGATGTCGATCGCGCGCTCGTTCTCGCTCCCGGTGACGACCGGGGCCTCGAACGTCGCATCCTTGATCTTGATCTCTACCTTCTCGGTCACGGTGGCCTCCACGGGGGGCTAACGGTGCTTTTCGGGGACGGGGCTTACAGAGTCGTCAATCGAGCCGCGGCCGCAGCTCTGGGCCCGCGTTTATACCTAGGTTTTGCCGCAACGCGAACACCAAACCTGGTGCACTGCGCAATGGTTTTTGCGGGCACCTCGGCCGTTCGTCAAGCCCTTGGAATTGAAGGACTTTTTGTAGCCGAGAGGCTCACGATGGGCCGCACGCCCGTTCAGGAGCGTGACGAACCTCGAGCTTACGATGCCGCACGCGCTCGGCACGTCGCGGCGATCGCGAGCCCGGCGCCGTCGAGCGGGCGCCGGTCCACATGCAGACTACACCCAAGCGTTGTTGAGGATCTCTCCGACGCCGCCTGCCCCGGGCACGATGTACTGGTGCTCGTCGAGGCCGCGCTCTTCGCTCCAGCGTTTGCCGGGCGTGGTAGCGAGCACGTCGGCCGGGGAGAGGCCGCGGTCGAGGCGGAGCGCGTAGATCACCGTGTCGGGGTGCTTGTCGAGCACGTTGCGAATGTACTCGGGCGTGACGATGAGGTGCATCGTGATGCACTTCTTGGGCTTGCCCTCGAGCCGCGTTTTGTAGTGCGTGAGCGCGCTGTTGAGCGAAGAGCCCGTGGCCCCCATCGGGTCGGGGAACACCAAGATGCGGTCCTCGACGTCGCGGCCGATCTTCGCGTCGTGCCAGGTGGCGCCGACCACCTTCCCGTCGGCGTCGGTCGCGCGGGACATGAAGAGGTGGTCTTGCCGGACCCCCGCGGGATCGAGGACCTCGTTCAAGAGCTCGTAGACGACCTGCGAGGGCATGGTGCCCGCGCGCGCGATGCCGATCGTGACCACCTGCGTGTTGGGATCGATCGCGAGCCCGCGGTAGACGGCCTCGGGCGCTTTGATCACCATGCGCGTGGGCACGGCCACACGCTCGCGCGGGAACTCGGCCGCGACCATCACCTCGGAGAGCTTCTCGTAGAGCGTGCGCACGAGCCGCCCGACCTCGGGCTGGACGGTGTCGCGCGCGCAGAGGCGGGCGAGCTGCGTCCACGCGAGCGGATCGTCGAGCAGGTGCACGTTGGGCCCGTACTCGTGGGCGATCTCGAGGGGACGGTAGCGGCTCGTGGCGTACGCACTTTCGACCATGCGCGCATCATGGCCCGGCACGAGGCTACGCGTCTACCGTCACGCCGCTCGTCGACGCCGCCCTCGGAGCCACGAGAGCACGACGGCCGACACGGCGAGTGGCCATCCGCCCGCCGACAGGCCGCGACCCGAAATCGAGCAGCCGGCGAGCTCGTGCCCGGCAGAGCGGCTCGGCGCAGGCTCGGCCGCCGTGCGGAGGGAGACCTCGGCGCGCGCGGGGCTGCCCTTCACGGTCGCGACGAGGGGCCGGAGCCCACCGCTCCGGGTGTGAGCGTACGTGAGCAGCTCTCCGCCCGGCCCGATCGGTTTGCCGCCGAGAACGAGGTCGAACGGAGCGCCATGGAGGATGGCGCCCTCTCCGTCCTTGGCCTGCACGTACACGTAGAAGCGCTGCTCCTTGTCCGCGGTCTTCGACGGCGGGTTCGGCTCGTCGGCCTGGGAGAAGATCTCGATTCCGGCGACGGCATCCGGCCCGACCACCTGCATCGGGAGGACCAGGGAGGCTTGGCCGGCGCGCGCCTCGAGCTCTCCCGCCACCTTGGCCGAAGCCGAGAGCTCGACGAGCTCGAGATCGGTCGTCTCGGCGACGGGCTCGGCCGTGACTCCGGCCGGGATCGTATAGGTGACCCCGGCGCGGCCACGGAGCTCTCGCCCGTCCGCGGCGAAGAGCTTCGTTTGCCACGTCGCCCGGCCCCCTTCGACCTGGCGAAGGACGGTCGTCTTCCCAGGGGCCTCCGGCTTCCGGTCGCCTTCGGTCGGGAGGTCCACCTGGGAGGCGAGCGCAGCGAGGTAGGGAGAGACCTCGAGGCGTCGTGGCGGGAGGACCTCGACGGGGAGGTCCACCGTGGTGCCGTCCGCGCCGACGAACCGGACCGTGGCCTTCCCTTCCGCGAGCGCGCGAACCCGGACCGTGGCCCGGCGGCATTCGTCCGAGAGAGCGGTCGTCTCCACGACGCGCAGGATTTCGGGCTTGTCCACGGTGATCGCGACGCGGACGTCTTTCGTCGTCGCGACGGACGACGCGACGATCGTCGCCACTCCGTCGACCGCGATGGGCCCGTTCGCGACGCCTCCACACACGGCCTCCGAGACGAGCGAGCTCGGCTCCACGTCGCAACCTCGACCCACGTTCTCTTCGTTCGAGGTGCATCCGAGCAACAAAGCCAACGTGCCGAGCGCGATGGTCAAGCGAAGGTCCTTCATGCTGGGCGGCGGAGCAAGGCGTATGCCGCGCCGATATTCAGCGATTCCGTTCGTCTCCGGCTGGCCCCGTGACGGGACGACGACGTCCGCGCGACACGGTGATCAGGGGGCGCGCTCGCCGCACGGCGCATGCCCGTGACCGCCGGGGCGCGTCCATCGTTGCTTCCCCGGGCGCTCAGTGCCCCGCGTCGACCTGGGCGCCCTTCGCGGGCTTGCCGAGCAAGAGCACGAGAGGGAGGCACACGAGCACGATGAGCGCGGCCACGTAGAAGCAGTCGTTGAAGCTGAGGACCGCCGACTGGAGGCGCACCTGCCCCTCGACCATGGCGAGCGCCGCGGCCTTGGCCTTGTCGGCCGCCATGCCCTTGGCCGTGAGCATCTGCGCGATCCCCTCGAGGCGGCCCGTCGCGAGCGGATTCCCGGAAGACACGGCCTCGGACAGGCGCGCCGTGTGGTGCACCTGGCGAGTCGAGAGCACGGAGGTCATGAGCGCGATGCCGATGCTGCCACCGAGCTGCCGCGTGAGGTTGAAGATACCGGTGGCCGCGGGCATGTCCGCCTTGGGGAGCGGGCCGATCGTCGCGAGGCTGAGCGGGAGGAACATGAAGACGGTGGCGGCGCCACGGAGCACGAGGGCGACCTGGAGGTCGTCGGCCGACGAGAGCGGGCTCAGGTTTCCGAGCATGAGGATGGCACCGACGAGGCCGAGCGCGCCCGCCGCGATGAGCATGCGAGGATCGAGCTTCTGCGCGAGCTTGGCCGCGACCGGCATCATGAAGGCGCTCGCGAGGGCGCCCGGGAGCAGCATGAGGCCCGTCTGCTGCGCCGTGTATTTCAGCACGCTCTGGGCGAAGATCGGCACGGCGAAGAGCGCGCCGTAGAGGCTCATCCCGAGCACCATCGAGAACGCGGCGCCCCCCGCGAGCGATCTGTGGCGGAGGACCCGAAGATCGACCACGGGGTACGCGATGGTGAGCTGCCGCCACACGAAGGTCGCGAGGCCGCCGACGGCCACCACGGCGAGCAGGATCATCTCGTCGGAGTCGAACCAGCCGTGGCTGTGCCCTTCTTCGAGGAGGAACTGGAGGGCGCCGAGGCCCACGACGAGGAGCGCGAGGCCGAGCCAGTCGACGCGGGTCTCTCTCTTCGCGAGGGGCGCGCCGTCCTCCGGGAGGAACGTGAGCGCCATGAACACGGCGAAGATGCCGATGGGCAGGTTGATGTAGAAGATCCAGCGCCAGTCGAGGTTCGTGACGATGTAGCCGCCGAGCACGGGGCCGATGGCGGGGCCTGCGATGGCCACGACGCCGAACAGCGCCTGCGCCTTGCCCTGCTCGGATTTGGGGAACGTCTCGAAGAGGATCGACTGGGCCTTCGCGAGGAGGCCGCCCCCCGTGAGCCCTTGCAGCACACGCGCGAGCACGAGCATCGGCAACGTGGTCGACAGGCCGCACATCACCGACGAGAGCGTGAAGCCCACCAGCGAAAAGACGAAATACCGTTTCTTTCCGAAGGTATCGCCGAGCCAAGCGGCGAGCGGCAGCACGATCACGTTGGCGATCGCGTAGCTCGTGATGACCCAGCCCACCTCGGAGAGCGTGGCGCCGAGCGAGCTCTGCATGTCGGTCAGGGCGACGTTCACGATGCTCGAGTCGACGATCTCGAGCAGGGCCGCGAGCGCCGCGGTGATGGCGATGAGCCACCGACGCGAGCTCGGATCGGAGGCTCCTGCGAGTGCGACCGCGCTCATGAGGGCCTCACTTGCGGACGTCGACCACGACCTCGACGCTCATGCCGGGCCTGAGCGACACGCCATCGGGGACCTCGAACGTCTTGATGCGCACCGGGATGCGCTGCACGACCTTCGTGTAGTTGCCGCTCGCGTTGTCGGGCGGGAGGAGCGAAAAACGCGAGCCGGTCGCGGCGCTCATGCTCTCGATTTCGCCGCGGAGCTCTCGCCCCGGGTAGGCGTCGACCGTGAAGGTCACGGGCTGCCCCACGTGCATCGCGCCGAGCTGCGTCTCTTTGAAGTTCGCTACGACCCAAGGGGCCGCGTCAGGGACGAGCATGCCGACGCTCGTGCCAGGGCCGATCATCTGGCCTTCGGAGATCGACTTCTTCGAGACGATGCCGTCGTGAGGAGCGACGATCGAGGTCCACGAGAGCTCGAGTGCGGCGATGTCGCGCGCGGCTCGAGCCGTCTGCACCGAGGCTCTCGCCGTCTCTGCGCGGGCGTGGGCCTGGGCGATGAATGCGTCGACGTCGCTCGCCTGTTCGAGGCGGGCCGAGGCCTCTGCGACGCGGCTTTGCGCGGATCCGACGCTCGCGCGGGTGCCCTCGGCGGTGCTCTTGGCTTGTTCGTAGCCGGCCTTGGCGTTCTCGTGGGCGGACTTGGCGCGATCGAGCTGAGAGGCCGGGAGCGCGCCTTTGTCGAAGAGCGACTGGATGCGATCGAGCTCGAGCTTCGCCTCGTCGAACGAGGCCTTCGCCGCGAGGACGCGCGCGTCGGCGGCCGCGATCTGCTCGCGGGTCTGCGTGGCGGTGTACGCCGCACCCGAGAGCGAAGCGGAGGCGATCGACTTCTGCCCGCGCGCGTTTCGTTCGGCGATTTTCGCGTCTTCGTCGGCGGCGCGGGCCGCAGCCTCGGCTTGGGCTACGGCGGCCTCGGCCTGGGCGAGGCGGGCTTTTTGTGGGGCCGCGTCGAGCTCGGCGAGCACGTCGCCCTTCTTGACGCGCTGGTTTTCGGTGAAGCGCACCTTGGCGACGACGCCGCCGGCGCGCGAGGGGACGGCGACCACCTCGGCGTCGACCTGAGCGTCGTCCGTGCGCTCACGCCCATGACGTGTGACGTACGTGTATCCGATCGCGGCCACGGCCAGCGAGACGACGAGCGCCGCGATCGGGCGCCCACGCGCGGCGGGCTTGCCTGGCGAGACAGGACGTTCGACTTCGGGGGAGGTGGTGTGCTCGGGAGCTTCGGCGGATGTGACGGCGGCCACGGGACCTCACTAAGGCTACGACACGTAGCGTTATGGGTGTAGCGCCGGGAGACCCTTAAAGCAACTCCCCGTTGCGTTTTTGATCGTTCATGCCCAAATGGATCGTGTGTCGGACGAAACGAAGACCAGCGCCTCGCCCGTTGCCCAGGCCGACCGGCCGTCGGTGCCCCGAAAGCGCGAGGGAGGGAGGAGCGCGAGGGTCGTCGAGGCGGTCATGGAGGCGACGCTCGAGGAGGTGGCGAGCCGTGGGTACGGGGCGCTGTCGATCGAAGCGGTGGCGGCGCGAGCCGGGGTCGCGAAGACCACGATCTATCGCCGGTGGCCGACGCGAGCGGAGCTGACGCGGCATGCGCTGAGCGCCGAGCTTGCGGCGAGACCTCCGGTGGCCGACACGGGAGATCTGCTCGACGACCTTACGGCGAGCACGCTGGAGAACGTCAAACGACTGGCGACGCCGAGGGGGCTCGCGCTCGTGCGGGTGGTGTACGCCGAGGGAGGGGACCCGGAGCTCGCCGAGCTCATTCGGGCGTTTCGGGTCGAGGCTCGACGAGGAGCCAAGACGCGGATCGGAGCGGCCATCGAGCGGGGTGAGGTTCCGCGCGAGATCGATGTGGCCTACCTGCTCGACACGCTGGCCGCGGTCGTCCACCACCGGGTGGTGTTGATCGGAGCAGTCCCGTCGAGGGCCGAGGTGCGGCGCCTGGTGGCGCGATCGCTCGCAGGGGCGTGCATCGAGACGGACAAGAGCGGCGCCCCTGTGTGAGGCGCGGAGAGGTCCCTCGGCGGTTCGGCTCCTCCCCCACACGAAGCCCCACCCCCTCCCCCCGCTTTTTGATCACGGGGAAAGTCCGACACTTGGCTCCAACGTCGGTCGGTTCGGTACCAACGTCGGTCGGCTCTCGTGGCTCTCGGCACGATCGGAGCTCGGCAAACGTCGGGCGGCGCGACAGGGGGAAGGGCCACGTCACCCTCGCGAGGGGCTCTCGGCACGATCGGAGCTCGGCAAACGTCGGGCGGCGCGACAGGGGGAAGGGCCACGTCACCCTCGCGAGGGAGGGGGTGGGCCTTCGCGCGCGGGTGGGCCCCTCGGCGTCGTTCCGCGCGATGACAGGGCCCGAGCTCCTTCCGTGCCTCGAGCGGCCGCGCGGGAACGACGTCCCTCGGCAGAGCGGCTCCTCCCACCCGCACACGAAGCCCCACCCCTCCCCCGCTTTTGAATCACGAGGAAAGTCAGGCACTTGGCGCCAACGTCGGTCGGAGCTCGGATGCGGCGCGACAGGGGGACGTCCACGTCACCCTCGCGAGGGAGGGGGTGGGCCTTCGCGCGCGGGCGGGCCCCTCCGTAACTCGGCGTCGTTCCGCGCGATGACAGCGGCCGAGCTCCTTCCGTGCCTCGAGCCGCCGCGCGGGAACGACGTCCCTCGGCAGAGCGGCTCCTCCCACCCGCACACGAAGCCCCACCCCTCCCCCGCTTCTCAATCACGAGGAAAGTCCGATACTTGGCGCCAACGTCGGTCGCCTCTCGAGCTCGGAGCTAGCTCAGCTAAGAGCTC